>CAWEJU010000016.1:0-12632 GCA_963809465.1 uncultured Actinomycetes bacterium | reverse complement strand
CCCGTCGAGGCGCCACCGCCCGGCCAGACGGCCCTCTTCAACTCGTGGGAGGACGCTGTCGAATGCGCCCGCTGCGGTGGCCGGATGGTGCGCACCGGCAGCTGCTACACGTGCCGCGACTGCGGGACTAACACGGGCTGTTCCTAGCGGGCCGCCCGTTCGGCGGGGTCATCGGCCGCGGCGCAGGTCTGTATGCTCGGCCGATGCGGGCAGGCCTCGTCGGCCTCGTGGCTGTCACGGGCGTTGCGGGAGCGTTCTCGGCGTCCGTCCAGCCGCGCGTGACTGTCACGGATCGGTCGCTGAGCCCGCCGAAGCTCACAGTCGCAGCCGGGTCACGGGTGTCGTGGTCCGACCGCGGCAAGCTCCCTCACACAGTCGTGAGCGCGACCAAAGGCTGGCGGCCATTCACTCTTCGGCCGGGCGGGTCCAAGGCTCTCCGCCTCGTCGTACCCGGGCGCTATCCCTACCGGGTCGACAAGCGGATGAGCGGCCTCGTCGTCGTAGTGCCCTCGCCGCGCGGGACACCCGCTTACGCGCTCTCGCACTGGAAGGGGACGATGCACAGCATCGGATCGCTGCCGGTGCCCGGCAATCCATGTCACGACGAATACCAGACGACCCTTACGCTCGACGTCGACGCGAAGGGCGTGGTGTCGGGCACCGGCCAGGCGACGGCGATCATTGCCCCAACCTGTGCGACCCAGCCGCCGCAGCCCCCACCGCTGACGGCCGCAACGCTGACGGTCAAGGGCAAGATTCACGCGCGCACGCTCGAGCTCCAGCTCTTCCCCGGCACGCTCACGCCGAACCCGGCGCTGGACGGCGGCTTCTTCGCCAATTGGGTCGGCCCGGCCGGGGTCGACCCGCCGGTCCAAGTCGTGCCGATCGTTGCGCCTGGCCACGCGGGCGGGAGCGTGACGGTCACCGACACGAGCCAGTACAAGGCCGGCACGTCCGCCAACACGTACGACCTGCACTGCGCTGCCTGCCGAGCGTGACGCAATCCGAGAACGCTCGAAGTCCGAATCCGTTGCTGCGGAACCGGAACGCTGCCAGGATGGGGACATGTCCGTCTGCACCGCGTGCGGCCAGGAGAACCCAGAGATCGCCCGTTTCTGCCTCGCCTGCGGAGCTTCGCTAGAGGAGGAGGCGCCGCGCCGCGAGGAACGTCGGATCGTCAGCGTCGTCTTCGTCGACCTCGTGGGCTTCACGGCGCGCTCGGAACAGCTCGATCCCGAGGACGTGCGCGCGATCCTCACGCCGTATCACGGAACGGTGCGCGACGAGCTGGAGTCCTTCGGCGGGGTCGTGGAGAAGTTCGTCGGCGACGCGGTCATGGCCGTCTTCGGTGCGCCGACGGCCCACGGGGACGACCCCGAGCGGGCAGTCCGCGCGGCTCTGGCGGTCCGCGACGCGGTGGCGGCGCTCAACGCGGAGCAACCCGAGCTCGAGCTCCGCATCCGGGGCGCCGTGAACACCGGCGAAGCGGTCGTCACCCTCTCGGCGCGGCCCGCGCTCGGCGAGGCAATGGTCGCCGGTGACGTCGTGAACACCGCGTCGCGCCTGCAGCAGCATGCGCCGGTCGGGGAGATCGCAGTCGGCGACGAGACGTACCGCGCCACTCGCGCCGCCATCGAGTACGAGCCCCTCGAGGCGGTGACGGCGAAAGGGAAGTCGGCGCCGATCGAAGCCTGGCGCGCAGTGGCCGCGCTTTCGGCGACGGGCGAGCGGAACCTGTCGAGCACGCCGTTCATCGGGCGCGGCAGGGAGGTCGACCTGCTCGACACGACGTGGGAGCGCGTCAAGCTCGAACGCCGCCCGCACCTCGTCACCGTGCTCGGCCCATCGGGGGTCGGGAAGTCGCGGCTCTCGGCGGAATTCATGCAGCGCATCGCCTCGCGCGGCGGCCGGATCGTCCGCGGCCGTTGCCTGCCGTATCGCGAGCGCAGCGCGTACGGGGCGTTCGCGATGCAGGTGAAGGAGCTCGCCGGCATCTTCGACAGCGACGACGTCGAGGTGGCGACCGGGAAGCTACGCACCCTCGTGGAGCGGCTCGTCGGCAGGGAGGAAGCCGAGGCCGTCGCCGGTCACCTCGCGATCCTGCTCGGCTTCGAGACGAAGACGACGGCGCCCGACCGCGACAGCCTCTTCCAGTCCGTACGTGTCTTCATCGAGGCGGGCGCGCGAGACGAGCCGACGGCGTTCGTCTTCGAGGACATCCACTGGGCCGACTCCGCGCTCCTCGACCTGCTCGAGCTCCTGGCCGCACGCCTGCACGACCTGCCGGTCCTGCTCCTCACGCTCGCCCGGCCCGAGCTGCTCGACCTGCGACCTCAGTGGGGCGGCGGACTGGTCGCCTACAACGCGCTCCCGCTCGAGCCGCTGGGCGGCACGGACGCTGCGGAGCTCGCGCTCCATCTGCTCGGCGCCGACGCGAAGGCCGCTCAGGTCGCCGAGATCGCGGAAGGCAACCCGCTCTTCATCGAGCAGCTGGCTGCGGTCATGAGCGAGCGCGGCGGCAACGGCGAGGCGGAGAGCCTGCCGACGACGATCCGCGGGCTCGTCGCCGCACGCCTCGATGCCCTGCCGGCCGATGAGCGCGAGGTGATCCTCGACGCCTCGATCAGCGGCCGGGTCTTCTGGCGCGGCGCGCTCGAACGGATCACGCGCGACCCGACCTGTCTCCGCGACGCCCTTGCCGCGCTCGAGCGGCGGGACCTGGTCCGCCGGGACACCGTCTCCCGGATCGAGGGCGACGAGCAATGGGCGTTCAAGCACGTCCTCATCCGCGACGTGGCCTACGACCTCCAGCCGCGCGCCCGCCGGCGCGACGGGCATCGCCACATCGCCGAGTTCATCGAGCAGTCGACGCCCGAGGTCGGCGAGGCCGGTGCTGCGCTCGCTCGCCACTGGCGCGGCGCCGGCGACCTCGAGCGCGCCGTCGGCCATTTCGTCTCGGCGGCGGAAGAGGCGGAGCGCGGCTGGGCGAAGCAGCTCGCCGTCGCGCTGTACAAGGAGGCGCTCGACATGACTCCGGCGGACGACCTCGAGCGCGTCCGCTTCCTCCGTAAGCGGCTCGCCGTCGCGCAGCAGGTGTACCTCCACATGGACGACGCCAGCCTGCTCGGGCTCGGCACCGGCGAGTCGAGCTAGCGAGCCGTTAGACGGCCGGGAAGTCGGCAGGCGTCACGTCGCCGGCGATCTCGTGCAGCTCGTCGATCGTGTGCTTGCCGAGCTTCTTCGAGTGCTCGCGGACGATCTCCTCGGTTGGCGCGGCGTAGACGCAGTACGTGTGCACGAGCCCTTCGTCGTCGACGACGACGTGGCTGTGCTCCCAGGTGATCTCGGCGAACTCGCCCTCGACGAGCTCGCGTGAGCGACGACCGAGCGGCGGCATCTGGTCCTCGCCGACCTCGAAGCTGCGGACGACCATGTAGCGCGGCATGGCCGCGATGTTACCGCGCGGCGTCTGCGAGGAGAAGGGTCCGGAGCTTCGCGCGGTAGATCTGCATGTCGGCGTGCTTCCAGTCGGCGTGCGTCTGGTGGGCCCAAGGCTTGTACAGCTCCTTGTGGTACGGGCTCGAGAGGCTCTCGTTGTGTCCGATCACGTTGCGGATCCTGATGTGGAAGTGACCGACGAGCCAGGCCGTGAGCTCGAGTGAGGAGCGGAGCTGCGCCGGGTCGTGGAGGATCTCGCCGTCGGAGGTCCCGACGTGCTCGATCCCGATCGCGACGTAGTTGAGCCCGACGGTGTGCCGGCACATGACGTTCAGCCGCACGAGCTGGTAGATCGTCCCGTCCCGGTCGATGACGAAATGCGCGCACGTGCCGGGACGCTCGCCCAGCTCCGGATCCGGCGTGTCGGCCGCGAACGTGTTCCACGCCGCCGAGAAGCTGTTGTTCCCCGTGTAGTGCTCGACGATCACCTTCGGTTGGAGCCGCCAGGAGTGGATGCCGTAATGCTTCCCGGCGTACGCCGCCATCTCCGCCTTCCGCTGGGGGCCGTACGGGATCGGCTTCCAGACGATGTGCGGTTTCGGCGCGAGGGCCAGCGAAATCGTCAGCGCGAGCGCGGCGAACACGGCTCAGCAGGCTAGCGCGCTTGTGCGGGGGCGGCGTGGCCGCTACCCTGCGCCCGTCGTGTCGAGGTAGCGCGCTCACCAGCCGCCGTCGCAGCGAAGCAACGCATCGCCGCTGCGTCTCCTACCTCGAGGTGGTACGTGGCACGACGTCCTCTCATCGTGAGCTCCGCGAACGTCCGGCTGAAGGCCGTGCGCCGGCTTGCGCGCCGTGGTGCTGGCGAGCTCTGCGTGGTGGAGGGAGCTCGCGCATTGCGCGCAGCGTGCGCCGCCGGGGCTCTCGTGTCCGAGCTGTACGTCGCGCCCGAGCTGCTCGCCGGCAATCGCGACGCCGATCTCGTCGCCGCCGCCGAGCGACGCGGGGCAGACGTGGTCGAGCTCGGCGCGGCGGCGTTCGCGAGCCTGACGGGGCGGCGGCCGGACGGCCTGCTCGCCGTGGTCCGGCGTCCGCCCACGGAGCTCGACCTGCTCGATCCGCCCCGGGAGTCGTTCGTCGCCGTCGCCGTCGCAATCGAGCGGCCAGGGAACCTCGGCGCGATCGCGCGGACGGCCTGCGCCGCCGGCGTGGATGCGCTCATCGTCGCCGACCCGCGCACCGACGTGTTCCACCGCGACGCGATCCGCGGCTCTGTCGGCGCGGTCTTCGGGCTGCCGTGCGTCACCGCAACGACCGAACGGGTGCTCGCCTGGCTCGGCGAGCGCGGGATCCGCCTCGTCGCCACGACGCCCGCCGGGCCGACGCCGTACTGGGCTCCGTCGTATGCCGGCGCCGTCGCGGTCGCGTTCGGGGGCGAACGCCACGGGCTGCCGGGCGTGTGGCTGGAAGCCGCCGCCGAGCGGGTCGCGGTCCCGGCCCACGGCCCTGTCGACAGCCTCAACGTCGCCGTCGCCGCCGGTGTGGTGCTCTGCGAGGCGGCGCGGGCGCGGCTGCAGGCGTCCGCGCCGGCCGGCTACTGAAGCCGGTAGATCCGCTCCCCGACCGGCTCGGCGCGGAACCGCTCGAGGAGCTCCTTCGCGTACGGGCGACCTGGCTCGGCGAGCAGCACCTCGCCGCCGAGCTCGGGGAGGAGGTCCGCGAGCTGCTCGGCGTTGCGCGCCTCGTAGAGGAGGTCGGCGCCGAGGACGAGATCCCACGGCGCGGCGCGAAGGAGCGGCTCGGGCTCGCTCCAGCGGACCCGGGCGACGCGCACGAAGACGCCGTTGCGCTCGGCGTTACGCCGCAGAAGCTCGATCGCCTCCTCCGCCCAGTCCGTCGCGAGCACGTCCGCGCCGCGGAGCGCAGCGGCGAGAGCCGGCAATCCGAGACCGCAGCCGAGCTCGAGCACGCGCAGGCCACGCAGCTCGCGCACGGCGACATGCCGCGCGAGGGCGAGACCGCTCGGCCAGAGCTCGGCCCAGTAGGGCAGGAACTCCTCCTCGTCGAACGCCGCCTCGTCGATCAGCTCCTCCGCGCTCGGCGGCCGGAGGATCGAGAGCCCCAGGCCGGGCGCAAGCTCGACCTGCTCTTCGACCAGCGACTCCGTCAGAGCGTCGCGAACAGGTCAACCGGCACGCCGTCGGGGTCGCTGAGCTGCGCGTAGCGCTGGCCCCAGAAGGCGTCCCACGGCTCCTTCTCGCCGTCGAACCCGGCCGCGACCACGCGGGCGTACAGCTCGTCCACCTCCGCGGGGCTGTCGCACTCGAAGGCGAGCGCGAGCCGGTTCCCACTCGCCGGCGTCCAATCCGGCCGGAAGCTGCGGACGACCTCCTCGGAGTCCAGCATGAGGCGCACGCCGCTCGGGAGCGTCACCTCGACATGGCCGTTGCCCTCGGGGAACTCGATCCCGAGCTGTCCGTAGAACGCGACCGAGCGGCGCATGTCGGAAGAGACGATTCCGATCGCGTTCAGCTGCGGCACAGACCGGACGCTAGCCGTTAGCGTCAGGCGCATGCGGCGTCGGCAACTCGGCTCGAGCGACCTGATGGTGTCCGAGATTGCCCTCGGGTCGTGGCTGACGTACGGCGGCGGGGTCGAGCGCGAGCGCGCCGAGGCGTGCGTGGCGAAGGCGTTCGAGGTGGGGATCGATTTCATCGACACCGCGAACGTGTACTCGCGCGGCGCCGCCGAGGAGTTCCTCGGCGAGGTGCTCGCCGACCGCCCCCGGGACTCGTACGTGCTCGCCACGAAGCTCTTCTGGCCGATGCCCGACGGAGGGAGAGGGCTGTCTCGCGAGCAGGTCTTCACACAGCTCGAGGCATCCCTGAGCCGCCTCCGTACGGACTACGTCGATCTCTACCAGTGCCACCGGTACGACTGGGACACCCCGCTCGAGGAGACGATGGCGGCGCTAACAGAGGTGGTGCGCCAGGGCAAGGCCCGCTATCTCGGGTTCAGCGAGTGGCCGGAGGAGAAGATCCGGGAGGCGCAGGCGATGGACGGCGTCGAGCACTTCGTGTCGAGCCAGCCGCAGTACTCGATGATCTGGCGCGGCCCGGAGCGCGACGTCATCCCGGCGTCGCGGGAGCTCGGGATCTCGCAGATCGTCTGGTCACCGCTGGGCCAGGGCGTCCTGACCGGGAAGTACAAGCCCGGAGAGCCGCTGCCCGAGGGGACGAGGGCGACCTCCCAGTCGATGGGCGGCTTCATGGAGCGCGCCCTCGACGAGCAGCTCCTCGAACGCGTCCAGCAGCTTGGTGCGGTGGCCGACGAGCTCGGCCTGACGATGGCCCAGCTCGCACTCGCGTGGGTGCTGCGGGAGGACAACGTCGCCGCGGCCATCATCGGGGCGTCGCGGCCGGAGCAGGTCGAGGACAATGCCGGCGCCTCGGGCGTCGAGCTGGATGCCGGGACGCTCGAGCGGATCGACGAGATCCTCGGCGACAGCGTCGCCTGGGAGGGGCCGGATTCCTAGCCTCCTTCGCCGCTGCCGTTTCGCGCGGCGACGACGGAGTCCGCGATCCCGTACTCGACCGCCTCGTCCGGTCCCAGGAAGCGATCCCGGTCGATGTCGCGCTCCACCTGCTCGACGTCGCGTCCCGAGTGGTGGGCGATCACCTCCGCGTAGCGGCGCGTCATAGAGAGGATCTCGCGCGCCGCGATCTGGATGTCGGCCGGCGTCCCCCTGAACCCTCCCGAGCCCTGGTGGATCATCACCTTCGAGTTCGGCAGGACGAAGCGCTTGCCGGGAGCCCCGCCTGCAAGCAGCATCGCCGCGGCGGACATCGCCATCCCGACGCAGTAGGTCTGCACGTCCGGCTGCACGTACTGCATGGCGTCGTAGATGGCCATGCCGGCGTATGCGTCGCCGCCCGGCGAGTTGAGGTAGAGCCGCACGTCGCTGTCCGGATCCTCCGCCTCGAGGAACAGGAGCTGGGCCACGATCAGGTTGGCCGACGACGCCTCGACCTCCGTGCCGAGAAAGACGATTCGCTCTCGCAGGAGCCGCGAGAAGATGTCGAACGAGCGCTCGAAGCGGCCGTCGGACTCCACCACCATCGGCACGAGGTGATTCGATACGCTACTCACCGGTTGCACGTTACACGCAACTGCCAGGTTGCGCGTCGATTGGAATGGAGGCGTGATGGACGTGGAGCGGGAGGTCGTCGTGCCGGAGACGCCCGACGAGGTCTGGGAGGCGTTGACGGAGCCGGAGCGGCTCGAGGAGTGGTTCGCATCGGAGGTCGAGCTGGACGCGCGCCCCGGCGGCGAGGGAGTGTTCCGTTGGGGAGACGGCGACGAGCGTCGAGCGGTTGTGCGCGAGCTAGAGGAAGAACGGCGGCTCGTCCTGGACTGGGCGGACGGCGGGAGCGTCGTGATCGAGCTCGAGACGTCGGAGACGGGCACGCTCGTGCGTGTCGTCGAGTCCTCGCCGGACGTGGCGCCCGCTCTCGAGCTGCGCGCCTTCGCGTGGACGGCGCTGGCGGCGGCGTAGACCGCGTCTTCGCCGCGCTCGGCGATGCCGGGCGCCGTTCGCTCATCGAGGCGGTGGCGACGCGAGGGACGGCGACCGCAACTGAGCTCGCGGCCGAGCTGCCGGTCACGCGGCAGGCCGTCGCCAAGCAGCTCTCGACGCTGGCGGACGCCGGCCTGCTGCACGCGACTCGCGCGGGGCGCGAGACGCGTTACGCCGTTACCCCCGCGCCGTTGGAGGACGCGGTCGAGTGGATGGTCTCGGTCGGCGCCGCCTGGGACGAGCGGCTCGCGGCGCTCCGCCGCAGCCTGGGCTACGGGAAGAGACGCTCGATCCGCCAGGCTCCCGACGACTCGCGCTCGTAGCGAAAGCGATCGTGCAGGCGGGAGGCGCGGTGCTGCCAGAACTCCCACGCCGTCGGCACGAGTCGGCAGCCGCCCCAGGTCGGCGGCCGCGGCGCCTCGCCCCCGCCCAGGTCGTCCTCCAGCTCGGCGAGCCGCTCGTACAGCTCCGCCCGTGACGCAAGTGTCTCGCTCTGGCGGGAGGCGACCGCGCCCAGCTGCGCACCGCGCGGGCGGGTGGCGAAGTACGCATCCGACTCCTCCCCCGGGACGCGCTCGACCCTCCCCTCCACCCGCACCTGCCGGCCGAGCGGCGACCAGTGGAAGAGGAGCGCGGCCCGTGGGTTCTCCTCGAGCTCGCGTCCCTTCCGCGACGTGTAGTGCGAGTAGAACACGAGCCCGCGCTCGTCGACTCCCTTCAGCAGCACCATGCGCACCGACGGCGCGCCGTCGAGAGCCGCTGTCGCGAGCGCCATCGCCTCCGGCACCTCGACCACGGCGCCCGCCTCGGCGAACCAATGCCTGAACTGCTCGAGCGGGTCGGAGGCGAGGTCGGCGCGACGAAGCTCGGCCTCCCCTTCCACGGTCAGAGCTTCGCGCGCAGCTCGGCGGGACGCAAGATCTTCGCCCCGAGCTCGCCCTCGGCCGGCACGAGCTCCCGGACGACACCGAGCACCACCTCCGCCTCGTCGCTGAGCGGGCTGAGGATCTTGTTGCCCTTGAGCAGCGCCTTGCCGCGCGGACCGGTGTGGACCGCCAGATCGCGCTCCGCGTAGCCCTTCTCCCGCAGGAGCGCATTCGCCTGGTCGACGGCGTCGGTCACCTGGGAGGTTCTAGCGGAAGAGATCCGTCTCGGGTGGGATGACGAGGTCGGCGCCGCGCCCGTCGCCGCGCACGTCGAGGCCGCGGACGACGGCGACCGGGACGCGGTCGAGCTTGCCGAAGACGAGCTGCGCGGCGCCGGCGATCTCGTCGGCGACGGCGATCCGGGTCGCGTGCAGCTCGTACCCGTTCGGATCGCGCTCGCCCGTGAGATCGCGAACGACCTCCACGCCGGCGGCGCCGATTGCGACGTCCGTCGTGGCGGCACGCCACGGCCTGCCGAAGGAGTCGGTGACGACGACGCCGACGTCCGCGCCCGTCCGCTCGCGCAGCTCCTCACGAAGACGGGCGGCGGAGCCGTCGGGGTCGAGCGGAAGGAGCACGACCGACTCGCGCTCCGGCGCGTTCGAGGCGTCGACACCCGCGGAGCCGCAGACGTAGCCGTGGCGGGTGCGCGCGATCAGAAGAGGAGGCCGGACGCGGACGAGCTCGACCGCCTCGTCGAGGATGACCTGGATGCGGCGGGCGTCGGCTTCGTCCCCTGCGAGCTCGCGCGCCTGCTCCGAGGCCTCGACGCCGGCGAGCGCCACGACCCGGCCCTCGACCTTCGAGACGGCCTTCTGCGCCACGACGACGACGTCCCCCGTCTCGAGCTCCGTTCGCTCGGCGATCAGACCCGCGAGGTCGTCTCCCTCCCGCAGCTCCGGCAGGCCCTCGACCGGAAGCACCGAGAAGCCGGGCCCAACGTCCTTGACGAGGATCAGAGCCGGGTTCTCTTCGCCCCAGAGGCCGTGCAGCTCCTCGAGCGCGACGAAGCCGAGCGCCTCGTAGAACGCGCGGGTCGCGCCGTAGCCGCGGCTCGGCCGAGAAGGGCCCAGCGTCTTCACGTGGAGGTAGCGGATGCCGTGCGCCCGGCACCACCGCTCGGCCTCGACAACGAGCGCACGTCCGATGCCGCGGCGGTGGTCCGCCCGGCGAACGCCCATGACGTGGATCTCTGCCGCCCGCGGAGTGTGCTGCTCGAGGCAGAGGAAGCCGACGTCCGGCTCGACCGCGAACGTTGGCAGCCTCGCCGCGGCCTCGACGTACGCCTTCGTCGACTCCTCGATCCCGAACCACTCGGGCAAGTCGCTGAGAACCGTCTCCGCGATGCGCGAGCGCTCGGCCGGGTCTTCGATCTCGACGACGCCCGTCACGGGAGGCCGGTGACGCGAAGGCCGGCGTGGCCCTTGTACCGCTTGTTGAGGTTGACGATCACGGCCGTCATCCCCTCGAGCGCACGCGCGCTCGCGAGCGGGCCGGCATCGAGCGCACGGCCGGCGACGAGCTTCGCCGCGAGCTCCAGCGCGAGGTCCTTGGCGCCGGCGTCGTCGCCGCAGACGAAGGCGTCCTCGTCGGGGCGGCCGGCCGCGAGCTTGCCGGCGGCGAGCGAGTGGAGACCGGCGACGACCGGCGCCCCCACGAGCTCCTGCGCACGCTCGGCGAGCGAACGCGGGTCCGTGCCCGGCCGCGCGCCTCCGGGCGCGAACTGAAGCTCGCTCGCGACGCTGAGGAGCGGCGTGTCGCCGAGCGCGCCCGCGAGCGCTGCGGCGGTCGCGAGCGCCGCTTCCGCCTTGGTCGCCAGCACGACGAGCTCGGCACCGCCGGCGGCGGCTTCCTCGTTGGTCACGCCTCGCGCTGCACCGACCTCGCTTGCTTTCTCCCTCGCCCGCTCGGCGTCGCGCGAGCAGATCACGACCTCGTCGCCGGCGTCGACGAGCCGCGCCGCGAGCGCGAGCCCGAAGTCGCCGGTTCCTCCCACGATCGCAACCTTCACGCCGGCACCGCGCCCAGCGCGACCTCGGCGAGCCGCCGGCGCGCCTCCGCGTCGGTCATCAGCGTCCGGGTCACGATCGGCCGGACGTCGCCGAGGCCGTCGAGGTCGTCCGCGTCGGCCTCGTCCACGACGAGCGCGTCGATCAGGCCGGGATAGCAGCCCGCGAGGTGGCGCGGCGACGTGCCCCCGGCGAGGCGCCGCAGCATCCGGTCGGCGGGCCCCTTCACGGCACGGCCGCCGATGAGCGGGCTGACCGCCACGCAGGGCACCTGTCTCCGCACGAGCGCGTCGCGCAGCTCGCGCCACGGCGAGGATCGGGCCGAGCGAGACGTACGGGTTGCTCGGCGCGAGCAGGATCAGGTCTGCGCCGGCGATCGCCTCGAGCGTGCCCGGCGCCGGCCGCGCCGCCTCAGCCCCCTCGAAGCGCACGCCGTCCACCTCGTCCCGGTGACCGCGCGCGACGAACCACTCCTGGAAGGGGAACGTCCCCGCCGGCGTCTCGAGCCAGGTCCGAAGCCGGTCGTCGGTCGCCGGCAGCAGCCGCACGTCCGACGCCGAGCGCCTCGGCCAACCGGGCAGTCACGGCAGAGAGCGGCTCACCCGCCCGCAGGGCCTGCGTCCGCACGAGATGGAGCCCCAGGTCGCGGTCGCCGAGCGCGAACCAGTCCTCGCCACCGAGCGCGCCGACCGTCTCGAGTGCGTCCCAGCTCTCGTCGTGCCGACCCCAGCCGCGTCGCTCGTCGGCGAGGCCCGCGAGGGCGTAGAGGATGGAGTCGAGATCGGGCGAGACGTGGAGCCCGAGCACCTCGACGTCGTCGCCGACGTTCCCGATCACGCTCGTCGCCTGCGCGCCTGCGACGTCGACAATCCCGCGCACGAACCGCGCGCCGCCCACGCCTCCCGAGAGAACGGTGACGTTCAGACGAGGCTCCTCTCGAGCTCGGCGAGGCAGGCCTGCGTGCGCGGGCCGGCGCGCAGCTGGAGCCGCTTCAGGTCCTCCATCGTGTCCACGTCGTCGGCGAGATTCGGCAGCGCGACGGACACCGTCTCGAGACCGAGAGACACGGCGTGCGCGCGAAAGCGGTCGGAGCTCGAGGGACCGTAGAGCGGCGCGAAGGCCTCCGCCGAGGGGAGGCTGAGCGCGTTCGTCGTCCCGTCGAGAGCCTCGACGAGGGCGAGGCAGCCCGCCGGCGTCGCGGCAAGCAGCGAGCGGAGGTCGTCCGGCACGGCGCACGGCACGTCGGCGTTGACGACGACGATGCCGCCGGGCTCGACGCCCGCCAGACCCGCCTTCACCGCCGCGCCCTGCCCGCCGCCCGGATCGGAGACAGCCTCGGCGCCGGCCTCGAGCGCCGCTGCCGCGGCCTCCTCGTCCGGCGTCGACGACGCGCGTGCCGCCCACGGCGAGGCACGCGGCGAGGACGTCGCAGAACATCGCATGCGCCAGCGCGCGACGGATCCGGCGCGACTCGTGCAGGCGCGTCTTGCCTTCGGCGCCCGCGAACGGGATCACGACCGTGACCACGCGGGCGACTATGCACGCTGCGCGACCGCCTCCGGAGATACTGCGGCGTGCGCATCGTGGCCACGCAACGCCTGCCGGGAGAAGCCTGGGGCGAGCTGCCGGACGTCGAGGTGCTGGCTGCGTGGCCGCCGACGGAGCCGCTGCCCGGTGTGGAGGCTC
>CAWEJU010000015.1:0-651948 GCA_963809465.1 uncultured Actinomycetes bacterium | reverse complement strand
TCCGCATGGGTGGGACGAGCGCATCCCGCATGTCCCTCGAGCCGGGCTGGCGGTGGTCGGACTGCATCAAGCCGGTCGCCGGCACCGACAGCTGCCAGGTGCATCACGTCGGCGTCATGGTGTCGGGCACGCTGCACGTCGCCCACGAGGACGGGACGGAGCAGGACATCGGCGCGGGGCAGGCGTACGTGATCGAGCCGGGTCACGACGCGTGGGTCGTCGGCGACGAGCCGGCCGTGGGCTACGAGTTCGACTCCCGGGCCGCGGAGGAGTACGCGAAGGGCTCGTAGGCCTCGGCGAGCAGGCCCGCGAGACGGAGGTCAGGAAGGGCACGTCCCCGGCGCGTACCTCCCCCTCGCGCCGGGCGTCCTGGTAGACACGCGCCCTGTCGTTGCGCAAGCGACTTCCTGACCTCTCGTCGAGATAGGTCGCGGCGCGGCGCGGCGTCGTCCCCAGGACGGCCGGGTTGCCTTAGTCCGTCCGGGTCGTCCCTCGAACGAGGCACGACGGTCGGCGACGGCGAGACTCGCCCTCCGGCCAGGTGCGCCGAGCGGCGCGCGATCGACCACGATTCTGCAGAGACGGGTTCCGAGTTCGTGCACACCGCTCCGAGCGCAACGCGACCGGCCCAATCTAGACACTGCGGCGTAGAGGCGGACTCGAGCGCGAGTCCGCCTCCGCATTCGGTGGCACTCTAGTCGATCTTGAACGCGACGTGCTTGAGCTGCGTGTACTCCTCCATCGAGTAGATGGACATGTCCTTGCCGTAGCCGGACTGCTTGTAGCCGCCGTGCGGCAGCTCGGACGAGATGGGGAGCAGGTGGTCGTTCACCCAGACCGCCCCGAACTGGAGCTTCCGCGCCGCGTTCATCGCGCGGCCGACGTCGCGCGTCCAGACCGACGCGGCGAGGCCGTAGCGGACGTCGTTCGCCCAGCGGATCGCCTCGTCGTCGTCGGCGAACTTCTGCACCGTCACGACCGGGCCGAAGACCTCGCGCTGGACGATCTCGTCGTCCTGCTTCACGTCGGTGACGATCGTCGGCTGGACGAAGAAGCCGCCGCCGCCGTTCGAGCCGGTGCCGCCGCCGGTGAGGATCGTCGCGCCCTTCGCGCGCTCGAGGAAGCCGAGGATCCGCTCCTGCTGCTCGTGCGAGATGACCGAGCCCATCTCGGTCTCGTCGTTGAGCGGGTCGCCGACCTTGAGCGACTCGACCTGCGGCACGAGCTCCTCGAGCAGCGTGTCGTAGATCTGCGGCCCGGCGATGACGCGCGAGCCGGCGGTGCAGTCCTGGCCCGAGTTCCAGTAGCCCGCGAGCCGGATCCCCTCGGCGACCGCCTTCGGGTCGGCGTCGTCGAAGATCACCATCGGCGCCTTGCCGCCGAGCTCGAGGTGGACGCGCTTGAGCGTGTCGGCCGCGGTGCGGGCGATCGTCTTGCCGGTCTCGACGTCGCCGGTGAGGGAGACCATCCCGATCGCCGGATGCTCGACGAGCCGCTGCCCGACCGGGACGCCGTCGCCGGTCACGACCTGGAGCACGCCCGGCGGGATGACCTCCTGCGCGAGCTGCACGAAGCGGAGCAGCGAGAGCGGCGTCTGCTCGGACGGCTTGAGGATCTGGAGGTTGCCCGCCGCGAGCGCCGGGCCCCATCTTCCAGACCGCCATCATCAGCGGGTAGTTCCAGGGGCAGATGCCGCCGACGATCCCGATCGGCTCGCGCCGGATCATCGACGTGTAGCCCTCGATGTACTCGCCGGCCGACTTGCCCTCGAGGTTGCGGGCGGCGCCGGCGAAGAAGCGGAGGTTGTCGGCCGAGAACGGCATCTCGTCGCGCGAGGCCATGAGCGGCTTGCCGACGTTCACCGACTCGAGCTGCGCGAGCTCCTCGGCGTGCTCGTCCATCACGTCGGCGAGCTTGTGGAGGAGCTCCGAGCGCTCCTTCGGCGTCTTCTCGAGCCACTCCGGCGCGGCGGCCTGCGCCGCCTCGACCGCGCGGTCGACGTCCTCGGCGCCGCAGCGCGGCACCTCGGCGATCGTCTCGCCGGTCGCGGGCGCGATCACCTCCATCGTCTCGCCGGAGGCCGCGTCGGCGAGCTCGCCGCCGATCAGGATCTTGTACTGCGTTGCGGTGGTGCTCATGTTTCCTCCCTTGCTCACACGGCCGGTATCTCTGCCGCTTCGACCGCCTCGGTCACCTGCGCCGAGCCGCGCCGGATGACGCCAGTGTCGCGCATCACGCGCTGCGCGAGCGCGACGGGGATCACGGTGATGACGATGACGGCGAAGGCGACGACGTTGATGACCGGCAGCTGCTGCCCCTGCCGGATGTTGTCGAGGATGAAGATCGGAAGCGTCTGCTGCGCGCCCGCAGTGAAGCGTCGTCACGATGACCTCGTCGAAGGAGAGCGCGAAGGCGAGCAGGCCGCCCGCGACGAGCGCCGTCGAGAGGACGGGCCAGAGAACGAAGCGGAAGGTCTGCCAGCCGTCGGCGCCGAGATCCTGCGACGCCTCGATCAGCGAGGCCGAAGAGCGGCGCAGCCGCGCGACGACGTTGTTGTAGACGACGACGACGCAGAAGGTCGCGTGGCCGATCACGATCGTCCAGATCGAGGCCAGGATCCCGGCGAAGCTGAAGAACGAGACGAGCGCCATCCCGGTGATGATCCCGGGCAGAGCGAGCGGCAGCACGAGCAGGAACGAGACCGCCTCCCGGCCGAAGAAGCGGTAGCGGGCCACGGCTGCGGCGGCCATCGTCCCGAGCACGAGCGCGACAACCGTCGTGATGGCTGCAACCTTCAGCGAGAGCTCGAGTGCGCTGCGAACGTCCGGGTTGTTCCAGGCGACGCTGAACCAGTGGGTGGTCCAGTTCGTGATCGGCCAGCCTTGCAGGGTCGAGCCGTTGAACGCGTAGAGCGCGATGACAACGAGCGGGATCCAGAGGAAGGCGATCACGAGCGCCGACCAGATCGCGAGCGAGATACGGGTGCTGCGGGTGGTCACAGCGCCTCGAATGCTCCCAGCCGGCGCGCGATCAGCAGGTAGACGCCCATGATCGCCATCGGGATCACGGCCAAGGCCGCGGCGAACGGGAGGTTGGTCGAGAAGTTCTCGTAGACGTAGTTACCGATCATCTGCGAGTTGGTGCCGCCGACGAGCAGCGGCGTGATGTAGTCGCCCAGCGTCAGCGCGAAGGTGAAGATCGAGCCGGCAACGACGCCCGGCAGCGCCAGCGGCAGGATCACCGAGCGGAACGTCCGCCAGCCGCGCGCGCCGAGATCGGCGGAGGCCTCGAGGTACGACTCCGGGATCCGCTCGAGCGCTGCGTAGATCGGCAGCACCATGAACGGCAGCCAGACGTACGTATAGACGATCCACATCGCCGTGTTCGTGTAGGCGAGGTTCTGGTCAGGCAGGCCGAGTCCGTTGAGCGCCCAGTTGATCGCTCCGTTGTGGGCGAGGATGGTCTGCCACGCGTAGAGGCGGACGAGGTAGCTCGACCAGAGCGGCAGCAGGACCATCACGAAGAGCAGCGCCCGCGCTCCCTTGCCCGCTACCCGGGCCATGAAGAAGGCGAGGGGAAAGGCGAGGACCGCGCAGGTCAGAGTGACCGTGGCGGCCATCCTGAGCGTGAAGCCCGCAATGTGGAGATACGGGCCGGACGTCGTGAAGATCGTCCGGTAGTTGGCGAACGTCCACGTGTGTTCTATCGAGGCCGTGAAAGAGTTCGAGGTCCAGAGCGACGAGACGAAGAGAACGCCGAGGGATCCGACGTAGACGACGAGGAACGCCGCGAGCGGCGGTGTCAGAAGCCCGACCGCCCTCAGCCAGGGCCGCCGCCAGAAGAACCCCGAGAGGCGCAGACGGGCCCGCCGAATCGGCGGGCCCGTCCCGAGTGCGCCGGCGTCAACCGCCAAGCGTTACCCCGTCACCTGCGCCCACGCCTGCACCCATTGGCTGTAGTCCGTGCAGGTCTGCTTCTTCGTCCAGCCGCACTGTGGGACCGGCGTTTTCCAGAACTTGATCGTCTTGTAGTAGGACGCCGGCTCGTTCAGGTGATAGCCCGCGCACGAGCCCTTCTTGATCTTGTTCATGTACGGGCAGGCCTTCGGGTTGACCGGCGTCTCGCCGAACACGAGGGCCTGCTTCGCCTCGACCTGCGGCGTGGTCACGTACTTCATCCACTTGTAGGCGCAGTTCGGATGCGGCGCCTTGCTGGCGAGCATCCATGTGTCGGCCCAGCCCGTCGTCGGCACCGGCACGATCTCCTTGACCGGGACATGGTTCGCCGTGAGCTGGAGTGTCTGGTACGGCCAGCCGGCGCCGAGCCAGACGTCGCCGTTCTTGAATGACGTGTCCTCGTCGGCGGGGTAGCTCCAGAACCGCTTCAGGTTCGGCTTCTGCGCCTTGAGCAGGTTCACCGTCGCCGTCAGCTGCGCCTGGGTCAGCTCATAGGGATCCTTGATCCCGAGGCTCGGCTTCGTGTGCTCGAGGTAGAGAGCGGCGTCGGCGATCTGAATCGGGTTGTTCGGGATCGTCACGTGACCGGCGTACTTCTTGCTGTAGACCGGGCTCCAGTTCTTCGGCGCCGGCTTGACCTTCTTCGTGTTGTAGATCAGGGTGTTCGGCCCCCACTGGACAGAGACGCCGTAGTGGGCGCCGTTAACCGTGTTATGCGGCGGGGACTTGAAGATGGGCAGGAACTGCTTCCAGCTGGGGATCAGATGAATGTTGATCGGCTGGACGTCGTGCGCGTAGATCAGGCGCAGGCTCGCGTCGCCCGAGGCCGAGACGAGGTCGTACTGGCCGCCGCCGCCGCCGCCGTTCGCATGCATGTACTGGAACATCTCCTGCGAAGAGCCCGCGTCCTTGCGGTGGATGATGCAGCCGGTCTGATGTTCGAACTTCTTGGCGAAGGACGGGTCGGTGTATGCGGCCCACTCGACCACGTTCAGCCGGCCCTCGCCCTTGCCGATCTTCGTCGGCAGGCCCTTGGCGCTCGCCTGCACCGTCGCGGCCGGCACTGCGAACGCAGCGACGACCGCCGCCAGCAGGACGCCGCCCAGGACGTACTTCGTGCGAATCCTCCTCACGTGCCCTCCTTGTCGATCTCATACGTGTGCTCCGGCCGCCACGAGAGGCGAACCCGCTTCCCTTGCTCCGCGAGCGCCTCCTGCGAGGACGTCTCGAGGTTCTGCCGGACGACGACGAGCTCGCCGCCGGCGTCCAGTTCGATCACGTAGCGCGTGACCATGCCGACATAGACGACCTCCCGGACGACTCCCGCTTCGCCGCCGCCGCCGCTCTCCTCGCTCATCCGGATCTTCTCCGGGCGGATCGTGAAGCGCCGCCCGTCGCGCTCGAGGACGTTCGACACGCCGACGAAGCCTGCGACGAACTCACTCTGCGGGTGCTCGTAGACCTCGGCGGGCGAGCCGACCTGCTCGATCCGGCCCTCGTTGAACACCGCGAGGCGGTCGCTCATCGTCAGCGCCTCTTCCTGGTCGTGCGTGACATAGACGAACGTGATGCCGAGGTCGCGCTGCAACGCTTTGAGGAAGGTCTGCATCTCCTGGCGCAGCTTCAGGTCGAGCGCGCCGAGCGGCTCGTCGAGGAGGAGGACCGGCGGCCCGTTGACGATCGCCCGCGCCAGCGCCACCCGCTGCCGCTGCCCGCCCGAGAGCTGCACCGGCTTTCGGTCGCCGAGCCCCGGCAGGCGGACGCGCTCGAGCACCGCCTCGGCGCGTGCGCGGCGATCGCGGCGCGCCATGCCCCTCACGCGCAGCCCGTACTCGACGTTCTCGGCCACCGTCATGTGGGGGAAGAGCGCGTAGTCCTGGAAGACCGTGTTGACGGCACGTTGCGACGGAGCGACGCGCGTGACGTCGACGCCCTGCAGCTCCACCCGGCCCGCGTCGGGTCGCTCGAACCCGGCGATCACGCGCAGGGTGGTCGTCTTGCCCGAGCCCGACGGGCCGAGCATGGTGAAGAACTCGCCCGCGGCGATGTCGAGGTCGACCCGGTCTACGGCGACGACATCGCCGTAGACGCGGCGGATGCCGTTGAGGCGGACGGCGGGCGCGTCGGCGACCGGCTCGGTCTCAGTCGCGCTCGGCGCCAGCGTCGCCAAGAGCCTCCTCCAGCAGGCCTAGCCCGCGCTCGAGCTCCTCGTCGCTCGCGGTCAGCGGCGGAAGGAGTCGGATGACGTTCCCGTCGAGGCCGCACGAGAGCAGGAGCAATCCCTTCTCGAAGGCGGCCGCGGTCGTCGCCTTCGCCGCGTCGGGAGTCGGCTCGCGCAGCTCGAGCGCGAGCATCGGGCCAAGGCCGCGTACCTCCCCGACGAGCGGCTTCCCGGCCGCGATCTCCTCGAGCCTGGCGCGTAGGAGCTTTCCGAGCTGATCCGCCCGCTCGGCGAAGCCGGGCGCTGTCAGCCCGTCGAGCACCGCGAGCGCCGCCGCGCAGGCGACCGGGTTGCCACCGAAAGTGCCGCCGAGCCCGCCGACGTGGACAGCGTCCATCAGCTCCGCGCGGCCGGTCACCGCGGCGAGCGGCAGGCCGCCACCGAGGGTCTTCCCCGAGACGAGGAGGTCCGGCTCGACGCCCAGCTGCTCGATTGCCCACATCGTGCCGGTGCGTCCGCAGCCGGACTGCACCTCGTCGTCGACGTAGACGATTCCGTGCTCGTCGCAGATGCGGCGCAATGCCTGGACGAACTCCGGCGGCATCGGGATGAAGCCGCCTTCGCCCTGCACCGGCTCGAGCACGATGCACGCGACCGAGTTCGGGTCGACGTCCTGCTGGAAGAGGAGCTCGAGGCTCGCGAGCGCGTCCTCGGTCGTGACGCCGCGGTACGGGTACGGCGCGGCCGCGCGGTAGACGTCGGGGGCGAGTGGCCCGAAGCCCTGCTTGTAGACGAGCTTCGCCGTCATCGCCATGGTCAGGCTCGTGCGCCCGTGGAACGCGCGGTCGAAGACGACGACGGCGGCCCGGCCGGTCGCCGCGCGCGCGATCTTGACTGCGTTCTCGATCGCCTCGGCGCCGGAGTTGACGAGGATCGACTTCGTGTCGGCGTGCCCGGGCCAGAGCTCGTCGAGTCGCCGGCACAGCTCGACGTACGGCTCGTACGTCCCGACCATGAAGCACTGGTGGAGGTAGCGGTCGACCTGCTCGTGGATCGCGGCCACGACGGCCGACGGCCCGTGACCGAGGTTCTGGCATGCGATTCCTCCGGCGAAGTCGAGGAACTCGCGGCCGTCGACGTCCCAGACGCGCGCCCCTTCGGCCCGCGCGACGACGAGCGAGGGCGCCGAGACGCCGCGGGCGACGTAGCGTTCGCGCGCCGCGAGGACCTTCTCGGCGGCGCTTGCGCGTTCCTCCACGGACATCGGCGCTTCGATTATCGCCTGCGCGATGCGGCTCCTTCAAGCGGAAGCCGCCTCGCATTGCGAGGCAACGACCGGTCCGGCTTGCGGAATGCGTAGCGCGCGCCTCTACGACCAGACGGTCTCGAACGTGCCGAAGCGGAGCTCGCTGTCGTAGAGGAAGCGCGTTGCGTCGACGCGCTCCACGTACTCCTCTTGCCGCTCGGCGACGAAGGCGTTGTACGCGTCGGCGGACTCCCAGCGGTCGATCACCAGGTACCGGCCAGGCGTTTCGACGTCGCGCAGGAGCTCGGTGCCGATATAGCCGCGGCTCTTCCGGAAGAACTCCGCCCACTCCCCGTCCTGCCGGTAGACGCGCTCGAACTCCGCAGCGTCGCGCACCTCGTAGCTGAAGACGAGTGCGATCACGCGAGGAGGATAAGGTCCAGGCCATGAGCGCTGAGGCCGTCCCCGCCGAGCCCGAGTCGCGCGCCGAGTATGCGGGCGTCCTCCGCTTCTACCACCTGGCGAAGCATCAGGAGTGGCACGTCGACGACGTGCCGTGGGGCGAGATGCCGTTCGTGCCGGAGGGCAAGGGGTCGGCCGAGCGGCAGGCGCGGCGGCGGGACATCTGGCGTTCGGTGATCATGCAACAGCTCCAGGCCGACGTCTTCGCGTGCGAGATGGCATCGCAGCTGCTCGCCGCGGCGCCCGATCCGGAGGCACGCCTCTACTACTCGACGATGGTGCAGGACGAATCGCGGCACACCGAAGCCTGGCTGCGGCTGATCGGCCAGGTCGGCGGGGAGGGTGAGCGTGATCCGTTCCTCGACGAGCTCGCGCACATGTTCCTCGAGGCGGATCTGCTCGAGGAGAAGGTCTTCCTCATGCAGGTCTTCTTCGAACGGCTGATCATCCCGCGCTTCCGCCTGATCGCACGCTCGTCGCGCGGCACGGTGCTCGAGGATCTCTGCAACCGGCTCGCCGTCGACGACGGGATCCATCACGGCGCGGGAATGGCGTACGAGCGCGTCCTGCTCGAGTCGGCGGGGAAGAACGTGAAGCAGCGGCTCGTGGACGCGGCGAACACGATGCTGCCGATCTTCGCCAAGCACGTTCTCTGGCGGCCGAAGGCCCGCGAGATGATCGGACACCTCATGGAAGCGCGCGACCGCGAGCGGCTGCGCGAGGAGCTCAACCACGGCGTCCGGCTCGCGAACTCCCTCGGCCTGGACGTCTCCGACGTCCGCATGCCCGCCGCCTGACCGGGGCGCGCGCGTCAGGCGCTCAAGCCCGGCACGGCGCCCGCCGATTACGCGCAGTGTCATGGTCGACGATCGTTCGCAACTCGGCTTCTTGATCGCAGCGGTCGGGGCAGCGGTGCTTGCCGTTTCGGTGTTTCTGCCCTGGTACGGAGTCAGCATCACCGCGTCCGGTGCCGCCTCGGCCCAACAGCAGCTCGCCACCGTGGCCCAGCAGTACGGGAACACCACTTTCCAGACGGGAGCAAGCGAGGTGGGGGCAGAGTTCAGTTCACTCGCCGGCCGTCAGCTCACCACCGTGAACGCGCACCAGGCTCTCAAGGACATCAGCGCAATACTCCTCGTCCTCGCCGCGATCTCGTTCCTGGCATCGCTTCTGCGTCTCGCAGGCATCAACGGGCTGCTCGAGGCGGGCGGCGGCCAGATCGCTCTCGCCGGCTGCGTGGCGGCGTTATTCGTGCTCTACCGGATGCTCACGCCTCCATTCGTGCAGACGAATCTCCTCTCGCTGTCGCTGAGTTGGGGAATCTGGCTCGCGTTCCTGAGCGCGGCAGCGATTGCCTTCGGGGGATTCCTTTCGGCCTCAAGCCAGAGTCGGAGGCACCCGGCCAACAGCTACAGGCCCCGGATCTGACTTCGGACCTGGCGATTCATGCTGCTGGGAGGATGCGGCGAGACGCCCGCGCCACCTAGGTTGGGCGTATGAGAGCGGCAGAACTGAAGTGGCTCCTCCGTGTCGGGATCGCCGCAACCTCGCTGTACGTGGTCGTAAAGAAACGGCCCCGGCCAGTCGAGACACCGCCGGCAGACTAGACCTCGACTACGGGATCCCCGACGCGGATGACGCCGCCGACGAGGATGTCTGCATTGATGCCCGCACGATGAGTGAGCTCCCTGATGATCCCCGGGCGCGTCATCTCCTCGAGATGAAGGCACGGCTCGCAGAGCTCCACACCGAAACACTCGACCTCGCCGACGCGAAAGCGTTTGCCAACGAGGCCGTGGACGTCCACGTCGCGCACGGTCACCTGCCGTCGAGTCTCGCCCGGCGTCAGCCCAACCTCGTCCACAACCTCGGCCGCGACGAGCGTCAACGCCTGTCCGGAGCGAGCGCCGGCATCGTGGAAATGCCGGTCGCCTTCCAGCCCCTTACCCGCCACCGCCCGTACCGTCTCGACCGTCCACAACGCGGGCTCACCGGCGGACGCGAGATGAATGGCCTCCACTGGCACACCCCGATCATGCACGTCGGGACCCACCGAAGGAAGCCGCGCACCGTCGAAATCGCGGAACACTGCCGTGCGGCGCCTGCGATGGGCTGAGCTACGATCCGAGCATGAGACGGGCCGTGGACATCGGGCTGATCGTGGGCTTTCTCGCCGTGGATTTCTTCTTCTTTCACGACGTTCTCAAGGCGGGAGAGATCACAACCCTGCCCCAGTACATGACGGGCGTCCTGAGCATCGCGGTCGTCGCGATCTGCACCCAGTCGGTACTGAAGTCCCGCCGCTAGACCGCTCCTCTCAGCAGTCAGGGCTCATTCCCGAGCACCGGCCCGGGCCGGCGCGTCTACTCCGACTCGATGTCCGTCGCGACGAGCGAGAACATCACGCAGTCATGCCTTTGGCCGCGGGTCTTGCAGTGCGCCCGTAGCGTTCCTTCTCGATGAAAGCCCGCCTTCTCGATCGCGCGGATCGATGCATGGTTGTCGGCGGCGGCCTCCGCGGCCACTCGCGCCAGCCCGAGCTCGCGCAAACCCCAGAGCGCACCGAGCCGTAGCGCCCTCGCAGCCACGCCACGGCCACGCGCCTCGGGAAAGATCGAGACCGCGAGACTCGCGACTTCCTCGTCCTCGCCGAACTGCAAGTTCAGAAGTCCGAGCGGCCGATCGTCGGCCGCGTCGGCGACTACGAACGGCGCAGCCGTGTTGCTCGACCACTGCTGTTCGGCCCGCGCAACCCCTTCCTTCTCACTCTCCGGGCTGAGCGGCGGGTCGTTCAGCCGCCGCTGCGTCTCGGGGTCGCGCGACGCGCGTGCGATCGCCGCCATGTCGCCCTCCTTTCGCAGACGAAGGACGATCTCGCCGTCGGTGAGCGGAGCATCGGGTGGGCTCAGTCGCTGCCTGGCCACGCCAAGAACGCTATGCAGAGCGCCGGATCTACGTGACCGAGCACCTAACGACGAACGGGGCGGCGGATGACGGACCTGAAGCGAGGATCCCAGTCCAGAGAGACCCGCCGCCCCCTTGCAACCTAGGGCGGCCCGGCCACCGGTCTCTTAGCCCGATCAGGTCAATTGGCGGCTGTCCGGTCTAGCGCTCGCCGTCCCAGTAGTCGAGGTGGTCCGAGCGCCGGAGCATGTAGTGCGCATCGCCTGCCCACACGCCGACCTTGTCGCTGTCGGGGTACTCGGCGATCCCGAACTCGTTCTTGGTCGACACGATGGCTACGCGCACTCGCTCCTGAGTCGCGTTGCTCACGCTGTGAGCGCCGGCCGGGCCGGCGGGGAAGCACACGACGTCGCCGGAATCGAGGACGCGCTCTCCCTCCGGAGTGCGCAATGTGGGGCGGCCCGAGACCACGATCAGCCATTCCTCGTCGGTCCACTCGAAGTGGTAGGGGCAGATCGCCTCACCCGGCGGCAGGTCGTAGACGCTCATGCCGAGTAGGGACGCTCCGAGCTTGGGGCCGAGCTTCGCCGTGCGGCAGAGATAGCCGGACGGTTCGCTCCCGTCCGGGCCCAGATCCGTTTCGCCCGTGAAGAGGTTGAAGGTATCCACGCTCGAAGTATGCGCGCGCTTCAAGGAAGCCTGGCGCGGGAACGGCTCATCGTGGCTCCGAAGAAGAAAGAGCTCGACGCCCAGCTTCGCGATCTCGCCGAGAAACACGACGCCCTGGTCGGAATCGTGCAGCGGCTCGCCGTCCACAGCGGGGTCCTCGCCGTCGCCCTGCGCGATCCGCAGGCGGTGCCGCCGGCCGATCTCGACGCCGCCGTGGCCGGAATCAGCGAAATCAACGCAGCGATCGTCGCCGATCCGACGCTCCTCGCGACCTAACGATTCACCGTTTGTTGCTAGGCTCGTTCGATCATCTGAGCGAGTACCGGATGCGCACGGTGCGCCTCCTCTGCCCGTTCGTGAGTAGCAGAGGAGGTGTTTCATACATGGCAACTGGAACCGTGAAGTGGTTCAACGCCGACAAGGGGTATGGCTTCATCACTCCTGACGGCGGCGGCGAGGATCTGTTCGTTCATCACAGCGCGATCGTCGGCGAGGGTTACAAGACGCTCGCCGAGAACGCGAAGGTGGAGTTCGAGCCCGAGCAGGGCGCGAAGGGTCCGCAGGCGACGAACGTCACACTGGCGTCCGCCTGAGTCACCGGGTGGCAGCTGCGGCGGTCGGTGACCCCCGCAGCTGCCGCTCGATCTACAGAGAGGAGCAGGCGTATGGCGGCCAGGAACCAGCAGACGCATGCCAAGCGTGCACGCGAGCTCGCCGTGAAGGAGAAGCGTGAGCGGAAGCGGGCCAAGAAGGCAGAGCACGCTGCTCTCCGCGCGGCCGGCATCGACCCGTTCGCAATCGACGACGAGCACGGCATCTCCGACGAGCCCGTGGAGAATGAGGACGAGATCGACGCTGTGGCCGAGGAGACTGCGTGAGCCCCGCTCCGAACACGGAGGGTGGCGTCCCCCGTCGCCGCGGACAGGTGACCGTGCCGCCGGGCGGTGCGGCGCGTGACGAGGATTGGCGCGGCGCGAACGACGCCAAGACGGAGAAGCTGCGGCGGAACACCCTGCAGCGGCGCGCCCGCGCGCTGGGGCTCGAGCTGCGGGAATCCGATTACGGCTACGCCCTGATCGACACGACGCGCAAGCCCGTCGACGGCCGGAACGACCTGAGCCTCGCCGAGGTCGACAAGCACCTCGCGCGAAGCTGACGGCCCGGCCGGCGCTTAGCGCATCCCGCCGCGCTCGAAGTGGGCGCGGAAGAAGTTCTCGCTGCCGGCGGTCGCCATTGCCGCCGAGGCGCTGATCTCGAGCGCGAGAGCAGTGGCGGCCACGAGCTGCGCGAGCCGGTAGACCTTTCCCGGGCCGGCGCAGCCCATCACCTCGAGCCAGCGCGCGGGGTCGGGGAGCGTCGTTCCGCCGCCGACGGTGCCGATCTCGATCCCGGGGAAGCGGATCGAGACGTGCAGCCCGCCGTCCTCCGTCCGCTGCTCGACCCCGTGCGCCATCGCGCTCGTCGCGACCAGCCCGAGATCCTGGCCGGTCGCCGCGAACACCGCGGCGATCGCCGAGGCCGGCGTGAACGCGACCGACTGCATACCCGAGGCGACGGCGCCGTGCGTCCCGGCCCACGCGAGCTCCTCGAGGTCGTGCAGGTTCGTCCGCAGGACACGCTCGATCGCCGCCTCGGTCAGCGTCGTCTCCGCGATCACCGTCTTCCCGTGGCCCTGCTGGAAGTACTCGAAGGACGGCTTCTTGTCGCCACCCATGTTCGCCTCGAGGATCGTCCGCTCGATCGGCACCGGCGCCTGCGGCAGCACGTACGCCATGTTCAGCGCGTACGCATTGCGGGTCATCATGTTCGCGCCGAACGCGTCGCCGGTGGTGAAGCGCCAGAGAACGTGACACATCGGACCGACGACGTGCGTCTTCGCCTCGCGCAGCACCGCGTGCCTCGACAGCTCCGGCCGGTCGGCGTCGCGGAGGAACCCGCGCATCGCCGGCACCTGGTCCTCGACCCAGCGCGCGAGCGTGAGCGCGTCGCCGGAGTCTTTGCAGATGAAGCAGGATGCTCGGGTTATCCGGTCGGCAATCACGTACGTTCGGGCGCCGCCGGACTCCGAAATCGCCTTCGCCCCGCGCTGGACGGATGCGGTCAGCCCACCCTCGGTGTGCGCCAGCGGGACGACGACTTCCTCGTCTTTCCGGCCCGTCTCGACGACGTCGCCGTCCTCCGACAGCTCGTACTCGCCGAGCGAGACCGCGAGCTGGGCGACGGAGACGGGGATCGCCACGAAGCCGGTCACCGACTCGGCCGCGCGGATGTACGGCTCCACGTCGGCCTCGGGCAGGCCGAGCGCCTGCTGCCGGGCGCGCACCGAATCGAGGTCGTTCTTGCGGGGAAGCCGCACGAGCGGAGGCTATAACCTCGCCTCGTGCCCGCGACCGTGATGGACGGCAAGGCGCTCGGAGCGAAGGTGCGCGAAGAGGTGGCCGCGTCGGTCGCGGAGCTCGGCCATGTCGGTCTCGCGACCGTTCTCGTCGGCGACGACCCCGCCTCCCACATCTACATCGACCTGAAGCAGAAGGCCGCGCAGCAGGCCGGGATGGAGGCGCGCGATCTGAAGCTGCCGCCCGACACGTCGGAGGAGGAGCTGCTCGCGACGATCGCCGAGCTCAACGCCGACGACGGCATCGACGGCCTGCTCGTCCAGCTCCCGTTGCCGGATCACATCGACGAGAACCGGGTCATCGAGGCGATCGCGCCGGGGAAGGACGTCGACGGCATCCATCCTGTCAACGCGGGCCGGCTCTACCTCGGCCGCCCGGTGCTCGTCCCCGGCACACCGCTCGGGATCATGCGGATGCTCGACGAGTACGAGATCCCACTCGAGGGCGCACGCGCCGTCGTGGTCGGCCGCTCCGCGATCGTCGGCAAGCCGATGGCGCATCTCCTTCTCCAGCGCAACGCGACCGTGACGATCTGCCACTCGCGCACGCAGGACCTGCAACGCCACACGCTCGACGCCGACGTCCTCGTCGCAGCCGTCGGCCGCACGCACCTCATCTCCGCCGACATGGTCAGGGCCGGCGCGACGGTGATCGACGTCGGGATGAACCGCGACGAGGGCAGCCGCAAGGTGCTCGGCGACGTCGATCCGAGTGCGATGGACGAGGCCGCGTACATGACGCCTGTGCCCGGCGGCGTCGGCCCGATGACCATCGCGATGGTGCTCCAAAACGCCGTTACTGCGGGGAGATTGCGCCGAGACGGCGCTATTGCACACGCGAAAAACTGAGCTAGACTCCGGCCTGTTTCATCATCGGTCGGCGGCTCGGTGCCCGAGCCGTCGCTTGTTGCAAGGAGGAAGGCTTGGCTGAGGGCACCGTAAAGTGGTTCTCCAACGAGAAGGGCTACGGCTTCATCGAGCGCGAAGGCGGCGACGACGTCTTCGTCCACTTCTCGGCGATCACGATGGACGGCTACAAGTCGCTGACCGAAGGGCAGCGTGTGTCGTTCGAGGTCGTGCAGGGCGACAAGGGCGCACAGGCCGCCAACGTCCAGGCTGCGTAAAGAAGCCGTCGGACCTAAGGTTGAGGGCCCCGGCAGGGGCCCTCTTCATTTTGGGAGGATCGAGCAATGGCCATAGACCGCGAACAGCTCCTTCACGTCGCCCGCCTGGCGCGGCTCCAGCTGCGCGAGGACGAGGTCGAGCGGCTCGAGTCGCAGCTCAACGACATCCTCACGGCCGTCTCCAAGGTCTCGGAGCTCGACCTCGCGGACGTGCCGGCGACGTCGCATCCGCTCGAGGTCGTCAACGTCTGGCAGGACGACGAGCCCCGGCCGTGCCTACCGGTCGACGAAGCGCTGGCGAACGCCCCCGAGCGGGAGGGGAACTTCTTCAAGGTGCCGCCGGGGGGCGCCGCGTGATCGACACGCTCCGCCTGACGGCCGAAGAGGCGAAGCGGCTCGTGGACGCGCGTGAGGTCTCGGGCGCCGAGCTCTTCGCCGCCTACCGCAACGCGATCGGGGAGCGAGACGAGGAGCTCCACTGCTACCTCCACACCTGCGACGACCCGGGCGGAGACGGCCTTCCGATCGCGCTCAAGGACGTCATCGGGACGAAAGGGATCCCCACCACTGCCGGCTCGAAGATCCTCGAGGGCTACGTCCCTGTCTACGACTCGACCGTCGTCGAGCGGCTCAAGACGCACGGGCTGCGCATCCTCGGCAAGACCAACACCGACGAGTTCGCCATGGGCTCCTCGACCGAGAACTCCGCCTACGGCCCGTCGCACAACCCGTGGGACCCCACGCGCGTACCGGGCGGGTCGGGAGGCGGCTCCGCGGCGGCGGTCAGCGCCGGCCTCGCGCCGTGGGCGCTCGGCTCCGACACCGGCGGCTCGATCAAGCAGCCGTCGGCGCTCTGCGGCAACGTCGGCCTCCGCCCGACCTACGGCACCGTCTCCCGCTACGGGATCGTCGCCTTCGCCTCGAGCCTCGACCAGGTCGGCCCGGTCGCGAAGACCGTCCGCGACTGCGCCTTCCTCTACTCGGTGATCGCCGGCCGCGACGAACGCGACACGACGACCGTCGAGCTGCCGCAGCCGGTCGAGCTGCCCGACGGCGACGAGCTGCGCGGGCTGAGGATCGGCATCCCGAAGGAGCTGAACGAGGCCGAGGGGATCGAGCCCGGCGTCGCCGCTGCCGTGCGCGAGGCGATCGCGAAGCTCGAGGAGCTCGGAGCCGAGGTGGGGGAGTGCTCGCTGCCGCTCTCCGTCGAGTACGGCCTGGCCTGCTACTACCTGATCACCCCGGCCGAGGCCTCCTCCAATCTCGCCCGCTACGACGGTGTCCGCTACGGCTATCGCGCCGACGCGGAGGAGCGGCTCGAGATGTACGAGCGCACGCGTGACGAGGGCTTCGGCGACGAGCCGAAGCGGCGAATCATGGTCGGGACGTACGCGCTCTCGGCCGGCTACTACGACGCCTACTACGGCCAGGCGCAGAAAGTGCGGACGGTGATCAAGCGCGAGCACGACGCGCTCTTCGAGACCTTCGACGCCCTCGTCTCGCCGACCTCGCCGACCGTCGCGTTCCCGCTCGGCGCCCGCACCGCGGACCCTCTCGCGATGTACCTGAGCGACCTGCTCACGATCCCGTCGTGCATGGCCGGTCTCCCGGGCCTGAGCATCCCGTGCGGCCTCTCGGACGGACTGCCGGTCGGCCTGCAGCTCATCGGGCCGCAGTTCGCCGAGAACGCGCTCTTCCGGGTCGGCCACGCGCTCGAGCAGGCGCTCGCCTTCGATCCCGTGCCGGAGCGATTGCGGTGACCATGCGCTTCGAGGACCCCGCGGCCGAGTTCGTGCTCGCCGCCGAGCGGGTTTTCGGCGAGCACCCGCGCGTGCTCGACGGCTCCCGTGCCGTGCTCGTAGGCGACATGAAGCTCCAGCTCGAGGCCGGCGAGCGTGAGCTGTGGCTGATCGAGACACACGGCCCGCTCGAGCAACGGCTCGCGATGGTCCAGGTGCGCGACGACGTGGAGAAGGCGCTGCACGAGGCGAAGGAGAGGCTCCGTGAGCGCAGCTGACTGGCAGGTCGTGGTGGGCCTCGAGGTGCACGCGCACCTCAAGACGCGGACGAAGATGTTCTGCCGCTGCGAGCTCGAGTACGGCGCAGCGGAGAACACGCACACCTGTCCGATCTGCCTCGCGCATCCCGGCGCGCTGCCGGTTCCGAACGGCCGCGCGATCGAGATGACGATCCTGCTCGGCCTCGCCCTCGACTGCGAGATCGCCGAGCGCGCCGTCTTCGCCCGCAAGAACTACTTCTATCCCGACCTGCCGAAGGGCTACCAGATCAGCCAGTACGAGGCGCCCCTTTGCGGCCCCGGCCGGTTCGCCCTGCCCACGGCTGACGGCGAGCGCGAGATCGCCATCGTGCGCGCACACCTCGAGGAGGACGCCGCGAAGACCGTCCACGCCGGCGGCACGACCGGCCGCTCGGTGGGCGCCGACTACAGCCTCGTCGACTTCAACCGCGGCGGCACCCCGCTGCTCGAGATCGTCTCAGCGCCCGACCTTCGTTCTGCCGAGGAGGCGACGTGGTACCTCCGCCTGCTCCGGCAGACCATCGTCGACCTCGGAATCTCGGACGCCGACATGGAGAAGGGCACGCTTCGCGCCGACGTGAATGTCTCGGTTCGGCGCGCCGGCGAGGAGGGCTTCCGCCCGCGCTGGGAGATCAAGAACATGAACTCGTTCCGGTTCATCGGGCGGGCGATCGAGGCGGCGTTTCGGCAGCAGGTGGTCTTGCACGAAGCGGGCGAAACAGTCGAGCAGTCGACGTACGACTACGACGCCGACACCGACCGCCTCACGGTGCACCGCTCGAAGGAGGAGGCGGACGACTACCGCTACTTCCCCGAGCCCGACCTCGTCCCGGTCGAGCCGCCCGCCGAGCTCGTCGAGCGGCTGCGCGGCGACGTGCCCGAGCGGCCGGCGGAGCGGATCCGGCGGCTCGGCGCGAGCCTCGGCTTCGCTACGGCGGCCGAGCTCGTCACGACTGGCTGGGATTGGAAGTTCGAGGCGCTCGCTACCGAAGGGCTCGACCTGAAGACGGCGGCGGCGGTCGCGATGAACCGCGGCGACTTCCTCCCGGCGAACGCGCGCGCGCTGGCTCGGATCCTCGAGGCGAACGTGACGCGGGAGGCCCTCGACGAGGCGTTCGAGGCCGCCGCGCAAGGGCCGATCGACGCGGAGGACTACCTCTCGCAGACGGCGCTCGGGGACGAGGGGGAACTGGGCCCCATCGTCGACGCGGTCATCGCCGCCCACCCCGATCAGGTCGCGACCTACCTCGGCGGCAAGGAGGGCGTGCTCGGCTTCCTCGTCGGCCAGGTGATGCGGGAGACGCAGGGGAAAGCCGACCCGAAGGTCGTCAATCGACTACTAGCGGAGCGACTTCGGCCCGAATAGGCGGCTCGCGCCGCGTCAGGAGATACACGGACGAGGCTGCGATCACGGCCGCCATCGCGACGAGCAGGACGCGGTAGTCCACGATCGCCGAGAGCGCCGCGCCGGTCGCGATCGAGGTCGTGGTCGCGATGGAGAGCGAGATCTCCGAAGCGGCCGAGACGCGGCCCTGGATCGCGAGCGGCGTGCGCATCTGGAGCGCGGTGTTGAAGGCGACGATCGCCCAGACGATTCCGATCCCGGCGACGACGAGCCCGACGAGCACGACGGGGAGCGAGGGCACGGCCATCAAGAGCCCGCAGACCCCGAAGAGCCCCAGGCCGATTCCGACGAGGCGCACGTCGCCCAGCCGCCGCAGCATCCAGCCGGCGGTGAGGCCGCCCGCGATCGAGCCGATTCCCTGCAGCGTCGCGAGCACTCCGAAGAACGACGGCGGCTTTCCGAGATGCGCGATCACCGAGAAGATCAGCGTCTCGGTGAACCCGACCACGAGCAGCGCGATCGTCGCCCCGATCGTGATCTGGCGCAGCGGCAGCGTCCGCCAGAGGTGCTCGATTCCGGCGGTCACCTCACGCACGAAGTTGCGCTCGGGCGGCTCCGGCTTCTCCTCGCGCACGTGCATGGCAGAGAGGAAGAGCGCCGACGCGGCGAAGGTCGCCGAGTCGAGGATCGCAACTGTTCCGCCGCCGAACGCGCGGTACAGGGCGGCGCCCGCGAGCGGGGCCACGACCCGCAGGCCCTGGCGCACCGAAGACAGGGCACCGTTGGCGTCCCCGAGCAGCTCCTCCGGCAGCATCACGCGCAGCAGCGCCGCGCGCGCGGGGTAGAAGACCGTCCCGAGCATCCCGTAGAGCAGCGCGACGAGGTAGATCATCCAGACGTCGCCGGCGTCGTGCACGAAGAGGAGCAGCAGGACGGATACGCCGAGCACGCAGTCCGACGCGATCATCAGCGGCCGGCGGCGCAGCCGGTCGGCGAGCAGCCCGCCGAGCGGGCCGGCGAGGTTGCCGAGGCTCAGGACGAAGAACGTGAGCCCCGCCTCTGCGCTCGAGCCGGTGAGGCTCTTCACCCAGACGGCCATGACGATCCACATCGCCCAGTCGCCGAAGGCGGACAGCGTCTCGCCGGCAAGCAGCAGACGGGCGTCGCGGTAGGCGAGGAGCCGGCGCATCAGACGCGTTCCCGGGCGAGGTGGCGGAGCGTGACGAGCGCGGCGTAGCTCATCGCTGCCAGCTGGCCGGTCGCCGCGACACCCGCCACGTGGCGCGAGCCGAACGCCGGGAAGGCGAGCGCCGCGACAACGAGCGCGAGCGGGGTCCCGAGGGCCGAGGCCGTCGTCGAGGCCGTCAGAGCCTTCGCCCGAACGGCCTTCGGCGGGCGCAGCGTGAGAAACGCGTGCAGCGTGGGGTTGACGAGGCCGTTCGCGATCCCGGAGAGCGCGAGCGCCCCCGCCACCACTGCCGCCGGAGCCGGCACGGCGAGCGCCCAGAGTGGCGCGGCCTGCACGAGGACGAGCGGGACTGCCTGGCGCAGTCCTCCGATCCGTTCGCTCCGATAGGCGACGACGTTGCCCGCCACGGCGCCCACTCCCCACGAGGCGAGGAACGCGCCCGCGAGGCGCGGGTCGGCGCCGTAGTGGGCGAAGACGAGCACGGGGATGGCGAGGAACAGGACCGAAAACGAGGCGTCGCCGACGACGAGAGCGGTCGTCCAGCCGCGCAGAAGAGGGTCGCGGAGGAGGCAGCGGACGCCGGCGAGGAGGCCGCGGCCGTCGTCGGCCTCGATTCCCCGGACGGCGCGGGCGACCGGCACGAGCAGCGTCACGAGCACGAACGCAACGACATACGTCGCCGCGTCGACGACGAGCACGATCGGCGCTCCGACGGCGGCGATCAGGATGCCGGCGAGCGGGGGTCCGCACAGCATCGTGATCCGCGTCGCGCCCTGGAGCACGGCATTCGCCCGTTCGACGGATGCCTCGTCCTCTTCGAGGATCTCGGCGACGATGACGCGCTGGGCGGCGCCGTACGGGGTCCCGGCGGCGCCGAGCACGAAGGCCAGGGCGAGGAGGATCGGCAGCGTCAGCCCACCCGTCCAGTGGAGCACGGGCACGAGCAGCATCAGCGGCGCGCGGAAGGCGTCGCAGAGCCGCATCGTCCGCTGCGGGCCGAGGCGTTCGAGCAGCGAGCCGCTCGGGATCCCGAACAGCGCATAGCCGCACGCCTCGGCGGCGATCACGAACCCCATCTGCTCCGAACCGCTCGTGACGAGGACGAACCACGGCAGCGCGAGCCAGGTCATCTGCGAGCCGGTGGTCGAGAGGACCTCGGCGGTGAAGAGCGCCCTCAGAGGTCGGCTGCCGAGGACCGGAGCGCGGACCGCGATCGCCTCGCCCGCCATCAGCTCGCGCGGAAGACGCGGACGTCGCCGCTGACGGTGCGACCGCGCAGGACGACGGTCGGCGACGCCGCTGCCGACTCGTCGGACGGACGCTCGCTCGCGAGCGGCACCTCCGAGGCGAGGTCGCCCGAGGTCGACCCGGCGTCCACGTCGAGCAGCGATCCCTGGGCGATCCCGATCTCGATGTCGCCGGACACGCTCGAGAAGCGCGCGTCGCCGGCCGTGAGCGCCTCGAGGCGGATGTCGCCCGACACCGACTTGGTGTCGACCGAGCCCGCGATCGCGTGGGCGCGCACGTCGCCGGAGACGGACTGGACCGTCAGGTCGCCGTCCACCCGCTCGAGCTCGACGTCGCCGCTGACCGTCTTCACGGTCGCGTCCTCGGCGACCTCGCCTTGCACGCGGACGTCGCCCGAGACCGAGTTCACCTCCAGCACGCCGAGATGCCCGGAGACGTCGGTGTCCGCGGACGCGGTCTTGACCTTCACCCCTGCGCCATGGGGCACCCGCGCCTCGACGCGGAGCTCTCCGCCTCCGAAGACGAGCGAGCCGAGCGAGAACGAGAAGCCGAGCTTGTTCCTGTCGCGCAGGCTGACGACGACCCGGCTTCCGTCATGGCGAACCTCTACGTGCTCGACCAGCCGCTCATCGCCGGAGATGGTCAAAGCCGTGTCCTCGCCGTCCGTCGTCTCGATGTCGATGTCGCCGCTCGGGATGGAGATTTCGAGCGTGACCGGGAGGGGAGTGTGGAAGGTGTGCTCGAGCATCCTCAGATCTCCTCGCGGCTCAAGGCGCGCTTGATGCGGAGCCGGATCTCGCTCGCGCGGGGCAGTGGGCGCCGGTCGGGGCGGAGCAGGCGCTCCTGCTTGTCGTAGGGAAGATGGTGGTCGGGGAACATGGTTCCTCCTCTCAGCTCCGGCCGTAGCCGGTGAGCCGGTTGCGGCTGCCGGACATGGAGCGGGGGGCTCGAGCGAGCGCTGGAGCGCCTGGACGAGCCAGGTGTTGACGGACGCGCCGTCGCGGGCGGCGGCGGACTCGACACGCTGCTTGAGGCTCTCGGGCAGCCGGAGCGTGATCCGGGCGGAGAACGCCTCGTCGACCGGCTCCGGCAGGGTGCCGTCCTCGCGGACGAGCACGAGCTCGGGGTCGCGGCCTGCGATGCGTACCTCGACATGCGCGGCGTCGAGCTGAGCGTTGAGCTCGAGCGCCGCCTCGGCGAGGACGTCCTGGATCTGCCGTCCGAGTGAGGCCTCGATCGCGACCGAGAGGAGGTCTGCCGCACGCGTCGTCGCCTCGTCGCCGAGCGCGGCGACGCGCACGAGGTCCTCCCGGAGCGCCTGGATGTGGCCTTCGATCTGCATGGCGGCACTATGACATCACACTGATGTCATTGTCAAGTCGAAATGACACCAAGATGACGACGGCGCCCTGGACGCCGAAGGCGTCGGTCTTCGGGCCGGGCGCCGCCGGCTTGGCCGGCGGCGCTTCCAGCCCTTGTGCGGGCCGTCGTAGAGCCGATTCTCGGAGGTCGAGGGCGCTATGCCGTGCCGCAGTAGCGCGCGGTGTTCGGCCACGGCGAGAAGCCGCGCGAGCGCGCGGCGCGCACCGCGACCCAGATCTGCTCGAGCGGGCTCCAGTGGTCGGCCGTTCCCCGGTGCCGAAGCAGCCAGCCGCCGTACGTCGCCTGGAAGGAGAGGTCCATCTGGAGGCCGCCCCAGTACGGCCCGCCGGAATCCGTCCAGCTTCCCTCGTAGCGATGGATGCAGAGCCAGTCCGCGAAGTGCGGCGGATGGTTCGCCCGCCACCAGGCGGCGTGCTCGCGGTGCCGCCAGGCTCTGGCGAGCTGCGGTAGCCGCGCATGGCTGTGCACGCTGAGCCTGCGCGAGATGCTCCGCGGCGGGCGGCCGCGAATCACCGTCAGCCAGTGGCGCGTTGCCGCCCGGTATCGCCGGACGTGGCTGCTCCAGTAGGCGATCGAGCGCGCTTGCGCACGAGCGCTCAGAGCTTCCGACGCAGCGGTCGTCGTGGTCGTCGTGGTCGCGGTGGCGGCCGGTGGGGTCGCGTCGGAGCGTCCGTCGGACGCTGTCGCTGCCGCAGCAGCGGTGGCCATGCCTATGAACGCCAGCAGGAGCCCGCAGGCGAGGATAGAGCGCCGCAATTCGTACCTCCCAAGGTTCGATGCAAGTCGGAGGCCAAGCGGGCGGGAGTTCGCCCTGGGCGAGCACCGCTTGGCGCGGCTTATGCAGTCGTCGTGACGGGGAAAGCTACAGACGCCACGTTAGTGGGCTGTAAAGGCAACGCTTGTGACACAGGAGGGCTAATTCAGCGTTGCGCGACCCGCGGTCGCTGCACTGCCGAAAGCTGCGCCGGGGCTACGAATCCCAGGTAGAGGAGAGCCGCACCCAGGGCGATTCCGACCGCGCTGCCCGCAGCGCCAAGGCCGGCGAGGCCGCTGCCCGTCGCAGCTGCGGCGATGCCCGCGATGATCAGCGCGTTGCCGAGCGGGCGTCGCCGGAAGGAGCGCATTGCGACGAGGACGACAGCGAGCGTCCCGACCGCGTTCGCAAGGATCGCGAGCAGGCGGGCCGGCAGGAACGCGAGGTGGTCCTGCGCCGCCGGTATCCCGTGCGCCGCGAAAGCTCCGTGCACCGGCACCGCGAGCGAGATGCCGACGGCGAGGCCGACGTAGACGAGTGCCACGGGCGCTGCCCGGCGGCGGCCGGCGAGGAGAAGCGATCCCGCGCCGAGCAGCGGTGCGGTCAGCAACGCCCCGGCCGCGTAGTAGACGCGGAACGCGCGATCGTCCCAGCCCGCGGCCTCGCCCCACGCAATCGCGGCCGCCGCGACCGCGTAGGCAGCGAGCCCCGCCGACCACGCGAAGAGCTCCGGCCGCCTGGTGCTGCGGTACCGGGCGGCCAGCAAGCCTGCGAGCCGGAGGGCGAGCAGTGCCGCGGCGAAGGCGAGGAGCGCGTCCACGCCAGCAGACTAGAACGCTACGCTCGGGAGGTGGCGACGAAGCGGTATCTGTTCACGCCCGGGCCGACGCCGGTGCCGCCTGAGGTGCTGGCCGCCGTCGGGGCACCCGTGCTGCACCACCGCAGCCCGGATTTCCTGCCCGTCTACGAGCGCGTCCTCGGCCGCCTCCGCGAGGTGTGCCGGACGGAGAACGACGTGCTCCTCTTCGGGGCGTCGGGCACCGGCGCCTTCGAGTCGGCCGTGGCGAACCTCGTCTCGCCCGGCGACCGCCATCTCGTGGTCTCCGCCGGGAGCTTCGGCGAGCGCTGGATCGCGATGACGACGGCGTTCGGAGCGGACGTGGACGCGCTCCGCTATGCCTGGGGAGAGACGCCCGACGCCGACGACCTCCGGGCGCGCCTGCGCGAGCGGGAGGCGAAGGCCGTCTGGTTCGTCCATTCCGAGACCTCCACCGGAGTCGTCGCCGACGTGAGCAGCCTTGCGGCCGCGGCGAAGGAGGCGGGGGCGCTCGTCGTCGTCGACGCCGTCTCGAGCCTCGGCGCCGTTCCCTGCGAGACCGACTCCTGGGGGCTCGACGTCCTCGTCTCCGGCTCGCAAAAGGCGCTCATGTCCCCGCCGGGGCTCGGCCTCGCCGCGGTCTCCGCAGCCGCCCTCGCCGCCACGGGATCCTCACCTCGCTTCTACTTCGACTGGGAACGGACGCGGAAGGCGCAACAGACACTCGACGCGCCGGTCACGCTTCCCGTGTCGCTCGTCGCCGGGCTCGACGTCGCCCTCGGGTTGGTCCTCGAGGAGGGGCTCGAAGCGGCCTTTGACCGGCACGTCCGGCTCGGCCGGGCCGCGCGCGCCGGGGTGAAGGCGCTCGGCCTCGAGCTCTTCTCCCCGGACGAGGACCGGAGCGCGGTCGTGACCGCCGTCCGCGCCCCCGCAAGAATCGATTCCGGCGACGTCGTCAAGGGCGTCCGGGACCGGTTCGGCATCACGATCGCGAACGGCCAGGGCGAGTTGAAGGGGAAGATCTTCCGCCTCGGCCACATCGGCTGGTTCGACGTATTCGACATCACGACCCAGATCGCGGCGGTCGAGCTCGTCCTCACCGATCTCGGTGCCGACGTCGAGCGTGGCGTCGCAGTGACGGCGGCGCTCGAGGCATTTGAGGCTGCCGAGCCTTCCCGCACGTGACGCAGCGCGTCCTGGTGCGGGAGGAGATCTCGGAGGCGGGCGTCGACCTCCTGCGCTCCCGCTTCGACGTCGACGTCGATGCGGACAGCGAGCTCGAGGAGATCATCGGCGGCTACGACGCGATCGTCGTCCGTTCGGCGACCAAGCTGACGGCCGAGATCATCGAGCGCGCCGAGCAGCTGAAGGTGATCGGCCGGGCCGGCGTCGGCGTCGACAACGTCGACGTCGAGGCGGCGACGCGACGCGGGATCATCGTGGCGAATGCTCCCGAGTCCACGATCGTCTCCGCCGCCGAGCACACGATCGGCCTCCTCGTCGCGCTTGCCCGCAACATCCCGCAGGCGCATGCCGCGCTGAAGCAGGGCCGCTGGGAGCGCAGCGCGTACGGGGGCATCGAGCTCGCCGGCAAGACCCTTGGCGTGCTCGGCTTCGGCCGGATCGGCCAGCAGGTGGCGCGGCGCGCGCTCGGGCTCGGGATGCGCGTGGTCGCCTACGACCCCTATGTGGCGGCCGAGCGCTTCCGGGAGCTCGGCGCCGAGCGTCGGGAGACGCCGGAGGACGTGTACGCGGTCGCGGACTTCGTCACGCTGCATCTGCCGCTGACGGCGGAGACGCGCGGCTCGGTCGGCGCGGCCGCGTTCGCCGCGATGCGCCCCGGCGTGCGGATCGTCAACGCCGCCCGCGGGCCGCTCGTCGACGAGGAGGCGCTGCTCGCGGCGCTCCGGTCGGGGCAGGTCGCCGGCGCGGCACTCGACGTCTTCGCGAACGAGCCGTATTCCGGTCCGCTGCTCGAGCTCGACAACGTCGTCGTCACGCCGCATCTCGCGGCCTCTACCGGCGAGGCGCAGGACCGGGCGGGTGTCATCGTCGCCGAGCAGGTCGTCGCCGCGCTCGAGGGCGGCCTCGTCACCAACGCCGTCAACATCCCCGTGATCGGCGCGGACGATCTCGAGGTGCTCGGGCCGTACGTGCCGCTCGCGGCGCGGCTCGGGCGGATCGCGATGGAGCTCTCGGACGGCGCCGTCGAGGAGATCGTGATCACCGTGTACGGCGGCCTCGCCGACCACGACGCGCGCCTGATCACCGTCGCGGCGCTCAACGGCGCCTTCCAGGGCCGCGCCGACCGGCCGGTGAACTACGTCAACGCGCCGCTGATCGCGGCTGAGCGCGGCATCGAGGTGCGAGAGGAGAAGTCGCGGTCGGCGCGCGACTACACGAACCTCGTCAGCGTCGAGGTCCGGAGCCAGTCGCGCTCGCGGGTCGCCGGCACGACGATCGGCAGCGACCACCGGCCGTGGCTCGTCAACATCCTCGGCTTCGAGATCGAGCTCGAGCTCGCACCACTCTGCGTGCTCTGCCGCTACGACGACGTGCCCGGCGTGATCGGCCGCGTCGGAACGCTGTTCGGCGAAGCCGGCATCAACATCGCCGGCATGACCGTCTCGCGGCAGCTCTGCGCTGGGCGGCAAAGCGCTCGATGGCGCTCACGGTCGACGCGGCGCCCGGCCAGCCGAGCTCGTCGAGCGGCTGCGCGGCGAGGGCTTCGACGACGCGCGCGTGCTCGAGCTCGGGCCGGCCTTCGGGTAGCGGTTACGACTCGCTTGGCGCGGGCGGTCGCCTGCGCGAGTCGAGCCGCACGACCGTCCGCCGCACGGTCTCCTGCACCTTGTCCACGATGCGGAAGCGGCCCCGATCCGCCACCACGCGCTCGATGTCGCCCTGCTCGTGGCCCGGGACGAGGAGGAACGTCGTCGGCTCGTCGCGCACCTCCTCGTATTCCGCGAGGCTCGCGGTGACGCGATGCGTGCAGTTCGGATCGGAGCACTCGCAGACGAATTCCGTCTCGGCTGGCGTCGAAGCGCTCGGCGCTCTCGGCTATTCGCTCGTTCACGTCCCGGAAGAGCGCTTCGGTGGTCGCGCGCCGCTCGTGCTCGTTCACGATTCGTCTCCCTTCGAATCTGTCGTCTCCCGGATGGACAACGAGCGACGGCGCCGCGGGTTTCGCGGGTTACGGTGCCGCCGTGGAGCGCTGGCCGGAGCCCGTCGCGCGAGTCGCAGAGGTGCTGCGGCGCGCCGGGCGTCGACGCGCGGGTCGAGGAGTTCCCGGAGGGCACGCCGACCGCGGGCGCCGCGGCGAAGGCGGTCGGCAGCTCCCGGGCGGAGATCGTCAAGTCGCTGGTCTTCGTCTGCGACGGTCGCCCCACGCTCGCGCTCGTCCCCGGCGACCGGCGCGCCGACGAGACCAAGGTCGCTGCTGCCGCCGGCGCCAAGGCCGCGCGCGCGGCCAGGCCGGACGAGGTGCTCGCGGCGACGGGGTTCGAGCCGGGCGGCGTGGCGCCGTTCCCGGCTCCCGGCGTCTCGCAGGTGCTGCTGTCCGAAGAGCTGCTCGCTCACGACCGCGTCTGGATCGGAGCCGGCTCCGAGCGCCACATGGCCGGCCTTTCGCCATCCGACCTCATGCGGCTGACGCAGGCCCGCACGGCCGATCTGACCTAGCCGTCCGGTACGATTCCGACGACCGGCGCCAGCACCCGACCGAAGGGAACGAGCGCAGATGCGCGAGACGAAGAAGATCTGGATGAACGGCGAGCTGGTCGACTGGGGCGACGCGACGATCCACGTCGGCACGCACGGGCTCCACTACGGCTCGGGCGTCTTCGAAGGGATCCGCGCCTACGAGACCGATCGCGGCACTTCCGTCTTCCGCCTCACCGACCACCTCGAGCGGCTGCACCGTTCGGCGCAGCTCCTCTACATGGAGCTCCCGTACTCGGTCGAGGAGCTGCGCACGGCGACGTGGGAGCTGATCGGAGCCAACGAGCTGCCGGCGTGCTACCTCCGGCCGATCGCCTTCTTCGGCTATGGCGAGCTCGGCGTGTCGTCGGTCGGGAACCCGGTCGACGTCGCGATCATGTCGTGGCCGTGGGGCGCCTATCTCGGCGAGGAGGGGCAGCGGAACGGGATCCGGGCGAAGGTCTCCAGCTGGCAGCGCGTCGGGCCGAACGTCATCCCGCACGTCGCCAAGGCCACCGGCGTCTACGTCAACTCGATGCTCGCGGTCGGCGAGGCGAACCGCGCCGGCTACGACGAGGCGATCCTCCTGACCGCCGACGGCTACGTGGCCGACGGCTCCGGCGAGAGCATCTTCCTCGTCCGCGACGGGGTCATCTACACCCCGACCTCTCCGCGTCGATCCTCGTGGGCATCACACGGGACTCCGTGATCCAGATCGCGCAGGATCTCGGCCACCGCGTGGTCGAGAAGCCGATCATTCGCACCGATCTCTACCTCGCCGACGAGGTGTTCATGGTCGGGACGGCCGCCGAGGTGACGCCGATCCGGGAGATCGACGACCAGGTCGTCGGGCCGCCCGGGCCCGTGACGCAGGAGATCCAGCAGGCGTACCTCGACACCGTGCAAGGGCGCAGCGACCGCTGGAGCCAGTGGCTCGAGTTCGCGCCGGCCGCCAGCGCCGCCGAAGGCGCTCCCAGCCAGAGCCCCACGGCGTGAGGCAGGAGGTGCAGTCGGTCCCGCTCTCGGGGCCGTACCTCGGCGAGCGGGAGGAGGAGCTCGTTCTCGAGGTTCTCCGCTCGGGCCGGCTCTCGCTCGGGCCGGTGGTCGACCGGTTCGAGGAGCTGCTCGCTGAGCGCGTGGGCGCTCCCTACGCCGCCGCCGTCTCCTCGGGCACCACCGGGCTCCACCTGCTCTGCGTCGCCGCCGGCATCGAGCCGGGTGACGAGGTCATCACGTCGCCGTACTCGTTCTCGGCGAGCGCCAACTGCTTCATCTACGAGGGCGGGATCCCCGTCTTCGCCGACCTCGACCGGCGGACGCTCAACCTCGATCCGGCCGCGGTCGAGGCCGCGATCACCGAGCGGACGAAGGCGATCGTCGCGGTCGACATCTACGGCTACCCCTGCGAGCTCGACGAGCTGCGCGCGATCGCGGACCAGCACGGGCTGGCACTGATCGGAGACTCCTGCGAGGCGCTCGGGGCCGAGTATCGCGGCGCGCCCCTCGGCTCCCACGGCACTTCGTGCGTCTTCGCCTTCTATCCGAACAAGCAGATCACCACGGGCGAGGGCGGCATGGTTATCACGCACTCGGAGGAGGAATGGCACCTGATCCGCTCGCTCCGCAACCAGGGCCGGCCCGAGCCGGGCGGCTGGCTCGAGCACGTCCGGCTCGGCTTCAACTACCGGCTGAGCGAGATCGCATCCGCGCTCGGGATAGGACAGCTCGAGCGGCTCGACGAGATACTGGCTCTTCGCGGACAGGCCGCGAAGCGCTATGGAGAGCTTCTGGGCGGCATCGACGGAATCGAGCTTCCCTGTGCCGACGACGCGGCGCACGTCCGGTCGTGGTTCGTCTACGTCGTACTCTTCCCGGACTCCGCGGTGCGCGAGCGCGTGATCGCCACCTTCGAGCGGGAGGGGATCGGCTGCAACCGCTACCTCCCCTCGATCCACCTGCAGCCGTATATGCGCGAGCGCTTCGGCTTCGGCGAAGGTCTGTGTCCGATCGCGGAGGACGTCAGCTCCCGGTCACTCGCGCTCCCGTTCTTCACGGGGATAGAGGCCGGCGCGCAGGAGCGCGTCGCCGAGGTTCTCGCATCCGCGCTTTAGGGTGGACTGGGTGAGATGATCCGCCTATGAGCGCAGGCTCGACGGAGCTCATCCAGGAGCGGAAGCGCCGACATGCGCGGCGCCGGAGCGGAAAATGAGCGTAGGCTCGACGGAGCTCATCCAGGAGCGGAGGCGCCGACATGCGCGGCGCCGGAGCGGAAAATGAGCGACGGTGCGCCGCGGATGGTCTTCCTCGGCTTCGGCAAGTGGGCTCGCGCCGACCGCATCTACGCCCTCGAGCCGATCACAGGAGACGAGCGCGGGGGCGGGCGCCGCACGCGCGTCTGGGTCGAGGGCATCGCGGATCCCGTCCTCGCCGGCCGCACGGAACGCACGATCCTGCACGACATGGGACAGGACTCGGCGGCCGCGACGGTCGTCCTCGACGACGCGCTGGACCTCGCGGAGCGCGTCGCGAAGGCGGTCGACGAAGGGCCGCTCGACCTCCGTGACCTCGGACGGCGTGCGCGGCGCGTGCTCGAGAAGACGGCGAAGCCGGCCGAGCCCGAGCAGTTGTTCTAGTCCTGGCGGTGGCGAGAGAGCGGCTGACGGGCGACTTCTTCGCGCGCTCGGTGCACGAGGTCGCGCCCGAGTTGATCGGCGCGACGCTGCTCGTGGACGGGGTGGGCGGCACGATCGTCGAGGTCGAGGCGTACGACCAGGACGACCCCGCGAGCCACTCTTTCGGCGGCCGAACCGCGCGGACGGCCTCGATGTTCGGGCCGCCCGGCCATGCCTACGTCTACCGCTCCTACGGCGTCCACTGGTGCCTCAACCTCGTCTGCGCCGAGGGCGGTCGCGCGGAGGCCGCGCTCGTGCGCGCGCTCGAGCCCACCTGCGGGCTCGAGGCGATGCGCGAGCGGCGCGGCCTCGAGGCGGAGCGCGCGCTCTGCTCCGGCCCGGGCAAGCTCTGCCAGGCGCTCGCCGTCACGCGCGCCCAAGACGGACTGCCGCTCGACGAGCCGCCGTTCGAGCTCCTCGCGCGGGTGTCGGAGCCGCCGCTCGCGGTCGGCGCGAGGATCGGGATCACGCGGGCGGTCGAGCAGCCCTGGCGCTACGGCCTCGCCGGCTCGCCGTTTCTCAGCCGGCCCTTCCGATCTCTGCCAGGATCGCACTCGTGACCGTTCGCCCGTACGGGACGTGGCCCTCGGCGCTCGGCGCGGACGTGATCGCACGGATCCCGAGCCGCGCGTTCGACGCGCTCTCGGTCGCGTGGCCGAGCGTGCGCTGGCTCGAGTCGCGCCCGGCGGAGGGCGGTCGCGTCGCGCTCGTCGAGTGGCGGGACGGGCGGATCGCGGAGCTCACGCCGGAGGGCTTCAACGTCCGCACCCGGGTGCACGAGTACGGCGGCGGCGCGTGCTGGTTCCACGGCGAGACGGCGTACTGCTCCAGCCTGTCCGACGGTCGCCTCTACCGCGTCGCGGACGGGAGCGCAACGCCGGTGACGCCGGAGCCGGCCGAGCCGAACGCGCTCCGCTATGCCGACGGCGACGTGACGCCCGACGGGCGGCTTCTCGTGTGCGTGCGCGAGCGGCACGAGAACGGCGCGGTGCACAACGAGCTCGTCGCGTTCTCCGCCGACGGCGCGGTCGAGCCTCGGGTCATCGCCTCGGGCCACGACTTCTATGCCGCACCGCGGGTCTCGCCCGACGGGGGCCGCCTCGCCTGGGTCTGCTGGGATCACCCGCGCATGCCGTGGGACGGGACCGAGCTGTGGATCGCCGAGCTGGCCGGCGACGGGACGCTCACCGCCGCCGAGCTCGTTGCCGGCGGCCCCGAGGAGTCCGTGCTCGAGCCGGCCTGGTCGCCGGACGGGCGCCTGCATTTCGTCAGCGACCGCAACGGCTGGTGGAATCTGCACCGCGACGACGGTCCTCTCACCGAGCTCCAGGACGGCGAGATCGGCTCGCCGGCGTTCGTGTTCGGGATGAGGCGCTATGCCTTCCTCGGCGACGGCCGCATCGCCTGCGTCGTCACGCGCGCGGCCGTCGACTCGCTCGAGCTGCTCGAGCCGGAGACCGGAGCGCTCGAGCCGGCCGGGCTTGCGTGGACGACCTACGGCCCCACGATGCTCGCCGCGGACGGAAGCCGTGTCGTCTTCGCCGCCGCTTCGCCGACCGAGCCCGTGACCGTGGTCGCCTGGGACTCCGCGATCGGCGAGGAGACCGTCCTGCACCGCGTGGTCGAACTCGATTTTGGCGCGATTCCGATACCACGCGCAATCGAGTTCCCGGTGAGCGACGGCGCGACCGCGCACGCCTTCTACTACCCGCCGACGAGTGCGGAGTGGGAAGGGCCGGCAGGCGAGCGCGCGCCCCTGCAGGTCGTCTGTCACGGCGGCCCGACCAGCCACCGAGGCCCCTCACTCACGCCGGAGTTCCTGTTCTGGACACAGCGCGGCATCGGCGTCGTGGACGTCAACTACCGCGGAAGCTCCGGCTACGGCCGCGCGTACCGGCGGCTGCTCGACGGGCGCTGGGGCGAGATCGACTGGCAGGACTGCGTCGCCGCGGCGCGGTACCTCGCCGAGCAGGGGGAGACCGATCCGGAGAGGACCTGGGTCGAGGGCGGCAGTGCCGGCGGCTACGTCGTCCTCTGCGCGCTCACCTTCGATCCGACGTCGTTCGCGGCGGGCGTCAGCTTCTTCGGCGTCGCCGACGTGGAGGCACTCGCGGTCGAGACCCACAAGTTCGAGTCGCGCTATCTCGACTCGCTGATCGGGCCGTACCCGGAGGCGGTGGAGCTCTACCGGGCGCGCTCACCGGTGCACTTTGCGGACCGGCTCGAACGTCCGCTGCTTCTCCTGCAGGGGCTCGACGACAAGGTCGTCCTGCCGAACCAGGCGGAGATGATGGCCCACGCGCTCGATCGCAAGGGCATCCCGCACGCCTACATCGCGTTCGAGGGAGAGGGGCACGGCTTCCGCAAGCAGGAGAACGTGCGCCGCTCGATCGAGGCGACGCTCGACTTCGTGGCCCGCGTGTTCGGCTTCGAGCCCGCCGACGAGCTCGAGCCGCTCGAGATCGCACACCTCTAGAGTCTTCGCGTGGCGATCGCGGAGCTGACCCGGAACGCCGTCGACGTCCTGCCCGAGGGCGCGCTCGAGGCGAAGCTGAAGCTCGGCCGGCCGCTGCGCGTCAAGCTCGGCATCGACGTCACCTCGCCCGACATCCACCTCGGCCGCGGCATCCCGCTGCAGCGGATGCGCGCGTTCCAGGACGAGGGCCACAAGGCCGTGCTCATCGTCGGCGACTACACGACGCGGATCGGCGACCCGTCCGGCCGCTCGAGCGAGCGCCCGATCCTCTCCGACGAGGAGATCGACGCGAACGCGCAGCGTCTATCTCGAGCAGGCGAAGGTGATCCTGCGCGACGACCCCGAGCTGCTCGAGGTGCGGTACAACGGCGAGTGGCTGTCGAAGCTCGACCTACGCCGACGTCGTCCGGCTCGGCCGCATCGTCACCGTCGCCCGCATGCTCGAGCGCGACGACTTCGACAAGCGCTACCGCGCCGGCGAGCCGATCTCGATCTCGGAGCTCCTCTATCCGCTCATGCAGGCGTACGACTCGGTGGCGATCGAGGCCGACGTCGAGCTCGGCGGCACCGACCAGCTCTACAACCTCCTCGCCGGCCGCGAGGTGATGGAGGCGTTCGGGCTCGAGCCGCAGGTCGTGCTGACGACGCCGCTCCTGCTCTCGCTGGGACGGCGAGAAGATGAGCTCGTCGGTCGGCAACAACGTCCCGCTCACGGCGCCGCCCGAGGAGATGTTCGGGCGGACGATGCGGATCCCCGACTCGCAGCTCGAGGAGTGGTGGACGCTCGTCGCCGAGCAGCCGGTGCCGGAGGGCGACCCGATGCGAGGCGAAGCTCGCGCTCGCGCGCTTCATCGTCGCGCGGTCGCACGGGGAGGAGGCGGCCCGCGCGGCCGAGGAGCACTTCACGCGCGTCGTGCGGCGACGGCGAGGCGCCCGAGGAGGTGCCGGAGCGCCGCTCTGCCGGCCGGCGATCCGGTCCATCTGCCGGCGCGTGCTCGCCGACGCGTTCGGCCTCTCGACGAGCGAGGCGCGGCGGCTGATCGACGCAGGGCGGCGTGAAGCTCGACGGCGATGCGGTGACGCGAGCTCGACCTGCCGCGGGCGCGACTCGCCGGAGCCGTCCTCCAGGCCGGGCAAGCGGCGCTTCGTTCGGCTCAACGAAGCCGCTTGACGCAGCGCTTGCGCACCCTGCTACACTTCCCCGGCTGCCCGAGAGGGCGGCGTGGAAAAGTCCCTGCAAACGAGCGAAAACGGAGAGCCTTAGGAGGATTCCCCGCAAGAGGAAACCCGCAAGTCCTGAGGCCTCTGGCGCGAGTCGGGGCCTTTTTCATGCCGTCCCGAAGGCTCGGTCCTTGAAAACTCAACAGCGTGCGTTTACGTCGAGGCCAGGTCCGCCTTGCGGTCTGGTTGAGAATCGAAACCTGTCAGTCCTCCTTCGGGATGGACCGACTTTGAGCACAAGCTCAAAGTGACCAAGTCTGGTCGGCTTCAGCCGGCCAACACTTCTTCACGGAGAGTTTGATCCTGGCTCAGGACGAACGCTGGCGGCGCGCTTAATACATGCAAGTCGAGCGAGAACCAGGGCTTCGGCCCTGGGGACAGCGGCGAACGGGTGAGTAACACGTGGGTAATCAACCCCCGACACCGGGATAGCCCAGGGAAACTTGGATTAATACCGGATGCCCCGTCTGGCCTTCGGGCCGGCCGGAAAAGGGTAGCTTCGGCCTCCGGTCGGGGACGAGCCCGCGGCGGATTAGCTTGTTGGTGGGGTAAAGGCCCACCAAGGCGACGATCCGTAGCTGGTCTGAGAGGACGATCAGCCACACTGGGACTGAGACACGGCCCAGACTCCTACGGGAGGCAGCAGTAGGGAATCTTGCGCAATGGGCGAAAGCCTGACGCAGCGACGCCGCGTGAGGGAAGAAGGCCTTCGGGTTGTAAACCTCTTTCAGGAGGGACGAAGCCACTCGGGTTAATAGCCCAGAGGGTGACGGTACCTCCAGAAGAAGCCCCGGCTAACTACGTGCCAGCAGCCGCGGTAATACGTAGGGGGCAAGCGTTGTCCGGATTTATTGGGCGTAAAGAGCGTGTAGGCGGCCAAGCAGGTCAGCTGTGAAAACTCGAGGCTCAACCTCGAGACGTCGGTGGAAACCGTTTGGCTAGAGTCCGGAAGAGGAGAGTGGAATTCCCGGTGTAGCGGTGAAATGCGCAGATATCGGGAAGAACACCCGTGGCGAAGGCGGCTCTCTGGGACGGTACTGACGCTGAGACGCGAAAGCGTGGGGAGCGAACAGGATTAGATACCCTGGTAGTCCACGCCGTAAACGATGGGCACTAGGTGTGGCGGGTGTCGACTCCCGCTGTGCCGAAGCTAACGCATTAAGTGCCCCGCCTGGGGAGTACGGCCGCAAGGCTAAAACTCAAAGGAATTGACGGGGGCCCGCACAAGCAGCGGAGCATGTGGTTTAATTCGACGCAACGCGAAGAACCTTACCAGGGCTTGACATGCACTGGAAAGCCGTAGAAATACGGCCCCCCTTCGGGGCCAGTGTGCAGGTGGTGCATGGCTGTCGTCAGCTCGTGTCGTGAGATGTTGGGTTAAGTCCCGCAACGAGCGCAACCCCTGTCCCATGTTGCCAGCGTGAAAGACGGGGACTCATGGGAGACTGCCGGTGACAAATCGGAGGAAGGTGGGGTCGAAGTCAAGTCATCATGCCCCTTATGTCCTGGGCTACACACGTGCTACATTGGCCGATACAAAGGGCTGCAAACTCGTGAGAGGGAGCGAATCCCAAAAAGTCGGTCTCGGTTCGGATTGGAGGCTGAAACTCGCCTCCATGAAGGCGGAGTTGCTAGTAATCGCGGATCAGCAATGCCGCGGTGAATATGTTCCCGGGCCTTGTACACACCGCCCGTCACACCACGAAAGTCGGCAATACCCGAAGCCGGTGGCCTAACCCGCAAGGGAGGGAGCCGTCGAAGGTAGGGTCGATGATTGGGGTGAAGTCGTAACAAGGTAGCCGTAGCGGAAGCTGCGGCTGGATCACCTCCTTTCTAGGGATGCCGGAGCTCTTACTCCGGCAGGCGCCGGTCCCGTTGATGGCTTCGGCCGTCCGGCCAGCCGGCTCGCCTGGAAACAATGTCGATCTCGACGTATGCAGTTACGTACGCTGTTGAGTTTTGAAGGACTGGGCGCTCGAGCCAGTGTTGATTCGAGCCCGTGCGGACCTTGAAAACTCCATAGCGACATCTATACCGGTGTTCTTCTGATCAAGAGAACAAGGGCACACGGTGGATGCCTTGGCACCGAGAGCCGATGAAGGACGTGGGCGGCTGCGATAAGCCCGGGGGAGAAGCTGACCATTCTGCGATCCCGGGATTTCCGAATGAGGAAACTCACCGCTGGTAATGCGGCGGTATCCGTACCTGAATACATAGGGTGCGGAGGGTAAGCCGGCGAACTGAAACATCTAAGTAGCCGGAGGAAAGGAAAGAAACCTCGACTCCCTTAGTAGTGGCGAGCGAAAGGGGATCAGCCCAAACCTGCGTGACGTGATAGGCGGCAGCCGTTGTCACGTGGGGGTTGTAGGGCTCGTCTTGATCCGTCTGCCGGCGGGTCGGGAAGTTACAAAGTCGCGTGTTAGCCGAAGTGGATGGAAAGCCACACCACAGCAGGTAATAGTCCTGTAGGCGAAAGCGCGCGGCCTTCCTTGACGAGTACCTGAGTACGGCCGGGCACGGGAAACCCGGTCGGAATCCGCGGGGACCACCCCGTAAGGCTAAGTACTACTCGGTGACCGATAGTGAACTAGTACCGTGAGGGAAAGGTGAAAAGTACCCCGGAAGGGGAGTGAAATAGCACCTGAAACCGTGTGCTTACAAGCGGTCGGAGCGGAGCAATCCGTGACGGCGTGCCTTTTGCATAATGAGCCAGCGAGTTAGTCTTCCACGGCAAGGTTAAGGAAACGGAGCCGTAGCGAAAGCGAGTCTGAATAGGGCGATTCAGTCGTGGGAGCTAGACCCGAAACTGAGTGATCTACCCATGGCCAGGTTGAAGCGGGGGTAAGACCCCGTGGAGGACCGAACCCACGTCGGTTGAAAACGGCGGGGATGAGCTGTGGGTCGGAGTGAAAGGCTAATCAAACTCAGAGATATCTGGTTCTCCCCGAAATATATTTAGGTATAGCGTCGCGCGTTCAGTAACGGTTGTAGAGCACTGTTTGGCCTAGGGGGCCTACCAGCTTACCGAAGTCAGGCAAACTCCGAATGCCGTTACTCCAGAGCGTGGCAGTCAGAGTGCGGGGGATAAGCTTCGTGCTCAAAAGGGAAACAGCCCGGACCGTCGGCTAAGGTCCCTAATTCCATGCTAAGTGGGAAACGATGTCCGATTGCACAGACAACCAGGATGTTGGCTTAGAAGCAGCCACCATTCAAAGAGTGCGTAACAGCTCACTGGTCAAGTGGTCGGGCGCGGACAATGTAACGGGGCTCAAGCATGGAACCGAAGCCACGGACTTCACGCTTTGCGTGGAGTGGTAGGGGAGCGTTCCCAGGGCGGAGAAGCGGCGGCGTAAGCCTGCCGTGGAGCGCTGGGAAGTGAGAATGCTGGCATGAGTAACGAAAGGCGAGTGAGAAACTCGCCCGCCGAATGCCCAAGGGTTCCTGAGTAAAGCTAATCTACTCAGGGTTAGTCGGGACCTAAGCCGAGGCCGACAGGCGTAGGCGATGGCCAACAGGTTGATATTCCTGTACCACGTCCCAACCGCTATCACCGATGGGGGGACGGGGTAGGTTAGGGCAACCCAGGCGTTGGTTGACCTGGGGTAACCGCGTAGGGTGGCTGGTAGGGAAATCCGCCGGCCGTTAAGCCTGAGACGGGATGCCGAGGCCCTTAGGGGCCGAAGTGCCTGAAACCATGCCTCCGAGAAAAGCCTCTAGGGAGGTTGGACGTGCCCGTACCAAAACCGACACAGGTGGGCAGGTAGAGAATACCAAGGCGATCGGAAGAACCCTCGTTAAGGAACTCGGCAAAATGGTCCCGTAACTTCGGGAGAAGGGACGCCCCGGTAGAGTGAAGCCCTTTACGGGCCTAGCTCGAGGGGGCCGCAGTGAAACGGCCCAAGCGACTGTTTACCAAAAACACAGGTCTCTGCGAAGTCGTAAGACGACGTATAGGGGCTGACTCCTGCCCGGTGCCGGAAGGTCACGAGGAGAGGTTAGCCTTCGGGCGAAGCCTTGAATCCAAGCCCCGGTAAACGGCGGCGGTAACTATAACCGTCCTAAGGTAGCGAAATTCCTTGTCGGGTAAGTTCCGACCTGCACGAATGGAGTAACGACTTGGGCGCTGTCTCAACGAGGGATCCGGTGAAATTGTAGTTTCGGTGAAGATGCCGAATACCCGTGGTTGGACGGAAAGACCCCGTGAACCTTTACTACAGCTTGACGTTGGAGTTCGGGATTCGTTGTCCAGGATAGGTGGGAGGCTGTGAAGCGGGGACGCCAGTCCTCGTGGAGCCAATCTTGGGATACCACCCTTCGTGTTCTGGGCTTCTAACCCGCTGCCGTGATCCGGGGCGGGAACAGCGTCAGGTGGGTAGTTTGACTGGGGCGGTCGCCTCCCAAAATGTAACGGAGGCGCGCAAAGGTTCCCTCAGCACGGTTGGAAATCGTGCGTAGAGTGCAAAGGCATAAGGGAGCTTGACTGCGAGACAGACATGTCGAGCAGGCGCGAAAGCGGGCCTTAGTGATCCGGCGGTAACTGGTGGACGTGCCGTCGGTCAACGGATAAAAGGTACTCCGGGGATAACAGGCTTATCCTTCCCAAGAGTCCACATCGACGGAAGGGTTTGGCACCTCGATGTCGGCTCGTCGCATCCTGGGGCTGAAGCAGGTCCCAAGGGTTGGGCTGTTCGCCCATTAAAGCGGTACGCGAGCTGGGTTCAGAACGTCGTGAGACAGTTCGGTCCCTATCCACCATGGGCGCTGGAGCTTTGAGAGGAGTCGTCTCTAGTACGAGAGGACCGAGACGAACAGACCTCTGGTGTATCAGTCGTCGTGCCAACGGCGCTGCTGATTAGCCACGTCTGGATGGGATAACCGCTGAAAGCATCTAAGCGGGAAGCCCACCTCGAGATGAGAGCTCCCATCCCCTCGAGGGAGTAAGGGCGGTCGGAGACTACGACCTTGATAGGCGGGACGTGTAATCGCAGCAATGCGTTCAGCGGACCCGTACTAATTGCCCGAGGTCTTGATTTGAACGCCGGTCAGAGTCGCTATGGAGTTTTGAAGGTGCTGCGCTGGGCTCATTCCGCTCGCGCGCCCTTGACAGTTCGGCGGTCATACCGGCAGGGAGACACCTCTTCCCATTCCGAACAGAGAAGTTAAGCCTGCCAGGGCCGATGGTACTCGGAGGGCAACCTCCCGGGAGAGTAGGTCGCCGCCGATTTACTTCCTGAAAAGGAGCCGCGAAAGCGGCTCTTTTTCGTGGTCCAGCTAGGCGGCCGCCTCGCTGTGGACGCGGTCGCGCCAGGCGGGATCGAGCCCGCGCAGCCGGCGCACCCGTTCGGCGACCGGAGGATGCGTCACGAACAGCGCGCCGAGGCCCCGCTCCGCGAACGGGTTGATCGTGAACAGCGGCTCGGTGGCCGGGCTGCCCTCGAACTCGACGAGCTCCGCGGCCTGCTCCAGGCGGATCAGCGCGTCGGCGAGCCCGTGCGGCGAGTCGCAGAGCTTCGCCGCGAAACGATCCGCCGCGAACTCCCGCTTCGGCGACACGAGCAGGTGGACGCAGGCCGCCGCGACCGGCCCGAGCACGAAGAGCAGCGCCCGCTCGAGCCAGCCGCCGATCCGGCTCGTCTCGAGCAGCACGGCGCCGGCGACCGCGGCCGCCGTCTGCACCTGCACGTCGTGAAGCCGCACGTGCGCGATCTCGTGCGCGAGCACGCCCTCGAGCTCGGCCGGCGTGCACGCGGCGACGCAGCCGGTGCTCACGGCGAGAGCGGAGCTGCGCACCCCGCGCCCGGTAGCGGCGGCGATCGGCAGCCCGTCCGGGATGAGATAGAGGCGCGGCTTCGCGATTCCGGCCCGGGCGGCGAGCCGCTCGACCGTCGAATGAAGGAGCGGCGCCTCGCCGACCGGAAGCTCGCGTGCGCCGATCATCCCCAGCACCACGCGGTCGAACGTCCAGTACGCGCCGGCGGCGAGGAGCAGCGCGCAGAAGACGAAGATCGAGAGACCTCGCACGCCGTCGAGCGCCCAGCCGACGAAGGCGAAGATGCCCGCCAGCGCCAGCACGAGCAGCCAGGACTTGAGGATGTTGCGGAGCGAGACGAGCACGCCTACCGCTCTAGCGGTCGTCGCCGCCGTCTTCCTGCCCGTCGTCCTCGAGCAGGCCGCGCGGCGGCCAGTCCTCGTTCTGCGGCGCGTCGCAGCGGCTCGAGCAGTGGAGCGACGCGATGTTCTGGAGCGGGACGAGGATGTGCCCGTTGAGCTCGATGTGCGCGACCTCGTCGACGTAGCAGTACGCGGTGAGCACGCCTTCCTGGTACTCGCCGCCGAAGAGCGCGACCTCGACCTGCTCGCCCTTGTACTTGCTCGTGTAGTCCTCCACCGTTCGGAGCGTAGCCATACCCGCATGGTTACGCGGTCGGCCCTGCCGTACAGGTCGCGAAAGGCCGTTCCCGTGGTGTCTCGGTGGTGTCTGCGAGGCGCCGGGGGTAGGGGTCGCATCGAGAGCACTCATGGGAACGCTCGCGAGTCCGCCGTTTTGGCATTTCTCCCCGGTCAGGAAAACGCCGATTTGTGGTTTTGGTGAAGACGTGTCCTGAGTGCGGTGTGGTCTTCAAACCGGCCTCGAATCGCCAGAAGTGGTGCAATCGTTGCCGATTTAGGGCGGCTCCCCGGCCTGGAGTGACGTATGGGACGCGGGTTTGCGCGGAGTGTGGTCGTGTGTTCGAGGCTCGGGCTCACAATCAGCGGTTCCACGACAAGAGATGCGCGGCGGCGGCGGCGCGGCTCGTTCGGAAAGTCTTGTATGAGCATCCGGGCCATCAGCGCCGGCGGAAGGCGCTCGAGCCGGTTGTGCGGCTTGGGTTGACGCGGTGTGCGCGGGGGGTTGCGTGCCGGTTCGCCGAGGTTGTGAACGGCCGCCGGGTCGGAGGGTTGATCAGGCCGGGGCAGGAGTGGGATCTCGGCCATCCCGATGAGGAATCGCCCGGAGGGCCGGAGCACGCTGTTTGCAATCGCGGAGCTCCGTCGAGGCTGGAGAAGAAGCGGAGGACGGCGATGGGTTTGAGTGGGCACCCTCCGGAGGTGGCTATGTGCTGGGGTTGTGAGCCGCCCGTCTTCTCGATCGGCTTCGAGGCCGAGAGGGTGTTCGAGAACGACAGCGGTTTCGGGATCCTGTTCGATGACGCGCCGGATCCGGGTGAGGTTGAGCCGGGAGATCCGCGTATCGAGTGGGTCTGTCTTCACTGTCTGATCAACGACCATCCGGAGATCGGGCGGGGGCTCGACCTTGCGCGCGAATACGGGGCGGCGGATCTCGTGGCCGGCGTGTGGGTTGGTCGAGCCGAGAAGGATTGAGTGTCTCCCCGTTCTGCGAGTCTCTACGCCACACGGATCCACGCCAAGAGCAAGAGCTTGCCCAACGGACTCCGAGAGGCGGCATGAAACTTCTTCTCACCTCGGCCGGCATCAAGAACACGAGCATCCGCGACGCGTTGGTTGACCTCTTGGGCAAACCGATCGACCAGTCGAATGCCCTCTGCATTCCAACCGCGACGTACGCGTTCCCCGGTGGTGCTGCCGGCGCATGGCGGCTGATCAGCGGACGCGCTGCCTCGCCCCTCTGCGAACTCGGTTGGAAGTCACTGGGAGTGCTGGAACTCACCGCTCTGCCGAGCATCGAGAGGACGATTTGGATCGACGCGGTCGAGGAGACGGACGCCCTTCTGGTGGGCGGTGGCGATCCCCTCTACCTGTGCTACTGGATCGAGCAGTCAGGACTGGCCGACCTGTTGCCCTCGCTGAGCAACATGGTCTGGGTGGGAGTCAGCGCCGGGAGCCTGGTGATGGGACCACAGGTCGGGGAAGGGTTTGTCTCTGGGAGCCCAGTCACCACCGGTGACGACCGAGCGCTGGGCCTCGTCGACTTCGCGATGTTCCCGCACCTGAACCACGAGGCAATGCCAGACCACTCGATGGCCGCCGCCGAGCGTCTGGGCGGCCCGTCTGCCGGTCCCGGCGTACGCAATCGACGACGAGACTGCGATCAAAGTGGTCGGTAGCACCGTCGAAGTCGTCTCCGAGGGGAAGTGGCAATTGTTCAATTCCCGCGCGAACGTGCGCGACGTCTCGTAGACGGTCATCGTCCGCTCGTGTGGGCTGGGCCAGTGTTCCGGAATGACCGTGATCGGCGAGCAGCTTGCCTGGGGAGTCTTCTGTGAACCGGCGAAGCGCAGCCGCGTGACCAGCCGCCACCTCATGGGCGCTTGATCGGTGCTCCGCTGATCAACCGCTGCGCGTACTCGGCGTTAGCGATCGCCTCATCCTCGGTCGCGAAGGTCTCCATCGAATGGGCCGTTGGCGTGCCGTGAGGGTTGATTAGCTTCCAGTGGAAGCGACCGTCAGTCTGCTGGACGACCTGGAAGTGCGCGACCCCTCTGGCTGCCTTATCGCTCTCCGTCAACGAGATCGCCTCCTAGGTTCTAGCTTCCGGGCGACCGTACTACCAGCCGGTGAGTCGTGGTACAGCCGGACGCACGACTGCGACCGCAGCGGCACCGGATAACAGTGTCAGGCGCTTGATGTCTGAAAGGTATGACGCCAGCGGATGAGGCGTCACAAACGTGGCCTGGGCCAGTGTTCCGGAATGACCCCCGAGGGCGAGCGCTATGACTATCGGACCCAGAGCTGGTCGATCAGTACGCCGAAGCCATTGGCACTGTACTGGTAGTTCCCCACCCGTTTCGACACGACGTCGACGACTTTCGGGTTCACGAGCGGCACTATGACAGCCTGGTCGACGACCGCGCGGTCGACGCGAGCCCAGCCGTCGATACTCGCCTGCGTGTTCACGGCCTCCTCGTGCAGGGAACGCTTGATCAGACTGTCGATGCCCGTGTTGCAGAACTCCGAGTAGTTCTCGTTGACCGGGTTATGGGGCCGGAACGACGCGCAGGTGAACAAGGAGGTGAAGAAGTCCGAGGGGACCGGGTAGTCGGCCGAGTAGCCCCAGAAGCCCACTTGTGCCCGCTTACGGGAGTCCGCCGACATCGCCCCAGTAGTCTGTCGCGGCGACGGACTTGGTCGAGACGCGGTAGCCGAGCAGGCGGAGTGTCTTGACCGCCGCCGCGCCGTAGCCGCTTCTATACGCCGGAATCGTCCAGACGGTGACTGCCGTCCCTCGCGTTCCGGAGCGCGTGACCAGCGCCTGTGCGCGGGCAAGGTCGGGCGCGCTCCAGACACCGCCGGCCGACCGGTTCGCGGTGTAAGGGCAGTACGGCCGGTGGCCCGGGAAGTCCGGCGGCAGGATCTGGCACGTGGTCGCCGCGAGGTCGTCTCCGCCGAGGTACGAGACCAGCCCGGCGCGATCGATCGCGTAGTTCACCGCCCGGCGGGCGTCGAGGTTGTCGAACGGAGCGAGGCGGGTGTTGAGGAAGAAGCCGTTCGTGTCCGGAACGGTGTGCTCGTAGACCTGGCTTGCCTCCCTGATCTTGATGGCGTTCAGCTCGCCCGGCGAGGGGTCGGGCGAAAAGCCGGTGCTCACGAGGTCCGTCTTGCCGGCGAGGACGCTCCTGATCTGCGCATTGCCCGACCCGCCGACGTGAACGACGATCTTGTCGGGGTAGCCGTCAGGCTGGGCTGGTTTGGACCACTCGTGGAAGAACCGGTTCCGGGTAAGGGTGAATTCATGGCCCCTGTGAAAGCTCGTTATCGTGTAGGGGCCGGTGCCCGGGAGCGAACGCGTCTCCACTTCGTGCGCCGGTGTCCCCGCTCGGTACGACGTAGCCGAACGTCCCCGCGAGCTTGTACAGGAACTCGGGGTCGGGTGCGACGAGGTGGAACGTGACCGTTCGGGCGGGGTCGTCGGCGACGATCCCACGTGAGAGATTGCAGTGCTTCGGTCGCTTCGCACAGCGTGCGCCGCCGACGATGCCGTCGTAGAACGGCACCGGCAGCACGCCGACGCGGTAGTAGCGCTCGAACGTCCAGCGGACGTCCGCCGCTCGGAGCGGCTTGCCGTTCGAGAAGCGGATGTTCGGCCGCAGCCGGAATGTGTACGTCCTTCCGCCGTTCGTCGGAGCGGGCAACGACAGCGCCAGGTCCGGCACGAGCTGCGTCCCTGCGAGGCCGCCGGTCTGGTCGAACGCGACGAGGCCGTCACCCGTCATACGCTCGAACGGCCACTATCGTCCGTGATGTACGCGACAGCGAAGTCGATCCGGCGGCGCCGCTGCCGATCCGGATCTTCAGGGTTCCGCCGCTGTGGCCGCTTCCGGATTGGCGAACTGCCACCAGGACGTCTCCGGCGGAGAGCGCAACGCCCTGCGGTCGATCCCCGACGCGGATCCTGCGCGTGACACGTTCGTGCTCGGGGATATCAGGGCGAGCGTCCCGTCGAACTGGTTGCTCACCCAGACGCCGGCGGCATCGACCGCCACCCCCGAGGGGCCGTTGCCGACGTTCGATACGGTCGCGTCCGGCGTGTTCGTCGCGGGATCGATGCGGGTCACGGTCTCGTCCAGGCTGTTCGCCACCCAGACCGAACCGTCGGCGCCGATTGCGATGCCCGCGGGGCCGTTTCCGACCGTGATCGGGGCCGACTCCGTCTTTCCGGTCGCTGGGTCGATCTTCACCACCTGATTCGTCTCCCGCTCGCTCGCCCAGAGCTCGCCGGGCCGTACGCGAGTTGCGTTGCGGCGATCGGCAGCCGCTTGCGCACCGGCCTGTCGCTCGCGGCGTTGATCCGCATGATCGTGCCGTCGCCGGTGTTCGCGACCCAGACCTTGCCGCGGGCATAGACGATGCCGACGGGGTCGTTGCCAACCTTGATCGGCTGGCCCACGACGGTGCTCGTGCCGGGATCGATCCGCGAGACCGTTCCGTCGAGGCTGTTCGCCACCCAGACGGCGCCGCCGCCGGTCGCGATCCCGCTCGGCCCCTTTCCGACGGCGATTGTCTGGACGACAGCCCTCGTCGCCGGATCGATTCGCGAGACGCTGTCACCGTCACTGTTCGCCACCCAGATCCCGCCGGCCCCCACCGCGATGCTCGTCGGTGTGGCACCGACCGTCGGGTCGGCCACCAGGTGCCCCGAGCCCGTGTTGAGGAAACCGACCGAATCGCCCGCCGCCACCGCCACCGGATCCCTCCCCCGCCCTGCCCGAGTACGAAGAGCGGGACCGCCACCGCAGCGGCGACCACGCCGGCCAGCGCCGAGAGCAGGATCGCCCGCCGCCGCGACGACCGCGGCGGCGCCACCTTTTCCGCCCGCAAAGAAGGAAAGTCCGTTTGGAGCCCCTCGATGTCGAGCTGGAACAGCCGCTCGGGGCGGTCGATGTCCTTGAGCCGATACGAGCCAAGCTCGCGCACCGACACGCCGTCCACCTCGTCCTCGACCAGTTCGCGTGTCGCGCTCGAAAGAAGTACCTGCCCGCCGTGACCGGCCGCACCGATCCGCGCCGCCCGATGCACCCCGAGCCCGACGTACCGCTCCTCGCCAGCGGCGGGCTCACCTGTGTGCAAGCCCATGCGCACGCGAACCGCGACGTCTTCGGGCCACTCGTGCTCAGCCAGAGACCGCTGAGCAACGACGGCCGCGCCGAGGGCAGCATTCGCGCGGGCGAAAGCGAAGAAGAACGAGTCACCCTGCGTGTCGACCTCGCGGCCCTCGTGGGTCCGGGCAGCGTGGCGGACGATGCGCTGATGCTCGGCGAGCACGGCACCGTACCCCGCACCCAGCTGCTTGAGCAGCCGTGTCGACCCCTCGATGTCCGTGAACAGGAAGGTGACAGTCCCACGTGGGAGTTCTGTCACAGAGACGTTGTCCCGCCTTTGGCCTCGGTTGTCAAGCCGTCCAGCCGAAGGCGTATGTGAGACAACTTCGGCCGGCTTCCTAAACCGCGTGCGCAAGTTCGATTCTTGCTGGAAAGCAGCTCAGAGGGGAAGAATCTTCGTCTTGAGCCGCGTCTAGAGCGGTAGGGGGTGTCACCAATCGCAAGGAGCGATCAAATGTCCCTCAATACCGCGATCTTCTCATCGCCAGCGCTGCGGCGATCACGGATATCCCGCGTGAAGTGCGTGTGCATGGGCGTCGTGGCCGTGGCCGCGATCTTCGCGTTCGTTGGCGACGCGGTCGCGGGAGTGGCCGCCCACCCGCCCGGTGACCCGCTCCCGCCGCCCGTAGCCGCCGCGTACGGCGGCCTCGGGGCAAAGCTCGCGAGCTTCTCCGCCGCGAACCTCCACGGAATCGGAACGCCTCCGGCCGGACAGACCTACTACCAGGTTGACGACAGCCTGAACGGGCGCGTCTCCGCCTACCACGTACTTGTTGGCTCAACGTTGCAGCTGGGCGCATCTGCCTTCCTGGCGCGGCTGACAAAGGATGGGAAGCTTCCGAGCGACGCACGGCTGGTGAAGCCCTACAACGGAACCTGCGCGGTCTACCGAAGCCGCTGGCTCGGCAAAGTCACCTTCGGACTGCCACACCGAGTCGGAGGCGGGAAAGGGTCCCGGTTTGGCTACGCCATCGTGTATGTCAACCGGAACAGCCCGTCCTCGAACGGAGTGAATGTGTCGCTCGCGCCGGACTGCCGCGGCTAGTGCGCGCAGTCAAGGTTCGAGACGGAGCACGGGTATCGGCGGCGCTCGCCTGGGCCAGCGTTCCGGAATGAGCCCCGACCCTCGACTGGATCAGCCGTGGGCGCGCCCGGCGTATGCCACACGTTCGAACGGCCACTCGGCCGCGAGCCAGTCCGTGACAGCTCGCCACAACTCCACGTCGAGGTCGGGCCGGCTCGCCCGCACCCATGAGAGCACCCGCGCATCGTGCTCCTCGCTGTCCTCGGGATAGATGTACACACAGCCGATCACGTCGCCGGTGCCAGGTTCGAGGACGGTGTAGGTGAAGCCGACCCTGGTCTCGAAATGGTCGGCGTGCATCTGCAGGTCGCGCAGGTTGTCCGCCAAACTGCGTTCTTCGGGCCATGAGCTGGTCTGGAAGCCAGGGGTCATGTTGATGTGCTCCACGGACGACGACCACGCCTCATAGTCGGACTCGTTGTGCTGCGGCCCCAGTGGTTCGAGCCTGAATTGCTCCGTCGCGAGAGCTTCGGGGACGACGAACTCGGACGGGACAAACGGCCGCTTCACCACATCGGCATCTTCGTCGATCCAGCCGCCAGAGGTCAGAAAGCCAGAACTGGGCCGAGTAGCCTGACGCTCGGCTGGGCCAGTGTTCCGGAATGACCCCTGAGAAGGTCGGCCGGGTTCGGCTAGATGCGACGGTAGCGAGCGTCGCTGAGCGAGTAGAGGCCGAAGGCGATTAGTCCGGCGGCGGTGATCCCGAGCAGGAACGGCCCATACGAGGCATGGGCGATCTTCGCCAGCGCACCATCTAGACCGACCGCGTTGCTCGGGCTGTAGTCGATCGCTGCCTTGATCAGAAAGACGCCGACTAGGTTGAAGACGACCATTCGCGCGAGGTGGCCGAAGCTGCCGATCCACTCGATCCAGTTCCGGACCCGTGGGCTCATCTGTTCGGTCTTCGAGTCTTGGAGGAAGTCTTTGCTGAGGCCGCGGTAGCCTTGGTAGAGCCCGATCCCGATCAGAACGAGGCCGGCGGCTCCGACCAGCCAGGTCCCAGCGGGCCAGCCCAGCACACCTGCGGTCGTCTTGTGGGTACTGCCCGAGCCGCCGCTTGAGCCTGAGCCGAGCAGGATCTCGATCGCGATCGCGCACAAGCCTGCGTATACGATCCCGCTCCCGAGCGCGGCGATCCGCTCGAAGCCGCTATCGGAGTCCTCCGGGCCGTGCCCGAGCAGCGCGTGCACAAACCGCCAGAGGGCGTAGCCGCCCAGGCCGATCGCGACGAGTATTAGGAGCACCTTGCCGAAGGGCTGGTGGGCGATCGTCTTGAGCGCCCCTTGCTGGTTGGTGGTCGTGCCGCCGGCGCCGACGGCGAGCTTGATCGCGAGGATGCCGATGATCCCGTAGATCAGGCCGCGCGCCACGAACCCTGCGCGTGCAAGCCACTCGAAGCTCCGGCTGTGCGCGATCTTCTCTCCGCTGGACTGATGGCTCGGGGCTGGTTGCGGCTTGGTCGGCGCCTGAACGCTCACGTCTGCATCTCCTTCTCAAGGGTCTAAGCGGCAACGCTTGGTCGCCGATCACGGGTACGCAGAGCCAAAGCGGACGGGACCCCTCGGCGCTGCCCGTTGGCACTGACCCTGAGCGCGAGGCGCGGCGCCGCTTGTCCTTCATTGATCGCTAACTCTCGATGCCTACCCTCCGCCGTGTGCTGCGCTTGGAACGGCATCGGCTTGGCCCGCGCGTCTACTTCTGCGGACTTCGCATCCACGAGTTCGTCCTGGGTTCGGCCTCTTCGCAGTCCTCCTAGTCGGAGGAATCAGCGAACTCTGGGGACTAACGCACCGCACTGAAAGCGCGGCTCTCTTCGGCGCATGGCTCGTCGGCAAGGACTGGCGCGATCTCTTCCCGTCAAAGCGGAACACCGCCTCCTGGAGCCTCCTGCCACACCGGGTGCACCGGGACTAGGCACACAACCGTCGCCTGGGCCAGTGTTCCGGAATGACCCCTGACGGTTAGCCCGTGGAGGCGGACCGAAGTCAGCGCGCTCAGGAGAGCGGCGCGGTCGTGCGGCGGGGCGGCTCGGCCGCTCCAGAAAAAGACTTCGTAGAACCGCCCGTGGGACGACGCGCTGCGCGTCAGCCTCGGCCTACCCCATTCCGCCAATCACTCCTAGTAGTAGCAGCCCATGCTCAGGGCTGAGCCTCTTGACGCGGCGCTGTGAAGAAACGATGCTCCGACCAGCGCACCTGCCAGGCACTAGAGGCATTTCACCATCTGCGGCGTCGTCTTCCGCGCCTGACAGCGTGCCGAGCTAGGGCACATACAACTTCTAGGGAGGTTCAGGATGCGTAAGCGTCGGTTGAGGGCACCCAGCCCGCCATTGGTCATCTCGCTGATCGCGCTTTTCGTCGCACTCGGCGGGACGAGCTATGCCGCGATCGCATTGCCGAAAAACAGCGTCGGCACGAAGCAGTTGAAGAACGGAGCCGTAACAAAGACGAAGATCAGCAAGAAGACGCTCACGCAACTTAAGGGAAACAGGGGTCCCGCCGGTCCTGTCGGTGCGACAGGAGCGACAGGAACGACCGGGGCGACCGGGGCGACTGGTCCTGCGGGACCGGCGGGAACGGCCAAGGCGTATGCCCTCGTGACCGACAGTGCCACGTTTATCCCCGCACTGACGAAAGGGTTTACGGCCGTCACTCGGCCAAGTACGGGCATTTATTGCTTGACCCCAGCCGCCGGGGTCGACATTTCAAGTAGCCCGCCGATCGTAAGTCCGGAGTGGAATAACTCCTCCGGAACCGACCTGAACGTGGCTGCCGCGGCGACATTTCTCTTTAGCGGCTGCACGGCCGGTCAAGTCGAGATCGTGACGCTAAGCGGGTCACCTCGGGCGTTCGCGAATAACGTCGCATTCACAGTCCTGATCCCGTAAAGGCCGACGGCGAGAGAGGGAGCGCGTGCGTTCCCTCTCTCGCCGGGTGTAGCCTGAAAGTCAGTCCGTGATTCGAGGAGATGTATTTAGGTACAGGCTCCCACACGCAGGGCGGGGACGATGTGGGCGAGGCCACTACGCGGTAATGATCAAGCGGGGCGACGAGATTCAACGGCCGCCGCTTCCGGGTCCTCTACCTCGTTCCGTTCGAGTAGGACGAGTCGCCGTTGGTCGGACTCCTACAGTTCGAGGCCGAATAGCGAGTCTCAGTTTGCTACGTCTGGGCCGGTGTTCCGGAATGACCCCTGACCGGGGTAGCCTCGGAGGGTGACCTACATCATCGCTGAGCCGTGTGTCGATCTGAAAGATCGGTCATGCGTCGATGTCTGTCCCGTGGACTGCATCCACGAAGCGAGGCGAATACTCGTGATAGATCCGGAGGAATGCATCGACTGCGGCGCATGCGAACCGGAATGCCCGGTAGAAGCGATCTTCCCGGAGGACGCTCTCCCTGGGAAGTGGGGTTCTTTCGTGCGGATCAACTATGCATACGGCGAGGGTCTTGCTCGGGTTGATCAACTTGTAGACGACTTGCGTGGTGACGACGGGGCCTCGGGCGTTCGCGAGCCGCGCGATCCGCCGCCGGATGCGCCGGGCGGGCCTGACGCGCTAGACCTTCCGGGGCCGTAGACCGTCGCGTGGGCCAGTGTTCCGGAATGACCCCTGACGGACTGGCTCGGCCTCTAGCGATCAGATGGAGGGCGTCGAGTTGTCGGTTTCTGGCGCTGCCAGGGCGCACGCTCGAGCGCGCGCTGCAGTGCGGCCTTACCGTCGCCAATGGCGGGCTGGCCGTGCGTTACGAGGACGTGGTCGATGTCGAGGTCGGTCAGCCGCTGGAGAGTCGGTAGGTAGCGCGTGTGCCACCACCGTCTGCGGTCCTCGCTGTCCACCGGATCTTCCCAAACACGAAGCTCGCCGTCGCCCGTCTCGACGACTGCGTCGCCGAAGACGAGCGCGCGGACGGCCGGGATCTCGATCGGCTGCTGCGAGCGGGGTGGGCTGCCGATGGCGTGAAACCGAGCAACGCCAGCGATGTCGTCTCCAGCAGTGATGGCTTCGAAGCCGGAAACATCGCCGAGGCGGGACGAGACTGCTGGATGCCCGTAGATTCGCGCCTTTGTGCTGCGGTAGCGCCGCCACAGCCATTCCGAGCTACGGGTGTGGTAGGGCATCGTGACCAGGATTCGCACGCGGCTACGGACGAGGTTGTCGAGCACACCAATGACCGGGTCCTCGACGGCAGCCACCAGCGGGTCGAGGAGCAGCAATTCGCTCTCCGTAGTGATTGCGTAACTCGTCCTGCCGCCGAACTCACCTTCAGGTACTCCGCGCGGGTGACGCTCCCAACGCCAAATCCCCGTCTTGAGTTCCTCAATCTCGTGATCGGCCATAGCCCTCGAAGTCCCCGAAGAGACTATGACGCTCGCCTGGGCGAGCGTCCGCTCGCCTGACCCCCCGGCGGACTAGGACCGAGAGCGAGGCGCGGGGGCCGGAACGGCGAGCCGAACGCCCTCGCGCTTGCCCATAGCGGCTCCGGCCAGTAGAGAAGCTACGTCGTGCGGAGGCGCTGCCTAGTGGCCGTTTCGGACATGATGGCCGGCCGATACGGGCAAGTCAGGGAAGGCACGTCCCCGGGGCCTAACTAGCCCCCTTGGCCTCGGGCGTTACGAGCGGCATGACGTGCGAGTACACGTCGAGCGTGATCGAGGAAGCACCCCAGGAAACGCTCGCGGCGCTGGCAAGGGCGACAAGTTGAGTCGTCCCGGTGGTGTCTCGGTGGTGTCTAGTGAGCGGCTAGAAGCCGGAAACCCGCATGGCTACGTGAGCGTTGTACTTGCCCGTGTAGTCCTCCACCGTTCGGAGCGTAGCCGAGCCCTCGTAACCAAGCGGTTCGCCGACATCCACGTGTCATTTCTCGCGGTGCGGGCAACTGGCTCCAGGATGGCGCGCCTCGTCTACAAGCCGATCGGTCTGCTGATGAGTGTTCTCGGAGGGTTGGTCGCGGGTGCGATCTTCAAGCGCATCTGGCGGTCGGTGGCCGATGAAGAGGACGCGCCGAAGGCGACGGACGAGCGTAGGAGTTGGCGGGAGGTCGCGACCGCAGCGGCCGCCCAGGGCGCGGTGTACGGCGGAGTCAAAGCGCTCATCGACCGTGGGGGCGCGACGGCATTCGCGCGACTGACCGGCGCCTGGCCGGGGCCGAGCAACAAGAGCTAGCAGCTACTCCGGCGCGCCTCAGTCCAGTGCGCGGAAAGCGCCGTTCTCGAACGAGCAAAGCCAGCGGCCACAGTTCTCGACGACCGGCAGCGCCATCCCGATCGCTGCGGTCTGGACGCGGCGCATCGAGCCGCCGTGCGTGACCACGAGGAGGCACTTGTCGCCGGGATGGCGCTCCGAGATCCGACGCAGCGCGCGCAGGATCCGCTCCTCGTGCGCCTCGGTCGTCTCGCCGACGAACTCGACCCGGTCACGCTCGACGGGAGTGAGCCCCTCCCAGGTTCCCCAATCCTTCTCCCGCAGGTCCGGGTCGAGCACGACCGGCAGCCTGACCCGCTCGCCGACGATCTCCGCCGTCTCGCGCGCTCGGGCGAGGTCGCTGGCGTAGATCGCCTCGAGCTTCTCGTCCGCGAGCTCGTCGGCGAGCTGCCGTGCCTGTCGGCGGCCGAAGTCGTTCAGCGGCCGGTCGGTGTGGCCTTGCAGGCGACCGTCGGCGTTCCAGTCGGTCTCCCCGTGGCGAACGAGCAGCAGCGTGGGCACGACTGACTACGCTAGCCAGCCATGGACCTCGGCCTCGCCGACAGCATCTGCCTCGTCACCGGCTCCACCAGTGGGATCGGCTTCGAGACGGCAAAGGCGCTCCGCGCGGAAGGCGCCACAGTCGTGACGACCGGACGAAGCGGCGGAGAAATCCAGGGCGACCTCTCGCAGCCGGGCGAGCCCGAGCGGGTGGTGCGCGAGGCGATCGAGCGGCACGGGCGGCTCGACGTGCTCGTCAACAACGTCGGCTACAGCGAGATCCGGAAGCTCGAGGACGTGACGGACGACGTCTGGCAGGCGTCGTTCGAGATCAACCTGCTCAGCGCCGTCCGCGCGACCCGAGCGGCGCTGCCCGGAATGCGGGAACGTGGGGCGGGGACGATCGTCAACGTCTCCTCGACAGCCGCGAAACGTCCGTCGACGGGCATGCCGGACTACTCGGTCATGAAAGCGGCGCTCCTCTCCTTCTCGCGGCTCGTCGCCGACCTGTACGCAAAGGATGGAATCCGCTGCAACGCAGTCACGCCGGGCCCGACAGCGACGGATGCGTGGCTCGGCGAGGGCGGCCTCGCGGACCAGCAGGGCGAGCGCGACGAGGTGCTCGCGAAGGTCGCCGCCGGCCGGCCGCTCGGGCGGCTCGCGCAGCCCGAGGAGATCGCCGCGGTGATCGCCTTCCTCTGCTCGCCCCGCGCGAGCTACGTGACAGGCGCGGCCTGGAGCGCCGACGGCGGGACCGTTCCGATCATTCTCTGAAGAGCACGCTGATGCTCTCGCGACCGTGGATGCGCTTGATCGCCTCCGCGAAGAGCCCGGCCACGGAGACGACCTCGATCGGCTCGCCCAGCGGATGCGGGTGGTTTTCGACGGTGTCGGTGACGATGATGCGCTCGATCGGGCTCGCCGCGAGCTTCGCCGCCGCGTCGCCCGAGAAGAGACCATGCGTCGCGGCGGCGATCACCGAGCGCGCGCCATGCTCGACCAGCTGCTCGGCCGCCTCGACGAGCGTCCCTCCCGACGCGACGAAATCGTCGACGAGGACGGCGTCGCGGCCGGCGACGTTCCCCAGCAGGCCGAACACCTCGGCGTCCTCGTCATGGCCGGAGCGCGTCTTGTCGGCGAGGGCGAACCCGCCCCCGAGCCGGCGGGCGAATCGGCGAGCCATCTTCGCGTAGCCCGAGTCCGGAGAGACCACGACCGGATCGGTCACGCCTGCACGCCGGATCGCCTCGGCGAGGATCGGCATCGCGTAGAGGTCGTCCACCGGGATCCGGAAGAAGCCCTGGATCTGCGGCGCATGGAGGTTCATCGTCACGACGCGGTCGGCGCCGGCGACCTCGATCGCGTCGGCGAGCACGCGCGCACGGATCGAGACGCGCGGCTCGTCCTTCTTGTCGCCCTTGCCGTAGCTGAAGTAGGGCACGACGGCCGTGACGGAGGCGGCGCTCGCCCTCCGGCACGCGTCGAGCCAGAAGAGCAGCTCGACCACGTTGTCGTTCGCCGGGTAGATCGTCGACTGGACGACGTAGACGTCGTGGCCGCGGATGTTCTCGAGCAGGCGGACGAAGATCGTGCCCTCGGAGAAGCGCATCGTCTCCGCCGCCGCCGGCTGCACTCCGAGCTCCTCGCAGATCGCACCGCCGAGCCGGCGACTGCCGGAGCCGCAGACGACGACGGGCTGGTCGGCCGGACGGCGGCGCAGGCGCATCGGCGCAAGTATCGACGCTTCGGCCACTTCCCGCCCCTCCGGCGACCGGGATACGCTGAGCTACTGATGCCTGAGATCGCCGGAAAGGTCGCGCACGGCTTCGCCGACGCGGTTCGCGAGCACGAGGAGCTGTGGCTCTCGCCGCTCGCCGTGCGCTCGTACGAGACGCGCGGCCGCGAAGCCTCCGAGGAGGAATGCCGGCTGCGGACGCCGTTCCAGCGAGACCGCGACCGGATCGTCCACTCGAAGGCTTTCCGGCGCCTCCGCCACAAGACCCAGGTCTTCGTCGATCCCGAGGGGGACCACTTCCGCACGCGGCTGACGCACACGCTGGAGGCTGCGGGAATCGCGCGCGGGGTGGCCCGGGCGCTGCGCCTGAACGAGGATCTCACCGAGGCGATCGCGCTCGGGCACGACGTCGGTCACCCGCCGTTCGGCCATGCGGGGGAGGAGGCACTCGACGAGCTGTTGCGCGAGCGCGGCGGCTCGGGCTTCCGCCACAACGAGCACTCGCTCCGCGTCGTCGAGCGGCTCGAGCGCGATGGGCGCGGGCTCAATCTCACGTGGGAGGTCCGCGACGGCATCCTCAAGCACACGGGCGCGGCGGACCCGGAGACGCTCGAGGGGCGGATCGTCCGGCTCGTCGACCGCTTCGCGTACATCAACCACGACATCGACGACGCTGTCCGGGCAGGACACCTCGATGCCGCCGATCTGCCGGCCGAGCCGATCGAGCTGCTCGGCGACACGGGCTCGCGGCGGATCGACACGCTCGTGCACGACGTCGTCGAGAGCTCCGCGCATGCGGGGGACATCGTCCAGAGCGACGAGATCGGCGAGGCGATGCTCGCACTCCGTGCCTTCATGTTCGAGCGTGTGTACCTCACCCAGGATCACGCTCCGGCGACGGTCGCGGTGCGGCGCATCTTCGACGAGCTCGTCGGCCCCCGCGGGATGGACGTCGAGGACGCGACCGACTACCTCGCCGGCATGACGGACCGCTTTGCCCTCGCCTACGTCGCCGAGCTCGACTAGGCCGTGTCGCGGATCAAGGACGAGTCGGTCGAGCGCGTCAAGGCGACGATGGAGATCCTGCCGCTCGTCGAGGACGTCGTGCGTCTGCGCAAGGCCGGCAGCACGTACAAGGGGCTCTGCCCGTTCCATCAGGAGCGCACGCCGAGCTTCACGGTCTCGCCGGCGCGCGGCACGTTCAAGTGCTTCGGCTGCGGCGAGGGCGGCGACGCGATCACCTTCGTCCAGAAGACCGAGAACGTCGAGTTCGTCGACGCGATCGAGCTGCTCGCGCGGCGGTTCGGCGTTGAGCTCGAGTACGAGGAGGCGTCGCCCGAGCAGGAACTGAAGCGGCGGCGTGACGAGCGGCTGCGGGCGCTGCTCGAGCGCGCGGCCGAGTTCTACGCGCGCGTTCTCTGGGAGGCGGAGGCGGCCGCCGAGGCACGCGAGTACCTCGCCTCCCGCGGGCTGGGCGAGGAGGTGTGTCGCGAGTTCCGGCTCGGCTATGCACCGGGCGGCGCGCGGCTCGCGTCCCGCGCGAGCGAGGAGGGCTACACGCAGGAGGAGCTGCTCGCGGTCGGGCTCGCGAACCGGCGCGGCAACGACTACTTCCAGCGGCGGATCGTGTTCCCGCTCGCCGACGCGCGCGGCCGCGTGCGTGGCTTCCAGGCGCGCAAGCTCCACGACGACGACCCGCTGCAGGCGAAGTACGTCAACTCGCCCGAGGGCGAGCTGTTCCGCAAGGGAGACCTCCTCTACGGGCTCGACACCGCGCCGGCAGGCCATCGCCCGCGAGGACCGGGCCGTCGTCGTCGAGGGGAACACCGACGTCCTCGCGCTGCGGCAGTCCGGGTTCGCTCCCGTCGTCGCCTCGATGGGGACGGCGCTCACCGAGGCGCAGCTGCGCGAGCTCGCCCGGCTGACGAAGCGGCTCTTCCTCTGCTTCGACTCCGACGCGGCAGGTCAGGACGCGACGCTCCGCGGCATGGAGCTGGCCGTAGCCCAAGGTTTCGACGTGAAGATCGTCACGCTCCAGCCGGGCACCGACCCGGCCGACGATCCCGGGGCCTTCGAGCAACAGCTCGCGCGCCCCGTCAGCTATCCGGTGCACCGGGTGCGGCTGCTGTACGGAAAGGCGCCGGACCGTAACGCGGCGTTCTCGGCAATCGAGACGTTCCTGCGCTCGCAATCCGATTCGCCGGAGCACATGGACGCGCGGCGTCTCGCGACCGACCTTCTCGACCTACCGCCGGAGACGCAGGCGGCGCTGGCGCCGCGCTCGCGGTCGAGTGCCGCCGCGGGCATCTCACCGCGACTCGTCGACGCGGGCCGGCGGCTCGAGCGCAGCGCTCTCGCCGGCGTGGCGGCCCACGAGTCGCTGTTGCCGGAGCTCGAGCGGCTCGGGCCGGAGCAGTTCGACGACGAGCTCCACCGCCGGGCACGGGCATACCTCCTCGCGCCAGAGGCTGCAGACGCCGAGCTGACGGCGCTTCTCGCGGAGCTGTACGCGCTACGCGACGAGGAGGAGATCACGCTCGAGACCGCGAGCCAGCTCCTGCTCCGGCTGGAGGAGCGCGGCCTCCAGCGCGAGCTAGCAACGGCCGACGGCGAGCGCCTCGTAGAGCTCCAGCAGGCGCTCGCGAAGCTGCGCGACGAGATCCGGGCCTTCGCCTGACCTAGGAGGGGCCGCTCCCCTCCCGGCTACAATGCCGCCGCCAATCCCCGGTAGCTCAATTGGCAGAGCATCCGGCTGTTAACCGGAGGGTTGTTGGTTCGAGTCCAACCCGGGGAGCTTCGCCGCTAGGCTCGGGCCTCGTGGCGGACATCGACTTCCGCTTCGACGAGCTTCTGCGCCGCCTCGGCGAGGTTGCCGACCTCCAGCGTGCCGCCTCCCTGCTCAGCTGGGACGAGGAGACGAAGATGCCGCCGCTCGGCGCGCCCGCGCGGGCCGAGCAGGGGGCGACGCTCGCCCGTCTCGCTCACGAGCTCGCCACGGCGCCGGAGCTCGGCGGCCTCCTCGAGGAGCTACGGCAGCTCGAGGACAGCCGTGAGCCGGAGTCGTTCGAGGCCAGCGTCGTCCGGGTCGCGCGGCGCGACTTCGAAAAGCGGCGCCGCATCCCGAGCGAGCTGCGTGCGGAGATGACCCGCGCCGGATCGCTCGGCTACCGCGCCTGGCTCGAGGCCCGCGAGGCCGGGGATTTCGCGATTCTCCGCCCGCACCTCGATCGCCGGCTCGCGCTCATGCACGAGTACATCGCCTGCCACGAGCCCTCCGGCGACGTCTACGACGTCCTCCTCGAGGATCACGAGCCGGGCATGCGCACCGCCGACGTGGAGGCGGTCCTCGCGCTCCTCAAGCGCGAGATCGTGCCGCTCGTCGCGGGCATGCGCGAGCGCGTGGACGACTCCTGCCTGCACGGTGACTTCCCCGGAGACCGGCAACGGGAGCTCTCGCTCGGGATCCTCGGGCACTGGGGGATGGACGAGCGGGCGTGGCGCCTCGACGACACCGTGCACCCGTTCGCGGCCGCGATCTCGGGTGGCGACATCCGCCTGACCGCGCGCTTCGAGCGCGACAACCTGTCGGGCGTCTTTTCATGCCTACACGAGTTCGGACACGGCCTCTACGAGCGGCAGGTCGACGAGCGTTACTCTCGAACGCCGCTGCAGGGGGGTGCTTCGTCGGCGTTCCACGAATCCCAGAGTCGGCTCTGGGAGAACGTCGTCGGTCGGCGCCTCTCGACGTGGCGGTTCTTCTACCCGCGGCTCCGGGAGACGTTCCCGGAGCAGTTCGCAGACGTCCCGTTGGAGACCTTCCATCGCGCGCTCAACCGCGTCGCGCCGAGCGTGTGTCGCGTGGACGCCGACGAGGTCACATATCCGCTCCACATCATCCAACGGTTCGAGCTCGAGCGGGAGATGCTCGCAGGCGAGGTCGCTCCGGCCGACCTGCCGGAGGCGTTCGACGCGAAGCTTCGCGAGTACCTGGGTGTCGAGCCGGCGGGGGTCGTCGACGGCGTGCTGCAGGACGTCCACTGGTCGGACTCCAATTTCGGCTACTTCCCCACGTATGCGATCGGCAACGTCATCGGGGCGCAGCTCTGGGAGCGCGCGACGAGCGAGCTCGGCGACCTCGACGGCGAATTCGGGCGCGGCGAGTTCGGCTCGCTCAGGGAGTGGCTGGGCGAGGAAGTGCACCGGTGGGGTCGTGCCTTCGAGCCACGCGAGCTCCTCGAGCGCGTCGTGGGCGGCCCGCTCGACCCGGAGCCTTACGTGGCCTACCTCCGCCAAAAGGTCGAGGCGCTCGAGTCTGATTCCGTCTCGCCGTAGATCGGGGCCGCGGCCCTGCGCTAGACTCGCGTCGTGAGCTGGCTGTACATCGCCCTGCTCGCGGTCGCTGTTGTGCTGGTCGCTGGCGCCGAGTGGCCGCGGCTCGGGGAGCGCTTTGGGGTCGATTCGCGGCGCCGCCGGCAGCGTGCGAGGCGAAAGGCGAGCCTGCGCGTGGTTCGCGACGACGAGGCCGACGAGTTCGCTGCCAGCGTCGAGCGGGATCTCGCCAACCTGCCCACCATCGACGACCGCGAACGCCGCAAGGGCTAGCGAGCTACGGCTTCGGGTCCAGGGGCGAGCCCGAGTCGGCGTGATGCTTGAGCCAGGCGGTCCGCAGCTCGCGCGTCCGCTCCTCCAGGCCCTCGACCAGCCCACGTGCCTCTGAACGCTCGCGCGACAGCGCCTCGACCCTGCGTACCTCGGCCGCGATCTCGGTGATCGGGCTCTCGGGGTCAGCGTTCAGCGCGGCCAGCCGTTCCTCGGCGGCGCGGAGCTGCGCGTCGGTGGCCCTCACCCAGCCGCCGGCCTGGTCGGCGAGCGCCCGCAGCTCGCTCTCGGACGCCTCCTGGCCGCCGACGACCTCACGCAGGCGCGTGGCCAGGGCGAGATCGAGATGCTCGGGCAGGCGGCTCACTGGGCGGGCGGAGACTGCCAGATCTAGCGGCGCAACGTCACCGTCGTATGGAGGATGCGAGTGTTCGGGAGCACCGGCCCGACGTCCTCCATGTTCTTCGTCTCCTCATAGTCGGACGCCGTCACGGTGAGGGCCTCCTTGCCCGGCCGGAGCGAGGCCGTCCGGACCGACACCACGCCGCTCGAGTAGGCGAGGCGCACGGGCTTGCCGTCGAGCCTCGCGCGGAGAGCGAGCGGGTCGACCCCGGAGCCTGAATCGTGGACGGCGACGCGGATCGGGCGCCCGACGACCGTTGCCCGATCGAGGAGCCGGATGGACGGGGGCGACGTGTCGTTCACCCAGAAACGGAACGCGAACGCGCCGGGCTTCGCGTGCGTGGGCGTGTCGAAGACGAAGTCGTACGTGCCGGGATCGGGCAATACCGCCGCCGCGACCGGCTCCGCTCGATCGAAACCCTGGTAGGGGTTGAGGGTCGCGGGGAGCCCGGGATAGCCGACGACCCGGTTCTCGTCATCGCCCGCGACGAGGCGCGGCGAGATGCGCGCGCCGCGCGCGTGACCGACGACCACGACGCCGAAGTTCGCTACCCGTCGCCGCAGCGTGAACCGGAAGACCTGCTCGGGCCCTCCGAGCCGGGTCGGCATTCCCAGCGCGAGTGGGCCCTCGGGATAGCGATAGGAGGAGACATGAGAGCTGTGTCCGGCGGTGTCCCCCCGGTACAGCCCGGGCTTGCGCAGGGCCCGCTGCGGATCGAGCCCGAGCCTGGGCACCTCGACGTGGAACCAGAACGCGATCCGCCTTATGTCGCTGCCGCGGGTGAGGACGACGAAGCCGGCGCCGTCACCTGCTGTCGCCGTCTTCGACACGGTCAGGCGGAGCGGGAGCGAAGCGCCTGCCACGAGCGACGTCGCCTGTGGTGTGAGCGTCGCGCCCCGCGGCATCGAGTGCTCGTCGATCGAGACGCTCCAGGGCGCGCTTCCGCCCCCTGCGTCCGTGGTCGAGAGCTGCGCCGTGTTCGAGAAGCCACGCCGGACGAGGCCCCAGCCGAGTGAGCTCGGATCGGTGAAGAGCAGCGGCCGGTCGGCGCGCACGAGGTCGATCCTGCCGCCACCCTCCCGCAGTACCGAGACCTCGCCCGAGCCGCCGGAAGGGTGCACCGGGTCTCCCGTCGAGGCGAGGGCCGACTTGACCTGTTGCACCGTCCACGTCGGATGGCGCTCCAGGAGGAGTGCTGCCGCTCCCGCGACGTGCGGCGTCGCCATGCTCGTCCCGTCCAGCTCTTCCCACGCGTGGGGCGGAATGGAAGAGAGGATGTCGACGCCGGGTGCCGTCACATCCGGCTTCGGCAGGAGCGACACGGGCGTGGGGCCGGCGGACGAGAACGAAGCGACGACGTCGGGGCGCGTCCCGTCGCCGCCCACCGTGGAAGCCGCGGCCGTGATCGCGTCCGGCGCATTTCCGGGCGAGCCGACCGAGCCGTAGCCGGCGGCATCGAAGTCGTTGCCGGCCGCGACCACGGGCACGACTCCGGCTGCCGCGGCGTTGTCGAGGGCCTGGACGACGATGTCGCGGCGCGGCTCGACCTCCGGCTCCCCGATGGAGAGGTTGATCACGTTCATCCCGTCCGCCACCGCCTGGTCGATTGCCTTGGCGATCTCCGGCGAGTTGCCGTCGAGGCCGTAGTCCTTCGTCGGCACGGTCAGCGCCTTGTAGTTGCCGAGGTACGCCTTCGGCGCGATGCCCGAGATGGGCGATCCGCCGTTCGCTGCGGTCGGCGTGTCGAAGTCGCCCGCCGCGATCCCGGCGACGTGGGTGGCGTGGAAGGAGTACTTCGAGTCGAACGGCCTTCCCGCGTACTTCCAGTGCGTAGACGGAGACGGGAACGCACGCGCCACGATGACCTTCGGCGTGGTGTACGCGGTGTTCCCCTTCGGGAAGCCCGCGGGATACGAGAACCCGGACGAGTGGAAGTACGGATGCGCCTGGTCGATCCCGTCGTCGACGAGCCCGATCTTCATGCCCTGCCCGGCCGTTTCGAGGTTCGGCCCCCAGAGCGACGTCGCGCCGACGAGCGTGGGTCCCCGGTTGAGCTGCGTGGCCGCCACGGCCGTTCCCGTCGCGTCGCGCAGCGCGTGGTACGTGACGGTCGGCCAGACGGTCGCGCCCGGCAGCGCTCGCAGGCGAGGCAGGTCGGCGGAGGGGAGGACCACGGAGACGCCGTCGAGCGTGACCCCGTAGTGCCAGCGGATGCGGGCTGCCGGAAGGGCGACTGCAAGTCGCGCCGCGAGCGTCCGCTGCGACGCCGCCAGCGTCCGGAGATAGGAGACGGCGGCGGGTGCGCTCACGGCGAGCGAGTGGCTGCGTCGCGACGCGGCCGCGAGCGTCCGGTCGCGGCCGATCTCGACCGCGAGCGCAGGGCGCGGCAGGGTCACGACGACCTCCACGAGCTTCCCTAAGGGTCGCGGCGGCGCAGCAGCTCCTCCGCCGGCGAGCAGTGCAAAAGCGACGGCGAGGGCGAGGGCGAGCGGGAGGAGCGAACGGCGCAGGGGCGCATGGTACGTGCGGCTGATGTGGTTCGGCGCTGGAGCCGGGCTACACTTTCGCTCCGCGCGGATGTGGCGGAATTGGTAGACGCGCACGGTGCGAAGCGAATTTGCGTCTAGTTGCGGCACCGCATGATCAAGCGGTTTCTGGTCGGGCGGGTGAGCTGAAAGTGGGTGTCCGGGACCCGCTGCGGGTGTCTCTGTCAACGAATGTGACATAGGCTCGCGGCCCGAGGCGTTCGGATCAGCCGGAGCGGACCCAGGCCTCGAGTTCGCGCCGGTCAAAGAGCAGCCTGCCGTTGGGCGCCTTGTGGTACGGAATCCGCCGGGTCTTAACGAGCGATCGAATAGCTGCCGGGGTCGAGGCGAGAAGCGCGGCGGCGCCATCGACGTTGAGAAAGCCTACAGAGCGCGTCCGCTCTTCGGCGAGTAGCGCGTCGACGAGGGCGCGATGAACGAGCTCTTCAAGATCCTGTTGGCATTCATCGGGAATCGCGAGCTGGAGAGTGAAACTCTTCATACTCTTGCCCCCTGTGAGTCAGCATCACTCGTTGATCTGCGCGCGGCTGCGGCCCCGTTCCTGGTTGAGGAAGGGATACTCGAGGTCGTTGGCGCGGGGTCCCTCAGCAGCTCAGAACTGCGAACTCCGACGACCGAAGCCGGCGCTCGTGGACCCGCGCAAGGTGCCGATCAGCACAGCGGCCTTCGGCGGACTAGAGCGCGAAGCCATGTCGGCGGTCACCCGTCTGGCAGCCCATAGGCGTAGCCTCCGCGACGTGCCGGCGAAGGTTCGTACGACGCGTGAGCTGTCGCGGACGGTGGCTTGCCGGAAGTGCGGAGCAATGGCGGGCCAGAAGTGCCGCCGCGTTGATGGCACTGAGCGCGATTCTTCGCACGCCGAGCGGCACGAGCTCGCGGTGCTTTGTGGCGCGAAGCAGCTCCTTGATCTTCCCGCCCGGCCCTCGTAGGCGGAGCCCCGCAGCCACAGAGCAGTCGTTAAGGCCGAGCGAGGGCGCCAAGTGCGCACCTCACGAGTCGGTCTGCCTCGGCGTTCATCTCCCGAGGCACCCAGCTGATGCGGATGCTCTTGAACAGTGCGGCCAGCCTTCTCGCAACCTCGTGCAGTTCACGGAGCTCTGCCTTTCTTACTGCGGAGCGGTCGTTCATCTGGTCCACCACGAGCTCGGAGTCCATGTAAACGCGGAGGTGCCGGACTCCGTGGGCGCGCGCGAGCTCCAGTCCCTCGATTAACGCTTTGTACTCGGCCTCGTTGTGACTGGCGAGACCGATGGCCTTCGAGCGCTGATCCACGGTGCGGAGGCGGCGCGTTCGTAAGAGCAGGCCGATCGCCGCGGGGCTCAATGGATCCCCCGAGCGGCGCCATCCTTCCACGCCCCCGTCGGTGTTGAGAAGGAAGTAGCCGCTCTTAACGTCGGCCCTCGACTCAGTCATCGGCGGTCATCCTAGGCTGGCTCTCGGAGGGTGCCTCCAGCTTTCGGATGCGTTGGTCGATAGTCGAACAAGTGGTGACTGGGGTCGAAGCGAAACCGCCTCGCAGGCTACGCCTGCGGTATCCGGCGACCTGCGCTTCGTGTGGAATCTCGCTCTCGAAGGGGACTGAGGCAGTCTGGGATCCGGTAGCAAAGACCGTGGCCTGTCTCGCCTGCCTTCCATCTGGTCGGGTCGATTCAGGTAGTGCCGGCGCTTCGGCTGCGGCCGAGGGGGCGCGGAGGGTCGAGCGCAAGGTGGAGGAGGTCAGGCGAAAGTTCGGCGACCACGCCGCTGAGGTTGTTCGGGAGATGGCCGGCAGCGACGCGGCGGCGAGTTGGGGCAAGGGAAGCGAAGGCGAGAGCTGGCTGGCTGGCTACATCGGGCAAAAGGTCGGCGACGGCGTAGTCGCATTGCACGATCGGCTCATCCCAGGAAGGGGCGGCAATATCGATCACATCTTCGTCTCCCCGACCGGCGTTTGGGTCGTCGATGCCAAGGCATACACAGGCAAGGTAGTCCGGCGCGAGATCGGGCCCCTTTGGCGGCGGGACAACGAGCTTTATATCCGCGGGAGGAATCGAACCTCGCTCGCCAACGGCGTCCGAGGGCAAGTCGACGCCGTGATCGCAGCGCTGCGATCGGACGAGTCCCTTCACGGCACGGACATCCACGCAGTGCTCTGCCTTGTCGAGTCCGACTGGGGACTGCTCGACCTCCCATTCCAACTCGGGAACGTCTGGGTCATGTACCCCGGCGCCTTAAAGAAGCGACTTCGGAAGCGCGGCCCGCTCTCGCGAGAGGCGATGGAACGCATCGCACGGCGGCTCGACCTGAGCCTGCCTTCGGCACGTTCATCGGACCTTCTGCGGCCGAAGCCGAAGGTCGCCCCGTCGCGCCTCCTATGGGTTCGCATCCCTGACTAGGCAGGTGGGAGAGCGCGCGCAATAGTTGGGGGATGGCAGTGCAGCCGACTGGCAAGGTCACGCTGCTATTCAGCGACATCGAGGGCTCGACACAGCTGCTCGAGCGGCTCGGGACGGACCGGTACGCGGAGGCGCTGGAAGTGCATCGGCAGGCGTTGCGGGAGGCGTTCGAACGCCACGGCGGCTACGAGGTCGACTGCGAAGGCGATGCGTTCTTCGTTGCATTCGCGAGTGCACAGGAAGCGGTAACGGCTGCGGCTGAGGGGCAGCAGGCGTTGGCGGCCGAGAAGTGGCCCGAGGAGGGCGCGATCCGAGTGCGGATGGGAGTCCACACGGGCGAGCCGGAGCGACACGGCGAGCGGTACGTGGGTCTCGACGTCCATTGCGCAGCTCGAGTCATGTCCGCAGCGCACGGCGGGCAGGTGCTGCTCGACAGGCGCGACGCTCGGCACTCTCACGCGCGACGTCCCGACGCGCGATCTCGGCCTGCATCGACTCAAGGACTTCGGTGAGCGGCAACTCCTCCTCCAGCTCGTGATCGAGGGTCTACCGGCGGAATTTCCGCCCCCGCGGACGTTGGAGCGCCGCCCGACGAATCTACCAATGCCGCTAACCGCGCTGGTCGGACGGCAACGCGAGCGCGAAGAGCTGCGGCGGCTTCTCGTCGACGACGCGGTCGGCTAGTAACGCTCACGGGAGCGGGCGGCACCGGCAAGACGCGCCTCGCCCTCCAGGTCGCGTACGACCTGCTCGACAACTTTGCCCAGGGCGTCTTCTTCGCCTCTCTAGTGCCGGCGGCGGCTCCCGAACATGTTCTGCCGACGGTTGGAGAAGCGCTCGGGCTGCGGCTTTATTCGACGCGGCCGGCGGCGGAACTGCTCGCTGACCACCTCCGCGGTCGCACTCTACTGGTGCTCGACAACTTCGAGCACGTCGACGCCGCCGCGCCATCCGTTGCGTCGCTTCTTGAAGCGAGTTCACAGCTCACGGTGCTGGCAACGAGCCGGAATCGGCTCCGGGTACGCGGCGAGCGGGTCTTCCGGCTCGAGCCGCTTCCCGTGCCTAGGCCACGCGACCGCCAACCAGAGCAGCTAGAGCCGGTCGACTCCGTGGCTTTGTTTGCGGAGCGCGCTCGGGCCGTCGACGCGGGCTTCGCAATCACCGCCGGTAACGCCCGCGCAGTCGGGGAGATCTGCCGTAGCACCGATGGCCTCCCGCTGGCGATCGAGCTCGCCGCAGCGCGTACGGCCATACTTGCCACCGAGGAGCTGGCGCGGCGCCTCGGCCAACGGCTTTCTCTTTTAACCGAGGCCGATCGAGATCTGCCGGATCGACAACAGACACTGCGCGCGACTCTGGACTGGAGCTATGGCCTCCTCGAGCCAGCAGCAAAGGGAGTCTTCGCACAGCTCGGTGTCTTCTCGGGCGGCTGCGATCTCGGCGCGGTCGCCTCCATCTGCACGACCGAGGAGCCGCTGGAGGCGATGACGGCGCTCGTCGACGCCAATCTCGTACGTGTGCACAAGGACGCCGGAGAGTCACGATTTCGATGCTGGAGACCATGCGCGAGTACGCGCTCGAACTGCTCGAGAAGCGCGACGATCACGAGGATCTGACCCGGCGCCACGCGGAGCACTACATCCGATGGGCACAAACCGCGGCCGACACCTATCACTCATCTCCACAGCAGGCCGTCGCGTCGGTCGAACTGGACTTTTCGAACCTTCGCGCCGCCCTCGCATGGGCGCTCGCAAGCGATCCCGAAAAGGCATTTGGGACGGTTGCTTCGCTGAAGTCGTTCTTCGTCACGCATGGCCGCTACGACGAGGAGCGTCAATGGCTCGAGAGTGTTCTCGACGGTCACGCGGTGGCCGCAGGCGCCCGCGCCGAGGTCGCGCTACTCGCCGCCAAGCTCGCTGGCCACCAGGGCGACTGGCCGGCTGCGTCCCGTTACCACGAACAAGCACTCGCCCTCTTCCGCGAGAGCGGCGACGTTGAAGGAACCGCACTTTCTCTGGCCGACCGCGGTTGGAACGCCTACCTTCGCGGCGACCACGAAGCAGCGATCTCGCTCTGTCGCGATAGCTGGGGGCTTGTTCGCGACGCGCCCGCCAGCGCGGCCTTAGTCAACAGCCTGAACATCATGGCCTCCGCCGAAGCAGCTCTAGGCAACCGGGAAGCGGGGCGTGCGCATTACCAGCAGGCGATCGAGTACGCGCGTCTCGCTGGCTTAGAACACAGTCTCGGCTCCGTGCTCGCAAGTTTTGGGAGCTTGCTTCTCGACAACGGCGAACTCGAAGAAGCTCGCGTGGCGCTAGAGGAGGGCTTGTCCTTCGCGCGCAAGTTCTCCGACCGCGAGCAGACGCTCACATACGTTGTCAACCTCGGAATCCTCGCCGTAGAGCAAGCTCGCTACGAGGAGGCGACTGGGTTCTGCCGCGAAGCCCTGGCGCTGGCAGATTTTTTAAAAAAAAAAAAAAAAAAAAAAAAAAAAAAAAAAAAAAAAAAAAAAAAAAAAAAAAAAAAAAAAAAAAAAAAAAAAAAAAAAAAAAAAAAAAAAAAAAAAAAAAAAAAAAAAAAAAAAAAAAAAAAAAAAAAAAAAAAAAAAAAAAAAAAAAAAAAAAAAAAAAAAAAAAAAAAAAAAAAAAAAAAAAAAAAAAAAAAAAAAAAAAAAAAAAAAAAAAAAAAAAAAAAAAAAAAAAAAAAAAAAAAAAAAAAAAAAAAAAAAAAAAAAAAAAAAAAAAAAAAAAAAAAAAAAAAAAAAAAAAAAAAAAAAAAAAAAAAAAAAAAAAAAAAAAAAAAAAAAAAAAAAAAAAAAAAAAAAAAAAAAAAAAAAAAAAAAAAAAAAAAAAAAAAAAAAAAAAAAAAAAAAAAAAAAAAAAAAAAAAAAAAAAAAAAAAAAAAAAAAAAAAAAAAAAAAAAAAAAAAAAAAAAAAAAAAAAAAAAAAAAAAAAAAAAAAAAAAAAAAAAAAAAAAAAAAAAAAAAAAAAAAAAAAAAAAAAAAAAAAAAAAAAAAAAAAAAAAAAAAAAAAAAAAAAAAAAAAAAAAAAAAAAAAAAAAAAAAAAAAAAAAAAAAAAAAAAAAAAAAAAAAAAAAAAAAAAAAAAAAAAAAAAAAAAAAAAAAAAAAAAAAAAAAAAAAAAAAAAAAAAAAAAAAAAAAAAAAAAAAAAAAAAAAAAAAAAAAAAAAAAAAAAAAAAAAAAAAAAAAAAAAAAAAAAAAAAAAAAAAAAAAAAAAAAAAAAAAAAAAAAAAAAAAAAAAAAAAAAAAAAAAAAAAAAAAAAAAAAAAAAAAAAAAAAAAAAAAAAAAAAAAAAAAAAAAAAAAAAAAAAAAAAAAAAAAAAAAAAAAAAAAAAAAAAAAAAAAAAAAAAAAAAAAAAAAAAAAAAAAAAAAAAAAAAAAAAAAAAAAAAAAAAAAAAAAAAAAAAAAAAAAAAAAAAAAAAAAAAAAAAAAAAAAAAAAAAAAAAAAAAAAAAAAAAAAAAAAAAAAAAAAAAAAAAAAAAAAAAAAAAAAAAAAAAAAAAAAAAAAAAAAAAAAAAAAAAAAAAAAAAAAAAAAAAAAAAAAAAAAAAAAAAAAAAAAAAAAAAAAAAAAAAAAAAAAAAAAAAAAAAAAAAAAAAAAAAAAAAAAAAAAAAAAAAAAAAAAAAAAAAAAAAAAAAAAAAAAAAAAAAAAAAAAAAAAAAAAAAAAAAAAAAAAAAAAAAAAAAAAAAAAAAAAAAAAAAAAAAAAAAAAAAAAAAAAAAAAAAAAAAAAAAAAAAAAAAAAAAAAAAAAAAAAAAAAAAAAAAAAAAAAAAAAAAAAAAAAAAAAAAAAAAAAAAAAAAAAAAAAAAAAAAAAAAAAAAAAAAAAAAAAAAAAAAAAAAAAAAAAAAAAAAAAAAAAAAAAAAAAAAAAAAAAAAAAAAAAAAAAAAAAAAAAAAAAAAAAAAAAAAAAAAAAAAAAAAAAAAAAAAAAAAAAAAAAAAAAAAAAAAAAAAAAAAAAAAAAAAAAAAAAAAAAAAAAAAAAAAAAAAAAAAAAAAAAAAAAAAAAAAAAAAAAAAAAAAAAAAAAAAAAAAAAAAAAAAAAAAAAAAAAAAAAAAAAAAAAAAAAAAAAAAAAAAAAAAAAAAAAAAAAAAAAAAAAAAAAAAAAAAAAAAAAAAAAAAAAAAAAAAAAAAAAAAAAAAAAAAAAAAAAAAAAAAAAAAAAAAAAAAAAAAAAAAAAAAAAAAAAAAAAAAAAAAAAAAAAAAAAAAAAAAAAAAAAAAAAAAAAAAAAAAAAAAAAAAAAAAAAAAAAAAAAAAAAAAAAAAAAAAAAAAAAAAAAAAAAAAAAAAAAAAAAAAAAAAAAAAAAAAAAAAAAAAAAAAAAAAAAAAAAAAAAAAAAAAAAAAAAAAAAAAAAAAAAAAAAAAAAAAAAAAAAAAAAAAAAAAAAAAAAAAAAAAAAAAAAAAAAAAAAAAAAAAAAAAAAAAAAAAAAAAAAAAAAAAAAAAAAAAAAAAAAAAAAAAAAAAAAAAAAAAAAAAAAAAAAAAAAAAAAAAAAAAAAAAAAAAAAAAAAAAAAAAAAAAAAAAAAAAAAAAAAAAAAAAAAAAAAAAAAAAAAAAAAAAAAAAAAAAAAAAAAAAAAAAAAAAAAAAAAAAAAAAAAAAAAAAAAAAAAAAAAAAAAAAAAAAAAAAAAAAAAAAAAAAAAAAAAAAAAAAAAAAAAAAAAAAAAAAAAAAAAAAAAAAAAAAAAAAAAAAAAAAAAAAAAAAAAAAAAAAAAAAAAAAAAAAAAAAAAAAAAAAAAAAAAAAAAAAAAAAAAAAAAAAAAAAAAAAAAAAAAAAAAAAAAAAAAAAAAAAAAAAAAAAAAAAAAAAAAAAAAAAAAAAAAAAAAAAAAAAAAAAAAAAAAAAAAAAAAAAAAAAAAAAAAAAAAAAAAAAAAAAAAAAAAAAAAAAAAAAAAAAAAAAAAAAAAAAAAAAAAAAAAAAAAAAAAAAAAAAAAAAAAAAAAAAAAAAAAAAAAAAAAAAAAAAAAAAAAAAAAAAAAAAAAAAAAAAAAAAAAAAAAAAAAAAAAAAAAAAAAAAAAAAAAAAAAAAAAAAAAAAAAAAAAAAAAAAAAAAAAAAAAAAAAAAAAAAAAAAAAAAAAAAAAAAAAAAAAAAAAAAAAAAAAAAAAAAAAAAAAAAAAAAAAAAAAAAAAAAAAAAAAAAAAAAAAAAAAAAAAAAAAAAAAAAAAAAAAAAAAAAAAAAAAAAAAAAAAAAAAAAAAAAAAAAAAAAAAAAAAAAAAAAAAAAAAAAAAAAAAAAAAAAAAAAAAAAAAAAAAAAAAAAAAAAAAAAAAAAAAAAAAAAAAAAAAAAAAAAAAAAAAAAAAAAAAAAAAAAAAAAAAAAAAAAAAAAAAAAAAAAAAAAAAAAAAAAAAAAAAAAAAAAAAAAAAAAAAAAAAAAAAAAAAAAAAAAAAAAAAAAAAAAAAAAAAAAAAAAAAAAAAAAAAAAAAAAAAAAAAAAAAAAAAAAAAAAAAAAAAAAAAAAAAAAAAAAAAAAAAAAAAAAAAAAAAAAAAAAAAAAAAAAAAAAAAAAAAAAAAAAAAAAAAAAAAAAAAAAAAAAAAAAAAAAAAAAAAAAAAAAAAAAAAAAAAAAAAAAAAAAAAAAAAAAAAAAAAAAAAAAAAAAAAAAAAAAAAAAAAAAAAAAAAAAAAAAAAAAAAAAAAAAAAAAAAAAAAAAAAAAAAAAAAAAAAAAAAAAAAAAAAAAAAAAAAAAAAAAAAAAAAAAAAAAAAAAAAAAAAAAAAAAAAAAAAAAAAAAAAAAAAAAAAAAAAAAAAAAAAAAAAAAAAAAAAAAAAAAAAAAAAAAAAAAAAAAAAAAAAAAAAAAAAAAAAAAAAAAAAAAAAAAAAAAAAAAAAAAAAAAAAAAAAAAAAAAAAAAAAAAAAAAAAAAAAAAAAAAAAAAAAAAAAAAAAAAAAAAAAAAAAAAAAAAAAAAAAAAAAAAAAAAAAAAAAAAAAAAAAAAAAAAAAAAAAAAAAAAAAAAAAAAAAAAAAAAAAAAAAAAAAAAAAAAAAAAAAAAAAAAAAAAAAAAAAAAAAAAAAAAAAAAAAAAAAAAAAAAAAAAAAAAAAAAAAAAAAAAAAAAAAAAAAAAAAAAAAAAAAAAAAAAAAAAAAAAAAAAAAAAAAAAAAAAAAAAAAAAAAAAAAAAAAAAAAAAAAAAAAAAAAAAAAAAAAAAAAAAAAAAAAAAAAAAAAAAAAAAAAAAAAAAAAAAAAAAAAAAAAAAAAAAAAAAAAAAAAAAAAAAAAAAAAAAAAAAAAAAAAAAAAAAAAAAAAAAAAAAAAAAAAAAAAAAAAAAAAAAAAAAAAAAAAAAAAAAAAAAAAAAAAAAAAAAAAAAAAAAAAAAAAAAAAAAAAAAAAAAAAAAAAAAAAAAAAAAAAAAAAAAAAAAAAAAAAAAAAAAAAAAAAAAAAAAAAAAAAAAAAAAAAAAAAAAAAAAAAAAAAAAAAAAAAAAAAAAAAAAAAAAAAAAAAAAAAAAAAAAAAAAAAAAAAAAAAAAAAAAAAAAAAAAAAAAAAAAAAAAAAAAAAAAAAAAAAAAAAAAAAAAAAAAAAAAAAAAAAAAAAAAAAAAAAAAAAAAAAAAAAAAAAAAAAAAAAAAAAAAAAAAAAAAAAAAAAAAAAAAAAAAAAAAAAAAAAAAAAAAAAAAAAAAAAAAAAAAAAAAAAAAAAAAAAAAAAAAAAAAAAAAAAAAAAAAAAAAAAAAAAAAAAAAAAAAAAAAAAAAAAAAAAAAAAAAAAAAAAAAAAAAAAAAAAAAAAAAAAAAAAAAAAAAAAAAAAAAAAAAAAAAAAAAAAAAAAAAAAAAAAAAAAAAAAAAAAAAAAAAAAAAAAAAAAAAAAAAAAAAAAAAAAAAAAAAAAAAAAAAAAAAAAAAAAAAAAAAAAAAAAAAAAAAAAAAAAAAAAAAAAAAAAAAAAAAAAAAAAAAAAAAAAAAAAAAAAAAAAAAAAAAAAAAAAAAAAAAAAAAAAAAAAAAAAAAAAAAAAAAAAAAAAAAAAAAAAAAAAAAAAAAAAAAAAAAAAAAAAAAAAAAAAAAAAAAAAAAAAAAAAAAAAAAAAAAAAAAAGACTCAGCTCAGTTTCCTGTGCCTCTGCCGGGAACTGCACAGCCGTCGGCACCTACTACGACAGCTCCGACAACGGCCAGGGCCTGCTTCTCTCCGAGACCGGCGGCACGTGGGCGAGCGGGCTCGAAGCGGCTCTGCCCCCGGACGCTTCCACCACTCAGCAGGGAGTCCCAGCTCTCATCAGTCTCGTGTTCCTCGGTAGGCAATTGTGGAGCCGTAGGCAGCTACGGCGTGAGCACGGGGGGCGGCGAGGGGCTGCTGGTGAGCGAGACGGGGGGCAGCTGGGCCACGGAGGTCGAGGCGTCCTTGCCCTCGAATGCCTCGCCGATCAACTCTGTCTCGATGAGTTCGGTCTCGTGTGCTGCGGCCGATGATTGCAGCGCAGTCGGCAGCTACTTGAGCTGGGGAGGCGAATTCGGTCTGCTGATCGGCGGCGAGCCACCGCTCGTAACACTCCACGGCTCGACGAACGGCACGGGATCGGGGACTCTCTTAAGCTCTCCCGCCGGGATCAGCTGCGGAACAGTCTGCTCGTACGCATACCCCGCCGGAACGCTGGTCACGTTGACCGCGACCCCGGCGGCTGGGTCAACCTTCGCCGGCTGGGGAGTCTGCACCGGCACTGGTACCTGCGCGATTGTGATCGACGCCGACACCACGATCACCGCCACCTTCAATCTCGCGTCGACGCCGAAGCCGTGCCTCGTGCCGAACCTGAAGGGACAGACGTTGCCGGCAGCCATTCGCTCTATCAAGGCAAGCGCCTGCACAGTTGGGACGGTGAGGCGGGATCAACTCCCGCGCGATCAAACAAGGCCAGGTGATCTCGCAGACACCGACGCCCGGAACCCCGCTCATGAATGGGGAGAAGGTCGACCTCGTCGTGTCGTCGGGTCCACCCAGCTCCGCGGCGCGAGCAGGGATCGGTGCCGTGTGCCCAGGCTGGCCGGGCTGTCGCTGGATGCGGCGAAGAAAGAACTCCGCCGCGCGGGCTGCCGTGCCGGGGTGATTCGGTATCACACCTCCACCCTGCCGAACAGCAACCACGTCCTCGCCCAGAAACCCTCGCGCGGGCACGAGCTGACTTCCGGAGCAAAGGTCGGGCTCGTCGTGGGGATGGGGCCGAAGACCGGGAGGTTGCCGAGCCTGGGTGCGATTCTGCCGCGGCGCCTACCGCCGTACATCGCCTATAGCCCAGCGTCGGGCGGGATCTGGTTGGTGAAGCCCGATGGATCGGATGCGCATCAGGTCGGCCCGGCTGGCGCGGGTGGTCCGGTGTGGTCGCCGGACGCGACGCAGATCCTCTTCATTGCACCCGCCCCTTAAAACTTAGGTGGCATCAGCGCTGACGCCTATGTCATGGACGCTGACGGAACTGATCAGCGTCTGATCATGCCGTCGGCCGGGTTTGAGTGGGGCGACGGGGGCTTCCAGTGGTCGCCTGACGGCAACCAGCTCGCGTTCACACAGGGCCAAGAGATGGGCCATGACCTCGAGACCGCGAACGCCAACGGAACCGATGCCCGGCCTGTACCAAACACGGCTTGGGGTGGGGGACGCGTCCTTCTCGCCCGACGGCCGGTACCTCGTCTTCGATTCGATCTTCGATGGGACAAATCCGTCCCTGACCGGGCCACCTCATCTCTTTGTGATCAAGCCGGGCGGGACCCGTCTTCAACCTATCGCCTGGGGAGATGGAGAAGGAATATCCAAGCTGGTCGCCAGACGGGACCCGGGTCGTCTACGCCTGCCTTCGCGATGCGAAAGGGCAGACGCACGGCATCTGCGAGCTATCGGGGAATCACCCGAGACAGCGGATTCTCTACGTGAACCAGAAGCAGACGTTCGTTTACCCCAAGTGGAACGGCAACGGAACCAAGATCCTCGTCACGATCGAGGAGCCGGAGTACGGGCCAGGTCGAATCGCACTCATGTCGCCTTCCGGCGGAAAGCCTGTCGAGATCACCCACGGACCCGGCAGCACTTGGTTGGCCGATTGGTGAGCGAAGTGACCGTTACAGGCCCCCGACGGTTGACGTGCGTTGGCAACCGGTTGGCAATCCCTGCTGGCTCGTGCAGGCCATAGCTGCTCAAGAACCGTGCTCCTTCCGAACGGGTTCGGCCCGGTGGATGGCAGAAAGATCAAGCGAGTTCGAGAGGTGCTGACCGAGGCGGCTCACGAGGATCCACTCAAGGGTGGCCAGCTTCTCATTCATCTCATCGACCAATTGAAGGGAGCGGGTGAGTTTCCGCGCTTAGCAGAGAGTGGAGCGCTAGCAAGCCTTCGAGGTGCACTCCGGTCCGAGGGGTTCTCCATCGCAGACGACGGCACGGTCACGCCGCTCTCGCTGGACGGGCTCTCAGGCCGCGAGCTGACGACGGCGCTGCTCGCCTATGTTGAACGAGCTAGGCGAGGGGACGCCGACGCACCGCTTGTGGCCGGCACCGCTAAGGACCTTGCCGAAGCCACAGCTAGACACGTGCTTATCGAACGAGGCGGCAGCTACAGCGAGAGCATGGGATTCCAAGGCACGCTTCACAACGCCTTCGCGGCCATCGGCATTACGCCTGTCGGTCACCTCGGAATGGCAAGCGATCCTCACGCAACTTGACGTTGACCCGGCACGGCGCCTCCAGCAGTGCATCTACGTGACAGCCCTGGCTGCGAACAAGCTGCGGCACGCCGAGGGGACAGGACACGGGCAACCGCAAGTCGCCTAGATCTCCAGCCACGACGCGCGGATCGCAGCTGAAGCCGCCGCACTCACATCAGGCGCGATGCTCGATCGTCTTTAGTTCATCAGCGTCCGTGGAACTATGACCTCGGCACTGGAGGGCGGTCACGCACGGACTCCGGCTGGTCGGACAATGCCCGGCAGGAAGACATACGTTTGGGATCGTCGCGTCCAGACTTAGGTTCCACAACCTAATGTTCTGCGACCTTGAAGCTTCAGCCTGCTGGTGCGGAGAGCGGAGGGGGTAATGAACGGTTTAGGTTCTGGAGTATAATAACCTGGAACCTAAAATGGACTCGTTCATCTTCCCTGCCCACGACCGCTTTCTCGATCGGCAGGCCGACCTCGGCCGCCTCGAGGATTGGTGGGCCGGTGCTGAGCGCAACGCACTCGCGCTTTACGGCCGTCGCCGGGTCGGCAAGTCCTGGCTCTTCCGCGAGTTTGCTCACGACAAGCCAGCGCTTTTGCTAGTCGCTGACCGCCGTGCGGAAGCACCGCAGCTGGAGCGATTCGCCGATCGGCTCGACGAATTGCTTGGCGTCCGGCCGGCGCTCAACAATCTCCCAGGGCTGTTCGAGGCCCTCTATACGGTCGCCGCTGACGAGAAGGTGTTGGTCGTACTCGATGAGTTCCCTTACCTCTTGCCTGGCCGCGAGAGGGATCGGGACGAGGTGCTGACCTCGGTTCAGGCCGTCATGGAAGAGCGCGACGCCTTGTCGCAGTTGAAGCTGATCCTATGCGGGCTCGTACATCGCACAGATGGAGCGACTCCTGCATGGCCCACTGCGTGGGAGGCTCACGCCGCTCTTGGTCGAGCCGCTTGACTTTACCGGAGGCGCAAGAGCTTCATCGGGGCAACCGCATCCGCCGTTGATCGTGTTGAGCGCTACGCCGTCGCGGGCGGCATGAGCCTGTACCTCGACGAGCTAGGCGGCGGCGGCGCGCTGCCCGACCGCATCCGCCGGCGCGTCCTTGACCCACGCGGGCCACTCTTCAACGACCCCCGGGAGGTCCTCGAGGAGATTATGCGCCGCCGGGGTGTCTACTACTTGGTCCTTGAGGAGCTAGCGACGGGCAAGAAGTCGCTCGGTGACCTCGCTTCCGCACTCGGCAGTACGGCAAACCGATCTGCTTGGCTACCTTAACCCGTTCCGCGCCATGCGCGTCGTTAGCCGCTCAGCACCGGTTACTGCCATGCAAGACGAGCGCAACCACCGCTACGCACTTGCCGACGACTACATGCGCTTCTGGTTCCGCTTCGTCTTTCCGTTCCAGGATGACCTGAAGACTGGGCTGCACGACAGATCTTCTGTATCGCAATGAAGTCGCACCTGTTCTAGGTGACCACGTAAGCCCGACCTTTGAGACGATTTGTCGCCAGTGGAGCCCCATCCCCAAAGCGGCCGTGCGACTCGGGTCGGCACGTGGTGGGGCAACGCGCTCAATGAACACAGGCGCGATGGCAGCCGACAGAGCGAAGAGATCGACGTCATCGGCCTACGCCGCTCGTCGGTTGCGGTCGTTGGTGAGTGCAAGTGGCAGAACAGCCAGCTTGGCCTGAGTGTGCTCAAAGAGCTCGAGACGTACAAGATCCCTGCGCTGCGCCAAGCCAGGGCGCGGTTGGCGTGCGACTTGCGGATCGTTCTCTTCTCGAAGTCGGGCTTCGGCTCGCGCCTGCAAGAGGTCGCGCAGCAGCGCGACGATCTCGAGCTCGTCGGCAGCGACCAGATCGTCGCGGATCTGGTAGCCAGCTGAAAAGGGTGGTTGGAGCTCAGCTGAAGTGGCAGGCTTCCTCGCCATGACAGGCAGATCATCATTCCGCCTCTACGGATCGCCAGCGGAGACGGGTGGGCCGCCACGGGCGATCACGTCCTTTGAGACGTGGGGCGAGTCAGGGCGGCCCCAGAGGATCCTGATAATCAATGGGTCAAAGATCGGAGCGCTCAGGAACTCGCGCGCGCTAGGTGCGGCGAGGAGGGTGACATAGCGGCGCCAGCTGACTTTCTCGCGCTGCTGGAGACGAACCCTCGACTCGACGACCTCGAGATCGTGGAGGGCTACGCAGAGCTCAAGACCAAGCTGCGCGGTGAAAGGGGTGGCGAACGCAACGACGACCTTCTCCTTGTCGGCCGCACGCCGGCAGAGAAGGTCGTCCTCGGGATCGAGGGAAAAGCTGACGAGACGTTCGACAAGACTCTTGCAAAGCGATGGGAGACAAGCGAGGAAGACGATCGAGAAGGGAGAGTGGGAGCGTTACGAACTGGCCGAAGAGACTCGAGCGCCTCGCCCCAGCACTGCTCGGAGTCAAACCGAGGATGCCCGACGGAACCCTGAACCCGACAATCGCGCAAGTGCCGTACCAGCTCCTCTCGGCGCTCGCCGGAACGCTGATCGAGGCTGAGGATCGTCGAGGCGCAGCTGGCGGTCTTTATCGCCCACACGATTCAGGACTGCCAAGACAGCAGACGAACTCATCGACGCGAACCACAGGGCCTTACCGCCGACTTGATCTCTCGCTTCGCCGGCGTTGACGCGCCCGAGGGTCCTGGAGGGTCGACTCTACGGACCATTCCGGGCTCACGACGAGCCGGCATCGCGCATCCCTGCTTCGCTCGACTTCCCTCATCGGCGGCCTGACCAGCGACCTGCAGGCGCGAGACGCTCCGATTTAGTGAAGGGCCGGCCGCCTACAGCCAGACATTAGGCGCAGCTGATCTCGAACACTCCCGCTAAAGCAGCGGTCTCGGAGGTTGAGGGTGGCGCAGCCTGCCCGTGTGCACGGTGTCGTGACATAGATGTGACATGGAACTTGAGGGCGCAAACTTCACCTGGTGGCGATGCGGCGGATCTGGCTCCATGAGCGGCCTCGCTAGACTTTCGCTCCGCGCGGATGTGGCGGAATTGGTAGACGCGCACGGTTCAGGTCCGTGTGGGCTTCGGCTCGTGGAGGTTCAAGTCCTCTCATCCGCATAGGAGCGAACGGGCCGACCCGAACGGCCTACCGACGTCGGGAGTGGTGCTCCAGCTCGGGGCTAGTAGCCGGGCCCTTGCGGGCCGACGTCCTCTTCCTCGACCACGCGCCGGCGCGGCCAACCGCGACGCACGGGATACGCGTCGTAGCCGAGGCCGCGGTCGACGTACGTGCGGCGCAGGTAGCCGGGCCCCCAGGACGACCACAGCACGAGGTCGGCGAGGAAGCCGAGCAGGCCGACGACGACGAGGATCCAGCCCACGGTGTTGACATTGACCGAGCCGGGATGCGCCGGGTGCACGGCGAGCGCGAGGATGAAGCCGACGGCGATGACGATGATGCTGACGAGGAAACCCATGGCCGCTCTCTTCCCGGCTAGCCAGAATCCAACCCGCGGCGAACGCCGAGCTGCCGCCGAGGCTCAGGTGGTGGCCTTGCCGCGCGAGTCGAGCTTCGCCTCAAAGGCGCGGCGCAGCAGCTCGCCGGTCATGTCGCCCGTCCGGCGCGGGATCGGCTTCGGCTCCACTCGGACGACGCTGACGATCTCGCCGCTCCGATCTCCGTAGCTCCGCGCGTATGCGTCCTCCTCGCGGATCGGGGAGGCCTCGTCCCGCCGCCCGCGGCGGAAGAGCGAGAGGAACCACCCGAGCACGTGTCTAGCGTCGCAGAAACGCGGCGCGGCGCCTAGAGCGCCTAGCTCACGGCCAACTCGACGTCGGCGTCCGGATGGAGCACGCGCCAGACGCCGAGGTACATCTCCAGCTCGAGACGCTGCGTCGCGTCCGCGCTCTCGTCGAGCTCGACTCGATCCGGCGCCGCCACGACGGCACGTCGGCCGACGCTCGTCAGGAACGCTGCGAGCCGGTCGGTGTAGCTGGGATCGCGAAGGAAGAGTTGCATGACACCGCAACTCCGATCCTCGCTCGCGCGGCCGCTTCCTGGAATCCCCCGGCCGGGGGGATCTGCCGCGTTACTCGGACGCGAGGGAGGCGAGCACGTCGTCGGCGTGTGCGTCCGGCTTGACGTCGTGCATGACCTTCGCGACCGTGCCTTCGGGGCCGATGAGGAAGGTCGTTCGGTTGACGCCCTCGTACGTCCGGCCGCCGTAGCGCTTCTCGCCCCAGACGCCGTAGCGCTCCGCGACCTCGTGCTCCGGGTCGGCTAGGAGCGTGAACGGCAGGCCGTACTTCTCCTTGAACTTCACGTGCTCCGCCGCGTCGTCCGGCGAGACGCCGAGCACGACGGCCCCGGCGCGCTCGAACTCGCCGTATGCGTCACGGATCCCGCAGGCCTGGGCGGTACAGCCCGGCGTGTCGTCCTTGGGATAGAAGTAAAGGACGACGGGCTTCCCGCGGAAGTCCGCGAGGCTCACGCGCTCGCCGGCGTCGCTCGTCAAGGTGAAGTCCGGTGCCGGCTCGCCCTCGTTGATCACAACCGGAGCGTAGTCGGAGCACCCAGTTCTGGGCCGGAAAGCAACCGGCCGCCCCCGGAGAGGCGGCCGGCGTCGTCGGGAGACGACCTTTGTGCAGGACCCCAGGCTGGCGTCCCCCGAGCCCAGAAATCCATGCGACTTTGAATCGATAACGCCGCAGGGCGCACTGCGGTTACGGCTCAGCCGAGATGGAGCAGGCGCAGGTCGGGCAGCTCGCGATAGCGCTCTTCGAGGTCGAAGCCGTAACCGACGTAGAGCTCGTCCGGGACGACGAAGCCCACGTAGCGAACGGGCAGGTCGTCGACGAGGCGCCGGTACGGCCGGTCGAGCAGCGTCACGGCTGCGACGGAGGCAGGGCCGCGAAGGTCGATCGTCCGCACGAGGTAGTTGAGCGTCAGGCCGGTGTCGACGACGTCCTCGACGATGAGAACGTCGCGGCCGCGAACGTCGAGATCGAGATCCTTGAGCACTCGGATCTGCTGGTGTCCGCCCATCCCGGCGCTGCCGTAGCCGGCGAGCTCGACGAAGTCGAGCGCGTGGAGAATCCGCGTGGCGCGGGAGAGGTCGGCGATGAAGACGAGGCTCGCCTTGAGAGACCCGACGAGGACGGGCTCGCGGCCTGCGTAATCGCGTGCGATCTCCGCCCCGAGCTCCCGGACGCGAGCGGCGATCTCGGCGGCGGAGAGGTGGATCTCTCCGATCCGGTCGTCCACCGGGGCGATGTCAGCTGGCGAGGTCGAGGTGGAAATGCTGGGCGAGGCGCTCGAGGTCGCGCCGGTAGAAGAGCTTGATCCGGACATCGGGGTATCGCTCGCGCAGCTTCCGCACCTTCCGGTTCTTGCGCGTGACGAGCGATTGCTTCATCGCGGTGATCTCGACGTAGAGGTCCTGCTCGGGTAGGTAGAAGTCAGGCGTGAACGCCTCGGTCACCCGCCCGTCCTCGTCCTGCTCGAGCACGAACGTCCGAGGCTCGTATTCCCACCCGACGTCGTAGTAGTCGAGGACCTTCGCGCACTCGAGCTCCGCGGGGCTGGCGAACCGCGGCGGTTCAGCGCCTCGGTAAGCCCGAAATACCGGGAGCTCCAGCTCCATCGGGCTTCACGGTAGCTGCGGGGTCGGATGCCGAGACAATCCGCACAAGCTCGCGATCTTCTAGCTTTCCCGGACCATGTTCAGAATCGCGCAGCTCTCAGATCTGCACTGCGGGCAGCAGTTCTTTCTCCCGCAGCACCTCGAGCGCGCGATCGCCGAGGTGAACGAGCTCGCCCCGGACGTCGTGGTGATCTCCGGCGACCTCACCTCGCACGGCTTCAAGGACGAATACGTGCTCGCGCGCCAGTACCTGAACCGCCTCGACTGCGAGGCGATGGTCGTGATCCCGGGGAACCACGACTCCCGCAACGTCGGCTACGTCCACTTCGAGGAGCTGTTCGGCGACCGGAACTCGGTGCTGCGCGTGGGCAACGCGGCGATCGTCGCGGTCGACTCGAGCGAGCCAGACCTCGACAACGGCCAGATCGGCCGCGGCCGCTACCGCTGGATCGAGGAGCAGTTCGCGGAGCCGGCCAACCTCCGCGTCTTCGTCCTCCACCACCACCTGCTGCCCGTGCCGGGGACCGGCCGGGAGCGCAACATCGTCAACGATGCGGGCGACACGCTCGAGTGCCTCCAGCGTGCGCAGGTCGATCTCGTCCTCGCCGGCCACAAGCATGTCCCGTACGCGTGGCGGCTCGAGAACCTCTTCGTCGTCAACGCGGGCACCGTCTCGTCCTCGCGGCTGCGCGGCAACGGGCGACCCTGTTACAACGTGGTCGAGGTCGACGGGACGCACGTGGACGTCTGGCGCCGCTACCCGTTCCACGGGCAGGAGCGCATCATCCAGTTCTCGACCGACACCAAGACGTACGAGAAATACACGGCGAGGATCGAGGACGAGGTGCGCTCGTCGTGAGTCAGCGCGCCGTAGCGCTCATCGACGGCGAGCACTACGCCCCGGTCGTGCGGGACGCGCTTCAGGCGCTTCCCTACGAAGTCGTCGGGGCGCTGCTCGTGGGCGGGACGGAGAAGCTGCGCGGCGACGACGACTACGGCGTCCCCCTCGTCGACGCCCTGGACGCCGTCGAGGCGGAGCTCGTGGTCGACCTCTCCGACGAGCCGGTGCTGGGGCCGCGGGAGCGGCTGCTGTGGGCCTCGCGGGCGCTGTCGCTCGGGCTGTCGTATGTCGGCGCCGACTTCCGCTTCGACCCACCGCCGCTCCAGCCGATCGACACGCCGTCCCTTGCCGTGATCGGCCTCGGCAAGCGGGTGGGAAAGACCGCGGTGACCGGCCACGTTGCGCGTCTCCTGGCCCGGGATCGGCGCGTCGTCGTCGTGGCGATGGGCCGCGGCGGGCCGGCGGAGCCGGAGCTCGTGGAGGAGCCGCCGACCCTCGACGACCTCCTTGCCCTCTCTCGCTCCGGCAGGCATGCGGCTTCCGACTACCTCGAGGCGGCCGCGTTCGCCGGAGTCCCGGCGGTCGGCTGCCGGCGCGCCGGCGGCGGGCTCGCAGGCGCCCCCTTCGAGTCCAACGTCCTCGAAGGCGCGCAGGTCGCTGCACAGCTCGACCCCGAGCTGCTCGTCTTCGACGGCAGCGGCGCCGCGGTGCCGCCGGTCGAGGCGGATGCGCGCATCCTCGTCACCAACGGCGGCCACGACGCGCGTGCCGGCCTCAACGCCTATCGCGTCCTCGTTTCCGACCTCGTCGTCGACACCGGCGGCGCGGACCGCGACGCGATCCGTTCGATCTCCGACGTGCCGGTCATCGCGGCCGAGCTCTACCTGCGGCCGGCCGAGCCGCTGCGCGGCCGCCGGACGGCCGTGTTCACGACCGGTCCGGCGCCGACCGACGATCTCGACGGGGAGATCGTGCACGTCTCGCGCAACCTCGCCCGACGCGACGCGCTCCGCGAGGAGCTCGAGCGCGTCGAGGCGGAGGTGTACCTCGTCGAGCTCAAAGCGGCCGCCGTCGACGTCGTGGCCGAAGCCGCCCTCGCGCGCGGCGCCGAGCTCGTCCTCGCCGCGAACGACGTCGTCTCGGCCGAGCTCGACGAGCGCGTGCTCGCTCTCGTGCCGGACCGGAGCCGCGCATGAGCGCGCCGCGGCGGATCATGCCCCTGCCCCTGGGCGGCGGCGAGCTCGGGCTCCCGTACTCGCGCGGGCTCATGGCGCGCTCGCTGATGGCCGTCGGGGTCGCGGGGCATCGCGCGTACGCGCTCGCGAGCCGAGTCGGCGACGAGCTGAACGAGCGGGGTCGCGGCCGCATCGAGCTCGGGCGGCTCGAGGAGCTCGCGGTCGAGGTGCTCGGCGAGGAGGAGGGGCACGAGACGATCCAGCGCGTGCGTCACTACCAGGAGCTCCGCGAGCTCGACCTGCCGATCATGGTCTTCATCGGCGGCGCGACCGGCACGGGCAAGTCGACGGTCGCGACGGAGCTCGCGTACCGCTTCGGCATCACGCGCGTCACCTCGACCGACTTCGTCCGCCAGACGATGCGCGCCTTCTTCTCCCGCGCGTTCATGCCGACGATCCACCAGTCGAGCTTCGAGGCCGGCGACGCGTACCCGGACGCGGACGACCCGCTCGAGTTCGGCTTCCTGCAGCAGGCGAGGAACGTTCTCGTCGGCGTCCGCGCGTCGTCCGAACGCGCGCTCGAGGAGGGGTGGTCGCTCGTACTCGAGGGCGTCCACCTCGTTCCCGGGATGGTCGAGCTGCCGCGGCCGGAGCTCGCCGTCTCGGTGTTCGTCGTGCTCGCGATCTCGGACCAGGACGAGCACGTGCGCCACTTCCACTATCGCGACGAGGACTCGGAGCGGCGGGAGTCGCGCTATCTCGAGCGCTTCTCCGACATCCGCCGCGTGCAGGAGCTCGTCGTCGCGCGCGCACACCGCGAGGGCGTGCCGGTGATCGAGAACGAGGACGCCGACAGCGCGGCACGGACGGTCGCAGACCTCGTCCTCGACGCAGCCGACCGAAGTCGCACGGTCGCGCGATGAGCGAGGGCCCCGCCTACGTGGCCGAGGAGGAACAGCCCTGCCAGTGCCAGGCGTACCTGCGGGCGACGGAGCGGGCGGCGCTGGTCTCGGCGCGCTGGCTCGGCCGGGCCGACGAGCATGCGGCAGAGGAAGAGGCGGCGACCGGCATGCGCGCGACCCTCGACATCCTGCCCATCAGCGGACGCGTCGTGTTCGGCTCGCTCGACGACTCGGGTGGGCTCACTCCCGGCGCCATCGTCGGCTCCGGCGGCAAGGAGGTCGACCTCGCACTCGACCCGCTCGAGGGCCGCGGCGTCGTCGCACGCGGCGGCAACGGCGCGATGTCGATGATCGCGGTGGGCGATCCCGGCCGCTTCACGACGCTGCCGGACATCTACATGCGGAAGATGGCGGTCGGCCCGCGCGCACGCGGCTCGATCAACCTCCTCCGTCCGGTCGGCGAGAACATCGAGGCGATCGCGGAGGCGTTCGGGCGCCGCGTGAACGACGTGACGACGATCATCCTCGACCGCCCGCGACACCACGACCTGATCGAGGAGATCCGCAATTCCGGGGCCCGGATCAAGCTCATCCCGGACGGTGACGTCACCGCGTCGATCTCCGCTGCGATCCGCGGCACCAACGATCACCTCGCAATCGGGATCGGCGGGACCCGGCAGGCGGTGCTCTCGGCGGCCGCGTTGCGTTGCCTCGGCGGCGAGCTGCAGGCGCAGTTCTGGCCGACGTCCCGGCGCGAGATCGACGAGCTGCGAGAGGCAGGGATCGAGGACTACGAGCGCGTCTTCCGCACCGAGGACCTCGCGCCCGGCGAGGTGATCGTCGCAGCGACGGGAGTCTCGAACGGCGATCTGTTGCGCGGCGTGCGCTTCCTCGCCGACAGCGCGCGGACGCACTCGCTCGTGATGTGCACGCGCTGCAACTGGGTGCGCTTCGTCGACGGCATCCACTTCTTCGCGCGCGAGCGGCGCGAGGAAGTGCGGCTGCTGGGTTACTGAATCGCAGGCCGAATCGTCGTTCCCTTCCGTCGCAGCACGGCGTAGCATCGTCGCCAAGCGACTACGGGAGGGAAGACCATGGCAGTTTCCGTGGAGGGGCTCGCCTCGGCCGTGAAGGGCCGGGTCGTCGAGTCCGACGCGCCGGATTACGACGAGTGCCGCGCCCTGTACAACGCGATGATCGACAAGCGGCCGGCCGCGATCGCCTACTGCGCCGACGAGGCGGACGTGGCAGCGGCCGTGCGCTACGGCGTCGAGCACGGCCTGCGCATCGCCGTGCGTTGCGGTGGGCACAGCGGCGCGGGTCTCGGCTCGGTCGACGACGGGCTCGTCGTCGATCTCTCGGCAATGAACGACGTCACCGTCGATCCGGCCGCACGCATGGTGCGCGTCGGCGGCGGCGCAACCCTGAACCAGGTCATAGCCGCGACGCATGAGCATGGCCTGACCGTGCCCGTCGGCATCATCGGCACCACGGGGGTCGGCGGACTGACGCTCGGCGGCGGCATGGGCCACCTGACCCGGGGGCTCGGCCTCACGATCGACAACCTCGTCGCGGCGACGGTCGTTCTCGCGGACGGATCGATCGTCCAGACGGACGCCGAGCGCGACCCGGACCTCTTCTGGGCGATCCGCGGCGGCGGCGGCAACTTCGGGATCGTCACCTCCTTCTCGTTCCGCTGCCATCCGGTCACGACGGTTCTCGCCGGGCCGGTGCTGTATGACATCGGCGACGCGGCCGAGGTGCTGGCGTGGTACCGGGACTTCTTGCCGGCGGCGCCCGACGAGGTCAGCGGCTTCTTCGCCTTCCTTTCCATCCCGCCGGGGCCGCCCTTCCCGGAGGAGCTCCACCTGCGCAAGGTTTGCGGCGTCGTGTGGACGCAGGCAGGCGGGGAGGAGTCCTCGGCGCTCCGCGAGGCGCGTTCCTTCGGCACGCCGCTCCTGGACGGGATCGCGCCGGTGCCGCTGCCGATGTGGAACTCGGCCTTCGACCCCGTCTATCCGGCCGGCGACCAGTGGTACTGGCGCGGCGAGTTCTTCCGGGAGATCCCGGACGAGGCGATCGCCGTGCACACCGAGTACGGCCCGGCGATGCCCACGTGGAAGTCGACGATGCACCTCTACGCGATCGACGGCGCCGCCTCGCGAGTGCCGAGCGACGCCACCGCGTGGGGATATCGCGACGCGGTCTGGGGCGGGGTCTTCGCGGGCGTCGATCCGGATCCGGCGAATGCCGCCGCGATCCGCGATTGGGCCGTGGCGTACTCCGACGCGCTCAAGCCGTACGGCATGGGCGGCGGCTACTCGAACTTCCAGATGGACGAGCCGGATCGCGTCCGCGGGATGTTCGGAGCGAACTACGACCGGCTCGCAGGCATCAAGGCGAAGTACGACCCGGACAACGTGTTCCAGGTCAACCAGAACATCGCACCCGCGGCTTAGCGTATGCGGTGGTGAGGTCTTGCTGGCGCCCGGTCTTCGGCCGGGCGTCGGCGGCTTTGCCGGCGACGCTTCCAGCCTATTTCGGGCGGCCTCGAGCCGCCCGCTCGCGCTCGTCGTAGCGCTTGCCGGCGCGGAGGAACCACCAGGCGAACCAGATCAGGCCGATCACGGGCACGGTCGAGGAGAGGAAGATGATCACCTCGACGAACTCGGTGCCGCCGGCGAGGAGCACGGTGGGATGGTACGTCGCTCTACACTGCCCGCGTGGCAACGAAAGACGAGGTGCTCGAGGTTCTCCGCACGGTCGAAGACCCCGAGCTCGGCATGGACATCGTCGACCTCGGCCTCGTCTACGAGGTCGAGATGGACGAGTCGACGGCCAAGGTCACGTACAGCCTCACTTCCATGGGTTGTCCCGCCGGGCCGCTCATCGCGCAGGACATCGACAGCGCCATCCGGCAAGTCGAAGGTGTCGAGGGCGTCGAGCTCGAGCTCACCTTCGACCCGCCGTGGACGCCGGACCGGATGTCCGACGACGCGAAGTTCATCCTGGGCCTCGGCTAGTAGCTCTCGATCGAGAGCACGATCTTGCCGAGCTGCTCGCCGGCCTCGAGCCGCTCGTGGGCGGTGCGGATCTCCTCGAGTGGGAGCACCGTGTCGATGACGGGGCGCGTGCGCCCGCTCGCCACGAGCTCGTAGGCACCGGCGAAATCCTCTCCGGTTCCCATCGTCGAGCCGAGGATCGAGAGCTGCTTCCACCAGATCCGGTGCAGCGCTGCCGGCGGATTCGGGCCGCTCGTCGCGCCGCAGACGGTGATCCGGCCGCCGGGCGCCGCGACCTGGAGGGACTGCGCCCACGTCGCCTCCCCGACGGTCTCGACGACGACGTCGATGCCGTGGCCGCCCGTAGCCTCCTGCACCGCCGCCTTCACGTCGCCGGTCGCGTGATTCACGGTCGCGTCCGCGCCGAGCTCGCGGGCGCGCTCGAGCTTCGCGTCGCTCGACGAGGTGACGAGCACCTGCGCCCCGAGCGCCTTGCCGATGGCGAGCGCCGCCGTCGAGACGCCGCCGCCGATGCCCCAGGCGAGCACCCATTCGCCCTCGCGCAGGCCGGCGCGAGTGACCAGCATCCGGTAGGCCGTCTCGAAGACGAGCGGGAAGGACGCCGCTTCCTCGAAGCTCAGCCCCTCCGGAATCGGGTGCACGTTCGTCGCGGGCGCGGCGATCAACTCGGCGTTCGTGCCGTCGCCGTGCTCGCCGATCACGTGGATCCGCCCCCCGCCGGCCTCGACGCCGGGGTTGATGACGACGCGCTCGCCGGCCTCGAACCCACTAACCCCGTCGCCGACGGACTCGACGACACCCGACCCGTCCGCTCCGAGGATCCGCGGCTTCGGGACGGACGGCTGGCCCTTGCGGATCCAGATGTCGAGGTGGTTGAGCGCCGACGCGCGGAGGCGGACGAGCACCTCGCCGGGGCCGGGGACGGGATCGGGCGCCTCCTCGAACACGAGCACCTCGGGCCCGCCGTCCTCGTGGATCCGAACCGCGCGCACCGCGGCAGACTATCCGCGTGACCGAAGCCGAACTCCACGCGTTGGCGGACGAGCTGGGGCTCGACGCGATCGGCGCCGCGCCGGCCGAGGCATACGCAGAGACCGAGCGGCACATCCGCGAGCGGCGGGCTCGCGGGCTCTTCGCCGACATGCGCTTCACGATGGCGCGGCCCGAGGAGTCCTGTCACCCCGAGACGCTGCTGCCGGGCGCCCGCACCGTCGTCTCGGCTGCGCTCTGCTACTGGCTGCCGGAGCCGGAGCGTCCGCAAGGTCACGGCCGGCTGCCGCGGTACACGTGGTTCGACGCCTACGAGTCGCTGCGGGAGAAGCTCGACGTGCTCGGCCGGAACCTGGGCGGCGCCTACCGTGTCCTCGTCGACGCGAACCAGCACGTCGACCGCGAGGCGGCGGCGCGGAGCGGCGTCGGCTTCTACGGCAAGAACACGCTCCTCATCACCCGGCGGCACGGTTCCTGGGTCGTCCTCGGGACGCTCGTCACGGACGTGGAGCTCGAGTCGACTGCGCCGCTCGACCTCGACTGCGGCGATTGCCGGCTCTGCATCGACGCCTGCCCGACGGGGGCTCTGGACGAGCCGGGAACCCTCGACTCGACGAAGTGCCTCTCCTACTGGACGCAGGCGCCCGCGCCGCCGCCGCTCGAGTACCGAGCCGAGCTCGGCGCGCAGGTCTACGGCTGCGACATCTGCCAGGACGTCTGCCCGTGGAATCGCGGCGTCGAGAAGCGGCGCGCGGGCGAGCCGCTCCCGGAAGATGCCACGCCGCACGTGTCCCTCGTGGAGTGGCTGCGCATTGACCCGAAGGAGCTGAGACAACGGTTCGCGAGGCTCTACGTGCCTCGCAACGACGGTCGGCGCCTCCGACTCAACGCGCTCGTCGCGGCAGGCAACGTGGGTGGCGACGGCGAACGAGGCGCCGTGGCCGAACATCTCGAGGACCCGGACGAGACGACGCGCGAGGTGGCCGTGTGGGCGCTGGCCCAGATCGAGGAGCGCGGTGCTTAACCGCCCCGGGCGGTGGCTGATCCTGCTGCGAGCGGCGCTCGTCGTCGTGGCCGCCGTCGCGGTCGGCGTCACGGACATGCCTGCGTCGTACGAGCCGTGGGGGTGGGCCGTCGTCGGCTTCTTCGCAGCGGAGACCGTGCTCTCGGCAGTCCTGTCCGTCGTCGAGCTCGGGCGCGCCACACGTGTCCGGGCGCGGGTGCTCCTGATCGTGTGCGACGGGATCGTGGGGATCGGGATCATCGCCGTGTTCTCGTACCAGGCGGGCCAGCCGTATCGCCCCCTCTACCTGATCCCGATCGCCGAAGCGGCCCTCCGGTTCGGGCTGGTCGGCGGGCTCATCGGCGGTGCCGCCATGACCAGTGCCACGATCGTCATCGACGCCCTCGGGCCCGGGCTGGTGTGGCGCGCGGCATTCGTCCGGATCCTCGTCGGGATGCTCTCCGGCATCGTCGTGGGGCGCCTTCGCGATGCCATCAACGAAGAGCGCAGCCGCGCCGAGGCGCGCGCCGGGGAGGCAGAACGGCTGCGCGACGAGCTCGGTCACCGCGTCGACGTGCTCGAGACGGCGAACCGCTGCGCGCGGGCCCTCGGCTCGTCGCTCGAGCTCGACGAGGCGTTCGGCGCGTTCATCCGCGAGCTGCGCGGGCTCGTCCCGTTCGACCGGACGGCGATCGTCCTCGTGGAAGACGAGACCGCACACACGATGGCCACGGCCGGCCGGGGCTCCCGCGAGGTCTTCCCGCCCGGCAACAGCGGCCCGATCGAGGGATCCGTGCTGGAACGTGTGCTCGACGGCCGGCTCGTGTTACGCCGCGACCTCGAGGAGCGGGAGTTCCCGGAGGACGAGCAGCTCGTCGCGCTCGGCCTGCGCAGCGAGCTGGTGACGCCGTTGCTGCTCGGCGCCCGCACGATCGGGATGCTGAGCCTCTCGCGCGAACGTCACGACGGCTTCAGCGAGGACGAGGTCGAGCTCGTCTCCCTCCTCGGCCGTCTCGTCGCCACTGCGGTACAGAACATCCGCGCCTACGAGGCGGAGCGAAGGCGCGTCGAGGAGCTCGCGCGACTGTCGCAGCTCCGCGCCGATTTCGTCTCCCTCGTGTCCCACGAGCTGCGCAGCCCGATGGCCGCGGTGATCGGCGCGGCCCGAACGCTGCAGGACCGCTGGCGGATGCTCTCGGCGCCGCAGCGCGAGTCGTTCCTCGCCCTCATCGCCGACGAGACGGCACGCCTCGCCGCGCTTGTCGCAGACGTGCTCGACACGTCTCGGATCGAAGCCGGGACGTTCAGCTACCGCTTCGAGGAGGTCGACCTCGGCCGCGTCGTCGACGAGGCCGTCGAGGTTGCGGCGCTCGCGCAGCAGGAGGTGACGATCGTCGCCTCGGTCAACGGACGCCTGCCCGCGATCCGCGGCGACCGCGCACGGCTCCGGCAGGTGCTCGGCAATCTGATCGAGAACGCGGTGAAGTATTCGCCGGAGGGCGGGGAGGTGCGCGTCTCGGTGGCGGCGGCGAACGGCGCCGTGCGGATAGCGGTGCGGGACGACGGGCCGGGGATCTCCCGGGACCACCAGGCGCGCATCTTCGAGAAGTTCGGCCGCGCGGACATCCCGGGCGCGTCCAAGCCCGGGACAGGCCTCGGCCTGTTCATCGCCCGGTCGATCGCGGAAGCGCACGGCGGCGCGCTCGAGGTGCGGTCGGAGATCGAGGCGGGCTCGACGTTCACCGTCACCCTGCCGGTCGGCGGCTAGCAGCGATCACTTCGTCCGCGGCCTCGGTCGCCGCGTAGAGGCGCCACGTGCCGGGCACGCCTTTCAGCTCGCGCTCCCCCCGGTCGACGAACTCGAGCCCCGAGCCCGCCACGAGGTCGCGGACAGTGCCGGTGACGAGGATCTCGCCGGCGCCCGCTTCGGCGGCCACGCGTGCGCCGATGTTCACGGCGAGCCCCGCAGGCTTGCCGTCGTGGAGCTCGCACTCGCCGACGTGGATCCCGACGCGCAGGTCGAGACCGAGCTCGCGGACTCCGCCGACCATCGCCTCGGCGGCTCGGATCGCCCTCGCGGGCCCGTCGAACGTGGCGAAAAAGCCGTCACCGGCGGTGTCGCGTTCCTCGCCGCGGAAGCGCGCGAGCTCGCGCCGGATGAGCGCATGGTGGGCTGCGAGAAGGTCGCGCCAGTCGCGGTCGCCGAGAGCGCTTGCACGCTCGGTCGAGCCGACGAGGTCGGTGAACAGCACGGTCGTGAGGACACTTTCCGGCACGTCCGCCGCCGGCTCGCCGGCGACGAAACGCTCGATCTCGTCGACGATGTCGAGGGAAAGGAAGACGCCGAAGTAGTCGCTGCCCGAGACGCGCATCGCGCGCGCCCCGGGAATGCGGCCCGCGTAAGCGAGAGTCTTCTCCTCCTCGCCGAGGTGGCCGCGCCGGTAGAGGACGAGCGTCGGCGCCTGGATGGCCGGAAGGACAGCGCTCAGATCCGTGTCGAGGAAGGCACGGTTGAGCGCGTAGGCGACCGCGGGGCTCGCACCGAGCCGCAGCTCGTTGGCGAACAATTCCCGATCCTCCTCACCCTCGTACAGGGAGGGACAGCCGTGGCGCAGCAGCTCGTCGGCGTACTCGCGGGTGCCCCAGCGCTCGCGCAGGTCGGCCAACTCCTCCTGGACGCCCAGCTCTTCCTGGCCGTAGTCCGGAGACGGGTGGAAGAGGACGAGCGCCCGCGTCCGCTCTGGATACGTAGCGGCGTACATCGCCGCCATGCCCGCTCCTTCCTGCGCGCCGAAGACGACGGTGCTCGTCGAGCCGACGGCATCGAGCACGGCGCGGAGGTCCTCCATGCGCGTCTCCAGCGCCGCGAAGTGCGGCCCGTGATCTGAGAGGCCGGTGCCGCGCTTGTCGAACAGGATCAGGCGGAACGACCGTGCGAGCCGCTCGTAGAACGGCCGCCAGTGCGGCGACTCCCACCCGAAGACGAGGTTCGACATGTAGTCCGGCACGTAGACGAGGTCGATATCGCCCTCCCCGACGACCTGGTACGCGATCGCGATGCCTCCGTTCCGTGCGTAACGGATGTCGAGGGCCATGACCTACGCAGGGGCGCGGAGCCGCTCGACGCCGAGCTCCTTGGCGAGCGCCTTGGCGCGCAGGGCGATCGTGTGCCGCAGCTCGTCCGGCTCGAGCAGGATCGCATCGCCGCGCAGCGAGAGCACCTCGCTCTCGAGCCACTCGTCGCTGCCGACGGGCAACTCGCGGACGGCCGTGCCGTCGGCGAGCAACCGCGCGCCGCGCTCGATCGCCCAGCGCGCGATCTCCTTGTCGTACAGGAGCTTCGCGGTGCGCGCGTCGCGGAGCCGGGTCGGCTCGAATCCCTCCCGAGCCTCGAAGCGCTCGCGGGTCAGCTTCGCGCTCCGCATGCGGTCGAGCCGGAACGAACGGGCTCCGTCGCTCGTGCGGTCCCACGTGTGGACGTACCAGTTCGGCAGCTGCCGCTCGAGGGAGTACGGCTCGACGAGCCTCGTCGAGGGTGCAGCGTCCGCCTCCTTCTGGTACTCGATCTCGACGAGCCGCCGCTCGCGCATGCCGCGCGCGAGTTGTGAGACGAGGTCGACCTCCTCCGTCCCGACGTGCGGCTCGGGCGTCCGCGCGAGCTCGAACTGCCCGAACGTCTCCTCGAGCTTGTTGCGGACGCGCGACAGAGGCGAGTGCGCGTCGGCGGCGATCATAGGCCCGACGTACTCGAGCGCGAGCCGGATCGCGCGCGCCTCGAGCGGTGTCAGCCTCGGGGCGGCGCGGAACGTGTCGCCCCACAGCTCCTTGTCGACGTGGACCGAGCCGTCGCGGAGCTCGGCGTACACGGTGTAACAGCCCCCGCCGAAGTTGACGAGGTTGAGCAGGGACAGGTGCTCCTCGAGCTCGTCCGCCGGGATCGACGGGAAGTGCTCGAGCAGCTCCGACTCGGGGATCTGGGCGTCCCGCTCCTCACCGCACGCCGCGAGGAGGTATGCGAGCAGCGCCTGCAAGACGGCGAACCGCTCGGGCGCCACGGGCCCGGCAAGGCGCTCGGCGCCGCCCTCGCTGATCACAGCCGGAGTCTCGCGCGCCGGCTGCGGGGCTTCTCCCTCGTGCCCGTCCCGCACACGCCGCAGCGCCGCGGCGACGTCGCGCTTGAGCTCGGTGGGCTCGAGTGGCACGGCGCGGCCGTTCTGGCGCAGCACCCACGACGAGAGCTGCGGGATGGAGGAGTAGTCGGTGACGAAGACACCGTCCTCGAGACGGCCCGTCTCGCCGTAGGCGCGCCGGACCCACCAGGCCGTGTCGCCGCGCACCTCGATCCGCGCCGTGCCGAGGATGTCGCCGATCTGCCACGGCGGCCGGCCGCGGTAGAGCTCGACGTCGAAGTCCGCCGGCGCGCGGAAGTCCCGCTCCCGGCGGGTCGCGAACTTGATGTCGCCGCGGATCCGCGAGACGCGGAAGGTGCGGATCTCCTCGCGGTCGAGGTCCTGCCCGATGACGTACCAGAGCCCGTTGTCGGGGAGCAGCGCGTACGGGTTGAGGGTGCGCTCGCTCACCTCGTCCCGCGAGATCGACCAGTACTCGAACCGGACCGTGCGCTGCTTCGAGATCGCGTTCTCGAGCTTGGCGAGCCGGCCCGGCGTCTCTGGAGAGTAGTCGGGGTCGAGCACCTCGACGCGGCTCGCCGTCTCGGTTCGCGGCTCGACGAAGCCGGGCCGCCCGAGCGCGAGGTTCTGCAGCGCGAGTCGAAGCGGCTCGGCGTACGCGAACTGCCCCTCGAGAAGGTAGAACGCGGTCTGGAGCGCGGCGAGCTCCTCGTCCTCGAGCTCGAGCTGGGGGAGGAAGTACTGCTCCGAGCGGAGCGTGTACAGCTCCTCGCCCGTGAACTCGTCGCGCTGCGACTGGAGTGGGACGCCGAGCGCGAGCAGCTCGGCACGATCGGAGTAGAAGCGGCGGGCGAACGCCTCGTCCGACATCTCCGAGTAGCCCTCGACGTTCGACTTCACGTCGCGCGCCGTGATCGCCCGTCGCTCCGCCATCAGGAAAGCGACGAGCGAGAGCTGACGGATCAGCTTGTCCGTGTCATGAGACACCCGCGCAGGACACTACCGCGATGCAGTTGTGGATCGCACTGTGGATAAACGGAGGTCCGACCGGCCCGACGCTATGCGGCGGCGCGAGTCTCTAGATGTTGATGCGAGGGGCAGTAATCGCGTTCGGGCAGGGGCGTCCGCTGGCAGGGCTTGCCCTTGCGTGTCGTCGCGCGGCAGCGGGCGACGCCGCCGTCGAGCAGGCCCGACTCGATTTGCTCCTCGATGAAGTCGACTGCGGCCTTCACGCCCTGCTCCACTGCCCACGCGACCTGCGCCTGTGCGGTGATCGGGAAGTGGCGCCGGATGTCCTGGAACAGCGCTCGCTCCGGCTTCGCAAAGTAGAGCGGATCAGTGGCGAGGCGCTCCATCGTCTGCTCGCATGCCATGAGCACCGAGCGGCGCGACTCGAGCTGCGTCTCCCGGTCGGCATACGGGTCGATCATGTCCTTCACGGACTTGTAGATGGCCCGTGAGTATTGATACATGCACTGCTGCAACTGGGCCGTTCTCTCTTCGATCACTCGCTCTACATCTCCTCGTAACCGACCGCGCAAGGCCTTGTCCGAAGCCGAATTCCGTCGGGCTCCCCTATGCCCGGGAACTCGATCCTACATAGTAATGGCACTGTTACAAAGTCGTAGGATTCGTTGCCCGTTCGGCCAACGCGCGTCTTTCACGCGCGGTCGCGCTCGGCAGGCGCCTCGCGGCCGACCGTGCGGCGCCCGACGCCGGCGAGCCAGAGGATCGCGAGCAGGAGGCCGACGATGCCTACGGGGATCCCGACCCACGGAACGATGAACAGAAAGATGAGCCCGACGACGATGAACGCGATCCCTATGCCGATCACGGGATCGGCCTCCCCGCACGCCGGCAATCGGAAACGTCAGGCCTGGAGGACGACCAGCCGCTCCTCGGTCATCTCGCGGATCGTGTAGGCCGGGCCCTCCTTCGTGTTGCCGGAGCCCTTGATGCCGCCGTACGGCATCTGGTCGGCGCGGAAGGTCGGCGCCTCGTTGACCGTGACGCCGCCGAACTCGAGCGCCTCGGCCGCGGCGAGCGCCGTCGCGATCGAGCCGGTGAAGATGCCCGCCTGGAGGCCGTACTCGGTCCCGTTAGCGCGCTCGTACGCGTCCGCGAGTGAGTCGACTCCGTTGACGACGCAGACGGGGCCGAAGACCTCGTCGCAGACCACGCGCGCCGTCTCCGGCGCCTCTGCGAGGACGACCGGGCCCAGCGGGTCGGCGCCGGTCGTGCCCGCGAGGAGCTTTGCGCCCGCGGACTGCGCCTCCTCGACCCAGGACGCGATCCGGGTCCGAGCGTCCTCGTCGATCACGGGCCCCACGTCGGTCGCGTCGTCCGCAGGGTCGCCGACGACCAGCGCCTCCACCTTGGGGAGGAAGCGCTCGAGGAAGCCGTCGACGGCGGACCGCTCGACGTAGATCCGCTGGACGGAGATGCAGCTCTGCCCGGCGAAGGAGAATGCGTTCGCGGCGAGCTTCGAGGCGGCGAAGTCGAGGTCGGCGTCGGCGGCCACGACGACGGGCGTCGAGTTGCCGAGCTCGAGCCGGACGCGCTTCTTCGCCGCGCGCTCCGCGATCCCCCAGCCGACTCCGCTCGAGCCCGTGAAGGTGATCATCCGCACGCGCTCGTCCTCGACGAGCACGTCGCCGATCTCGCTCGAGGGACCGACGAGAACATTCAGCCAGCCCTCCGGCAGGCCGGCCTCCTGCTCGAGCTCGGCGAGGAGAAGCGCCGAGAGCGGCGTCGCGCTCGCGGGCTTGAGCACGACCGGACAGCCGGCGGCGAGCGCGGGAGCGAGCTTGTGCGCGACGAGGTTGCAGGGAAAGTTGAAGGGCGAGATTGCGCCGATCACGCCGATCGGTCGGCGCAGGGTGAAAGCGATCTTGCCCTCGCCGGCCTCGGAGGCTCCCATCGGCACGACGTCGCCGGCGAGCTTGCGCGCCTCGACCGCGGCGAACGTGTACGTCGAGACGGCGCGTGAGGCCTCGACGCGCGCGGTCTTGATCGGCTTGCCGGCCTCCGCGCAGATCGTCCGCGCCATATCCTCGCGCCGCTCGCGCAGGAGCAGTGCGACCCGGTCGAGAATCGCCGCCCGCTCGTGCGCCGGCAGGGGGACTCGAGCGCCCGCGCTGCCGCGTCGACCGCGCGCCGAGCTTCGTCGGCGCCCGACTTCGGCGCGCGACCGACGACCTCACCGCTGTACGGCGAGCGGACCTCGATCCATTTTTCAGTCGTGGTGGCCATATGCTCCCGGCGGTGCTCAGGCGTGACGATATCGGTCGGCACCTGACGAGCGAGGTCGTCTTCTCCGGCGTCCGCTGGCCCGGCTTCTCCGACACGATCGAGCATCCGGATGGGCTCGTCCTCGTCGACACCGGGATGATCGACACGACGCCCGAGCTCGACGAGGAGTGGCAGCCCGACGCCGCACCCGCTGCCGGACGATCTCGTCCGCCGGGTCTCCGTCGTCGTCAACACGCACCTCCACTTCGACCACTGCGGCGGCAACCGGCTCTTCCCCGGCGTGCCGATCCACGTCCAGCAGCGCGAGCTCGCCGACGCACGGACCGAAGACGACTACACGGTGCGCGAATGGGTCGACTTCCCGGGCGCGACCTACGTCGAGCACGATGGGGAAGCGGAGATCCTGCCCGGCGTGCGCCTCGTGCCCGCGCCCGGTCACACCGCCGGGCACCAGGTGGTGATCGTGGAGACGGACGAGGGGCCCGTCGTCCTGGGCGGCGACGTCGGTTACTCGTTCGGGGAGGTCGGGCGCGGGGACACGGAGGGCCGGCGGCTCGTCCTCGAGCTCGCTGCGCCGACGTACCTCGCGCACGTTGCCGAGCCGCGCGTGCCGCAGCGCGCCTCCTAGCGTCAGTCGTAGTCGGGTGTGACCCGCGCGGCGAGTGCCATGAGCACTTTCGCCTGGATGGACGGGACGTCGCGCATCAGCGTCCGGAAGCCCGACGCGGTGAGGAGGAGGACTCGTGCAGGTCCCCGCGTCCGAACGGTCGCCGTTCGCGGCGCACCCGTGACGAGCGCGATCTCGCCGACGAAGTCGCCCGGGCCGAGCCCGGCGACGAGCCGGCCGTTGCGAAGGACGTCGGCCTCGCCTTCCACGAGGATCACGAACTCCTTGCCGCTCGCTCCCTCGCGGGTGAGGTCGCGGGCGGAGGGGAGGGCGACCTCGTCTGCGAGTGACGCGATCTCCCCGAGCTCCCGTTTCGAGCAGCGCTCGAAGAGCGGCACGCGCTTCAGGAGCTCGATCTTGGCGTTCTTGCGCAGCATCGACCGCGGTACAGTCTCTTGCATGGAACGGCCCGGCGCAATGATCGTCGATGCGGTTCGCAGCCCGATCGGGAAGAAGAACGGCACGCTGTCGCACATCCGCGGGGACGAGCTCTCGGCCAGGTCGTGAACGCGCTCGTGACCCGGATGGGTGTCGACCCCGGCGAGATCGAGGACGTGCAGTGGGGCTGCGTGACGCAGGTCGACGAGCAGGCGTGGAACATCGGCCGTAACGTCGCGCTCACGGCGGGCTGGCCCGTCTCGGTCGCGGGGACGACGGTCGACCGCCAGTGCGGATCCTCGATGCAGACGAACTTCAACGCTGCCGCGGCCGTGTGGTCCGGACAGCTCGACCTCGTCGTCTCGGGCGGCGTCGAGATGATGTCGCGAGTCCCGATGGGATCGAACAACGGCTCGATGTCGCCGCTCGTCTACGAGCGCCACGACATCGTGATGCAGGGGATCTCGGCCGAGGAGATCGCCAAGCAGTGGGGCCTGAAGCGTGAGGAGCTCGATCGGATCGGCTACGAGTCGCATCAGCGCGCCGCGCGGGCGATCGACGAGGGCCGCTTCGAGCGCGAGATCGTCCCGATCGAGCTCGACGTGCCGGCGCCCGACTCGGGCTCGACGCTCGTGCGGACGCGCTTCGCCGTCGACGAGGCGGTCAGGCGCGAGACGACGCTGGAGAAGATGGCGGCGCTCCAGCCGGCGTTCATTCCCGACGGGGTCGTGACGGCCGGCAACTCGTCCCAGATCGTCGACGGGTCGGCGGCCGTCCTCGTCGCCTCTGAGGCGAAGGCGTCGGAGCTCGGTCTCGAGCCGCGGGCGCGGTTCGTCTCCTTCGGCGTCGTGGGCGTCGATCCGCACCTGATGCTGCATGGAAACCCCGAGGCGTCGGCGAAGGCGCTCGCGAAAGCCGGGCTGACGTGGGACGAGATCGACGTGATCGAGGTGAACGAGGCGTTCGCCTCGGTCGTGGCGCAGTTCCTCGCCGACACTGGGTTACAAGAGCGCTACGAGGCAGGCGACGTGAACCCGAACGGCGGCGGAATCTCGCTCGGCCACCCGCTCGGCGCGACGGGCGCTCGCATCACCGCGACGCTCGTCTCGGAGCTCGAGCGGCGCGACGCGCGCTACGGCCTCGCGACGATGTGCATCGGCTTCGGCCAGGCAATCGCCGCGGTCATCGAGCGCGTCTAGGCCGAGCCGGCACTGTGGCACCGCTCGAGGCTCAGCTCGAGGCGATTCTGGCGACCGGCGTTCCTGGGGCCACCGTGGTGGCCCTCGGCCCGGAGAGGCGCGTCGAGGGAGCGGCCGGAGTGGCGGACGTGGCGACTGCCGAGGCGCTGACCGTCGGCCACCGGTTCCGCATCGGAAGCGTGACGAAGATCTTCGTTGCGGCCCTCGCCCTTCGGCTTGCAGCCGAGGGTCTGCTCGACCTCGATGCGGAGGCGGCTCCGTTCGTCGAGGGCGTCACGATCCGCCAGCTCCTGAACCACACGAGCGGATTGGACGACTTCGACATCGGCACCGAGTTCTGGGAGCCCTACCAGCGTGACCCGGCCCGCCGCTGGGAGCTCGGGCCGCGCGACGAGCTGCGCATGGCTCTCGAGAAGCCCCGGCTGTTCCGACCCGGCGAAGGCTGGGCGTACCACGGAAGCAACTACCTCGCGCTGAGGCTCGTGGTCGAGGAGGCGACCGGCGTGAGTCTCAGGGATGCGCTCCGCGAGCGAGTCTTCGAGCCCTTGGGCTTGGCGAAGACCGACCTGGCCGAGGGGCCTCTCCACGGCGACTGCGCACACGGCTATCTGGCAGGCGACAACCCGATCCTGCCGGGCGGACCGGGCCCGGTGGACGTCACCGAGATCGATGTCCCGTTTCACCGCGCGGGGGGAGGGATCGTTTCGACTCCCGGCGAGGTCGCGACGACGCTCCGTGCCCTCCTCGGCGGAGAGCTCGTCCCCGACTACCTTCACCGTCAGATGCTCGACGCGGTCGAGTCCGCGTGGGAGGAGACCGACCGCTATGGGCTCGGGATCGGTGAGATCTCGTCGGTGATGGGGAGGCAGCGCTCGTCCTGCGGCGCCGCGTGGGGCCATCTCGGCTTCTCCGTCGGCTACGTCGCGATTGCTCTCTCCAGCGAGCACGGCGAGCGCCAGGTCGTGATCTGCGCGAACGGGCACCCGCCCGAGACCGACACGGAGGCGTTTTTCGATGCCGCCGGCAAGCTCGCCTGGAATCTGTACTGCGACTGAGTCTCTCAGTCGTGCTGCGCGAGCCAGTCGCCGACGACCTGCATGTAGCGCTCGCGCTCCTCTACGTGCGGCGTGTGCGACGACTCCTCGAAACAGACCCACTCCGAGCCGCGGATCCCGGCGAGCAGCGCCTCCTGCAGCCAGGGAGTCGCCTCGTCGTGGCGGCCCGAGACGAGGAGGGTCGGGACCTCGATCTCGCCCAGCCGGTCCCTCGCCTGCCAGTCGCGGATCGAGCCGATGACGTGGAACTCGCTCGGGCCGTTCATCGTGTGGTAGACGGTCGGGTCGCGGTCGATCCAGGCGAACGCCTCGACGAGCTCCTCCGGCCACGGGTCGAGCCGGCAGACGTGGCGGCGGTAGAAGACCTCGCACGCGACCGCGTACTCCGGATCCTCCGTCGTCCCCGCCTCCTCGTGCCGCCGCAGCGTGGCCTCTACCTCCGGGGGCAGGGCCTCGCGCAGCCGGTTGCACTCGGCCACGAAGTCCGGAAACGACGCGGCCGTGTCGGCGAGCACGACCGCTTGCAGCCCCGGCGGCTGCGTGAGCGCGTACTCCTGCGCGAGGAAACCGCCCCAGGACTGGCCGAGCACGTGGTGGCGGCCGGCGATTCCGAGCGCGTCGACGAGGTTGTGCAGCTCGCGGACGAAGAGATCCACGGTCCAGAAGTCGGCGCCGCGGTCCCGGTGGTGCGTGCTGCGGCCGTTGCCGATCTGGTCGTAGTGGACGATGGCCCGGTCGTCGGCGAGGTCGGCGAGCGAGAGGAGGTAGTCGTGCGTCGCGCCGGGGCCGCCGTGGAGGACGACGAGGGGCGCGGGCGCGGCGGCATCACCGGGCCGCAGCTCGCCCGTCACCCGGTACCACGTTTGTGCCTCCTCGCCGTCGAGCGGGAGGGCGACGGTGCCCTCGCGTACCTGCACGTCGGCGGCGAGTCTACGCTCTCGGCGTGAGGGCAGAACCGCGGCTGCACCGCGCACATGTCGCGCTCGCGCTCACCTTCGTCGGCTTCGGCGCCATCGAGGGCACCTGGTCGGCGCGACTGCCGGCTCTGAAGCACCGGCATGCGCTGGACAACGGGGAGCTCGGGCTCGTCGTTCTCGCCTTGTCCGGTACGGCGACCGTGGTGCTGCCGCTCGCGGGTTGGCTCGCCGGCCGCTTCGGCAGCAGGCTGCCGACGGCATGTGGGTCGCTGCTCGCGGCGGGAGCCCTCGCCGCTGCGGCCTTTGCGCCCGGAAAGGCGTCTCTCGCGGCAGCCGCGGCCTTGATCGGCGCCGGCCTCGGCATCGTCGACGTCGCCGCGAACGCGCACGGCGTCGGCCTCGAGCGGCGCCTTGGGCGTCACGTGCTCTCGGCGCTGCACGGGATGTGGAGCGTCGGGCTCCTGGTCGGTGCCGGCATCGCAGCCGCGGCGGCTGCGGCGGCCATCGGCGTTCGCTGGAACTTCTCGGCGGTCGCAGCGGGCGTGGCCGTGCTCACCCTCGTGGTCGCGCCGCGGCTCCTGCCGGGAGCGGAGGACGCAGGCGGGGCGAAGTTCGCCCTTCCGCATCGGGCGGTTGCGCTTCCCGCGCTGCTCATGTTCTGCTCGATGTTCGTCGAGTCCGCGGCAATCAGCTGGAGCGCGGTCTTCCTGGCTGGGCCGGCGAACGCGAGCGCGGCGGTCGCTGCGGCCGGCGTAGTCGCGTTCTCGGTGGCGATGGCCGCTTCCCGCTTCGTCGGAGACCGTCTGCTCGCGCGTTGGGGCGTCGGGGGCCTCGCCCGTCGCGGCGGCGCCGTCATCTGTGGCGGGATCGCGCTCGCGCTCGCTCTGCGTACGCCGGCAGCGGGGCTGATCGGCTTCGCCCTCGTCGGCGCCGGCTCGGCCGTCCTCGTGCCGGCGATCTTCCGTGTGGCGGGCTCGACTGCCCGCACCTCGGCCGCCGCAGGTATCGCCGCCGTCGCGACCGCCGGCTACACGGGCGCCGTCCTCAACGGCCCGGCGGTCGGTTTCCTCGCCCGTGCCGTCGGCCTCACCGGAGCGCTGTCGCTCGTCGGCGCAGCAGGTCTCGTGATCGCGCTGCTCGGCCCGCGTCTAGGGCTGGAGGCGTCGCCGGGAGAGCCGGCGAAGCCCGGCCGGAAGACCCCGGCCCGCCTGCGGCGGCCCGGTTAGGCTCCTCGGCGTGAAAGTCGGAGTCGTCGGGCTGGGGACGATGGGCGCGGGCATCGCGCAGCTCGCGGTCGAGGCCGGGCTGGAGACCGTCGGGCGCGAGGTGACCGGGGAGCTGGGGGAGACGGCGCGCGGCAGGATCGAGCACTTCCTCTCGCGCAAGGTCGAGAAGGGACAGATCGAGTCGTTCGACATCGGCCTCCTTTCGCTGACGACCGAGGTGGGAGACCTTTCCGACTGCGACGTCGTGATCGAGGCGATCGTCGAGGAGCTCGGGCCGAAGCGGGAGCTGTTCGCGGAGCTCGAGCGTGTCTGCCGCCCGGACGCCGTCCTCGCGACGAACACCTCGGCGCTCTCGGTGACGGAGATCGCCGGCGCGACCTCGACGCCCGAGCGCGTGGTCGGGATGCACTTCTTCAACCCCGCGCCGCTCATGCCGCTCGTGGAGGTCGTGCGCGCCGAGCGGACGTCGGAGGAGGCATTCGAGACCGCTTACGGGCTCGGCGAGCGCCTCGGCAAGCATCCGATCCGCTGCCACGACACGCCCGGGTTCGTCGTCAACCGGATCCTCATCCCGCTACTCAACGACTGCGTCCGCGTGCTCGACGAGGCGCGGGTCACGCCGGCCGACCTCGACGCGGGCATGAAACACGGTGCGGGCTGGCCGATGGGCCCGTGCGAGCTCGTCGATCTCGTCGGGATCGACGTCCACGTGCACGCGAGCGAGGCGCTCTGGGAGAAGCTGCGGGAGCCCCGAATGGCGCCGCCGCCGCGTCTCGTCGCGATGGCCAACGCCGGCCTCCTCGGCCGCAAGAGCGGCCGCGGGTTCTACGAGTACGGCGACTAGGCCGCTAGTCGGACGTCGAGCTCGAGGTCGGGCGGGGGCTTGGCCTTCGAGGCCGGCTGCTCCAGCAGCAGCTCCAGTGTGAGCGCATCGAGGACGGCCGCGGACGCGCGTGAGAGTAGAGCCGCGGCCGTCTCCTCGGCCACGCCGCTCGCATGGAGCGCGGCCGCGAGCGCCTCGACACGCGCCGCAAGGCGGTCGGAGCGCTGCTGCAATGCGTCGGGCGTCACGTACGCAGGTTCGCCGGGCCGTCGGACGTTCCTCTCGCTCAGGAGTACCCTGGGGGCGCGATGCGGCGGATCCTCTTCATCTGCCTGAGTGCCGCGGTGCTCCTGCTTCCGGCAGCGACGGCGTCCGCCGGTGCCCGCGGTCATGGGGCCGCGGGCTTCGTCGTCGTCCGCAAGGCCGCCGGTGACGGCGGCGTCCACGGCCATCCCGTCGTCACCGTGGTCGTCAAGGGCTTCGTGCTCGGCCGCGTCACGCAGGAGGCGCGGCTCGACGTCTACCAGCTTCCGTCGGCGGCCGGCGGCGGCGCCCCGCAAGCGGCAGGAGCAGACGTGTCCCATCGGCCCGTGCATTGGCGCAACTTCACCGGCACGGAGTTCAGCGGCAGCGGCTTCCGCTTCCGCGCGATGGGGGGCACCTATCGCGTGGTCGTACGCGGCGCGGGCATCTACCTCTTCGTCGGGGGACACGGCAGCATCACGCTCCACGGCTCCACGGTCTATCCCGGTGCCGACGGGGCGTACTCGATCGGTGGCGGCACCTTCCGCTCGCTGCCGTCCCAGCAGCTGAAGCACACGATCGGCGGCGGGTGAGGGAGACGGCCGGGGACGGACAGACCATCCTCGTGGTCGAGGACGAGCAGGCGATCGCATCGTTCGTCGCCGCCTACCTCCGCAAGGACGGCTTCACCGTGCGGATGACCGCGAGCGGCCGCGAGGCGTTGACCCTCGTCGACTCCGACACGCCCTCGCTCGTCATCCTCGACCTGATGCTGCCCGACCTCGACGGGATCGAGGTCTGCAGGCGGATCCGCGAGACGCGCACGTTGCCGGTGCTGATGCTGACGGCGCGCGACGACGACCTCGACAAGATCGCCGGCCTCGAGGTCGGAGCAGACGACTACCTGACGAAGCCGTTCAATCCACGCGAGCTCGTGGCGAGGGTGCGGGCGATCCTCCGCCGGAGCGGCGACCGGGCGCGTCCCGGCGGCGGGACCCTCCGCCACGGTGACCTCGTGCTCGACGCCGGCCGGCGCGAGTGCCACGTCGGAGATACCGAGATCCGTCTCGCGCCGAAGGAGTTCGACCTGCTCTGGGAGCTGATCGATCACCATGGTCTGGTCCTCACGCGCGACCAGCTGCTGGAGCGCGTGTGGGGTTACACGTTCGCCGGCGACACGCGGACGGTCGACGTCCATGTCCGCCAGCTGCGGCGGAAGCTCGGCGACGCGTCGCCGATCGTGACGGTCTGGGGCATCGGCTACAAGGCCGGCCCGGCCCGCGACGCTGCCGCCGGGTAGCGCCCCGTGTTCAGATCACTGCGCTTTCGCCTGCCCGCGCTGTTCCTGCTCGGCATCGTGCTCGCCGGCGTCGTGGCGACGCTCATCGCCGTCCGCTTCTTCCAGAGCTACACCCGAACGCACGCGGCGGCCGAGCTGCGGCGGGAGTCGGCCGGGATCGAGCAGCTCTACGAGCAACAGGCGGGCGTGGGACACGTCTCGCGCTCCAACCTCGAGCTCGCGCTCGGCGGAGACCAGGTGTTCTGGGTGCCGGCTGTCCCCGGCGCCTCGCTGTTCGCGGGGCGTCTGCCTCAGCTGCCGCGGTCAGCCGTTCCGTTGGCGCGGCTCCTGGCAGGCAAGCCGGAGACGTTCGACGTGCACGTTGGCGGCGTCAGCTATCTCGGCGTCGGCCAGGTGGTGCGGCTGGCGGGCCTCCCCGCCGGTGCTCTCGTCGTCGCGGAGCCGGAATCGGCGCTGCGCAGCCGCTGGCTCCAGCTCGTGTGGGAGCTCGCGCTCGCGTTCGGGATCGGGATTCCGGTCGCCGGCGTCCTCGTCATCTATCTCGCACGGCGGATCGCGCGTCCGCTGGAGGCCCTCACCGCGGCGGCGGACGAGGTGGCCATGGGGCATTACGACGTCCCGTTGCCCGAGCGCAGCGGCGGCGCCGAGGTCGAACGCCTCTCTGCGCGCTTCGGCGAGATGACGGCGAAGCTCGCCGAGTCGGAGGAGCTCTCGCGCCGTTTCCTCATGTCGGTCTCGCACGAGCTGCGTACGCCGCTGACTGCGATCCGCGGCCACGTCGCCGCGCTGCGCGAGGGCGTCCTCGACGAAGAGGAAGCACAGGGAAGGTCGCTCGAGGTGGTCGCGGAGGAGGCGCTGCGGCTCGAGCGGCTGGTGGGCGACGTGCTCGACCTCGCGAAGCTCGACGCGCGCCGCTTCGCGCTGCTGCGCGAGGAGGTCGACATGCGGGCGCTGTGCGAACGGGCCTACGCGACGTTCGCGGAGGAGGCGCGGGCGCGGGGCATCGAGTACGAGCTCGAGCTCGGGGAGGGAGCGGTGCTCGTCACCGACGGCGACCGGGTGCTGCAGATCGTCTCCAACCTGCTCGCGAACGCGCTGCACTGGACACCGCCGGGCGGGCGGGTCGAGCTCCATCTCGACACGCGCAACGGCGAGGTGACGGTGGCGGTCGAGGACACCGGCCCCGGGATCGGGCCGGAGCAGCGGGAGCGAATCTTCCGACCGTTCTGGTCGGGCGACGGTGGCGGCACCGGGCTCGGCCTCGCGATCGCGCGGGAGCTCGCCGTGGCGCTCGGCGGCCGGCTCGAGCTCGACAGCGAGCCCGGCCGAGGCAGCCGCTTCGTGTTCGTCCTACCGGTAGAGGTGCGTCAACCCGCCTGACGCTCTTCGAGGCGGTAGACGACCGCGCCGTCGCGCTTCAGTCCCTCCTCGAGCCTGCCGAGCCGCTCTTCCACGCTGCGCCAGCCGGAGGCGATGAGATCGACGAGGAGGGCGAGGTCGTCGACGCGTGCGTGCCGCTCCGTCAGGAGGTCTCCCTCGATGTGCTCGAGGCGACGGATCACCTGGTTCGTGAGCCCTCGCACCTCGGCGAGGTGGCGGGCGCTCGGGCGGAAGTGCTGCTGCAGCCCGTCCTGGATCGCTTCGGGAAGGCCCGCCTCGAAGCGGGCGGTGGTTGCGGCGAGCGCCTCCACGGCCGTGCGTGCGCGCTGCAACGCCGAGTCGAACGCAGCGGGATCCGTTCGCCCCGAAGCGGCGTCCTCGATGCGCCGCTGTGCGCGCTCGATGGCGTCGAGATCCATGAACGCGACGATAGAACTCGGGTCGGATGGACCTCTCTGAGCTGGACTACGAGCTGCCGCCGGACCTGATCGCGCAGCATCCGGCCGAACGGCGCGACGCCTCGCGTCTCCTCGTCTACGAGCGCGCCACCGGTGCCGTGCGCCAGCGGACGTTCGTCGAGCTGCCCGAGGAGCTGCAGCACGAGCTCGTCGTCGTGAACGACACGAAGGTCGTGCCCGCGCGAATCCCGCTGGACTCGCCGCGCGGCGAGGTGTTGCTGCTCGAGCAGCTCGAAGACGGAACGTGGGAGGCGCTCGCGCGACCGACGCGGCGCCTGCGTGCGGGCCGGCGGTACGGGCCGGTCGAGCTGCTCGAGCATCTCGGGGAGGGGCGCTGGCACGTCCGCATCGACGGCGAGCCGGCGGGCGAGACGCCGCTGCCGCCGTACATCACCGAGCCGCTCCGCGATCCGTCGCGCTACCAGACCGTCTATGCGCGCGAGCCCGGCTCGGCGGCGGCACCCACCGCAGGCCTGCACCTCTCGCCGGAGCTGCTCGCGCGCCTCGACCCGGTGCGGGTCACGCTCCATGTCGGCCTGGACACCTTCCGGCCGGTGACGGAGGAGCGGCTCGAGGAGCACCGGATCCACGGCGAGCGCTACAAGGTGGAGCCGCAGGCGTGGGAGCGGATCCGGTCGGCCGAGCGCGTCCTCGCCGTCGGCACGACGACGGTGCGGGTGCTCGAGACGCTCGCTCGCGGCGGCGCGCTCGCCGGGCGCACCGAGCTGTTCGTCATGCCTGGCTTCGAGTTTCGGCGCGTGGACGCGCTCCTGACCAACTTCCACCTGCCGCGCTCGACGCTCCTCGCCCTCGTGATGGCCTTCGCGGGAATCGAGGAGACCCGGCGCCTCTACCGGCTGGCGATCGAGGAGCGCTACCGCTTCTACTCCTTCGGCGATGCGATGCTGATCCTCTGATGCTCGACCACGTGACGATCCGGGTCTCCGACCGCGGCGCCTCGCGGAGGTTCTACGGGACGGTCCTCGAGCCGCTCCTCGGCACCGGCCATCTCGGAGATGTGTACGACCAGTGGCAGGGCTTTTCGCTCGCCGAAACCGACGCAGGGCATCCGGTCACGCGTGGTCTTCACGTCGCATTTGCCGCGCCGTCGCAGAAGGAGGTCATGGCGTTCTGGCGCCGAGGCGTCGAGGCGGGCTATACGAGCGACGGCGAGCCAGGCCCGCGGCCGCAGTACACGCCCGACTACTACGGCGGCTTCCTTCTCGACCCGGACGGCAACAGCGTCGAGGCGGTGCACCGTCCGCCGCGGACTGAGAGCGGTCCGCCGATCGACCACCTCTGGCTCGGCGTCGCCGACCTCGATGCGAGCCGCCGTTTCTACGAGACGGTCGCCCCGGTGCTCGGGCTGAAGGTGGGCGAGGGGGAGCAGCCCGGCTACGTCTTCGTCGGCGGGGGCGGCCGTCACATCGCTCTCGATCGCGGACGGTCGGCCGCCGTCCGAAAATGTCCATCTCGCGTTCCCGGTGGCCGACGACGAGACGGTGGCCGAGTTCCACCGCGTCGCGACGGAGGCCGGTTACCGGGACAACGGCGGCCCCGGCGAACGGCCCGAGTACCACCCCGGCTACGTCGGTGCCTTCGTCCTCGACCCCGACGGCCATAACGTCGAGGCGGTCAACCACAGCCGGTGAGGCCGCGCAGCGCGAACGAGTGGCGGGACTTCTGGCGCGACGGCGGTGAGCGGGAGCTGCACGCGCAGCTCGACGAGTTCGCGCCGTACTCGGTCCGGATCGCGACGCTGCTCGGCAGCGGCGCCCCCGAGCGCGCCCTCGTCGCGGAGCTCGGTCGTATCCGCGAGCACGAGCTGGCCACGCCCACGGATCCTCTCCGCGACGCCGAGGTCGCGCGCCGGATCCGCGCGTGGTTTCCCGGAGCGCCATGACCGATTCGTTCACCGTCACCGCGCGTGACGGCGCCGCGCGCGCGGGCGTCCTACGCACCGCGCACGGCGAGGTGCGGACGCCCGCGTTCATGCCCGTCGGGACGAAGGGGACGGTGAAGGCGGTCGACCCGGACGAGCTGCGCGCCGTCGGCGCCGAGATCGTCCTCGGCAACGCGTACCACCTCCACTTCCGGCCCGGCGAGGAGCTGATCGCCGAGCTCGGCGGGCTCCACGCTTTCATGGGCTGGGAGGGGCCGATCCTCACCGACTCGGGCGGCTTCCAGGTCTTCTCCCTCCGCGACACGCTCCTCGAGACGGACGACGACGGAGTCACGTTCCGCTCGGTCTACGACGGCCGGCCCGAGCGGTTCACGCCGGCGCTGGCCGCGCGCGTGCAGGAGCTGCTCGGCTCCGACGTCGCCATGTGCCTCGACATCTGCCTCCCCGCCGGCGCTTCCCGCGCCGAGCTCGAGGAGGCGGTGCGGCGCACGACCTCGTGGGCCGAGCGGCAGCGCGACCTGCCGCGCGCGCCCGGGCAGCTCCGCTTCGCGATCACGCAGGGCGGGCTCGACGGCGAGCTGCGTCGCCGCTCGTCCGAGGAGCTCGTCGCGCTCGACTTCGACGGGTACGCGATCGGCGGGCTCAGCGTGGGGGAGCACCGCGAGCCGATGTTCGAGGCAACGACCGCGGCCGCGGCCTTCCTGCCGGAGGAGAAGCCGCGGTACTTCATGGGAATCGGCGACCCGGACGGCGTGCTCGAGGTGATCGCGCGCGGCGTCGACATGTTCGACTGTGTCCTGCCGACCCGCACCGCGCGCACGGGCAGCGCGCTCACGCGCGAAGGGCGCCTCAACCTCCGCAACGCCCGCTTCGTCCGCGACGAGCGCCCGCTGGAGGAGGGCTGCGCCTGCCCGGCCTGCGCCAGGTTCAGCCGCGCCTACATCCGCCACCTCGTCAACCAGCAGGAAATCCTCGGGCTGCGGCTACTCAGTCTGCATAATTTGCGCTTCCTGCTCGATCTCGTGGCCGCGGCGCGGCAGGCGATCGAGCGCGGTGAGTTCCTCACGTGGAAGGACGAGGCGCTCGAACGAGCGAAGGGAGTCGTGTAAGTGACGGTGATCGCAGCGAGCGGCGGGTCGGGGTTCTTCCTGATCATCATCGTCGCCTTCCTCCTCCTCTGGCTGATCGTGGTCCGGCCCCAGCGGAAGCGGCAGACGCAGCAGCAGCACATGGTCAGCGAGCTCCAGGTCGGCGACGAGGTGCTCACCGCCGGCGGCATCTACGGGACGATCTCGCATCTCGAGGAGGATCGCGTCACGGTCAAGATCGCGCCGACGCTCGAGGTGCAGGTCGCGCGGCGCGCGATCGCAGGCGTCACGCGCGAGCCGGAGCCGGGCGAGCCTGACCAGGAGGGCCAGCCCGAGGAGTCGCAGGACGGTGAGGGCAACCGGTGGAAGTCGGCGTTCGACGACGAAGGCACGGGCGCCGACGCATCGAATGAGGAGAACCGCGGCTAACCTGTTCCGCGGTCTTGAAGGTGCCTTCGTGAGAGAACGTCGAAACTACCTCCTGCTCATCGGCGTGATCGCTGCGGCCGTCGTCGGCGCGGTGCTGCTGGCGGTTCCCGGTTCGCCGGTCCAGAAGAAGCCGACGCTTGGCCTCGACCTCCGGGGCGGTCTCGAAGTCGTCCTCCGCGCCATCCCGCCCAAGGGACAGCAGATCACGGCGGCGCAGATGCAGACGGCGCAGAGCATCATGGAGAGCCGCGTCAACAAGATCGGCGTCGCCTCGCCGAACGTCGCCGTGCAGGGCGGGAACGAGATCGTGATCCAGCTCGCCGGAGTCCACGACCCGGCCAAGGCCGCGGCGATCATCGGTCGTACCGGACAGCTCCAGTTCTTCGACTTCGAGAAGGATCTCGCGCCGCCGAGTGTGGGCACGAATGGTCAGCCCGCGCCGTCCTCGTCGCTGTACAGCCTGCTGACCGCGGTGAAGAGCGAGGCGAAGAAGGGCTCGCCCGAGTTCTACTACCTCTTCGGCCCCAAGACCGTCACGAAGAAGGTCACGACGACGGTCAAGGGCAAGACCGTCACGAAGAAGCAGACGACGACGACGAAGCACGCCGTCCTGCAGGGGCCGGATCCGAACCTGCACCAGCTGCTGCTGCCGTACGGCGGCCAGAAGCCGGCGAACTCGCAGATCCTGGCCGTGCCCGCACATCGCCTCGTGGCCCATTCACCCGGCGGCAAGCAGTGGTACCTCTTCAAGTACTACACGGACTCCGCCCACCCGAACGGGCCGCCGGAGCTGACGGGTAAGGACCTCAAAGAGTCCCAGATCAGCGCCGACATCAACCAGAACACGGGTCAGCCCGAGGTCGTGCTCGGCTTCTCGAGCCACGGCTCGCACGAGTTCCAGGACATCACGAGGGCGGAGTACAAGCGCGGCCAGCTCGCCGCCGGTCTCGCCGGCCAGGCCGGCAACCACGACCCGACGGTCATCCAGCAGTACGCGCAGCACAACGCCATCGTCCTCGACGGTGTCCTCGAGTCGACGCCGTACATCGACTACACGGACAACAGCCTCGCCGACGGCATCGCCGGTGGGGCGACGATCCAGATGGGCTCCGGCGGGATCTCGTCTGCGAAGAGCCTCGCCCTCATCCTGCAGAGCGGCTCGCTGCCGTACACGTTCCAGCAGATCGAGCGGACCGACGTGTCGGCGACGCTCGGCAAGAGCTCGCTCCACCAGGCGATTCTCGCGGCGGCGGCCGGCCTGATCATCGTCGCGATCTTCCTGCTCGTTCTCTATCGCTTCCTCGGCCTCGTCGCAGTCGCCGGCCTCGCGATCTACGGGCTCCTCTACTACGCCGCGATCCTCCTCTTCAACGTGACGCTGACGCTGCCGGGCTTCGCCGGCCTGATCCTCACGATCGGCGTCGCGGCCGACGCGAACGTCGTCGTGTTCGAACGCATCAAGGAGGAGGTGCGAGCCGGTCGATCGGTGCGGGCCGCGATCTCCGCGGGCTACGGCAAGGGCTTCCGCACGATCCTCGACGCGAACGTCGTCACGGCGATCACGGCGATGGTCCTGTTCCTCATCGCGGTCGCCGACGTCAAGGGCTTCGCGCTGATGCTGCTGATCGGCACCGGGATCTCGCTGCTCACGGCGGTTGCGGCGACGCGCGCAATGCTCGGCCTGCTGAGCGGCTTCCGCTGGTTCGACAACCCGCGCTTCATGGGCGCCGAGGGGCAGCAGACCGCGAAGTGGCTCCAGATCGATTTCATGCGGCGCCGCAACTGGTGGTTCGCGATCTCGGGCGCCATCATCCTCGCCGGCGTGATCTCGCTCGCCACGCAAGGGCTCAACCTGGGGATCGACTTCAAGGGTGGAACGCAGGTCTCGTTCAAGACGCACCAGGCGTACTCGCAGGGAGACATCACCACGTTCATGGCGAGCCAGGGCCAGCGGGACGCCGTCGTCCAGGGTGCAGGACCGAGCGTCAACGGCGACTTCAAGCGCTGGGAGGTCCGGACGAGAGCGCTCAAGAGCACGTCGCAGTCCAACCTGACCCAGAACCTCAAGAACAAGTTCGGCGCCTACTCGACCGGGGTGAAGAACGTCTCCGGGACGTTCGGACACCAGATCGCGAAGGACGCGATCTACGGGATCATCGTCTCGCTGCTCCTGATCACCATCTACATCGGCGTCCGGTTCGACCTGAAGTTCGCGATCCCGGTGATCCTCGCGATGCTGCACGACATAGCCATCACCGTCGGCGTCTACTCGCTGGTGGGCAAAGAGGTGTCGGTGGCGACCGTGGCCGCCGTGCTGACGGTGCTCGGCTACTCGATCTACGACACGATCATCATCTTCGACCGCATACGCGAGAACATTCCCCTCATGCGGCGCTCGCCGTTCGCGACGATCGCCAACGTCTCGTTGTGGGAGACGATCAGGCGCTCGCTGGCCACGACGTTCATCACGCTGCTGCCGATCATCTGCCTCGAGATCCTCGGCGGCGCGATCCTCAAGGACTTCGCCTTCGCGCTGATCGTGGGCGTCATCTCCGGTGCCTACTCCTCCATCTTCATCGCCGCACCGCTCCTCACGATCTGGAAGGAGCGCGAGCCGGAGTACGCACGGCGGAAGCGGCTCAGCGGCGACGAGGGCCCGGAGCCCGACGGTGGGACGCCGGCGCGGCGCAGGCCGCTCCGCCCGAAGGGTGGCCCGGCCCTCGACCCGGGCACGGTGGCGCTTCAGGAGTCGGAAGCTGCGCTCGCCAACGAGGCGACGCCCCACCTCATCGACGCGGTAGTGCCCGAGCCCGCCGACCGCGCAGGCACGGCGCGAGAAGCGGCAGCAGCGGCGCCGCTCGAGGCCGCATGGCCGCGCGCGGTAGCGGCCTGCTGCTCCTCGATACGCTCGAGGAGCTGCTGGCCGAGCTGCCGGGCCGCGTCCGCGGCAGCCGCGAACGGCTGTCGGAGGGTGCCCTCTCGGCACTCCGTGCGATCACGGACGAGCTCAACCTCGTGACGCGCGACGATCTCGACGAGCTCGAGCTCCGCGTCGCCCAGCTCGAGCACCGGCTGCGGCTGCTCGAAGGCCCCCAGGACCTGCCGCCCGCCGCTTAGGTCTTTCAGCGCCGGAAGCGGTTGGTGGTCGCGGCGAGGAACGTCTCGGCGTCGTAGACGACGAACCCGCACACGGCGGCGAGCGGCAGCTCGGCGAGCACCGCCTCCGCGATCGCCTCCCACATCTCGCTTCCGCTCTGGGAGGTGACGATGTCGAACCACGCGTCGCAGCAGAGCATTGTCCCGGTCACGGCGGCCAGTGGCACGAGCCACCGCGAGCCACGGAACATCGCCCAGGCGGTCGCGGCGAACGAGCCGAGCAGCGCGACGTCGAAGCCGACCCAGGCGAGGTCGTAGTGCAACGTGATGTGGCGGGAAGGGAGCGTGAACGTCAGCCACAGCGTCCAGGGAACGAGCCCGATCGCGACGAGCGCGAGAAGACGTGGCACCCAGCGCGGAACGACATGCGGAGGCGACATGGGCACGTTGTACCCTGGCCGCGTGACGCTCCGTCCGCTCAGCGCCGCGAAGCTCCTGGCCTCGGCTGCGGCCCTCGTCGGCGCAATCGGGCTCGTCTCGGCGCTCACGCCGGAGATGGCGAACCGGGTCGAGATCGTCCAGGGCGTCCTGCCTCCGGGCTGGCCCGAGGCCGCGCGCGTCCTGACCGTCGCCTTCGGGATCGGCCTGATCTGGCTCTCGGGCTCGCTCGCCAGGCGCAGGCGCCGCGCCTGGCAGCTCGCCGTGGCTGTGGTCGTCGTCTCCGCCGTCGCCCACCTCGCGAAGGGGCTCGACGTCGAGGAGGCGACGATCTCGCTGCTCTTGCTCGTCGCGCTCGTTCGGTGGCGAGACCGCTTCGACGTGCCCGGCGACCCGGCGAGCGTCCGGCCGCTGCTCGGCCTCGGGGCCGCGCTCGCGGGTATCGCCGCGATCGCCGGCGGCGCGGAGCTGCGAGGCGTCGAGCTCTCGCCCCGCAGCGGCGATGCGCTCCTTGGCCTCGGCATCGCTCTCGGCTTCCTCGCGCTCTACTTCTCTCTGCGCCCGTTCCGGCAGGCCGTCGTGCAGACTGCGGCCGAACGACGGGCCGCGCGAGCGCTCGTGGAGGTCTACGGCCGCGACAGCCTCTCCTTCTTCGCCCTGCGGCGCGACAAGAACTATCTCTTCTCGCCGTCGCGCCGGGCCTTCCTCGCTTACCGCGTCGTCGCGGGGACGGCGCTCGTCAGCGGCGACCCCGTCGGCGACGAGGCGGAGATCGACGGCCTCCTCGCGGAGCTCCGCCGCATCGCCCGCGCGCACGGCTGGCGGCTCGCCGTCGTCGGCGCCTCCGACGAGTACCTCGACCGCTATCGCGCGCTCGGACTGAAGCCGTGGCCGATAGGCGAGGAGGCGGTGCTGCGACCGGAGACGTTCTCGCTCGAGGGACGCGCGATCCGGAAGGTGCGCCAGTCGGTCTCGCGACTCCGCAAGGCCGGTTACTCGTTCCGCCTCGTCGCCGCGGACGAGGTCGGCCCGGCGCTCGTGGCCGAGCTCGAGGACGTGTCGGCGGCGTGGCGCCAGGGCGACACGGAGCGTGGCTTCTCGATGGCGATCGACGACCTCCACGTTCCGGGAACAGTTCTCGCCGTCGCTGTGGACCCGGAGGGACGGGTCGGCGGCTTCCTCCACCTCGCGCCCTCGCCGGCCGGCGGCGGGTGGTCGCTGAGCGCGATGCGCCGCCGCCCGCACGCGCCGAACGGTCTCACGGAGTTCCTCGTGGTCGAGACGCTCGCCTGGGCGCGCGGCACGGGCGCGAGCGAGCTGTCCCTCAACTTCTGCGCACTGACCGACCTCCTCGCGCCGGAGCGGGTACAGACGCCGGCTCGCCGCCTCGTGCGCCGCGGCCTTCTGCTCGCCGACAACCTCTTCCAGCTTGAGCGGCTCTACTCGTTCAACCGGAAGTTCTTCCCCGAGTGGCGCCGCCGCTATATCTGCGTGGAGCGCTTGACGGACTTACCGGCCGTCGGGCTCGCATACCTCCACGCTGAATCGCTGCTTGTCCCGCCGGCCCCGTGGGCCCGGCGGCGCGAGGCCCGCCGCCGCGCGGCTGCCTGACACCAGCCTCCGCACCGCGTAGCCTGTTGGCGCTGTGAGCGGCACCGGGAGCACCACGCGGAGCATCGGCCGCCTGTCGGAGATCGCGCAGGTCATGGTGCGGCACGGATTCGGGTACTTCTTCGAGGCGCACCGGCTCAGCGACCTCCTGCCGGGCCGCTCGGCGGAGGACCGGATCGCGAACGTGGCGGCCGAGCACGGCGCAGCCTCGGCGCGCGGCCAGCACCTGCGGGAAGTGCTCGACGAGCTCGGGCCGACGTTCGTCAAGTTCGGACAGCTTCTCTCCACGCGGCCCGACGTCGTGCCTCCCGACATCGTCGTGGAGCTACGGGCCCTGCAGGACGACGTGCGGCCGTTCCCCTTCGAGCAGGCCGAACGGGTGATCGAGCAGGAGCTCGGGAACACGCTCGAGCGCCTGTTCCTGGAGTTCGATCCGGTACCCGTGGCGGCCGCCTCGATCGGCCAGGTTCACCGCGCGACCCTTCCGAACGGACGCCGGGTCGCGGTCAAGGTCCAGCGCCCCGGCGCGCCCCGCAAGATCGAGGCGGATCTCGGTCTCCTCTACCAGGCCGCACGACTCGCGCGCGAGCGGATCCGCGCCTTCGACTTCGTCGACACGCGCCAGCTCGTGGACGAGTTCGCCCGCTCGATCCGGCAGGAGCTCGACTACCGGCTCGAGGGACGCAACGCGCAGACCTTCCACCGCAACTTCGCCGGCAACCCGCATGTCCGCGTCCCCAAGGTCTACTGGCAGTACACGCGCGCCCGCGTGCTGACCCTCGAGTGGCTCGACGGGATCCAGCTCGCCGATCTCGATCTCGTGGCGATGACGCTCGAGGAGCGGCGCGAGCTCGCCAACCGGATCACCGAGGCGTGGATGACGATGATCTTCCGCCACGGCTTCTTCCACGGCGACCCCCACCCGGCGAACATCCTCATCTCGCCGGAGGCGGGAGTGATCGGGCTCGTCGACTTCGGCGCCGTCGGGACGCTCACCGACGACGACATGTCGAAGCTGACCGGCCTCTTCATCGACGTCGCGAACGAGAACATCGAGCAGGTGCCGAGGCGCCTGAGCGACCTCGGCGTGCGCTATCCCAAGGAGCGGGAGCAGGAGTTCCTCGCCGAGCTGCGGGAGCTGTACTACCGCTACTACGGCGCCAGCCTGAGCGAGATCGACCCGGTTCAGGTGCTCCGAGAGGGATTCCAGCTCATCTACTCGATGAACCTCCACCTGCCGACGCGCTTCCTCCTCCTCGACCGCTCGATCGCCACCATCGGCTCGGTCGGAGCCGAGCTCTACCCCGAGTTCAACGTCTTCGAGGTCGCGCGGCCGTACGCGCGCGACCTGATGCTGGAGCGGTACACGCCGCAGCGTGTGGCGCGCCGCGCCCGGCGGGAGGCGATCAGCTATGCACAGGTCCTCCTGGACGCGCCGCACCAGTTCCATGACTTCATGGAGGAGATCCGCGACGGCCAGATCGAGGTCGGCTTCGTGCACAAGGGTCTCGACGACTTCCTCGACAACATGCAGAAGGTCTTCAACCGCCTCGTGATCGCGATGATCGTCACGGGCGGGCTGATCGGCTCGAGCCTGATCGGGATCTTCGCCACGGCCGGCCCGCAGGTGCTCGGCGTGAACGTCATCTCGATCGTCGGCTTCGTGCTCTCCGCCGTGCTCGGCATCTGGCTCCTCTGGGGCGTCGTCCGCAGCGGACGCCTCTAGCTCGCGAAGCTGCGCTTCGCACAGCTCTTCGCACCGATGTAACGCTTTTGCGTGAAAGGACATCTGGCGGAGCGTGGTCGCGGCGCCTAGCCTCGCTGCCATGACCGCGCTTCTCCTCGCCGAGCCGGAACCGGCCGTCCGTGGCTTTCTCGAGCGGCAGCTCCGCAACGACGGCTTCGACGTCGTCGCGTGCGAGCGTGCCGAGCAGCTGCCACGCTCGGCGGATCCCGACCTCCTCGTGCTCGGGGACCCCGAGGCACTCGACCGCGGAGTCGTGCCCGACTGCCCGGTCATCGTGCTCGGCGGCGCTGATCCGGCGGCCCGCGTTCGTGCGCTCGCTCGCGCCGACGATTGCCTGGCGCGCCCGTTCGTCTACGAGGAGCTGCTGGCCCGGATCCAGGCGCTGCTGCGGCGCTGCCCGCCGCGTGTCGAGCTCACAGAGGTCGGCCCGCTGTCGATCGACCGCGCCGCCCGCCGCGTCGGGGTGCTCGGGCAGGAGGTGGAGCTGTCGGCGAAGGAGTTTGCGCTGCTGGTGAAGCTCGCATCCGCTCCCGACCGGGTCTTCACACGCGAGCAGCTGCTGCGGGACGTGTGGGGATTCCGCACCTATGTCCCGACGCGGACGCTCGAGTCGCACGCCTCCCGCGTCCGGCGGAAGCTCGAGGCGGCCGGGCTACCCGGCTGGGTCGTCAACGTGTGGGGCGTGGGCTACAAGCTGCGCCACGTGCCTGCCGCTTGAGCCCCTGGTCCTTCTACCTCTCGCGAGCTATGCAGACGCGGCCGAGGTTGATCGATAGGACGCGTACGACAACTCTGCGGCGAAGGAGGCACTGGGATGACAGTGACTGTCAACTACCGCAGAGAGCGCCTAAGACGCGGGTGGCTCGATCTCTTCCAAGACAGCGACGGGGGAGTGTGGGGCCTCGCATGGGCTCCGGACTTTGGCGAACCCGACTGGCCGGGGCACACCTACTCGCCGGAAGACGACGATTTGCCCAGCGACTATCCAGACCCTGCTGACGCCGAGGCACTCGTCCAATGGGGGCGCAAGCACTTCGGCCCCTAGAGAAGCGCGCCCTCCAAGCGCAGCAGCCATTCCTTGCGGTCCAGGCCGCCGCCGTAGCCGGTGAGGCTGCCGCTCGCTCCCACGACGCGGTGGCAGGGGAGGACGATAGGGATCGGGTTCCGGTTCATGACCGTGCCGACGGCTCGCGCTGCGCGCGGAGCGCCCACCTGGGCCGCCAGCGTGCCGTATGTCGTCGTGTGTCCGTACTCGACCCGGCTCAGCTCCGCGAGGACGCGCCGGTGGAACTCCGGAGCCGCGCGGAGGTCGAGCTCCAGGTCGAAGGCGTGCCGGCGGCCGGTGAAGTACTCCTCGAGCTCGCGGCGCACGCGGTCGAGCGGTTTCGGCGTGCGGAGCACACGCGAGCCGAAGTCACGCGCGAGCCGCTCGAGCTCGGCCTCCGGCTCCGGGTCGAAGCCGACCCGGCAGAGGCCGTGGTCGCTGACGCCGACGAGCAGCGAGCCCACCGGCGTGTCGTCGAGGACGTCGTACGCGACGTCGAGGACGCCGGACGCGGCCGCCGCTGCGCGGAAGCGCTCGTCGAGAACTGTCGGGACCTGGCTCATCGCTGCTCCTTCTCCTTGCGCAGCCGCCGCACGCCGGCGGAGGCCGCTTGCCGCGCCGCCTGCTCGTTCGAGCCCAGGGCGGCGCCGATCGCGTCGTAGTCGAGGTCGTAGCCGTAGCGCAGCACGACGGCTGCGCGCTCTTTCGGTGGAAGCCCTTCCGTCAGTGGTGCGAGCTCCTCGAGGGCCGGACGCTCGTCCTCGGCCGCCGGCTCGACCGCCAGCTCGGCCGTGGGCCGCTCCCGCCGAGCCGCGTCGACGATCGCGTTCGAGGCGATCGTCAGCACCCAGGCGCGGAGGTGCTCGCCGTGCTCCAGCCGGCCGTAGGCGCGCAGCGCGCGCAGGAACGTCTCCTGGAAGAGGTCATCGGCCCGGTCACGGGGAGTCCTCCGGCGCAGGAACGCGAGCACCTCGCCCCTGTGGGAGTCGTAGAACAGCTCGAAGGGAGGGACGCCGGTGCGGGCCATCGAGCACTGAAACGTACTCCCGCTTCAAGATGTGAGGTTGTGAACGTCGCACAGATGAACCTGGCCGTCGTCGGCCATGTCGAGTGGGTGGAGTTCGCCCGCGTCGAGCACGCCCCCGAGCCGGGGGAGATCGTGCACGCCCTCGAGACGTGGGAGGAGCCGGCGGGCGGCGGTGCCGTCGCGGCTGTTCAGCTCGCCAACCTGGCGGGATCGTGCCTCCTCTTCACCGCGCTCGCAGACGACGAGCTCGGCCGCCGGTCGCGCGAGGAGCTGGAGGCGCGGAGCGTGACGGTGCACGCGGGCCAGGCGCGCGGAGGCCAGCGGCGGGCGCTCACGCACGTCGACGAGGGCGGGGAGCGCACCATCACCGTCCTCGGCGACAAGCTGCTCCCGTCGGGCGAGGACGGCTCGCTGCCGTGGGAGCAGCTCGCCCGCTGCGACGCCGTCTACTTCGTGAGCGGGGACGTCGCGGCACTGCGCGCCGCCCGCCGCTGCGAGGTGCTCGTCGCGACGGCCCGCGAGCTCGTGACGCTGCGCCGCGCGGCCGTGGAGTTGGACGTCCTCGTCGGAAGCGGCGAGGACGCGGCCGAGCGGTTCGAAGCGGGCGAGCTCGAGCCGGAACCGCAGATCGTCGTCACGACGGCCGGCGCCCTCGGCGGGTGGATCCGCCCGGGCGGCCCGTTCCGCGCTGCGCCTCTCCCCGGGCCGGTGTCCGACGCCTACGGCTGCGGCGACTGCTTCGCCGCCGGGCTCACTTACGGGCTCGCGCTCGGGAAGCCGGTCGACGAGGCCGTCGCCCTCGGCGCCCAGTGCGGCGCGGCGGTCCTCACCGGCCGCGGTGCCTACGGGCACCAGCTCGGCGCGGACGATGTACAAGCGGTCTGACGCACGGTAGGGTCGACTCCATGAGTCAAATCGCCGCCGGCCCTGCGGCGCGCGCCGTCCTCTCGGAACCGCGCGCTCGTGGCGGGATGGACCGCGACTGGGTTCCCGTGCTCGCCGGCGTGCCGCTCTTCCGGACCCTGTCACGGCGCCACCTCAAGCGGGTCGCCTCGGTGGGACGGACACGCCGTTTCGCTTCCGGCACCGCAATCGTGCGCGCGGGGGACGCGGGCACGGCGTTCTATGTGCTCATCGACGGTGCCGCGCGCGTGGTCACGGCGAGAGGCCGTCCCCGGCGGCTCGGGCCCGGTGACTTCTTCGGTGAGATGTCTCTGCTGGATGACTCCCCTCGCTCGGCCGATGTCGTTGCCGAGGGCGAGGTGCTGGCCTTGACGATCAGTCCAACCGCGTTCGGGAAGCTTGTGCGGGGCGAGCCTGGGCTTGCGCACGAGCTCTTGAAGGTGCTCGCCGCGCGCCTACGGGCTGCCGAGCGCTCCTCCGTCGGCTGAGCGCAACCGCTCGCCGAAGCGCAACAGACGGGTCATGCCGCCCTTCGAGGCTTTGTCGCTCTGGACAAAGTGGTCCAGTGTGGGGTAAAGTGGGGCACAGTGGTGGACTAAGGAGAGCGCCCCAATGCTCCTCGGCGAATACGAGCACACGATCGACGACAAGAACCGCCTCACCCTTCCCGCCAAGTTCCGCCGGGCCTTCGAGGACGGGGGCGTCGTCACGCGGGGACTGGACGGCTGCCTCTATGCGTGGCCGCAGGCGGCCTGGCAGCAGATCGTGGACTCGCGGCTCTCGACGCTCGACGTCCTGAGCCAGCAGGGCCGCCGCCTCCACCGTCACTTCTTCTCAGGCGCGGCAGAAGCCATTCCGGACCGGCAGGGTCGCGTGAGCATTCCGTCCGCGCTGATCGAGCACGCGAAGCTCGGCCGCGACGTCGTCGTCGCCGGGGTCAACGACCACCTCGAGATCTGGGACCGTGCCAACTGGCGGCGCGAGCTCGCCGAGGTCGAAGGGAGTGCTGAGGATGTTGCCGAACGTCTTGCAGCCCAGGGAAGCTGACCACGTCCCCGTCCTCGCCGAGGAGGTGCGGGCGTGTCTCGCCGTGCAGCCCGGCGAGACCGTCATCGACGCGACCTTCGGCGCGGGCGGGCACGCGGCGATCCTCGCCGCCGACCTGTGCGGCAAGGGGAAGCTGATCGCGATCGACCGCGACCCGACGGCCCGGACGTACTTCGAGCAGCTCGCGAAGCGCACGACCGCGAACGCACGGCTCCTGCGCGGCGACTTCGGTGTCGTCCTACCGCAGCTCGCGGGGAACGACGTTCGCGCCGACGCGATCCTCCTCGACCTCGGCGTTTCCTCGATGCAGCTCGACCGGCCCGAGCGGGGCTTCTCCTATGCCACGGACGCGCCGCTCGACATGCGGATGGATCCGACCCAGGACGTCAGCGCGAGCGAGGTCGTCAACACGTGGGCGGAACGCGACCTCGTGATGATCTTCCGGCGGTACGGCGAAGAGCGGTACGCGAAGCAGATCGCACGGGCGCTCGTCCGCCGCCGCCGCGAGCAGCCGTTCGAACGCACCGGCGAGCTCGTCGACGCGATCAAGGCCGCGATCCCGGCACCGGCGCGCTTCGGCGAAGGCCATCCCGCGAAACGGGTCTTCCAGGCGCTGCGAATCGCCGTCAACGACGAGCTCGAGTCGCTCGCCACCGCGCTGCCGGCGGCGCTCGAGATGCTGCGGCCGGGCGGTCGCCTCGCGGTCATCTCCTTCCACTCGCTCGAGGACCGGATCGTGAAGCGGTTCATGCGCGAGCGGGAGCGGGGCTGCACGTGCCCACCCGACTTCCCGGTCTGCGTCTGCGGCCACGAGCCGGAGCTCCGCGCCCTGCAGCGGCGGCCGATCCGGCCGAGCCAGGCGGAGATCGCCGCGAACCCACGCTCGGCCTCGGCGCGCCTGCGCGCAGTCGCTGAAGACGGGGGCGGAGGAGGCCTGATGGCGGCGCTCGACTGGTTCGCGCAAGGGGCAGTCGCCGAGCCGGCGGCCCGCGCCGCGCCGACCGCGCCGCCCGGCCCAGCGTCCGGCGGCACCCGTACGCTCGCGGCGCAGGGTCTCACACCGCCGTGTCCGCGCCCACATCGTCTGGATGATCCTCTTCGCGCTCCTCCTCTTCGGCGTCGTTGCGGTCAACGTCGCCGTGCTCCGCGCGCACGTCGCCGTGTCGCAGCTCGACCACGAGCGGGCCCAGCTCCAGGCGCAGAACCGGGCGCTCGCCTCGCGGCTTTCCGCCGACAGCTCGGCGCCACGGGTCGAAGCGGCGGCGCACCGGCTCGGCCTCGTGCCGGCGCCGGCCGCGAGCACCTCCTACCTCGACCTCGAGCCCCGCCACGGCTGAGGTGCGGGCGCGCGTAGTCAACTCGCGGCTCCGCCTCCTGCTCCTCATCATCCTCCTCACCTTCGCGGCCCTCGGCGCGCGAGCGGCGTGGATCCAGACCGTCCGCGCTTCCTCGCTCGCCGCGCTCGCCCAGTCGCAGATGAAGGCGAACCTCGTTCTCCCTGCCGGTCGCGGGACGATCTACGACCGGCTCGGGACGCCGCTGGCGATCGGGGAGCAGGCCACCGACGTCATCGCCGACCCGATGCAGATCACGGATCCGCGACGCGAGGCGCGGATCGCGGCGAAGGTGCTCGGGATCCGCGTCCGGCCGCTGTACGCAGATCTGGCCGACCGTAGTCGCGGGTTTGTCTACGTGGAACGGAAGGCACCGCCCGGGCGTGCGACAGCACTCGCGAGGCGGCACCTGACGGGCTTCACGTTCGAGGCCGACGAACGGCGCGCGTACCCGCAGGGGACCGTCGCGGCGCCGGTGCTCGGCTACGCGGGCACCGACAACACCGGCCTCGCCGGGCTCGAGCTCGCGTTGAACAACGATTTGTCGGGAACGCCGGGTCGCGCGACAGTGGTGCGCGATGCGCTCGGCCAGGCCGTGAACACCACGCAGGACCGTCCCGCTCGCGACGGCCGTGACGTTTTCCTCACGCTCGACAGCCACATCCAGGCGAACGCCGAGCAGGTGCTCGAGCAGACCGTGCGCCAGTGGCACGCGAAAGACGCGACGGCGATCGTCCTCGACCCGCATACCGGCGCGATCCTCGCGATGGCGCAGGAGCCCGGCTACAACGCGAACGACTTCCCGGCGGCGACCGCGCACAACCTGACGGTCGACCACGCCGTGAACGACGTCTTCGAGCCCGGCTCCGTGTTCAAGGTCGTTACCGTCGGGGGCGCCCTGTCCGAGCACAAGGTGACGCCGCAGACGGCGTTCACGCTCCCGTACTCGATCCACGTCGCCGACCGCGTCATCCACGACGCCGAGCCGCGATCGACCGAGCGGATGACCGTCGCCCAGATCCTCCAGCGCTCGTCGAACGTCGGCGCGATCACGATCGCCGAGCGGTACCTCGGGGAGAGCGGCCTGAAGCGCTGGATGGCGCGCTTCGGCTTCGGCCGGCGGACGGGCATCGACTTCCCCGGCGAGAGCCCGGGCCTGCTGCCGTCCTACTGGTCGGGATCCACGATCGGGAACCTCCCGATCGGACAGGGCGTCTCGGTCACCTCGATCCAGCTCGCTTCCGTGTACGCGGCGATCGCCAACGGGGGCGAGTGGATCCAGCCGCACCTCGTCGATCGCATCCTCGGGGAGCCGCCGCGGCCGCTGCACAGGCGGAGGATCCTCACGCCGGCCATCGACGAGGAGCTGCGCACCATGCTGAAGGGCGTCGTCTCGGACCAGGGGACGGCCAAGCTCGCCGCAATTCCCGGCTACACCGTCGCCGGCAAGACCGGAACGGCGCAGAAGCCGGGGCCAAACGGCTACGTCTCGGGCGCGTACGTGGCCACCTTCGTCGGGATGGTGCCGGCGTCGAATCCGCGTCTCGTCGTGCTCGTGAGCGTCGACGAGCCGCACGGCGAGATCTACGGCGGCCTCGTCGCGGCGCCCGCATTCGAGCAGATCGCGTCGTTCGACCTGCAGTACCTGGAAGTCCCGCCGGATCTGCGAATTCGGTGAAGACGGTTCTCGTCCTCACCGGGCCCGTCGGCGTCGGGAAGACGAGTGTCGCGTGGGAGATGACCGAGGTGCTCGACGAGCGGGGAGTGCCGTTCGGGTTCTTCGACCCCGACGCCATCCATTTTCGGCCGGTGCCCGACGACGATCCGTTCGGCTACCGCGTCTGGTCCGTCGCGCTGGCGGCCGCCTGGCCGCTCATGGGCGCCGAGCGGCTGATCGTCCCGCTCGTCGTCGAGGAGCGGGAGATCGCGGAGCGGCTCATCCCCGGCGCCGCGCTCACGATCGTCCGCCTGACGGCGCCGCCGGCGACGCTCGACGAGCGGATCCGCAGGCGCGAGCTCGGCGCAGGGCTCGAGTGGCATCTGGCACGCGCGCAGGAGCTCGACGCGCATTGGGGCGAGCATCCCGTCGAGGACTTCCTCGTCGACACCGAGGGGCGGAGCGTTCGCGACGTCGCCGTGGAGGTGCTGACGCGAAGCGGCTGGCTATAGTCGCCGCCGAGATGGATCTGGAGCGCCTCGTCTCCGCGCTCGAGCCGGTGGAGGTGCTCGGGCGCCCTGCGGGCGAGGTGAGCGATCTCGCGTACGACGCCCGCGCAGTCGGGCCGGGCGCTCTCTTCTTCGCCGTCCCAGGTGAGCGCGCCGACGGCCACGACTTCGCGGCAGAGGCAGTGGAACGCGGGGCGGTCGCCCTCGTCGTCGAGCGCCGGGTCGAGCTGCCGGTGCCGCAGATCGTCGTCCGGGACTCCCGCGCGGCGATGGCCCCGGCGGCGGACGTGTTCTTCGGCGAGCCGACGCGCGAGCTCGAGGTCGCGGGGGTCACCGGCACGAGCGGCAAGACCACTACGGCGTTCCTCCTCTTCGCGATTCTCGCGGCGGCCGGGCGGCGCCCCGGACTGCTGGGAACGGTCGAGGCGCGCGTCGGCGGCGAGCGGCGGGGTGTCGAGCGGACCACGCCCGAGGCGATCGACCTGCAGCGCCTGTTCCGGGAGATGCTCGACGCCGGCGACCGCTCCTGCGCGATGGAGGCGTCGTCGCACGCGTCCGTCCTCCACCGCCTCGACCGCGTCCGCTTCGCGGCGCTCGTCTTCACGAACCTCAGCCAGGATCACCTCGACTTCCACGGCAATCTGGAGGCGTACTTCGAGGCGAAACGACGGCTCTTCGTGGGACGGCCGCCGGCGGCCGTGAACGTCGGGGACGAGTGGGGGAGGAGGCTCGCCGCAGAGCTGCCGGACGCGCTCACGTACGGCCTCGCGCCCGATGCCGCGATCGGCCCGGACGCGCTCGACGGCATCGAGCTGAAGCTCCAGGGCCGCTTCAACGTCGAGAACGCGCTCGCCGCGCTCGCCGCGGCGCGGCTGCTCGGGATCGAGGAGGACGCAATCCGGCGCGGCCTCGAGTCCGTCCGCGGCGTGCCGGGCCGTTTCGAGTCGGTGAACGTCGGCCAGCCGTTCCACGTGATCGTCGACTACGCCCACAAGCCGGGGGCGCTCGAGAACGTGCTGCGCGCCGCACGGGCCCTCGCCGGCGGGAAGCAGGTGATCTGCGTCGTCGGTGCCGGCGGTGACCGCGACCGCGGCAAGCGGCCCGTCATGGGGCGGCTCGCCTCCGAGCTCTCCGACGTCGTGATCGTCACCTCCGACAACCCGCGGAGCGAAGATCCGGAGGGCATTGCGGCGGAGATCGTGGCGGGAGCGGACGGCGAGGCCGAGGTCGAGCTCGACCGGACTGCGGCGATTGCGCGCGCGATCGAGCTGGCACGGCCCGGCGACGTCGTCCTCATCGCGGGCAAGGGCGCGGAGCAGGGGCAGGAGTTCGCCGACCACACGGTGCCCTTCGACGACCGCGAGGCGGCGAAGGACGCTCTGAAGGCGTTGGTGCTGGAAGCCTCGGCCGCAAAGCCGCCGACGCCCAGCGGCAATTCCCGGCCGCACAAGGCGGCCGGAGGGGAGACGCGGACCTGATCCCGCTGCCGCTCGCCGAGGTGCGGGCGCTCTCGCTGGGGAAGGTCGAGGGCGCCACGGACGAGGTGACGGGCGTCGAGGTCGACTCGCGCCGGATCCGGCCGGGCGACCTGTTCGTCGCGGTCTCGGGCGGCGAGGCGTTCCTGGAAGACGCTCGGAGGAGGGGCGCCGCGGCCACTCTCGTCCCGGACGATGCGCACGCCGCCCTCGCCGCGCTTGGTAGTGCCGTCCGCGCCCGTAGCGATGCTCGGGTCGTGGCGATCACCGGCTCTGTGGGCAAGACGTCCACGAAGGACATCCTCGCCGCGCTCCTGCGGCCTCATCTGAACACGGTCGCGGCGGCGCACGGCTTCAACAACGAGATCGGGCTGCCGCTCACTCTGTGCAGGATCGAGCCCGAGACGCAGGTGGTGGTCACCGAGATGGCGATGCGTGCGCCCGGCCAGATTCGCGATCTCGCCCGGGTCGCGCGGCCCCACCTCGGCGTGATCACGTCGATCGCACCCGTCCACCTCGAGCAGCTCGGGAGCCTCGAGAACATCGCCCGCGCCAAGGCGGAGCTCCTCGACGAGCTCCCAGCCGGTGCCGTTGCGGTCCTCCCGGAAGACGCGCCGCAACTGGAGCCTTTCGTGCCGAAGGGGCTCGACGTGCGTCGGTTCAGCCCGCCCGAAGCAGAGATCCGCGAGGGTCGCACGCACGTGCGCTGGCACGGCGGCGAGGTCGTGTTCGGCTTCGCGGCGCGGCACCAGGCGACGAACGCGGCCGCGGCATTGACCGCGGCGGAAGCGCTCGGGGTCGAGCCTCCTCAGGAACCGGTGGAGGTTGCGTTCTCGGTCTGGCGCTCGCAGGAGACGGAGCTACCGGGCGGCGGCCTGCTGATCAACGACGCCTGGAACGCAAATCCGGTCGCTATGCGGGCGGCGCTCGTGCATCTGCTCGAGCGCGCGGAAGGCCGCCGGACGGTTGCGATCCTCGGCGAGATGGCGGAGCTCGGGCCCGAGGCTCCGCGCTACCACCGCGAGATAGGGAAGGAGGCGGAGAACGTCGACCTCGTACTCGGGGTCGGCGCACTGGCCCGGGAGTACGGGCCGCACGAGTGGGTCCCCACTGCGGCGGAGGCGGTGGAGGTCGCGCTCGGTCTCGTCCGGCCCGGCGACGCGATCCTCGTCAAGGGGTCGCGCTCGGTCGGCCTGGAGGTCGTTGCCGACGCGCTTGGAGCCGGCACGTGATCCGCGTCCTGATCGCCGCCGCCGTCGGGCTCACCGTCTCGGTCGTGATCGGACCGAGGTTCATCGAGTTCCTCCGGCGCAACGAGTTCGGGCAGCACATCCGGGAGGAGGGCCCGCAACACCATTTCGCGAAGCAGGGGACGCCGACGATGGGCGGGCTGCTGATCCTGTTCGCGGCGACCGTCGCCTTCCTGCCGGTCAGCCACTACAGGCTGCAGTCCCTGACCGTGCTGTTCACAGCCCTCGCCTGCGGGGCGATCGGCTTCCTGGACGACTTCATCAAGCTCACCCACAAGCGGTCGCTCGGGCTGTCGGGGCGCTGGAAGCTCGTGCTCCTCGCCGGCGTGACGCTCGTGGTCGCGATCGTCGCGCGCCACCTGCACCTGAGCACCGACGTCTACGTTCCCGTCATCGACATCACGGTGCCCCTGTCCTACGGCTGGTACGTCTTTCTCTTCTTCGTCATCGCGGGGGCCGCGAACGGGACGAACCTCGCCGACGGCGTCGACGGGCTCCTCGCAGGGACCGGGATCATCGCTCTCTTCACCTTCATGGCGATGAACGTCGTCTCGTACGTCCGGTCGGGGCCCGCCGGGCACCGCAACCTGACGAAGCTCGACCTCGCGATCGCGGGGGCCGCCCTGATCGGGGCCGCGGTCGGCTTCCTCTGGTTCAACGCGTTCCCGGCCGACGTGATCATGGGAGACACCGGGTCGATGGCGTTCGGGGGCGCGCTCGCCGCGTTCGCGATCATGATGAAGGTCGAGGTGCTGCTCCTCCTGATCGGCGGCATCTTCGTAATCGAGGCGCTGTCGGTGATGATCCAGGTGTTCTCGTTCAAGCGCTTCGGGCGACGCGTGTTCCTCATGGCGCCGATCCACCACCACTTCGAGATGAAGGCGTGGTCCGAGACGAAGATCACCGTCCGCTTCTGGATCGTGGCCGGGCTGCTCTGCGCCGTGGGCTTCGCCCTCTACTACCGCTACTACTTCGGCCAGCGATGAGTATGGGCGAGATTGAGCGTGCCTTGCTCGACGCGGCGCGGCTGGAGCCGGACGAGGACGTGCTCGTGCTCGGAGGCGGACCCCTCGCGCTCGGCGCGCACGAGCGGATCGGCGACGGCTGGGTCTACGTGGTCCGGTCGCAGGTGGACGAGCTCGAGGAGCTTCTGGGAGAGGCGCACGCCGCAGGAGCCAGCGGCGTGGCGTACCTGGTCGGGTCAACGCCCGTGCTGCCGCTCCCGGACGGCTCGGTGGGGGCCGCGCTCGGCCGGATCGTGACCGACGACGGGGCGCTCGTCGCAGCCGCGGAGGAGCTCGCGCGGGTGCTGTCCGCCGGCGGGCGAATCTCGTTTGCGGAGCCCGAGACGGCGGCGGGCGAGGAGCTGGCACGCTCGCTCGCGGCGACCGGGTTCGAGGAGGTCGAGATGGCGGAAGTCGCCGGGGAGGCCGTCGTCAGCGGCCGGCTGCGCTGAGGATGCAGGAGCCCTCTCCCGACGAGGCATGGCTGCCGCGGCGGGCGCTCGTCGTCGGCCTTGCCCGTTCGGGCCGCGCAGCAGCTGGTGCGCTCGCCCGCCGCGGGGTAGACGTCGTCGCCGCCGACCGGTCTCTCGATGCCGATCCCGGCAGGCTCGACGACCTCGGCGTCGAACTCCGACTCGGAACGGAGGAGGAGGCGTTGCTGGAAGGGGTGGATCTCGTCGTCAAGAGCCCGGGCGTGCCGGCGGAGTCGCCGCTCGTCGCCGCCGCACGTGAACGTGGAATCGACCTCTGGAGCGAGGTCGAGCTCGGCTACCGCCTTCTGCCACCCGGCGCGCGGCTCATCGGGGTCACCGGCACGAACGGCAAGACGACCACGACCGAGCTGCTCGGCGTGATTCTCCGCGCCGCCGGCCGCCCGGTCGAGGTGGCCGGGAACGTCGGCCGCGCGCTCACCGACGCCGCCGAGGCGGCGGCGGACGACTCGTGGATCGTCTGCGAGCTCTCGAGCTTTCAGCTCGAGGACGTACACACGCTCGCCTGCGACGTCGCGGTCCTCCTCAACCTCGAGCCGGATCACCTCGACCGGCACGGCACCTTCGACGTGTACCGCGCCGCGAAGCTCCGCATCTTCGAGCGCGCGCACGCGAAGGTAGTCCCGCGCGGCTCGGGGCTCGAAGGGATCGAGTTCTCCGCCGACGACCTGCTCCCCGCCGAGCCGCTGATTCCGGGCCGCCACAACCGCGAGAACGCCGCCGCTGCGACCGCAGCAGCTCGTGCCGCGGGCATTGCGGACGACGCCATCGCGCAGGCGCTCGGCACCTTCCCCGGCGTGCCGCACCGGCTCGAACTCGTCCGTGAGCTTCACGGCGTCCGCTGGGTCAACGATTCGAAGGCGACGAACACCGCCGCCGCGGCGCGCGGCGTCGCCGCCTACGACGCCCCGCTTCGGCTCATCCTCGGCGGCTCCCTCAAGGGCGAGGACTTCGGTCCCTTCGCCCGCGATCTGCCGGAGAATGTCCGCTCGATCTATCTCGTCGGCGCCGCGAGCGACGAGCTCGCCACCGCCCTCGACGCCGCCGGGCGTCCCTTCGTGAGAGCGGGCGATCTCCCGACGGCCGTCTCGCGCGCCGCAGCAGACGCCGAGCCGGGGGACGTCGTTCTCCTCTCCCCGGCCTGCGCCAGCTACGACCAGTTCGCGAACTTCGAGGAGCGAGGCGACGCGTTCCGGCGGCTCGTGGAGGAGCTGACTTGACGACGGGACGCGCGAAGCGGTTCCAGTTCGAATGGAACCTGCTGTTGCTCGTCACGGCAGCGCTCGTCCTCTTCGGGCTCGTGATGGTGTACAGCGCGACCTCGGGATCCGCCGCGCTCGGCAACGCCAACCCGCTCGGCTTCGTCGAGCGGCAGGTGGTCTTCGTGATCGTCGGCCTCGCGCTGCTCTTCGTCGTCTCCCGGCTCGATCTCGAGCAGCTCCGCGCGCTAGCCCCGACCCTCGTCGTGACCGCGCTCATCCTCTGTCTCGGCGTTCTCGCCGTCGGCGAGCGCGTCAACGGCGCGCGCCGCTGGATCGCAGTCGGCCCGTTCGTCTTCCAGCCGTCGGAGCTCGCGAAGCTCGCGCTCGTCGTCTGGACGGCCGCCTACCTGTCGCGCAACCGGCCGCCGCGCACGCTGAAAGAGCTCGCGCGGCCGATCGGGCTTCTCGTCCTCTTCTTCGCGGTGCTCGTTCTCGTCGAGCCGGACCTCGGCACGGCGCTCACCCTGCTCCTCGTCGTCGGCGCGATCCTGCTCGTCTCCGGGACCCGGCTGCCGCTCCTCGCCGGCGCCTACGGCCTCGTGTTCGGGCTGGCCGCGATCGCCGCCTGGTCGTCGCCGTACCGGCGCGACCGCCTCCTCACGTTCCTCGACCCGTGGAAGGACCCGACCGGCGCCGGCCTCCAGAACGTCCAGGCGCTGATCAGCATGGGCTCCGGCGGTGTCTTCGGGCGCGGGCTCGGACAGTGCATCGAGTGCCTCCATTACCTGCCCGAGGCGCACACGGACATGATGTTCGCCGTCGTCGGCGAGGAGCTCGGGCTCGTGGGCGTGATCCTGCTCGTCGCGGCCTTCTCCGCCTTCGGTTACGCCGGCATCCGGCTCGCGATCTCCTGCCGCGACCCGTTCGCGAAGCGGCTTGCCGCCGGGATCACGGCGCTCGTCTGTGGGCAGGCGGCGATCAACATGGCCGCCGCGATCGGCGTCGCCCCCCTGACTGGGATTCCGCTTCCGTTCGTCTCGTACGGCGGCTCGAGCCTCGTCGTGATGCTCGCGGGGGTCGGGATCCTCCTTAACATCGCCCGTGGCGATGGCGGACGAGCGGCAGCTGCGGTTCCTGATCGCGGCCGGAGGGACGGTCGGACACGTCGCGCCGGCACTCGCCGTCGCGGAGGCGCTGCGACGCCGGGACGCGCTGGTGACGTTCGCCGGGTCGCCGGATCGCGTCGAGGCGCGGCTCGTTCCTGAGCACGGCTACGAGTTCGACGCGTTCGCCGTCTCCGGGCTGCCTCGGCGGCCAAGCCCCGCACTTCTTCGCGCAACGCGCCAGGCCCTCGCGGCGCCGGTCGCCTGTCTCCGCATCCTCCGCCGCCGCGCGCCGGACGTGGTGCTCGGCGCCGGCGGATTCGTCGCGGGACCGATGGTGCTGGCCGCGCGGCTGAGCCGGATCCCGTGCGCGCTCACCGAGGCGGATGCGCATCTCGGGCTCGCGAACAGGCTCGCCGCGCCGCTGGCGGATCGCGTCTTTCTCGCCCTGCCGCTCGGCCTGCACGGCGAGAAGTACCGCGCGGTCGGACGGCCGATTCCAGCTGCGTCGCGGCCGGTCGAACGTGCCGAGGCGCGCAACCGTCTCGGGCTGTCCGTCGACGCCCGGGTCGTCCTCGTCTTCGGCGGCTCGCTCGGCGCTCGCCTCCTCAACGATCTGGCGCTCGACGCCTGGGCCGAGAACGGCCCCGACGTCGTCCATCTCTGCGGCGAGCGCGACTACCCCGAGCTGCACGACCGGGTCTCGCGGCCCGGCTACATCCTGCGGCCCTTCATCGAGGAGATCGGCGTCGCCTACGGCGCGGCTGACGTAGCGCTCGCGCGCGCGGGTGGCTCGGTCTGGGAGCTGGCCGCGGCGGGACTGCCCGCGGTGCTCGTCCCGGGCGCCTTTGCGACGGGCGGCCACCAGGAGAAGAACGCCCGCTGGTTCGCCGACGCGGACGGAGCGGTGGTCGTGCCCGAATCCGAGGCGGCGCGTGCTCCGCACGTCGTCGAGGAGCTGCTTGACGATCCGGACCGGCGCGCGGCGATGGCGATGGCGATGCGCGCGGTCGCGAAACCCGATGCAGCCGAGGAGATCGCGGATGAGCTCGTCTCCCTCGCAGCCGCTCGCCGGTAGGCGTATCTGGATCGCCGGGATCGGCGGCGCCGGCATGAGCGGCTACGCGCTCCTGGCGCGGGCGTGGGGCGCCGAGGTCGCGGGCTGGGATCGGAGCGAGACGCCGTACCTGCGGCATCTCGCCGGCGTCGCCCTCGAGATCTCCCCGGCGCCTCCGCCGCCGCCGCCCGGCTGGGATGCGTACGTCTCGACGGCGTTTGCCGGACTCGTGGAAGGCCGTCCACGCGCCGACCTCCTAGCCGAGCTCGTCTCCCTGCGGCGCTCGATCGTGGTCGCCGGAGCGCACGGGAAGACGACGACGAGCGCGATGATCGCCTTCTGTCTCGACCGGCTGGGCCTCGATCCGGCATTCCTCATCGGCGGGGAAGTGCCGCAGCTCGGCGGCAACGCCCGCGCCGGCTCCGGCTGGCTCGTCGTCGAGGGGGACGAGTCGGACCGTTCGGTCGCCGCCTTGCGTCCGGAGATCGCCGTCCTCCTCAACGTCGACCTCGATCATCACACGACGTTCGTCTCGCGGGCAGAGCTCGACGCGTTCTTCGAGGACTGGCTGCAGCGACGTGCCGCACGTCGTGCGCGCCGAGGAGCTCGAGCCCGTGGCGCTCGACCTTGCGGTGCCGGGCGAGCACAATCGGCGCAACGCGGCGGCGGCGCTCGCGGCGCTCGAGCTTGCGGGCGTGCCTCGTAAGGACGCCGGGGCCGCGATCGCCGAGTTCCGCGGAGCCGGTCGCCGGCTCGAGCCGAGAGGCGAGGCGGGCGGCGTAGCCGTGCTCGACAGCTATGCGCATCATCCGGCCGAGCTCGCCGCCGATCTCGCTGCGATCCGCAACGGCGGGCGGCTCCTCGCGCTCTTCCAGCCACACCTGTACTCGCGGACGCTTCACCTCGCGCACGGCTTCGCGCAGGCGCTCGCCGCGGCGGACGGCGCGTGCGTGACGGAGATCTATCCCGCGCGCGAGGAGCCCGTGCCCGGAGTGGGGGGGCGGCTGATCGTCGACGAGCTCGCCCGTCTCCGTCCCGGCATGCGCCTGGGCTGGGCGCCGGAGCTCGAGGACGCCGCCCGCCTCGTCGCCGGCTGGGCGCGGCCGGGTGACACGGTGCTGACGCTGGGGGCGGGCGACGTCGACCGGGCCGCGCCGTTGATCCTGGAGGCGTTGGCGTGAAGATCGAGGAGGGAGTCGAGCTCTCCCGCTTCACGACGCTCGGCACCGGGGGACCCGCGCGGGCGTTCGGTCGCCCGGAGTCGGAGCGGGAGGTGGAGGAGCTCTTGCAGTGGGCGCGGGAGCGTTCGCTCGGCGGCGCGACCGTCGGCCTCGGTTCGAACCTCCTCGCGGCCGACGAGGGCGTCGATGCGCTGGTCCTCAAGCTCGGCGGTGAGCTCGCGGAGGTCGAGGTCGAGGGAAACGTCCTGCGTGTAGGCGGCGGGGCTGCGAATGCGGTCGCGCTGCACCGCGCGCGTGCGGCCGGGCTCGGCGGCTTCGAGTTTGCCTGCGCGATCCCGGGCACGATCGGGGGTGGCGTCTGGATGAACGGCGGCGCCTACGGCGGCGACTTCGCAGGGGTGCTGGAGCGCGTGCTGGTCGCGACGGCCGACGGCAGCGGCTGGCTGACCCCCCTGGAGCTCGGGCTGAGCTACCGGCACTCGGAGCTCCGGCACGGCCAGGTCGTCCTGCGCGCCGAGCTGCGGCTGCGGCCGCGGCCGCCGGAGGAGATCAAGGCGGAGGTGCGGGAGCTGAACATGCGCCGCAAGGCGGCGCAGCCGACGAATCGGCGTACCTTCGGCAGCGTCTTCAAGAACCCCGAGCACGAGCTCAGCGCGGGCCGGATGCTCGAGGCGTGCGGGCTCAAGGGCTACCGGATCGGCGGGGCCCAGATCTCGCCGAAGCACGCGAACTTCATCGAGAACGCCGACGGCGCGACGACGAGGGACGCCCTCGCACTCATGGCCGAGGCGCGACGGCGCGCCCACGAGCAGTTCGGGGCTCGGCTCGAGCACGAGGTGGAGTTTCTCGGCGAGCTCGTGCTGCCGGGGCTGTAGGAGCAGCCGCTCCTGCGACGAACATCGAGAGGTGCCTGCAAAGGCCCGTTCCCCTCGGTCCGTCGCGCGCCTGGAGGCCGTGACGCCGCCGTGGCGGGCGAAATGGACCCAGCTGCCCGTCGGGGCACGGCTCGTCCGCTTCGCTCCCTCTCGGCGGTCGCTCGCCATCGGCGCAGGCATCCTCGCGCTCGCGCTCGGTGCGTACGGCATCGCGCGTGAGACGCCACTCTTCGCGATCAGCCGCATCGAGGTCCAGGGAGGCTCACCCCGGGTTGCGCGTCAGATCCATCATGCCCTCGCGTCGCTCGTCGGAACGCCGCTCGTCGGCCTCGACGGCTCGGCCGTCGCGCGCAGGGTCGATTCGCTGCCGACAGTCATGCGAGCACGCTACGACCGCGTGTTCCCACACACGCTGCGCATCACGGTCGTGCCCGAGCGCCCGGCCGCAGTCCTGCGTCGCGGCCCCGACAGCTGGCTCGTCTCGGTTCGCGGCCGCGTGATCGAGCGTCTCCCGTCCCGGGCCGACCCGAGCCTGCCGCGGATCTGGGTCTCCGGGCGCACGACAGTGGCCAACGGCACCCAGCTCTCCGGAGTGGAGGCCGGCGTGGCCGCCAGGGCCGTGGGGCTCGCCGGAACCTTCGGCGCCCGCGTCGCAACGGCGTCGTACTCGGACGGCGCGCTCGTGTTCCACCTGCGATCGGGCCTCCAGCTGCTCCTCGGCGACGGTGAGAACGTCAAGCTCAAGGTCACCGTGGCGGAGCGGGCGCTCGCGGTCGTGCCGACCGGCTCGACCTTCCTCGACGTCAGCGTGCCCGGCCAACCCGTGTCGGGGTTCGGCTCACCCTTGATCAGCGCTCCACAAAGGTCTAGTAGAGGTTGATGGTTAGTGGCTCGGCCTCTGGTTGACACTTAGCCAGAGGGCACGTACGCTGCGGGACGTCGTGCTGAAAACGGTCCCAATCCTCTACTGAAGGTTCAGGCTCGGTTCATATGAGCACGAGTGACGCTGCCGGCAACTATCTCGCCCTGCTCCGCGTCGTGGGTGTGGGCGGCGGAGGGACGAATGCCGTCAACCGGATGGTGGACGCCGGCCTTTCGGGCGTCGAGTTCATCGCGGTCAACACCGACGCGCAGGCGCTCATGGTCTGCGACGCCGACGTGAAGATCCACATCGGGTCGGCGGCCACCCGCGGCCTCGGCGCCGGCGCGGATCCCGCGGTGGGGGGCGCAGCCGCACAGGAGAGTCGCGACGAGCTGAAGGAGGCGCTGAAGGGCGCCGACATGATTTTCATCACCGCAGGGGAGGGCGGCGGAACCGGCACCGGCGGCGCACCCATTCTCGCCGAGATCGGTCGCGAGCTGGGTGCGCTGACGGTCGGCGTCGTCACCAAGCCGTTCGGCTTCGAGGGTCGGAAGCGCGCGCAGCAGGCCGAGCAGGGAATCGAGAGCCTCCGGGACAAGCTCGACACGTTGATCGTGATCGAGAACGATCGGCTCCTCCAGGTGGTCGAGAAGCAGACCACGGTTGTGGACGCGTTCCGGATGGCCGACGACGTCCTGCGCCAGGGCGTCCAGGGCATCACCGACCTGATCACCGTCCCCGGGCTCGTCAATCTCGACTTCGCCGATGTACGCACGATCATGCGCGACGCGGGATCCGCTCTCATGGGCATCGGAACCGCGAGCGGAGACAGCCGCGCGGCGGAGGCAGCCCGTGCGGCGGTCTCGTCGCCGCTGCTCGAATCGTCGATCGACGGCGCAACCGGGATCCTCCTCAACATCACCGGCGGCCCCGACATCGGCCTGTTCGAGGTGAACGAGGCGGCGGAGGTCGTGACGAGCGCAGCGGACCCGAACGCGAACATCATCTTCGGCGCCGTTATCGACGAGGCGATGGGAGACGACATCCGCGTGACGGTCATCGCCACGGGCTTCGGCGCGCAGCGCCGCCGCCGCCGCGGCACCGCGGAGGCGCCGGTCACCGTTCCGTCCGGCGGTCCGGAGCAGGGCGAAGACGCCCTCGACGTGCCGTCCTTCCTGCGCGGCGAGTAGCGGCGTTTCCCGTCCCTTGCGCGGCAGGTTTGGACCTGTCGAAACGGGGCACATTGTGCGTGCCCTCAACAGGGTTGACCGTAACGAGTCAACCCCACGACCCGGTCCGCCGCCCCGGCCCGTTCTCTTGGACGAGTCGGGGCGGCTCCGTTCTGAGCTCGATTTCTGAGCGCATTCGACTGAGCCGGGGCGGCGCGGAGACAAACTAGGATCGGCCGTGGCCATGCCCGAGACGCTCCTGCACACGCCGCTGCACGATCGGCACATCGAGCTGGGAGCGCGGATGGTGCCGTTCGCCGGCTGGGAGATGCCAGTGCAGTACACGGGCGTCATCCCCGAGCACCGGGCGGTGCGGACCGATGCCGGCGTGTTCGACGTGTCACACATGGGCGAGCTCGAGGTGGAGGGGCCGCGCGCCCGCGAGCTCTTGCAGGGCGCGCTCTCGAACGACCTCGATCGGATCGCGCCGGGCGAGGCGCAGTACACGCTGCTGACGAACGAGGACGGTGGAATCGTCGACGACCTGATCGTCTACCGGGTCGGCGAGTGTTCCTACCTCCTCGTCGTGAACGCGGCGAACCGCGAGACCGACTACACCTGGCTGAAGGAGCGCGAGATCCCCGGCTCGGACGTTCGCGATGTCTCCGACGACTGCGCGCTCCTCGCCGTTCAGGGGCCGCGCGCGATCGAGCGGCTCGGCCTGCCGCCGGCGCGGCCGTTCACGTTCGCCGAGTCGGCGCTCGACGGTATCGAGGTGATGGTCAACCGCACCGGCTACACCGGCGAGGACGGCTGCGAGCTGCTGTGCATGAGCGAGGACGCGGTTCGGCTCTGGGACGCAGTGCTCGAGCGCGGGGCCGTTCCGTGCGGCCTCGGCGCGCGCGACACGCTACGTCTCGAGGTCTGCTACCCGCTGCACGGCAACGACATCGGGCCGGACACGGACGCGATCTCCGCGGGTCTCGGCTGGGCCTGCGCGCTCGACAAGGACTTCGAGGGAGCCGACATCCTGCGGCGCGTAAAGGCGGAGGGGCCAGAGCGTCGGCTCGTTGCCTTCGTGATGGAGGACAAGGCCGTGCCGCGCCAAGGGATGCCGATCGACGGCGGCGGCGAGGTCACGTCGGGCACCCATTCGCCGATGCTCGAAGCCGGGATCGGCCTGGGATACGTGCCTGCCTCGCAGGCGAAGCCGGGGACAGAGCTGACGATCGACGTCCGGGGCCGACCGCGCAGGGCGCGGGTCGTCAAGAAGCCGATCTACAAACCGGGATCCCAGGAAAGTGCGCAGCACTTTTCTGGGCCGAAGAGGGAGGACTGAGTGGCAGCCGCCGAGAGCTATCCCGACGATCTGAAGTACCACGAAGAGCACGACTGGGCGCGCATCGAGGGAGACGAGGCCGTGCTCGGAATCACGTGGTTCGCCACCGACGCGCTCGGCGAGCTCGTCCACTTCGAGCCGCCCGAGTCCGGTTCGGACGTGACGAAGGACAAGTCGTACGGCGAGGTCGAGTCGGTAAAGGCGGTCTCGGACCTGGTCGCGCCGCTCTCCGGGGAGGTGCTCGAGGTGAACCAGCAGGTCGTCGACGCGCCCGAGACGGTGAACGAGGATCCGTACGGCACCGGCTGGCTCCTCCGCATCCGCCTCGCCGACCCCGCCGAGGTCGACGCCCTCCTCGACGCCGACGCCTACCGGCAGCTGCTGGCAGATCAGTGAGCGTAGGCTCGACGGAGCTCACCAGGGAGCGGAGGCGCCGGCTTTGCCGGCCCCGGGAGCGGAAATGACCCATCCGTTTCTCTCGATCACCGACTCCGACCGGGAGGAGATGCTGTCGACGATCGGCGTCGCCTCGATCGACGAGCTCTTCCGTGATCTGCCGGAGGTGGTTCGCCTCGGGCGCGAGCTCGAGCTCGAGCCGGCGCTGTCCGAACAGGAGGTCTTCGCGCACGTCGCCGCGCTCGCGGACAAGAACGCGGATGCGAGTCGCGAGCTGTCCTTCCTCGGCGCCGGCATCTACGACCACTACGTGCCGGCGGTCGTCGACACGATTCTCCAGCGCGGCGAGCTGCTGACGGCCTACACGCCGTACCAGCCGGAGATGAGCCAGGGCGTGCTCCAGGCGATCTTCGAATACCAGACCGCAATCTGCGAGCTGACCGGGATGGACGTCTCGAATGCGTCGGGCTACGACGGGACGACCGTTGCGGCGGATGCGTGCTACGTCGCGAAGCACGCGACCGGCCGCAGCAAGATCGTCGTCACCGAGGCGACCAATCCCCAGGTGCGGCAGGTCGTGAAGACGTACGCCGTCGGGTTCGGGCTCGAGATCGTCGAGGTGCCGCACCGCGACGGGACGACCGACCCGGACGAATTGGAGCGGGCAGCCGTGGATGCAGCGGCCGTGATCTTCCAGCAGCCGAACTTCTTCGGCTGCCTCGAGCCGGCACCGGATCTCGTTGCGAGAGCCGCCGAGGCCGGCGCGCTGCCGATCGCGCACGTCGACCTGCTGTCGCTCGGCGTGCTCGAGGCGCCGGGCCGCTACGGAGCTGCGCTGGCGCTCGGCGAAGGACAGGCGGCCGGGAACTTCCCGTCCTTCGGCGGCCCGCACTACGGCTTCCTCGCGGCCCGCGACGACTTCATCCGCCGCATGCCGGGACGCATCGTCGGCGAGACGGTAGACGCCGCGGGAGAGCGCGGCTATGTCCTCACCCTGCAGACCCGGGAGCAGCACATCCGGCGGGAGAAGGCCACCTCCAACATCACCACGAACCAGACCCTGCTCGCGCTCGGCGGGCTCGTCTATCTCACGTGGTTGGGGCCGCAGGGGCTGCGCGAGCTGGGGGAGACCTGCCTGTCGCTCGGCGCGTACGCGAAGCAGCGCCTCGAGGAGCGGGCGGGGTTGCAGCCGGCGTTTGCCAAGCAGACAACGTTCAAGGAGTTTGTCGTCCGTGTCGGACGAAACGCACGCGACGTCGTCTCGGCCGCGCGCGAGCGGGGTGTCCATCCCGGCTACGCGCTCGGCCGCGACTACGAAGGGATGGACGACGTCCTGCTCGTCGCGGTCACCGAGCGCCGGACTCCGGCCGAGATCGACCGTCTCGCCGACGTGCTCGCCGAGGTAGTCGGATGAAGCTGCTCTACGAGAAGTCCCAAGCTGGCCGGCGCGCGTCGTCGCTGCCGAGCTACGAGAGCCTTCCGCCGGCCGAGGTCCCGGAAGAGCTCCGCCGCGGCGAGCCCCCGCGCCTTCCCGAGGTGTCGGAGTTCGAGCTCGTTCGCCACTTCACGGAGCTCTCGACACGGAACTTCGGCGTCGACACGGGCTTCTATCCGCTCGGCTCCTGCACGATGAAGTACAACCCCCGGATCAACGAGCGCCTCGCGGCGCTACCGGGGTTCGCGCGGCTCCATCCGCTGCAGGAGGAGGACGGGGCGCAGGGCGCGCTCGAGCTGATGTGGCGGCTGCAGGAGATCCTCGCCGAGGTGACGGGGCTCCACGCAGTGTCCCTCCAGCCGGCTGCCGGTTCGCAGGGCGAGCTGACCGGGCTCCTGCTCGTCCGTGCCTACTTCGCTGCGCGGGGCGAGGCCGAGCAGCGGCGCAAGGTCGTGATCCCGGACACGGCGCACGGTACGAACCCGGCCTCGGTCACGATGGCGGGCTACGAGCTCACGCCGGTCCGCACCGACGCACGCGGGAACATCGACGTCGAGGACCTGCGCGGCAAGGTCGACGAGCACACCGCCGCGCTGATGCTCACGAATCCGTCGACGCTCGGCCTCTTCGACGAGAACATCGAGGAGATCGAGGAGATCTTCCACGGCGCGGGCGCGCTCATGTACTACGACGGCGCGAACCTCAACGCCGTCTGCGGCATCTCACGCCCGGGCGACATGGGCTTCGACATCGTCCACATCAACCTGCACAAGACGTTCTCGCAGCCGCACGGCGGCGGCGGCCCGGGGGGTGGGCCGGTCGCCGTGCGCGACATCCTCGAGCCGTTCCTGCCGGTGCCGGCCGTCGTGCGGCGGGACGGCACTTTCGCTCTCGACTACGACCGGCCGCAGACCATCGGCAAGGTGCGCGGCTTCACCGGCCCGTTTGGCGTCTTCGTCCGCTCGTACGCCTACATCCGGATGTGGGGGCCGCGGCTACGCGAGATGTCGGAGGCGGCCGTGCTCAACGCGAACTACGTCCTCGCGCGGCTGAAGGAGTCCTACGACCTGCCGTTCGACCGCCTCTGCATGCACGAATTCGTGGTCTCCGCAAGGAGCCTGAAAAGGGAGCACGGCTGCACGGCGCTCGACGTCGCGAAGCGGCTGATGGACTACGGCTTCCACCCGCCGACGATCTACTTCCCGCTCATCGTTCCCGAGGCGCTGATGGTCGAGCCGACGGAGACCGAGGCGAAGGAGACGCTCGATGCCTTCTGCGACGCGATGCTCGCGATCGCCCGCGAGGCGGCGGAGGAGCCCGAGGTGCTGAAGGAAGCGCCGCACCACCGGCCCGTCGGGCGCCTCGACGAGGTCCGGGCGGCGAGGCGTCCGATCGTCAAGTACGGCTTCGAGGAGCATCCCGCGCAGGAGTCCGAGCCGGTGCCGGCGGCGACGGAGGCTCCGAGCGGCGTCTGACGCGTGGCGCGGCCGCGAGCTGGCCGCAGGCGGCCTCGATGTCCCGGCCGCGCGTGAGGCGCACCGTGACGGGCACGCGGGCGCGCTCGAGCTCCCGCCGGAATGTCTCGATCCGCTCACGCGAAGAGCCCTCGTACAAGCCGCCCGCCGCCGTCGGCGGGGTGTTCGGCCGCGCGCCGGCGGCTTGGCCGCCGGCGCTTGCAGCCCAGGGGTTGTAGGGGATCAGGTTGACCTTGAAGTGGTCGCGGCCGAGGAGCTCGGCGAGAGCACGTGCCTGCTCCGGCGCGTCGTTGACGCCGGCCAGCATCACGTACTCGACGAAGACCCGGCGTCGCGTGGCGTCCACGTAGCGCCGGCACTCGGCGACGACGTCGGCGACCGGGTAACGGTCGTTGACCGGCATGATCCGCGACCGCAGCTCGTCATCGGGCGCGTGGAGCGAGAGCGCGAGCCGGATCGGCTCGTCCACCTCGTCCACGAAGCGCCTTAGGCCGGGCACCCAGCCGACGGTCGAGATCGTGGTCCGCCGATGCGTGATCCCGAGCGCCGGCAGGCGCCGCGCGGCTCCGAGCACCTCGTCGAGGTTGAGCATCGGCTCGCCCATCCCCATGAACACCGCATGATCGAGCTCGGTGACGCGCCGGAAGTGGAGTGCCTGGTCGAGGATCTCCGAGGCCGTGAGGTTGCGCCCGAACGTCATCGCTCCCGTCGCGCAGAACGTGCACGTGAGCGGGCAGCCCGACTGCGAGGAGAGGCAGAGTGAACGGCGGCCGTCGCGATAGCGCATCAGCACCGCCTCGACCGGGTGGCCGTCGCCGGTGCGGAAGAGCGTCTTGACCGTGCCGTCGCGCGATTCCCGTTCGGTCTCGACTGAGAGCGTCGAAAAGGGAACTGCCGAGGCGAGCTCTTCGCGCAGGGCCAGCGGGAGGTTCGTCATCGCGTCGTAGCCCTCCGAGCCGCGCGCCGTCCACTCCCACACCTGGCGGGCCCGGAACGCCGGCTCGCCGCGCTCGCGCAGCGTCTGGTCGAGGAGGGCCAGGTCCATCGGGCTACGGTAGCGTCCTCTTCGTGATCGACCTCCGCTCCGACACCGTCACCAAGCCGACCCCGGGCATGCTGGCGGCGATGTCGGCCGCCGAGGTCGGCGACGAACAGGAGCGCGAGGATCCGACGACGAACGAGCTGCAGCGCCGGATGGCGGTGCTGCTCGGGCACGAGGCTGCGCTCTTCCTCCCGACGGCGACGATGGCGAACCAGGCTGCGTTGCGCGTGCTCACCCGGCCCGGCTGCAAGGTCGTCGCCGAGGAGCGGACTCACGTCCTCATCTATGAGTGGGGAGGCCCGGCGATCCACTCCGGCCTCGTCATGCAGGGCCTGGTCGCCGAGGCGGGAAGGCCGACACCGGACCAGATCGAGGAGCTCGACGAGTTCGGGCCCGGGAGCGTGCTGGTGCTCGAGAACACCCATCGCAGCTCGGGCGGCCGGGTCTGGCCGCTCGACGAGTTCCGCGCGGCGGCCGACGCGGCGCGTTCCCGGGGCGCCGCCGTCCATCTCGACGGCGCCCGCCTCTTCAATGCAAGCGTTGCCGCCGACGTCGAGCCGTCGGCATGGGGAACGCTCGCGGACACTGTCACGATCTGCTTCTCCAAGGGGCTCGGCTGCCCGTTCGGCGCGATTCTCGCGGGGCCGGCGGAGACGATCGAGCGGGCGTGGGAGGGGAAGTTCCTCTTCGGGGGCGCCCTCCGCCAGTCGGGGATCGCCGCCGCCGCCATGCTCTACGCGCTCGACAACAACGTGGAGCGGCTCGCCGACGACCATGCGCGCGCCAGGCGGCTCGCGGAGGGGATCGGCATCGATCCCGCGACCGTCGAGACGAACTTCGTTCCGATTCCCGACGAGCCCGGCCTCAGCGAGCGGCTGTTCGAGCGCGGCGTCGGCGTCGGCGGTCTCCGGCCGGGCTGGCGGCGCGCCGTCACGCACCTCGACATCGGGGACGCGGACATCGAGCAGGCGATCGAGTGGATGCAGGAGGTGCTGTCTGTCCACGCCTGAGCGTCTCGCTGCGAAGCTCGACCGCCTCATCGGCGTCGAGCAGCGCGAGAAGCGCATGCCGAGCATCGCCGCGGCCGTCTTCCGGGACGGCGACCTCGTCTGGGAGACGGCACTCGGCGTGGCAGACGTCGAGTCGGGCCTCGAGGCGACGCCGGACACCCAGTACCGGGTCGGCTCGATCACGAAGACGTTCACGGCGGCCGCGATCATGCAGCTTCGCGACGCGGGCAAGCTCGACCTCGAGGACACGCTCGACCGGCACGTGGAGGGCGCCGCGCACCGACCGACGATCCGCCGGCTCCTCTCCCATGCCTCCGGTCTGCAGCGCGAGACGCAGAACGACTCGTGGCTGACGCTGCGGTTCGCGCAGCCGGACGAGTTGCTCGAGACGCTCGCGCAGGCCGAGCTGGTGTTGCCTTCGGGAGCCCGGTTCCACTACTCCAACCTCGCCTACGCGCTGCTCGGCATCGTCGTCGAGCGTGTCTCGGGCATGCCCTACAAGGAGTACGTCCGCGAGCGGCTGTTCGGGCCGGCCGGACTGACCCGGCTGAGTTTCGAGCCGGAACCGCCGGCGGCCAAGGGCTACCTCGCGCAGCCGTACGCCGACGGCGTCTGGGACACGGTCGGGGTGGAGACCGGCGCGTGGGCCTCCGCGGGTCAGATCTGGGGGACGGTGGGCGACATCTGCCGCTGGGGCGCCTTCCTCGCCGATCCGGACGAGTCGATCCTCGCCAAGAGGAGCGCCGAGGAGATGCGGACGGTGCAGGTGATCGACGACCACGAGCGCTGGCTGTCCGGCTACGGGCTCGGCCTCGGGCTTCGCCGCGACGGCGAGCGGATCTTCGCCGGTCACGGCGGCTCGATGCCCGGCTTCATCGGGGTGCTCCTCTTCTCGCCGAAGGAGAAAGTCGTCGCCGCGGCGCTCACGAACGAGAGCGAGGCCGGGCTCGGTGAGCTCGGGGTCGGGCTCGTGCGCACGACGGTGGAGGAGTGGCCGGTCGCGCCCGAGCCTTGGCGCGTCGGCGAGCCGCCGCCGGACGAGATCGTCCCCTTGCTCGGGGCCTGGTTCATGGAGGCGACGCGGGTGGTCTTCCGCTGGCGCGAGGGGAAGCTCGAGTCGCGCTACGACGGGATGCTCGATTGGGAGCCGTCGTCTGTCTTCGAGCAGGAGACACCCGACCGCTGGCGCACCGTGTCGGGGTCCGAGCAGGGCGAGGCGCTGCGGATCGAGCGTGCGGCGGACGGCTCGGTGACGCGGATGATCTGGGCCGGCTACCCGGTTACCCGCGAGCCGGGGCCGTGGCGCGCTCCGTAGCTCGCGGGTGCTGGGCACCCGCTCGCTGAGGGACGGAACTTCGCGCGCCCGAGAGTGCGATCTCGGGCCCGCTTCGTGCTGTTTTGGTTTTCGATGCTCTGGACGAGATGGCTCCCCGGTGCGCTCGCGCGCGGCGGAGGCCGGCGCGAGCGCGGTTCGGCCTGCGGCTAAGCCCCGCTGAAGCGAGGTCTTAGCCTCCGGCCCTAGGCCTGGTTGCGGCTCGAACGCTTCGAACCCCCGTGCGGCACTGGCGGCGGCGTAACGGTGCGTTACGACGCCGCCGGATCTTCGCGGGCGGACACGCGAAGCCTGTCCGCCCGCGACGGAAGAGCGGCTCGAACCATGCGTCAGCCCTGACAAAGGCCCTACCGCACGAAGCCAACGGGAGACCGCGCTCTCCCGTTGGCGCAGTTCCTTGTCCCAGCGCACGGACGCGAAGCGTCCGTGCGCTCCTCCTACTCGTACTGCAGCGCCTCGAGGACGTTCAGCTTCGCGGCGCGGCGCGCGGGGAAGATCGCCGCGAGCAGGCCGACGACGACAGCGGCGACCGCGAAGATGATCACCTGCCGCCACGGCAGCGCGAAGACGATGAAGTCGACGCGCGCTGCCAGCAGCCCGCCGAGCACGAGCCCGAGGGCGATTCCGATCACGCCGCCCATCAGGGCGGTGGTGACGCTCTCGTAGCGGATCATGCGCCGCACCTGCCCGCGCGTCATCCCGATTGCGCGCAGCATCCCGAGCTCACGCGTCCGCTCGAACACGGTGAGCACGAGGGTGTTGACGATCCCGAAGAGGCTCACCACGACGGAGAGGGCGAGCAGCACGTAGAGGACGTTGAGGATCGCGTTCAGCCCGCTGATCTGGTTGTCGATGAACTGCTTCTTCGTCTGGACCTTCGCGTTCGGGAACGCCTTCAGCTGCTGCTCGAGGGCGGCCTTGTTGGCGTCCGTCTCACCCGTGCGCATCCGGACGAACGAGTAGAGGTTCTGCGGCGCGTCGTAGATCCGGTCCCACGCCGCGTCGGAGATCGTCACCGGCCCGAACGGCGAGCCTCCTGTGGGCGGCTTGAAGATGCCGAGCACGTGCAGGTTCACGGTCTGGCCGGTCGGTGCGGTCAGCTTCAGCGGTGAGCCGATCTTCAGGTGATGGGTCTTCGCGAAGCTGTTATCCACGAACGCGCCGTCGGCCCTGAGTCGCGCGATGACCGCGTTGCTGCCGCCGTCGAGCCATTTGATGTGGAAGATCTGCGCGCCCCCCGGGTTCACGGCGGTCGCCTGATGCACCTGCCCGAGGATCAGCGCGTCGCCACCGCGGACGTTCGCGACCGCCTGAACGCCGGGCGTGCGGGCGGCCGCGTTGCCGGCGGCGATCGGGATCGGGTCGAAGTTGTTCTGCGCGGTGATCGCGTAGCCGCTCACCCAGAGGTCGTTCACGGCGCCGCGGAAGCTCTTCGTGATCCCGGCGGCGATCACCGCCACGAGAGTCACGAGCGCGAGCCCGATCATCAACGCGGAGGCGGTGGAGGCCGTCCGCTGCGGGTTCCGCCGCGCGTTGTCGCGGGCGAGCGCGCCCGCTGCGCCGCCGAACCTGCTCGCCGGGGCGCCCAGGACCCAGGCGAGCGGACGCGCGAAACGGGCCGAGAGGAGGGCCACGCCCAGGAAGACGAGCAGCGTTCCGAGGCCCATGAAGAGGAGGATCTGCTTCGTCCCGAGACCGTGGCCGAACAGGCCGTAGACGAGCAACGCGAAGCCGCCCGCCGTCAAGAGCGCCGAGCCGACCGGCCGGTACTTCGCGAAACGTCCCGGCGGCAGCTCGGACCCCTCGCGCACGGCCGCGATCGGCGGCACGCGCGTCGCCCGTACCGCGGGGCGCAGGCTCGCCAGGACCGTGACCAGGATCCCGACGACGAGCGCGACGATCACCGTCCGTGTGTGCAGGACGAGCCCGTTGTTCGGGAGCGTGAAGCCCACGGCGTCGAACAGCTTGAAGAGCCCGACTCCGAGGCCCAGACCGACGAAGATCCCGACGACCGAGGCGATGCTGCCGATCGCGAGGCCCTCGATCACGATCGAGCGCCGCACCTGGCGTCGCGTGGCGCCGAGCGTTCGCAGGGTCGCGAGCTCTCGCGACCGCTGGGCGATCGTGATCGACAGCGAGTTGGCGATCACGAACGCGCCGACGAACAACGCAATGCCGCCGAATGCGAGCAGGAAGTCCTGGAGGAAGTTGAGGAAGCTCTCCGTGTCCTTCGCGTCTTCCTTCGCCTGCCCCTGCCCGGTTCGCACCTGCGTGCCGCGCGGCAGGATGCCGCGGATCTCGCTTGCGAGCTGAGTGGGGGTCACCCCGGGCTTCGCCTTTGCGCGGATCTGGTCGAGCTTCCCGATGCGCTGGAAGAGCCGCTGTGCGGTGGGGAGATCGAAGCCCGAGAGCGTCGCGCCGCCGAGGCTGGCCGCGCCGCCGAAGTGCACGAAGCCGGAGATCCTCATGCGCAGCGTCGGCCCATTCGCCTGCACGCCGATCGCCTGGCCGAGCTTCAGGTCCTTCTTGCCCGCCGTCGTCTGGTCGATCACGACCTGGTTTCGCCCCGGCCACTTCCCGTCGACGAGCGTGAGCGTGTTGAGCTCGGGCCGTGTCGGATCGACGCTGAAGCCGAGGTTCGGTGCGCCGCCGAAGGCGACGACCTTGCCGTTGAGGACGAGATGCGCGTTGCCTCCCACGCCGCCGACTGCATCTGCCACGTCCGGCAGGCCGCGCACCACCGGCAGCAGCGATTGGTCGAAGGGCGGTGCCGTCGTCCCGTTGCCACTCAGGTTGAAAGCCGACTTGCCGGTCACCGTCGCGTCGGTGCCCCGGTAGACAGAGGTGAAGATCCCGCCGAACGCTCCCTTGATCGAGTCGGTGAGGACGTAGGTGCCGGTGATGAGCGCGACTCCCAGGACGATCGCGATCGCCGTCAGCGCCGTGCGCAGCTTGCGCCGCATCAGGCCTCTCAATGAGACGCGGATCACGAGCTGAGCGAGTTCATCACCGCGAGCACCTCGGCCTGCTCGGCGTGCCGGCCCAGCTCGCGCACGATCTGCCCGTCGTTGAGGAAGAGGATCCGATCCGCGGTGGACGCGGCGCGCGCCTCGTGGGTGACCATCACCATCGTCTGCCCGTACGAGTCGACCGAGTCGCGAATCAGGTCGAGGATCTCGCCGCTCGTCTTGGAGTCGAGATTTCCGGTCGGCTCGTCGGCGAAGAGAATGGTCGGCCGCGTGACGAGCGAGCGCGCGATCGCAACGCGCTGCTGCTCGCCGCCCGAAAGCTCCGACGGCCGGTGGTCGCGCCGCTTGTCGAGACCCATCTTCGTGAGCAGCTCCTCGAGCCACGCCTTGTCGGGCTTCTCGCCGGCGATCGAGAGGGGGAGGAGGACGTTCTCCTCAGCGTCGAGCATCGGGAGGAGGTTGAAGAACTGGAAGACGAAGCCGATGTGCTCGCGGCGGAGCCGTGTCAGCCGCGTGTCGTCGAGGTCCGTGATCTCGGTGCCGGCGATCTTCACCGTCCCCGAGGTGGGCTTGTCGAGCCCAGCGAGGATGTGCATGAGGGTGGACTTCCCGGAGCCGGACGGGCCCATCACGGCGACGAGCTCGCCGGAGCGGACGTCGATGTCCACGCCACGCAGAGCCTCGACCGCGGTCGTCCCCTCGCCGTAGCGGCGTACGAGCCCGCGCGCCTCGACCGCCGCGTTCGCGGACATGGCGACTTCGTCCTTCGACTCCTCCCTCACGGCCATGTCGACGAGGGTAGTCGAACTCGCCCCCGAGGTGGTAGGGGTCTTTACCCCATCGTCACAGGTGTCATCTGCCTCCCCCGAGGAAGAAGCCGACCGCGGCGCCGACGTAGGCCACGACGAGCAACGCGCCTTCTCGCCGCGACGAGCGGCCGTCCCACACCACCGCGGCGACGACCACCGCGGCGGCGCCCATGGCGATGAGCTCGGTCCAGCGGAACGCGAGGGCGAGCGGGTGGGTGGAGAGCAGGGAGAGGAGCGTCACGACGGGGAGGACGAGCAACGCGACCTGTGCGCTCGAGGAGATCGCGATCTCGCTCGCGAGCCGCATCTTGCCGCTGCGCGCGATGAGGATCGCGCCGCCATGCTCGGCTGCGTTGCCGACGATGGCCACGATCACGACGGCGATGAAGAACTCGCTCAGCCCGACCGCCGTCGCGAAGGCGCCGAGCGAATCGACGAGGATCTGGCTCACCCACGCAGTGGCGGCGGTTGTCACCGCGAGGGCGACGAGCGCGGTCGACAGCGGCCAGGCGTTCGCGCTCGGCTCGTTGCGCTCGCGCTTCTGGTGACGGCGCAGGTTGCGCCCCACGACGGCCAGGTAGATCAGCAGGAGGAAGATCGCGACCACGACCGACGCCACGACGACGGTGTGCCGCGCGGGGGGCCCGGTGTGGCCGAGTGCGGTCGGGAGCGCGAGGGCGGCGACGGCCGCGCCGACCAGGCCGAGTTGTACGAGCAGAGAGCGGCGGTCGATCCGCGCTCCGTCCGGGCCTGCGACCTGCGTGACGCCGTACACGAGCAGGAGGTTCGAGATCACGCTCCCCGAGAGCGAGCCGAGCACGACTACGGGCAGGTTGGCACCGATCGCGAAGAGGGCGACGATCAGCTCCGGCGCGTTCCCGAAGCTCGCGTTCAGGAAGCCGCCGATGCCGGGCCCGGTGTGCTCCGCCGCGTGCTCGGTCGACTCGCCGATCAGCCACGCGAGCGGGATGAGGGCGATCGCGGCGAGCACGAAGAGCGTGACGTCGCCCGCGGAGGTGAGCTTGTCCACCGCGATCGTGAGGGGTGCGAGGAGGAGCGACCCCCAGAGAAGCCGGCGGCGCACGGGCGGCTAGCGTAACGGGGAAGATCGCGGGGCCGCTCGGGCGACTAGCTCGATTTCGGCTCGCTGTCAAGTCTTGCGCAGCCCTGCATCCGCTCGGACAATGAGGTCATGACACCCGAGCAAGCGACCGTCGCGCTCCCCCTGCACCCGCAGGACGAGGCCGAGTGCCGGCGCTGCGCAGTCCACTGCGAGAAGGTCGTCTACCCGGCGTCATGCTTCGAGCGCGGGTGTCCGTTCGCCTATGCGTACGGGGAGCACGGCCACACGTACATGGGGTGTCTGCAGAAGGTGTTCGAGGCGGAGATCGACGTCGGGATGCTCGCCGCCGCGGAGCGGACGCGCGAGGGCTTCGGCGCTGTGCGCGCGCTGCGCAAGCCGCTGCCGATGTGCGACGCCGCGGTGCAGGCGACGTTCTCGCACCGGGAGAGCGAGCTCGGCTGCCTCAATCCGGAGTTCGCTGAGCTGCCGGCAGGCTCGCCGACGTTCCGGGTGTTCGCGCGGGTCGCGGACTTCTAGCCGGTTCGCGCAGGCGCCGCAGGATCAGGACGCCGATCGCCGGACCTGCCGCGGCAAGGAAGAACGCGAGCCGCCAGCTGTGGGTCGCGACGAGAGCGATGGCGGGAGGAGCGCCTGCGACGACGACTCCGAGCAGCGTCTGCTGGAAGCCGAGCGCGGCGCCCGTGCGCGCCGCACCGGCCATTTCGGCGGCGGCGGCGTAGGCAAGCCCGTTCCACGCCATGCTCAGCACGCCGGCGACGACGAAGAGCGGGACGAGGAGCGCGAGCGGGGCGTCGGTGGCCGCTGCGACGCCGGCGGTCGACAGCGCGAGCGCGATCCCGATCAGGCGCAAGGGTCGCAGGCGGCTGCGGAGCTCGTCGGAGATCCTCCCCGAGCCGATGCGTGCGGCGATGGCCAGCACCTGAATCGTCGCGAGCAGCGCTGCGGCGGCGTGGGTCGAGACGTGGCGGTGCTCGTGGAGGAAGAGCACGACGAAGCCCGTGATCCCGATCTGCGCCGTCAGGTAGAGGCCGGTGCCGCTACCGAGCAGCCACATGCGTGAGTCGCGAAGGGGACCGGAGACGTCGCCGATGTCCGGCTCGCGTCTTTCTCCTCCGCCGCCGCGAACGAAGACCGCGGCGACGGCCGCTCCCGTCAGACAGGCGCCGGCGAGGAAGACGAAGGCAAGGCGCGTGCCGCCCACCGAGGCGAGCACCGGGAGGAGGACGGCGCCGACTGCACCGCCGATCGGTATCGCCGTCTGGCGGATCCCGAGTGCCTGACCGAGCTCGGAGGCCGGGAACCACGCCATGATCGCCCGGCCGCTCGCCGCGTTCACGCTCGCCCCGAGCGCTCCGACGCCGACGAGGACGCCGGTGACCGTCCCGAAGGTGTGTGTCGTGGAGGCGACCGCGAGCAGGGAGGCGGCTCCGGTGAGGCCCGTTGCGATCACCCACCGCTCGTCGACGCGGTCGGCGACGAGCCCCCAGGGCAGGAGCGTGAAGAGCATCCCGATCCCGATCGCCCCGAGCACGATGCCGGTCTCTCCGAGCGTCAGCCCGTAGTGCGACTTCAGAGCGGGGCCGAGTGCCGGCAGCCCCACTGACGAGGCCGAGAAGCTCGCCTGCGCGAACGTCCCCGCAGCGAGCACGACCCACCGGTGACGGTTCCTTCTCACGCCAGCCAGCGCGCGCGTAGCTCCTTCGTCTTGCGGATCTCGCTCGCGTCCGGGCCGCGGTTCTCCGGGCCTGCCGTCTCGAGCACCGCGGGCAGCCCCTGCAGGCGCGGGTTCGAGAGGAAGACGCCGAGCTTCTCGCCGAGCTCGCCCTCGAGGATGTTGGCGTGACGGTCGCGGTTCGAGGCGAACGGCGCCGCCGCGTCGTTGACGTGCAGCGCCCGCAGCCGATCGAGCCCGATCGCCGAGTCGAGGTCGTCGAGGCAGGCGTCGAGCACCGCTGCATCGGTCACGTCCACGCCGGACACCCAGAGGTGGCAGGAGTCGAGGCAGATGCCGAGCCGCGGGTGCCCGCCGAGCCGCTCGTGGATCGTCGCGAGCTCCTCGATCGACCGTCCGATCGTGCCGCCGGCGCCCGCCGAGTTCTCCATCAGGAGCCAGGTCTCGTCCGTGCAGAGCTCGAGCGCCTGCTCGAGGGCGGGTACGACGTGCTCGAGGCCGGCGTCGAGCCCGCTGCCGAGGTGGGAGCCGACATGGAAAACGACGTCGGCACCGATCGCGCATGCCACCTGCGTCGTGTTGCGCAGCGTCGCGATCGAGCGCTCGTAGGTCACGGGATCGGGCGAGGCGAGGTTCGTGAGGTAGACGGCGTGGCAGAGGATGCCGCCGATCCCGGCCTCGGCACGCTTGGCGCGGAAGCGTTCGAAGCTCGCAGGATCGTGATTCGTCGGCCGCCACGCGCGCGGGCTCTGCGTGAAGACCTGCACGGAATCGGCACCCATCTCGACCGCCCGGTCGATCGCCTTGTCGATCCCGCCCGAGGAGGAGATGTGGGCCCCGATCTGCACGGCCGCCTACGCTATCGGCATGGCCGTCCGTGTCCGCATCGCTCCGAGCCCGACCGGTTTCCTCCACGTCGGCACCGCGCGTACCGCCCTCTTCAACTGGCTCTTCGCGCGCCACGAGGGCGGCGAGTTCCGACTGCGGATCGAGAACACGGACACCTCCCGCGAGGTCGCACAGGCGGTCGACCAGATCCAGGATTCGCTCCGCTGGCTCGGGCTCGACTGGGACGGGCCGCACACGTTCCAGCTCGACCGGATGGACGACTGCCGCCGCGTCGCCGAGCAGCTCGTCGCCGAGGGGAAGGCCTACGAGGACGACGGCGCCATTCGCTTCCGCATGCCGGACGAGGGCCTGACGGCGTGGGACGACGTGGTGCGCGGCCGGATCGAGTATCCGAACGAGAAGCTCGAGGACGTCGTGATCGTCCGCTCCGACGGCCGGCCGACCTACAACTTCGCCTCGCCGATGGAGGACGTCTGGGACGGGATCACGCACGTCATCCGAGGCGACGACCACATCCCCAACACGCCGAAGCAGCTCAACATCATCCGCGCCATCGGCGCGGAAGTGCCTGTCTACGCCCACGTCCCGATGATCTTCGGGATGGACGGCAAGAAGCTCTCGAAGCGCCACGGGGCGGACGCGGTCGAGGAGTTCCGCGACGCCGGCTACCTCCCCGAGACGATGCTCAACTTCCTCGCCCTGCTCGGCTGGGCCCCCGACGGCGAGACGACGCTGATGGGCCGTGACGAGCTGATCGAGCGCTTCTCGCTCGAACGGGTCAGCTCGAGCCCGTCGCAGTTCGACTACCAGAAGCTCGACTGGATGAACGGCGTCTACCTCCGCGAGCTGTCGCCGGAGGAGTACGCGCACCGCTTGATCATCTGGCTCGGCGAGAACGGCTACGACTGGGATGCGGAGCTCGTCGCACGTACCGCCCCGCTCGTGCAGGAGAAGATCGCGAAGCTGTCGGAGTTCCCCGCGTTCGCCGGCTTCCTCTTCCACGAGGTCGTGCCGGATCCGGCCGAGCTCGACGGCGGTGCACCGATGCTCGCCGCGGCGGAACACGCGCTCGCGGGGCTCGAGCCGTTCGACGCGGAGTCGATCGAGGCGGCGCTGCGCGCGGCTGCGGACGGCCTGGGACTGAAGCCGCGACAGGCATTCCAGCCCATCCGGGTCGCGGTAACCGGCTCGAAGATCTCACCGGGACTGTTTGAGAGCATCGAGCTGCTCGGTCACGAGGCGACGCTCAGCCGCCTGCGGGGCGCCGAGGCTGCGACCGGATAGGCGGCAGCGGCTTCGGCAGCGCGAGCGGGTCGAGGGCGCGCTGGAACGCGAGCCACGCGCGGCGCCGGAAGCGCCTGGTCGGCTGAGGGAACTCGGCGGAATCGGTGCCTGGGCCGCCGCGCCCGCCGCGACCGTGCTGCGGGAAGTCCTTTGCCACTTCAAAGGGGTAACGACCGCCCGCGGACCGCGGGTACGGAGTGCGCCTGACGCCCGTTAAACTCGCGCCGATGGCCGATACCGGGGGGCATGCGGCGCCCTCTCGGGTCCTCGTCGTCGACGATGAGCCGTCGATCCGGTTTCTTTGCCGGGTCAACCTCGAGCTCGACGGTCACGAGGTGCTCGAGGCGGAGTCGCTCGCGACGGTGCGCGCCACGCTCGCCGCTGAAGACGTCGACGTGGTCGTCCTCGACGTCCACCTGCACGGCCAGCGGAGCGACGTGCTGGTCACCGAGTGCCACGCGCGGCGGCCGCCGATCCCCGTCCTCGTCGTCACCGGCTCGGCCGATGTCACGGATGAAGGCCTGACCGAGGCCGACGCGGTGCTGCCGAAGCCGTTCGAGATCCACGACCTCCTCAGGACCGTGCGGAATCTCGCTCGGGCTCGCGCCCAGGGATGAGTGCCCGACCTACGAGGTGCCGCGGATGACGCCCGTGACGAGCGGCAGGAGCTGCTGCCGGTTTCGCGGGCGCTGCATGTCGAGGCGCACCAGCTCGTCCAGCTCCATCGCCACGAGCAGCACGATGGCGGCGATGTAGAAGTACGTCGCGAGGAAGATGAACACCTCGAGGCTGCCGACGGGGGTGCGGAAGTTGGCGACCGAGCGTACGTATGCGCCGAAGATCAATGTCTCGCCGATCCATCCGACGACGACGAGGATTGAGCCGAGGCTCGCCCAGCGCCGTGGCCGGTGCTGTGCCGGGCCCCAGCGGACGATCAGCTCGAAGGCGAATGCGACGAGGGCGACGGCGACGGGCCAGCGGAGGATCAGGATCGGGACGCTCCAGCCGCCCGAGACATGTCCGGCCCAGATCACGGTGATTGCTCCGAGCAGCGAGGCCAGGAACAGGATCGCCAGGCCGGCGGAGAGGGGGAATCGGATCCACCACGGGCGCGTCTCCGGTGTCTCGTAGATCTCGTCGAGCGCGCCGATCCCGGCGCGGACGATGCCGGACACCTCCCAGACGGCCAGCGCCGACGCGAGCGCAAGCAGCGCGGCGGTCGAAGACGAGAACACGCGGTTCACCGTCTGGTCGATGCCGGCGAAGACGTCGGGGAGGACCTTGGGCGCGATCTGGGGGCCGATGGTCTTTCGCCAGAGCTCCTCCTGGTGGGCCGCGCCGAGGATGCCCAGTCCGAAGAGCGTGCATGCGACAGCCGCGATGAAGCTGCGCAAGGCGATCGCGCTCGCATAGGTGAGGAGATTGTCCCGGTCGAAGAGCTCGACCCAGAGCCGGACGATCTTCTTGAAGCTGCGCCAGCGGGACTGCACGGCGCGTGCACCCTTCCCGCGGCCGGCGACTCGAAAACGGCAGTGCGGGCTAGTGGAGCGTGCTGCCGAAGCCCTGCTGGGCCAGTTGCGTCGCGTCGTACACGTCGCTGCTCGGCGGCGCCGCGATCGTGACGTGGGTCCCGTAGTCGTAGAGATCCATCGTCATCCCGAGCCGTACCGGCCGGCCGCTCTGGGCAAGACCGAGGGAGACGCGGACCCGGCGCACGAGGCCGTCCTTGCCGATCCAGACGTCCTCGGGAACCTCCGGCATCTGCGCGGTGAGACCGCTCAGCAGCGGACTGGTCAGGCCCTTGGCCTGCAGCGCCTTCGCCATATCGATCTGGACGCGGTAGTGCGTCGTCGCGGTGCCGTCGATCGTCTCCGGTCCGACCGTCGCGATCTTGGCCCCGTCGGCTTGGAGCATCGAGAGGAGGTCGCTCGGCTGGAACTGGCTCCCCGACAGCAGCTTCCCGAGGTCGAGGCCGGCCGACTTGCCGAGCTTGGAGAGGTCGAGCTCGATCCAGTGCTTGCCGCCGGGAAGCTGCGACGCGAGGATGCCGAGCTGAACGTAGAGGACATAGTCGCCGTCCTGTTGGAGGAAGATCTCCTTCATCGAGGCCTGAGGCATCCCGGCCTGCTGCAGGAGCGAGCCCAGGCCGAAGGTCAGCTCGCCGCTGGTGCCGTCGATCACACCGGCGCCGCGCAGCCGGAGCAGCTTGCCGCCCTGTACTTGCGGGCCGCTGAAGGCAAGGGCGAAGCGGATCCGTGCCGCGCCTGCCTGCTGCGTCTTCGTGGCGGCGGCCGCGACCGGGTCGAGCGCGAGGGCGCTGCTGCTCCCGCCGCCGCAGCCGGCCGTAACAGCAGCGACCGCGGCGATCGCGAGGGCGGCTGCGATGGCTGCCCGACGACCCCTGCCCATGGCCGCACTGTAGTCGCGTGCGGCACCCCGGAAGGGGGATTTTGGGAGGTGGGGGCGACCGCTATGGCCGTGGCAGCCGCCCCTGCGAGGAGTGGGACGGCCGCTGTGAGGACTGATGACCGTCCCTGTCGGAGAGCACGGCCGGGGTATGCGGCCGGCTCTGTCGGTGCTTTCTCTACTACTCGCAGACGGACGGCTCGGATCTCTCCGAACAACTTGGCCGGGATGTACGTCTAATTGTTCAAGGGGCGGGCCTCGGAGAAGGGGGCCGCGACCGAGGCCCGCCCCGAACGAGGTTACGCTCGCACGGCCGATTCGCAAAGGGCCCTCAGCCGCCGAGGACGCTCTCGGCTGCGGCCGACGGCTCCGGGTCGGGCAGCCGGGTCATCCGGAAGCCGTTCAGCAGCCCGAGCAGCGACGCGAGCAGCGGGATGAGGAGTGCGATCTGGAGCGCCTGCGGCCGCACCTTCGTGTTGATGCGCAGGATCTCGGCGTGGTCGCGAGGCGGCGTGCCCACGAGCAGGGCGTCGAGGTGCGCGTTCGTCATCACCTCGGCGTTCTTGTTCAAGGCCTTCGACACCTTGGCGGCCTGCCGCGACGAGAGCACCTTGCTCGAGTTCGCTTCGCTCGTGAACAGGAGCGACAACGAGGCGAGCATGATCGCCCCGGCGAAGGCGAGGCCGAAGGAGAGCCCGAACGAGCCGCCGGCCGAGTTGACGCCGGCCGCCTCGCTCACGCGCTCGGGCTCGATGGGCGCCAGCGTGTAGTTGTTGAGCTGCGAGACGAGGAGCCCCAGCCCGGTGCCGGCGATGAGCAGCGGGATCACCATCCACCAGCCGGAGTGGGCACGCGGGACGATCGGGATCAGGATCGCGACCCCGGCGGCGAGCAGCAGGAACCCCCAGCGGATGATCTTGCTGGGGCTCTTGTCTCCGGCTTTCCGGCCCACGACGAGGGCGACGACGAACATGCTCAGCGAGAGCGGCGCAAGGGAGAGCCCAGCCTCGAGCGCGTTGTACTCGAGCACCATCTGGAGGTAGATCGGGAGCGCGATCATCATCCCGCCCAGCGAGATCTGCTGGAGGGTCTGGCCGGTGATCCCGAGGCGGAAGTACTTGGACTTGAACAGGTCGGCGTCGATCAGCGCCGGCTTCCCCTCGCGCTTGCGTTTCCGCAGCCACCAGGCGAGCGAGCCGAGGCTGACCAGGCCGACCGCGATCAACGCGACGACCGGGCCCTCGCCCCCTTCCCAGACGAGGATCCCGAGCACGACGCCGCCCATGCCGAGCGCAGAGAGAATCGCGCCGACGACGTCGACGCCGCGCTCCCCCGTGTACGGAACGTCGTGGACGCGGCGGCTGCCGATGAGGACGATCGCGATGATCACGACCTCACCGGCGAACGCCACGCGCCACGAGAGATAGGTGGTGATGAAGCCTCCGACGAGCGGCCCGACGGCGGCGGCGATCGCGGCGGAGGCGCCGACGAGCGCGTAGGCGCGGCGCTGCATCGCTCCCTCGAAGTTCCCGTGGATCAACGACTGCATCGACGGGAGCAGCAGCGAGGCGCCGAGGCCCCCGATGATCGCCCAGCAGATGACGATCGGGAGCAGGCTCTGCGCCAAGGTCATCGAGAGCGCACCGACGGCGTACCCGAGCAGGCCGAGGGTGTAGGCGCGCTTGCGCCCGATCAGATCGCCGATCTTGCTGCCGATCAGGATGAACGCGGCCGAGACGAGCGCCTCGAGGGCGATCGCCGATTGCACGCCGCTCGCGGTCGTGTGCAGGTCGTGCACGACGGCCGAGATCGACACGTTCATCAGCGACGTGTCGACGACGAGCACGAACATCGCCATCGCGAGCAGGATCGCGACGCGGTTGTCCCCGCTCGACTCCTCGACCGGCACGGCGGCGGCATCGACGCTCACAACGGCAAAGCGTCGGCGCTCGAGGGCAGCGGGACATCATCCCGAGCGGACGAGTGCCGCGGTACTCAGGGCTGGGCGGCTTCTTTGGGCCTTCCAGGCAATCCCCGCGTGAACCACAGCGAGAGCACCGCGAGGAGCGCGACCGCGAGCATCGAGGTCTTGAGCGCGTTGAGCTGCGCGTTGCCGTAGTCGGTCGTGACAGCGTCTGCTTCGGCCGAAGTCAACCCCGCGGCGAGCAGCGTTTGCTGTGCCTGCTCCGTCGTGACGATCGGGATGCCGTCCTCCGTGGAGGACGCGATCTGCGTCTTCACGCCGGTTGACAGAGCCGGGTTGTCCTGGATGCGTGAGTTGAAGCCGTTCAACAACCCGAGCAGCAGCACGGAGCCGATAAGCGCGGTGCCAAGGGACGCGCCGAGGTTCTGCGCAGTCCCCTGCAGTCCGCCCGCCTCGTTCGTCTGTTCCGGAGGAACGGAGGACATGATCACGTTGCCGAGCTGCGACATGAGGAGCCCGGCGCCGATGCCGAAGAAGATGAGGGCGACGGCGAAGGAGGTCCCATTCAGCGTCACGTCGATGGTTCCGACGAGAACGAGCGCAGCGATCGCCATCGCTGACAGGCCGGCCTGGACCACGGCCCGTGGCGCGAAGCGCACCGCCAACTTCGGGCCGGTGAGGGCTGCGGCGAGCATCGAGATGGACATGGGGAAGAGCCGCTTGCCCGTCTCGAAGGCGTCGAAGCCGAGGACCACCTGGAGGTACACCGGAAGGACGAAGAACGTGCCCATCAGGATCAGCTGCTGAGCGCAGAGCGACGACAGCCCGGCGCGCAGCGTCTCGATCTTCAACAGCGCGCGGTCGAGGAGTGTGCTCTGGCCAAGCCGCTCGCGACGCTCCTCCCAGGCCAGGAAGCGACCGAGAACGACGAAGCCGCCGATGATCAGGAACGGCACGAGCGAGAACCCGAGCGGCGTGATCTCGTGACCGCCGATCGCCGGCGCGGCGATCGGCCTGATCCAACCCCAGGTGCTGCTCTTCAGGATCCCGAACACGATCATTCCGAGCGCGACCGCCGATAGTGCGGCGCCGCCGTAGTCCAGCTTCGGCGCTTGCTCCGGTTTGGGTGCGCGCTTCATGCGACGGTGCACGGCGAGCACCGCGATCACGACCACGACCTCGCCGACGAAGACGTACCGCCAGCTCCAGGTGGTGGTCACGTAGCCGCCGATCAGGGGCCCGGCGGCGATCGCCGCACCCGCGGCGCCGCCGATCATCCCGTAGGCGAACGCGCGGTCCTTGCCCTCGTAGTTCGCGGCGGTCAGCGCGGCGATCGCCGGGATCACCAGCACCGCGCCGATCCCCTCGATCCCCGACCAGCCGATCAGCAGCACCGTGAGGTTCGGGCTGAGCGCCGTGATGAGAGAGCCCAGCCCGTATATCGCGAGGCCGAGGCCGAAGGCGCGGTCACGCCCGAGAATGTCGCCGAGCTTCGCACCAACGAGCATGAACGCTGCCATCACGAGCGTGTACATGGTGATCGCGCTCTGAACGCCGGTGACCGTCGTGTTCAGGTCGGCGACGATTCGCGAGATCGAGACGTTCATCACGCTCGAGTCGAGCACCATGATGAACTGGGCCGAAGCGAGGATGATCAGCGGGAGCCACTTGCGCACCGCCCGACTCTACGCCGACGGGCCGCAGCTGAAGAGGCGCATACGGGATTCGGGCGAGAGCCTCCGCAGATCGCTCCTGCACGGCGACCCCTACCGAGGGCGGCGGAACAGCTTCATCGTTTCTCTGCGCCGTTTTCTGTGATCGCGTCGACGAGCCCGTCGGCGGTCGAAGCCGGTACGAGGACCGTGAGCCGATCGCCTTGTCGGAGCTGGTCGTCGGGATCCGGCTCGAGGGTGTGTTCGCCGCGCCGGAGGGCGAGGATGCTGGAGTGTGTCGGCCAGTCGAGGTCGGCGATGCGGCTGCCGACGGGCGCCCCCTCCGTAGCGAGCTCGAGGTCGACGATGCGGTAGCCGCGTAAGCGGGCGAGCGCGCTTCCGACGCGGCCGGTAGCCGGAGTGCGTCGCGCAGTGGGCGTCTCGTGCCGGGCCTTGTCGATTCCCTCTTGGAGGCGGGCGTTGTACGCGCGCAGGATGTCGAGGTGGGTGAGCCAGCCGACCGGGTGCGCGTCGTCGGCCGTGGCTACGGGAAGGCCGGAGCGGGCGCGTAGCAGAGTGCTGAGCGCTTGCTCGAGCGTCTGGCCGGTCTGCAGCGCTGGAAGGTCCTGGGCGAGATCCCTGGCGGTGGCGTCCAGGGCGTTCTCGCGCATGGCTTCTTCGACTTGCTGGGAGCTGATCGTGCCGCGGTAGATGCCGGTGGCGTCAACGACGGGCAGGCCGTCCGTCGGCGCTTCGCCGAGTCGGGCGATCACCTCGTTGAGGCTGGTCTCGGCCGCGACGGCGGGAGGGAGGGGCTGCATCGCGTCGGCGACGTGGAGGAGTTGCATCAGGTTGGCGCCGCGGCCGCGGGCGATGTCGATCCCACGGCGGCGGAGCTTGAGCGTGTAGATGGTGTCGCCGCTGAGGAGATTGGAGATGCCTGCCGCGAGCGCGATCGCGAACATCAGCGGGAGGATGATCCGGTAGTCGCCCGTCAGCTCGAAGATGATGATCACGGCGGTGATCGGGGCGCGTGCGGCGCCGGCGAAGACGGCGCCCATTCCGACCAGGCCGTACGCTCCGGCCGACCCGGTGACGCCGGGCAACAGGTGATGGACGCCCATGCCGTAGGCGCTGCCGAGCATCGCGCCCATGAACAGGGATGGCGCAAAGACGCCGCCCGAGCCACCGATGGCGATTGTGAGGCTGGTGGCGAGGATCTTGCCGGCGAGCAGCGCGAGCAGCAGCCAGACGACGTAGTCCCCGCGGATCGCGTGCTCGAGCGGCGGATAGCCGACCCCGTACAGCTCCGGCAGCGCCAGAAGCAGCAGCCCGAGCAGCACCCCGCCTGCGGCGGGGCGCAGCCACTCCGGCCCGCGCCAGATGCGGTCGGCGGCGTCTTCCAGCCCGTAAAGGACGCGGATGAAGACGACGCCGACGAGGGCGGCAGCCAGACCAAGGCCGGCGTAGAGCGGGTACTCGACGGGGGAGTGCAGCTGAAAGGCGGGCAGATGGAGGAAGGGGTTGGAGCCGAAGGCAGCGCGTCCGATGATGTTGGCGACGAACGAGGAGAGAACGACGACTCCGAACGACTCCGCCTCGAAGTCGCGCAGGATCAGCTCCAGCCCGAAGAAGACGCCCGCGATGGGGGCGTTGAAGGTGGCAGAGATCCCGCCCGCAGCACCGCAGGCGACCAGCACGCGCAGCCGCGACTCCGGCACGCGCGTTAGTTGGCCGAGGGTTGAGCCGAGCGCGGAGCCGATCTGGACGATCGGTCCCTCACGTCCGACCGAGCCGCCCGACCCGATGCACAAGGCAGAAGCGACCGACTTGATCACGGCGACCTGTGGGCGGATGCGCCCGCCGCGCTCCGCGACTGCGAGCATCACCTCGGGCACGCCGTGGCCGCGCGCCTCACGGGAGAAGAAGTGGATCAGGGGCCCGTACAGCAGCCCGCCTACCACTGGGGCAAGGACGACGAACCAGAAGCCGATTCCGTGGAAGTTCCCGTAAGGAACGCGGCCCGCGGCGCTGTAGTCGTCGTGCCCGGTGAACGCGCGCGTGAAGGCAAGGATCAGGTAGCGGAAGACGACGGCGCCGGCCCCCGCGCCCGCCCCGACGATGAGCGCGAGACCAACCAGGCCGGCCGGCGTTCCGCGCAGCCAATCCCGCAGCCGGGCGACAGATCGTGCCCTCGGAACAGACACGGCCTGTCCCGTCATCGCTTGGGTCGGTCGTGGTGGGCATCGGCGGCACGAAGCACCTCGCGTAGCTGGCGCCGCTCGTCGCGAAGGGCCACAAACGCCTGTGTCAACCGTTCTTCGGCCTTCGCAGTTAGGTGCAAGAGGGACACTCGCCGGTCGGCGCCCACTGACCGCTCGATCAAGCCGGTCTCCTCGGCGCGCTTGACGAGTTCAGTCACAGCCGGTTGCGGCAGCGACAGCGTCTTCGCAAGCTCGCTGACGGTCGATGTCTCCTCGTCACCGGTCTTGATCGCCAGCAACAGGTCGTAGCGCTGCAACGTGAGGCCGGCGGCGGTGGAGGCCTCACTGGTATTCGCAAGAAAGCGCCGTAAGGCCGAGTGGAGTGCGGCTGCTTGCTTCAACTCGGACTGGGAGAAACTCGGCGTGTGCGGTTGCACTATTACATCATAACGCGATATAATTGTTCGAGGTAACGCCTCGGCTACCGCTCAGCTCAGAACCGCCGTGCTATCTGGCAAGGCAATGGCGGCGGCAAGAGCGTGGAGCGTCTAAAGAACGAAGCGTTGGACGACGAGTCGCTCATCCTCGTCTGCGACCACGGGTACTTGTCGGTCTTGCCGCCTTCGAACTTTGACTTGGAAAGGCGCATACGGGATTCGAACCCGTGCCGCCGCCGTGAGAGGGCGGTGTCCTAGGCCACTAGACGAATGCGCCCGGCGGAGGCTTAGTGTAGCGGCGTCTCGGGCAGATCCCGACCATGTGGAAGCGGCTCTTCGGCAAGCGTGATGACGGACCCACTGCGGCCCGGCAGGAGGGTGACGTGCACGCGCTCGACACGCCCGGCGATCCCCGCGGCGGCGTCCAGAGCGACGAATACCGGCACGCAGGTCCCGGGGATGTCGTCGAGGAAGGCGACCTGGCGATGGCCGGCCCGGGCGGCGCATCCGTCGACGACGGCACCGTCGAGGAACGGCGCGAGCGCGACCGGCAGGACGAGTCGGACTAGCTCGCGCTCTGGGTGGCCGCGATCCGGCGTCGCCGGCGGACGGCGAACGCTCCGGCGCCGACGGACAGAGCACCGAGCAAAGCCAGGCCACCCGCCACCAGCCACAGCACGTAGTTTCGGGACGCCGGGACATATGCCGCGGTCACTCCGCTGCCCGCGATCGGCAGCAGCGGGGCGCCGCCCGACGCCTCGAGCGTCAACGGCGACGGGAACAGAGGTGGGATGCCCGCGGCGGACACCACGGGCTTGGCCACATGCAGCAGATGCCGGGCGACGAGCAGTTGGTGCCACACGACCGACGCCTCTTGGGCGGGAGTGCCGACCGGCGCCTTGAGCTTCGCGGGCTGCGGGATCTCCTTCGCGGGCACGTGGACGATCTGCCACTTCTGTAGGTAGACCGAGGGGTCGACCGCGCCGTCGTAGCCGAGCGCGATGGTCTGGCTCGGGTGTACCTCGAAGTGGAGGTGCGGAGTCGTCGTGAAGGCGTCCCCGGTTCGCCCGAGGAAGCCGACGACCTGACCCGCCCGTACGTTCGGGTGATCAAGGATCCAGCGGGAGTAGCCGGCGAGGTGGGCGTAGTAGAAAGAGTTGCCGTTGGCATCGGTGAGCCAGAGCCGCCAGCCGCCGATCTCGTTCCAGCCCACGAGGCTCAGCTTCCCGTTCGCGACCGCGACCACGGGCGTTCCGAGGGGCGCGAACAGGTCGTCGCCGTGATGCCAGCCGCCCGAAACGTCGCTGCGGTTGGCGCCGTACGTATCGCCCCAGTCGGCGCCGCCGTCCACGGGGAACACGTAGTGCGACGGCTTGAAGCCGAGCGGGGGCGTCACCGTGAGCGGTTGCGACACCGGCTTCTTCGCGTGCCGTTTCTTCTTCTCCTTCGTCGCGTGTACGGCCCGAGCATGGGTCTTCGGAGCGGCGACGACCGGGGCCGCGTCGTTCTGCCGCGTGCCCGCGGAAGACGGGTGCGTCGGCTTCGGCTTTGCGCCGGGAGAGGCGGCGAAGCCCACGAAGATGTTCGTTCCCGCCGGAAGCGACCAGTGGCGCCGGAGCAGCAGCACGACGAGCGGCGCCGTGAGCCGGTCGACGGTCCTGCCGAGCGTGAGCTGACCCCAGTAACCGAGGAGCGCGGACTGTCCGGAGGACAGCGACACGGGCGAGCCGTCGATCTCGAGGCCGCTCACCGTCCCCTTTCCGTGTGCCGCGGTGACGCTGGTCGCGGTCACGGACCCGCCGAACAGCGAAACCGACTCGAGCGTGACGTGCGCACTACTGCACGTCGAGCCGCTTCCCGAGGAAGAGCCGAACGCGACGTCCGGGGCGCTCGTCGCGGGATAGGCCGAAGGGCCGAGGTCGGAGGCGGGGGTGCCGAGAACCAGCACCCCGCTGCCCGGCTCCGCGATCGCCGCTGCGCCGGCACCGAGGCAGCCGGCGCCGAGGAAGGATGAAGCGAGCGGCGCGTAGGTCGGCGCGGCCGTCGTGGTGGTGGCGGTCGTGCTCGTTGGAGTCGTGGTTCCGTCCGCGAGCGCGGACGCAGCTGCAAACGCCGCTGCGAGCGCGCCGACGATGAGGAGCCAGACCCCGCGCCGCATGCGCGCAGTGTGCCGAAGCTTCCGGCTCGCTGGGGAAATGTCTCGAATGCCTACGATTTCGTGGTGCCCACCGACTCGGTTCCGGAGGCCACGGCGGGCCTCGCCGTCGAAGTCGTCGACGTCGTCAAGCGCTATCCCAAGGCAGCCGTGAATGCCGTCGACGGCGTCTCCTTCGCCGCCGCCCCCGGCGAGGTTTTCGGCCTCCTCGGCCCGAACGGGGCGGGGAAGACGACGACCGTCGGCATGCTGACGACCCGCGTCCGGCCGACCGCCGGAACGGCCCGTATCGGCGGCGTCGACGTGGTACGGGATCCGGTGCGCGCGCGGCAGCAGCTGGCGGTCGTGCCGCAGCGGAGCAACCTCGACCGGTCGATCTCCATCCGGGACAACCTGATCTTCCACGCCGCCTACCACGGCGTGCCGGCGCGCGAGCGCGAGCGGCGCGCGGACGAGCTGCTCGAGCAGTTCGGCCTGCTCGATCGCGCCCGCGACAAGCCGGATTTCTTCTCCGGCGGGCAGGCGCAGCGGGTGATGATCGCCCGCGCCCTCACGCACGCCCCGCGGGTCCTCTTCCTCGACGAGCCGACGACCGGCCTCGACCCGGCTGCGCGTCTCTTCGTCTGGGACCGCCTCCGCGAGCTCCGCGACTCGGAGGTCACGCTGATCCTCACGACTCACGACATGGACGAAGCGGCGCTGCTCGCCGACCGGGTCGGGATCATGGATCACGGCAAGCTGCTGGCGCTCGACACCCCCGACGCCCTCATCGGCGACCTCAGGGGCGAGGGGACGCTCGAGCTCACCGCCGACCGGCCGGCCGACGGAGCGGTCGTCGAGGCGCTGGCGGCACTCGAGGGGATCGACCGGGTCGAGCCGATCCATGCCCCGGCTGCGAACGGCGCTCCCGAAGCGGCCGAGTCTCAGGCCCTACGCGTGCGCCTCTACCTGACGGGCGACGCCGCGCTACTCGTCGCCCCGGCGGCTGCCGTGCTCGGCGAGCACGGGCTCTCACTGCAGGACGTGAAGCTCGGCTCGCCCACCCTGGAGGACGTCTTCATCCACCTCACCGGACGGGCGCTGCGATGAGCGTAGGCTCGACGGAGCTCACCACGAGCGGTGGCGCCGGTTGGGCCGGCGTCGGAGCGGGAATCTGAGCGCGATCGCCGCACCTCCCGTCGAGCGGGCGACGCAGTGGCGCGCCTTCCGGATGGTGCTGTACCGCGACCTGTACGTCACCTGGCGCGAGCTGCCCGCGTTCCTCGCGCAGGTCATCCTGCAGCCGCTGTTCCTGCTCTTCATCTTCGGCAAGGTGCTGGGGAGCCTCGGCTACACGCGGCACGGGTATGCGAACCTGCTCTTTCCGGGGCTTCTCGCGCTCACCGCGGTGATCACGGCGATGCAGACGCTCGCGTTCCCACTCGTGGCGGAGTTCGGCTGGACGAAGGAGATCGAAGACCGGCTGCTGGCGCCGATGCCGACCTCTTACGTCGCCGCCGAGAAGGTGCTCTTCGCGCTCCTGCGCTCGCTCGTCGCGACGTTGATCATGATCCCGGTCGGGATCCTGATCCTCGGCTCGATCCCGTGGCGCTGGGCCGGCTTCCCGCTCTTCGTCGCGGGCCTCGTGCTCGGGGCGCTCGTCGGAGCCGGCTTCGGCCTGCTGCTCGGCACGCTCGTCCAGCCGCAGCGGATCAACCTGCTCTTCTCGCTCGTCTTCACGCCGCTGCTCTTCACCGGCTGCAGCCAGTACCCGTGGCCGTCGCTGTCGAGCATCCGCTGGTTCCAGGTCGTCACCGCAGCCAACCCCATGACCTACGTGAGCGAGGCGCTGCGCGGAGCTCTCGTGCCGGAGGTGCCGCACATCCGGCCCTGGATCTGCCTCGTCGTGCTCCTCTTCGCCGTCTGTGTTCTCATGGCGGTCGGATTGCGCGGCTTCTACCGCCGCGCAATCGACTGAGGCGCCGCCGGACGCCTAGCGCACGACGAGCTTGAGGTAATTGTCGTCCACTGCCTGGCCGACCATCATGATCACGTAGCTTCCGCGCCCGACCACGATCGAGTGATGGACCGGGATCTGCTTGATGCCGTGGTGCGAGGCCACCTTCAGCGCCGCCTCGTCGACGTTCAGGAGCCGGATGTGGCCGTTGGCCGTCGCAGTCTTCGTGAACTTCCCGCCGACCATGAACCAGTGACAGCCAGGATCGTGCATGACGATCTTCAGCGTCTTCGGCGTGGCCGCGTGATGGGTCGTTGTCGCCAGGGCCTGTCCGACGCCGAATGCTCCGGCGCAGATGGTCGCGGCGACCGCGAGTGAGAGCGTCGAGATCTTCATGATTGCTCCTTGGGTGCGTGGCATGCGCCCCATCGTCGGCTCTCGCCCCCTCGGCGGAATCCGTGTAGACCGCGTTGTGCGCTCGGGAGTTCCCCGTAGACCGGGGGCGGATCAGGCGGGTTTGCGCTCGAAGACGACGAGCACCGCGAGCTGCTCGTAGCCGACGAAGCGGTGCTCGGCGCCCGCCGGCACGAACACCGCCTGGCCCTCGCGCAGGTCGGCCAGTTCGCCCTCGATCTCGAGTGCGCCGCTGCCCTCGAGGACGACGTACACCTCGTCGTCCTCGTGCGGCTGCTGGCGGTCCGGCTCGGGTGCGACGAGGACGTACACGCCGAGCTCCAGGCCGGGGGACTCGTGGACGATCTCGTAGCCCCCGCCCGCTCCGCGCAGGCGCTCCACCACAACTCGGGTGTCGAATCCCCGCATGAGCCGACGTTATCCCGTCACCAGCTCTTCGTGCGGCGCGGCTGGGCGCGATCCGTCACGCGAACCCGGGCGTCGACGGCAAAGCAGCCGCCCGGCAGCGCAAGTACCGGGTTCAGGTCGAGCTCCACGACCTCCGGCAGCTCCTCGGCGAGAAGCGCGAGACGGAGGAGGAGGTCGACGAGCGCCGCCTCGTCGGCGGGAGGCGTCCCTCGGAAGCCTGCGACGAGGCGGCCGGCCTTGCCGGTGCGGACGAGCTCCTCCGCGTCGAGATCGGTGAGGGGGGCGAGTCGGAATTGCGCCTCGCCGATCAGCTCGGCGAGCACGCCGCCCGGGCCGAACGCGACGAGCGGGCCGAAGACGGGGTCTTGCACGGCGCCCGCCAGCAGCTCCGTACCGCCGCGGACGTAGGGCTGCACGAGGAGGGGCCCTCCCAGGCGCTCCGCCGCGGCGCGCACAGCCGCCCCGTCACCGAGGTCGAGGACCACGCCACCCTGTTCGGTCTTGTGCGCACCGGGGGTACCCGTCTTGAGGACGACCGGGAAGCCGAGCTCGCGTGCAGCGTCCACGGCTGCCTGCGGGCTCGCAACGAGACGCTCCGGCACCAGCGGGATTCCGTATGCCTCGAGCAAGCGGCGCGCCTGCTCGGCATCGAGCCAGCCGCCACCGGCCGAGAGCGCCTCTCGCACGACCGCCTTGGCCTCGTCCCGGTCGCGCTCGATCTCAGGCACCTCTCCTGCCGGCTGTCGCAGCCACTCTCCGCGCTCGACGGCTCTTCGGAGCGCCTTCGCGGCCGCCTCGGGGTAGCCGAAGGCCGGTACGGGCGCGGCGCTCTGGAGCGAGGCGGGAGCGCCCTTCGCGCTGAGAAACGCGCAGAGGACGGGCTTGTCCGGCGCGGTTGCGGCGGCCCGGCTGATCGCCGCGCCCACCGCCTCCTCGTCCGTCCCGACGGTCGGCACGAAGAGGACGATCGCGGCGTCGAAGGAGGGGTCTGCAAGCACCGGCGGGAGCGCGGCGGCGAAGCTCTCCGCGCTCGCTCCGCCGAGCAAGTCGATCGGGTTCGCCGCACTGCCTTCGGTCGGCAGGACTGCTGCGAGCTCCATGCGCGCCTTCTCGCTGGGCGCGGGTAGCTCGAGGCCGAGCGCCTCGCATGCGTCCGCTGCGAGGATCCCCAGCCCGCCCGCATTCGTGACGACGGCGACGCGCCGCCCTCTCGGCACGGGCTGACACGAGAGAAGCGAGGCGACGTCGATCAGCTCGTCGAGCGTGTGGGCACGGATGACTCCCGCATGCGCGAAGAGTGCATCGGCCGCGGCGTCCGAGCCGGCCAGTGCGGCCGTGTGCGATCCCGCGGCCTGGATGCCGGCGCGCGTGGTGCCGCCCTTCAGAGCGAGGATCGGCTTGCGGCGCGCGAGCCGCTGCGCGATGCGGGCGAACGCGCGCGGGTTGCCGAACGACTCGAGGTACAGCACGACGAGCTCGGTCGCGTCGTCGTCCTCCCACCACTCGAGCAGGTCGTTGGAGGAGACGTCGGCCTTGTTTCCGACCGACACGAACGATGTGACGCCAAGGCCGGTTGCCTCTGCCCGCTCGAGCAGCGCCAGACCGAGTGCGCCGCTCTGGGAGGAGAAGCCGATCTTCCCCGCCGGGAAGCTGCGCGGCGCGAAGGTTGCGTTGAGGTGGACCGCGGAGGAGGCGATGCCGAGGCAGTTCGGGCCGAGGAGGCGTGCGCCGTGGTCGCGGACGAGCGCGAGCAGCTCCTCCTGCCGCTCGGAACCCTCGCGGCCCGTCTCGGCGAAGCCTGCGGAGATGACGATGAGCGCGCGGGCGCCGGCGGCGAGCGCCTCCGCCGCGGCCGCGAGCACCAGCTCTCCCGGTACGCACACGACGGCGAGGTCGATCGCCTCCGCGATCTCGGCGACGGCGCGGTAGCCGTGGACGCCGGCGACGGAGTCTCCGTTCCGGTTGACCGGGTAGACCGACCCTGCGAAGTCGGCGGCGAGGACGTTGCGGAAGAGCTCGCCGCCGATCGAGCCGCGGCGCTTCGACGCGCCCACGACGGCAACCGAGCGCGGGTGGAAGAACGGCTCGAGCGAGGCCCGCACGGCGACGTGGTCGCGCGCGGCCACGTGCTCGCGATAGTCGCTGCTCGGGGCGATCTCGAACCGGATCTCCACCTCGCCGCCTTCGCGCGCGCGGGTGACCGTGAAGCCGGCGTCGCGGAAGACGCCGAGCATCGCGCTGTTCTCCTGCAGCACCTCGGCCACGAACTCCTCGACCCCGGCCTCCGCCGCGCGGGAGGCAAGCTGTTCGAGTAGGCGCGTCCCGATGCCGCGGCGCTGAAAGTCGTCGCCGACCGCGAAGGCCACCTCCGCGGCGCGCGGGTCGCGCAGCCTGACCCAGTTCGCGAGGGCGACGATGGAGCCGTCGAGTGACCCGACGAGCGCGCCGCGCTCTTGCCAGTCAGGCTCGAGCACCGGGTCGACGAGCTGCGGCCCCAGCGCAGGGAAGCCGTGGAAGCGCTGGTAGCGGCTGTGGTCCGAGAGGCCGGCGTAGAACTCGGATAGCCCCTCGGCATCCTCCGCGGTGGGCGCTCTGAGCCGGAGCGTCGACCCGTCGCGAAGTACGACATCGATTGCCTCGACCGCGTTTGCCGCTCTGGCGGTCACGCGGCTGCACTCTCGCGCGCCTCGGCCTCCACGTGCGACCGCACGACGAGCACGGGGCACGGAGCCGAGTGAACGAGCCCGGTCGAGACGCTGCCCGACAGGAGTCGCCGGGCGGAGCCCCAGCCGTGCGAGCCCACGACGATCAGCTGCGCACCTCGCTCGCCGGCGATCTGGCAGATCGCCTCGACGACGAATCCGTCGGCGACAACGGTCGAGCACTGCAGGCCGGCCTCATGGGCAGCCTCGTCGATCGTGACCAGGAGCTTCTCGACGCGATGCTCCTCGGCCTGGGTCAGCTCGGCGATGACGCTCGAGTAGCCGTACGCGGTGTAGCCGACGGCCGGCAGCGCGGCATGCGCCACGGAGACGACGAGCAAAGGAGCGTCGAGGGCCAGCGCCAGCTCGAACGCCTCATTTTGCGCCTCGGCGGCCGACGGCGAGCCGTCCGTTGCGAACAGGATGGGTCTCTTGTCGCTCATCGGTTCCTCCTTGACGTGATCCATGACCACAGTGTCGGAGCCGGCTTCGTCCGCGGCATCGGGGCAGGGCCACCCGGACGCTGCGGAAAACCACGCACCTGGCCTCGGGGCGGCCGCCGATGCGATCGAGCCGGGGCGGATCGACGATCGCCTTGTCAAGGAAAGGACGACATCATGTTCGACACGATCGTGTGGGCAACCGACGGCTCAGAGCTCGCCGACAACGCGCTCGAGCACGTGCGGAAGCTCGCCGAGATCCACGGCTCGCGGATCGTCGCCGTGCACGCGAACCAGCTACTCACCGGCCGCGTGGGCGGTGAGCCGCTGCTCGCCGACGAACCGGAAATCCGGGAGAAGATCGCCGACCAGGTGCAGGACCTCCGGGCAGCGGGTTTCAACGCGGTACTCGAGATCCGCTCCGGCAGGACCGATGTCGCGACGCTCCTCGAGCAGGCAGCCGAAGACGTCGATGCCGGCCTCATCGTGGTCGGCACGCACGGCCACGGCGGCGTGACCTCCGCACTCATGGGCAGCGTCGCCCGTGCGCTCTGCCACCGGTCGCACCGGCCCGTGCTCGTCGTCCCGCCGGTCCTCGCGGCCGAGCGGACGAACGGCAAGGTCGCGCGGCTGACGAGGACCGCGTAGCCCGACGTACGACGAGGGCGGCGCCCGAGCTGCGGCGCCGCCCTCGATCTACGGCTACGCGGTGACCGGCACCTCGTGCTGCTCGAGCAGCTCGTGGCCGACCGGTGGAGCCTCGAGCACGACCTTTAGGGCGTGGCTCTCGGCCGCGGCGCCGAAGACGTCGTATGCCTCCTCCGCCTCCGCAAGCGTGAAGCGGTGCGTGGCGAACGGCGTCGGATCGAGCTTTCCCGCCTCGATCAACCTGAGGAGCTTCGGCGTCGTGGTCGTGTCGACGAGACCCGTCGTGATCATGACGTCGCGGATCCAGAGCTTCTCGAGGTGGAGCGTGGCGGAGTGACCGTGCACGCCGACGTTGGCGACACGACCGCCCGGCCGGATCAGCTCGGTGCAGAGCTCGAACGTCTCCGGTACGCCGACCGCCTCGATAGCGACGTCGGCGCCGAGGCCTCCGGTCAACTCCATCACCTTTGCAACCGCATCCTCGCGGCTGTTGTCGATCGTCACGTCGGCGCCGAACTCGAGCGCCTTCTCGAGCCGCGACGAGTCGAGGTCGATGGCGACGATGCGGCCCGGCGAGTGGAGCTGCGCCGTCATGATCGCGGCAAGCCCGATCGGGCCTGCGCCGACGATCGCGACGGTGTCGCCCGGCTCGACGCGTCCGTTCAGGACGCCGACCTCATACGCGGTCGGGAGGATGTCGGCGAGGAACAGCACCTGCTCGTCCGAGAGCTCCTCCGGCACCTTGTAGACCGAGGTGTCGGCGAAGGGCACGCGGGCGTACTCGGCCTGGAGGCCGTCGATCAGGTGTCCGAAGATCCAGCCTCCTCCGCCGGTGCAGAGCCCGTAGTGGCCCTCCTTGCAGAAGCGGCACCGGCCGCACGACGTGATGCACGAGACGAGCACGCGGTCTCCCGGCTCGAGCGTCGTGACGGCGCTGCCGATCTCGACGACGGTACCCACGGCCTCGTGGCCGAGGATCGTCCCCGGGGTCACCTCCGGCACGTCCCCCTTGAGGATGTGGAGGTCGGTGCCGCAGATCGTCGTGGAGTCGATCTTCACGATGGCGTCCGTAGGCGCCTGGATTTTCGGGTCGGGCACGTCCTCCCAGGCTCGTTGCCCCGGCCCGTGGTACACGAGTGCTTTCATCTGCGCCTCCTTTCCCAGCCAGTCTCGTCGCGCGCTGCTCCGACGCCATCGGCGGTGCCGCTGAGCGGGGCTGCGGCTTTTCCGCACGCGAGGCCGAGGGTTAGGCTGGCCGCATGAACTCGCTTTCCGTCAGTGGGGAGCGGCTGCGCGCGCTGTTCGCTGCCAGCCTGGCCGTCAGCTCCGAGCTGTCGCTCGACGCGCTGCTCCACCGGATCGTCGCTGTGGCGGCGGAGCTGACCGGCGCCCGGTACGCGGCGCTCGGCGTGATCGACGCCGGCGGCGAGCAGCTCGAGCAGTTCCTGACGCACGGCATCGACACGGAAACGCGCGCCGCGATCGGCTCGCTGCCGCGTGGGCGCGGCATCCTCGGGGTTCTGATCCGCGACGCGACGCCGCTGCGGCTGCACGATCTCGCCGAGGACCCGCGGTCCGTCGGCTTCCCGCCTGCACATCCGCCCATGCGGAGCTTCCTCGGGGTTCCGATCGTGCTGCGCGGGGTGGCCTACGGCAACCTCTACTTCACCGAGAAAGAGGACGGAGAGGACTTCACCGAGGAGGACGAGGAGCTCGCCACGCTGCTCGCCGGCCACGCTGCAGTGGCGATCGAGAATGCGCGTCTCTACGAGGCTTCGGCCCGGTGGTCCCGCCAGCTGCAGTCGCTGGAAGAGGTGGGCAACGCACTCGCCACCGAGACCGATCTCGAGCGCCTGCTCGACCTCATCGTTCGCCGCCTGCGCGAGCTGCTCGGAGCACGCGTCGTCGCGCTGGCGCTGCCGAGCGGCAGCGAGGACCTGCGGTTCGCGGCCGCGGCCGGCGAATCGGCGCAGGATCTGCTGGGTGAGACGATCTCGCGCTCGCAGTCCAAGAGCGGCCGGGTCTTCGCCCGCCGGCGCAGCGAGCGGATCGACTCCGTGATCGACGACCCCGAAGTGCACCAGGAGGTTACGAGGCGAGTTGGCGCCCGCACGGGCATGTGGGTGCCGCTCGTCGCGCGAGACCACGTGATCGGCGTCATCGAGATTCACGACAAGGAGGGGCCGGACCCCCGCTTCACCGACGCCGACCTGCGACTCGCCGAGACGTTTGCCGCCCGGGCCGCCGTCGCCGTCGAGCTCTCACAGCGGGTGGCGCGAGACTCCCTGCGCCGCGTCGTGCACGCGCAGGAGCTGGAGCGCGGGCGGCTCGCCCGTGAGCTCCACGACGAGACCGGGCAGGCGCTGACCTCGATCCTGCTCGGATTGAAGCCGCTCGAGGAGGCGCTCGCAGGCCACCCCGCGCGCGAAGCCCTGCCCGGGCTGCGCGAGCATGTCGTCTCGGCGCTGCAGGACGTACGTCGCCTGGCGGTTGAGCTCCGTCCGGCCGTGCTGGACGACTTTGGGCTCGTGCCCGCGCTCGAGCGATTGACCGAGTCGGTGGCCGAGCAGACGGACCTTCGCGTGGATTTCCACTCCGCGCTCGGCGAGACTCGACTGCCCGCCGAGGTGGAGACGGCTCTCTATCGCGTCGTGCAGGAGTCGCTCACGAACATCGTCAAGCACGCACATGCCCGCAACCTGAGCGTCTCGCTCGCCCGGAGGGGTTCCACCGTGGCCGCGGTGATCGAGGACGATGGAACCGGGTTCGACCCGAAGGCGACACGCGCGGAGAGCGTCGGTCTGCTCGGGATGCGCGAGCGGCTCGCCTTGCTCGACGGCCGCCTGGAGATCGAATCGCGTCCCGGTGCCGGCACGACGCTCGTCGCGGAGGTGCCTCTCAGCTGAGCATCCGGGTCCTCATTGTCGACGACCACGCCGTTGTTCGCAGTGGCCTGCGCCTTCTTCTGGACGCGGAGGAGGACATCGAGCCGGTCGGCGAAGCGGGGAGTGCCCGCGACGCGGTGTTCCAGGCGAGGACGCTGAAGCCCGACGTGATCCTGCTCGACGTCGTCATGCCCGAGCAGACCGGCCTCGATGCGCTTCCACAGCTCAAGCACGAGAACCCGGACGCCCAGGTGCTCATCCTGTCGATGCAGGACGAGCCCCGCTACGTGCGCGAGGCCTTCGCCGCGGGCGCTAGTGGCTACGTTCTCAAGGAGGCGGCCGACAACGAGGTGGTGGCCGCGGTACGCGAGGTGGCCGGCGGCGGTCGCTACGTCAACCCTGAGCTCGGCGCGCGGCTCGTCGCCGCGGAAGCCGAGGCGGAGAAGCTCGCGGAGAACGACCCGCTCTCGGATCGCGAGCGGGAGGTGCTGCGCCTGCTCGCGCTCGGCCACACAAACCAGGAGATCGCGAAGACGCTCTACATCTCGGTGCGCACAGCCGAGACGCACCGCGCGCACATCATGCAGAAGCTCGGGCTGCAGACCCGCGCCGACCTCGTCGCCTACGCGCTCGAGCGCGGGCTCCTCGAGGCCGGCTGACGACGCTGGGCTCTTGCCCTTACTCGGCCGACTCGTTGAGCAGGTGGCGGAAGAGGCTGCGCTCTGCTTCCTCGTTCGCTGAGGTACTCGCGGATTCGAGGCGCCCGCGGATCTCGAGCAGCCAGGGTGCGAGTGCGGGGTCGGCAGCCAAGTCGAGTTGCTCGAACGCGCAGCGCCCTGACAGGGCGGCACCGCCGGACTCCCAGAACGGGCAGGCCTCCTCCGGGCAGGACGCGGTATTGCCGACGGCCGTTTCGAGCGAACAGAGCCGTGTCGTCTGTCGCCTGTTCATGCCGGGATCGTCGCCCGCGATCCGCCCGGACGCGTCGTGGCGACCACGGATCCGTGTTACGGCCTATCCCGTACCGTCGCGGAACGCGCGAGGGCCGCTTCACAGCGGCCCTCACTGTCCTGCGGTGGAGTCGGGCGCTTACGCCACCGGCACCGCGGGAGTCTTGGCCTTGGGGTGCCGCACGGACTTCAGGACGGTCTCCGGATTCCGGAGCGCCCCGCCGACCGCGAGGATCCCGAACCCGATCCCCGTGAGGAGGAGGGCGATCCCGACGACGATCCCGAACAAGGCGATCTGGCTTGCCATGTAGCTCATGTTGAGCGCAGCCGTGAGCGCGGTCTCGGTGACCCACACCTGCCGGGCACCGTTCTGCAGCGGCTGCTTGGTGTTGGGGTCGATCGCGGCGAACGCGGTGTTGTCGGTGCCGCCGCCGGCCATCAACTGCGCCTTCGGCGTCCCGGGCTTCGCCGTGTAGATGCCCATCTGGGCGTACGTGTACCCGCCCGTCGCCTCGAGGGCGTGAATGTGCATGTACTGGGCCATCAGGCGCGCCTTGGCGCCCGTGTCGATCTTCTGGTTGGCGACGCTCTTCGTCGGCCACTGCTTGACCGCGGAGGCGATGCCGGCCTTCTGTGCCTCGGCCTTGATCGCCGACGGCGTCATGTCGGACGAACCGACGATGTACTCGTGCTGGAGGCTGCTGTTGACCGTGTTCCGGCCCTGGACGCCCATCGCGATGGCGACGACGCCAAAGACGACTAGGACGATCGCGGCGACGATGCCTCCGATCTCGAATGCCTTGCGCATGTCCCGACTCCTTTCCGAACTGTGGTCCATTTCAGCCCAGTGTCGGCGGCGGCGGGGCAGACGCCATCCGGGCGGCTACCGAAGTGTGGCGGGGCTTTCCCTCTTTTGTCCTGCGGGAAATCCCCTAGTACGCACAGCCGGAGAGCCAGGCTGTATCCGGCCGGACTACGGAACGTGTCTGTGGTGCACACCGATGCGCGCCCCGCCTGCCTCCGTGATGCTCGACCTCGGCGCAACGAGGAACGGGGAGCTGCATCGTGAGAATCGCGGCGGGACGAGTAGTGCTGGCAGCGGCGGTGGGCGGTGCTGCGGTCGCCTACTGGCGCCCGGGTGCGACCCTGGATGCTGGGCTGGGGGGCACTTCCGAGGAAGCCGCGGCGTCCCTTCCGGGCGACGAGTTGCTCGAAGATGCGGATGGTGTCGCCACTCGGGCGATCACGATCGATGCGCCGGCGGCTGCGGTGTGGCCGTGGATCGCGCAGATGGGACCGTCGCCTGGCGGCGGGGCCTACACCTACGACTGGATCGAAAACCTGCTGGGTCTGAACATGCACAGCGCCGACCGCGTGCTGCCGGAGTTCCAGGAGCCGCAGGTCGGTGACGGGTTCGGGTACGGCGCCAACAGGATGAGCTTCGCGGTCGTCGAGCCAGAGCACGTTCTCGCCAGCCGCTCAGGCGACGGCAACTGGGTATGGACGTTCGTGCTTGTGGGGTGTGACGGCAGGACGCGGCTGCTCAGTCGCAATCGCTTTCGGCTTCCGCGATTGCGCGACCGCGTCGGAATGATCCCGATGGAGGCTCGCTCGTGATGGAGCGCATGATGCTGCTTGGCATCAGACGGCGTGCGGAGCGGCTTGCGCACGAGAATGCTCGGCAGGTCTGCTGAGCGCCGCTGCATGGCTGCCATGAGCGCGAGCGTCGACCTCTACTGGCTTCCACTCGGCGCGGGCGGGCACTCGGTGCGCTTGAACGGCAAGGTCTTCGAGGCGGTTGCGGCGCGGCTCGAAAGGCGGGTGGCGGATGATCTGTACCACTCAGCGCTTGCCCTGACGACGCCGGGGGGCAACTTCGTCATCGAGCAAGCCCCGGCGTGGCCGCGTGGCGGGGAGCGGGGCGTCGTCGCCGAAGGACCTGTCGGTCTACACGCGGCCGGGTGGCTGCGTGTGTTCCGCTATGAGGTCCGTCGCTGGCGTGACGGCGTCATTCCAGATGTCGACGAAGCAGTCGACAGCCCGCAGCGGCTGAGCGATGACCCCGCGATCGTAGGCCGCGCCCTCGAGGTCGTCGCCGACGTGCCGACGCCGGCTTGGGGTCGAGATGAGCTTCGCGCAGGGGAGATGTGGAACTCGAACTCGATAATCGCTTGGGTGCTGTTCTCCGCCGGCGTCGACTTGACCACGGTTCATCCACCTGCTGGCGGGCGCGCGCCCGGCTGGCGCGCGGGCCTGGTCGTTGCCGCCCGGGGCGCTCGAGGCCGGTGCGCTTAAGGGGGCGCGGCGCTCAGGCGGAGGCGAAGGTCTCGCGCGGGCCGATGTCGGCCGCGACTGCCCGGGCGATGTCGAGCGTAGAGATGACGCCGATCGGCCGACGCGACTCAGGATCGGTGACGACCAGGTGAGCGATCCCGTACTGCGCCATCAGGCTGCCGGCTTCTCCGATCGAGCTGTCGGCCGCGACGCTGACGAGCGGGGTCACGGCCGTCGCGCCGGCCGTCATCGTGTCGAGGTCGAGCTGGGTGGCCGCGACGAGGTCGAGGTCGGAGACGAGCGCCCAGAGCTGCGGCGCCTCGTCGTCTTCGTCTGCGTGCTCGAAGACGAAGATGGCATGAACGCCGAACGTCGCCATCATCCGCGCGACGACTCGGAGCGGGGTTTCCGAGGGGCAGCTCAGCACGCCGCGGCTCATCGCGTCTCCGGCGGTGGCCGTCTCAAATGCCACCGGCAGATCTTCCCGTCGATGCTCCGCGTCGAACATGCACCGATATTCCGTGCGAGTCAGGCCGGCCGCATCGGGAGAACTACGGAGCAGGGGACGGGGTCGGCACCGACGTTGATGCGCCGGTCATGCGCCCGCGTGGCCGGTGAAGAGCGCGCGCATGTCGAGGGACGGCGCGTGCGTCCGAGACGCGAGCGAGACGTATTCCCGCGAGAGAGCGTCCTTGGCGGCGCCCAGGACAGTGCTCACGAGCCCGAGCCCCAGCGCCAGTTCCTCGGGTGGCAGCCGGGCGCAGAGGCAGTTCCAGGCCGCTTCCTCCAGCGCGTTCAACGCGCCCTGTACCGCCGATAGGTCATAGCCCGACTCGAACCGCTCCGCAGCGAGCCGTCGCGCGTAGTCGACGATCCCGACCAGGTCGTGGCTCGAGATAGCGTCGAGCAGCTCGTCGTACAGCGCCTCGATTCGACGCCGGATCTGGTCGGTCCCCGCCGCCTCGTAGCGCGTCCGACTGTGGCGGATCGATTCGGATGCCGTCCGGACGATCGAGGCTCGTTCTTGCTCGAGAACCAGCAGCACCTCTGAGTTGCCGGGAGGCTCGGCGGGCCCGCTCATGGAGTTCATGATGGCATCTGCGAAGGCAACTCCGTAGTCGTCGGCACGCGGGGTCCGGAATCGCCCCGATGCGCGGCGCCGGCGCTCGATTCATGCTTGCGGTATGCCGACCACAGACGAGAATCGCGCTGAGCTGGATTCGCTCCGGTCGGGGTGGCGCGAGGCGCTGCTCGCAGCCCGCGAGGCGCTCCGTGCGGAGGAGGGTGTGCTGCCTCCCGCCGAGCTCGAGGCGCACGAGCATCATCTCCGCGAGGAGTACAGGACGGCTGCCGCAGAGCTGCGCCAGTTCGCGCTCGACGAGGGCCTCCCGACCGAGCTCGCGGAGCCGTTCCTGCCGCGTGGGCGCGCACGACGTGCGCTCGGGCTTCCGGCCGGCGTGCGCTCGTGCGTGTTCGAGCTGGACGACGTGCTGGTCGGCAGCACCGGCCTGCATCGGGAGGCCTGGGCGCGGACGTTCGACGAATTGCTCGCCTCACGCGCCGACACGCACTACGGACGTTTGATCCCCCCGTTCGGGCCGCAGGCGGACTATCCGACGTACATCGCGGGTCGCCCGCGACTCGAGGGCGTGCGCACGTTCCTCGCCAGTCGTGGCATCCGTCTACCGGAAGGACAGCCGTCCGATCCGCCCGGCACCGAGACCGTGCAGGGCCTCGCCAGCCGCAAGAACGAGCAGCTGGGGTTGCTGCTCGACCAGCGCGGGGTGGGGGCATTCGACGGCGTGCGCCACTACCTCGAGCTCGCACGCGATGCCGGCATCACCTGCGCGGTCGTCTCCGCGAGCGCCCACACCGGCGAGATGCTGGAGAGGAGCGGCCTCGCCGAGCTGGTGGACGACAGCGTCGACGCCGAGACGATCGCCGCCGACAATCTCCGCAACCGGCCGGCTCCCGACCGGTTGCTCGCAGCCTGCAGCAAGCTCCATGTCGAGCCACGGCGCGCTGCTGCGTTCGAGACGAGCCGGGCCGGCGTGGCCGCAGCACGAGCGGCGGGTTTCGCCTGGGTGGTCGCCGTCGATCCCGCCGGCGACGAGGACCGGCTGCGACAGCTCCGCCGGTCCGGTGCCGACGTCGCAGTCCTGGGCCTGGCCGACCTACTCGACCGGGACGAGTAGTTGTCGGTAGATCCTCGCGGCCGTCAGCCGTTAGCCCGCGGCGGTCGCGTCTTGGGCGCCGAGTAATAGCTCGAGGTGCCTCCACTGCCCGTCGACGTCTTCCTGCTCGAGGTCGTCGAGCTTCTTTGCCGTCTCCGGCCGGCTGCGCTGGAGCGAGGCGAAGCGGTTCTCCTCGGCGAGGAACTCGCCGAGCGGGCGCTTGCGCTTCGAGTCGAGGCGTAGCGGCTTCTCCTGGCGCGGGTCGTACCGGTAGAGGGGCCAGTAGCCGGTGTCGACGGCGTCCTTCTGGTGCAGCATCCCGTGCTCCATCTCGATCCCGTGCTCGATGCAGTGGCTGTAGGCGATCACGAGCGCGGGGCCGGGATAGTGCTCGGCCTCCCAGAGTGCTCGCACGGCCTGGGCGTTGTCGCCGCCGAGCGCGATCTGGGCGACGTAGACGTCGCCGTAGCCGATCGCGATCAGGCCCAGGTCCTTCTTGCGGGTGCGCTTTCCGGCGGAGGCGAACTTGGCCACTGCCCCGCGCGGGGTCGCCTTCGAGGCTTGTCCGCCGGTGTTCGAGTAGACCTCGGTGTCCAGTACCAGCGCCTTGACGTTGTGGCCGGAGGAGAGCACGTGGTCGAGGCCGCCGAAGCCGATGTCGTAGGCCCATCCGTCGCCGCCGACGAGCCAGACGCTCTTCTCGACCAGGGCGTCGGCGAGCAGCACGAGCCGCCGTGAGCGCGTGTCGGGGCGATCGGCGAGGAGTGCCTTCAGCTCGACGACGAGCGCGCGTGCGCGCTGCAGCGCTGCTTCGTCCGGCTGCGGCTGCCGCAGGCTCTCCTTCAGCGACTCCGGGAGGCTGAGTTGCTCGAGCAGGGAGAGCGCCTCACGCCGTTGCTGGTCGAGGCTGAGACGCAGTCCCAGCCCGAACTCGGCGTTGTCCTCGAACAGGGAGTTCGCCCAGGCCGGCCCGCGGCCGGCGGCGTTGCACGCCCAGGGTGTGGTCGGCAGGTTGCCGCCGTAGATCGAGGAGCAGCCGGTCGCGTTCGCGACCAGGAGCCGGTCACCGACGAGCTGCGTCAGCAGCTTCAGGTAGGGCGTCTCGCCGCAGCCGGAACAGGCTCCCGAGAACTCGAACAGCGGCTCCAGGAGCTGCGAGCCCTTGATCGAGCCCGGCTCGACCAGCGTCCGCTCGAGCTCCGGCAGCGCACGGAAGAAGTCCCAGTGCCGCAGCGCCTGCTCCTGCTCCCCCTCGGCAGGCTGCATCTCGATCGAGCGGTGCTGCGGGTCCGTCTTCGAGAAGGCGGGGCAGGCGGTCGCGCACAGCTTGCAGCCGGTGCAGTCGAGCGGCGAGATGGCGATGGTCAGCTGCTTGCCCGGGAGGTCTTTGCCCCGCCAGGGCTTGCTCTTGAAGCCTGCAGGCGCCTGGGCCAGCAGCTCCGGCTCGCAGACCTTCATCCGGATCGCGGCGTGCGGGCAGACGAGCGTGCACTTGGCGCAGTCGATACAGATCGACGGATCCCAGACCGGCAGCTCGTCGGCCAGGCCGCGCCGCTCGTAATGAGACGTGCCGGTCGGGAAGACGCCGCCGGGATCGAAGGCGGACACCGGAAGCGCGTTGCCCTGACCGATGAGCAATGCGTGAAGGAAAGGAGGCGCGTCGGCGTGCAGGTCGAGCACCGCTGCGCCATTCAGCTCGGCCGGCTCGATCTCCAGCAGGGCGGCGAGGGCCCCGTCGACGGCGGCGAAGTTGCGCCGGACCATCTCCTCGCCCTTGCGCCCGTAGCTCTTCTCGATGGCGCGCTTGATCGCAGCGATCGCCTCCTCCACCGGCAACACACCGGATAGGGCGAAGAAGCAGGTCTGCAGGACCGTGTTCACGCGGCCCGCCAGCCCGGCCTCGCGAGCGACCCGCTTCGCGTCGACCACGTAGAGGTGGAGCTGCTTGTCGACGATCTGCTCCTGCACGGAGCGGGGAAGCCGCCGCCAGCTGTCGGCGCCGTGCGGGCTCGAGAGCAGGACCGTCGCACCGGGCCGTGCCTGCTCGAGCACGTCCACGCGCTGGAGGAGCTGGAACTGGTGGCAGGCGACGAAGTCGGCCTCCTCGATCAGGTAGGGCGCGTCGATCGGGTCGTCGCCGAAGCGCAGATGCGAGACGGTCACCGCTCCCGACTTCTTGGAGTCGTAGACGAAGTACGCCTGCACGTAGCGGCCGGCCTCGTCGGCGATGATCTTGGCCGAGTTCTTGTTGGCTCCGACGGTGCCGTCGGAGCCGAGCCCGTAGAAGAGGCAGCTGACGTCGTGCCGCGCCACGCGCCAGGCCGGGTCGTAGGCGAGGCTCGTGCCGGAGACGTCGTCCTCGATCCCGACCGTGAAATGCCGGTGCGGCTTGACGTTCAGGTCGCGGTGCACCTTCTCGTAATCGTGCGCCTGCGCGCGGGCGAGCTCCTCGAAGACGCCGCGGGCCATGGCCGGCGTGAACTCCTTCGAGCCGAGCCCGTAGCGGCCGCCGATCACGGTCCCAGGCAGCCGTCCCTCCTCGTGCAGCGCCGAGACTACGTCCTCGTAGAGCGGCTCACCGACCGCAGCGGAGTCCTTCGCGCGGTCGAGCACTGCCACGGCTTGGGCGGAGAAGGGCAGAACGGCGGCCAGATGGCGGCCGGAGAAAGGACGGTAGAGACGCACCATGACCAGGCCAACCCGCTCGCCCTCCGCATTGAGGCGCCGCACCGCAGCCTCGAGCGTCGCGGTCGCCGAGCCCATCGCGACCACGACCCGCTCTGCCTGCGGGTCGCCGACATACTCGAACGGCCGGTAGCTGCGGCCGGTACGGCGCGCGAAGCGGAGCATCGCTTCCTCGAGCAGATTCGGCACCGCTGCATAGAAGGGAGTCGCCGCCTCGCGCGCCTGAAAGAAGACATCGGGGTTCTGGGCAGAGCCGCGTAGGCTCGGATGGTCGGGCGAGAGCGCGCGCTGCTTCAACGCCGCCACCTTCTCTTCGTCGACCAAGGCGCGCAGGTCGTCGTCGGAGAGCTCGTCGATCACGTTGATCTCGTGCGACGTGCGGAAGCCGTCGAAGAAGTGCAGGAACGGCACGCGGCTGTCGAGAGTGGTCATGAACGCGAGCGCGGCCATGTCCTGCGCCTCCTGCACCGAGGCAGCGGCCAGCATGGCGAAGCCGGTCGGCCGGGCGGCATAGACGTCGGAATGGTCGCCGAAGATCGAAAGCGCGTGCCCGGCGACGGCGCGGGCAGCCACGTGGAAGACACACGGCTGCAGCTCGCCGGCGATCTTGAACATCTCCGGGAGCATCAGCAGCAGGCCCTGGCTTGCAGTGAAGGTCGTCGCCAGTGCGCCGCCCTGCAGCGCACCGTGGACGGCGCCGGCCGCGCCGGCCTCGGACTGCATCTCGACGATCTCCGGCACTTGCCCCCACAGGTTCCGCTCGCCGGCGGCAGACCACGTGTCGGCGAGCTCGCCCATCGCGCTCGCGGGCGTGATCGGGTAGATGGCGATCACCTCGGCCAGCTTGTGTGCGACGCGCGCAGCAGCCTCGTTTCCGTCTACGACGAGGCGGTGCGACTGGTGCTGCCGTTGCATGCCCAAAAGCTAGAAGCGGGCCGGCCTGGGCCTGTTGGGGATAAGCCGCGGACCTCGTCGGGAGAACTACTGCACCTCGGTGTCGGCGGCGCGTGCAGTTTCCTCCACGATCGAGCGGGTCACGGCTCGCAGGTCGCCCCTCTGGGCGAACGTGGCGAGCTGGCGGTCAGCGCCGGTGCCGCTCCGGACGATCCGTTCGATCCCGTGGAGTGCGCCTTCGCCCCCGAGCTCGGCGGCTGCCCCCGTGAGGTCATCGAGCGTGCGCAGGATGTGTGTGCGGATCGGCATGGAGCCTCCGTCGCTCCCGATCACGGTGGCGTCGAGCCCGTAGCGGATCGCCTGCCACTTGTTCTCGCGCACGATCGCGTCCTCCAGTGCGGTCGGCGGCGGGAGTGTCGGTGCCTCGACGGCCAGCTTTACCAGCGCCTGCAGGTAACCCGCGAGCGCCACGGCGTCCTCGAGCCGCTCGACAGCGTCCATAGCGCGCACCTCGATCGTGCCCAGCCGCGGGTGTGGCCGAAGATCCCACCAGATGCGCGTGTAGTCGTCGAGAAGCTGCGAGCGCTCGAGCGTGCCCACATAGGTCGCGAATTCCCGGTAGTCACCGAAGGCCGGTGGCACGCCGGAGCGCGGAAAGGCGCTGAAGATGCTCTGGCGCGTCGAGTGGAGGCCGGTCGAGAATCCGCGCCAGAAGGGCGAGCTCGCGGACAGCGCAACGAGGTCTGCGATCTGTGGCCGCAGCCCGCGGAGCGCGTGGATCGCCGCCTCCTGATCCGGGACGCCGACGTGGACGTGCAGCCCGAAGATCAGCTCGCGGCGAGCGGGGTACTGCACCTGCTCGACGATTCCCCGGTAGCGGGGGCGATCGGTGAGCAGCTGGTCCTCGTAGTGCGCGAACGGATGCGTCCCGGCGCAGGCGAGAACGAGACCCTGCTCGCGGAGGGCCCGGTCGAGGTGCGAACGGAGCCGCCGCAGCTCCGCCGCCGCGTCGACGACGGTCGGACAGATCGGAGTCTGCCCTTCGATCTCCGACTGAAAGATCTCGCAGCTTGTCCGGGAGGCGAACTCGCCGTCGCGGTCGACGTCGAGGATCGTGTCCGCCCGCTGGACGAGCCCGAGCGACTCGGCGTCGAGCAGCATGTACTCCTCCTCGACGCCGAGCGTGTATGGCTCCGACGAGCCGAAGCAATGCGGCTCGACACTCGTGCGGTAGGAGGAATCCACACGGCTCGTCACAGCACACGCAGGATCGCGCCACGGCGGGCCGCGGCCATCGGGGCGGACACCGACAAGCGGTTCGCGTTTCTACCTGGACGAGGTGAGCACGCAAGAATGCTGCATGTGAGGCTCCTCCGCGAGGTCCAGGTCGAGGCGGTCGATCCGGCAAGGCTCGAGCCGCTGATCGGCGCCGACCGGATGGCACAGTTCGCACGGGCGGCGGAAGCCGCGCGAGAGGCGCTCGCCGGCAGCTCCGTGCTGAACGTCAACTCGACTGGGGAGGGCGGCGGCGTGGCCGAGATGCTGCAGACGCTGCTCTCCTACGCGCGCGGTGCCGGCGTCGACGCGCGCTGGCTCGTGATCGAGGGGGATCCGGCCTTCTTCGCGATCACCAAGCGGATCCACAACGGCCTCTACGGCAGCCCCGGAGACGGCGGCGACCTCGGCCCTGCGGAACACAGCCACTACGAGCACGTCCTGCAGAACAACGCCGACAAGCTGGGAGCGCTCATCCATCCAGGCGATGTCGTCATCATCCACGACGCCCAACCCGCCGGCCTCGTCGCGTCGGCCAAGAGCGCCGGCGCGCGCGTCATCTGGCGCTGCCACGTCGGCCTCGACCGGCCCGACGAGTGGAGCGAGCGGGCGTGGGAGTTCCTGCGCCCCTACCTGGCCGACGCGGATGCGATCGTCGTGTCCCGCGCCGCCTTCGCGCCTCCCTGGGCCGATCCGGCACAGACGCACGTGATCCGGCCCTCGATCGACCCGTTCTCGGCGAAGAACGAGCCGATCTCGATGGAGGACGTCCGGAGGACGCTCTCCTACGTGGGGCTGCTCGATGGTGCGGCCGAGACGGCCGCGGTCGCGCCGTTCACCCGCCGCGACGGGTCCCGCGGGAGAATCGAGCGGCGTGCAGACGTGATCCAGACGGGGCCGGCGCCCGCCGACGCGCCGCTCGTCGTCCAGGTCTCGCGCTGGGACCGGATGAAGGACATGGCCGGTGTGCTGAAAGGCTTCGCGCAGCACCTCGATCCTGGGCTCGGCGCGCACCTGCTCCTCTGCGGGCCGGCCGTCACCGGCGTCGCCGACGACCCGGAGGCGGCGGAGGTGCTCGACGAGTGCGCAACCGTTTGGCGGGAGCTGCCGGGCGCGGCCCGCAGCCGCACTCATCTCGCGTCGATCCCGATGGCAGATCCCGACGAGAACGCGGCGATCGTGAACGCTATCCAGCGACAGGCCTCCGTCGTCGTCCAGAAGAGCCTCGCCGAGGGCTTCGGCCTCACGGTTGCCGAGGCGATGTGGAAGGAACGGCCGGTCGTCGCGAGTGGGGTCGGCGGCATCGTCGACCAGATCGAGGACGGTGTTCACGGACTGCTCGTGGACGATCCGGCCGACCTGCAGGCGTTCGGGTCGGCGGTCGAGTCGCTCCTGCGGGACCCGACCGAGGCCGCACGGCTGGCGCAGAACGCCCGCCGGCGCGTAACCGACGAGTTCCTCGGTGACCGGCATCTGGAGGAGTACGGCCGTCTCTTCGGGCGCCTCGCGCGCAGCTGAGCGCCGCGACGTGAAGGTTTCCGCCACGCGGCCGCGAATCGTCGTGGTTCAGGCTTTCACGACGAGGAGGTAAACGGTGAGCGGCATTTCGGTGCGGTATCTGGGAAGCGCGGTGGGGCTCGGCTTCGGTCTGCTGTGGATGACCCTGGGGGTCGGCGCGGCGATCGCCTGTCTGTTGCTGGCGGTCGCCGGGTACTGCGCGGTCTTCGTGGCCGAACGCGCGCGAGCCGAGGCGAGCAGGCGTCGGCTGTCGACCGAGACGCCGGAGGAGGAAGTCTTTCCGCTGCCGCTCGAGGTGGAGGATCCCTACGTGGGACAGGTCGAGCTCGACGAGGAGCGGTACTCCGAGCTGCGCGACGACGCGACAGCGCCTCTCGCAGCCGAGGCGGAATACGGTTGGCCGATCGCGAATGACGCAGTCCGGGGCGATGCGCCCGTCGCCCGGTGAATGCTCGAGTCGCGCGGGGTAGCGCAACCCGCGCTGACGCCAGGCCGTAGCCGAACCGGAGCCTCCGCTCAGCCACGAGCTGGCTTAACGTCGCGGCGACTCCTCCAAGCACGGGCCGAGAGTCCGAGCGGCGCCCGGAAGAACGCCCTCCGACGGGGCGCCGTTTGTTCTGACTGGTCGAGACGGGGATTCGACGCCGAAGCGGTCCGCGGGAATCTACGGAGGCGTCGCGGTGCTCACGTGACGATGACATGCCGATGGTCGCGTTTCCACGGACGGGTCCGCGCGTGTCGGCTTGGCCGAGGTCGCTGGCCGCCGCCGGCGCGCGTGTCCCTACGTAGTGATGCGGCCAACACCACCGAACGATGCCGCGATAGCTGCTGCGTAGAAGAACCGAATCGCCTGCCCGCACGGCACGACCTTACTCAGACGTAGAACAGAAGAGTGGGCCAGCGTTCCGGAATGACCCCTGAGGGCGAGAACGGGACTGGCGGGTTCGATGCCCTCCGTCAGGGGCGGCGAGGTGTCACGAGACTGCCACTGAGGTGATGAAGCGGTGGATGGCCTCGTTGGCGTTGTCCTGAAACGACGGGTTGGCCAGGCCGGGGACGAGGTCTGCTTGGTTGACCATCGGACCATTCAGCTTGTTGGCCTCGCTGGCGTAGAACGCCCCGTTCGAGAGGGTCGGGTCGGTGACGCCATCGACGAGTCGCTTCGCCCCGACGTCGAGTTTGTGGGCGAGACCGAGGGCGGGCATGACGTACTTGGCGGCTACCCGCATCGGTAGGGGAAGGTCGCTGGCTGCTCCGGTGCCGGTGGTGTTGCCGGGGCTCACGGTGATGAAGCGGCGGTCGGGATGTTTGCGGGCCAGGTAGGCCATCCAGAGCGCCCCGATGTACTTGGCCTGCCCGAAGGCCAGGTTGAAGTCAGGTCTGTGGTTGGCCCAGTAGGTGCCGTCGATGACGGTGGCGAGTTCGTCGGCTGAGGTTGAGACGAACGATGGCCCCTTCATCCGCAATTTCGGGACACCCCTGACTGCTTCACTTCCCGCGAAGACCGCAACCTCGCCAAGCCGCCCCTCGGCCAGGAGCCCTTCGAGGAGGACGACGTGGCCAAGGACGTTCGTCGCGAACACGGTGGTGACCCCCTCAGTGGTCACGCCCAACGTCTGCGGGCCAATGACGCCTGCGTTCATGACCAGTGCGTCGACGGATCCGTCGATGTCGGCCAGGCTGGCGCGGACCGAGTCCAGATTGGCGACGTCCATGGGGACGATGTCGAAGATGTTGCGACCGGTCTCAGTTTCGAGCTCGGCCTTCGCCGTGCTCGCCCGCTCGGCGTTCCGGCACGCCAGGTAGATGCGGCCGAACTCGGGACGTAATGCCAGCTGCCGGGCCACCTCCTTGCCGATTCCGGCGTTGGCGCCCGTGACCATCACGGTCTTTTCTGGGAGTGCGCTCATGGGTATTCCCTCTCATCTCTTTAGGCCCAGCCAGGCCGCGCCTAACGGCGGTAGCGGCCCCAAGGCCGTTCGGAAGAATGGCATGCTCAGTCCACTCTGCCTAACAGTTTTTGGCATGTCAATGCCATTTCTCTTACACTCTGGCCGATGGCCTCGGGGAAAACTGGTGGCTCACGGTTGACGCCCAAGGGCGCAGCGACACGCGCACGCATCGTCGACGCCGCGGCAGAGCTGATCTTTCAGCAGGGTGTTGCTCGCACCACGATCGAGGAAGTGCGCGACGGTGCGCACGTCAGCAACTCGCAGCTCTACCACTACTTCGAGGACAAGCCAGCGCTGGTTCGTGCAGTCATCGAACGCCAGACCGAAAGGGCAATAGGTACACAGGAGCAGTTCGACCTCAGCAGCCTCAATGGCTTACGGGAGTGGCGTGACTTTGTCGTTGATCACGCCCACGACACCGACGGCCGCGGAGGTTGCCCAGTCGGCTCGTTGGGTGCCGCGCTCGCCGAGACAGAGCCCGAAGCCAGGGCACTCGTTGCGGCGTCCTTCGCTCGCTGGGAGACCAGCATCATGGCCGGTCTTCTGCGGATGCACGAGCTCGCGGTACTAGCACCTGAGGCCGATCCGCGCCAGCTCGCCCTTGCCACGCTTGCCGCGCTTGAGGGCGGTCTCCTGCTCGCTCAGGTTCAGCGCGACCCCGAACCGCTCGCCGCCGCGCTCGACGCAATGCTCACGCTCATCACGACCCTCAGCAGCACCACGAGCACCCCGCTCGACCACTGAGCCGCGGACAGACCACCTACGGAAGGTGCCCCGTTGCGCGGACTGCCAAGAGCGGTCAGTCTTGGACTGCTTGCGGCATTTCTGTCCGCGAGGGAGGGCATCGAACCGATTCGCGCTCGGCTGGGCCAGTGTTCGGGAATGACCCCCGCAAGCGACAGGGGTCAGGAGCACGAGGCGATGGGGACGTCCCGAATTGAGACGCGGCGAGGCGGCTACGGTAGATCAGTGATCCGCGCTGTTCTGTGCGACCTGGATGGCGTCATCCGTCTCTGGCCTGAGGCCGACGCAGCGCGCATCGAAGAGGATTTTGCTCTCCCGCCAGGCGTACTCACGGAAGCAGCTTTCACGCCTGCGTTACTTCGTCAAGCGACGACAGGAGTGATCTCCGACGATGAGTGGCGGGCACGGATTGGTGAGATGCTGGTCGCCGAGCACGGTGGTCATGCTCGTGAGGCGGTGGCAGCTTGGAGCAGGCTCAGTGGTTCCCTCGATGATGGGATGCTCAAGCTGCTTCGCGAGGTGCGGAGCTGCGCTCCTGTGGTGTTGATCACAAACGCGACGACCCGGCTGGAGCGCGACCTGGAACGTCTCGGTCTTCAGAACAGCTTTGACGCCGTCGCGAACTCATCCGTGCTCGGAGTTGTCAAGCCGCAACGCGAGATCTTCGAGCGAGCAGCTGCCCTTGTCGGCGTGGCGCTCACTGAATGCGTGCTGATTGACGATCAGCCGAACCATCTCGACGCAGCTCGTGCGGCCGGAGCGTCTGTGATCCACCACAGAACGGCGGCGGAAACGCGAGACGCGCTCCTTGCGTTCGGGTTCGCGGTCTCCGAGAGCGCGGTCGGCTAGGTATCGCTCGCCTGGGCGAGCGTCCTTACGCCTGAGCCGGAAGCGAGCCGAACGCGTGGGCCAAGAGGTCTGGGCTCGTGGGAGAAAGCCACCTCCTACGTGCTGGATTCAACATGCCCGACTTCGGCCTTCCGTGAGTGTGGTCTGCGCGGATCCTCAAAGGCGCCTGTTTGTTGCCCCGAGAGTTGCCCCAGGAGAGGCTTCGGATGAGGCGTGGCCGCGGGAATGGGCGCTGAGCAGCGGTTCTCTAGAGCTGCGGGGCAGGGATTCGAACCCCAACTTCCTGATCCAGAGTCAGGCGTCCTACCATTAGACGACCCCGCAACAGGTCGGCCGCCAGTGTAGCCCGGCCGGGTGAGGTCAGATGGCCGCCCGCACGGCCTCCTCGAGCACGGCGACCGCGCGCCGCAGGGAGGGTTCCGGCGCAACCGCGTAGCCGAGGAGCAGCGCCGGCTCGCGCGCGACGTGCGCGCAGTGCTCGCTCATTCCCGAGAGCCCGATCCCGCGTGCCCGGGCCTCCTCCAGCACCCGCGCCTCGTCCGTCCCGTCCGGAAGCACCGCCTCGACGTAGAGCCCCGCGGCGAGCCCCCGCACCACGAGCTCGGGTATCTGCCGTCCCAGCTCCCGGACGAGCACGTCGCGCCGCCGGCGATAGCGGAGGCGCATCCGTCGCAGATGCCGGTCGAGCTCGCCACGGAGCAGGAAGTCCGCGAAGGCAAGCTGCTCCAGGCGCGGCGGCGAGATGACCGTGTACAGGACCTGGTCGACCAGTGGGCGCACGAGCGCGCCGGGCGCGACGATCCAGCCCAGCCGAAGCGTCGGCGCGAGCGTCTTGCTCGCCGTCCCGCAGTAGACGACGCGCTCCGGCATCAAGCCCTGGAGCGAGCCGACCGGTGGCCGGTCGTAGCGGTACTCGGAGTCGAAGTCGTCCTCGATCACCAGCGCGTCTGCCTCTTCGGCCCAGGCGAGGATCCGGGCCCGCCGCTCCGGCGCGAGCACGACGCCGGTCGGGAACTGGTGCGCCGGCGTGACCATCACCGCGTCGGGGGCGGCCGCGACGAGCGCGTCGACGTCGATCCCCTCGCCGTCGACCGGGATTGGGATCGGCTCCAGTCCGCTCCGGGCCACGATCTCCCTGATCACGGCGTGGCCCGGGTCCTCGACGGCGATCCGTCTCTTCCCGGCGCGGACGAGGACTCCGCAGACGAGGCTGACGGCCTGCGCAAAGCCCGAGCAGACGAACGTGTGCTCCGGCTCGCCGACCACGCCGCGGACGCGCCCGAGGTAGGAGGCGAGCGCCTCGCGAAGGCCGCCCGCACCGCGGACGTCGCCGTAGGCGAGCTCGCGGTTGGGAGCGCTTCGGAGCGCGGCGCGGTACGACTTCAGCCACTCGGCGCGCGGGAAGGCGCCGTAGTCGGGAAGGTCGGGCCGCAGGTTGTGCGGCCACTCGGGGTCGGCTTCGAGCGTGCGTGCCTGCGCGGCGGTCCGGACGTCGCTCGCGACGACCGGCGGTGCGTTCGGGCGGAGCCGGAGGTAGCCCTCGGCTCCGAGCTGGGCGTACGCGGCGACGACGAGACCGCGCGAGATCCCGAGCTCGGCCGCAAGCGTCCGGGTCGAGGGGAGCGGAGTCTCCGGCCGGAGGGAGCCGCTGCGGACGCCGTCGCGGAGCGCCTGTTCGAGTTGGAGCGAGAGCGGCTCGCGCGCGCCGCGGTCCAGTTCGACGAGCACCTCGGGTGCGCGGCTTCTTCTCGTCGAGTGGTCCACAAAATCGGCCTCGAAGTGGACCTTAACAGCGGGCCGCGGCGGTTCTAGCGTGGATCTCGATCCCGGATCGGAGGTCTCCGTGAACCGTCGCACCACGCTCTTGCTCGGCACCCTCGTCGCTCTGGCCGCAGTTTCCGCAGCGGCCGGCTCGAGCGGCACGCTCCAGATCGTGGCCCGCATCCAGACGGGGGTCCGGCCATGCTCGGAGACCGGCGGCTTCGGCGCGCTCTGGGTTGGGAACAACGGCAGCGGGACGCTGGCCCGGATCGATCCCGTGAAGAACGAGGTCACGGGCAAGGTGCGCGTCGGAGCCGGCCCGTGCGGGGTTGCCGTTGGTGCCGGGAGCGTCTGGGTCGACGGGTACTCCTCGGCGTCGGTGATCCGTGTCAACCCGAAGCGGATGAAGGTCGTGAAGCGGATCCAGCTGCCGGACCAGATCTGGGACGTGACGTTCGGCGCAGGCTCGGTGTGGGCGACGGAGACGAGCCTCGGCGTCGTCGTGCGTATCAGCGCGAAGACGAACCGCGTCCAGCGGCGCTTCCACCTGCGGGGCGGCAGTGGGCTCGGCAACCTGCGCTACGGCGGCGGCGCCGTCTGGGTGGGGCAGCAGTCGGGGAACCGTGTCTTCCGCATCGCCACTCGCAGTGGGCGCGTGACCTCCGTCCGTGTCGGGAACGGCCCGCGCTCGCTCGCCGTCGCTCCGACGGCCGTGTGGGTGTCGAACTTTGCCGACAACACCGTCTCGCGGATCGACCCGGCTACGCGCAAGGTCGTCGCGACGATCCCGGTAGGGCAGGGCCCGGAGAATGCAGCGATCGCGGGCGACGGCACGGTGTTCGTTCCGAACGTCGCCGACGGCACGGTCTCGCGGATCGACCCCGCCACGAACAAGGTCGTCGACACGATCGCCGTCGGCAGCAAGCCGTTCCCGGCCGCGTTCGCCTTCGGAGACATCTGGGTGCCCAGCTACGGCGCGCGGGACGTGTACCGCATCCACATCGGCTGAGCTACGACCAGGTCAGGTCTCCCTCCGGAGTGACGGCGGCGCCGGCACGCGCGGCCCTCCTAGATTTCGAGCCGGTACATCGGCACGAGACGCTGCTCGGTCTCGGTGTCGATGTGGGCGACGACCTCGACGTACGGCTCGAGGCCGCTGCCGAGCAGCTTCGCCTTCAGGAGCCCGTCGACCTGGTAGAGGCCGGACGAGTTGTTCATGCGGATCTCGATCAGGATCGGCCGCTCCTCGCCGTCCGAGATCGTGACGTCCTCGATCGCCGCCGCAGACAGCGAATGCATGGAGATGCTGCCCTTCTCGAAGGGGATCCGCGAACGGCCCTTCGCCATGTCCAGCGCGTCGGCGACACGGACGATCCCTGCGTCGACGGTCAGCGGTTCACCGTCGGCGCGGTGGCTGATGATCGCCTGGAGCACCTCGGACGAGATCACGGTGAGGTCGGGGTCCTCGTAAAGCCCCTCGAGGAGCTCCCGCAGCTTCGGCTCGGCGAGGAAGAGCGAGAAGTCCTCGTGGCCGTGCCGGTGGATGGACATGCCGACGCAGTGCAGGAGCGCCGCAAGGACGACGACCACCTCGGCGTCGTCCTGGTCGAGCCCGAAGTCCCGGACGAGGCCGGGCTCGACGCCGTGCTTCGTCAGCTGGCGGAGCAGCTTGAGCGCGATGTTCGTGACGATCTGGACGTGCACCCACGAGTGGTCGTTGATCTGCATCCGTGAGACGGCGTTCACGTTCGCGACATGCCACCAACCCTTGAGCTGGTCGTCGGCGTTGACACGCTCGATCAGCGTCCGCAGCTTGCGGTTGCCGCGGACGGGGACGTTGATGCGCATCCGCGCGACCGCTTCGGTCGGCGTTAGCCGCGTCTCGTGCTCGGCCTCGGCGTCGACCGGTTGCTCGATCCGCTCGGCGGTCTCCTCGTCGAGGTTCGCGTCGTCCATCCCTATGCGCAGTGTGACGGATGCCGTATAGATGCGGACATGCACGACCCGCACCCGGTGGGACTCCTCGTCGAGGACGACTACCGCCGCACGCGTCTGACGGTCTTCTTCCGCCTGCTGCTGGCGATCCCACATCTCATCTGGTTCTTCCTCTGGACCGTGCTCATCGTCGTCACCGCCGTCGCGAACTGGTTGATCTCGATCTTCACCTGCAAGCCACCCGGAGGCCTGCACCGGCTGATGTGCGGCTACGTCCGCTACCAGGCGCAGCTCAGCGCGTATCTCTCGCTCGTCGGCGACCCCTATCCCGGCTTCGCGGGCGGGGCGGGGGAGTACCCGATCGACGTGCGGCTGCCGGAGGAGCCCATCGAGCAGCGCCGCTGGACGATCTTCCTCCGCTTACTGCTCGGCGTGCCGGCCCTGCTCGTCTCGGGCGCCCTCGGCGGGCTGAGCGGCGGGAACCTCGGCTCGTACGGCAGCAAGAGGAGAAACGGGACGGGCGGCGGCGCCCTGCTGCTCGTCTGTGCCGTGCTCGGCTGGTTCGCCTCGCTCGCGCTCGGACGGATGCCGAAGGGCCTGCGCGACGCCGGGGCGTACTCGATCGGCTACACGGCGCAGACGGCCGCCTATCTCCTGCTCGTGACCGACCGATACCCGAACGCGGACCCGACGGAGATGCTCGTCGCGGTCACCGACCGGCCGCCGCGCCATCCGGTTCGCGTCGTCGGGAATCCCTACGACCTGCGTCGCACGCGGCTCACCGTCTTCTTCCGGATCCTGCTCGCGCTGCCGCACATCCTCTGGCTCCTGCTGTGGACGATCGCCGCCCTCTTCGCGGCGATCGCGCAGTGGCTCGTCACGCTCTTCCGCGGCATCCCTGCGGGCGGCCTGCATCGCTTCCTCACCGCATACCTCCGCTACCGGCTCCACGTGTCCGCGTACCTCCTCCTCGTCGGGAATCCGTTCCCGGCCTTCAGCGGAGCCGCCGGCACCTACCCGCTCGACCTCGAAGTGGCAGGGGCGGGGCCGCAGAACCGCTGGAAGACCGGCTTCCGGATCCTGCTCGCGATCCCGGCGTTCTTCGTCAGTGCTGCGCTCGGCGGGGCCCTGTTTGCCTCCGCGGTGCTGACCTGGTTCTACGCGCTCGTCAAGGGCTCGGCGCCGTGGGGGCTGCGGAACCTCTCGGCCTACGCGCTGCGCTACGACGCGCAGACGGAGGCCTATTTCCTACTGCTCACGGATGCGTATCCGCACGCCAGCCCGCTCGAGGGCGAAGACACCTACGCGGCTGCCCAGTCTCCGTAGAGGCTCGTGTAGAGACCGCGGCGGGCAAGGAGCTCCTCGTGCGACCCCTGCTCGACCACGCGCCCATGCTCGAGCACGACTATGAGGTCCGCGTCGCGGATCGTCGACAGCCGGTGGGCGATGACGAACGAGGTGCGGTCCGCGAGCAGCGTCCGCAGCGCGCGCTCGATCGTCCGCTCGGTGCCGATGTCGACCGACGAGGTTGCCTCGTCGAGGATCAGGATCCGCGGATCGGCGAGGAGCGCGCGCGCGAACGCGACGAGCTGGCGCTGACCCAGTGAGAGCCGTGAGCCGCGCTCGCCGAGCTGCGTCTCATAGCCGTCTTCGAGCCGCAGGATGAAGTCGTGGGCGCCGACGGTCTGCGCCGCGCGCACGATCTCCTCGGCCTTGGCGTCGGGCTTGGCGAAGGCGATGTTCTCGGCGACGGTGCCGGCGAAGAGGAAGCCTTCCTGCGGCACGATCCCGAGTTGGTGCCGCAGCGACTCCTGCGTCACCTGGTTGAGGTCGTGGCCGTCGATCGTGATCCGACCGCTCGTCGGCTCGTAGAAGCGCGCGAGGAGCTTCGCGATCGTCGACTTGCCGGCGCCGGTGTGGCCGACGAGCGCGACCGTCGTCCCCGCCGGCACGTCGAGGTCGATCCCGTGCAGTACCTCCTCGCCGAGCTCTATGGCTGGAAGTGTCGGCGGCGAAGCCGCCGACGCCCGGCCATAAGACCCGGCGCCTTTCGGCGCCGCCGGCCGCCGGCGTAGCCCGTAGGCGAAGTGCACGTCCTCGAAGCGGACGTCTCCCCGGATGTGCGGTAGCGGCTGCGCGCCCGGCCGGTCGACGATCTCGGCCGCCTCGTCGAGGACGCCGATGATCTTGTCGAGCGCGGCCGCGGCGGAGAGGAACGTGTTGTAGAGCTGCGAGAGCTGCTGGACCGGGTCGAAGAAGTTGTTGACGAAGAGCATGAATGCCACCAGCGTCCCGATCGAGATCGCCTGGTCGAAGTAGAGGTGGCCGCCGAAGCCGAGGACGACGGCCAGAGCGAGCGTCGCCAGGAAGCTGACGAACGGGAAGTAGACCGCGTTCAGGACGACCGTCTCCATGTTCGCATCGCGGTAGCGCCGCGCGACCGTCCGGAAGTTCTCGATTGCGCGTTGCTCCCGCACGAACGCCTGCACCATCCGCATGCCCGCGATGTCCTCCGCCAGCGTCGCCGTGACGAGCCCGAGCCGCTCCCGCACCGCGGCATAGGCGCGCGCCGAGCGCACCCGGAACAGCACGCTCGCGACGGCCATGAACGGGATCACCGCGAGGGTCGCGAGCGCGAGCTCGCCAGTCGAGGATGAGCAGGAGGACTGCCGTGCCGCCGAGCAATAGCGTGCTCTGGGCGAGCGTGGTGACGCCGTCCGTGACGAGCTGGTCGATCGCCTCGACGTCGTTCGTCATCCGGCTGATCAGCACGCCGGCGCGGTTCCGCTCGTAAAAGCCCAGCGACAGCCGCTGCAGGTGCCGGAAGAGCTGCTTGCGCAGGTCGGCGAGGATCCGCTCCCCGACCCAGCCCGTCATGTACGTCTCGACGTACGTCATCCCCCAGTTGGCGAGTCCGGCGAGAACGAAGACGGCGACGATGAGCACGAGCCGGCCGCCCGTCGTGCCGTGGATCGCGTCGTCGAGGGCGTACTTGACGAGGAGAGGAGGCGCGAGCGCCGTCACCGTGGCGGCGAGAAGCGAGAACGCGGAGAAGCCGGTGCGAGCGCCGTAGGGCTTGGTCAGCCGCCAGAGCACGCCGAGCCGCCGGCGCGTCGTGTTCCACGTCCAGTCCTCGACCTCGGCGCCCCGCTCGCGCATGAGGTGACCGCCGGGCTGGTGGACCCTCACGCGACCTCCTCCACGTCGGCGCGCGCCTCCACGGCGTCGGCGAACTGACGCTCGAGCAGGCCGTGCTGGTAGATCTCGCGGTAGACGGGGCTCGTCTCGACCAGCTCCTCGTGCGTGCCGCGTGCCGCGATCCGTCCGCGATCGAGGACTACGATCTCGTCCGCGAGGGCGATCGTCGAGAGCCGGTGCGCGATGATCAGCGTCGTCCGCCCCTCCATCACCTCGCGGAGGCCGGCGCGGACGCGGGCCTCCGTCGTCGCGTCGACCGAGGCGGTCGCGTCGTCGAGGATCAGGATCCGAGGGTCGATCGCGAGGGCGCGCGCGATCGCGATCCGCTGCCGCTGCCCGCCCGAGAGCGTGATGCCGCGCTCGCCGATCACCGTCTCGTAGCGCTGCGGCAGCCGCTCCACGAACTCGTGTGCCTGCGCGAGCCGCGAAACCCGCTCGACCTCCTCGTCGCTCATCTCGGGACGGCCGAAGGCGATGTTCTCCCGCACAGTCGTGGAAAAGAGGAACGGATCCTGCGGGATGACGCCGATCTGGCGGCGCAGCGAGGCGAGCGTGACGTCGCGCACGTCGACCCCGTCCACGAGGACGCGGCCGGAATCCGCCTCGTAGAAGCGGGGGACGAGTGAGGCGAGCGTCGTCTTGCCCGCGCCCGTGTGGCCGATCAGCGCCACCGTCCTACCCGCCTCGAGGCCGAGGTCGACCTGCTCGAGCACCGGCCGCCCAGGCAGGTAGGAGAAGGAGACGTTCTCGAAGCGGATCGCGCCTTCGCCCGGCGGCAAGTCGGGAGCGCCGGGCCGGCTCGCGATCTCCTCCGGCTCGTCGAGCACCTGGAAGATGCGCTCGCCCGACGCGGTCGCGCGCTGCGCCTGGCCGACCCACATTCCGAGCGACCGGAGCGGCGTCACGAGCAGCGCGAGGTAGAGGTTGAAGGAGACGAAGGAGCCGACCGCGAGTGACCCGTCGGCAACCATCCGAGCGCCGAAGAGCAGCACCGCCGCCTGCGCGAGCAGCGGCACGAACGAGAGCAGCGGCACGTAGGTCGCGCGCTGCCGGTTCGCGCGGATCGTCTGTGCGAAGAGCGCGTCGTTGCGAACGGCGAACTTCGCCTCCTCCGCCGGCTCCTGCGCGAACGCCTTCACGACGTGGACGCCCACGATGTTCTCCTCCGAGACGGTCGCGACGTCGGCCAGCTTCTGCTGGACGTCGCGGAGCGTGGGATGTGCGACGTGGCTGTAGCGGTACGCGAGCGCGACGAGGAACGGCGTCACGGCGAGCACGATGAGCGCGAGATGCCACTCGAAGAAGAACAGCACGATGGTCACCGACACGACCGTGAGGGCGTTCTGGAAGAAGAAGATCAGGCCGTAGCCGAGGAAGAAGCGGACACCCTGCAGATCGACCGTCGCGCGCGACATCAGCTGGCCGGTCTGGTGCCGGTCGTAGAAGCCGAACGAGAGACGGACGAGGTGCGAGTAGAGGCCCTGGCGCATGTCCATCTCCACGTCGAGCGCCTGCTTGCCGGAGATGAGCCGCCGGCCGAGCATGAGCACCGCCGAGATGAACCCGAGGACCGCGATGGCTCCGACGTAGAGCCAGAGCTGCTGGGTGTCGTGGTGGAGCAGCGCCTCGTCGATCACGTTCTTCCCGGTCACCCAGATCAGCGCAATCTGCGCGGCCTGCGAGCCGAGCGCGAGCACGATCGAGATCGCGACGCCGCGCCGGTAGGGCCGGAGAAAGCCGAGCAGGCGCGCAAACGTCGCCCGGTAGGGAACCGCGCTCATCGCTTCTGAGGGTAGACGGCAGACAGGTCCTCGCGGACGCGGGTAATGGCCACCGCGAGCCGCTCGCGGTTCGCCGGATCGTTGAGCCAGCCGCTCGCGCCGGACGGGTGCGGAAGCGGGACGACCGGCGTCCCGTCGAGCTCGTACCGCTCGCCGACGCACGGCGTCAACGAGGCGAGCCCGAGCAAGCGGCGCAGGGCGAGCCCGCCGACCGTGACGATCAGCCGCGGGCGCAGCAGCGCGAGCTCCCAGTCGCGCCAGAACGAGCAGAGATCCTGCTCGCGCGGCGTGGGTGTGCGGTCGCCGCGGCCGGATGGCGCGCGGCCCGGATAGCAGCGTGTGACCGAGGCGCAGTAGAACGTCCTGTAGAAGTCCTCCTCCTCGAGGCCGAGCCAACTACGGAGCGTGCGGCCCGCGCGTCCTCTCCACGGCAGCCGCTGCTCTCCCTCGATCACGCCCGGCGCCTGCCCGAACAGGTACGCGCGCTGCTCCGCGCCGGGTGCGCGCACGGGGAGGGACTCGAGGGGGTAGCCGGCCTCGGCGCACGCGCGGCAACGCGACAGGTCGCGCTCCAGTGAGGCGAGCGAGCGGTAGGACGACTTGCGAACCGTCACCGCCTCGGAGCGTAGGCTCCGCGCCGATGCTGCCGCTCGAGTCCGTGCCGAACTTCTCCGAGGGACGCGACCGCGCGACGATCGACGCGATCGCGGGCGCGCTCGCGGAGCACGCACGCCTGCTCGACGTCCACTCGGACGAGGACCACAACCGGTCCGTCTATACGCTCGTCGGGAGTGAGGAAGAGCTCGTCGGCGCGCTCGTCGCGGGCATCGCCTGCGCCCGCGACCGGATCGACCTGCGCCGCCACGAGGGCGCACATCCGCGCATCGGCGCCGCCGACGTCGTCCCGCTCGTCCCGATCCGGGAGGTCGATGCCGGGCGCGCACGCGCCGCGGCTCTGGAGCTCGCACGGAGGGTGGGGGAGGAGCTCGCGTTGCCGGTCTTCTTCTACGCCGATCTCGCGCCGGGCGTCGGCCCGTCCTTCTTCCGACGGGGCGGCCCGGCAGAGTTGCAGCGGCGGATCGACGCGGGCGAGCTCGCGCCCGACTTCGGCCCGGCGCGCCTCGACCTGCGGGCGGGCGGCGTGATCGTCGGGGCGCGTTCGCCGCTGATCGCGTTCAACGTCAACCTGGCGGGCGACGATCTCGACGGTGCGAAGGAGATCGCTCGCGCCGTACGGGAGCGCGACGGCGGTTTCCCGGGCGTGCGTGCGCTCGGGCTGCGCCTGCCGCGCGCGGGACACGTCCAAGTGAGCCTCAACGTGGAGGACTGGCGGGCCGCACCGTTGCACGAGGTGGTCGCAGCCGTGGAGCTGGAGGCTCTCGCGAGGGGTCTCGACGTGACGGGCGCGGAGCTCGTCGGCCTGCTGCCTGCCGGCGCCGCGGTTGCAGCAGCAGGCTCGCTCCTGCGCGTCGCGGGCCTCGACCCGTCGCACGTCCTCGAGCTTCGCCTGCTCGACGGGTAGATGGGCCGCGGGCCCGTCGCGAAGGACGGGCCCGCGCTCCCTCGCCGTCAGCCGGTGACCGGGAGATCGTCTCCCGCGCCGGCGCACCAACCTGCGCCGCCGGCCGAGCCGTTGCTCCACAGGCTTTGCACGGGGTACTGCTTCCCGTCGGTGCCCGTGATGTTGTTGAGGCCGCCGGGGATCGTGTTCGGCGCCGCGATCCCCTCGGTGTAGCCGACCCACGCGCACTTGTCGCCGTTCTCGTAGGCGGCGTAGTCGTACCAGCCGCCGAGATTGACGCCGTTGATCACGTCCTCGGCGCCGGGATCGGTGATCGTCTCCTCCATCTCGTGGCCCATCACGATCGTGAACCCGTCGAGCCGGCCGGCGAAGTAGCCGGTGTTGACGGAGTTCTCGCCGCAGCTGGAACCGGAGTTGAGGACGTACGGCATGTTCGTGAACGAGATGCCGGGCTGCACGCCGGGGTAGTACTGCGGTTGCGTGTAGTCGTGCCACGCGCAGTAGCCGGCGCCGCTGTTGAAGCCGGCCTCGTCGTACATCTGCGGCTGGGCGATGATGAACTGGCTGTTGTCGAGGTCGGTCACGCCGAAGTGCGCGACGGCGCGCTGGGCCTCCTGCGCCAGCTCGAGCCCGCTCACGTTGTTGTGGATCGGGTTCGTGTCGTCCCACCAGACGCCCTTGAGGAGGCCGGTGGGATTCGTGATGTTGACGTTCTGGCCGTTGACCGTCTCGTAGTACTGCGTCTGCGATCCGGTCCATCCCGTGCCGCCGACCGCATTGAGGAAGTCGGTCATCCGCTGGCCTGCCCCGTCGGGGTCGTTGGCCGGCATGCCAGGCGTCGTGTGGTTGAACGCCCCAGCCTGACCCCAGCCCCAGAGGACGAGGTAGACCTTTGGCGTCACCTGGACGTGGCCGCCGAAGTAGGCCATGTTCACCGGCGCCGGCTCGCCGGCGACCGGCGGGCCGACAGGCGAGCAGCACACCGGCGGCGGCTGCAGCGTCGGGTTGGCCATGTTGTTCGCATTCGGCATGTAGAGCGGATGGTGCGCCGACCCGGATGCTCCGGCGGAGGCGGCCCCGCCGAGCAACGCGAACGCGCCGAGCACCAAGAGGATTCCAAGCTTTCTCACCTTCGTTGCCCCCCTCACTTCGTCACGTTGACGGTCACGCTCGTCGGCGCGGACGTGCTGAAGCCCTGCGTCGACTCGGCGTAGATCGTGTGCTTGCCGACGCTCGGCGTCGGGATCGCCACGCTCCAGCTGCCGCCGCTGAGCCGCGCCGGCACCGCGTTCGCGAAGCTCGGGTCGTCCAACGAGACCTGGACGCCCTGGTTCGTGCTCGCGGCGTGGCTCGGCAGATCGGCCCACGACGCGCCGCTCAGGGCGACGAAGCCGCTGTAGACGTTCGGGCCATGGATCGTCACGCGTAGGTCGAGCGCCTGGATGTCCGAGCCGTCGAGCGAGACGTTCGGAGCGATCGTGAACGGCACGGGCGTCGCCGCGGCCGTCGGATCGAGCACGGCGCTCCCCGTTGCGCTGCCGAGATCGACTGCGCTGCCGCCGACGAGCGCCTGGAGGTCGACGTCGACGTCCGCCACCCCGACCTGAGCGCCGGAGAGGGAGATCTGCCCGGTGATCGGCTGAGTCCCGTCGTACGAGAGCGGCATTCCGTCGCTCGCGGGGTAGTCGGTGAACACCGCCTGGGGGGCAGCGTCTCCCACCACGCCCGACCTGGTCGACGATCAGCCCGCAGCCGTCGCCGGCGTCGGTGCCGGACGTGGCGCTGAGATGCGGATTGTCGTTGCTCGTCCCGCACCCGTCACGGCGCAGAAAGAAGCGTGTCGTTCCCGCCGTGGTGGCGGCGAACTTCGCGGCTCCCGCCACGGCGAGGTAGGGGCTCTGCTTCTGCGAGACCTTCTGGTTCGTCTTCGGCGTCGAGATCGTCACGGACGTCGTCGCCGAGAGTGCGCCGCTTGCGGCGATCGCCGCCGCGGCCAGTACCGCCAACCCGAGCGGCACGCTTTTCCGCGTCATCGTTTCTCCTTGTTGAGGATGACGAACGGCGCGGGTAATTCCCACGAAAGCTCGAACGAAAACCTCGCGAAAACGTCGAATCCCATTGACTGAACAATCAATCAGGAAATGCGAGTACTCGATTTTTCCCCGCGTGCGGGCTACTAGACTCGCGCAGTGGCGCAGCGAACGGCGATCGGCCTCACGGGCAACGACCTCACCGTGGACGACGTCTGGGCCGTGGCCGTCGAGGGGACGGGCGTGGTGCTCTCCGACAGCGCGCGCGAGCGAATGCACGCGGCTCGGGAGCTCGTGGAACGGGCGGCCCACGGGAGCCGCGAGCACACGTACGGCGTCAACACCGGCTTCGGCCGCTTCGTAGCGGTCGCCATTCCCGAGGAGCAGACGGGCGAGCTGCAGCTCCGGCTGCTCCGCTCGCACGCCTGCGGCGTCGGTGAGCCCTATCCCGACGAGGTCGTCCGGGCCGCGCTGCTTCTGCGCGCGAACGCACTCGCCAAGGGCAACTCCGGCGCCCGTGTCGGGACGGTCGAGCTGCTCCTCGCGCTCCTCGAGCGCGGCGTGCTGCCGGTCGTGCCGAGCCGCGGCTCCGTCGGGGCCTCCGGCGACCTTGCGCCGCTCGCGCACCTCGCGTTGCCGCTCGTCGGCGAGGGAGAGGCGTGGGTCGAGGGTGAGCGGCTCCCGGGTGCGGAAGCGCTTGCCCGGGTGGGTCTCGAACCGGTGCGGCTGGAGGCGAAGGAGGGGCTCTCGCTCGTCAACGGCACGCAGTTCATGGCGGCGATGCTCGCTCTCGGGCTCGTGCGGGCGCGCCGGCTGGCGCGGGTCGCGGATGTCGCATGCGCGTTGTCGGTGGAGGCTCTCCAGGGATCACGCACGTCGTTCCTGCCGCAGATCCACGCGCTTCGTCCGCTCCGCGGCCAGGAGACCGCAGCGGCCAACGTCCTGCGGCTCCTCGAAGGCTCGGCGATCATCGAGGCGCACCGCTGGTGCGACAAGGTGCAGGATGCGTACTCCCTGCGCTGCGCCCCGCAGGTGCACGGCGCGTGCCGCGACCTTCTGGAGTACGCGGAGTACACGGTGAGCGTCGAGCTGAACGCCGCCACCGACAACCCGCTCGTGCTCGTGGACGACGAGCTGCTCGTGTCGAACGGCAACTTCCACGGGCAGCCGCTCGCCTTCGCCCTCGACACGCTCGCGATGGCCGTCGCGGAGCTGGCGAACATCTCCGAGCGTCGCATCGAGCGCCTCGTCAACCCGAATCTGTCGGAGGGCCTGCCCGCCTTCCTCACCACCGACGGCGGCCTCAACAGCGGCTTCATGATTCCCCAGTACGTGGCCGCGTCGCTGGTCTCCGAGAACAAGGTGCTCTGCCATCCGGCGTCCGTCGACTCGATCCCGACGAGCGCCGGCCAGGAGGATCACGTCTCGATGGGGAACGCGGCCGGGCTCAAGGCGTGGCAGGTGCTCGCGAACTCCGAGCAGGCGGTGGCGATCGAGCTGCTCGCAGGTGCCCAGGCGGTGGAGTTCCACGCGCCGCTCGAGCCGGGAGCCGGCGGCCGGGCGGCTCGGGCTGCGGTGCGGGAGATCTCGCCGAGGCTGCGCGACGACCGGCCCCTCGCGGCCGACATCGAGGCTGTTGCGACGTCCATCCGCGACGGCTCCTTCCTCGCCGCGGTCGAGGCGGACGCGGGGGAGATCGAGTGAGCGTGGGCTCGACCGCGACCCTGGCCGAGCGGGTCGAGGCGCTGTGCGGGGATCTCTCCTCCATCCGCGCCCCGCGTGGCACCGAGCTGAACGCGCGCCAGTGGTCGACGGAGGCGCCGCTGAGGATGCTCCTTAACAACCTCGACGCCGACGTCGCCGAGCGGCCAGAAGAGCTGGTCGTCTATGGCGGATCGGGCAAGGCGGCGCGTAACCACGACGCGCTGCGGGCGATCGTCGCCACCCTCCTCGAGCTCGGCGCAGACGAGACGCTCCTCGTCCAGAGCGGCAAGCCGGTCGGCGTCTTCACGACCCACGAGGGGGCGCCGCGCGTGCTCATCGCGAACTCGCTCCTTGTTCCCAAGTGGGCGACGTGGGACGAATTCCGGCGACTCGAGGCCGAGGGGCTGACGATGTTCGGGCAGATGACCGCCGGCTCGTGGATCTACATCGGTAGCCAGGGAATCCTGCAGGGGACGTACCAGACGTTCGCGGCCGCGGGCGAGAAGCACTTCGGCTCCGCGGACCTTCGCGGCCGGACGATCCTCACCGCAGGTCTCGGCGGCATGGGCGGCGCGCAGCCGCTCGCCGGGACGATGGCGGGTGCGGCGATTCTGTGCATCGAGGTCGACCCGCGCCGGATCGAGCGCCGGCTCGAGACGCGCTACCTCGACGAGGCGACGGAATCGCTCGACGACGCGCTCGGCCGGATCCGGTCCGCGGCAGCCGAGCGGCGTCCGCTTTCGGTCGGGCTACTCGGGAACGCCGCAGACGTCGTGCCGGAACTCGTGGCGCGCGGCGAGGAGTTCGATCTCGTCACCGACCAGACGGCCGCGCACGATCCTTTGAACGGCTACGTGCCGCGCGGCCACTCGGTGGAGGAGGCTGCCAGCCTGCGCTCTTCCGATCCGGACGAGTACCTGCGCCTCGCCCGCGAGTCGATCGTCCGCCACGTCGAGGCGCTGCTCGAGTACGTCCGACGGGGAGTCTATGTTTTCGATTATGGCAACAACCTGCGAGGTGAGGCGCGTGAAGGTGGTGTAGAGGAGGCTTTCGCATACCCGGGCTTTGTCCCGGCCTATATCCGGCCGCTCTTCTGCCGGGGCATCGGTCCCTTCCGGTGGGCGGTGCTCTCGGGGGATCCGGCGGACATCGCCACGATCGACGATCGGTTGCGGGAGCTGTTCCCGGACGATCCGCTCCTGCAGCGCTGGCTGGAGCTCGCGTCCGACCGGGTGGCGTTCCAGGGGCTGCCCGCGCGGATCTGCTGGCTCGGCTACGGCGACCGCGCCAAGGCGGGCCTCGCGATCAACGAGCTCGTGCGCAGCGGCGAGGTCAAGGCGCCGGTGGTGATCGGGCGGGATCATCTCGACGCCGGCTCTGTCGCCTCGCCCTATCGCGAGACCGAGACCATGCGCGACGGCTCCGACGCGATCGCGGACTGGCCGATCCTCAATGCGCTCGTCAACGTCGCGGCGGGAGCGACGTGGGTGAGCGTCCACCACGGCGGCGGCGTGGGGATCGGCAACGCGATTCACGCGGGGATGGTCGTCCTCGCGGACGGCAGCGACGCGCAGGCCGAGCGGCTCGAGCGCGTGTTGACCACCGATCCGGGCACCGGCGTGATGCGGCACGTCGACGCGGGCTACCCCGAGGCGGTCGCCGCCGCGGAGGACGGCGGGCTGCGGATCCCGCACGTCCCCGGCGACGCGTGACGCAGGCTCGCACGCGCCTGCTCCTTCGGGACCTCGCGCAGCTTGCGACGCCTGCGGGAACCGGCGCTCCGCTCCGCGGCTCGGCGCTCGGCGACGTCGGGGTGCTCGAAGACGCGTTCGTCCTCTGCGACGGCGAGACGATCGACTCCGTCGGGCGGATGCGCGACCTCCCGGCTCTCGACGGCGAGGTCGTCGAGGCGGACGGGCGCGGGCTGTGCGCCATCCCCGGCCTCGTCGACTGTCACACGCACTCCGCCTTCGGCGGCGATCGCGTCGACGAGTTCTCGCTTCGTGCAGGAAGTGCGAGCTACGAGGAGCTGCACGCCGCGGGTGGCGGCATCCTCTCCACCGTCCGCGCGACGCGGGCTGCCGGCGAGGAGGGCCTGCGGGCGGCGGTCGAGCTGCATAGCTCGTGGATGCTCCGCGAGGGCACGACGACGTTCGAGGCGAAGTCCGGCTACGGGCTCGACCGCGAGACGGAGCTCGCGTCACTTCGCGCGATCGCGGCCGCGGGCGGTGTCCCGACGTGGCTCGGCGCCCACGCGGTGCCTCCGGAGTTCCCCGACGCCGACGCCTACCTCGACTTCGCGCTCGCCGAAGTGCTGCCCGAGGCGGCCCGGCTTGCGGAGGCGGCCGACGTGTTCCTCGAGCGCGGCGCCTTCGACGCCGCCCAGGCGCGGCGCTACCTCGAAGCGTCCCGGGCTGCCGGCCTCGCGTTGCGGATCCACGGAGACCAGTTCACCGAGTCGGGTGCGATCCCGCTCGCCGTCGAGCTCGCGGCCCGCTCGGTCGACCATCTGGAGACGACGGGCGAGGAGGGGATCCGGACGCTCGCCTCGAGCGACGTCACGGGGGTGCTCCTGCCTGCGAGCGCGCTCTTTCTCGACCGGCCGATGCCGCCCGCCCGGAGGCTCGTGGACGCCGGTGTCGCCGTCGCGCTCGCGACCGACTTCAACCCGGGCAGCGCGTTCTGCGAAAGCCTCCCGCTCGTCTGCTCGCTCGCGGCGACGCAGCTCCACCTGTCACCCGCGGAGGCACTCGCCGCCTGCACGGTCAACGCCGCCCACGTGCTTCGGCGCGGCGACCGGATCGGCCGTCTCGCGCCCGGCTACCGCGCCGACGTCGCGCTCCTCGACGCGCCCGACTGGCGCTACCTCGCGTACCACCTCGGCGGCCGCGTCGTCGCCAAAGTGGTCGTCGGGGGAGAGCTACGCTAGCCCTCCATGCCCACGAGGAAGCAGCGGCGTCGTGCGGAGAAGGGACGCCGTCACGAGTACGAGACCGTCTGGGTCGACGCCGAAGGGAACGAGCTCGACGAGGCGCCGGAGGAGCTCGCCGCGCCGGCCCCCGCGAAGACCGACGGAGCGAAGCGCGACGGAGCCAAGCCGAAAGCGAGGGCGCCGCAGCAGCGCGGCGGACGTCCGGTGAAAGTCCCGCCGCCGCCGTCCTGGCAGCGGGCTGCAAAGCGCTCGGTGATCCTCGGGGCCGTGATCTTTGCCCTCTTCTACATCCTCGGCTCGAAGAACGGCAACCACAGCCTCGTCACCGCGCTCGCGCTCGCCGGGGTCTACACCCTTCTCTTCATCCCCTTCACGTACATGCTCGACCGGTTCTCGCACAACCGCTGGCAGCGGCGCGCCGAGCAGCAGAAGGCGCCTAGGAAACGCTGACGCCGGACTGCGCCGGCCGCTCGCCCCGGTAGTGGCCCTCGCCGGGCCACGGCGCGAGTAGCAACAGAAGACGAGCGCCCCCGCCGCTCGTGACGGAGCGCCGCTCATCCGGGTCGAAGTGAAAGAGAGTCCCGGCGTCCGCCTCGACCGACTCGCCGGCGGCCTCGACGCGCACCGCCCCGTCGAGCACGAGAAGGAGCGCGGACTCCTTCACACCGTGGTCGCCGAGCGACTCCCCGGCCTGCAGCGAGATGAGGACGGCTCGCTCGGCTCCCTCTCTCGAGTGCAGGACGACAGGCGACCGCGTGCCGTGCGGCATCTCGACCTCGGGAAGCCTCCAATGGCGCACGAACCAGCCCTTCCCGCACCCGACGGGCGGCTAACCAGCCCTGCACTAGACTCGCCGCCATGCCGCTCGCGGTCAACAGATACGAGCTCGGGCCACTCCAGACGAACTGCTACGTCGTCCGGACCGACCGCAGCGCGTCCGAGTGTGCCGTCATCGACCCGGGTGGGGATGCCGCGGACCTCCGCCTCGAGCTCGCTCGGCTCGGCACCGCCTGCGCAGGGATCCTCATCACACACGGGCACTTCGACCACCTCGGTGGCGTCGCCGATCTGGCCGAGGGAACCGGCGCCGAGGTCTGGATGCCGGAAGGGGAGCGGGAGCGGCTCGAGCGCTATCCGGAGTTCGCACCGGCCGGCGTCCCGGGACGCCCGCACGCTCCGGAGCACCTGTTGAGCGGCGGCGAGACGATCGACGTCGCGGGAATCTCCTTCGAGTGCCTCGCGGTCCCCGGCCACTCGCCGGCTCACGTCGCCTTCCACGCCCAAGGCGAGCTCTTCAGCGGCGACCTGCTCTTCGCCGGCTCGGTCGGTCGCGTCGACCTGCCCGGCTCCGACTGGGACACGCTCCTCGCCTCGGTGCGGATGCTCGCCGAGCGGCTGCCGCCGGAGACGGTCATCCACCCGGGCCACGGCCACGAGACGACGCTCGGCGTCGAGCTCGCGCGCAATCCGTTCCTCGCAGAGCTGCGCTCGCAAGCATGAGCAAGTTCCAGGCGCCGCGCGGGACGCATGACGTCCTGCCGCGCGACCACCTGTGGTGGCGCGTGATCCGCACGATCGAGCAGCAGTGCGGTCAGTACGGCTGGTCGCGTGTCTCCACGCCCGGCTTCGAGGAGACAGCGCTCTTCGAGCGCACGTCGGGCGAGGCGTCCGACGTCGTGCACAAGGAGATGTACACGTTCGAGGACCGGAACGGCCGCTCGCTCACGCTGCGGCCCGAGGGGACGGCACCGATCGCCCGCGCGTACGTCGAGCATGGCCTCGCACAGGAGCCCCAGCCGGTCAAGGCGTACGCGATCGCACCGATGTACCGGTACTCGCGCCCCGGCCGCGGGCGGTATCGCGAGCACTGGCAGCTGTCGCTCGAGGCGATCGGGTCGGCGGATCCCGCCGTCGACGCCGAGGTGATCCAGTTCTACGCGGAGCTTCTGCGCCGGCTCGGCGTGACCGAGTGGGAGCTCCGGCTTAACTCGATCGGCGACGCGAACTGCCGTCCGCGGTACGTCGCGCGGCTGAACGAATGGCTGGACGCGCACCCCGAGCTGGTCGACGAGGAGGTCGCGCACAAGCGCGCCACGAGCGTCCTCCAGGTCTTCGACGTCAAGAACGAGCGGCTCCTGGCGGCGCTCGCCGAGGCGCCGAAGATCGGGGAGTCGCTCTGCGACGAGTGCCGGGAGCACTTCGACGCCGTCAAGGCCTACCTCGACGCCTACGGCGTCCCGTACGTGCTCGATCCGACGCTCGTGCGTGGCCTCGACTACTACACGCGGACGACGTTCGAGTTCATCGGGCCGATGGAGAACGTCAACTCCTCGATCGTCGGCGGAGGCCGCTACGACGGTCTCGTCGAGGCGGTCGGCGGACCGGCGACCCCGGGCGTCGGCTTCGGCGCCGGGCTCGAGCGGCTCGTGCTCGCGATGGAGCGGGAGAACGCGACCGCGGAGCCGCCTCGGCTCGACCTCTTCGTCGCCTTCGAGGAGCCGGAGCTGCGCTCGCAGCTCCTGCCCACGATCGCAAAATGGCGGGCGGAAGGGCGCTCGGTCGACACCGACTACGCTGGCCGCTCGATGAAGGGGCAGCTCACGCAGGCGCAACGGCTCGGTGCGGAGACGGTGGTCGTGGCCCGCAGTGACGGGACGTACGAGGTGCGCCGCCGCGGTCAGGAAGACCGTGTCGTGCACAGCCTCTCGGAGCTATGAGCGTAGGCTCGACGGAGCTCAACCAGGAGCGCAGGTGCCGGCTTTGCCGGCGCCGGAGCGGGGAATAGTGGCCTGGCGCGACGCGATGTGCGGCGAGCTGCGGGCGGACGACGCCGGCCGCAAAGTCACGGTCGCCGGCTGGGTCGACACGCGCCGCGACCACGGTGGGCTCGTCTTCGTCGACCTCCGCGACTACGCCGGCAAGGTGCAGCTCGTCGTCAATCCCGAGCGCTCGCCCGAGTCGGCCGAGATCGCGCATGAGATCCGCAACGAGTTCGTCCTTCAGGCGACGGGCGAGGTCGTGGCCCGCGCGCCCGAGCTCGTCAACCCGAACCTGCCGACCGGCCAGGTCGAGGTGCAGGTCGACGAGCTGCGGATCCTCTCGCGCTCGACGCCGCTCCCATTCCAGCTCGACGAGGAGAACGTCGACGAGACGCTTCGCCTCCGGTACCGCTGGCTCGACCTGCGCCGGGAGCGGCTGCAGCGAAACATCAGGCTGCGCGGCCAGATGGTCGGGATCATGCGGCGCACGATGGAGGACGCGGGCTTCGTCGACATCCAGACGCCTGTCCTCTGGAAGCCCACGCCCGAAGGCGCACGCGACTTCCTCGTGCCGGCGCGCCTGCAGCCCGGCCACTTCTACGCGCTGCCGCAGTCGCCGCAGATCGCGAAGCAGCTGCTCGTGATCGCGGGCTTCGAGCGCTACTACCAGGTCGCCATCTGCTTCCGCGACGAGGACCTCCGCGCCGACCGCGTGCAGGAGATCACGCAGCTCGACGTGGAGATGGCGTTCCCCGACTACGAGCTCCTGATCGGGCTGACCGAGCTGCTGGTGCAGGCGATCTGGCGCGAATGCCTCGGCGTCGACCTCGTGACGCCGTTCCCGCGCCTGACATGGGACGAGGCCGACCGCCGCTTCGGGAGTGACAAGCCCGACCTCCGCTACGAGCTCGAGATCGAGGACGCGACAGAGGCGACGCGCGGCTCGGAGTTCGGCGTCTTCGCGTCGGCCGAGGCCGTTCGCTTCCTCCGGGCGCCGCGCGTCTTCTCGCGGGCGGAGCTCGCGCAGCTCGAGGAGTTCGCGAAGGAGTGGGGGGCGAAGGGGCTCGCCTACATCGTCTACGACGAGTCGGGAGAGGTGCGCTCGCCGATCGTCAAGTTCCTGTCGGAGGAGACGCTCGCCGCGCTCGGCGGCAAGCCGGGCGAGACGCTGCTCTTCGCCGCCGACGCGTGGCCGATGACGTCCCGCGTGCTGGGGGCGTTGCGCATCCATCTGGCCGAGCTGCTCGGGCTGATCGACGAGGAAGCATTCGAATGGCTCTGGATCACTGACTTCCCGATGTTCGAGTGGTCGGAGACCGAGGAGCGCTGGACGGCCGTCCACCATCCCTTCACGCGGCCGAACCCGGAGTGGGAGGAGCGCTTCGACGAGGATCCGGCCAACGCGCGCGCGTTCGCCTACGACCTCATCGGGAACGGGAACGAGCTCGCCGGTGGCTCCTTCCGGATCCACGAGCCCGAGATTCAGGCGCGCGTCTTCGACCTGCTCGGGATCAGCGCCGAGGAGCAGCGCGCGAAGTTCGGCTTCCTACTCGACGCGCTCGCGATGGGCGCTCCGCCGCACGGCGGGATCGCGTGGGGCGTCGACCGGACGCTGATGGTGCTCGCGAGCGAGCCGAACCTGCGAGACACGATCGCGTTCCCCAAGAACCAGGCAGGCGTCGACCCCATGACGGGCGCGCCGAGCGACGCCGAGGCCGGCCACCTGCGCGAGCTCGGCATTCGGTTGCTCGACCCCGAGCCCGAGTAGGCGCCGCTACAGTCCCCGTGCTCGACCCCGTGCGCCGAGCCGGGCACTCATGTAGATCCAACGCTACGTGAAAGGGAGCCGGCGTCCCGACCGAGGCTTTGCCGACGAAGGGCACGGCACCCACCTGGGAAACCAGGATCACATGGTTCGGTTCGGAGGCTGGGGTCGAGCTTCTCTCTCGTCTACGGTGACGACATGCCGGAGGTCTTCGGAGACTCGACGCGCGGAGGGGAGTGGGCTTCGGTCCGCCTCCAGGTCGACGGCGATCGGATCGTCGAGGCGGACGCGCCGGGGCTGGAGCGCGACCTCGCGGGCTCGACGTTGCTCGAGGCGGCAGCTGTCGGCGGCGAGACGCTCGCGGTGGACGCGCTCGCGAACGCGCTCGGTCCGGTCTTCCGGGCGGCGCCGTCGCCGGGCCGCGCGGCCGTGGCCATGAGCGGCGGGGTGGACAGCGCGGTCGCACTGCTCCGCTCCCTCCCGAACGCCGTGGGGGTGACGCTGCGCCTCTGGCTCGACCCGGACGGGCCGGATTCCGACCGTGCGTGCTGCTCTCCCGAGAGCGTGATCGCCGCGCGCGAGACCTGCCACCGGCTCGGCGTACCGCACGTGACGCTCGACCTGCGCGAGGAGTTCCGGCGCGCGGTCGTCGCGCCGTTCGTGCGCGGCTACGCGCGCGGCGAGACCCCGAATCCCTGCACGCGCTGCAACGGGAGCTTCCGTTTCGCCGAGCTGCTCGCCTTCGCCCGCCGGGCCGGGTGCGAGCGTCTCGTCACCGGCCACTACGCCCGTGTCCTCCCGTACCGCAGCGTCCCGCTCCTCGCGCGCGGGGTGGACGCGCGAAAGGACCAGAGCTACATGCTCGCTTCGCTCGACCCGCGTCACCTCGAGCAGGTCTCATTCCCGCTCGGCGAGCAGGACAAGGACGAGACACGCGCCGAGGCCGAGCGCGCGGGCCTCGCCGCGGCACGCCGGCCCGAGAGCCAGGAGGCCTGCTTCCTCGCGGGCGACGACTACCGGCAGTTCCTCGGGCGTCACGGCCTCGAGCCGAAGGAGGGTGCAATCGTCGACGAGCAGGGGACGGAGCTCGGCCGCCACGACGGCTACTGGCGCTTCACTCCAGGGCAGCGCCGCGGGCTCGGGCTCGTCGCGCCGGAGCCGCTGTACGTCGTCGGCGCCCGTCCGTCCGCGAACACGGTCGTCGTCGGCCCGCGGGCCTCGCTCGCGCGAACGAAGGTCGAGGCGCGCGGTCGCCTCTACGCCGACGCAGAGCACGTCGATGCGAAGCTCCGCTACAGGTCTCCGGCGACGAAGGCGCGCGTGGAAGGGACTCCGGGCGGCTTCCGTCTCGAGCTCGACGAGCCCGCTTACGGCGTCGCTCCCGGCCAGGCGGCGGTGCTCTACGACGGAGATTCCGTCGTCGGATACGGCCTGATCACGGCAGCGGACTAAGATCGCAGCGAGATGCTGTCTGCATGGCCGGAACCGTCGGCAGGCTTTCGACGTTCATCCGAGGGACGGAGGGCTCTCTCCTCCCGGTGATCGGAAAGGTCGGAGGCAGTGTGGACCGCGTGAATGGGCAGCTGGACAAGCGCTGGAGCGGGACGTGACGACGGAAGAGATTCGGCTCGTGATCCCGGCAGAAGAGGACTTCAGGCCGATCGCGCACCTCGTCACCGGCGGCCTCGCCATGCGCCTCGACGTGACCTACGACGACCTCGAGGATCTGCAGGTTGGGCTCGAGGCGGTGCTCGGGCTGCGCGACGACGCGGGCGATCTCGTTCTTTCCCTCGCCGTCGACGACGGTGTGCTGCACGCCTCGCTCGGCCCCTTCGGGCCGGAGACATTGCACGACGAAGACGCCGAGAGCGGCCTCGATCTTCGTCGCGTCCTCGACACCGTCTGCGACACGCACGAGATCGAGGAGCGCGAGGACGGTTCCTGGGTCGAGCTGAGCAAGAGGGTCGCCAGCGCCGGAGCGGCCGCATGACGAGGATCGACGACAAGATTCTCCTCCGCCGCTACCACGAGGACGGCGATCTTCAGGCGCGGGAGCAGCTGATCGAGCAGTACATGTCGCTCGTGCGCTCGCTCGCCCGGCGCTACTCGTACCGCGGCGAGCAGCTCGAGGATCTCGTCCAGATCGGCGCGATCGGGCTGATCAAGGCGATCGACCGCTTCGACCTCGAGCGCGGCGTCGAGCTGACGACCTACGCGACGCCGAACATCATCGGCGAGATCAAGCGTCACTTCCGCGACAAGGGCTGGTCGGTGCGCGTGCCGCGCGGCCTGCAGGAGCTCAACGTCCAGCTCTCCCGCCTCGTCGAGCAGCTCACCGTGCAGCTCGGCCGCTCCCCGACGATCCCCGAGCTCGCGAAGGGCGCGGGCGTCGAGGAGGAGCTCGTGCTCGAGGCGCTCGAGTCGGGCCGCGCCTATACGTCGCTGTCGCTCTCGGTCGGTGGCGGGGGAGGTGACGACGACGAACTCGACCCGCTCGAGTCGCTCGGCACCGAGGAGCATCAGTACGAGGTCTCCGAGGACCGGGCCGTGCTCGCGCCCGGCTTCAAGGCGCTCGACGAGCGGGAACGGAAGATCCTCCAGCTTCGCTTCTTCGATGGGCTGACCCAGTCGCAGATCGCCCAGCAGGTCGGAATCTCGCAGATGCACGTCTCCCGGCTGATCCGGCGTTCGCTCGAGAAGATTCGCGAGACGATCGCCGAGGACGAAGAGTCGCTGACCCGCTAGACGTCAGGCGAGCCCAGGGTGCTCGGAGTCATGCATCGAGTCGGAGCACGACCTCATCGGCTTCCTCGTTGCGGCCATGAGCGAAGCCACGCCCCTCGCCGACGACAAGGAAGCCGCACTTCGTCAACACTCGAATCGAAGCGGCGTTGTCCCTCGCGGCCCGAGCGTAGAGAGGACGGGTTGCGTCCAGCTGCAAGAGCTCTTGGAGGGCACGTGTGGCGATGCCGCGCCCCCAATCTGCGCGGCCGATCCAGTAGGTGACCTCGCGCCGACCCTCCAGATCGAAGCTCGCGATGTGGCCCACGACGCGATCGTCGACCTCGATGACCCTGTTCGTCGTGGAGGTGTCGCTCTTCAGCCGCGCCCACCGGCGCTCGAAGGCGGCTCGATCATCGGGCTCCGCCGAGGTGAACGCGGCCATTCGAATAGCGTCGGGATCCCTCGAGTGCTCGAACAGCACACCGAGATCACGATCTTCGATCTCGCGAAGGACAAGCTGTCCAGAGCCTCCTCGCACAACCGCCAACGCTAGCTAGGAGATGCTTCTACTCCCTCGGCTCGCCGCGTCGGCACCACGTTTCTGGCGCGAAAGAGCACGATCGAGGTGACGATCATCCAGATCCAGACGAAGGGGATCGGGATGGCTGTCAAGGCTCCGCCCACGTCATGGAGCGCTCCGGTCGCTCCGAGGCCGCCCGCGCCCACGATGCCGCCGACGATGCCTAGTGAGCCGCCGAGGACGCCGGTCCAGGCGAGCCAGCGGGGGAACAGCCCCGAAAGGATCATGGCGATCGAGCCGGCAAGCACGGAGACACCGATCGGCCCGAAGATGAGCGAGTACACGGTCGAGCCGGCCGCGTCGAGTGCAACGACGGTGCTCGGATCGGCATGGGCAGACTTGAGCCAGGCCGCGCTGGTAGTGAGCCCGAACGAGATCACCTCGACTGCGACACTGAGCGCCATTGCGGCGACCGCGATGTCTGCGAACAATCGCTCACGCCGGAGACCGCTGAACGCATCGCGCAGGCCGATCGTGAAGATGACTCGCCCGAACAGAACGACGCTGAACCAACCTGCCGCAAGGGCCACCGCCCTCGGATGCTCGTACACGGCGGCGATCGCGCCCGGATGGCGTCCGAGCTTGTCCGTCGGGACCGAGGGAATCAGCACGATTGCGACCCACTCGAGGAAGTACATGACCGTCCCCACGAGGGCGATCCGGTTCCCCGTCAATTGACCGCGAGTCGACACCACTGGCGTCCGAGAGTCGTGACCCTCGCCGGCGGTTGCCAAACCCGTCAGGTGTTGGTGCGGCTCAGCCGCGGCGGCGGCGGGAGGAGCGACGCGGCGCGCTCGAGCGTCTGAGCGTGTCGAGCTCCGCGAGTGCCGCGCCCGCGCCGCGCGCCACCGTCGTCAGCGGCTCCGGGTCGCGGTTCACGGGGAGCCCCGTCTCGCCTCGCAGGAGCTCGGGGAAACCGGCCAGCAGGGTGCCGCCCCCGACGAGCGTGATGCCGCGGTCGGCGATGTCCGAGGCGAGCTGTGCAGGCGTCTGCTCGAGCAAATCCTTCAGCGCGGCGACGATTCGCATCAGCGGCCGCTCGAGCGCCTGGCGAACCTCGTCCTGCCCGAGGGTGATGCGGGCGAGCATGCCGGTGGACATGTAGCGGCCGGCCACCTCGGCCTCGGCGGCCGCCGCGTGCCCCTCGAGCGCGTTCCCGATCTCGAGCTTCACCTTCTCGGCCTGCTCGTGGCCGACGAGCAGCCGGTGCTGTTCCTGGACGTAACGGACGATCGCGTCGTCGAGGTCGTAGCCGCCGACCGGCAGCGACGTCGCGACGACGATTCCGCCGAGCGCGATCACGGCCATCTCACTCGTCCCGCCGCCGACGTCGACCACGAGCGAGGCGACCGCGTCCTCCACGGGCAGCTGGGCGCCGATCGCGCCCGCCATGGCCTCCTCGATCAGGTGCGCCTCGTGCGCGCCCGACGAGAGCGTGGCCTCCACGACGGCGTCCCGCTCGACCTGTGTCAGGCCGCTCGGGACACAGACGATCACCGCACGCCGCAGTCCGCTGCCCCCCACGAGGCGGACGAAATGCCCGAGCATCTGCTCGGTCGTCTCGAAGTCTGCGATCACGCCGTGTCGCAAGGGGCGGGTGGCGACGATCGTCGCCGGCGTGCGGCCGAGCATCTGCCGCGCCTTCTCCCCGACCGCATAGACCTGTCCGGTCTGCTGGTCCATCGCCACGACCGAGGGCTCGAACAGGACGATGCCCTCGCCGCGACGGAAGACGACCGTGTTGGCCGTCCCGAGATCGACGGCCAGATCGGTGCCGGACACGAGTGTCGGCAATCTCATGCAGGTTCCTTCGCCACGTCGACCCCGCGGCGCCGACATGAACGCCGCGGAGGGAAACCGTAGCCGTCTCTCAGGTGTGGCTGAAGCCGAGGTTGAGAAGCATCCTCGCGTCGGCGTACATGTTCGGCGAGTCGAGGACGACCGCGATCATCTTCCTGCCGTGCCGCGTGGCCGATGCGACGAGGCACCATCCGGATGCGTGCGTGTAACCCGTCTTGACGCCGTTCGCGCCGTGGTACGCGTGCAGGAGGTAGTTGTTGTTGAGATAGATCTTGGAGTTCGTCGGCGCGGTCCACCGCACCTCGATCCGCTTCGTCCGGATGAGCCGGCGGAAGCGCGGGTCGCGCAGCGCATAGCGGGTGAGTGCCGCGAGGTCCCATGCGGTCGAGTAGTTCCCCTGGTCGATCACGCCGCTCGGGGTCGCGTAGTGCGTGTCGTGGAGCCCGAGGCGCCGGGCCTCGGCGTTCATCTGGCGCAGGAAGGCGTGAATGGATCCTGCGGAGGAGATGGCGAGCTGAGCAGCGTCGTCGTTGCCGGAGAAGAGCAGCAGCGAGTAGAAGAGCTTCCACGCCTTGACGCGCTCGCCGGCGCGCAAGCCCTCCTTGACGAGGGGCACTGCCGTCACCCTCTTGTCGACGTCGATCGTGCTGTCCCACGGCACCTCACGCAGCGCGAGGGTCGCGGTCATGATCTTCGTCAGGGACGCGATCTTGCGCTGCTCGTGCGCTCGTTTCGCCCAGAGGACCCGGCCCGTCTGCGCATCGACGAGGATCGCGGCGGGCGCACGGAGGCGAACGGACACCCGGCCGTCGAGGAGCGGCGCCCCGCTCAGGAGACGAAGGGGACGCGGAGGCACCGCGACCGCGCTCGTCACCGGCCGGGTGCGAGGAGGTGACGCCGCGACCCGGTGACGATGCGGCGAGGTCGCCGTCCGCCGCCCGAACCAGACACCCGCGCCGGCCGCGAGTAGCACGACAAGGGCCAGCAGCGCGAGCCTCCTTGCGCGGTACCGGCGCCTCCTCCTCCGCCTCGGTGCGACCGGCGTCAGGACGTCGAGCGACACTAGATCCGCTCCCGGTGCCGGCTAAGCCGGCGCCTTCGCTCCTTGCCGTGCTCCGTCGAGCCTACGCACGGTGCGATGCTAACGGCGTCCCCGGCCGTCCTCCAGACGCCCCTCCTAGAATGGCCGCCGTGCGCACGACGGCCGAGCTGCGCGAGGGATTCCTCGCGTTCTTCGAGGAGAAGGGCCACCTGCGGCGGCCGTCGGCCTCGCTGATCCCGCGTGCCGACGACCGCTCGACGCTCTACACGAGCGCCGGCATGCAGCCGCAGATGCCGTACTTCCTCGGTCTCGAGCCGCCGCCGGCACCCCTGACGACGACGTGCCAGAAGGTGTTCCGCACCCAGGACATCGACGAGGTCGGCCTCGACACGTTCCATCTCACCTTTTTCGAGATGCTCGGCAACTTCTCGTTCGGCCAGTACTTCAAGGAGGGCGCGATCGAGTACGCGACCGAGTTCATCCAGCAGCGCCTGCAGCTCGACTGGGACCGCGTCTGGATCAGCGTGCACGCCGGCGATCCCGGTCTGAAGCTCGGCCCCGACGAGGAGGCGATCGGCCTGTGGGAGCGGATCGGCATGCCGTCGGAGCGGATCGTGCCGTTGCCGTCCTCCGAGAACTTCTGGTCGGTCGGCGGCCCGGGGCCGTGCGGCCCGGACTCGGAGATGTACTGGGACTGGGGCGAGGAGGTCGGCTGCGGCACCGAGGACTGCAAGCCCGGGTGCGTGCGCTGCGAACGGTTCCTCGAGTTCGGGAACCTCGTCTTCATGTCCTACGAGCTCCATCCCGACGGCACGCTCACGGAGCTCCCGAGCAAGAACATCGACACCGGCTGGGGCCTTGAGCGCGTGGCACGCGTCGTGCAGGACGTCGCGTCCGTCTACGACACCGACGGCTACCAGCTGATCATGGACTGGGTCGCCGAGCAGTCCGGGGTCGGGTACGGCTCGTCCCAGGACGCCACGAAGGCGCACCGCGTCCTCGCCGACCACGGCCGCGGCATGACGTTCATCGCCGCCGAGGGCGTGACGCCGTCGAACGAGGGACGCGGCTACGTCCTGCGCCGCATCGTCCGCCGGGCCGCGCAGCACGGTCTGCGGATCGGGATGGAGCCGCCATTCCTGCCCGGGCTCGCGGACGTCGTGATCGAGCAGATGGGGCCGGCCTATCCCGAGCTCGTCGAGCACCGGGAGGAGATCCACCGCGTGCTCGCCGCGGAGGAGGAGCGGTTCGGCGAGACGCTCGAGCGCGGGATGGCGATCTTCGAGGAGGCAGCCGCCAAGGGCGAGATCAGCGGCGAGGACGCCTTCGATCTCGCGACGACGTACGGCTTCCCGCGCGAGCTGACGGAGGAGCTGGCGCGCGAACGTGGCCTCGCCGTGAACGAGGAGGAGTACGAGCGGCTGATGGAGCGGCACCGGGAAGTGTCGCGCCAGGGCACGGGGCGGTACGAGCCGCGCTTGACCGGCGCGCCGCGGACGGAGTTCGTCGGCTACGAGCAGGTCGACGTGCGGACCGCGATCACGGCGTACGCCGACCTCGGCGACGGCGTCTTCCAGGCCAAGCTCGCCGAGTCGCCGTTCTATCCGGCGGGCGGCGGCCAGGTCACCGACGCCGGCTGGATCGAGAAGGAGGACGGCACACGCGCGGATCTCGTCGAGGCGCTCCGGCTCGTCGACGACCAGGAGCTCGTATTTCAGGGTGCAGGGTTCGCGGAGGGCGATCGCGTCCGTGCGGTCGTGCCGTGGGGCGTGCGCTATCCGACGATGGCGAACCACACGGCGACGCACCTCCTCCACAGGGTGCTGCAGGAGGTGCTCGGCGACCACGTCCGCCAGGCCGGCTCCGCGGTGCGTCCCGACAAGCTCCGCTTCGACTTCACGCATCCGTCGCCGCTCACGCCGGAGGAGCGCACCGAGGTCGAGCGTCGGGTCAACGAGCACGTCTTCGCGAACCTGCCCGTTCGGATCTTCGAGACTCCGCTGTCGGAGGCGCGCAAACTCGGCGCCATGATGCTCTTCGGGGAGAAGTACGGCGAGGTGGTGCGCGTCGTCGACATCGACGGCTGGTCGGTCGAGCTCTGCGGCGGCACCCACGTGCGCTCGACGGCCGAGATCGGCCCGTTCACGATCCTCTCCGAGAGCTCGGTCGGAGCGGGCTCCCGCCGGATCGAAGCGGTGACTGCCGGCGAGGCGTTCGCTCTCCTGCACGAACGGGCACGTGAGGCGGATGCACTGCGGGGCGAGCTCGAGCGGGCGAGGAAGGAGGCCAGGCGGCCGCAACAGGCCGAGCAGGCCGACATCGTCTCCCAGGACAAGCAAGGGAACGTCTTGCTGGTCGAGGTGAAGAGCCTCAAGGGCGGTCCTTTGCGCGACTTCTCGGACCGGATCCGCCAGCAGGAGAAGGCGGACGGCGCGATCGTGGCATCCCGCGACGACGGGCGGGTGTTCCTCGTCGTCAACTTCGACGAGTCGCTGGTTGCGCGCGGGCTCGACGCCGTACAGGTCGTGCGTGAGCTCGGCAAGCACATCGGCGGGGGCGGGGGAGGGAAGCCGACGCTCGCGGAGGCCGGTGGAAAGAATCCCGACGGCATCGCCGACGCGCTCACCGCCGCAAAGGAGATCGTCGCGCGGTGAAGATGACCGCGTGAAGGTGATGGCGCTCGACTACGGCTCCGTGCGTACCGGAGTCGCCGTCTCCGATCCGACCGGCACCGTCGCGCGACCCCTCGGCGTCGTCGAGCGGGCCGGAAGCGAGGACGGGCTCGCCGAGCTCGCGCGGCTCGTGCGCGAGGAGGGCGTCGAGCGCGTCGTCGTCGGCCTGCCGCTGACGATGCGGGGCGCGCGCGGCGAGCAGGTGGCGGAGACCGAAGACTTCGTCGACGCGCTGCGCGGCGTCCTCGAGGTTCCCGTCGAGCTCTACGACGAGCGCTTCACGACCGACCTCGCACAGCGCACCGCCGGCACGGCTCCCGAGGATGCGCTCGCGGCCGCGCATCTCCTGTCGACCTATCTCGAGTGGTGCGCGGCGCGCTCGTAGGAGTCGGCGTCGCGCTGGTCGCTGCCGCGCTTGCAGGGTGCGGTGGATCCGGCGCCGCGGATCCGCCGACCACGACCATCCGCCAGCTACGGCAGTTCAGGATCGTCTTCCCCGAGGGATTCACGCGCAGGCAGATGACGGCGCGGGTGCAGTCGGTGGCGAAGATCGCCGAGCGCGAGTCGCACCGGAAGGTCGAGCTCTCGAGCAAGGCATACGCCGCCGTGACCGCGACGCCACGCACGATCCCCGGCTTCGGCAGCGAGAAGCTGCCGCTCGAGGGATTCCTGTTCCCGGACACCTACGACTTCGACCGGAAGTCGACGTCGGCCCAGCTCCTGCAGGAGCAGCTCGGGGAATTCGGCTCGATGTGGAAGTCGCTCGACCTCTCCTACGCGCGGAGCAAGAACCTGACGCCGTACGACGTGCTGACGATCGCGTCGATGGTCGAGGGCGAGGCGCAGGTCCCCAGCGAGCGTCCGCTCGTTGCCGCGGTCATCTACAACCGGCTGCACGACCACATGTCGCTCGGGATCGACGCGACCCTCCGCTACGGGCTGCACATCCCGCCGACCCAGTCGCTGACGCAATCGGAGCTGCAGAACCCGACGCCGTACAACACTCGTCTGCACGCCGGCCTGCCTCCGACGCCGATCGACAATCCGGGGCTCGCGTCGCTCCAGGCGGCCGCCCATCCCGCGCACGTCGACTACCTCTACTTCGTGCGCAAGCCCGATCACAGGCACCACTACTTCACGTCGAACTACCAGGACTTCCTCCGGCACGAGGCCCAGTACGGCTACTGAGGTGGTCCTGCTCGGCCATCCGGTGGCGCACTCGCTCTCGCCCCTGATGCAGAACGCAGCGTTCGCGGCGGCCGGGCTCGACTGGGAGTACGTTCTCCACGACGTCCAGCCCGAGGAGCTCGAGGCCGCGGTGGGGGAGGCCGAGTACGCGAACGTCACCGCGCCGTACAAGCTCGACGCCGCGCGGATCCTCGGCAGCGACCTGCCGTCGGTGAACACGATCGTGCGAGGGCGAGGCTGGTCGACGGACGCCGCGATCCTCGAGCAGGTAACGGACTGTGACGAGCCGGCGATCGTGGGGGACGGCGGGGCGGCGGCTGCGTTTCGCCACGCCTTGCCGGCGGCGCGCGTCTTCTCCCGGCGTGGCGAGTGGCCGCCCGAGGTCCGCGACGCCGATCTCGTGATCCACGCGACTCCGGTGCGCGACGAAGTGCTGTTCGAGCTCGGGCCGGGGCAGACGCTGGTCGACCTTCCCTATCCCCGGACGGCGACGGCGGAGGCGGCGGCCGCCGCGGGCGCGCGGGTCCTCGACGGGCTGGAGGTGCTCGTCGCGCAGGGCGCGGCGAGCTTCGAGCTGTGGACGGGGCAGCGGGCGCCGGTCGCGGCGATGCGCGAGGCCCTAGGCTTGACCGCGTGAGCTCGAACTTCGTGCAGATGTTCCAGTTCTCCGGAGACGACGGCGACGAGGACGACGCCGACCGCGAGCCGCCGCGGATGTCGCCCTGGTTCGGTCCTCCGGAGGACGAGCTCGGCGTCGCCGTTCCGCTCGGACTCGTCGTCGGCCGCTCCGAGGAGGGCGTCGTTGCGCTCCCGCACGTGACCGCCTACTCGACAGGCGTCACGTTCGACGTCCTCGCGGCGGCGCGCGGGCTGAGTAACGCGCAGTCGAACCGCCTCTTCCACGAGCAGCACCTGTTCGAGGAGGGCGACGAGCCGCCCACGGGATTCCTGCGGATCGGGCTCGAGCTGCCCGGCGGGGAGCGCGTCTCGAACCTGGGCGGCAGGATGGGCCGGCGGCGGTTCATGAAGCCCGACGAGGAGCCGGCGGACCCGGTCTTCATCGAGCATGGAGGCGCGGGAGGCTCGGCGGGCGGAGGGCGCGTGATCATGCGGCCGGGATTCTGGCTCTGGCCGCTCCCCGAGCCCGGCACGATCCGGGTCTTCTGCGAGTGGCCGGTCGTCGAGATTCCACTCTCGACCGTCGAGATCGATGGAGGCGTGCTCGTTGCCGCAGCCAAGCGGGTCGTGCCGTTGTGGCCCGCGCCTTCGGCTTGACGTGAGGCGGCCGGGGGCATAGAAGGAGAACGATGCGCCGCTGCAGAGAATGCGGGGGAGTAGTGCAGGACGAGTTCCGCTTCTGCCCGCACTGCGGCAAGCCACAGCGGACGAAGATCGTCGAGTACTTCCAGGGGCATCCGGACGTCGGCGACGGCGGGCTCCGCGTCTCCGTCTACCTGACGGAGCCGAGGCACGCGCGCCTCAGCGTCTGGCGTGGCGAGGAAGCGCAGGCTGCGATCTCGCTCGACCCGCGGGAGTCGAGCCGGCTGGGCCGCTTCCTCCTCGCGGCGGGGCCTCACCGGCACCGGAGGCTCGTCTCCCGGGTGCTCTCGCGGCTGTAGCCCACTACGCTCTCCTCCATGACGCTCGAGCTCGCGACCGCGGGAGAGTCGCACGGCCCGGCGCTCGTCGCGATCCTCTCCGGTCTGCCCGCGGGCCTCGTCCTCGACAGGGACGCGATCGACACCGACCTCCGCCGCCGCCAGCAGGGCTACGGCCGCTCGCCCCGCCAGCAGATCGAGACCGACGAGGTCGAAGTCCTCGCGGGCCTTCGCCACGGCCGGACGCTCGGCACGCCGCTTGCGCTCGTAGTCCACAACCGCGACCACAAGAACTGGACGTGGGGGATGAGCCCGTGGCCGCCCGCGGGCGAGCCCGAGGGGAAGGGGACGAAGCCGGTCACGCTGCCGCGGCCCGGGCATGCGGATCTCGCCGGCGTGCAGAAGCACGGCCTCGCGGACGTCCGTGACGCGCTCGAGCGCGCCTCCGCGCGGCACACGGCGGTCTACGTCGCGGCCGGCGCGGTCGCAAAGGCGCTGCTCCACGAGATCGGGATCGAGGTGGCGGGCGAGGCGCTGCCGGAGGCCGGCGCGGATCCCGCTGCCGTCGACGAGGCGAGGCAGGGTCGCGACACGCTCGGCGGGCGGGTAGAGGTGCGAGCGCGCGGAGTCCCACCCGGCCTCGGCTCCTACGCGCGGCGGGAGGACCGGCTCGACGCCCGGCTCGCGGCGGCACTCCTCGGGATCCAGGCCGTCAAGGGCGTCGAGATCGGCGAGGGGTTCGCGCTCTCCGGCCTGCGCGGCTCGGAGGCACACGACGAGATCGTCCGCGACGACCGCGGCCTTCACCGCGAGTCGAACCGGGCAGGCGGTATCGAGGGCGGCGTCTCGAACGGCGAGGAGATCGTCGCGCGTGCCGCGATGAAGCCGCTGCCGACGCTCATGCGGCCGCTCCGCTCCGTCGACCTCGAGACAGGGGAGCCCGCGGACGCGCTCGTGGAGCGGAGCGACGTCTCGGCCGTCGAGGCGCTCGCGGTCGTGGCCGAGGCCTCGGTCGCATGGGAGCTCGCGCGCGCGGCCTGCGAGAAGTTCGGCGGCGACGCACTCGGCGACTTCGTCGGCGCCTGGCGGGCGTATCTGGAGCGGATCGACTGGACGGCGCGCGGCAGCTGACGAGGCACGTCCTCCTCGTCGGCTTCATGGGCGCGGGGAAGACCACGGTCGGGCGCGAAGCCGCGCGCCGGCTCGATCGGCCGTTCGTCGACGTCGACGAGGCCATCGCGCGCGAGCACGGCCCGATCCCGGAGCTCTTCGCGAAGCAGGGCGAGGCCGCCTTCCGCGAAGTCGAGGCGCGGTTCGTGCACGAGGCGCTCGCTCGGACGGGTCCCGCGGTGATAGCCGTGGGCGGCGGGGCCGTGGAGACGACCGGCCTCCTGCGCGACGACCGCGCGACCGTCGTCCATCTCCCCGTGGAAGTGGAGACGGCGTGGGAACGGGTTCGGCGCAGCTCGCGGCCGCTGGCGCAGGACGAGGCCGAGTTCCGGCGCCGCTTCGAGTTGCGCGCGCCCCTCTACGCCGAGGTTGCGGACGCGAGAGCCGGCGACGTGGACGATGTCGTCCTCGCCGCCGCCGGCGTCCATCTCGAGCGCGGCGCCCTGCAGCGGCTCGGCGAGCTCGTCCCCGGCGACGGGCCGGTCGCGCTCGTCTCCGATCCGCAGGTGGCGGGCATCCATGGCATGGACGCGCAGCTCGCGCTTGGTGTGCGCCTCGCCGAGACGCACGAGCTGCCGCCCGGCGAGGAGGCAAAGACGCTGGCCGCCGTCGACCGCCTCTGGCAGGAGCTGCGCCTCGACCGGAGCGGGACGATCGTCGCTCTCGGGGGCGGCTGCACGACGGATGCCGCGGGCTTCGCCGCGGCGACGTATCTCCGCGGCGTCGCCTGGACCCCCGTGCCGACGAGCCTCGTCGCCCAGGTCGACGCGGCCATCGGCGGCAAGACGGCGATCGACCTGCCCCAGGGGAAGAACCTCGTCGGCTCCTTCCACTGGCCCGACCGGACGGTGGTCGACCCGGCGCTGCTCGAGACGCTCCCCGAGCCCCAGCGGCTGGAGGGAATGGCGGAGGTCGTGAAGGTCGGGCTCCTCGCGGACGAGCCGTTCTGGGAGCTCCCCGACGACGAGCTCGTCCGTCGCTCGACCGCCTTCAAGGCGGCGATCTGCCTGCGGGACCCCTTCGAGCGCGGCGAGCGGACGCTGTTGAACCTCGGCCACACGTTTGCGCATGCGCTCGAAGCCGCCGCCGGCTACGAGGGGCTGACGCACGGGCGTGCCGTCGCGCTCGGCCTGCTCGCCGCGCTGCGTCTGTCCGGTCGCGACACGCGGGTCGTCGAGGAGGTGCTGCGGCCCGAGCCGGCGCGCGTCGACCGCGAGCTCGCGTGGCAGGCGATGCGACGCGACAAGAAGGCGCGTGGCGGGGAGCCGCGCTTCGTCCTCCTCGGTGCCAACGGGCCCGAGCGCGGCGTCGTTCTCCCCGAGGCCGACGTGCGCCGCGAACTCGATAGGTTGATCGCGTGAGGGTCTCGGTTCTCAACGGCGTGAACCTGGACGTCCTCGGGCGCCGCGACCCCAGCGTCTACGGCGGGCTCACGATCGCCGAGCTCGAGAGCCGCATCTACGAATGGGCGAGGCAGCTCGAGCTCACCGTCCAGTGTCGCCAGTCGAACGACGAGGGCGAGTACGTCAAGTGGTGCCATGACGCGTACGACACCGTCGACGGGGTCGTCGTCAACCCTGCGGCCTGGACCCACTACGCGTGGGCGATCCACGACGCGCTCGAGCCGCTCACGATCCCCATCGTCGAGGTTCACCTCTCGAACGTCGACGAGCGCGAGGAGTGGAGGCAGCACTCGGTCGTCGCCGACCTCGTGGCCGCCCGCTTCGTCGGCCACGGCCCCGACGGCTACAAGATGGCGCTCGACTTTCTCAAGGAGCACGGGACGTGAGCTCGAGGATCGGCCGGCTGCGCACCTTGCTCGAGGAGCCGCTGCTCGTCACGAACCTCGTCAACGTCCTCTACCTGACCGGCCTGGACAGCTCGAACGCGGCGCTGTTCGTCGAGCCCGACCGCGTGCGCCTCTTCACCGACTTCCGCTACATCGAGACGGCTCAGGGGATCGAGGGCGTCGAGACGGTGCAGACGAAGCGTTCGCTGATCGGCTGGCTCTCGGAGGAGCTGGAGGGCCGGGTCGGCTTCGAGGCGAACGTTCTGCCGTTCTCATTCGCCGAGGAGCTGCGGAGCGGCGGCGTCGAGCTCGTGCCGCGCAAGGGGCTCGTCGAGCAGCTGCGCGCCGTCAAGGACGAGGACGAGCTCGAGGCGTTCCGCCGCGCCTGTGCGATCACCGACCGGATGTTCGAGCGGCTCGTGGCCGAGGTGCGGTTCGTCGGCCGGCCCGAGCGCGACGTCGCCTGGGATATCACGCGGCTCTACCACGAAGAGGGCGCGGTGGAGCCGGCCTTCGAGGCAATCGTCGGCTCTGGCCCGACGGGCGCGCGGCCGCACGCGCGCGCCGGCGACCGGGTCATCCAGCCGGGCGAGCTCGTCGTGATCGACACCGGCTGCCGTGTCGACGGGTACGTCTCCGACTACACTCGGACCCTCGCCACGGGCGATCTCGACTCCGAGCAGCGGGAGGCGTACGAGGTCGTACGTGCCGCGCAGCAGGCGGGGCTCGACGCGATCCGCGCCGGCGTGACAGGCAAGGAGGCGGACGCCGCCGCCCGCCGCGTCATCGAGGAGAGCCCGTTCGCGGGCACCTTCGGGCACGGGCTCGGGCACGGACTGGGGCTCGACGTCCACGAGGCGCCGCGTCTGTCCACGGAGAGCCCCGACACGCTCGCCGCCGGCAACGTCGCGACGGTCGAGCCCGGCGTCTATCTCAGCGGCCGCTTCGGCATCCGGATCGAGGACGACGTGATCGTGACGCCCGACGGGATCGAGAACCCCGTCCGGTTCACGAAGGAGCTCGTGACCGTCGGCTAGCTACCATCGTGCGCCGTGGCCGAGACGGTAGACACGAACAGCTTCAAGAACGGGATGCACATCGAGCTCGACGGCAAGGTCTGGCGAATCGTCGAGTTCCAGCACGTGAAGCCCGGCAAGGGTGGCGCGTTCGTCCGGACGAAGCTCAAGAGCCTCGACGCGGGCGCCGTCGTCGACCGCACGTTCCGCGCCGGGGAGAAGTTCCCGCGCGTGCACACCGAGACGAAGAACGTCCAGTACCTCTACGACGACGGCTCCGAGGTGCATTTCATGGACTCGGAGACGTACGAGCAATTCGCCGTCCCGCATGCCGACCTGGCGGACGAGCTTCCGTTCATGCAGCCGAACGCGACGGTACAGGTGCTCGCCGTCAACGGAAAGCCGTCGGGCGTGCAGATGCCGGCGTCGGTGGAGCTGACCGTCGTCGAGACCGAGCCCGGCGTCAAGGGCGACACGGTCTCCAACGTGACGAAGCCCGCGACGCTCGAGACGGGCGGCGTGGTCCAGGTGCCGCTCTTCGTGAACGTGGGGGATCGGCTCAAGGTCGATCCCCGTGAGAAGCGCTACATCTCGCGCGCGTAGCGGCGAGCGGACGGGGCCCGCGGGGCGTCCGCTCGCTACTCCTCGGTGAAGTTCGGAACCGATCGATTCTTGTGCCGCTACGCCTCGCGGGTTGGACGAGCAGGCGTCAGCACCGCGGCGACGATGACCAGTACCGCCGCGGGAAGGGCGAAGAATCCGGCTGAAAAGGTGAACACTGCGGCTGCGGCGAGGAGCCCGGCTGCGACGTTGCCGACTGTTCTCCCCCGACGGCTTCCTGTTGCGCAACTTGCGTGAAGACCGACCCATGCGGCGACGCTGAGCGCCAGAAACAGCACGAAAGGCACGACGACCCAGAGCCCGTTCACCCCGACGAGGGTGTCGGTCGTGTGCATCGTCCCGCCGCTTGCCGACGACGCCTCACCGCTGTAGGCGGGAAAGAAGAACGCGCCGGGAACGAGCGCGGCCGTCCAGAGAACACCGACGCTCGCGAGGCCGAAGGCCCACCATCCCTCCGCCGAGTGCATCGCGGCGACGAGTCTACGCCCCTCGTCGTCTCACCAGGCGGGTGGACAGAGGCGCGGTAGGCTCCGCGCGTGCCTTCCCTAGCCGACACGACGATCCGCCTGCTCGGCCAGGAGCCGCTGGCGGGGCGCGTTCCGGCGGCGGAGCAGCTTCGGCTCGCGGAGATCCTCGACCGGGCCGGCTTCGCGTATCTGGAGGTCTCGGGCGGCGGCTGCTTCGACGCGGCCGTCAAGCGCGGGGTCGAGAGCCCGTGGGAGCGAATCCGAGCGCTGAAAGCGCGTGTCAAGACGCCGCTGGGGCTCGCGCTGCGCGGACGCTTCCTCGTCGGCTCGCGGCCGGTCGATGCCGACTTTTCCCGCCGCTTCGTGGCGTCGGCCGCGGAGAACGGGATCGACGTCTTCCGGCTGCACGACCCGCTCAACGACGTCTCCAACCTGCGCGAGGCCGCGGAGGCGATCGTCGCCGCCGACCGCGACTTCGAGGCCGGCCTCGTCTACAGCCCCGGAAGGACCGGCGAGATCGAGACGCTGATCGAGCGCGCGCGGATGCTCCCCGAGCTCGGCGCGGTGCGCGTCCTCCTCCACGATCCGACCGGCTCGCTGCAACCGCATACCGCCGAGCAGCTCGTGCAGGCGCTCGGCGAGGCGAGCGGGCTTCCGGTCGGGATCTACCTCCAGGGAGCCGGCGGCAGCGCGCTCGCCGCCGCGCTCGCGGCCGCCCGGGCGGGAGCGCAGCTCATCGCCTGCACGATCTATCCGCTCGCGCTGACCCTCCACCGCGTCTCGGGTGAGGCGCTCGCCGAGGCGCTCAGCGGCACCGGCCTCGACCCGGGCGTGGACGTCGAGGCCCTCTGGGAGGCGACAGACCTCCTCGACGAGCACATCGGCGACGAGCTCGTGACGCCGCTCGTCCCGCGCATCGCGGTGCTGGCGGCGCGTCACGACCTGCCGGCGAGTGTCGTCGCCGGGATCGACCACTCACTGCACGCGGAGGGCGCCGGCGACAGGCTCGACGAGGTGCTGGAGGAGCTCGACCGGATCCGGGCCGAGACCGGCTGGCCGCCCCTTGCGTCGCCGATCGGCCAGGTCCTCGCCTCGCAGGCGATCATCAACGTCCTGTCCGCGAGCCGCTACCTCGCCGTCGTCGACGAGGTGCGCAGCCTCGTGTCCGGTGCCTTCGGCACTCCGCCTGCACCCATCGACCCCGCCCTCGTGCGGGTCGTCCAGCTCACCGCCGACCCGGAGAGCGAGGAGGACGTGACGCCGCCGCTCGACGAGGTGCGCGAACGCGCCGGTGACGTCGCGACGAGCGAGGAGGAGCTCCTCCTGCTCGGTCTCTTCCCCGAGGATGCCGAGCGGCTCCTCCGCGGGATCCGCGGCCGCGGCCGCCGCGACGACGACCTCGTGGGGATGAGCGAAGGCCGTTCCCAGCGCGTCCAGGAGATCGTGCGGATCGTGCAGGAGTCCGGCATCGGCGAGGTGACGATCGAGGAGGACGGCATGCGGATCTCGGTCCGCTCGACGCCCGACTTTCCCGCGGCCGGGCCGGGCGAGGCGCCGCTCGCCCTCACGGAGCCGGAGCTGCCGGGCGCGACTCCTCTCACCGGTGCGCTCGTCCGCGTCGAATCGCCGATGGTCGGAACGTTCTACCGGGCCCCGCAGCCGGGCGCACCGCCCTTCGTCGAGGTCGGCGACGTGGTCGCGCCGGGCCAGACGTTGTGCATCCTCGAGGCCATGAAACTGATGAACGAGGTGAAGGCGGACGTCGAGGGGGTCGTGCGCGGCGTCCACGCCGAGAACGCCGCGGCGGTCGAGTTCGGACAGCTCCTGTTCGAGCTCGAGCCGCTCGCGGGTGGGCCCCCGGCGCTCTAGCTAGTCCTCCAGCCAACCGCCGTAGCGGGCGTACCTGCGCGGCGGGAACCGTGAGTAGGCCTCGTTCTGCGGCGTCCCGGCTTCGATCCCGGCGCCGTGCTTGAGCGCGGTCTCGTTCACCGTGTACTCGCTCTCGCCGTCCTTGCCCCGACGCTCCCCGTCGGGGCCGATCTCGGTGTGGCGCTCGCGGGCGCCGACGCCGAAGACGACGCAGCCCTCGCGGCCGCCGACGATCGTGTGCTCGGTGTAGGGCGGGCAGTGGACGAAGTCCCACTGCCGGAGCGGCCGCTCTTCGCCCTCAACGATCAGCGTCGCCGTGCCCGAGAGGACGAGGAAGTCCTCCTGGTCGCTCTCCCAGTGGTACATCGACATCGGCTGCCCCGGCCCGAGCACGTCGATGCCGACCCCGAGCTGGTCGAAGATCGTGTCGCCGCCGAAGTTCGTCGAGCGGCCGATGCCCTCCCACTCGCGCCAGCGGACCTCCTGCGCGTTGACGACGAACCAGCCGTCGCCCTTGTACACCAGTCCGTGTTCCGTCTCCTCGAGCTGTGCTTCCGGGACATCCATGGCTATTCCTCCGCGATCGGCCGGCCGACGACGAGCACCTCGAGCAGCTCCGGTTCGAGCTCTGCCAGGCTCGCATCCGGCAAGACTCCGAGCGCGTCGAGCGTCTTCGAGAAGAAGCAGCGGGCTGCGGCGGCGAGGACGACATCCATGATCTCCTCGTCGGAGAGCCCGAGATCGCGGAGGGGCTGGAGGTCGGCCTCGCCGATGGACGTGGCGTCGTCCACGACGCGCTCGGCGAGGTCCATGACCGCGACGTCGACCGCGTCGAGCGGGGCCGAGCGCCGATCGCGTGCGATGTCGGCCACCGGCTCGTCGAACTGCTCGCGCAGCACCTTCCCGTGCATCAGGCTGCAGTAGCTGGAGTGCAACCTGCGGGCTGCCGCGAGTGTCGCGAGCTCGTAGCGGCGCAAGTCCATCCCGGCCTTGATCGCGCCGTTCAACTGCTGCCAGGCCGCGAACACCTCGGGGCGCGCCTCGAAGGCGCGTTCCATGTTGGTCGTCATGGGCGGATTCTGCACCTCCGTAGACTCTCGCTGTGTTCTCCCGTGTCCTCGTAGCGAACCGTGGCGAGATCGCTGTCCGCGTGATTCGAGCGCTGCACGAGCTCGGCGTCGAGGCGGTCGCGGTGTACTCGACGGCGGACGAGGGCTCGCTCCACGTGCGTCTTGCCGACCGCTCCGTCCGGATCGGCCCGCCGCCGGCCGCTGAGAGCTACCTCAACATCCCGGCGCTCGTCACCGCTGCCGAGACGACCGGCTGCGAGGCCGTCCACCCGGGCTACGGCTTCCTCTCCGAGAACGCCGCCTTCGTGCGCGCGTGCGAGGAGAACGGCCTCGTCTTCATCGGCCCCACCGCGGACGTGATGGAGCGCATGGGCGACAAGGCGCAGGCGAAGGCGGAGATGCGGGCTGCCGGCGTGCCGCTCGTGCCGGGCACCGAGGGCACGGCGAGCGTCGACGCTGCGAGCGCGGCAGCGGAGGAGCTTGGCTTTCCGATCCTGCTCAAGGCGGCCGCGGGAGGCGGCGGGAAGGGGATGCGCATCGTCCGGGATCCCGCCGATCTCGCGAGCCTCTACGAGCGCGCCTCGCACGAGGCGCAGGCCGCCTTCGGCGACGGGACGCTGTATGTGGAGAAGGTCATCGCGCCCGCGCGGCACATCGAGATCCAGGTGCTCTGCGACGGGCACGGCAACGTCCTGACCTGCGGAGAGCGCGAGTGCTCGATCCAGCGCCGCCACCAGAAGCTGGTCGAGGAGTCGCCGTCGCCCGCGCTCGACGACGAGCTGCGCGAGGAGATGGAGGCGGCGGCCGAGCGCGCGTGCCAGCGGATCGGCTACCGCAACGCCGGCACGTTCGAGTTCCTGGTCGGGCCCGACGGCTCGTTCGCGTTCATCGAGCTGAATGCGCGGCTGCAGGTCGAGCATCCGGTGACCGAGCTCGTCAACTCGATCGACCTCGTGCGCGAGCAGGTGCGGATCGCGGCCGGCGAGAGGCTTGCGCACGGCGGCCGCTCCGGCCCGCGCCTGGGGCACGCGATCGAGGTGCGCATCAACGCGGAGGACCCGCTGGAGGACTTCCGCCCGAGCCCCGGGCCGGTGACCCGTTTCCGACCTCCGCTCGGGCCCGGCGTGCGGGTGGACACCTTCGTCGAGGAGGGAAGGACCATCACGCCGTACTACGACTCGCTGATCGCAAAGCTGATCGTCCACGACGCCAGCCGCAAGCTCGCGATCGCGCGCGCGTTGCGGGCGCTGAGCGAGTTCGAGATCGAGGGCGTGCCGACGACGCGCGACGTTCTCCTCGACATTCTCGACAGCGACGAGTTCCGGAGCGGCGAGTACTCGACCTCCTTTCTCGAGGAGGCGGGATCGCGGTTGCCGGCGCTCGCCGGGCCGTGACCCGGGTCCTCGTCCAGGAGAGTGGCGGCTCGGTGCGCGTGAGCGAGGCGGCTCTGACGGAGATCGTGCGGCGGGCGGTCGCGTCGGTCGACGGTGCCCGGCTCTGCAAGGGCCGGCGGCGGCTCGGGGTCGAGCTCGAGGACGGCCGCGCCCGAGCCGAGCTGCAGCTCGCGGTCGTGTACGGCCGCGTTCTCCCCGAGGTGTCGGCTGCCGTGCAGGAGCGGGTCGCCGACGCGCTCGCGCGGATGTGCGACGTCGAGGTCGAGGCGGTGCACGTCACCGTCGAGGAGCTCGACCGTCCGTGAGCGCCATCAGCCGCCGCGAGGCGCGCCGGGCCGCCGTCTTCATGCTCTTCCAGTGGGATGTGACCGGCAAGCCGCTCGGCTCGCTCTACGAAGGGGAGGTCGACGCCTATACGCGGCACCTCACCGGCGCGGTGACCGGGCACGCGGCCGAGCTCGACTCGCGGATCACCTCCGCCTCCGACGAATGGACCGCGGACCGGCTGGGCGCCGTCGAGCGCAACGTCCTTCGCGTCGCGCTCGAGGAGCTCGACGAGGGGGAGGTGCCGATCGAGGTCGTCCTCGACGAGGCGGTGACGCTTGCGAAGCGCTACGCATCCGAGGATGCTGCGAGGCTGGTGAACGGGATCCTCGGCAAGCTCGTGCGGGAGGAGGGCGCGTGAGCGTAGGCTCGACGGAGCTCATCAGGGAGCGAAGGTGCCGGCTTTGCCGGCACCGGGAACGGGAACAGTGAGCAGTGACGAGTCGCTGACGCGGGCAGAGGAGCTGTTGGCGCGGGTCGAGGGCGTGCGTGCGGAGCTCGAGCAGCTCGCGGAGGGGGAGGCCGAGTCGCCGGAGCGGGCGATCGAGCTGCTCGGAGAGCTGTCGGATCTCGCGAAGGCGGTCGAGGAGGAGCTGAACCGCGCGCAGAGGGCGGCCGAGGCCGATGCCGGTGCCTGATTTGCAAGGGCCTGACGAGCTGAGGGCGCTCGTCGAGGAGGCGCTGGAGCGGCTCGAGCTCTGGCCGGAGCTGCACGGCCAGGCGACATCGGTCCGCTACTCGCTCGAGGTCGGCGGCAAGCGGGTGCGTCCCGTGATCACGCTCGCCGTCGGCGAGGCGCTCGGCGCGCCGGTCGGGCAGGTGGCGCCGGCGGCGCTCGCGATCGAGCTCGTCCACACGTTCTCGCTGGTTCACGACGACCTGCCGGCGATGGACGACGACGAGGAACGGCGCGGCCAGCCGTCGACGTGGAAGAAGTTCGGGGAGGGCGTCGGCGTCCTGGCGGGCGACGCGCTGCTCGCCGAGGCCTTCCGGCTCGCCGCGCGCTACGAGTCGTCGGCCGTGGCGCGCGAGCTCGCCGAGGCGACGCTCGGGATGATCGGCGGCCAGTACCTCGACACCATGGTGGACGGCTACGACCTCGCGGCGGTGCACCGGCTGAAGACAGGCAGGCTCTTCTACGCGTCCGTGACGATGGCGCTCTGGGCGGTCGAGCTGCCCGAGGAGGAGCAGGCTCCGTGGCGGGCGTTCGCGGAGGAGCTCGGCCTCCTCTTCCAGATCGTCGACGACATCCTCGACGAGGACGGATACGTGCGGGAGCACGGCGCCGAGGGTGCCCGCCGCTACGCCGACGACGCCGCGGAGCGCGCGCGGGCCCGACTGGAGGAGATCGGCGCCGACACGTCCGTCCTTCGCGAGATCGTCGACTCGCTCGCCGTGCGCACGGCTTGAGCACACCGAGCTGGTACCTGCACGAGCGGGCGCACGCGGGCCTCGAGCACTTCGATTCCGCGTATGTCGGGGCCTACGATGCAAAGACCCGTCTCGATCTCGAAGCTGCGCTGGAGCTCCTGCGTCGTCACGGGCTCGGCCCGGATACGACGCTCGTCGACCTCGGCTGTGGCACAGGCTTGCTTGCCGTCGCCGCGGCCCCTGAGGCCGGGCGCGTCGTCGGCGTCGACCTCTCGCCGGCCATGCTCGAGATTGCCCGCAGCCGGGGCGACGCGATCGAGTGGGTGGAGGCGGGATTCCTCACGTATGAGCACGTCGGCGATCCGCCTCAGCTCGTGCACTCACGGAACGCGCTTCATCACCTGCCCGACTTCTGGAAGGGCGTAGCGCTCGCGCGCGTCCACGACCTGCTCGGGTCCGGCGGCGTCCTCGTCCTCTGCGATCTCGTCTTCGACTTCGCTCCTGCCGAGAGCGATAGCCGGGTCGAGGAGTGGCTCGCCGCCGCGGCGCCGACTCCGAGAGAGGGATGGACGCGTGGCGAGCTCGAAGCACATGTCCAGCGGGAGAGCTCGACCTTCTCCTGGCTTCTCGAGTCGCTGCTCGACCGGACGGGCTTCACGATCGTCGAACGGGACGTGCGTCAACGGTTCTACGCGACGTACGTCTGCAGACGGTTATGAAGAAACGTCTCGACGTACTCCTGGTCGACCGTGGGCTCGCGGAGTCGCGGGCGCAGGCGCAGGCGCTCGTGCTCGCGGGGCTCGTACCCGGCTTCCAGAAGCCGGGCCAGCAGGTGGACGAGGACGCCGAGCTCGCCGTCGAACGGCCGCCGCCGTACGTCTCGCGGGGCGGCGAGAAGCTCGCGCACGGGCTCGACGAGCTGGGCGTCGATCCCGCCGGGCAGGACTGCGTCGACGTGGGCGCCTCGACCGGCGGCTTCACCGACGTCCTCCTGCAACGCGGTGCCGCCCGCGTGATCGCGATCGACGTCGGCTACGGCCAGCTGCACCCGCGCCTGCGCGCGGACTCGCGCGTGACCGTGCTCGAGCGCACGAACGCACGCACGCTCGTCGAGCTCCAGTACCAGCCGCAGCTCGTCGTCTGCGACGTGTCGTTCATCTCCGTGCGGCTTGCGCTCCCGCCGGTGCTGCGCCTGTGCGCGCCCGGCTGGGAGGCGGTGGTGCTCGTGAAGCCGCAGTTCGAGGCTGGGCGGGCGGAGGTGGGGAAGGGAGGCGTCGTGCGCGATCCAGAGGTGCGCCGCCGCGTCATCCGCGAGGTGGCCGAAGCGGCGCTGTCCTGGGGGGCAGGCGTCCGCGGCGTCGTAGACTCGGGGCTCCCGGGGCCGAAGGGGAACCGGGAGACCTTCCTCCACCTCGTGGACTCCGAGCAGCCGAAGCTTCCCGATGACCTCGACGAGCGGATCGAGCAAGCACTCGCCGGTTGAGGCGGCCATGCTCGTCGCCCACGGCCGCGTCGACGTGCGCGATGCCGTGGCACGGGTGCGGGCGGTCGCGGAAGGCGCCGGCGTGCAGCTCGTCGACGAGCCGGAGCGCGCGCAGCTCGCGGTCGCGGTGGGCGGCGACGGGACGATCCTCCGGACGCTCTCGCGGCTGCTCGGAACGGGCGTTCCCGTGATCGGGATCAACTTCGGCCGAGTCGGCTTCCTCGCCTCGATCGCGCCGGAACGGCTCGAGGTCGACCTCGCGCGGGTCTTCGCCGGCGAGTACCGGACGATCGAGCAGCCCACGCTCGAGGCCCAGCTCGACGGCGACGGCTTCGTGGCCGTCAACGACGTCGTGGTCACGAGCTCGACGCTGGGGAGGATGATCGAGCTCGGCTGGGCGATCGCCGGCGAGGACCTCGGCGTCGTCTCGTGCGACGGGATGATCTGCTCGACGCCGTCGGGCTCGACGGCCTACAACCTCTCGAACGGCGGCCCCGTCCTCGTGCGTGGGCTCGACGCGATGGCGATCACGTTCATCGCGCCGCACTCGCTCGATGCGCGGCCGCTCGTCGTGCCGCGCGGCGCGGAGCTGATGGTGCGGAACGCGACCCCGGACGTCGGCGCCGCCGTCCTTGCCGACGGGCATCGGAGCGGCGACCTCCAGCCCGACGGGGCGCTGTCGATCCGGCTCGGCGAGCAGCGGAGCCTGCTCGCGACACTGCCGGAGACGACGTTCTTCGGCCGCTACCGCGAGACATTCACCTCGCAACACTGACCGGAACGGCCAATGGGCAGCGTCGGGCCGCGCGTCTACGATCGACGGCGTGCTCCGCCGGCTGCGCATCGAGAACCTCGTCCTCATCCGCGAGGCCGAGCTCGAGCTCGCGCCCGGCCTGAACGCGATCACGGGGGAGACGGGCGCCGGCAAGACGATCCTCGCCCAGGCGCTGGGCCTCCTCCTCGGCGCCAAGGGCGACGACTCGTTCGTCGGCGCCGCCGGCGAGGAGGCATACGTCGAGGCGGAGCTCGACCTTCCACAAGACCTCGAGGAGCTGGACGAGCTGCGTCCTGAGGACGACGACGCACTCGTCGTCTCCCGGCGCGTCTTCGCCGACGGACGCACCCGCGCCTACGCGTGGGGAAGAGCGGCTGCCCGGGAGGACGTCGCCGCCTCGGTCGAGCGCGTGCTCGCGATGTCGGGCCAGTTCGAGCAGCGGCGGCTCGCGCGGCCGTCCTATCAGCTCGAGGTGCTCGACCGCTTCTGCGGCGAGGAGCAGCTCGCCCGTCGCGTGGCCGCTCGGAACGCGTGGCGCGACCTGCAGGGCGCGCGGCGGCGGCACGACGAGCTGACGGCGAACGCCGCGCTCGCCGAGACCCGGCTCGTCGAGCTGCGCGCGCTGGTCGAGGACACCGAAGGCATGGATGCCGGGGAGGAGGAGCGTCTCCGCACCGAGCGCGAGCGGCACCGGCACGTCGCCGACCTGGCCGCCGGCGCTGCCGCGGCCGCCGCGGCGCTCGCACCGGAGGAGGGCGAAGGAGCCGCCGGCCTCGTCGGGCTCGCGGAGCGGTCGGTCGCGCCGCTCGAGCGGCTCGCGGCCGAGCTCCAGCAGGCGGGGGACGAGCTGCGGGACGTCGAGCTCCGCCTGCGCGAGACCGCCTCCGATCTGCACTCCTTTCTCGCGTCGCTCGAAGCCGAGCCGGGCCGCCTCGAGCAGCTCGAGGCCGAGCTCGACCGGATCGCGGAGGCGAAGCGGCGTTTCCGCTGCGCGACGTACGAGGAGCTGCTCGCGCGGCGGGAGGAGGCGCGGGCCGAGCTTGCGGCCCTCGAGGACGGATCCGATCCGGCTGAAGTCGCCGCGCGCGTGCTCGCAGAGGCCGAGGCGCGCGTCGACGCGCTGGCCCTCGAGCTGCGCGCGGAGCGAAACGCGGCCGCGCCTGCGTTCGCCGATGCGGTCGCCGCCGAGCTTCGCGGCGTCGGGATGGGGAACGGCGAGTTCGTCTGCGAGCTGCGTGAGCGGGACGAGTCCGGGGTCGACGGGCGGCGACGAGGCGGTCTTCCTCGTCCGGCCGAACGCGGGGCTTCCGTTCGCTCCGGTCGCGGAGACAGCATCCGGCGGCGAGCTCTCACGGATCGCCCTTGCGATCGCGGCCGTGGGCGGCGGCGACACACTCGTGTTCGACGAGATCGACGCGGGGATCGGCGGCGAGACGGCGCATGCGGTCGGCGGGCTCCTCCGGCGCCTCGCCGAGCATGCCCAGGTCGTGACGATCACGCACCTGCCCCAGATCGCCGCTCTCGCCGACCGTCACTTCCGGGTCGAGAAGACGCCGGGCGAGCCGACCCACACGCGGATCGAGCAGCTCGGAGAGGACGAGCGGAAGGCGGAGCTGGAACGCATGCTCGGCGGACAGGAGTTCCTTGCCGCGGTACGCGGCTAGCCGCGTCCTCCCGGGGACCGTCGAGGACGTATGGGCGGTGCTCGCCGAGCCGGCGCGGCTCGCGGAGTGGTGGCCGGGAATCGACGCGGTCGATCCGGGACGGCGCGGGCTCGTGCCGGGTGGGCTCTGGCGGATCGAAGGGGCGAGCGGTACCAAGCCGAGCCTCCGGCGCCGGCCGCAGATGGTGGGCCAACTGCTCGTGATCGAGGTCGAGCAGCGCTCGCGGGTGACTTTCCAGCTGATGGCCGACCGGATCGACGTCGAGCTCGAGCTCGAAGCGACGGAGGACGACGAGGCGGCCGCCACCCTGATCGTCGAGGCGCCGCGGTTCATCGGGATCGGCCGCGCCTTCCCTTCGGAGGCGCTCGCGAAGCTCGCCGCGCTCGTCCGCATGCCCGCGATCTAGGTTCCGGCCGCCGCCGGTGCTACCCTGAAATCCCGTGAGCGCACGGGCCCCGAAGTACGTCTTTGTCACGGGTGGAGTCGTCTCCGCGCTCGGGAAGGGAATCGTCGCTGCGTCGCTTGGGCGGCTGCTCAAGGCGCGCGGCCTGCGCGTCCAGCTGCAGAAGTTCGATCCGTACCTGAATGTCGACCCGGGGACGATGAGCCCGTTCCAGCACGGCGAGGTCTTCGTGACCGAGGACGGCGCCGAAACGGATCTCGACATCGGCCACTACGAGCGCTTCGTCGACGAGAACTTCCTGCGCAGCGCGAGTCACAGCGCCGGCGCCATCTGGGACACCGTCCTGCGCAAGGAGCGCAAGGGCGACTTCCTCGGTGCGACCGTTCAGGTGATCCCGCACATCACGAACGAGATCAAGGCGCGCATCCGCCGGGCCGCCGAGGCGAGCCCTGCCGACGTCGTCATCTCCGAGATCGGCGGCACCGTCGGCGACATCGAATCGCTGCCGTTCCTCGAGGCGATCCGCCAGTTCCGGCGGGAGGTCGGCACCGAGAACGTCGTGTACGTCCACGTGACGCTCGTTCCGTTCATCGAGGCAGCGGGCGAGCTGAAGACGAAGCCGACGCAGCACTCGGTGAACGAGCTGCGTCGGATCGGCATCCATCCCGACGTCGTCGTCTGCCGCTCGCACGAGGAGCTCTCGCGCGACATCCGGGACAAGATCGCGCTCTTTGCCGACGTCGACCCGGGAGCGGTCGTCGCGAGTCCGGACGTGCCGGACGTGTACGAGGTGCCGCGCGTCCTCGAGGCCGAGGGCCTCGACCGGCTCGTCGGCGAGCGGCTCGGCCTCGAGCTCGGCCCGCCGGACCTGTCCGACTGGGACGAGCTGCTCGAGCGGATGCACAGCCGCCGGGAGGTCGTCGAGATCGCGCTCGTCGGCAAGTACGTGAAGCTCCAGGACGCGTACCTCTCCGTCCACGAGGCGCTCAAGCACGCCGGGCTCGAGCACGGTTGCGCCGTCCGGGTGCGCTGGGTGGACGCGGAGGACATGTCGTACGAAGAAGCGGCGGAGCTGCTCGAGGGCGTTGACGGCGTGCTCGTGCCGGGCGGCTTCGGCTCGCGCGGCTGGGAGGGCAAGATCCTCGCCTGCCAGGTCGCGCGCGAGCGGCGCATTCCCTATCTCGGCATCTGTCTCGGCATGCACGTGGCCGTGTCGGAGTTCGCGCGGCACGTCGTGGGGCTCGACGGCGCGAACTCGACGGAGATGGACCCCGAGACGCCCTATCCGGTGATCGACCTGTTGCCCGAGCAGAAGGGGGTCGAGGATCTCGGCGGCACGATGCGGCTCGGCGCGCAGGCGGTCGAGGTCGCGGCGGAGTCGCGAACGCGCGACCTGTACGGCGAGCCGACGATCCACGAGCGACATCGGCACCGCTACGAGGTCAACAACGCGTTTCGCGAGCGGCTCGTCGAGGCCGGCCTCGTCGTGAGCGGGACGTTCCAGGAAGGCCGGCTGGTCGAGATCGTCGAGCTGCCGGACCATCCGTGGTTCGTCGCGAGCCAGTTCCACCCGGAGTTCAAGTCCAGGCCGACGCGGGCGGCGCCGCTCTTCCGCGGCTTCGTCGGCGCTGCGCTCGACCGTGCGCGGGCCCGGGCCGGCGAGCGCGTCGCGGCCTAGCCGTTCCTCCGTAGGATCGGCGCGTGTCCGAGGCGGTCGACCTCTTCCTCGAGCTTGCCGCGATCCCGAGCCCGCCGGGCGAGGAGCGTGCGGTGGCAGACGTCGTGCTGGGCTACCTGCGCGACCTGGGGCTCGAGGCGGACGAGGACGGCTGCGGCTCGGCCATCGGCTCGACCGCGGGCAACGTCTATGCGCAGGTCGAGCCGACGGGGGAGGGGACACCTCTGTTTCTCTGCGCACACCTGGACACCGTGCCGCCGGACGGGAAGCTCGAGCCGGTGGTGGAGGAGGGCGTGGTCCGGAACGCGGGCGGCACGATCCTCGGCGCCGACAACAAGGCTGCCGTCACGGCGATGCTCGAGGGGGTCCGGCACGTGCTCGTCGAGAACGTGCCGCACGCGGGAATCGAGCTCTTGTTCACGCCGAAGGAGGAGGTCGGCCTCGTCGGTGCGAACGCATTCGACCACGACCGGCTGCGCGCCCAGGTGGGCTATGTGTACGACCAGGAAGGGGCCATCGGCGAGGTCGTCCTCGGCGCGCCGTGGTCACGTGCGCTCGAGGTGCGCTTCCATGGCCGTGCGGCGCACGCGGGAATGGCGCCGGAGGAGGGGCGTTCCGCGATCCAGGCGGCGGCGAAGGCGATCGCCGACCTGCGGCTCGGCCGCGTCGACGAGCTGACGACGGCGAACGTCGGCACGATCTCGGGCGGCACGGCCGGCAACGTCGTCCCGGAGTGGTGCACGTTCCTGGCGGAGGCGCGCTGCCAGGACGAGGCGAAGCTCGGGGACTTCGTGCAGGAGATGCTGGACGCGTTCTCCTTCGCCGCGACCGAAACGGACTGCGAGGTCGAGACGACGATGCGCAAGAGCTACGACGGCTACCGGCTGAAGCGAGATGAGCCCGCCGTCGTGCTCGCGGCGGCGGCGTTCGCCCGCTGCGGGTTCGAACCGCGCTACGGGTTGTCCGGCGGCGGCGCGGATGCGAACGTCTTCAACGAGCGCGGCCGCCGTTGTGTGAACCTCTCGCACGGGGTGTTCGGCTTCCACACGCCGGAGGAGCGGGTCGCGGTCGCTGATCTCGAGGCGATGGTCGACGTGACGGTCGCGCTGGTGGAGCTGGCGCGCGGGTGACGTTCGAGCCCGACTCGGCGCGGCGCGTCTACGAGGGACGCTTGCTCGGACTCACCGTCGAACAGTGGGGCGACCACGAGAGAGAGATCGTCGAGCACCCGGGTGCCGTGGCCATCGTGGCGGTGGACGCCGAGGGGTACGTCACGCTCGTCCGGCAGCTGCGCGAGCCCGCACGGAAACGGCTGCTCGAGCTGCCGGCTGGGACGGCCGAGCCCGGCGAGGAACCGCTTACGACCGCGCGACGGGAGCTCCGGGAGGAATGCGGGCTGAGCGGCGGCCAATGGCGCGAGCTGGCGGCGTTCTGGACGACTCCGGGCTTCTGCCGCGAGCGGATGCACGTGTTCGCGGCCGAAGGCGTGGTGCGCGGCGAGGCCGCTCCGGAGGCGGACGAGGAGCTCGAGCTCGTCCGCTGGCCGGTAGCCGAGGTCGGGAAGCGGCTGGACGAGATCGAGGACGCAAAGACGCTCGCCGGATTGCTGCTCTACCTCAGGACAAGCCCCTGAAGCGACCGGTCCGGAATGGCCGGCCGCTCCACACCCCCACCCAAGGGTGGGGAGTCGATCCCTCCGCCCTCGCTGGCGAGGCTACCGGCGGAGTCGTGTCAGGACCGTGCCGTCGGGTCGCGAGCCGCCGGCAAATCCATCGCGACTTCGTACTGCGGCTCCGGCGAGATAGTGTCTCCGGGCTTTGCGGATCGGTGTTCCGAAGGAGATCAAGACCGACGAGTACCGCGTGGCGCTCACGCCCGCGGGAGCCCGTGAGCTGATCCAGCGCGGTCACGAGGTCGTCGTCGAGACGACGGCAGGGGAGGGGAGCTCGTTCGCCGACGAGCAGTACGAGCGGGCAGGCGCTCGCATCGCCGCCGTCGACGACGTGTGGCGGCAGGCCGACCTCCTGCTCAAGGTCAAAGAGCCGATCGCGCCCGAGTATTCGCGCCTGCGCGAGGGCCTCATCCTCTTCACGTACCTCCACATCGCGGCCGACGAGCCGCTCACACGGGCGCTCGCGGACAGCGGCATCACGGGAGTCGCCTACGAGACGGTCGAGACGGACGACCATCGGCTGCCCCTGCTCGCGCCGATGAGCGAGATCGCCGGAAGGCTTGCACCACAGGCCGCCGCGCACTTCCTCGAAAAGCCGCTCGGTGGCCGCGGCGTTCTCCTGGCAGGAACCCCGGGCGTCCAGCCCGGCCATGTCGTCGTCCTCGGCGGTGGGATCGTCGGCTACAACGCGGCGATCATCGCGCTCGGGCTCGGTGCTCGCGTCACGCTGCTCGAGCGATCGATCGACCGGATGCGGCATCTCGACGAGATCCTCTCCGGTCGCGTCAGCCTGCTGATGTCGTCGAGCCTGGAGGTCGAGCAGACGATCGCGCACGCGGACGTCGTCATCGGCGCCGTCCTCATCCCCGGCGCGCGTGCGCCGAAGCTGATCAGTCGGGGGATGCTTTCCGACATGCAGCCGGGAGCCGTGATCGTCGACGTCGCCATCGACCAGGGAGGCTGCATCGCGACCGCGCGGCCGACCACGCACTCGGACCCGGTCTACGAGGTGGACGGGATCATCCACTACTGCGTCGCGAACATGCCGGGCGGCGTGCCCGTCACGTCCACGAAGGCGCTCACGAACGCGACGCTGCCCTACGTCGAGGCGATCGCCGATCACGGGCTTGCCGAGGCTGTCGCGCGCGACCCGTCGCTCGGGCGCGGCGTCAACGTCCTCGACGGCAAGATCACGCACGAGGCGGTCGCCGAAGCCCACGGCCTCGACTACACGCCGCTCGCGGACGTCCTGCCGCTCGCGCCGGTCTAGCTCCGCGGCGGGCCGTTGGGCTTGCGGCTGGGTGTGAACCGGACGACCAGCCACGTCACGGCGGCCGCCATCCCCACGATCAAGGCGACGTAGGCGGCGAAAGCGAGGAGGCCAAGGGCGTTCGACACGGGCGTCCCTAGAATAGCCCGGTGCCCAGGGCGTGTGTCATCGTGCTCGATGCCGTCGGCGCCGGCGAGCTGCCGGACGCCGGGCAGTACGGAGACGAGGGCTCGGACACGCTCGGCAACGTAGCGCGAGCCGTGGGCGGTCTCGATTTGCCGAGCCTCGAGGCGCTCGGCCTCGGCAACGTGGAGCCGCTCGAAGGCTGCCCGCCGCAGCCCGGTGCCCCGGCGGTGGCAGGCCGGCTGACCGAGCGCTCCAAGGGCAAGGACACGACGACGGGCCACTGGGAGCACATGGGAATCGTCACGGCCCAGGCATTCCCCACGTACCCGCACGGGTTCCCCCACGACGTGATCGACCCATTCATGCACCGCACGGGCCGGGGCGTGCTCGGGAACAAGACGGCGTCGGGCACCGAGATCATCCAGGAGCTGGGCGAGGAGCACCAGCGGACGGGGAAGTGGATCGTTTACACCTCGGCCGACTCCGTCTTCCAGATCGCCGCCCACGAGGAGACGGTTCCGCTCGAGGAGCTCTACGACGCCTGCCGGGCCGCCCGCGAGATCCTCACGGGTAAGCACGCGGTCGGACGCGTCATAGCTCGGCCGTTCACCGGAGAGCCGGGCAACTACGTTCGGACGCCGAACCGGCACGACTTCTCGCTCGTGCCCCGCCGGCCGAACTACCTGTCACTCCTTCGGGAAGCGGGTCCGAAGGTCTACGGCGTCGGCAAGATCGGCGACATCTTCGCCGGGCAGGACATCGACGAGTCGCAACCGACGAAATCGAACATCGAGGGCATCCAGGTGACAGAGCGCTTGCTCCGCGAGCTGGACGAGGGGTTCGTCTTCGTCAACCTCGTCGAGACGGACATGCTGTGGGGGCACCGGAACGACCCCGTCAACTTCCACCGCTGCCTGCAGGACTTCGATCGCCGCCTCCCCGATCTGCTCGATGCTCTCCGGCCGGGCGACCTCCTCGTCATCACCTCGGACCACGGTTGCGACCCGACGACGCCGTCGACGGACCATTCCCGCGAGTACGCGATGCTGCTCGCGTACGTCGAGGGGCGGAACGCAGCCGGCCGGATCCACGAGGGCGAGTTCGCGGACGTGGGCTCGACCGTGAATGCCTGGCTCGGTGGCAAGGCGCCGTCGCGCGGCATCCCCGGGCAGCCGATCATGGCGCCGTAGCGCGCTCGGCGCGGCTCGGCCACACGACTACGCTGGCTGCATGCCGGAGCTGCCGGAGGTCGAGAGCGTCCGCAGGCAGCTCGCGCCCGCGCTCGTCGGGCGTCGCTTCGAACACGTAGTCATCGACGACTCGCGACTCGTGCGCCCGTACGACCCGGCCGAGGTGGCGGCCGAGCTCGAAGGGGAGAGCGTCGCGGCGGTCGAGCGGCGCGGCAAGTATCTGGTTGTTCGGTTCGAGAGCGGTCGGGTTCTCCTGATCCACCTCCGGATGACGGGGAGCCTGCGGCACGGACTCGGGGGATCGCTCGGAGACGACCCGCACCGGCGCGCTGTTGTCAACCTAGACGACGGATCGGACGTCGCATACCGGGACGTCCGCCGCTTCGGCACCTGGCTCCTCCTCGAACCTGGGGAGGCCGAGCCCTACCTCGGGGCACGCGTCGGCGATGAACCGCTCGACACGCTCTTCACCGCGGCGCGGCTCGGCGAGCGCCTCGCCGGTCGACGTACCTCGCTCAAGGCTGCTCTCCTCGACCAGCGCACCCTGGCGGGGATGGGGAACATCTACGCCGACGAGGCACTGTGGCGGGCGCGGCTCAACCCGCTACGGCCCGCGGCCGGCCTCGACCGCGTCGAGCTACGGCGGCTGCACCGCGGAATCCGCGCTGCGCTCGAGCACGGCCTCGCCCGGCAAGGGTCGACGCTGCGCGACTACCGGCTACCCGATGGGAGCGGGGGCTCGATGCAGAACGAGTTCCGGGTCTACGGGCGGCGGGACGAGCCGTGCGACCGCTGCGGAACCCTGATCGCCCGCACAAGTGTCGCGGGCCGCACGACGTGGTTCTGCCCGACGTGCCAGCCGGAGCAGCCGTCTCAGGCCGCGAGGAGGTCGTCGAGGCGGCCCTCGCGATCGAGCCGCCAGAGCTCGGCGTAGCCGCCGATCGGCCGGTCGTCGATGAGGACCTGCGGCACAGTCCAGCCCCCCGTCGCGTCGTACACCGTCTGCCGGAAGGCCGGATCGTCGTCGAGCGAGACCTCCTCGTAGGGCAGACCACGGGAATCGAGCAGCGTCTTCGCACGAACGCAGAAGCCGCACCAGCGCGTCGTATAGATCCGGATCCGCTGCATTACCGGTTACAACGCAGAAAGCGGCGTGATCGTTCCTGCCCGGCGCCCTCCCTAGACTGCGAGACATGGCCGGACGGGCGTACAGCACAGAAGCAGTCGTGCTCCGGTCGTTCCGGCTCGGAGAGGCCGATCGCGTCCTCCACCTCTACACCGAGGCGCACGGCAGGGTCGGCGCCGTGGCGAAAGGTGTTCGGAAGACGATGTCGCGCTTCGGCGCGCGGCTCGAGCCGCTCTCGCACGTGGAGCTCGTCCTCCACCGCGGCCGCGGCGAGCTCGAGACGGTCACTGCCGCGCAGCTCGTGCGCTCGCACCGGGAAGCGCGGGAGGACTACTACCGCTTCTCCGTCGGGATGATCGGCGCCGAGGCGATGCTGCGCCTGTTCAGCGAGGAGGAGGCGAACGAGCGGGCGTTCGGTGCGCTGACACGCTTCCTCGACCTCCTCGACGGCCTGCCGCACGCCGCCGAGCGGCCGACGCTCGATCCGCTCGGGCTCGCGTTCCAGCTCAAGCTCCTCTGGCTGGCGGGCTACCTACCGCATCTCACGGGCTGCGCCGAGTGCGGTGCCGATCAGGAGCCGCTCGTCGGCTACTCGCCCCGCTCCGGTGGCGCGGTCTGCGCACGCTGCGCGCCGGCGACCGAGGCGCTCGCGCTGTCCGGCGAGGGGATCGCCGGAATCGAGGCGCTTCTCGCCCGGCCGCTCGCAGAGGCAGCGGAGCTTGGTCTCTCCGAGCGTGCCCGCCGGGATGCCGTCAGCGTGGTCACCGCCTCATACGAGTACCACGGCGGTTTCCGGCTGCGGACGCTGACGAGCCGCAGCGCTTAGCCGGGCCCCTCTAGCCGGCGTAGCCGAACGGCTCGAAGTGCAGTGTGCCCTGCTCGCAGACGCTCGTCGGCGGCTTGATCCCGGCGTCCGCCACGCCGCCTCCGTCCGGACTCACCTGGAGCGTGTGAGCCTGCGGCTGACAGGTCCCCGTCTGCGAGTCTCCCTGGCCCGTCACGTCGGGTGAGAAACGGGCGTCGGCGACTGCGGAAGCGCCGCCCTGGAGCACGACTCCGCGCGACTTGCCGCGTCCGGCCGCGGTGATGTGCGTCGGCAATTCGGAGCCGGTCGCGCCGAGCAGTGTCGCCTTCGGGATCCCATGAAGGGAGCACGGGCTGTGGGAGACGTTCTTGAGCGTGAGCGCGTACTCGATCTGGCCGGCGCCCGCGCTGCCTGGCACGAGGGTGAACACGCCCGTGAGCTGCGCTCCGGTACAGGGGTCGGCGGACGTCGCGGAACTGGTCGTGGTGACGGTCCGCGTGGTCGTCACCGTCTGCGTGCGCGTGACGCTCACGGTCTTCGTGCCGCCGAGGCCGCAGCCGGCGACCGTCAGCCCGAGTGCGGCGAGGACCAGTCCTGCTGCAGCGCGTCGTCCAGCCACTCCCGCACTCCGCCGATCGGAAGGCGTTCCTGCTCGAGCGAGTCCCGATCCCGCACCGTTACGGTCTCGTCCTCGAGCGTCTGCTCGTCGACGGTGAAGGCCCACGGCGTACCTATTTCGTCCTGACGCCGGTAACGCCTCCCGATCTGACCGCTGTCGTCGTGCTCGACGAGGTGGTAGCGGCGAAGCTCCTCGTAGAGCGCTCGTGCGCGCGCCGCCATCCCCTCGTCGCGGGGGATGAGCGGCAGGATGGCCGCCTTCACGGGTGCGACGCGCGGATGGAGCCGGAGGACGACACGCTCGCGGTCGCCGACGACCTCCTCGTCGTAGGCGTCGCAGAGGAAGGCGAGCATGATGCGGTCGATCGAGACGGCCGGCTCGATTACGTGCGGCGTGTAACGGGTCCCGTCCGGGTCGATCCATTCGAGCTTCGTCCCCGAGTGCTGCGTGTGCTGCGTCAGGTCGTAGTCGCCGCGATTCGCGATCCCCTCGAGCTCCTGCCAGCCGATCGGGTAGAGGTATTCGAGGTCGCTCGTCGCGCTCGAGTAGTGCGAACGCTCCTCGGCGCCGTGCTCCCGCACACGGAGGTTCTCGTCGCGGACGCCGAGGTCGAGGTACCAGCGCCGGCGCGCGTCGATCCAGTAGCGATGCCACTCCTCGCTCTCGTCGGGTGGGACGAAGAACTCCATCTCCATCAGCTCGAACTCGCGCTGGCGAAAGAGGAAGTTGCCCGGCGTGATCTCGTTCCGGAACGCCTTGCCGAACTGGGCGATGCCGAAGGGCGGCTTGCGCCGCGCGAGCTGGGCGACGTTCTTGAAGTTGACGAAGATGCCCTGCGCGGTCTCCGGGCGGAGGTAGGCGGCCGAGCTGGCGTCCTGGAGGGCGCCGACGTGTGTCTCGAACATGAGGTTGAACTTGCGTGCCTCGGTGAGGTCGCAGTCCGACGTCTCCCCGGGGTGCTTGCTCGGCTTGCGGCCGCAGCTGGCGAGCTCGAGCTGGTCGGCACGGAAGCGGAGCTTGCACGTGCGGCAGTCGACGAGCGGGTCGGTGAAGACGTCGACGTGGCCGGACGCTTCCCAGACGCGGGGGTTGAGGATGATCGCCGAGTCGAGGGCGACGATGTCGTCACGCTCCTGCACCATCGCGCGGAACCAGAGCGAGCGGATGTTGTTCTTCGTGAGGACGCCGTAGTGGCCGTAGTCGTACGTCGAGCCGAGCCCGCCGTAGATCTCGGAGGACGGGAAGACGAAGCCGCGGCGGCGGCAGAGGGAGACGATCGTGTCCATCGTCAGCGGTGGCGCCGTCTCGGCCATGGGCGGAGGTTACCCGGGCGCCTCCCAGGGACGGCCGGCTCGCGCACGGCGAGCGCGGGACGACGTCTTCAGCGCCTCGGCGCGAAGTCGCGACACCGGCGTCTCACCCTCCGGCCTAGGCTGGCCTCCCCGTGGTGGGTGGGGGTTTGGGACGGTTACTGGACACAGCTGCCGGTTACGCTGACCGCCGATGCCGAACCCGCCGGTCGAGCTCCATGTCGTCTCCGACGCCACCGGTGAGACCGCAGCGCGGCTGGTCCAGGCGCTCGAGGCGCAGTTCCCGGATCAGGAGTTCGTCGAGATCCGCCATCCTCGCGTCGAGTCGGAGGACGACCTCCATCTCGCCGTCAACCGGATGCGTGGCCGGCCCGCCGTCGTGGTCTACACACTCGTCCAGCCGCAGCTCCGCGAGGCGATGCGCACGCTCTGCCGGCGGGCGCGCCTCCACTACTGCGACCTGCTCGGCCAGCCGATCGACGCCGTCGCTCGCGTCTCGGGCCAGGCGGCGAAGATGACGCCGGGGTCGCGGCCGCCTCTCAACTCCGCCTACTTCAAGCGGATGGAGGCGATCGAGTTCGCCGTGCGCTACGACGACGGGGTCGCGCACGGTCTCCACGACGCGGACGTCGTTCTCGTCGGCGTCTCGCGCACTTCGAAGACACCGCTCTCGATCTACCTCGGCTACCTCGGCCACAAGGCGGCGAACGTCCCGGTCGTGAAGGGCATCCAGCCGCCGCCGGAGCTGTTCGAGATCGACCAGGCCAAGGTGGTCGGCCTGACGATCGACCCGGACCGGCTCGCCGAGATCCGCAGGGCACGCGTGCGCGCAATGGGGGCGCCGTCTCGCAATCGCCAGTACGCCGAGCTCGCCGAGATCTACGAGGAGCTCGAGCAGGCGAAGAAGCTCCACCGCCGCCTCGGTTGCCCGGTGATCAACATCTCGGAGCTGTCGATCGAGGAGACGGCGCATCGCATCCTCCGCGTCGTCGAGGAACGCGCAGGCGAGGCGAAGGCGCAGGCCGCACGGTGACCGCGGAGCCCGGCCCCGCCGTCCGGAAGGCCAAGCCGCCCATCCCACTGCGCTACTGGGCTCTTTGGGGAGTGGCGCTGCTCGTCGGCGACATCATCTTCTACGTCCTGCTGACCCCGGTCTGGATCGGGCTGCGGACGCTCGCCTGGCTGGCCGAGTTCCGGGACCCGCCGCGGCTAGCGCAGAAAGATGCCCTGCTTATGACAACATCTGCGGCCCCATGACCCGCTACGTCTACGACTTCGACGAGCCCGCCGACGGCGGCCGGGAGCTCCTCGGGGGCAAAGGAATCGGGCTCGCGGAGATGACCCAGCTCGGGATCCCCGTACCCGCCGGCTTCACCATCACGACCGACGCGTGCCGCGCCTACATGGCCTCCGGCGGCGAGGTCGCGGGCCTCGACGAGGAGGTCGCCGAGCACGTCGAGCGGCTCGAAGAGAGCACGGGAAAGCGCTTCGGCGACGAGGGCGACCCGCTGCTCGTCTCCGTCCGCTCGGGCGCAGCGATCTCGATGCCGGGGATGATGGACTCGATCCTCAACGTCGGGCTCAACGACGAGTCGGTCGCCGGGCTCGCGCGTTCGACGGGCAACGAGGAGTTCGCGCGGGACTGCTACCGCCGGCTGATCCAGATGTTCGGCGAGACCGTCGACGGGATTCCGCACGAGATATTCAGCGTCGACGACACCGTCGAGAGGGCCCGGGAGATCTACGAACGGGAAACCGGGCATGGCTTTCCGCAGGACGCGCGAGAGCAGCTGCAGCGCGCGATCGCGGCCGTGTTCGACTCGTGGAACACGCCGCGTGCGCAGATGTACCGGCGCACGTACGGGATCTCCGACGACCTCGGCACCGCCGTCAACGTCGTCCAGATGGTGTTCGGCAACAAGGGCGAGGGCTCGGCGACCGGCGTCTGCTTCACCCGCGACCCCTCGACCGGTGAGCAGGGCGTCTACGGCGAGTACCTCGTCAACGCGCAGGGAGAGGACGTCGTCGCCGGGGTCCGCACGCCGCAGCCGCTCGTGGAGCTGCGCGAGCAGCTGCCGGAGGCGTACGACCAGCTCCTCGAGACGATGAACGCGCTCGAGCGCCACTACCGCGACATGCAGGACATCGAGTTCACCGTCGAGGAGGGGCGGCTCTACCTCCTGCAGACGCGCACCGCAAAGCGGACGGCGGCTGCCGCGATCAAGTGCGCGGTCGACATGAGTGCGGACGGGCTGATCGAGCGGGAGGAAGCTGTGATGCGGATCGATCCGGCACAGCTCGATCAGCTTCTCCACCCGCGGCTCGACGAGGACGCGCAGTTCGAGGTCGCTGCGCAGGGCCTCAACGCCTCGCCGGGCGCGGCGTGCGGGAAGATCGTCCTCGACGCCGACAGCGCCGCGGAGCGCGGCAAGGCCGGCGAGGCGGTGATTCTCGTCCGCTGGGAGACGACACCCGACGACATCCACGGCCTCATCCAGGCCAAGGGCGTTCTTACGGCGCACGGCGGGATGACGTCGCACGCGGCCGTCGTCGCCCGCGGCATGGGGAAACCGTGCGTGGCCGGCTGCGAGGACCTCGACATCGACACGGGCGCGAAGACCGTCCGCATCGGCGGGAACCAGCTGCGCGAGGGCGACGTGATCACGATCGACGGCGGCACCGGACGCGTCATCGTCGGCGAGGTCCCGCTCGTCCCACCCGCGATCAACGAGGACTTCGAGACGATCCTCGACTGGGCCGACGAGCTGCGCCGCCTCAAGGTGCGCGCGAACGCCGACAACGCGGACGATGCGGCGAAAGCGCGCGAGTTCGGCGCCCAGGGGATCGGGCTCTGCCGCACCGAGCACATGTTCTTCGGCGAGGAGCGGCTCCCCGTCGTGCAGGAGATGATCCTCGCGCGCGACGAGAGCGGCCGCCGCGACGCGCTCGATCGGCTGCTCCCCTTCCAGCAGTCCGACTTCGAGGCGATCTTCGAGGTCATGGCCGGCCTGCCGGTGACGATCCGGCTGCTCGACCCGCCGCTGCACGAGTTCCTGCCGCCGCTCGAGGAGGCGCGCGACGAGCGGATGCGGCAGCGGATCCGTGCCCTCTCCGAGTCGAACCCGATGCTCGGCACGCGCGGCTGCCGGCTCGGCATCCAGTGGCCGGAGATCTACGAGATGCAGGTGCGCGCGATCGCGCGGGCGGCGAAGGCGGTGCAGGAACGAGGCGGCGACGCGCCGCTCGTCGAGATCATGCACCCGCTCGTCGGCTTCCGTGAGGAGCTCCGCCGGCTGCGCGAGCTGACCGAGCACGTGATGGAGGAGGAGGCGCCGGAGCTCGAGTACCTCTGCGGGACGATGATCGAGCTGCCGCGCGCGGCCCTGCGCGCCGACGAGATCGCCGAGGTCGCCGACTTCTTCTCCTTCGGCACGAACGACCTCACGCAGACGACCCTCGGGATGTCCCGCGACGACGCGGAAGGCAAGTTCCTCACCTTCTACCTCGAGGACGGCGTGCTCGAGCGGAACCCGTTCGAGGTGCTCGACCAGGACGGCGTCGGCGAGCTGATGCGGATCGCGGTCGAGCGCGGGAGGGAGAGGAAGCCGGAGATCCACCTCGGCATCTGCGGCGAGCACGGCGGCGAGCCGAGCTCGGTGGAGTTCTGCCACCGCATCGGGCTCGACTACGTGAGCTGCTCGCCGTACCGCGTCCCGCTCGCGCGCCTCGCCGCGGCGCAGGCCACGCTGAAGGAAGCGCACCGCGCCGAGTACGTTCAGGCCGGCGGCTAGCGCCGCTAGGCGTAGCCGCGGACCTTCCAGTACGCGAGCGCGATGCTGCCCGCGGCGACGACGATCAGTCCGACGATTCCGCCGAGCCCGAGCTGGCCGTACTGCGCCCGCCCGCGGTCGCTCCAGTGGGCGTAGGCCAGCGTGATCAGGATCCCGCCGATCAGGCCGCCGACGTGGCCGCCCCAGGAGATGCCCGGGACCGCGAAGGAGAAGGCGAGATTGATCACGATCAACGTCATCGCGTTGCCCGCGAGCCGGCCGGTGACCTGCCACTCGATGATGAGCATCGCGCCGAGGATCCCGAAGATCGCGCCCGACGCGCCGACGGTCACGCCCGGCGTCTGCAGGAGCGCGCCAGCCGAGCCGGCGAGCCCAGAGACGAAGTAGAGCCCGATGTAGCGCGCCGTCCCGAGGTATTGCTCCACGGACCTCCCGATCACCCAGAGCGCGAACATGTTGAAGGCGATATGGAGGATCGAGGCGTGCAGGAACATCGTCGTCACGAGCCGCCACCAGCCGCCGTTGTGAAGATCCGGCGCGTCGAGCCAGAGCTTGGCGTAGAGAGAGCCGCCCGGGTTGTTGAACCCCCCGCCCTGCGCGGCGCCGAGCAGGTAGAGCGCGACGTTGATCGCGATCAGGATCTTGGTGACCGGCGCGTTCCCCGTGGCCAGCGCGACGCCCGGCGCACGGCGCACCGGGCGCGGCCGGATCCGGGTCGCCGGCCCCCGCCGAACCCCGGAGTGATCCGGGCAACGGATGCCGACGGGCGCGAACGTCGCGCAATCCGCGCAGATCGGCCGTCCGCACTCCGAGCAGGAGAGCCCCGTCTCGCGGTCCGGATGCCGGTAGCAGTAGCGGGGCTCGGCCGTCGACATCCGGATTAGCCTAGTCCCCGTCGTGCGTGTCCACGTTGCCTTCACGCCGGGGGAGCAGACGCCCGCGCCCGTCGGGATCGTCGTCGACGTCCTGCGCGCGACCTCGACGATCTGCCAGGCGCTCGCTTCCGGCTACGGGCGCGTCCTCTGCTGCGCGGAGGTCGACGAGGCGCGGGCGCTTGCGGCGAGCGAGGGGCCGGCGAAGCTCGCCGGCGAGCGGCGGCTCGAGCCCATCGAGGGGTTCGACTTCGGCAACTCGCCCCGCGAGCTCGAGGGCGAGGCGGCAGCGGAGACGCTGATCCTCACGACGACGAACGGGACACGGCTGCTCGTCGCGGCGGCGGAGCGTTTCGAGCGTGTCTACGTCGGTTCGCTCCTCAACGTCGACGCGGTCGCCGCCGCGGCGCGCGAGAGCGGGGAGGACGTCGCGGTGCTCTGCGCCGGGGTGCTCGGCGAGCTGTGCCTCGACGACGCATATTGCGCCGGGCGCATCGCCGCGGCACTCGACGGCGAGCCAGAGGACTCGGCCCGTGCGGCGATCCTGCTCGCACAGAGCTTCCCGAGCGCGCTCGAGGGACTGAACGCCAGCCGCAGCGCAGCGGGCCTGCGGGGACACGGCCTCGAGGCCGACGTCGAGCGCTGCGCGCGGGAGAACGTCCTCGACGTCGTCCCGCGCTACATCCGCCGCGTCGGCCCCGCGGCCGAAGTGACGACCTGACTACGCCTTCATCCGGGTGGCGATCTGGTACTTCGTGACCCCGGTGCGCCGCCCCGGCGTGTCTCCGACCGGCATGGCGCCGAGGATCTCGTCGCCCTTGCGATAGTCGTCCTCGTTCTCGAAGAAGAGGATCGCGAGCGCCCCGTCACTGTCCGGATCGTGGAGAAGCAGCATCTCGGTCGCATTCATTCCCTCCGGCTGCTCGCCTCCTTCGATCTCGCTCGCCAGCTGCGCGATCCGGTCGGAGTCGACTCCATCGAACGAAACGACGCGTGCAAGTGCCATCAAAGCCCTCCTTGTGGGTGTCGGCGCGAGCCTACGCCCCTGCGGCGAGCTCGGCCAGCGCCGCGACCGTCCGCCAGTTCCGAAGCGTGGCGGAAACACCCAGCAGCGACTCGATGCGCGCGATCGAAAGGCGAGAGCCGTGGATTCCGCGCGGCAGCCGCAGGTAGACCTCGGCGCCGCTGAGCACTGCTCGGTCGGAACCGGGATCGACTTCCTGCAGCCGAGCAGCCGCGGCTTTGGCGGGCCGTGCGGCCAGGAAGGCGACGTGTGTCTCCGAGGCGTCGTCGAACGGATGCGCCGCGACCGCGGCGGCGAGCTCTCGTGGCTTGCGCAGGATCGCGACCGTCTCCACGCCGAAAGAATCCGCGACGAGGCGCCCGAGCGCGGCTGCGAGCGCCGGCCGGCCGGCAGGGCCTTCGAGGAGGACGTTGCCGCTCGCGAGGTACGTCTGGACATTCTCGTAACCGGCAGCCGCCAGCACCGTCCGCAGCTCGGCCATCGGCACCTTGTTGCGGGCGCCGAGGTTCACGGCCCGAAGAAGCGCGACCCATCTCACCGTCGCCGCTGTCCCCTCCGTAAAGCATCGAGCCGACGCCGCTCCTGCTTCGTCGGACGTGCTCCCAGGTCCGCGCCGAGCGGCCGCGCCAGCCGCCGCTCCGCAGCGAGGCGCTCACGCTCCTCGCGTGACTCCGGCGTCTCCTCGTACAGCGTCGCGGCGACCTTCGCAGGCCCACGGCGGTCGGCCAGGCCGGTCACGACGACGACGCGGCGCACGGCGCCGAGGCGGATCTCGATCGTGTCGCCTGGCGCGACCTCACGTGCCGGCTTGACCCGCTCGCCGCTCACCCTGACGTGCCCGGCGAGGACGAGATCCGTCGCCGCGCTCCGCGTCTTCGCGAAGCGCGCCGCCCACAGCCACTTGTCGACGCGCACCCCGTCCACGGGCTCATCCTGCCCACGGCAGCTCGGACCAGGCGTCCGGCCGTCCGAGGCGCCAGTGCCCGAACGGCGCATACGCCTCCCTCGGCTCGGTCGTCTCCGCTTCGACACCGGCTTCCCGGGCGAGCGCGTGCTCGGCGACCGGGTAGACGATCGTCTTGCCCTCACGGCGGGCGCCGGTCATGAACAGCACGCACGGCCCGGCGCCGGTGCCCACGAACGTGTGGCGAGTTCCGGCGGGGCAATGGACGAAGTCCCACGCGCGGAGCTCCCGCTCCTCGTCCTCAACGATCAGCAGGCAGGAGCCGGTGAGAACAAGGAAGTCCTCCTGCGCGGATTCAGCGTGGAACATGCCCGAGGGCTTGCCGGGCTCGAGCACGGCGAGCGTGAAGCCCGTGTCGGTGAACATCTGCGGCTCGGCCTCCGGCCGCTCGGCGAGCACGCGCCGGCTGCTCTCGAAGACGCAGCGGCCGCCGAACGCGTCGTTCCGCAGCCAGGCCGCCTCGCCGACGTTGACGACGAACCAGCCCGGAGAGACGGGCGCGAGCCCCGAGCCGACTTCGTCCAGGCGTGCTTCCTCGGCCATTCCAGCTCCTTTCGCAGGGAGTTTCGGAGATCTTGACAGGGGAACAGGCGTTCGTGTAGAACATACGTTCCCATGATCGCTTGTCTCGCCATTCCAGGACTCGAGTTGAAGGCGGCGCTCCGGCGGACGCCGACGCTCGCGCTGCGCCCGGCGGCGCTCGCGCCCGAGCCGCAGGGCGAGCCGCTGATCGGGCCGGTGACCGCGGCCGCCGAGACCGCGGGCGTGCGGCCGGGGATGCGGCTGGGGGAGGCGCTCGCCACGTGCCCGTCGCTCGCACTCGTCGAGCCCGACGCGGCCGGTGCCGAGCGCGGCTGGGAGGAGATCCTGCACGCGCTCGAGGACGCGGGCTTCTCCGTCGAGCCTGCCTCGCTCGGCGTTGCGTACTTCGAGACGCGGGGAGTCGAGCGGCTCTACGGCGGCCTCGAGCCGGCACTGCGGCGGGCGCTCGCGGCAGTCGGGACGGAGTGGGACGCGCGCATCGGCGCGGCCGGCCGGCGCTTCGCAGCACTCGCGGCAGCTTCGGTCGCGCGACCCGGGCAGGTGGTCGTGGTCGCCGACGAGGAGCTGCCGCAGTTTCTCGCCCCTCTGCCGCTCACGCTCCTCCCGCTCGAGCGCGGGCGCTACGAGGAGCTCGAGGCACTGGGAGTGCGAAAGCTGGGACAGCTTGCCGGGCTCCCGGGTGGCGCCGTCGCCGAACGTTTGGGGCCGGACGGCCGGCGCGCCTGGGGCCTGGCGAGAGGTGGAACGGCCGCGCGTGTGCGCGGCCGGCGCCCACCCGCCGTCGTCGCGGCCTCGCTCGAGTTCCCGGAGGCGGTCGGCAACGAGCTGACGCTGAGGCGTGCCCTGGCGGGCCTTATCGACACCGCGCTCGCGCGGCCCGAGCGGCGCGACCGCTTCGTCCGCAAAGTCGCGCTCGCCGCCCAGCTCGAAAGCGGCAGCTCGTGGCGACGGACGCTGACCCTGCGCGAGCCGAGCGGCGATCCCGACCGGATCCGCATCGCGCTCTCGCCGCGACTCGCCGAGCTGCCGGCGCCGGTCGTCGCGCTCCGGCTCGAGCTCGTCGAGCTGACCGAGCCGACCGGCCACCAGCTCGAGCTCCTCGCAGCCGGCGCCGAGGACCGCGCCCGTCTGCGGGACGGGCTGCGCCAGGTGCGGGCGAGCACCGGCTCCGGCTCCGTCTGCACCGTCGTGGAGGTGGCTCCTTGGTCGCGCGTTCCAGAGAGTCGCGCGTTGCTCGTGCCGAAAGACGAGTGACTCTACAGCCAGAAGGAGGGGGCCCATGGGGGAACCATGGGTTCCCCCATGCTCCAATCGCGGGCTTTGCTGGTGCCGAAGGACGAGTAGTCGCGCGCTTCAACGCGCCGCGGGCCGCGCGGGTCGAGGCGAGCCCTACCGGCACGCCGCTCGAGGTGAACCACCGCGCCGTGGCACTCGTACGGGAGGAGTGGCGCGTCGTCGACCGGTGGTGGACCGAGGAGCCGGTCGCCCGTCGCTACTTCGAGCTCGTGCTCGAGAGCGGTGAGAACACGGTTGTCTTCCACGACGGCGCAAGCGGCGGCTGGTATCTCCAGCGTGGCGCATGAGCGAGTTCACTGAGGTCGAGCGCGAGGAGATCGCAGTGCAGTTCGTCCGCGTCCCGGATGGAATCGAGCACATCCGCCGGGCCTGGGACGAGCTCGAAGCCGTCGTTGCGCTGCGAGGCCGCCACTTCTACGGCGCCTTCGACCCGGTCGCCGACGACTACCGCGCCTGCGTCGAAGTGCGAGAGGGAGACGAGCTCGTTCCGGGGCTCGAGTCCGGCACGCTGCCCGGCGGCCGCTACCTCCGCGCCCGCCTGCGTGGCGAGCCGCCCGCCGTCTACGAGCGGATCGGCCCGACGTTCGGCGAGCTCGTCGCAGAGCACGCGCCCGACACGAGCCGGCCGAGTCTCGAGTGGTACCGGCGGCTCGACGAGATCGACCTACTCCTGCCGATCGCCTAGCGCATGGCGCAGCGCGCGCGCAGCCTGCTCCGGATCGTCCGCGTCGCGGATCGCGCGCACGACCGCGAGCCCGGGCGCGCCCGCGGCGACGACCTCGGCCGCGTTGTGCAGCTCCACGCCGCCGATCGCGAACCACGGCACGGTCAGCCGCGCGGCCGCGGCGCGGACGAGCTCCAGGCCGCCGGGCGGAGACTCCAGCTTCGTCGGCGTGCCGAAGATCGCGCCGACGCCCCAGTAGTCGGGATCGCCGGCCTCCAGCTCCTCGACGGTGGTCGCCGAGAGCCCGACGACCCGCTCCGGCCCGGCGAGCTCGCGCGCCTTCGCAAGTGGCTCGTCTTCCTGGCCGATGTGGACGCCGTGCGCGCCGCAGGCCTCCACCAGGTCGGGGCGGTCGTTGAGGACGAAGAGCGCGTCGTGCCGCTCGCACGCCTCCCGGAACGGCGTCGCCGCGCTGACGATCTCCTCGTCCGTCCGCGCTTTGTCGCGCAGCTGGACGACGTCGACGCCGCCGCGGAGCGCCGGCTCCAACACGTGCGCGTCGTCGCCGTCGAGGATCAAGTAGAGCCGAGCCGACGCGAGCCGCTCGCGAGCGTCCACCGGCTACCGCTGCGGAGTGCGCAGCCGCTCGATGAAGCCGACGTTCGGCGTGTGGAAGTTGAGGAGCCGGACGTCGACCCCGCAGGGACGGAAGCCGTGCTCGACATCCGGCGGCACCGAGAGGAACGTGCCGGCCCCGACGCGCTGCCACTTCCCGTCCTCGAAGAACTCGACCTCTCCCTCGAGGATGTAGAACGAGTCGGTGTGATCGGGGTGCGTGTGTGGGTCGACGCCCTCGAAGTCCGGCCCGAACGAGAGCTCGAGCGCCTCGATCTGCGGCAGCTCGGCGAGGACGCGGTGCCCGCGCGGCTCGATCCGCTCCCCCTCGCCCGGCCGGATGAAGTACGGCTCCGTCATCGGCTCGGATGATGCCGTACGCCGAGCTGCACGCGCACAGCGCCTACTCCTTTCTCGACGGGGCGTCGCAGCCGGAGGAGCTCGCTGCGCGCGCGGCCGAGCTCGGCTACGAGGCGCTCGCGCTCACCGACCACGACGGCGTCTACGGCTCACTCGAGTTCGCGCACGCGGCGAAGCACCTCGGCGTGCGCCCGATCACCGGCGCGGAGGTCACGCTCGCGGACACCGGCGTAGGCTCGACGGAGCCGGCCAGGAGCGGAGGTGCCGGCTTTGCCGGCGCCGAAGCGGGAACTAGCCATGTGACGTTGTTGGTGGAGAGCGCGCGCGGCTACGCGAACCTCTGCAGGCTGCTCACCGCCGCGCATGCGCACACGCGCGACACCACCAACCGCGATCCACTGCCGCCGCGGCTCGACCAGGCACTGCTCGAGGAGCTGCACGAGGGGCTCGTCTGCCTCTCGGGCTGCGCCCGCGACGGCCTTGCCGTCCGCGACCCGAACGCCGCGGCACGCCTCGCACGCGCCTTCGGCCGCGACCGCTTCTACGTCGAGCTGCAGCGCCCTTACGAGCGCGGCGACGCCCGCCGCAACGCGCGCCTGTGCGACCTCGCCGAGACGCTCGGCGTCCGGACGGTCGCCACCGGCGACGTCCACGCGCACGACCGCAGCCGCGTCGCGCTCCAGGACGTGCTCGTCGCCGTCCGCTGCCGCACCTCGCTCGAGGGCTGCGAGCGGGAACGGCGCGGCAACCACGAGTCAGTCCTGCTTTCTCCCGCGGAGACAGAAGACCGCTTTGCGGATCATTTGGATTCCGTCGAGGAGACCACTCGGCTCGCGCAGCGGCTCGAGTTCGACCTGACGGAGGAGCTCGGTTACCGCTACCCGGACTTCTCCGACGGCGCCGAGCCGGCGATCGTCCAGCTACGCCGCGTCTGCGAGAGCGCGTTCATGGAGCGCTACAGCGGCCTCAACGGTCACAAGCGCCGCGTCCGCGGGCGGCTCGAGGAGGAGCTCGCGCTCATCGACGAGCTCGGCCTCGCCGGTTTCTTCCTCCTCCACTGGGAGGTGCTCGAGCTCGCTCGCGAGGTGGCACTCGAGGTACGCGGCCCCGGCTCGATGCGCCACGTCCTGCCGCCCGGACGCGGGCGCGGCTCCTCGGTCGGCTCGCTCGTCTGCTATCTGACCGGCCTCTCGCACGTCGACCCGGTCGCGAACAACCTCTCGCTCGGCCGCTTCCTCAACCGCGAGCTCGCGTCGGTGCCCGACATCGACCTCGACTTCCCGCGCGACATCCGCGAGAAGCTCATCGTCCGCGTCGTCGAGCGCTACGGACAGGAGCACGCCGCGCTCGTAGCGAGCTTCGCCACCTACCGCTCGCGCGGCGCGATCCGGGACGTCGGCAAGGCACTCGGCCTCCCGTACGCCGACCTCGAGCGGCTCGCCCGGCTCACGGACGGCTGGAACGCGCAGCGCGTCGCCGACGAGATCGCCGCGCTGCCGGATGCGGCGACGAAGCTCCGCTCGCCGCGCTGGCGCGCGTTCGGCGCTCTCTGCGCCGAGATCGCCGGCCTGCCGCGCCACATCTCGCAGCACCCGGGCGGGATGGTCATCTCGTCGCGGCCTCTCGTCGAGCTCGTGCCGGTGCAGCCGGCTGCGATGGCCGGCCGGCAGATGTGCCAGTGGGACAAGGACTCGTGCGCCGATGCCGGCTTCCTCAAGATCGACCTGCTCGGGCTGGGGATGCTGTCGGCGGTCGAGGAGTGCGTCGACCTGATCGCGCAGAACCGCGGCGAGCGGATCGACCTCTCGCGCGTGCGGCTCGACGACCCGGACGTCTTCGCCGAGATCCAGCGTGCCGACACGGTCGGCTGCTTCCAGATCGAGAGCCGTGCGCAGATGCAGGTCATCCTCCGCACGCGGCCGGAGACGATCGACGACATCACGGTGCAGGTCGCGCTCGTGCGGCCGGGCCCGATCCAGGGGAAGGCCGTCCACCCGTACGTCGAGCGGCGCCAGCTGCTGCGCGACGACCCGGCCTATCGCGCGCCGGCCGACCATCCGCTGCTCGAGGAGCCGCTGCGCGAGACGCTCGGCGTCGTCGTCTTCCAGGACCAGGTGCTCGACGTCGCCGTCCATCTCGCCGGTTTCAGCGTCGGCGAGGCGGAGGGGCTGCGGCGGGCGATGAGCCGCAAGCGCTCGCACGCGGCGCTCGAGGCGTGGCGGGAGCGGTTCGTCGCCGGCGCGCTGGAGAAGGGGGTGGAGGAGACGAAGGCGCACGAGCTCTACGACAAGCTCGTCGCCTTCTCGGGCTTCGGCTTCCCGAAGTCGCACGCGGCCGCGTTCGGGCTGCTCGCGTACCAGTCGGCGTGGCTGCGGCACCACTACGCGGCGGAGTTCCTCGCCGCCCTCCTCAACGCGCAGCCGATGGGCTTCTACCCGCCTGCGACGCTCGTCCGCGACGGGCAGCGGCGCGGGGTGGAGACGCGACCGCCCGACGTGAACCGCAGCGAGGCAGGCTGCACGATCGAGGAGGACGGGGCAGTGCGCGTCGGGCTGAAGTACGTGACCGGGCTGGGGGAGGACGACGCGGAGGCCGTCGCCGCGAGCCGTCCCTACTCCTCGATCCGCGAGGTCGCGCAGCGGACGGGGCTGTCGGAGGACGAGCTGCGTGTGCTCGCCGAGTCGGGCGCCTGCGACTGCTTCGGCCTACGGAGGCGCGAGCTCCTCTGGCAGCTCGGGCTCGTGCCGCGGCCGGCGAGCGTTCCGGGTACGGGCGGCGAGGCGAAGCAGCTCGCGCTCCCGCTCGAGCCGACGGCCGAGACGCCGGACCTGCCCGAGCCGACGGTGTGGGAGCGGATGCTCATGGACTACCGGACGACGAGCCTCTCCGTCGGCGTCCATCCGCTCGAGCTGCTCCGCCCGCACCTCCCCGACGGAACGCTTTCGAGCACGCAGCTACGTGGTCTGCGGCATGGAGCGAACGTGCAGTTCGCGGGCCTCGTCGTCGCACGGCAGCGGCCGTCAACCGCGAACGGCGTCGTCTTCATGCTGCTCGAGGACGAGCTCGCGCAGGTGAACCTCGTGATCGCGCCGCAGGTGTACGAGCGGTTCCGCGCCGTCGTGCGCGGCGAGCCGCTGCTGCTCGTCCGCGGCCGCTACGAGCACTCGGACCGCAACCGGAACGTCCTCGTCCGCGAGCTCGCCTCGCTCGCGCCTCTCGCACGCTCCCTGACCGACGGGGCGGACGTCCACGCTGCCCTTCCGCGGGCCCACCACTTCGGGCATCGATGACGCTCCTCGGCGTCAGTGAAGGCTCGCACCGGCGCCGTGTCCGATGTTCCCCTCGTCCCGGTAGAGCGCCTCGACGTTGTTCCCGTCGGGATCGAGAAGGTACGCGGCGTAATAGCCAGGCCCGTAGTCGCGATAGCCTGGCCCTCCATTCGAGCGGAATCCCGCCGCGACGCCGGCCCGGTGGAAGCCGTCCACCGCATCCCGTGAACGGGCGTAGAAGCAGAGATGAAGCCCCGATGTCGGCGGCTGCCGTCTCTCCACGTTCAGGTTGGTGAAGCAGACCCACTCGTCGGTCTCGGCGACTCGCGGGATCCCGAGCGGCGCGAGCACCGTCTCGTAGAAGCGCACACTCTCGGCGAAGTCGCTCGCGTGCACGTCGATGTGGTCGAAGACCCGCAGCGACCAGTCCCAGTCCACGCCGGAACGATCGCAGATCCCATGCGTACCCTGAGAGCGTGATCGAGGTCTCGTGTGAAGCTTGCGGCTGGGTGGCGATCACGGGGCAGCCGGTGAACGACGTGTGGCGAGAGCACGAAGCGGGTTGCCCCGCCCTCGGCGGCGCTGTCCGCCACCTCCCGGATCTGCCGCCACTCCGACGGCTCCTGCCGGCGGTGACGGTCTGCCACCACCGGCCGGTGCGCCGCCAGATCGCGGTCACGCCTGCCGGCGTGAAGAAGTACGCCGTCATGTGCGAGCTCTGCGGCCGGCTGGTCGGCTGACGACGCGACCGCAGACCGCTCACAACCGTTTACACAGGATGAGACGCAAGGACGGCTTCGCGCCGATCGGCTCCTACGCGGCACTCGGCGACGGCCGCACCGTGGCGCTCGTCGCGGCGGACGGCTCGGTCGACTTCATGTCGCTGCCGAGCCTCCACTCGCCGACGACGTTCGCGGCGATGCTCGACCCCGAGCGGGGAGGCCGTTTCACACTGGCGCCCGCCGGTGAGTTCGAGGTCGCCCGGCGCTATCTCGGACGCACCAACGTCCTCGAGACGACCTACCGCACCGGAGACGGCGTCGTGCGCGTCACGGAGGCGCTGACGCTCCAGGACGGCGGCCTGCTGCCGTGGATCGAGCTTGCTCGGCGGATTGAGGGCATGGAGGGATCGGTGCGCGTGGAGTGGCGAGTCGAGCCGCGCTTCGACTGGGGACGCGAGCCGCCGCGCATCGTCCGCCGCGGCGATCTCCTCTTCGCGGAAGGCCCGGGCCTCGAGCTCACGGTCCACTCGTGGGAGGCGGGGGCGATCGAGGCGGAGGAAGACGCTCTCGCCGGCTCGTTCGAGATCGCTGCGGGAGAACGCGCTCTGCTCGCGCTCGTCGCGGCGGAGAAGCAGCCGCTCCAGGTGCCGAGCCGGGAGCACGTCGAGGCGCGGCTCGACTCGGCACGACGCGTCTGGGAACGGTGGCTCGGAATGTGGGCGTACGACGGCCCCTGGGAGGAAGAGGTCGCGCGGAGCGCGCTCGCGCTCAAGCTCCTCGTCTACGCGCCGAACGGGAGCATCGCGGCGGCGCCGACCACGTCGCTCCCGGAGGTGGTCGGCGGCGGCAAGAACTACGACTACCGGTACGCATGGGTGCGCGACTCCGCGTTCACCCTCGACGCAATGATGCGGCTCGGCCTGCCGGAGCAGGTGCAGGAGTCGTTCGCCTGCCTCCTCCGCGCAGTCCGCCAGACCGCCCCCGACCTGCGCCCTTTCTACGACCTCGACGGCGAGCTACCGACCCGGCACGAGACGCTCGACCACCTCCGTGGATACCGCGACTCGACTCCCGTCCGCTACGGGAACTCTGCCTCGTCGCAGCTGCAGCTGGGCTCGTGGGGCGACCTCGTCGAGACCGCCGACCTCTACGTCTCGGAGAGCAACGTGCTCGACCGTGAGACCGGCGAGATGCTGGCGAGCTGCGTCGACCGCGCCTCCGTCCTGTGGCAGGACGAGGACTCCGGGATGTGGGAGCTCCAAGAGAGCCGCCACTACACGAGCTCCAAGATGGCGATCTGGATGGCGCTCGACCGGGCAATCCGGCTCGCCGAGCAGGGCCAGCTCCCGGACGGTCACGTGCCGCTGTGGCGGGAGCAGCGGCAGCGGCTGCACGCCTGGATCGAGGAGCGCTGCTGGTCGGACGAGCTCGGCGCGTACTGCGGCTGGGCCGGGGAGGACTCGCTCGACGCGGGCGTGCTGCGGTCCGTGCGGATGGGCTATCCGGAGCCGGACCGCCTGGAGCGCACGGTCGAGACGATTCGGGAACGTCTGGCGGCGGCGCCCGGCCTCGTCTATCGCACGACCGAACACGTCGGGGAGGAAGGTGCGTTCGTCGCCTGCTCGTTCTGGATCGTCGAGGCCCTCGCCCGGCTCGGGCGCATCGAAGAGGCGTGCGAGACGATGGAGCGAATCCTCCCGTACGCGAGCGATCTCGGGCTCTTCTCAGAGGAGATCGATCCGCAGAGCGGCGAGCTCCTGGGCAACTTCCCGCAGGGCCTCAGCCATCTCGCGCTGATCGCCGCGGCGGGCGCTATCCAGGATGCCGCCGAGCGTGCCTCCGGTGCATCGGCGAGGGCAGGTGAGGCGCGAGGTTGAAGGCCGTGTTCACCAGCGCGAGGTGGGTGAACGCCTGCGGGAAGTTCCCGAGCAGCCGCCCTGCCCGTGGGTCGTACTCCTCGGACAGCAGGCCGAGATCGTTGGAGAGGTCGACGAGCCGGGCGAAGAGCTCGTGTGCCTCGTCGTGGCGCCCCAGCAGCTCGTAGCAGTCGCAGAGCCAGAACGAGCACGGCAGGAAGACCCCCTCGCCCGCAGGCAATCCGTCCACGCCCTCTTCGTGCGTGCGGTAGCGGAGCACGAAGCCGTCCTGTAGGAGCTCTCGCTCGACCGCGTCGATCGTGCCCCGGATGCGCGGGTCGGAGGCAGGGAGGAACCCGACGAGGGGCAGCAGCAGCAGGCTCGCGTCGAGCTCGTGGGAGCCATACGACTGCGTGAAGGCGCCGACCTCGGCGTCGAAGCCGCGCTCGCAGACGTCGCGGTGGATCTCCTCGCGGATCGCTCGCCAGCGGTCGACGGGGCCGTCGAAGCCGTAGTCCTCGACCGTCCGCACTGCGCGGTCGAACGCGACCCACGCCATCGCCTTCGAATGGACGAAGTGGCGGCGATCCCCGCGAATCTCCCAGATGCCGTCGTCCGGCTCCCGCCAGGCTTCCTCGAGATGGCCGAGCAGGCCGAGCTGGATCGCCCATCCCTGCGGATCCACCGGGAGCCCGTGGGTGCGGGCCTGGTAGAAGCAGTCGAGCACCTCCCCGTAGACGTCGAGCTGGAGCTGTTCGCTGGCCGCGTTGCCGACCCGAACCGGTTGCGAGCCCTCGTAGCCGTCGAGCCAGGGCAGCTCGAACTCGCTCAGACGTCGCTCGCCGGCGACGCCATACATGATCTGCACGTCGGCCGGGTCGCCGGCGATCGCCCGGATGAGCCAGCGGCGCCAGTCGCCGGCCTCGTCCGCGTGGTTGCAGTGGAGGAGAGCGAGCAGCGTCAACGTCGCGTCACGGAGCCAGCAGTAGCGGTAGTCCCAGTTGCGGACGGAGCCGATCCACTCGGGCAGCGAAGTCGTCGGCGCGGCGACGATCCCGCCCGTCGGCTGGTACGTGAGCGCCTTGAGCACGATGAGCGAGCGGCGGACGAGCGCCGTCCACTCGGCGTTCAGCTCGAGCGAGCAGGCCTCGCTCCACTCCCGCCAGAAGCTCTCGGTCTCGGCGAGCGCCTGCTCCGGGTCGATCGCCGGTGGCACATCCTCGTGGGACGCGAACCACGTGAGCACGAACGGGACGCGCTCGCCCTCGTCGACCGCCAGCTCCGAGATCGTGCGCATGTCCTCGCCTCGCGTGTCCGTCGGAGTCCGGAAGCAGAGCGCGTCCGGGCCGGCGAGGGCAACACGGGTGTTCTCCTCGTGCGTGCGCTTCCGCACCCACGGAACGATGCGGCCGTAGTCGAAGCGGATCGCCAGCTCGGAGCGGAAGTGGACGCGGCCCTTCACTCCTTCGACGATCCGCACGAGGTCGGGCGCCTTGCCGCGCGGCGGCATGAAGTCGAGGACGCGCGCGACCGAGCCGTCCTCGGTCTTCCAGGTCGTCTCGAGGACGAGCGTGTCGTGGAGGTAGCGGCGCTTGCTCGTCGCCGGCACCGACGGTGCGAGCAGCCAGCGGCCGCTGTCCGGCGTGCCGAGGAGCGCGGCGAAGCAGGCGCCGGAGTCGAAGCGGGGGAAGCAGAGCCAGTCGATCGAGCCTCCCCGGTCGACGAGTGCCGCGGTCTGCAGGTCGCCCAGCATCGCGTAGTCCTCCAGGCGCGCCATCAGCGGTTCTCGATCTCCAGGCCGAGCTCGGGCCAGCGTTTCTGCACGGCGCGGTTGAACGAGCCCTCGTAGGCCTCGGCCGCCTCGTCGTCGAGCGTCCGCTTGAACCGGTCGCGCATGTCGGCGAGTGACTCCGTTGCGGTCTCGACAGCATCCACGAAGTCGCCGTACGTCTCCTCTCTGTCCTCGCGCGGCGCGCGCTCGTAGATGCGGTGCCTCTCGCGGCACTCCTCGAGCAGATCCGCCTCGTCCTCGACGAAGAGGTCGAGCTGCCGGCCGATCACGTCGCGGAACGGGTCGCGGCCGAGTCTCACACGATCTCCTCGTAGAGGTCGAGATGCGCGCGGGCGGCTGCGTCCCACGTGAGCTCGTCCCGCGCGCGCCGTGCGCCCGCCCGGGCCTGCTCCAGCGCCGAGGAGTCGCTGAGCAGCTCGTGGACGGCGGCCGCGAGACCGACGACGTCGCCGGCCGGCACCACGCGTCCTGCCTCGAATCGCCGCACCGGCTCGGCGATTCCGCCGACGTCGTATGCGACCGCGGGAACGCCGGCGCCGAGCGCGCGCAGGAGCGCGCCGCTCTGGTCGAGCTCGGGCCGGTAGGGGAAGACGGCGACGGTGGCGTTGCCGAAGGCGCGGTCGATCTCCGGCTGTGGGAGGTAGCCGAGCCGCCACTCGACCTCGAGCCCGTTCGCCGCGGCCCGGTACGGCTCGAGCGGCTCGAGCGGGTCGCCCGCGACGAGCAGCCGCGCGTCGCCGGCTCGCCGCACGGCCTCGATCGCGTCGCCGAGCCCCTTGTACGGCCGGATCATCCCGAAGGCGAGCACGGTCCGGCCGTCGTCCGCTCGTGGCGGCTCGCTCGGGAAGACGGGATGCGGGATGGCCCGGATCCTTTCCGCATCGACGCCGAGCTGGGCGAGCCTCTCGCGGCCGTTCTCGCTGTGCACCACGATCCGGTCGAAGCGCCCGAAGAGCCGGCGCCACAGCTCGGTCCGGTGCGCCGTGCGGCGGGGGAGGAGGTCATGCGCCGTGAAGACGGACGGCAGGTGCGGGTGGAAGAGGAGCGCATCGAGCTCGGGCGCCGGCAGCCACTGCACATGCAGGACGTCCGCGCGCAGGCGCCGCAGCGAGGCGAGCCCGAGCGGGTGCTCGGCGACCTTGACCGGGAGGCGCAGCGCCGAGCGGCCGAAGAGGCGCGACGAGAGCGGGTAGAAGAGCTCGCGGCGCGTGTATCCATCCGGCTCCGGCGCGGCGCCGAAGCGGAAGCGAGAGGTCACGAGCTCGACGTCCGCTCCCGCACGTGCGAGCGCCGCCGCGAGCTCGTGGTCGTACGGCGGGGTGAAGGCCGGCGGATCGGCGAGCAGGACGCGCACGGCTTCGTACGCTACGTCGTGACCATGCTCGTACGGACATGGAACCTCTTCCACGGGAACGCCTCTCCGCCGGAGCGGAGGGCTTTCCTCCGCCAGATGATCGAGCTCGTGACACGCGACGGCCCCGACGTGGTCTGCCTGCAGGAGCTGCCCGTCTGGGCACTGCGGCATCTCGAGCGCTGGAGCGGGATGCACGCGCTCGGGGCCGTCGCAAGGAAACCGTTGCTCCCGCTCGGTGCGCGCGCCGTGACGGCGCTGCACCACGGACTGCTGCGGTCCGGAGTGGAGGGCGAGGCGGAGGCGATCCTCACCCGCACTCCCGCCCGTGAGCTGGACACGCGTGTCGTGGGCGAGGTGAAGCTACGGCGAATCGCCCACGCGATCGACGTCGGGGGCGTGACGGTGGTGAACTTCCACATCGACGGCAAGCGCGAGCAGCTCGACCGCGTCGTCGCGCTCGCGTCCGAGCGCTCGATCGTCGCCGGCGACGCGAACATCGTCTCGGCCGGTGCCGACGGGTTCTCGCCGCCGCTCTCCGGCAGCATCGACCAGATCCTCGTGCGAGGGCTGACGCTGAGCGAAGGCCCGACCGCCTGGCCTCTGGAGGGGCGCGTCGTCTCCGGTCGCGTGCTCTCGGATCACGCGCCGGTCGAGGCGGTCGTCGAGTGACCTTCGAGGAGGCCCGGGCGCAGTTCCCGGTGCTCGAACGCTTCGCGTACCTCAACGCCGGCTCGAGCGGTCCCCTGCCTCGGGCTGCGGTCGAGGCAGCTCGGGCGAGGCTCGAACGCGATCTCGTCGACGGCCGCAGTGGGACGGCGTACATCGAGGAGCTGGTCGAGTTGCGGGAGCGGATCCGCGGCGGGATCGCCACCGTCCTCGGGACGACGGCGGAGCAGGTCGCGCTCACCGACTCCACGGCGCGCGGCTGTCAGATCGTCCTCGCCGGGCTCGGGCTCGGGGCGGACGACGAGGTCGTGATGACCGACGAAGAGCACTTCGCACTCGCCGGCCCGCTCCACACGAGCGGCGCGCGCGTCGTGGTCACGGAGGCCGACGAGGAGGCGCTGGTCGCCGCCGTGACGCCGCGCACTCGCCTCATCGCCGTCTCGCATGTTCTCTGGACGACGGGGCGCAGGCTCGATCTCGTGCGGCTACGGCAACCGGGCGGCCCCCCGCTCCTGGTCGACGGCGCCCAGTCGGCGGGTGCGATCCCGGTCGACCTCGCGGGCGCGGACTTCTTCACCGTCTCGGCGCAGAAGTGGCTGTGCGCGCCGGAGCCGACCGGAGCGCTCTTCGTGCGGGATCCCGGCGGACTGCGCATCGCGTTCCCGAGCGTCTTCTCGCAGCAGAGCCACGAGGCCGACGGCTCGTTCGTCCCAAAGGACGGCGCGCGGCGGTTCGACTCGGGTTGGATCGGTGCGCCGCTGCTCGCGGGCCTCGAGGCGGCGCTCGAGATCCACCCGGAGTGGCGGTACGAGGCCGGCGCGGCGATAGCAGCCCGGTGCCGCGAGCTTCTCGCGCCCCTCGCCGACGTCGTGTCTCCAGCGGGCCACTCGACGCTCGTCTCGTTCCGTCCGCCCGGTGATCCCACCGAGCTCGTGGCGAGGCTCGCGGAGCGAGGCGTGATCGTTCGCGAGCTGGCGGGCCGCAACCTCGTGCGTGCCTCGTGCGGCTGGTGGACGAGCGACGACGACCTGCACCGTCTCGCCGAGGGAGTCGCCGCCTCGGCCTAGGTAGGAAGCCCGAGCTCTGGTTCGCCGCTCAAGCTGAACTCGGCAAGCCGAGCTCAGCGGAGATGGGCTGGAGTGCCTCGACGACGGTGCGGATGTGGTCGTCGAGCTCGACGCCGAGCTCCTCGGCGCCCTTGTAGACCTCGTCGCGGTGGACGCCGGCTGCGAAGGACGGCTGCTTGAGCTTCTTCTTGACCGACTTCGGCTCGAGGCCCTCCAGCCCGGTCGGGCGCACGAGCGCGCATGCGTGGACGAAGCCGCTGAGCTCGTCACAGGCGAAGAGCGCCTTCTTCAGCCGAGTGTCCCGGGGGAGCCCGAGGTGCTCGGCGTGGGAGAGCACCGTGTCGACGACCTCGTCCGGGTAACCCTCCTCGCGCAGGATCGGGGCGCCGTCCTGCGGATGCTTGTCGAGGGTCGGGTGCATCTCGTAGTCGAAGTCGTGCAGAAGGGCTGCGACCCGCCAGAGCTCCTCGTCCTCGCCGAACTTCCTTGCGTATGCGGCGGTCGAGGCCTCGACGGCAAGCGCGTGCCGCAGCAACGACTCGCCCTTCGTGTACCGCGTGAGTGTTTCCCAGGCGCGTTCGCGAGTCGGCTCCATTCGCGCCACCCATCCTAGCCCGGGTTGCCCATGGTGACGACAGTGCAAGAAGTGTGCCGCAAATTCCCGGAACGCATTGCGCGCCGGAACTCCGAGACGTACACCGATTGGCAGTGCCCAATTCTCGTCCTAAGGAGTCCGCTATGCGCCACGCCATCTGCTCGATCGGTTTGACGACCGCCCTCGTACTTCTCATGCTCGTTCCGGCCGGAGCCGCAAATGCCGGCGACATCGCATGGAAGGCGACACACGACACGGATCCGCACCTCCCTCTCACACCGCAGCAGCTTCAGATGACGGCTGAAAAGCGCGCGGCGGAGGAGCAGACCACGTCCCCGCAATCGACGTGTGGGGCGGCGTGCGGCGGTGGCGGCAGCTATCCGACCTCGGCGTCGCTGACCGCCAACCAGACTCCGCAGGCAACCAGCTACTACTGCGGACCGGCCGCAGTCCACGAGGCCCTGGGTGCAGTCGGAGTCTCGCTTTCGCAGTCGGCGGCCGCCACGGCACTCCACACGACGACCGACGGCACCGCCTGGTCGGGCGGGGGAACTTCGCCCTCGGGCTATCCCGTCCCCGACGTGCTGAATCGATATCAGGGCCGGAATTACTACGTCCCGCAGCCGGTCTCGTCAGCGACCTCCAGCGCGATCAACACCTACCAGAACGATCTCGAAGCGGACATCTCGGCAATCAGGGCGCCGCTGGTCGGGAACGCCTGGGAGGTTCCCGGCGGTTACCACCTCGTCGGGCATCCGGGAAACCAGCAGATCTTCCACTGGTTCGAGATCCGCGGGTACTACGGCTCCGGTGGAACCACGCTGTACGAGGATTCCGTGCACGGCGCGACCTCGATCAGCTGGTCCGGGAACGTTCCCGCGTATTCGACTCTGCCCAGCAGCCAGATCGTCTCGATCGTCGGTGGACGCGGGTACGTCTGGTAGGCGGTTGCGCCGCCTGGGCGGCGCTCTGGCCATGGCGGCGGTGCTCGCTCCGGCGAGTGCCGCCGCTCCCGCGGCCGCAACCGCTCACCGAGAGGGACACTGGTGCAGGGCGCGCTCGAGCGGTGCCTGGCAGCGCGTGCTCTCGCGTCACGTCGTCGGACTCTCGCGCGCAACGGCGCTCGTGCCGCTCGTGTTGGCGCATGACGGCCGCACGTTCTTCGCGAGCGTGTACTCGCCGGGTTTCTCCGGCGTCGCACGGATCGACGCACGTACGGGACACCTCACGAAGATCAAGGCTTTCCCGGACCCGAAGTTCGACCAGGCCTGGGCAGCTCTCGACGGCCGCTGGCTCGTCTGGAACGAGTACCACGGCTTCGACGGCTTCAACGACTTCACCACCTGGGTGTGGGACACGCAGGCGCGCAAGCTCACGCAGATCGGCGGTGCGACGCGGGCGCCGACCGGCCGATTCTGGGACAGCCCCTGGCGGGGCCCCGACGTTCGGGACGGGACGGCGACGTGGGTCCAGGGCGTGGGCGCCGGACCAACTCGGCGACGTCCACACCTACAACCTGCGCACGGGCCGCGACCTGGTCGTTCGGCACGGCCATCCGGGCGGAGCGTTCCTGCTCGACCATCACATCGTGGTCTGGCCCGAGGCATCCGCTCCGGGCGTGCCCGCGAGAATGCACGCTGCATCCGCGCTTACCGGTACTCCCGCACGCCTGCCAAGGGCTCTCCGAACCTTGCGAAACGTCACCGGCCTACAGACCGACGGGCGGCGGATCGCCTACCCCAACGCGCGGTACAAGTCGCTGTGGTGGTCCGCGTCACCCGGCGTTCAGTCCCACGAGGTGCTCAGCGCCGGGCACCTCCAACACGTCGACAACTCGGTGCAGGTCAGCGGTCCCTACGTCGCCTTCGGCCTCTACCCCGGCGTCTTCTTGGCGGACACGAGATCGCACCGCTACGTTGAGGTCAGCATGCACGGAGGGTCGGCGCTGGTCGACTCCACCGCCCTGCTGGTGACATACGGGCCGACCAAAAAGGTGCTCCACCCACTTCTACGCATGGCGTTCGTGCCGCTGCGCGACCTGCCGCCGATACCTGCCTGCTCGTAGCCGGGACCTCGTTCGAGGCCCGGCTATCCTCCAGGCATGTCCGTCGCGACGGCGCCGCAGGCCCTCGTCATCGAGGGTGGAAATCCGCTCAACGGCCGCATCCGGGCCTCCGGGAACAAGAACGGGGCGCTGCCGATCCTCGCCGCATGCCTGCTCGCGGACGAGCCCGTCACCCTCTCGAACGTCCCACGGATCCGGGACGTCGAGACGATGCTCGAGCTCGTCTGCGTCACCGGCGCCGCCGCGGAGTGGACCGGCGCGAACGAGGTCCGGGTCGATCCGCGCGGCCTTTCGTCCTACGACGTCGATGCGGTCCTCGCGGAGCGCATCAGGGCGTCGTTCCTCCTCGCCGGCCCGCTGCTGGCGCGGCTCGGTCGGGCGAGCGTGCCGCCTCCGGGCGGAGACGTGATCGGGCGGCGCCGGCTCGACCCGCACATCCACGCGTTGGAGCGTCTCGGTGCACGCGTCGAGTTCGACAGCCGCTACGAGATGGAGACGGACGGCCTGCGCGGCGCCGACATCTTCCTCGACGAGGCGAGCGTGATGGCGACCGAGAACGCGGTCATGGCAGCCGCCCTCGCACCTGGCGAGACGACCATCGCGAACGCCGCGTGCGAGCCGCACGTCCAGGATCTCTGCCGGTTCCTCGTCTCCCTCGGGGCCGAGATCGAGGGGATCGAGTCGAACCTTCTCCGGATCCGCGGCGTCGAGCGGTTGCGCGGCGGCGACTGGGCGATCGGCCCGGAGCACATCGAGGTCGGCAGCTTCATCGGCCTCGCCGCCGTGACGAACAGCGACCTGACCATCGACGGCGTGGAGCCGCACGACCTCTCTTCGATCCTCGTCGCGTTCAACCGCCTCGGGATCGAGGTGGAACTGGGAGACCGGTGGCTTCGCGTGCCGCCGCACCAGGAGCTTGTGATCCAGAACGACCTGGGCGACCAGGTTCCGAAGATCGAGGACGGGCCCTGGCCGGCGTTCCCGGCGGATCTGACGTCGATCGCCGTCGCCGTCGCGACGCAGGCGTGGGGGACGATCCTCGTCTTCGAGAAGATGTTCGAGAACCGTCTGTTCTTCGTCGACAAGCTCGTCTCGATGGGCGCGCGGATCATCGTGTGCGACCCGCACCGCGTCGTCGTGAGCGGACCGTCGCGTCTCTACGGACAGCGGCTGACGAGCCCGGACATCCGCGCCGGGATGGCGATGCTCATCGCCGCCCTTTGCGCGAACGGCCGTTCCGTGATCGGCAACGTGGCGGAGATCGACCGCGGCTACGAGCGAATCGACGACCGTCTGCGTGCCGTGGGCGCGCAGATCGAGCGCATCGAGGCGTAGGTGGCCGAGCAGGCCGCAGCGGGCGTTCGGGTCAACGTCTACGGGCGCGGCGACGCGACGGTCGAGACGGGGCTGCCCGTGCTCAACCGGCTGCTCGGCCGCCTCGCCGAGACGGCGCGGTTCGACATCGCCCTCGACATCGAGCCGGGCGACACGCAGGCCGAGGTCGAGGCTGCGGCGGGTGCCCTGGGTCACGCGCTCGCCGGGCCGCTGCGGGCGGAGGGCGCGCGCGGCCACGGCGCCGGCGCGCTGACCTCGGCCGAGGCGCTCGCCTACGTCGTCCTCGAGACGAGCGACGAGCCGCTCTTCGTCACGAACGTCGACCTGACCCAGGCGCGCGTCGGCGGGCTCGGCACCGACGTCGTGAGGCGCTTCCTCGAGGTGCTCGCCGAGAATGCCGGTCTCGTCCTCCACGTGCGCCTCCTCAACGGCACGGATAGCGGTCACGTGCTCGAGGCGATCTTCAAGGGCCTCGGCGCCGCGCTGGCGGAGGCCGTCGAGAGGCAGCAGGCACGTCCGTGAGCGAGAAGCGCGTGGTGCGCACCGAGTCCGCGCCGGCGCCGTTCCAGGGCGCGCCGTACTCCCAGGCGATCGCAGCCGGCGGCTTCGTCTTCGTCTCCGGGCAGCTCGGCCTCAAGCCCGGCGACACCACGATCTCGGGCGGGATCGAGGAGCAGACCGAGCAGGTCTTCGCGAACCTGAAGGCGATCCTCGAGGAGGCGGGCAGCGGCCTGGACCAGCTCGTGAAGACGACGGTCTTCCTCCAGAACCTCGACGACTTCCAGGCGATGAACGCGGTCTACGCGAGGCACGTCGGCGATCGGCCGCCCGCGCGCGCCACCGTCGAGGTGGCGAAGCTTCCCTCCGGCGCGCTGGTCGAGATCGAGGCAATCGCGCTGGTCTAGGCCGGCTTGACGGCCCGTAGGTGAAGAAAGAGCGGGATGCGCGTCCAGCGCGGACTCCGTTCGCTGACGAAGGCCGCCGCCGGAAGGGCGGGCTCCCGCAGCTCCTCGATCAGGAGGCCGGCATGGGTGAGCGCGCCCGCGTACTCGTGGAGAGGACGATGGATGCTTTCCAGACGCAGCACGCCGTCCTCGCGAACGAGCTCGTCGACGAAGTACGAGTTGTCGAGATATGAACCTTCGATCGCGAAGGGGCTGTCCGATCCATCGGACGTGAAGGAGCCGGCGGAGTTAAGCGGATGCACGACGGCTATACAGAAGTGACCGCCCGGCTCGAGAACTCGCGCTGCCTCGTGGACTGCTCCGTCGAGGCTGTCGGTGTCCTGGAGCGACATGAAGGCGATTGCGAGCCGGAAGGACGCGTCCGGGAGCGGGAGAGCAGCGGCGTCGGCGAGATGCCACTCGAGCTGCGGAGATGCCACCTGGGCGGCTGCCAGCATGGTCGGAGAACGGTCGACTCCGGTGACGTCGTGTCCGAGCACGGCTAGGTCGCGGGCGAGCCGTCCCTCGCCGCAGCCGAGGTCGAGCGTACGCCCGGTCGGAGGCGGAACGAGCTCAAGGAAAAGATCGCGGTGGTACCGGTGGTAGTGCGCGTCGAGCTCAGCGGGATCGCGTACGAGCGCGATCCAGTCCGCCGCGTTCCGTTCCCACGCGGCGGCAAGATCGTTCGCAGTGAGCCGCATGCGCATACGGCAACTCTAGAGTCGTGAGAATGCGCCGATGCTCGGGGAAATCGAGGACTATGTGCGCTCGCTCGGGCTCGACGCCTACCTCGTCGGCGGCGCGGTGCGCGACGAGCTGCTCGGGCTCGACTCGAAGGACGCCGACTTCCTGGTGCCGGGTCTCGACACGGAAGGCCTCCGGGCTGCGCTCGCTCCGCACGGGCGCGTCGACGACCTCGTCGTCGCCGACCGGCTCGTGGGCGTCCGGCTCCATCCGAGCGACCGCCACATACGCGAGCTGACCCGCGCCGGAATCGAGTTCGCGCCCCCGCGCAAGGAGGTCTCGACCGGCCCCGGCCGGCACGACTTCGAGATCGTCGCCGACCCGTCGCTGTCGGTGGAGGACGACATGCGCCGCCGCGACTTCACCGTCAACGCGATGGCCCGCCGACTCGAGACCGGCGAGCTCGTCGACCCGCTCGGCGGCCGCACCGACCTCGAGGCACGCCGCCTCCGCACCGTCTCGCCGCAGAGCTTCCGGGAGGACCCGCTGCGGCTCGTCCGGGCCCTCCGCTTCGTCTCCCAGCTCGGCTTCGAGCCCGACGACGAGCTGCTCGCCCAGATGCGCGAGGAGGCGCCGGCGGTGAAGCTCGTCTCCGGTGAACGCATCGGCGGTGGCCTCGCCGCCGACGGCATGGGCGAGCTCTCCAAGCTTCTCCTCGGCGCGGAACCGGCCAGCGCGTTGCGGCTCGCGCGCGACACGGGTGTCCTCGTCGAGCTGCTGCCGGAGTTCGGCCCTGCGATCGGCTTCGACCAGGAGAGCCGCTATCACGACCTCACCGTGGACGAGCACACGTTCGCCGTCGTCCAGGCGGCCGCAGATCTCGGCTACGCGCTGCCGGTCCGGCTCGCGGCGCTGTTCCACGACCTCGGCAAGCCGCAAGCCGCCTGGCGTGGCCACGACGGCCGCCTCCACTACTACGCGAAGCCCGGCTTCGCGGAGCGGGGGCACGACCAGGTCGGCGCAGACCTCGCAGCGGGCGCGCTGCTGCGACTGAGGTATCCGAACGCACTCCGGCAGCGCGTCGTCCGGATCGTGCGCCGCCACATGTTCCAGCCCAGAAAGGCCGATGCGCTTCGGGCACGGCGCTTTCTTCGCCGCAACGGCGACGAGCTCGCCTTCGATCTCATCGACCACAAGCACGCCGACCTGCTCGGCAAGCGGGGAAGCGACGGCGAGCCGCCGCCCCTGGACGAGATCGAGGCGCTCGCGCGCTTCCGCGAGATAGTGGAAGAGGAGCTCTCGAGCCCGCACCGCCTCCGCGACCTCGCCGTGGACGGGAACGACCTGATCGCGGTCGGCTTCCGGTCGGGGCCCCAGCTCGGGCGCGTCCTCCACGAGCTCCTCGACGCGGTCGTAGAGGAGCCCGAGCTGAACACGCGCGAACAGCTGCTGGCGCGGGCGAAGGAGCTTCGCTGATCCGCTGGGAGATCGCCGGCTACGAGATCGTCTTCACGACCCGCCTCGGCGGGGTGAGCGAGGGCCCGTACGCCTCGCTCAACCTCGGGCGCAAGAGCGGCGACGAGGTCGAGCGCGTCGACGAGAACCGTCGCATCGCGTGCGAGGCGATCGGCGCCGACGTCGCCAGGCTCGCCCTCAATTACCAGGTGCACTCGGACCGCGTGCTGCGGGCGGGTCCGGGCGGGCGCGGTGAGCACGCAGACGGGCTTTGGACGGACGAGCCGGCCCTTCCGATCCTGGCCTTGTCCGCCGACTGCCTGCCGATCGCGCTCGCTCGCACGAACGGAAGCTCACCCGCAATCGCCGTCCTCCACGTCGGCTGGCGCGGCCTGCTTGCAGGGATCGTCGAGGCGGGTGCCCATGCGCTCGGGGACGGCGCGCTCGTTGCCGCGATCGGGCCGGGCATCGGCCCGTGCTGTTACGAAGTGGGGGAGGAGGTGGCGGCGCCGTTCCGGGAGCGCTTCGGGGGCGACGTCGTGCGTGAGGGCCGCCTCGACCTCTGGACGAGCGCCGAGCGCGCGCTCCGCCTGGCCGGCGTCGAGGGCGTGGAGCGCATCGACCGCTGCACCGCATGCGAGCCGGAGACCTTCTTCTCGCACCGCCGCGACGCCGGGCGCACCGGCCGGCAGGGGGTGATCGCCTACGTCACCGGCTGAGATCCGCGAGCGCTACGAGCGCATCCGGGAGGAGGTCGGCCCCGGCGTCACCGTCGTCGCGGCGACGAAGTACGTCTCGGTCGAGGACCTGGCTGCGCTGGCCGAGGCGGGCGTCGAGGTCGTCGGGCGAGAACCGTGCCCAGGACCTGCAAGCGAAGCACGACGCCTATGGCGACGCCTTCCGCTGGCACTTCATCGGCCACCTCCAGAGCCGCAAGGCACCGCTCGTGAGCGAGCTCTGCGAGCTCTGCCATTCACTCGCCTCCGAGTCCGCGGCCCGGAAGCTCACGATCCCCGCCCTGATCGAGGTCAACCTCTCCAACGAGCCGACGAAGTCGGGTGTGAGTCCCGAGGAGCTTCCGGCGCTGCTCGAGATCTATCCCGACGTCCGCGGCCTGATGACGATGCCACCCGCTACGGACGATCCCGAGGCCTCGCGACCCTATTTTCGCCGGCTCCGGGAGCTCGCCGAGCGCCACGGGCTGCGCGATCTCTCGATGGGGACGAGCCAGGACTACCGGGTCGCGGCCGCGGAGGGAGCGACCTATATCCGCGTCGGCGCAGTCCTATGGCGGCGCTAACATCGGCCGCGCCATGGGTCTCTCAGACGTCTGGGCGCGCACCCTCGTCTACTTCGGCATCGCCGAGGAGGAGGACTGGGACGAGGACGGGTACCTCACCGAGGACGAGCTCGCGGACCCCTACGAGCGCCCGAACGTGCGGCAGCTCCCGGCCCGCCGGTCGCGACGCGACTACAACGACGACTGGACGGATCCCGAGCCCGAGGACGCGCAAAGGACGAGCATCCTCCGCCCGCGGGCCGAGGCGCGACGCGTCCGTAACCTCGAGGCGGTCCGCGGTCCCGGCACCTCCAGGGTGCACCTCGTCCTCCCGCGGAGCTTCAACGACGCGCAGCAGGTTGCCGACCGGTTCAAGGCCGGTGTCCCCGTGATCCTCAACCTCCAGTCTGCGGACTCGGAGCTGTCGAAGCGGCTGATCGACTTCGCGAGCGGGCTCACCTACGCGCTGGACGGCGGGATGCAGCGGATCGCCGACAAGGTCTTCCTCCTCACGCCGAGCGACGTAGAGCTCTCGGCCGAGGATCGGGCCCGAATGCTGGAACGCGGCTTCTTCAACCAGGCGTAGCCTTCACCCAGGCATAGGAAAACGGCCGCGAAGGGCGAACCCGGCCGGAATGGGCTGCTCAGCCAGGTTCATGCTGCTCGGCGACGCCGTATCGAGCGTCGAGACGTTCATCAACGTCTTCATCGCTCTCTACGGGCTCGTCATCCTGGCCTACATCATCACGAGCTGGCTGCGGCTGCCCTATTCGCCCACGCTCAACCGCATCCAGCGCTTCCTGTACGACGTCTGCGAGCCGTACCTGCGCCTTTTCCGCCGCGTGCTGCCCGCGATGGGAGCGATCGACTTCTCGCCGATGGTCGCCCTGATCGCGCTGGGCCTCATCGACCGCTTGCTCATCTTCGCCCTCGACCACCTCCACTAGAGGGGAGACCGCCATGGCACTCACACCCGTAGAGATCAGGCACCTGACGCCGCCCCGCACGGCCTTCCGCGGCTACCGCACCGCGCCGACCGACAAGCTGCTCGAGGAGATCGCAGCGAGCTTCGAGGACGTCTGGCGCGAGCGGGCCGACCTGGCCGACAAGGTCGAGCAGCTCGAAACCGACCTCGTCCGCTTCCGCGAGCTCGAGAGCCTCCTGCGCACGACCCTCGTCTCGGCCGAGCAGGCCTCGGCCCAGATGAGAGACCAGGCTCGACGCGAGACAGAGCTGATCCTCAACGAGGCGCACGCCGAAGCCCGGGAGATCCAGCGCCGCGCAATTGCCGAGAACGACCGGCTCTCCCACGAGTCGCGGCGGCTGCGGTCACAGCTGATCGACGCCCTCTCCGCGCTCGAGGAGGCTGAGCCGGCAGGCGCGGTCGAGCAGGAGCAGCGGCCGGCAACGGCCGCCGAGCAGGAGGTGAACACCGAGGCCGAGCGCAGCTGGTACGGCTACCCGAGCGGGACCGCCCTGCCCGACGCCGACGCGGCCTGAGCGACAGCCCCGGCCCGCCCGCAGGCCCCGCGTAAACTGAGCGCATGACTGCGGAGACCACGCGGCTGCGCGTGCGCGTCAGCCCGGGGGCCGGCCGGACGGCGCTCGTGGGACGACACGGCGACGCGTGGAAGGTGCGCGTCACCGAGGCGCCGGAACGCGGCCGCGCGAACGAGGCCGTCCTCCGCCTCCTTGCCGAGACGCTCGCACTGCCCCGCACGGCGCTGACGCTCGTTTCGGGCCATGGGGGCCGGGAGAAGATCGTCGAGCTGACAGGGGTGGGGCCGGCACTGATCGAGCGGCGTCTCGCCTCGGCTGCCGGGGGCGACCGGGGGAGAAAGGAGAGGCGTTGACGGCTATCGACACCGAGGGGTTCCGCGACACGCTCCTCGACGAGCGCAGGCGAGTCGAGCATGCGATCGCGACGCTCCGGGACGAGCATCGCGGCTCGCTCGACGACGAGGTCGAGGAGGTTACGGGCACGACGGACAACCACCTCGCCGACACCGCGTCGGCGACGCTCGGCCGCGAGATCGATTACACGCTGGGCGACAACTCGAAGCAGGTTCTCTCCGAGATCGACGCCGCGCTGAAGCGCATCGAGGACGGGACGTACGGCACGTGTGTCAACTGCGGAGGCGAGATCCCGCGCGAGCGGCTGGAGGCACAGCCGTGGGCCTCTCTCTGCATCGACTGCAAGCGAAGATCCGAGGCAGGGTGAACGAGCCTCTGCGGCAGCTGGAGGTGCGAGTCGGCTCGGCGACGGACGCCTTGACGCCGCTCTCTCGCGCAACGCGGTCATTTGCCGCGACGCCCGTGCAGTGGCTGTCGCTCGCGGCGATCGCGATCGCCGCGGTCGTCGCCGACCAGGTGACGAAGCACGCCGTCGCCGCCAACCTGAGCCTCGGCGAGGGGCTCCACGTCGCCGGCCCGTTCTCGATCAGGCACGTCCAGAACTCCGGCATCGCGTTCGGACTGTTCTCGAATGCGACTGCAGCCGTCATCGTCGTCACGGCGATCGCGATCGGCTGGATGCTCGCCTACTTCGCCCGCTCCGGCGCCCGCCATCCGGTGCTGCCCGTCGCCCTCGGCCTCGTGATCGGCGGCAGCGTCTCCAATCTCGCCGACCGCGTCCGGCTCGGCTTCGTCACGGACTTCCTCGACTTCCGCTACTGGCCGGCGTTCAACCTCGCCGACAGCTTCATCGTGATCGGGGTCGGGATCCTGCTCGCCGCTCTTCTCCTGGCCGAGCGCGAGCCCCCGGCGCGGCTGGACGACGGCGTACCGCGCAAGCGCTGAAGCGGCACGTCGTCCCGCCGGAGGCCGCGGGGGAGCGGCTCGACCGCCACCTCGCGGGCCTGCCGGAGGTTGGATCACGCGCCGCAGCGGAGCGGCTGCTCGACGCCGGGGCCGTCCTCGTCGACGGCCGGGCCCGAGGGAAGAGCCACAAGCTCGGGGGCGGAGAGGAGATCGAGATCACGCCGCCGCCGGCAGCGCCCGTCGAGCCGGTCGTCGCGACGCCTGAGCTCACGGTCGCCTACGCGGACGAGCACCTCCTCGTCGTCGACAAGGCAGCCGGAGTGGTGGTGCATCCCGCGCCCGGCCACCCGGGGGGCACGCTCGTGCACGCGCTGGCGATGGCGGGCGCCGCGGGCGGGGAGGAGGACCGTCCCGGCATCGTCCACCGCATCGACCGCGACACGTCGGGCCTGCTCGTCGTCGCCCGCTCGCAGGAGACGTACGAGCGGCTCCAGCGGCTCGTGCGGCGACGGGCGCTGACGCGTGAGTACCTCGCCCTGGTCGCCGGGAGACCGCGATCGCGGCGCGGAACGATCGACGCGCCGATCGGCCGCGACCGGCACGACCGGCTCCGCCACTCGCTCGACACGACCACCCCGCGGGCGGCGGTGACGCACTTCGAGCTCGAGGAGCTCCTGCCGCGCCACACCCTCCTTCGTGTCCGGCTCGAGACCGGCCGGACGCATCAGATTCGCGTCCATCTCGCCGCAATCGACCTCCCCGTCGCCGGCGATCCCGACGTACGGCGTGGCCGGAGATCTCGGTCTCGAGCGGCAGTTCCTCCATGCGGCGCGGCTCGCGTTCTCCCATCCCGTGACGGGCGAGCCCGTCGACGTCTCCTCGCCGCTGCCGCCCGATCTCGCCGCCGCGCTGGACGAAGCGCGGCGCAGCTAACCTTCCTCGTTCCTGTCCCTACTCCCCGGCGGCCCAGCCGCGGCGCGCGTGCCTCTCGTGCCGGGAGGTGCGCCTCGACTCCCGCCGGCGCAGCACCACAAACGAATCCGGAAGGAGCCTTCAATGTCAGTTACGACCGAGCCGGTCTCGACGGGCGCAGTCTCCATGCGCGAGCTGCTCGAGGCCGGAGTCCACTTCGGGCACCAGACGCGACGCTGGAACCCCAAGATGCGCCGCTTCATCTTCGCCGAGCGCGGCGGCATCTACATCATCGATCTCACGCAGACAGCCGAGCGGCTCGATGAGGCGCAACAGTTCCTGCGCAACATCGCCGAGCGCGGCGGCACCGTCCTCTTCGTCGGCACGAAGAAGCAGGCGCAGGACGCCGTCGAGCAGGAGGCGAAGCGGGTCGACATGCCCTACGTCAACCATCGCTGGCTCGGCGGCCTGCTCACCAACTGGCGCACGATGGCCGACCGCATCGACCGCCTGCACGAGATGCGGCGGCTGCGGGACGAGGGGCAGATGGAACTGCTGCCGGCGAAGGAGCGCATTGCAATGGCTGGAGAGCTCGAGAAGCTCGACCAGAACCTCGGCGGCGTCGCCGACATGCGCCGCCAGCCCGACGCCATCGTGATCGTCGACCTGAAGAAGGAGGCGCTCGCCGTCCGCGAGGCCCGGCGGCTCGGGATCCCGGTCGTCGCGCTCGTCGACACGAACTGCGACCCCGACGAGGCCGACTTCGTCATCCCCGGCAACGACGACGCGATTCGCTCTTGCAACCTCGTGGTGCACGCGCTCGCCGAGGCGATCGCCAACGGGAAGCAGAAGGTCTCGGCGCAGGAGCTCCAGCAGCAGCAGGAGCAGCAGCAAGAGCAGCAGGCCGAGGAGGCACCGGCCGAGACCGTCCCGGAGGGCGACCTCGAGGTGGTCGAAGCCGGCGAGGACATCCCGCCCGCGACCGAGGGCGAGTCGGTTCCGGTGCCGACCGGCGAGGATCCGGCCAAGGAGGGTGCGGAGGAGACGAAGGCGTCCGAGGCGTTCCTCGGAGACCCGACGCGCGGAGAGGGGGAGCGGGCCTGATGGCGGCGGAGATCTCGGCCCAGCTCGTCCGCGAGCTCCGCGAGCAAACGGGTGCGGGGATGATGGACTGCAAGCGCGCGCTGCAGGAGACGAACGGCGACATGGAGGCGGCGGTCATCCTGCTCCGTGAGAAGGGCATGGCGAACGCCGCGAAGCGCGCCGACCGCGCGACGACCGAGGGGCTCGTGGGCTATCGCCTCGCCGAGGACCTCTCCCGCGGAACGATGGTCGCCGTCGGCTGCGAGACGGAGCCGGTCTCGAAGAGCGAGGAGTTCCGGGCGTTCGGCGCAGAAGGCCCTGGACCTCGTCGAGGCCGAGGGGATCGACGCCGTCACGAAGCTCGACGAGGAGCGGACGGAGCTCTCCGGAAAGCTCGGCGAGAACATCGCGGTCGCCGGGGCCGCACGCTTCGAGGCCGTCGACGGCGGCCGCCTCGCCGCGTACGTCCACCCGCCGGCGAACAAGCTCGGCGTCCTCCTCCACCTACGCGGCGGCGAGGACGAGCTCGCTCGCAACCTCGCGATGCACATCTCCTGGTCGGATCCGCGCTGGATCGGCCGCGAGGACGTCCCGGAGGATCTGCTCGCCGCGGAGCGCGAGATCTACCTCAACTCCGACGAGGTGCAGTCGAAGCCCGAGCAGGCGCGTGAGAAGATCGTGACCGGGATGCTCGACAAGCGCTTCTTCGCCGAGCGCGGCGGCGTGCTCACCGATCAGCCGTGGATCCACGACGGCTCGCTCACCGTCGGCAAGGTCCTCGCCGACGCGAGCGCCGAGGTGCTCGAGTTCGAGCGCTTCTCGCTGTCGGGATGACCGCGCAGACGGAGACCGAGTCCGGCACCGCCGCGCGCGCGCCGGCCTTCCGGCGCGTCCTGCTCAAGCTCTCCGGCGAGGCGCTCATGGGCGATCGCGAGTACGGCATCGAGCCGAGCGTGACGCAGGCGCTCGCGAAGGAGGTGGCGGGCATCCGCAGCGACGGCGTCGACGTCGGGCTCGTCGTCGGCGGCGGGAACTTCTATCGCGGTCTGGCGGCCGCGGCGGAGAGCGGGATGGACCGCGCCACCGCCGACTACGCCGGGATGCTCGCGACGCTGCTCAACGCGCTCGCGCTCCAGGACGCGCTCGAGCGGGAGGGAGCCGACACGCGTGTGATGTCCGCGCTCGAGGTGTCCGAGGTGGCGGAGCCGTACATCCGGCGCCGTGCGATCCGGCACCTCGAGAAGGGCCGGGTCGTGATCTTCGCGGCCGGCACCGGGAACCCGTTCTTCACCACGGACACGGCAGCGGCGCTGCGCGCGCTCGAGATGGGCGCCGACGCGATCCTGATGGCGAAGCACGGCGTCAGGGGCGTGTACGACGGCGACCCGCGGCATGTCTCGGACGCGGAGTTCCTGCCTCGGCTCACGCACCTGCAGGCGATCGAGCGCGGCCTCAAGGTGATGGACACGACGGCGCTCTCGCTCTGTATGGACAACCGCCTCACGATCCACGTCTTCGAGCTCGTCGAGGGCAATGTCGCGCGGGTCGTGGCGGGCGACGAGGTGGGGACGATCATCGAGACTCCGAGTCGACAGGAGGGTGAGTGATGGCCAGTGCGGAAGAGATGATCAAGGGCGCCGGCGACCGCATGGCGAAGTCCGTCGAGCATGCGCGGGCGGAGTTCGCGACCGTGCGCACCGGGCGCGCCTCGGCGTCGCTCCTCGATCGGATCGAGGTCGACTACTACGGGACCCAGACGCCGCTGCGCCAGCTCTCGACGATCAACGTCCCGGAGCCGCGCATGCTCACGGTGCAGCCGTTCGACCCGAGCTCGATCAAGGCGATCGAGAAGGCGATTCAGGAATCGGACCTCGGCCTCACTCCGTCGAACGACGGCAAGCTGATCCGGCTCCCGATCCCACAGCTCACCGAGGAGCGGCGGAAGGAGCTCGTGAAAGTCGTCCGCAACATGGCGGAAGACCACAAGGTCGCCGTGCGCGAGATCCGCCGGGACGCGATGCGGCACCTGAAGGAGCTGGTCGACAAGGGCGAGGTCGGCGCCGACGACGAGCGCCGCGCCGAGGGTCGCGTCCAGGAGCTGACCGATGCGCACACGAAGCAGATCGACGAGCTCCTGAAGCACAAGGAAAACGAGGTCATGGAGGTCTGATGACCTCCCTTTCGGGCACGGACGTCACGCCTGAGGAGCATCTTCCCGAGGTCGCGCACGCCGTCGCGATCATCATGGACGGGAACGGGCGCTGGGCCGCCGAGCGGGGCGTCCCGGTCGCCGAGGGACACCGAGCCGGCTCGCGCGCGCTGCGGCCCGTCGTCGAGGCCGCGATCGACCTCGGCATCGACTCCCTCGCGGTCTACGCCTTCTCCACCGAGAACTGGGGCCGCTCCACCGACGAGGTGGCGGCCCTGATGGAGACCTTCGGCGAGACGATCGACCGCGAGCTCGAGGACCTCGCCGAGCAGGGCGTCCGCTGCCGGTTCCTCGGCCGCCGCGACCGGGCTCCCGACTGGCTACGGGAGAAGATGGCGGAGCTCGAGGCGGCGACGGCGGACAAGTCCACCCTGCAGCTCTGGATCGCCTTCGACTACGGCGGCCGCGCCGAGCTCGTCGACGCCGCACGCCGGCTGCTCGAGAACGGCAGCGAGCCCGACGACGTCGACGAGGCCGCGTTCGCCGCGTGTCTCTACGAGCCCGAGATGCCGGATCCCGACCTCGTGATCCGCACGTCGGGCGAGCTCCGTATCTCGAACTTCCTCCTCTGGCAATCCGCATACGCGGAGTACGTGTTCACCGACACCCTCTGGCCCGACTTCGGGCCCGGGGAGCTCCGGACCGCGATCGAGGAGTACGCGCGCCGGCGCCGTAGATTCGGCGGACGTTGAACAATTTCGTCTCCCGCCTGCTGGTCGCTGCGGTCGGCCTGCCACTCGTGCTCGGCATGCTCTGGCTCGGCGGCTGGTGGCTGTTCGCCCTCGTCGCCGTCGCGGCGTTCATCGCCGTGCACGAGTTCGTGACCACCGCCAGGCCCTTGCGGCCGCTCGCGCCGGCCGTGTACGGGGGCGTCCTGCTCGCGCTGGTGGGCGCGCAGACGGGCGGCGTCGTGTGGCTGCTCGGGGGCTTTCTCACGACGTTCGCGCTCGGCTTCGTCCTTCACGCGCTCGCGAGCACACGGGCGGCGTCGACGGCCGCGCTCGGCTCGACCATCCTCGGCTCGGCCTGGATCGGGCTGGGGCTCGGCTTCGTCCTCATCCTGCGTCAGATGAACGCCGAGGGCCGCCTGATCGCGTTCACCGTCGTCCTGACCGTGTTCGCAGCCGACACGCTGGCGTACCTCGCGGGCCGCGTCGCCGGACGCCACAGCCTCGCACCGCGCCTCTCTCCGAAGAAGACGTGGGAGGGGCTCGCCGCCGGAGTGCTCGCGGGCGTCTTCGTCTCGTTCATCGCGCTCTACGACACGCGCGATCACTACTTGAGCGTCTGGCAGGCGATCGTGCTGGGGCTCGTCGTCGTCACGGCTGCGCTGCTCGGAGACCTCTTCGAGTCGGCCCTGAAGCGCGATCTCGAGGTGAAGGACACAGGCAGCCTCCTGGGCGGCCACGGCGGGGTGCTCGATCGGGTCGACGCGCTGTTGTTCGCCGCGCCCGCCGCGTACTACCTCGTCGTTGCATTCGGCTATCACTAACTCCCTACACTTACCGGGTGAAGCGCGTTGCGCTGCTCGGGGCAACGGGGTCGATCGGCCGGCAGGCCATCGAGATAGTCGCGGCGCATCCGGAGCTCGAGCTCTGTGCTGCAGCCTCCGGCTCGACGCCGCTCGATGACGTCGACGCGCCTCTGAAGGAGGTCGGGGGCGACCTGACGGAGCTCCTCGAGCGCGCGCAGCCCGACGTCGTCCTCAACGCGGTGGTCGGGTTCGCCGGAGTCCACGCGACGCTCTGGGCGCTCGAGAACGGCGTCGACCTCGCACTCGCGAACAAGGAGAGCCTCGTCGCCGCCGGGGAGCTCGCGCTCGCGGCACGCGAGCGCGGCCGCGGCCGGATCCTGCCGGTCGACAGCGAGCATTCGGCGCTCTACCAGTGCCTCGAGGGACGCGAGCCCGGGCAGATCGACACGCTCGTCCTCACCGGCTCGGGCGGCCCGTTTCGCGGCCGCACCCGGGCCGAGCTCGAAGATGTGACCCCGGAGCAGGCACTCGCACATCCGACTTGGCGCATGGGCCCGAAGATCACAGTGGACTCCGCAACGCTCGCGAACAAAGGGCTCGAGGTGATCGAGGCGCACTTCCTCTTCGGCGTGGAGTATGAGCGGATCGAGGTTGCGATCCAGCCGACCTCGATCGTCCACGCACTCGTCCGCTTCCGGGACGGCGCCGCGCTCGCGCATCTCGGCTACCCGGACATGCGTGTCCCGATCTCGTACGCGCTCACGTACCCCGAGCGGGCGGCGACACCGCTGCCGCCGCTCGACCTCTCCTCGCTGACGCTCGAGTTCTCGCCGCCCGACACGGACACCTTCCCGATGCTCGCGCTCGCGCGGGCCGCCGGGCAGGAGGGCGGGAGCGCCGCGTGCGTCTACAACGCCGCGAACGAGGTGGCCGTCGCCGCGTTCCTCGCCGGCCGCCTGCCCTTCCTCGGCATCTCCGAGGTGGTGGGCGAGACGCTCGCTGCATCGGAGACCGACCCCGTGCGCGACATGGACGACCTCGTCGAGGCCGACCGCGCCGCGCGCGCGCTCGCGGAGGGAGCGCTGGCCACAGCGTGACCTGGCTGGTGGTCATCGGCGGCCTCGTCCTGCTCGTCTTCCTGCACGAGCTGGGCCACTTCTCGGTCGCGCTGGCCGTCGGGATGCGGCCGCGGAGCTTCTACATCGGCTTCCCGCCTGCGTTGGCGAAGGTCAGGCGCAACGGCATTGAGTACGGGATCGGCATGATCCCGCTCGGCGGGCTCGTCCGGATCCCCGGCATGCACCGTCCGGCTGCCCGCGACCTCCAGGTGTTCATGGAGCCGGCCCTGCGAGAGCAGCCGAGCGCTCGCAGCCTCCGTCGGCGGAGTCCGGCGTGCTCTCGACGCGGAGGACTTCGAAGCGGCGCGACGCGAGTGTCCGGAGCTCGAGCGCGAGGTGAGCTCCGCGCACCTGTCGGGCGGCGCGAGGCGCTCGGCACAGAGGGCCCTGCGCGACGTCGAGGAGGGGACCGCTCCCGACGCGTACTGGCGCGCTCCGACCTGGAAGCGAGTCGCCGTCATCGCCGCCGGCCCGCTCGCGAATGTCCTGATCGCGTTCCTGATCCTCTTCGTCGTCTTCGCCGTCAGCGGCGGACCGTCCGAGCGTCCGACCGCAACCGTCGCTGCCGTCGAGGCCGGGACTCCAGCAGCCGCTGCCGGCCTGCAGGCGGGCGACCGCGTTCTCGCAGTCGACGGGCGGCCCATCCGCACGTTCTCGGCGGCCTCACACCTCATCCGCGCGAGCCGGGGCGGCCCAGTGACGCTGACCGTGATTCGCAACGGAAAGCGCGTGACGATCGGGCCGCGGCCCACGGTCTTCCGCCAGGGCCACTGGATATTCGGCTTCGAGCCGGCGGCGCACCTCGTCACGTACCCGCCCGGCAGAGCGGCGAGCACCGCGGTCTCGGATCTGGGAGACGTCGTGACCGGCACCGCCACCGGGATCGGCTCGCTCTTCTCCAAGCACGGCCGCAGCAACCTCTCGGGCCCGGTCGGCATCGTGCGCGTCTCGCACGCCGAGCTGAAGGTCGGTCTGACGTGGTACCTCGAGATCCTCGCATTCGTGAGCATGTCGCTCGCGCTGCTGAACCTGCTGCCGCTGCTGCCGCTCGACGGCGGCCACATCCTCTTCTCGCTGATCGAGGGCGTCCGCCGCCGCGCGCTCGCCCGCGAGGTCTACGAGCGCGTCTCCGTCGTCGGGATCGCCATCATGGTGCTCATCTTCGTGATCGCGTTCTCCAACGACGTCTCCGGCGGCGCGCCACACTAAGACCGTCGTCTCAGCGTCCGCTGAGGCCCGCGATGAGGCCGGAAGCCGCCGGGCTAGACTGACTCGCGGATGGCCAGCAAGCGGCAGATCTCGGTCGGCGGCGTCAAGATCGGCGGCGGCGCCCCCGTCGTCGTCCAGTCGATGACGACGACGAAGACGCACGACGTCCCCGCCACGACCGCGCAGGTCGCGGCACTCGCGAGCGCCGGCTGCGAGATCGTCCGCGTCGCCGTCCCGAAGACGGAGGACGCGGAAGCACTCTCGAGGATCGTCCGCCTCTCTCCGGTGCCGATCATCGCGGACATCCACTTCAACGCAAGCCTCGCCCTGAAGGCGATCGAGCAGGGCGTGGCCGCCGTCCGCATCAATCCCGGCAATATCGGTGGCCCCGACAAGGTCGCCGAGGTCGTCCGTGCGGCGAAGGCGAAGGGAATCCCGATGCGAATCGGCGCCAACTCCGGCTCGCTGCCGAAGCATCTCGAGGAGCTTGCGCAAAAGGACCAGGCCGAGGCGCTCGTCGAGGCGGCGCTCGAGGAAGTGCGCCTGCTCGAGAGCCTCGACTTCTACGACTTCAAGATCTCTGTCAAGTCGAGCCACGTGCCGACCATGATTCGTGCGTATCGCCTGCTCTCGGAAAGGGTTCAGTACCCGCTCCACCTCGGAGTCACCGAGGCCGGAACCGTCTTCGCGGGATCGATCAAGAGTGCCGTGGGCATCGGGACCCTCCTCGCGGAGGGGATCGGCGACACGATCCGCGTCTCGCTCGCGTCGGATCCCGTCGAGGAACCGAAGACGGCGTACGAGATCCTCAAGGCGCTCGGCCTTCGCGAGCGCGGCCCCGTGATGATTGCGTGCCCGAGCTGCGGTCGCGACAACGTCGGTGTCCACACACTCGCCGAAGAGGTCGAACGGCGCCTGCAGGAGTACCCACAGCATTTCGAGGTCGCCGTGCTGGGCTGCGCCGTCAACGGGCCCGGCGAGTCCGGCGACGCAGACTTCGGCATCGCCGGGGGGCGGGACGTCGGCTTCATCTACGCGCACGGCCGGGTGCTGAAGAAGGTCAGCTCCGACATTCTCATCGACGAGCTCTTCCACGAGATCGACCAGTGGATCGTCGACGGGATGCACCGTCCGACGCGCCTGAAGATGGCGAAGCCGGCCGCTCTGGCCATGGCCGAAGCCTCCTTGATCCCGCTCGAATAGCCTAGGGCGACAACGCCGATGATCGCCCGGGCCTCAAAGCTCTTCCTGCCGACTCTGCGCGACGCCCCTGCCGACGCGGAGGCCGCGTCGCACCAGCTGCTCGTGCGCGGCGGCTTCATCCGCCAGATCGGAGCCGGTCTCTGGAGCTTCCTGCCGCTCGGCTGGCGCGTGCACATGCGGATCGAGCAGATCATCCGCGAGGAGATGGACGCGATCGGCGGCCAGGAGATGCGCGCTCCGACGCTCACGCCCGCAGAGCTCTGGGAGACGACCGGCCGCATCGACGTCCCGATCCTGTTCCACCTCGAGGACAGCGGCGGCCGGCCGTTCGTACTCTCGTGGACGCACGAGGAGTCGATGACGTTCCTCGCGCGCGAGATCCAGTCGTACAAGCAGCTGCCGCAGGTCTGGTACCACTTCTCGACCAAGGACCGGGACGAGCCGAGGCCCCGCGGCGGCCTCCTGCGCCTCCGCGAGTTCATCATGAAGGATGCGTACACGTTCGACGCCGACGAGGCGGGCCTCGATGCGAGCTTCGAGGCGCACAAGGCCGCCTATACGCGCATCTTCGAGCGCTGCGGGCTCGAGGCGTACGTCACCGAGGCGGAATCCGGGATCATGGGCGGGAAGGCCTCGCTCGGCTTCCTGGCCCCGACCGGCTCCGGCGAGAACGAGCTGATGCGCTGCGAGAACGGCGACTACTTCGCCGACGCCGAGGCCGCGCGCGGCACGCCGCGGCTCGCGGAGCTACCTCCGCCGCTGGACGCCCCCGAGCTCGTCGAGACGCCCGGCGTGACCACGATCGAGGACGTCGCAAAGCTTCTCGGGATCGCCGAGTCCGCGACCTCCAAAGCGCTGCCGGTCGTGACCGGCGACCGGCTCGTGCTCGCGCTCGTCCGCGGCGACGACCGGCTCAGCCCGGAGAAGCTCGAGACCTTGTTCGAGGCGGCCTTCCGCCCGGCGACCGACGAGGAGATCCGCGCGGCCTTCGGGGCGGGGGAGGCTCGCTCGGCCCCGTCGGCGTCGACGTCGAGGTGATCGCCGACGAGGCGCTCCGCGAAGGCCAGTACGTCGCCGGTGCGAACGAGGACGGACGGCACCTCCGCGGCGTCCAGGCCGGCCGCGACTACGAGCCGACCTTCGCCGACATCCGCCAGGCGAAGGGCGGCGACGCCTGTCCGTTGTGCGGCGGCACTCTCGTCGTACAGACGGCGGTCGAGGTCGGCCACATCTTCAAGCTCGGCACCTTCCACTCGAAAGCGTTCGGAGCAACGTTTCTCGATGAGGATGGGAGGGAGAAGTTGCTCGTCATGGGCAGCTACGGGATCGGCCTCGCGCGGACGATGGCTGCGATCGTCGAGCAGTGCCACGACGACGACGGCATCGTGTGGCCACGGGCCGTCGCGCCATATGACGTTCACGTGGTCGCATTGCCGGGCGCAGAGGAGGTCGCCGAGCAGGCGGCCGAGGCTCTCGCTGCGGTAGGACGGGAGGTGCTCCTCGACGACCGCGACCTGAGGGCGGGGGAGAAGTTCGCCGATGCCGACCTGATCGGCTGCCCGGTTCGGGTCACCGCCGGGCGCAAGAGCCTCGAGGACGGCAAGGTGGATGTGCGCGATCGCACGAGCGGAGACGAGAAGCGCTTGAATGTCGCCGATCTCGCAACGGAGGCGTGACGTGGCCAAGCGGCGGCGGTTCAGCGAGGAGGGGTTCGGCGAGACGGTGCAGCGGCTCATGGACGAGCAGGGCGTCACGTACCGGCAGCTCGCCGCGAGCACCGGGCTCTCGGCGGGCTATCTCAATCACCTCGTCCACGGAAACCGGCCGGTGCCCTCGAACGAGGTCGTCGCCACACTCGCGAAGGCGCTCGACGTCGAGCCGGAGCACTTCCGCGAGTGCCGCCTGCGCACGATCACGGAGCGTCTCGAGGCGATGCCGGCCCTGATCGACCGCCTCTACAAGCAGTTGAATCGCCCCAGCTAGCCGAGCGAATAACGAAGAAAGAGGTGCGAGCCGTGACTTCGCACCGAACGAAGGCTGCCGACGACGCGCGTCTGCGGCACGAGCTCGAGGCCTTCGACGAGGCCGAGTCGCGCGGCGGCCGCACGGCCCGCGAGGAGCGGCGACACGGTGAGGAAGAGCTCGTCCACCAGCCGCGACGCGAGTAACTGCCCGAACAGCGTCGGGCCTCCCTCGGAGAGGATCGCTGCGCACCCGCGCTCGCGCAGCACCTCGACCGCAGCGGGGAGGTCGACCGCGTCCCCGCCGTTCACGGCCACCACCTCAGCCGCCTCGGGCACGCGCGCACGGAGGCCGGCCGCCGCTCCTTCCGTCGTCAGCAGGAGTGCGCCGGCCTCGAGCACGGGGTGCCCCGGGTCGAGCGAGCCCCCGGCGGTGACGACCGCGACGAGCGGCTGCTCGGGGCGTCCGCGCGAGGCCCTCAGCACGGCGAGCGCCTCGGCGGCCGGCGGATACGCGCGGTCGATCCGCCACGTCCCCTTCGGCGACGAGAGCAGCGTGCCGGAGCCGACGAGCACGACGTCGGCGCACGCACGCAGGAGCGCAAGGACGAAACGGTCGGCCTCGCTCTCGTCGCCGAGGATCGCGTGCGAGCGCGACAGCCTCGGCACCGCCACGACCCCGTCGAGCGACTCGATGAAGTTCGCGACGACGCACGGCTCGTCGAGCCCGATCGAGCCGCCGTAGAGCGCCGTGAGCTCGGCGGGAACGTCCCAGCGAGGCAGGTCCTCGTCCTCCTCGAGGACGGTGAACGGCTCGATCACCTGGTCAGCGTAAGGAACTCCGAGCGGAGCGAGTCGGCCTCGTCGTAGAGGCCGCGCCAGACTGTCGTGACGGTGAGCGAGCCGTCCTCCTCGACGCCGCGCATCGCCGTGCACATGTGCGCCGCCTTCAGCTTGACAGCCACGCCGCGCGGGCCTGCCAGCTCGCGGAGGCCGTCCGCGATCTCCTCCGCGAGCCGCTCCTGCACCGTGAAGCGTCGTGCGTAGAGCCGCACGAGCCGCGTGAGCTTCGAGATCCCGAGGATCTCGTCGCCGGCGACGTAGCCGACGTAGGCGCGCCCGTGGAACGGCAGCGCGTGGTGCTCGCAGAGCGCGTAGAAGCCGATCGGCCCCTCAACGATCTGCGCGTGCCGGCCCTCCACACCTTTCGGCCGCTCGGCGGGGAAGAGCGTGCGCAGCTTCGGGTCGCCGTCGTACCCGGCCGTCGCGTCGAAAAGCGCCCGCAGGAAGCGCCGCGGCGTCTCGCGGGTGCCCGGCGTGTCGAGGTCGAGGCCGAGCGCCGCGAGGATCTCCGCCGCGTTCTGCTCGAGCCGCGCCCACTCCGCGGGGGTCAGGTCACGCGCCGCCTCGCCGTCGGGGGCCGGAAGCTCGAAAACGTTTCCCCGCTCCGGCGCCGGCAAAGCCGGCACCTCCGCTACTTGCCGGGCTCCGTCGAGCCTACGCCCGGTGCTCACGCGATCTCCTCCTGTCTCCGGGGCACGCGCCGCGGGAGAAGCGCGAGCGCGACTACCGCGACCTCGACCAGGGCCATCCAGGCAAACGCGAGCGGATGTCCGAGCGCGAGCAACAGCCCGAAGACCGCGAGCTGCGTCGACATGCCGAGGTTCGCGAGGAGCGAGACCGAGAGCGGCGTCGTCAGCGCGGGGCGGCGAGCCGCGAGCGACTCCGCGAGCCGGTCCTGCGGCGCGTACACGAGGCCGTAGATGCGGCGAAGAACCGCGGTCCCGCGCCCCTCCGGCTCGTGCTCTGCCACGCTTCCACGCGCCAGCCGCTCGACGTTGAAGTTGAGGCTGAGCACGCTGGTCACCGCGAGGAACCCGGCGAGCGTGAGCGCAGGCTGCCCGGTCATCCAGCCCAGCGCGGCAAAGAGGGCAGCGTTCACGAGCAGGTCGACCTCGGAGTCGAGGTACCGCCCGAAGGCGCTCACGCGGCCCGTGAGGCGTGCGAGCTGGCCGTCCGCGTTGTCGAGCAGCGTCTTGAGCTGGACGAGCAGCGCGGCGGTAAGCAGCGAGCCGCGACCGAGCTCGACAGCGGCTGCGATTCCGGCCACGCCGGCGGCGCCGACGACGAGCGGCGGCGGCACGCGCAGCCGCGCCAGCCCGAAGACGAGCGGGTGCGCCAGGGGCCGGAAGATCCACTCGCACACGAGCTCGATTCCGCGGCGCGGCTTGCGCGAGCGGGCGAAGGCGCTAGAGGACAATGGCCCCCTCGCCGGCGCGGATCAGCTCGCGCGCCGCGTCCACCTTGTCCCAGACGTTCCAGAGCAGCACTCCGCGCGGCCGACCGTCCTCGAGATAGGTGACGACGCCCTTGCGGTACGGCTCCTGCCAGTCCTCGACGGCGTCCAGCCGCGAGTCGACGAGCCCGACCGCCTCGTAGCCGAGGTCGAAGAGGTCGGAGTAGAAGAAGGGAAGATGGTCGTAGGGCGTCGCCGCGCCGGCCATGTTCGCGCCGACGACTTTCCCGTGCGTGTTCGCGTGATCCTCGTGCTCGATCCGCATCGAGATGCCGAGCGCAGCGACGGGGAAGCGGGCCACGTCGCCGGCGGCGAAGACGTTCTCGTGCCCCGGCACCCGTCCGTACTCGTCCACGACGATCCCGTCGGCGACCTCCAGCCCCGCTGCCTCGGCGAGCTCGGTGTCGGGGATCACGCCGAGGCCCGCGACGACGGCGTCGGCCTCGATGGTGCGACCGGAGCCGAGCGTCACGCTCACGCCGGTCGCTGCGGCGACCGTCTCGCCGGCGAGCACCTCGACGCCCTTCTCGCGGTAGTAGTCCACTACGAAGGCGGAGAGGTCGGCGGGAAAGAGGCGGTGACCGATCCCGGGCTCCGGGAATACCATCGTCACGCGGCAGCCCGCGCCGGTGAGCGCGGCGGCGATCTCGGAGCCGATGAACCCGCCCCCGATCACGGCCACGTGCGCCCCCTCGCGCGCCACCCCGCGCAGGAGACGGTAGTCGTCGAGCGTGCGGTACCAGACGACTCCCTCCGCTCCGGGAATCTCCCGCGGCCTGGCGCCGGTGGCGAGCAGGAGCTTCTCCCACTCGTACTCCTCGCCCGCGTCGTCTCTCGCCGTCCGTGCCACGAGATCGAGGGAGACGATGCGGCGGCCGGTGACGAGCTCGACGCCCTCGACCGGTTCACGCCAGACCTTCTCCTCGGGCGCTCCCTTCCACAGCCCCTTCGTCAGCAGGGGCCGCTTGTACGGCGGATGAGGATCGGCGCCGACCATCGTGATCGAGCCGTCTCGATCGTGCTCGCGGATGCCTTTCGCCGCCATGTCGCCGGTCATGCCGGCGCCGACAATGAGGTACTTGGTCGCATGCATAGGACCTAGTACTTCTACCTACGCGACGACGAACTACGCGGATGCCACAGCGGATGTCCGCGCGGCCATCGCGCGATCCTTCTCGGTGACCCCGCCCTCCGAATGCGTCGTCCAGCGAACGGTGACGCGGCGGTAGCGGATGTCGATGTCCGGGTGGTGGTCCTCGCTCTCCGCGAGGTCGGCGAGCCGGTCGACGAACTCGATAGCTGCGGCGAACGAGGGGAGCTCGAACTCCCGCACGAGTGCGTCGTCCTGCTCCCGCCAGTCCGTCACGCCGGGAGTATCACCCGCCGGGACGCGCAAACGCGTCTGGCACGTACAAGACTGCGAAGGAGTGCGTGAACCGAGTGACCGAGACCTCGTCCGGCGAGCGCGACGCGGCGACCGGGAAGCCGCGGCCGTGCTCTTCCGCCGCTACTGGCGCGACGCGTGGCGTGCCGCTTTCGCGATCACCGGCCGCCGGTCGCTGGCGGACGACGTCGCCGCGGACGGATTCGAGCGGGCGTTCGCCGCACTCGGACGCTTCGACGAACGCCGTCCGTTCGGGCCTTGGCTACACCGGATCGTCGCGAACCGGGCGCTCGACCTGCTGCGCGCGGAGCGCCGCCTTGCCGACGAGGAGCTGCCGGACCTGCCGGACGCCACACCCGTACAGGAGTCGGGTGACCGCAGCCTGCTCGCGGCGGTGGCCGAGCTGTCGCTCGAGCGGCGGGTCGTCGTCGTCCTGCGCTATGGAGTGGGGATGACGCCGAAGCAGATCGCGGACGCGCTCGACCTCCCGGTGGGCACCGTCAACTCGCGTCTCGCGCGCGCTCTCGAGCAGTTGCGCGAGTCGCTGGAGGTCGAGCATGTCGAGTGAGCTCGAACGCCGGCTCGAGGGGATGCTGGCGGCAGCGCCGGAGCCCGAGCCGGGAGTGGGGGAGGAGGCGATGCAAAGGGCGTTGCAGGCCGTCCGGCCGGCCACTCCTGCCCGCCGCGGGCTCCGCACAGCCGTCCTCGTCTTCGCTGCGACTTTCGTCCTGCTCGCGCTCGCGGCCGGGGCGCTCGCCGCTGCAGGAGCCCTCCACGTCAGCTTCGGCTCGAAGACGAAGCAGCAGCGTCCGCCGACCACCGAGCTTTCGTTGCCGAAGGGAGCGAACGGCGTTGCCGCGATCGTCGACGGGCGGCTTTCGGTCGTGATCAAGGGCGGTTTCCGGCTGCAAGGGCTGCGGGTCACGGCCGCGGCGCTCTCGCCGCACGCCCTCTACGTCGCGGCCGGCATCGGCCACTCCCTCGTCGCCGTGAAACCCGACGGGGGCACAGCGTGGTCGCATCCGACCGGAGGAACCGTGGTTTCGATCGCCTGGGCGCCGGACGGCCTCCGTATCGCCTACATCGTCCGAAGCCGCCGTGGGCTCGGGCTGCACGTGATCTGGGGCAACGGGCGCCACGACACTACGGTCGACCGCTCGGTGCGGGCCGTGCGACCTTCCTGGCGGGGGGACTCGCTCGCGTTTGCCTACGTCGGCGGGGGAGGGAAGGCGATCGTCTACGACCTCGGGCACCAGTCACGCAGCGTCCTTGGCATGGCGGCTCCCGTCACGCACGTTGCCTTTTCGCCTGTAGGCAGGACGTTGCTCGTCGCCACGCCCGGCTCGGTCCTGCTCGGTGGCAAGACGGTCGCCACGGGTGAGGTCGAGGCGAATCGGTTGGCTCCACGGCCGCCCGGCGGCGGCGCTCGAAAGCGGCGGAGGGCCGGCACTCGTCCGGACGTTCGGATCGAACAGCCGTCCCTTCGAGGGCTTTCGGGTGCCGGGCAGAGTCGTAGGCTTCACCGGCGGCCTCGTCGTGACGCGGACGCCGGAGAAGATTCTCGCCGGCTGGCGGGAGAAAAGCGTCGGCACGCTCCTCGAGCTGAGACCGACGACCTCGGTCGAAGATCTCGCAGTCGACTAGCCGGGCCAGGCGGAAATCGCGACGTAGCGCGCCTCCGGCGCGACCTTCGTCGTCCAGAGCCGGTGCAGGTCGCCGAGGCGGAACTCGCTCACCTCCCCGGTGAGGAGAGACGTCGTGACGACGAACGCGCCGTAGGTGCATAGGTTGAAGCTCCCGTAGGGCGCGGAGACGAGATGCAGCGGACGGAGCGTCCGCAGTGAGACCGACTCGAGCGACGACCCGTAGCCGCTCGTGAGCAGCGCCTTCCCGCCGGCGAAGGCGATCTCCTGCGGCGCTCTTCCCGCGTGCAGCTCGGTCAGGAGCCTGCCGGTCGCGGCGCTGAAGATCATGACGCGCTCCGTCCGCGCACCGCTCACCCAGACGGTGCGGCCACCGGGAGCGAAGCCGACGCTGTGGCCGGCGAACGGCGGATGGACCCGTCCGACGACACGCGGCTTCCGCAGGTTCGACGTGTCGAGGCGGACGACGGTCGTCGCGACCTCGCTGAGCGCGACCCAGAGCCGTCGTCCGTCAGGGCTGAAGGCGAGGTGGTGAGCGCCGGCGCCGACATGGACATGGCCGACGACCCTGCGCTCCTTGAGATCGATCACTACGATCTCGCCGCTTCCTCCGTCGGCGACGTACGCGTACCGGTCCCCCGGCGCGATCCTCGCTACCTCCGGCGTGCGGAAGCCGTGGAAGACCTTGATCGGGCGCAGGCTGTGCCAGGCGAGCAGCGTCACGGTGCCATGCGGGTCGACGACGACGGCCGGCCCGTGCAGCGGTGCCGCGACCATCAGTGGATCGTCTAGGCGGGCGCGCTTGAAGACCCGCCCGCCGTCCGGGCCGAGCGAGACGGCGAACACCTCGTTCGAGATCTCGGCGGTGACGAGCGCGACCGGCCGGCCGGTCGACGTCGCGTTCACCGACGCGGGAAAGAGCAAGGCGGCGACAGCGAGTGAGAGAGCGGGGGTCTTGCGCATGCCTGCTCTACGCCCGAGCTATGCCGGGCGGTCCCACGTGAGCTACGGTTCCCGTCGCCCCGGGGCGTGGCGCAGCCTGGTTAGCGCGTTGGTCTGGGGGACCAAAGGTCGCCGGTTCGAATCCGGCCGCCCCGACTGCGATTCCGGGTTCCGTGAGGCCGCGACGAGACGGATCTCGGGCGAACCGGGGCCTGCGGCGCTGCGCCCGGTTAGGCCGACACGTGTGTTCGCTCGTACTCGCAGCGCGACTCCAGGTGTGGGCTTCCCGTGTCGTGCGTCAGTTCGTACTCGTCGCGCGACTCCAGGTGTGGATTCTCCCGGCGCCGTTTCGGCCTGCGGGGATCGCGGAACTGATCCTTATGGCGCCCCAGTGGTCTCGCCAATCCGCTCATGGCTCCTCCTTTGGGCATCCATCCTCGCATCGGCCCTGACCAGCGTCGTCAGGGCAACCCCGGATCCACAATCAGGGAGAAGATGCAGACAACCCCGCGCGTTGCGCGCGGTGCATCCGCGGTGCCGGGCGAGCCGCTGAGCTCCTCGAGCGCGCCAACACCCGCGCCGGGCGTCCCGATCAGCCGCGGAGCACGTCCGCCGAGCAGCCCGCAACGAGCGCATTGCGCCAGTCCTCGACCCCCGCGAGCTGGGGGTGACCGATGTCGACGGCGATCTCCGGCCAGGTCTCGAGTCCGAGCGCGCGGCCGCCGTTCGCCGAGCCGATCGCCAGCAGGTCGTCGACTCCGAAGACGTCCCGCCGGCCGGACTGCCGCCGCGCGATGCCGTCCAGCTCGCGGAGCTCCTCGAGCGGGTCGATCCTCACGTTCGAGTCGGAGCCGATGCACAGCTCGATGCCGCGGTGCAGGAGGCGCTCCACCGGCAGGAAGCCGTCGCCGAGATTCGCTTCCGTCGTCGGGCACGCGCAGACGCGGGCCCCCGCTGCGGCGAGCAGGTCGAGCTCGTGTCCGTCGGCGTGCGTTGCATGCACGACGGTCGTGCGCGGGCCGAGGCAGCCGCAGGCGTCGAGCAGCTCGATGGGACGCAGCCCGTGCTCGGTGACGCACTCCGCGATCTCGCGCGGCTGCTCGTCGGCGTGGACGTGCAGTGGCAAGTCGTGCTCGGCGGCGTAGCGGCCCAGCTCCTCGAGCCAGTCGCGCGGGCAGGCGCGGACGGAGTGGGGAGCGACGCCGACGCGGATCCCGGCGGCCCCCAGCTCCTCGAGGTCGTGCAGGTATGCGGCGACGGACTCCTGCCGGAACCGCTCCAACCCACCCCGCGCGTAGGCGGCGTGCAACAGGACGAGCTCGATCCCGGCCTCGGTCGCGGCCGCCGCCGCCGCGTGCGCCTCGTCGAGCCCGAGGTAGTGGAACTCCCCGACCGCGGTGTAGCCGGCGGCCCGGAGCTCGCCGTAGACCTCCGCATAGCTCATCCGGACGCGACCCGGAGTCTGACCGCGGGCGAGGTCGAGCATGGTTTCGCGCCACGCCCAGAAGTCGCCGTCCTCGGTGCGTCCGCGCAGCGCCCGCTGGAAGGCATGGCAGTGCGCATCGACGAAGCCGGGGATCTGCGGGTTCACGCGGAAGAGGATACGAGGGCGCCACCCGTATCCTTCGCACATGGAGGCCCCCGCCGTCTCGTCGCCGCTCGCCCAGCTCCCGAATGCGCTGACGATCGCGCGACTGGCCCTGATCCCGGTCTTCGTCGTACTCATGGTGCGTGCGGGCCACCGGCCGAGCTGGCCCGCAGCCGTCGTCTTCGGAGTCGCCGGGATCACCGACCAGGTCGATGGCTTCCTCGCGCGCCGCTGGCACGTGGAGTCGCGCTTCGGAAAGGTCGCCGACCCGCTCGCCGACCGGCTGATGATCGACGCGGCGGTGATCCTGCTCGTCGCCTACGACCGGCTGCCGTGGGCAGGGCTCGTGATCATCCTCGGCCGCGACCTCCTGCTGCTCGTGGGCTCCCTCCTCCTGGCTCCGCGCGGGATCGAGGTCGAGGTCAACGTCGTCGGCAAGGCCGCGACCTGGGTGCTGTACGCCGCGATCTTCTTCCGCATCGTCACGCAACCCTCGACCCAGTGGCCGGTCGACCTCTTCTGGGCCGGGCTCGCGCTCGCCGTCGCGGCCGGCGTGTTCTACATCGTCGCCGCAGGGAGAGAACTCCGCCGATGAAGGCCGTGGTCATGGCCGGGGGAGAGGGCACACGGCTGCGGCCTCTCACCTCGAACCAGCCGAAGCCGATGGTGCCGATCGTCGGCAAGCCGTGCATGGAGCACATCGTCGAGCTCCTCCGCAGGCATGGCTTCGAGGACGTGATCGTGACGGTCGCCTTCCTGCCGCAGGCGATCCGCAGCTACTTCGGTAGCGGCGAGACGCTCGGCGTCGAGATCGGCTACTCGGTCGAGGAGTCGCCCCTCGGCACCGCCGGCTCCGTGAAGCGCGCGGCGGGACGGCTCGACGACACGTTCCTCGTCATCTCCGGCGACGCGCTCTGCGACGTCGACCTCACTCGGCTCGTCGAGGCGCATCGTGAGAAGGGCGCCTCGGTGACGATCGGGCTCAAGTCGGTCGAGAACCCGCTCGAGTTCGGCATCGTCGTCACCGACGAGGATGGGCGCGTCGAGCGCTTCCTCGAGAAGCCGTCGTGGGGCCAGGTCTTCTCCGACACGATCAACACCGGCATCTACGTGCTCGAGCCGGAGGTGCTGAAGCACATCCCGCAGGATCGGCCGTACGACTTCTCGAAGGAGCTCTTCCCGCTGCTGCTCGAGATGGGCCGGCCGATCTACGGTCACGTCTTTGACGGCTACTGGCAGGACATCGGCAACCTCGACCAGTACCGGCAGGCGAACTTCGACGCCCTCGACGAGCGCGTCCGCCTCGACATCTCGGGGATCCGCATCCGCGGCAACGTGTGGCTGGGGGACGGGGTGGACCTCGACGACCTCGACGCGATCGAGGGACCGGCGTACGTCGGCAACTACTGCCGCGTCTCGCGCGGTGCGCACGTCGGCCCGTACTCGGTGCTCTCGACGAGCGTCACCGTCCGCGAACGCGGCCGCGTGGTTCGCTCGATCGTCGACACCTCGACGTACCTCGGCCGGAGCACCGACGTGGTGGGAGCGATCATCGGCCGCAGCTGCGACCTGCGCGCCCATGTACGGGTGCACGAGGGCGTCGCGATCGGCGACGAGGTCACGGTCGGCGCCGAGAGCGTGATCCTGCCCGGCGTCCGGATCTATCCCTTCAAGGAGGTCGAGACCGGCTCGCAGCTGCACGAGAGCCTGATCTGGGAGTCCCGCGGCACGACCCGCGTCTTCGGCAAGCAGGGCGTGGCGGGGATGGTCAACGTCGACCTGACACCCGACGTGGCGGTGCGGCTGGCTGCTGCGCTCGGCACCGCACTCGAGCGGGGCGCGCGCCTCGTCGCCAGCCGCGAGAGCGCCCCCGCGTGCCGGATGATCAAGCGGGCGATGATCTCGGGGATCTCGTCGACGGGGGTCCACGTCGCCGACCTCCGTGTCAGTCCGGCTGCCGTCGCGCGCCACCTCGTGAAGTCGGAGGCGCACGACGCAGGCTTCCACGTCGGCGTGAGCCCGAGCGATCCGGAGGTGATCCGGATCCAGTTCTTCGAGCCGCCGGGAGTCGAGATGAGCGCCGCGATGCAGAAGGAAGTGGAGAAGCACTTCACGCGCGGCGAATTCCGGCGCGTCGCAGCGGCCGAGGTGGGGACGATCTCCTATCCGGCGCGGGTGCGCGAGACGTATGCCGCCGAGCTGCTCTCGACGATCGACGCGGAGGCGGTTCGCGCCCGCCGCTTCCGCATCGTGGTCGACTACGGCTTCTCCGGCGCCTCATACGTGCTCCCGCTCGTCCTCGGACCGCTCGGCGTGGAGGTCGTCTCCGCGCACGCGTTCACCGGCGAGGGGCCCGACCACGGCGACGCCGCGCCCGGGCTCGCCGCCTCGATCGGGCAGACCAAGCGGCTGGTGCCGGTCGTGGGCGCTGATCTGGGCGCGGTCTTCGACCGGTCTGCCGAGCGCCTCCACCTCGTCGACGAGCAAGCGCACGAGGTGCCCGTCGAGCAGGCGCTCCTCCTCTTTCTCCGGCTGCTCGGCTCGAACGGACGCCGGGGGAAGCTCGCCTTCCCCGTCACGGTGACGAGCCAGGTGGAGCGGCTCGTCGCAGACTCGCAGCTCGAGGTCGTGCGTACGCCGACCTCGCTGCCCGAACTGACGCGCGCGGCGACCGAAAAGGGCGTCGTCTTCGCCGGCGCCGTCGGCGGCGGCTACGTCTTCCCCGAGTTCCTGCCCGGCTACGACGCAGTCGCGAGCCTCGCGAAGCTGCTCGAGCTGTTGGCACCCGTCAACCAGCCGGTCTCGGAGCTCGTCGCCGAGCTGCCGCAGCCGACGCTCGTCCACCACCAGATTCCGTGTCCGTGGGCGCTCAAGGGACTGGTCATGCGCGTGCTGAACGAGCGCCTCGCCGGGCGCGAGCTCGACCTCACCGATGGGATCAAGCTGTTCGACGAGCGCGGCTGGGCGCAGGTTCTGCCGGATCCCGACGAGCCGGTCATCCATCTCTACGCCGAAGGAGAGACACGCGAACAGTCCGACGAGCTGGCGCGGGAGCTGCGGGCGCTCGTCGACGAGATCGAGCAGGGAGAGGCGGCCGCGACGCGCGGGTAGCCCGCCGTTGCTCCGGCCGAACGCAAAGGCTAAAGTTCAGCTTCACCCTCGGTGAGGGCGCCTACAACCCGTAGAAAGGGCTCGATGGAACCGCTGCCGGATCTCGCGACGCTGTCCGACGAAGACCTCAAGAAGCTCATCGACGACCTGACCCACGAGGAGCAGGAGGTCTCTTACCGCCGCAGGCTCCTGCACGGCAAGATCGACATCCTGCGGGCCGAGCTCGTGGCGCGCCTGCACGAGACGGAGGGGAGGAGCGTCCTCGAGACGGTCGACGTCGACTCGCTCACGGCGATCCTCACCGGCAAGGCGACACCGCCTGCCTGATGTCGACGGTGTACTGCCCCGAGTGCGGGTACAACAACCCGGAGTCCGCGCGCTTCTGTGCGAAGTGCGGAGCGGCGCTCGTCGTGCCCGAAGAGGGGGAGTCGACCGAGGCGTTCTCGGTCCCGGAGGCGGCTGAGAGCCTCGATCCGCTCGAGGACCTCGGCGTCCACGGTGCCGCGCTCATCGTGCGCTCGGGCGGCGGCCGCTCAGGCGAGACGTTCGCCCTCGACGACGGGTCCACGACGATCGGCCGCTCGCCCGAGTGCGGGATCTTCCTCGACGACGTCACGGTCTCCCGCAAGCACGCCGTCTTCAGCAAGGAGGGCGAGCGCTGGCAGCTCGAGGACCAGGGGAGCCTGAACGGGACCTTCGTCAACCGCGAGCGAGTCGAGACCGCGGAGCTAAGCGACGGCGACGAGCTCCAGATCGGCAAGTACCGGCTCACGTTCCTCCAGCGCTGATGGCGATGCGCTGATGGCCATGACCGAAGCACCGTCACGCCGGCGGCTCCTGACGATCGGCACGGTCTGCAGCCGGCTCAAGGACGAGTTCCCGGACGTCTCGATCTCGAAGATCCGCTACCTCGAGGACCAGGGACTCCTGAATCCAAGGCGCACGCAGGGCGGCTACCGGCTCTTCTCGGAGGACGACGTCGAGCGGCTGGAGACGATCCTGCGCCTGCAACGCGACGAGTTCCTACCACTACGCGTGATCAGGCAGGAGCTCGAGGCGGGCGCAGGCAAGCGGCGCCGCCGCCGTAGCAACGCGGTCGAGGCGGGGGAGGAGGAGCTGAACCTCGAGAGACTGTGCGAGCGCGCCGGCATATCGGCCGATCGCGCGCGCGAGCTGGAGGAGTACGGCCTCCTCGAGCCGCGCGTCGAGGACGGGCAGCGCGTCTACGCCGAGAGCGAGGCGGACATCGCCGCGGCGTGCGAGGCGCTCGCGCGCTTCGGCATCGACCCGCGGAACCTGAAGGCATTCCGCACGGCAGCCGACCGCGAGAGCAGCCTGCTCGAAGCGGTGATCGCGCCGGCCCTGCGGTCGCGCAACCCCGAGCGGCGACAGGCTGCTCTCGGCGACCTACAGCGACTCGCTCAGAGCGCCCAGGAGCTCGCCGACCTCCTCCTGCGGCGCAACGCCCGCCGCCTGGTGGGGTAGCCTCGCGCCCGTGGCGGGGATCGATCTGACGACGCGCGTACGCGAGGTGCCGGACTTCCCGGAGCCGGGCGTCGGGTTCAAGGACATCTCGCCCCTTCTCCTCGACCCGGAGGCGTTGCGGCAGGCGGTGGGGGAGCTCGCCGAATGGACGCGCGAGCGCGACGCCGATCTCGTGCTCGGAGCCGAGGCCCGCGGCTTCTGGCTCGGTCCGGCGATCGCCGTCGAGGCCGGCTGCGGCTTCGTCGCGGCGCGGCGGGCGGGCAAGCTTCCGCCCGAGACCGTCTCCGCGACCTATGCGCTCGAGTACGGGCAGAACACGCTCGAGGTTGCCGCCTCGGCGATTGCAGGCGGCGCCCGGGTCGTCATCCACGACGACGTCCTCGCGACGGGAGGCACCGTGGAGGCGATCGCGGGCCTCGTCGAGCATCTCGGCGGCACAGTCGTCGGCGTCAACTTCGTGATCGAGCTGTCGTTCCTCGGCGGCCGCGAGCGCCTGAGCCAGTACGACCTGTTCTCGCTGATCACGTACTAGCGGACTAAAGGACAGCGTTTCAGCGTCCGACGTTGTCTCTACAACGTCCCCATGTATGACCCCCTGACGAGCCGCTACGCCTTCGCCTGCCCCGTGCGGGGCGAGACGCACGTGCTGCTCTCCGCCTTCCGGAGCATCGAGCAGCTCCCCGGCGCCGCGCACCCGGCGGTCTTCCGGGTTCGCTTCGACTGCGCCTGCGGCGGCGAGCACGATGGGCTTCTCACGCACGAGGAGCTCGATTGGGCGCCCCTCGGCCTCGGCGCGGGGGAGTTCCTCAACCTGATGACGACGCGGCTCGAGCCGGCCGGCGCCGAGCTGGGCGAGCTCGCGGCAGTGCGCATCAAGAGAGGGGAGTGGCCGTGGAGCTTCTTCTGCTATCCGGAGGAGCAGCCACGTCCGGTCTTCCCGTCCTCCTTCACCCTCCTCACGTCGACGGATGGGACCGTCTGTCTCGCCGTGCGCTGCCCGAGCTGCCGCCGGCTGTCGCTCAACCTCGTGTCGCACCCACATGTCGACGTTCCGTTCCACAACGACCGCGAGATCGGGGTCGTGGAACACATGTTCGCCGAGGACTCGCTCGCGACGTTCGAGGAGTTCAGGGCGGAGCTGTGGTCGACCTCGTTCGACGCGCGCCGTCTCGCCCTCCAGTAGTTCGACCTCCGCCGCACCCCGAGCCGCGACTCGACCGTTCTATCGGCGTCGGGCAACGGAACGAGGTGAAGAAGAATGCGTAGGTACGGCATGTACGACGCGTCCCGCGGGCTGACGCTCGCTTTCGCTGCGGCGCTGGCGGGGCTCGCTCTATGGGGCGCGGCACAGGTCGGGACCCAGACGACGGGACGTTTCTGGATCGCGCTGGCGATCGTCGGGGCCGCCGGGCTCCTGCTCACGCTGGCGAACCATGTCGGGACATGGACGAAGGGGCTCAGGCTGCGAGTGTCGCCGAGCACGTTTGCCCTCGCGTTCCTACCCGTGCTCGTCTGCGTCGGCTGGATCCTGCTCGCCGGCCAGCCGGGCTCCGGCTGGCAGGAGGGGAGGATCGACCACTGGAGCAGCTCCATCGGGATCCTCGGCGTGGTGCACTCGATCGGCCTCTGGCACGGCGTGCTCGCGTTCGGGTTCGGCGTCGTGCTCGGCCTGTCGCTGGACGGGGTACCCGCCCCGGAGCCGGCGGTCGACACCGTCCCGGCGTACTCCGGTGCGGCCTCCGCTGCGGCCCAGCCCGCAGCGGACGAGCCCGTCGCGGCCGAGCGACGCTGGACGGTGCGGCGTGGGCGCGCGGCAAACCCGCCTGCAGCACCGATGGACGAAACGACACCCACACGCGAGCAGGCTCCCACTCGCTGACCAAGAATCACTCGATCGGTGGCCGCCCACGCGCTGTCTGCACCGCGGGGCGGCCACGGATCCCTGCCGGGAGGGATCACGCTAAAGGGGTAGGTCCCCGATATACAGGACCGGGATGAACCTCTTGCCGCAGGCGACGACTCAGCGGGGGGCGCGGCTTCTCGCTGCGCACCTCGACAGCTTCGACCCGAAGACCGTTTCGGCACGGGAGCGGCTCGAGGAGCGCCTCGGCGGCGAGCTGGCGCGCAAGCTCGTCTTCGCGCTATCCCCGCATCGCCCGGGTCGCCGGGCCGCGTAGGCCCGCGCTACGAGCGCCGGCGTCGCACCGGCACTTCCTCGCCGCGGAGACGCACGAGCAACCAGATCCCGGCGAACGAGAGGAGTGCGAGCACGATCGCCGTCGCGCCGCTCGCTCCGACGGCGATGAGACCGAAGTAGATGAAGGCGCCGAGCGCGATCGCCCACACGAGAGCGATCACGCCCTGGTCGATGCTCGGCGGGCGAAGATGCATCGCGGCGATCCTAGTCGAGGAGAGAGCGCGGGGCGGCAGCGCGGGGTGGACCAAAAAAAATTCGCCGAGCCGGTCGCGGTTTCGTCCACAGCCCCGGTCGACTTTCCGCTTCGGCCCTTGCGAGCCGCCTCGTACGACCTCTCGGTGCTGCTTCGTCCTACTCCCGCGCCGTGCTCGGCGCAGGAGGGAATGTATGGCCTCTCCGGACACCCCGCAAGGGGTCGCGAAGAAGAAAATGCCGCAATTTGCGAACGTTGAATAATCAACATTTCCACAGCCCTCTGTGCATCCTGTGGATAAGTGGGCGGGAGGACGCGGTGCGAGCGAGCTTCTCCTCCTACTTGACATAACATTGCTTATCGTGCATTAGCACTTGATCCGCGGTGGGTCGGCGTGTTTGGGTAGGTTCGTCAGACGGGAACGACGTCCCAGGAGCGCCGACTGAGGGGGATGCAGTGACCACGGTCGAGATCGAGTCGATTCTTGCGAGCGACGAGCTGACGACGCTGCTCGACGCAGCGGAGTCCAGCGGCCAACTGCGACAGGTCGAGCTGGTCGAGGTGATGGAGCCGCTCGAGCTCGATCCGCTCGAGATCGAGGCCGTCTATCAGGAGCTCGACCGGCGCGGCATCGAGCTTCTCGCCGCCGAGCCGGAGCCGGAGGTCGAGCCTGTCCCGGAGAAGGCGCCACCGCCGCCGCCCGCAGCGCAGCCGCTCGAGACGACCACCGACGCGCTCCAGCTCTTCCTCCGCGAGGCCGGCCGCCACCAGCTGCTCACGGCAGCGCAGGAGGTCGAGCTCGCCAAGCGCATCGAGCGCGGGGACGGCAGCGCGAAGCAGCGGATGATCCAGTCGAACCTCCGCCTCGTCGTCTCGATCGCGAAGAACTACCGCAACCAGGGTCTCCCCTTCCTCGATTTGATCCAGGAAGGCACCCTCGGCCTGATCCGCGCCGTCGAGAAGTTCGACTGGCGCCGCGGCTACAAGTTCTCGACGTACGCGACCTGGTGGATCCGGCAGGCAGTGGCACGCGCGCTCGCCGACAAGGCGCGCACGATCCGGATGCCCGTCCACATCGTGGAGCGAATGCAGAAGATGAACCGGGCCGAGCGGACGCTCTGGATGGAGCTCGGCCGCGAGCCGACTCTCGACGAGATCGCCAGCGAGGCATCGCTCCCCATCGAGCAGGCGCGAGAGGTGCGGTCGGCGGCTCGGGCCTCGGCCAGCCTCGACCAGCCGGTCGGCGACCAGGAGGACGCCGTCTTCGGCGACTTCGTCGCCGGCGACGATCCGCTTCCCGAGGAGCGGGTCGAGGGCGCTCTCCGCAGCCAGGCCCTCGCGGTCGCCCTCCAGGCGCTGTCCGACCGTGAGCGGCAGGTGCTCGTCCTCCGCTACGGGCTCGTCGACGAGGAGCCGAAGACGCTCGAGGACATCGGCAAGCGCCTGGGGCTCACCCGCGAGCGGGTGCGTCAGATCGAGCTCGACTCGCTGAGACGGCTCGCGAACCTCCGCGAGATGCAGATGGTGGCGGCCCCGTAGCGAGCGAAGCTTCGCGTCGCTCGCGTGGTTCGAACTATTCCGCGCGGAGGTAGTGCTCAAGGCCCGGGGCGGCTAGCCGTAGCTCGCGCAGGGCCCGCGTCTCGAGCTGGCGGACGCGCTCGCGCGTGATGCCGAGTTGCGTCCCCACTTCCTCGAGCGTCTGCGGATGGCCGCCGTCGAGGCCGAAGCGGAGAGAGAGCACCCGGCGCATCCTGGGATTCAGTTGTTCGAGCGCTCCGGCGAGCTCCGTCGTCCGCGCCTGCTGTGCTGTCTCCTCATGAGGGGCCAGCGAGTTGACGTCCTCGATGAGATCGCCGTAGAGACTCTCGCCGTCGCCGACGGGCGTTTCGAGGCTGACGGGGTTCTCGACGAGCTCGAGGAGCTCCCGCACCCTCTCCTCGGTCAACTGCGTCTCATGGGCGAGCTCGGGGAGCGAAGGCTCGCGGTTGAGCTTCTGCGCAAGCTGGCGACGAGCGCGGAGGAGCCGCCGTACCTGATCGGCGACGTGAACCGGCAGCCGAATCGTCCTCCCCTGGTCGGCGAGCGCCCGGGTGATCGCCTGGCGGATCCACCAGGTCGCATACGTCGAGAGCTTGTAGCCGAGCCGGTAGTCGAACTTCTCGACGGCGCGGATGAGACCGAGGTTGCCCTCCTGGATCAGGTCGAGCAGAGGGACGCTCGCCTTCGTGTAGTTGCGCGTGATCGCCATCACGAGCCGAAGGTTCGACTCGATCAGCTGCCGCTTCGCCGCCTCGTCACCCTCGTCCTTGCGGCGCGCAAGCTCGCGCTCCTCTTCGCGCGTGAGGAGGGCGCCGCCCCCTATCTGCCGCACGTAGAGCTTGAGCGGGTCCTCGGCCGGCGCGCGCTCGGCCGAGCCTTCAGCCGCATAGGAATGTTCCATCGCCCCCTGTATCGGCTGTGGGCCGAATCGCCTTTAGAAAGCCCTAACCGACTTGGCCTACGGTAGAAGGGTTCGGATACCGAAATGGAGAAAGGCTTCCTCAAGACGTATGTGCGGCATCGCCGGATATAGCCTCTCGCCCCGGAGCGGCGTCGATCGGACGCTGGCTGCGCAGGCACTCCTCGCCGGAATCGCCGACCGCGGCGCCGACGCAGTCGGCTACGCGCACCGCGGCCCGACGGACAGGTATCCGGTCGTGATGAAGCAGCGGACGCCGGCGAGCCACCTTCTCGACCGCATCGGGGTGCCGGAGCAGGCCACCGAGCTCCTCGTCCACGTGCGCGACTACACGAAGGGCCATCCGTCGATCCCGGCCAACAACCACCCGGTACGGCACGGGCCGGTCGTCGGGATCCACAACGGAATCATCCTCAACGACGACGAGCTCCTCGCCCCCTACTCCTGCGCGCGCGCCGAGCCCCAGATGACCGTCGACTCCGAGGCGATCTTTGCGCTCGCTGCGCACTCCCGCAACGAGCCGAGCGAGCTCGAGGCGCTCGCCGGCGCGATGGCCGCCGCGTGGCTCGACCAGCGCGAGCCGGGAACCGTCTTCGCGGCCCGCGGCGTCGGACGGCCGCTGTGGCTGGGCCGGGGCCGCAACGAGGTCTTCTTCGCCTCGACCCGCAAGGCGCTCGAGGTCGCTTCCGAATACACCGGGGTTCGGCTCCGCGTGAGCGAGGTGAGGGACGGCACGTTCCTCACGCTGCGGTCGGGCCGAGTCGCGCAGACGGCGCGCTTTCATCCGGATCGCAGCTACGTCGAGGAGACGGCGCTGCCCGCCGTCCGCGCTCCCGGCCAGAGCGCCTATTGCCTCAAGCGGCTAGCCGCGATCGCGGCTACCGCCTAGTCTCAGCGCGTAGGGTTCCGTCGCTCGCGACGTCTCTGCCTTGCTCCGTGAGCCGCTGGCGGACGAGGAACTGGAATGTGGACCAGGCACCGCGGCGGGCCTCGAACATCCGGTAGACCTGCCACTCCGTCAGGAGTGAGTCGTCCTGCCGACGCGCTTCCCCCAGTCGGCGAATTTCGGCAGCCGACCGAGCCGCTCGGCAAGAGCGACCCCCTGGTCGACCGCCCGCTCGAGCCTCTCCTCCCCCACCGGGACATCGAAGCCGGCCTCGCGGAGCGCGTTCGTGAGTGAGCCGAAGGTGTGCCAGTAGAGCGACTTCGAGGGCAGCCGACCCTTGTGCTCGTCGATATCGCGCGCGGTCGGCGGTCGTCCGAGCTCCGCGCCGAGCGAGCTCAGGAGGCCGAGCAGCTCCTCGCGGGTCGCGAAGCGGCGCGGGACGAGCCCCGCAGCGCGCTTCGCCGCGTTCCACGAGCCGAAGTGCTCGATCACCGTCTGGGGGTGCACCGCGGTCTCGGCGTCCGCAGCGAACTCCCGCATCGTCGGCGAGCGACCGAGTCGCTCGGCGCACGCGACGATCTCGGCCACGATCTGCTCGTCGGTGTAGCGCTTGCGGATTCCGCTCTGGAACTCCGCGAGCTCCTGCGGGTCGATCGAGGCGAGCGCCCGGTAGCGGGGCTTCTCCGCCATGTCAATAAGTGTAGAGCAGGTTGAGGGATCCGCAAGTAGTCCCGTGCAGCCGTGTCTCGGGGCGGCGACGTGCGACCGTGACGTACCCTCGCCCGGATGCGGCCCCGTCCCCCACTCGCGCTGGAAATCGCCGCCGCGCGCGGCGTGGCTGCGTTGTCGCGCCGCGTCGGAGCCGGCGGTGGTACGACCATCCCGGGCAAGCTCCTTGCCGAGCTCGACCGCGGAGCGATCGACCGCCTGGCGGCGCGGCTCGCGAGCGGCACCGCGATCGTCTCAGCCACGAACGGCAAGACGACGACCACAGCGATGGCCGCCGAGATCCTCCGGCCCCGGTACAGGCTCGCCCACAACGCGGCCGGAGCGAACCTCGTCTCGGGCGTCGCCTCGGCGCTGCTCTCCGCGACGGACGCGGAGCTGGGTCTGTTCGAGGTCGACGAAGGGGCACTGCCTGAGCTCGCGCGGCGTCTGCGGCCGAGAGCGGTTTGCCTCGGCAACCTCTTCCGCGACCAGCTCGACCGCTACGGCGAACTCGAGCTCGTCGCCGGGCGCTGGCGGGAAGCCGTGACCGGGCTCCCCCAGGAGACGGAGCTCGTCTACAACGCCGACGACCCACAACTGGCCGCGGTGAGCGAGGCGCATCCGGGCAGCGTCGCCTTCGGCCTCGACGATCCGCGCGTGGCGCGCCCCTCGCTCCAGCACGCTGCCGACTCGAAGTACTGCGTCCGCTGTGGAACGCCCTACGTCTACGCCGCCGCGTACGTCGGTCACCTCGGCGACTACCGCTGCCCACGGGGCGACCACTTCCGCCCACCGCTCGAAGTCGCCGCCCGGGACGTGACCCTGCACGGGCTCGAGCGGGCCTCCTTCCTGCTCGACACTCCCGAGGGGTCGCGCGAGATCGACCTTCGACTCCCCGGTCTCTACAACGTCTACAACGCGGTCGCCGCGGCTGCGCTGGCGCGCTCGCTCGGCGCCGAGCTCGAAGAGGTCGCCGAGGGGCTACACAGGTTCTCCGCGGCGTTCGGCCGCTTCGAGCGCGTCGCCGTCGGCGACAAGGGGGCTCTGCTGCTCCTGATCAAGAACCCGGCCGGCGCCAATGAGGCGATCCGGACGCTCGTGGACGGAGGGTCCCCGAAGGTGCTCGTCGTCGCCCTCAACGACGAGATCGCCGACGGGCGCGACGTCTCGTGGATCTGGGACGTCGACTTCGAGCCGCTCGTGCCGGGTCTCAACCGGCTCGTCGCGAGCGGCGCGCGCGCGGCCGAGCTCGCGCTGCGGTTCCGCTACGGGGCTCTCGCAGAGGACGCGATCGAGGTAGAGCCCGACCTCGCCGACGCGCTCGACCGGGGGCTCGAGCTGACGCCGGACGGCGGCGAGCTCGTCGTCCTGCCCACCTACACCGCGATGCTCGGCCTCCAGCGGCTCCTCGCCTCCCGCGGGCTCGCGAGACCGTACTGGGAGCAGTCGAGATGACGGCGATCCGCGTCGGCCACCTCTATCCGGACTACCTCAACATCTACGCCGACCGGGGCAACATCGCCGTCCTCGCGCGGAGGGCGGCCTGGCGCGGGCACGAGCTCGAGGTGACGGCGCTGGGGATGGGCGACCCGGTCGTGTCGGGCGAGCACGACCTCTACTACGTCGGCGGCGGGCAGGATCGGGAGCAGCTGCTCGTCGCCGAGGACCTCACGGGAAAGGCCCAGAAGCTCCACGAGGCGGTCGGGGAGGGCGCGGCCGTGCTCGCCGTCTGCGGCGGCTACCAGCTCCTCGGCCGTGGCTACCGCGGCTTCCACGGCGAGGACATGCCGGGCATCGGGCTCCTCCCTCTCGAGACCGTCGCCGGAGAGCGCCGGATGATCGGCGACGTTCTGCTCGAGTGCGAGCTCGAGCCCGGAGAGCGGCGGACGCTTGCCGGATTCGAGAACCACGCTGGACGCACGCGGCTCGATCCCGGTGCCCAGCCGCTCGGGCGCGTGCTCGCGGGCTTCGGCAACGACGGCGAGAGCCGCTTCGAGGGCTGCCGCGCGGGGCGCGTGATCGGCACGTACCTCCACGGGCCGCTGCTGCCACGCAACCCCTGGCTCGCGGACTGGCTGCTCGCACAGGCGCTCGCCCATCGGCTGGGCACCGGCGAACCGCCGCAGCTCGAGCCGCTGCCCGACGCGCTCGAGCACCAGGCCCAGGAAGTGTCCGCCGCCCGCGCGCGTGCCCGCGGCGGCCGCTACTAGACGGACTCGGCCACCTTCAGAACCTTCCGCACGGCGACGCGCAGCGGTTCCGGGACCTCGCCGTTGCCTCGGTAGCGCTGCCAGGCCTTCTGCGGCTTGCGGCCGCGGTTGCTCGCCCGCATGCCGGACACCGTCTCGAAATCGGGCGTGAGGACGACGGTGCGCCGGCTGCCCGCAACCTCGCGGATCTGGCGATTGACGATGCGCTCCGATTCGACAGGCCGCACACCGCGGGACGCGTCCCGGTCGTGAACGACGACATACGGGACGCTGCAGGCGTTGCAGATGCGAGCGAAGAGCGGCATGTTGCCCTTGCCGCCGCACTCGAGGACGACGATTCCCTCCTTGTCGGGGTCGACGCCGAGTGCGTCGAAGACGAGCGGGAACGTGAGCTTCTCCGTGCGACCCTCGACGAGGACCGCGCAACGCGCGAGGAAGAGCTCGGCCCGGTCGCTGTCGAACGCCGAAAGCGCCCGGAACGTCTCGGCTTCCTCCAGCGGCTGTGGCTGGAAGAGCGACGTGCCGCCTGTCCGAGTGTGGCGAACGAGCGCGAGCTCCTCGAGCTTGCCGACGCTGAGGAAGACGGGCGCATGGGTCGAGTACAGGATCTGGTTCCCAGCCTGCGCGAGCGCCCGCAGGAGGCCGTACAGATGGCGCTGCGCATGCGGGCTGAGATAGAGCTCCGGCTCCTCGATCAGCAGGACGAAATGACGGAGCTGAGAGGCGAGGAGCCGCTCCATGCCGGCGACGAGGGCGAGCCCACCGTCCGCAGCGGCCCAATGCCGGTCGACCGCCGGCGGCTGAAGCAGCTGAGCGACCTCGGCGGCCCCGCGCCCCGTGGCCGGCGCGACAAGCGCCCGGGAGCGGAGATTCGCCGGCAGGAAATGCACGGGCGGCGCCCCTGCTCGGTTGAGATTGAGCGTGTCGGGCGGTCGGGCGTCGAGGAAGATCGTCCCCTTCGCGACATCGGCTTCGAGATGGATCCGGCCTCCCGCCCCGTCACGGGCGACGTCGTCGATCGTGGGCGGCGGGGCAGCGGCTTCGAGGAGTGTCCAGATCGCCGTCAGCACGGTGGACTTCCCGCTCGACGCCTCGCCGACGAGCGCGCAGACCGAGCCGGGCGACAGCTCGAGCTCGCGGGCGGCGCGATACCCCTGGATCGAGACCCTCTTGAGCGGAGGCGAGGCGCTCACGGTGCCCAGAGCGCCCCGAGGTAGACGGCGGGGTCCCCCGGTTGCCAGCGGCCCAGGAAACGCTGGATCGGCGGGTGGAGCACGACGTCGTCCAGCTCGCCGGGGTCGAACAGGCGATGGCCGCGCACGGCGGCGTCCGTCGAGGTGACGCGCTCGAGCGAGCGGCCCGAGAGGTCGGCGGCGAAGATGATGTGGACGACATGGCGCCAGACGAAGGCTCGCTTCGGCGCGATCGAGTCGACCACGGCAACCGGCCCTTCGAAGGTGAGATCGTCGGCGATCGCCACCTCCTCCTCGAGCTCCCTGCGCAGGGCGTCCACGAGGCTCTCGCCGCTGTTGACGCCGCCGCCGGGCAGAAGCCAGTACTCGCCGCGGCCCGACTTCTCGTGGCGGCAGAGGAGGACGCGATCCTCCCAGCGGAGAACGGCCGAGACCCGGATGCGCGGCTCGAGCGGCATCAGCGGGCGGAGCTGCCGAAGCCCTTGTCGCCGCGCTCGCTCGCCGGGAGCTCGCCAACTTCCTTCACCTCGGGCAGGACCACCGGGACGACCACGAGCTGCGCGATCCGCATGCCCGGCTCGACGACGAAGCGCTCCACGCGATCCGTGTTGAGAAGCACGACCTTGAGCTCCCCGCGGTAGCCGGCGTCGACGAGGCCGGGAGAGTTCACGACGGCGATGCCGTGACGCGCCGCGAGCCCGGAGCGCGGCTGCACGAAGCCGGCATGACCTTCCGGGATTGCGACGGCGAGACCTGTGCCGACGACTGCGCGCGCTCCCGGTGCGAGCTCGACGCGCTCACACGCTGCGAGGTCCAGCCCTGCGTCGCCGGGGTATGCGCGCGCCGGGAGCACAGCCTCGGCGTGCAGGCGCTGCACCGGCAGCTCGGTCACGCCCCCGTCCGGCGCCGCTTGGGAGCCGCCTCGGCGACGAGGTACGGCGCGAACCGCAGAAGCTCGCGCCGCGGCAGGCGCGCGGCGACGAGGACGCCCTCGGGTGTGTCCTCGCGCTCGTCGATCGGCGCGCCGAGCGCGTAGAGCTCGTTCAGGCGCCCACCCTCGTCGTACGGCAGGAGGAGACGCACATGCTCGAACCGCTCGCCGAAGCGCTCGGCGATGCGGGAGCGGAGCTCCTCGAGCCCTTCGCCGGTGAGCGCCGAGATCTGCAGAGCGTCCGGGTAGCGATTCGCGAGCCGGCGCCGTCCGAGCGCGTCCACCGCGTCGATCTTGTTGACGACGATCTCGAGGGGCAGGTCGTCGGCGCCGATGTCCCGCAGCACCGCGTCGACGGCGGCGATCTGCTCGATGAGTCTCTGCTCGGAAGCCGACCCGTCGACGACGTGGAGGACGAGGTCGGCCACGAGCGTCTCCTCGAGCGTCGCGGCGAAGCCCTCGACGAGCTGGTGAGGCAGGCGGCGGACGAAGCCGACGGTGTCGGTGAGGAGGTAACGCCGGCCCTCGTGATCGAAGCCGCGCGTCGTCGGATCCAGCGTCTCGAACAGCCTGTCGCGGACGGAGACGCCGGCGTCGGTGAGCGCGTTGAGGAGGGTCGACTTGCCTGCGTTCGTGTAGCCCGCGAGCGCCACGGTGGGCGTCTCGGTCCGGCGCCGCTCCTTGCGCCGGACGTCGCGCTGACGGCTCAGCTTGCGCAGGCGGTCGCGAAGGATGGTGATGCGACGCCGAGCCAGCCGACGGTCCGTCTCGAGCTGCGACTCGCCCGGCCCGCGGGTCCCGACGCCGGCGCCGAGGCCGCCGGTGCCGCCGCCGAGGCGCTCGAGGTGCTGCCACATCCCGCGCATCCGCGGGAGGTTGTACTCCAGTTGCGCGAGCTCGACCTGGAGCTTTCCCTCGGCGCTCACGGCGTGCTGCGCGAAGATGTCGAGGATCAGCTGCGTCCGGTCGACGACACGTGCCTGGAGCGCGTTCTCGAGCGTCCGCTGCTGCGGCGGGCTGAGCTCGTCGTCGACGATGAGCACCTCCGCGCCGGCCTCGCCGTAGGCCTCCTTCAACTCCTCGAGCTTCCCCTTGCCGACGTACGTACGCGCGTCGGGCTGGCGCCGGTGCTGGACGATCCGACCCACTGGCCCGACGCCGGCCGTCCGCGCGAGCTCCTCGAGCTCCTCGAGCTCGTCGGCGCCGTCGGCTCCGGGTGCGAGCACGGCGAGGACGAGCCCGCGCTCGGGCTCGACGGAAGAGCGATCAGGCTGTCGCACCGCCACCCGGCGGTCATTATGACTCCTGCCATGCCCGCTTCCGATCTCGCGGCCCGCACGCTGGAGCTCGTCGACGTCCCGTCGGAGAGCCGGCGAGAGCGTGCCGCCATGGAGCTCGTGCGGAGCCTCCTGCCGCGCGAGCCGCTCTATGACGACGGCGACGCGATCGTCTGGGGAGACGCCGACGCGGCCGTCGTCCTCGCCGGCCACCTCGACACGGTGCCGGCACAGGAAAACCTTCCCGGCCGGATCGCGGACGGGGCCGTGCACGGTCTCGGCGCAAGCGACATGAAGGGCGGCGTGGCCGTGATGCTCGAGCTCGCGCGCGCTGCAGTCCCGGCGCGGTATGTCTTCTTCACGCGAGAGGAGGTCGCGCTCGAGGAGAGCCCGCTGCCGGCCGTCTTCGGGAGCGGCGCGCTGGCAGGCGCCGAGCTCGCCGTGGTGCTCGAGCCGACGAACGCGATCCTCCACGCCGGCTGTCTCGGCAACATCCAGGCTCAGGTCGAGTTCCACGGCGAGAGCGCCCACTCGGCGCGCCCGTGGACCGGCCGCAACGCCATTCACGCGCTCGCCGAGGGTCTCGCGCCGCTCGCGCGGCTCGAGCCGCTCGACGTCGAGCTCGACGGCCTCGTCTATCGCGAAGTTCTGAGCGCGGTGCGCGTGGAGGGTGGGATCGCCGCGAACGTCGTGCCGGCGAAAGCGTGGGCAGAGCTCAACTTCCGCTTCGCGCCGGGCCGTTCCCGCGACGAAGCCGAGGCGCGGCTGCGCGAGCTCGTGCCCGCGGGAGACCTGCACATCCTGCACAACTCCCCCTCTGCGCCTCCCGCGCTCGACAACCCGATGGTGGAGCGGCTGCGCGAGCTGGTCCCGGACATCGCGCCCAAGCAGGCGTGGACGCCGGTCGCGCAGTTCGCCGAGCAGGGGATCGACGCGATCAACTACGGGCCGGGTGCGACGGCGTACGCGCACCGGCAGGACGAGCAGATCCCGGTCGCGAACCTGCACGCGGTGTACGAGACGCTGGCTAGGTTCCTTGCGTGCGTAGGCTCGACGGAGCACGCCCGGGAGCGAAGGCGCCGGCTTGGCCGGCGCCGGGAGCGGGAATCGTGATCAACCCGGTGCTCACTGAGATGGCCGTGTACCCGTTCACGCGGCTCGAGGAGGAGCGGCAGCGGCTCTTGGCGGCCGGCATCGACGTGATCGACTTCGGCAAGGGCGACCCGAACGAGCCAACCGATCCGATGATCCGGCAGGCGCTCGTCGAGGCCCTCCGCGAGCGCGCCCCGTATCCGCTCGCGCAGGGGCTGCCGGAGCTGCGTGAGGCCGCGGCGGGCTGGCTCGACCGGCGTTTCGGCGTCTCCGTCGATCCCGGGTCGGAGATCGTGCCGACGTACGGCTCGAAAGAGGCGATCTTCTCCCTCGCGCAGGTGCTCGGGACGGCCGGCCGCGTCGTCGCGTTCGGCGAGCCGGCGTACCCGGTGTACGAGCGCGGTGCGCTCTTCGCCGGGGCGCAGGTGCAGACGCTGCCGCTGCGCCGGGAGAACCGCTTCCTGCCGGAGCTCGCGGAGCTCGACGACGACGTCGCGCTCGTCTGGGTCAACTACCCGCACAACCCGACGGGCGCCGTGGCGCCGCGCGAGTTCTACGACGAGCTCGCGCAGGCCGCCGAGCGCCACGACTTCGTCGTCGGCTCGGACGAGGCGTACACGGAGCTCTGGTTCGACGAGCCGCCGGTCTCGGCGCTGCAGGCGGCCGACCGGTCGCGCATGGTCGTGTTCCAGACGCTGAGCAAGCGGTCTTCGATGACGGGCTATCGCTCCGGCTTCGTCGCGGGGCCGGCGGAGATCGTGGCGGCGCTGAAGGCGTACCGTCCGACGGTGGGAACGGCGCCGCAGGAGTTCGTGCAGCGGGCTTCGGTCGTCGCCTGGCGCGACGAGGAGCACGTCGAGGAGACGCGGGCGCGCTACCGCGCGAAGCGGGACGTCCTGATTCCGGTGATCCAGAGCCGTGGCTGGGAGATCGTGGCGAGCGAGGCGACGATGTACCTCTGGGTCGTCGGGCCCGACCCCGGCGTCTTGCTGGAGCGCGGGATCATCGTCTCTCCGGGTGAGATGTTCGGGCCGAGCGGCGAAGGCTACGTCCGCTTCGCGCTCGTCCCGACACTCGAGGAATGCGAACGTGCTGCGGGGATCCTGCGGGAGCTCGAGTGAACGTCGAGGAGACGATCGCGGCGCTCGACAGCGGCGAGCTGCGGGTGGCGGAGAAGGTCGGCGGCGAGTGGCGCGTCAACGAGGAGGCGAAGGCCGCGATCCTCGAGTACTTCCGGGTGCGAAAGCTCGAGCCGATCGAGGTAGGCCCGTTCGAGTACCTCGACAAGATCCCGCTCAAGCACGACCACGCGGAGCGCGGTGTGCGGGTCGTGCCGCCGGCGACGGCGCGCTATGGCTCGTTCCTGTCCCGCGGGGTCATCCTCATGCCGAGCTACGTCAACATCGGCGCCTGGGTCGGCCCCAACACGATGGTCGACACGTGGGCCACGGTCGGCTCGTGCGCGCAGATCGGGGCCGACGTGCATCTCGCCGGCGGGGTCGGCGTCGGGGGTGTGCTCGAGCCGCTGCAGGCGCGCCCGGTGATCGTCGAGGACGGGGCCTTCGTCGGGTCGCGCTGCATCCTGACCGAGGGAGTCGTGGTCGGCGAGCGGGCCGTGCTCGCGCCGAACGTCTCGTTGACCGGATCGGTGCCGGTGATCGACGTGACGGGGCCGGAGCCGGTGGAGCACCGCGGGTACGTTCCGCCGCGGGCGGTCGTCGTGCCGGGCACGAGACCGAAGGAGTTCCCGGCGGGGACGTATGAAATCGCTTGCGCTCTCGTGGTGGGCTGGCGGAGCGCGCAGACGGATCTGAAGACGAGTCTGAACGAGGTGCTGCGCGAGTTCGAGATCGGCGCCTGAGCACCTCTTCGGTCCACACCCCCACCCATAGGGTGGGGTAGCTCTCCCTCCGCCCTCGTAGACGACGATACCCGGCAACCCGGTGCCGGTCCGTGCCGGCTTTGCGACGAGAGCCCGGTTATTCGTCGAGCGGCTCCGCCGGTCCCGTGAGCCACGCACGACCGCCGGCGAGGCGCACGCGGAGGTCGCCCCCTGGGAAGTGCACGACCACTTCGCCCTCGCCGTGCGTCGCGGCCGCGACCGCAACGGCACTCGTCCCGGACGCCGCCGTCTCCCCCACGCCGCGCTCCCAGACCCGGGCGGTGACCTCGCCCGGCCGCTCGACCCTGACGACCTGCACATTCGTCCGCTCCGGGAAGCGCGGGTGCGCTTCGAGCCACAGGCCGAGCTCGCCGATCCGGCTCGGATCGCCGACGACGACGGCGTGAGGGTTGCCGACCGACACCGGGACGAGCTCGATGCCCTCGACGACCTCCGGTTTCCCTACCTCGATGGGCCCGAGCTCCGACTCGTAGAGGCCCGCCGCCGTTCGCCGCACCTCGACGGTCCGCGCCCCCACGTGCACGCGAGCCGTGGTCGAGCCGGTGCGGCGCATGAGCCAGGCTCCGGCGATGCGGGTCCCGTTGCCGGACATCTCGGCCCGGGAGCCGTCCGGGTTGACGATGCCGATCGTCACGTCGTCTCCCTCTATCGAGAGCACCTCGACCGCTCCGTCCGTGCCGGACAGGTCGACGCCGGCCACCGGCCCCTCATGGACGAGATAGACGTTCCCGTGTGCGTGCCAGCGCGACGATCTCAGCGGCGGTCTCCTCCGGCGGTCGGTCGGCCGCGACCATAACGAGCCCCTCGAGGCGCCGCAGCCACTTGCGTTGATACGCGGCGTAGCGCCGCGTCCGCACGGTCAGCGCCTCGATTGCCTCGTCGCGCGGCAGCATCGCCACCTCGTAGAGGCCGATGATCTTCTTCGCGGTCACCGACGGCTCGTCACGCAGCGCGTCGCGAACCTCATCCTCCACGCCGGCGTCGAACATGCGTCTGGTTCGTTCCGCGATCCGCCGATCGAGCTCGGGCTTCGGCACGTCGAGCCCGACGAGGAGCGTGGGATGCCGCCAGGCGCCGCCGAAAAGGGCTTCCCGCCGCGGCGCGAGCGAGCTGCCCGCCTCTGCGAGCTCGAGCGCTCGGACGACCCGCCGGCGGTCGTTCGGATGGATTCGCGCGGCGGCCGGCGGGTCGAGCTCCCCGAGCTGTGCGTGCGCAGCGGCCGCGCCGCCTTCGTCGTAGAGCCGTTCCCAGCGCTCGCGTGCGCCGGCCGTCGGCGCCGGAGGCAGGTCGAGCTCGGCGAGCGCTGCGCGGAAGTACAACCCTGTTCCGCCGACGACGAGCGGCATCCTGCCGGCGCGGAGGATCTCGTCGACCGCCGCGTGCGCGAGCGGCGTGTACTCGCCCACCGACGTCGGGTGCGAGAGCGGCCAGATCCCGACGAGTCGCTCCGGGTGCGGCGACCGGTTCGTCAGAATCGGCAGACCGTCGTAGACCTGCATCGCGTCGGCCGAGACGACCTCGGCAGGGATCAGCTCCGTGAGGGCCGCGGCCACGTCCGACTTCCCACTCGCGGTCGGCCCGAAGAGGCCGATGACATCGTCAGCCACGGAGGCGAGCGCGGACGAGCTCGAGCTCCTCGTTCGTCACGCCGGCTCCGCGGAGGTAAGACTCGACCCCACCGTAGCGACGCTCGAGCTCGGCGAACACGCCGATCATCGCGGCCGCCGGCGTCTGCGCGATCCGCCGGAGCCGCTCGAGCTCCTCCTCGCTGTCGGCAGCCTGGAACCACGCCTCGTGCCTCGGACGCAGCCGCTCCTCGCTCAGCGCGTAGTCGGTCGCGATTCCCTCGTCTTCCACGCCTGCGAGGTGGAGGAGAAATGCGGACAGCAGGCCCGTGCGGTCCTTGCCGCCGACGCAGTGAATGACGACGCCACCCGCCGGTGCGGCGGCGACGGCTCGGACGGCCGCTGCCACGTTCGACCGAAACCGCTCGAGGAAGATGAGGTAGACGTCGCGCGTCGCCGTGGCGGCGTCGGGTGCGGCCGTGGCAGCGGCGTCGAGCTCGGCGGAGAGCTCGTCCCACTCCGTGTCGTGGCGCTCGAAGAACGGCACGTGCACCACGTCGACGGGCAGCTCCGCCGTCGGGTCCTCGGCGCGCTCGTCATGGCCGCGGAGATCGACCACCGTGCCGATGCCGTGGTCGACGAGCGCCTGCCATCCCTCGTTGCTCAGCTGCCGGACGCTGTCGGCGCGGACGACGGCGCCGAATCGCGTCGTCCCGCCGTCTCGCGTCGGCAGGCCGCCGAGCTCCCGTACGTTGAGACAGCCGTCCCAGACGAGATCTCTAGGCTGCAGCTGCCGCAAGGTGAGTTCCGCGCAGCGTCGTCGAGGTCGCGCTCGCGATCGTGACCGGGACGAGCTCACCGGGAGCGGCGTCGCCGCTGAAGTTCACCGTGGTGTTGCGGCGCGTCCGGCCGCGCAGGAACTGCGGCTCCGTGCGGCTGGGGCCCTCGACGAGCACTTCCTCGACCATCCCCACCCGCCGCGCGTTTCGCTCCGCCGCCACCCGTTGCACGACCTCGACCAGTCGCTCGATGCGCTCGCGCTTCAGCTCGTCCGGTACTTGATCGGGCATCGCTGCCGCCTCGGTTCCGGTCCGCGGCGAGTAGACGAACGTGAAAGCACCGTCGAAGCCCACCTCCTCGACGACCTCGAGGGTCTCGAGAAAGTCGTCCTCGGTCTCGCCGGGGAAGCCGACGATGACGTCTGTCGTGAGCGCGAGGTCGGGGATCGCGGCCCGGAGCTCCTCGACGAGCCGCAGGTAGCGCTCGCGGGAGTACGTCCGCCGCATCGCCTTGAGGACGCGGCTCGATCCGGACTGAAGGGGCAGGTGCGCGTGCTCGCACACCCCAGCACACTCGGCCATCGCGGCGATCACGTCGCGCCGGAAGTCCTTTGGATGAGGGCTGGTGAAGCGGATCCGCTCGATGCCGGGGACGGCATCCACCGCGTGGAGGAGCTCCGAGAAGCTCGACCCGACGTCGCGGCCGTACGAGTTGACGTTCTGGCCCAGCAGGGTGACTTCGCGGACGCCTTCCGCCGCGAGCCGTTCGACCTCCGCCACGACCTCGCCGGGTCGTCGCGAAATCTCGCGGCCGCGAACAGCCGGCACGATGCAGTAGGAGCAGACGGAGTTGCAGCCCATCGAGACCTGCACCCAGGCCTGGTAGCGGCGCTCGCGCCGGACGGGGAGCCCGGCCGCGAAGGTGCGCTCCTCGCCTGTGCCGAACGCGCCGCGCGGGACGCCCTCGCCGCCGGCGCCGAGCCAGGCGCCGAGGTGCGAGATCGTGCCTGGCCCGAAGGCGACATCGACGTCCGGGTACAGCGTGAAGAGCCGCTCCCGCTGCGCTTCGGCGTAGCAGCCTCCGACGGCGACGACCGTCCCCGGCCGCTCGCGCTTCAACTTCGCTGCGTTGCCCATGTGGGCCGCGAAGCGCGTGTCGGGCTTCTCGCGGATCGTGCAGGTGTTGAGGACGATCACGTCCGCCTGGTCCTGCGACGGTGCCTCGCCAAGCCCGAGCTCCTCGAGCAGACCCTTGATCCGCTCGGAGTCGTGGGCGTTCATCTGACAGCCGAACGTCGTGACCCAATACCGCCTCACAGGGTCGAAAGGGTACCGGCATGCGTTTCCGGTGCCAGCCTCATGAACCGTTGGGGTGCCCCTGCGTCGAAGACGTTGACCCGAGACCCGTGGCGTTCAACGCCTGCGACACGGAGAAACCCACCGCGCCGAGCCGCGTGCTAGGGGCCCCAGGCGGTCAGATCGCCTGCCTCGTCCTCCAACAGGAGGAGGCCGTCAACGACTACCGGGCTCTGCCAGTGGATGGAGCCGGTGGGCGCCGACCAAAGCAGCGCGCCCGTGACCGGGTCGTACGCGCGGATCGAGCCGTTGCCGGCTGCGTAGAGCACGCCGTTGGCGATGACGGGCGACGTCGCTGCGTCGGACGCGACCCAGCGCTGCGTCAACTGCGGCTGGTGACTGCCATTCAGCGTCACGTCGTAGGCCACGAGCATGCCGGGGTTCCCGCTGGGCCTCGTGCCGACGAAGACCCACGGCCGGCCGGTGCCGTCGACCCAGACAGCCAGCGCGCCTTCAACGTGCAAAGGGCCGCCGGGCTCGGCGATGGTCTGGAGCTCGCCACCGATGTTCCCCGGGCCGCCCTGGCCGCTGAGGTCGTCAAGGTTGAGGAGCTTCAGAGTTCCGTCCTTGCCGCCCTGCACGCCGAGGTGCGCGACAGTGCTCCCCATCGGCGCGTCGACGAGCGCGGGCAGCGTCGAGCCGAGATCCTCGTCGTTGTCGGCGAGGAACTGGTAGTTGGTCGGCGTGTAGCTGTCGACCGGGCTTCCGCCGCCACCAGCCCCCGTCCCATCCGGGTTGAGCGCAATCACGCTGTCGCCCCAGTCGAAGCTCGTCGGGTCGAAGGCGCCGTTGCCGGTGGCGAGGTAGATGCGGTTGGTCGCAGGTGAGTAGGTGACGCCCGATCGGGCCCAGACGCCCGACTGCAGCTCGGAGCAGGCTCCCGGCGCGAGGTGGGTCGTCAGGTTCGAGCAGAGCGTGTTGAAGACGTTCTGCGCGCCGGTGGCGAGGTCGATCGCCGTCACGTGGCCCTGGTAGTCGCCGGTGTCGTAGTCGAAGCCCGCGTTGGTCGCGTAGAGGTAGGTGTGCCCGTCGGCCGCCTGCGCGAACGAGAGCGCGCTCGAGCCCTTCTCGTCGTCCGGCTTGATCGTTGCCACCTCTGGCCAGCCTCCGCCGGTCACCTCGGTCCCCGTGCCGAGGACGACCTTGTGCACCTTGCCGTCCAAGCCGTAGGTGTAGGCGAAGCCGCCGACGATCACGGGCGACGAGTACGTATAACAGGGGATGCCGTTGGGGTCCGTACAGCTCCCGGCCGGGAAGTCGATCGACCAGACGGCCGCGCCCGTCTCGAGGTTGCGCGCGATCAAGCTGCCGGTCAACGTCGTGACGAGGACCAGATCCTGGGGGCATGGCATCGTCGGCACGTCCACGGCGACTACCGGCGCCCCGTTTGCCGTTGCCGGCAGTTGGATCTGCCAGTGTTGGTGCAGGGACGCCACGTTCGCGGACGAGATCGCCGACTCGCTCGCGTTCACGCCCTGGTGGCCGCTGGAGCCGCCAAGCTCTGGCCAGTCCACCTGTGGCCCCTGCAGCGCCGGACAAGGTGGTGGAGGCGGAGGTGGAGATGGAGGTGGAGGTGGAGGTGGAGATGGAGGAGCCACCGTCGAGACGACCATTGCACGCGACGCAGCACGGCAGTTGTTCCCTTCCCGGTTCTCCTTGACGCGCTTCGTAGCGTCGACGCAGGCAAGGAGCCACCATCGACCCGTCCGGATCGAGCGCGGCACGCTCTCGTGGAGCCGCGCCCGCGCGAGCCGGCCCGGCTTCAGCCTCGCCACTGTCTGCGGGACGGCGAGCAACACATAGCGGCGTCCCTTCGTCGCGCTGCGCGAGAGGTAGAGCCTGGTCCGCGAACGGTGGTGCGCCCTGGCCGGGCCACGGTTCTTGGTCGCGACGGTGACGATGAAGCGGCTGCCCGGATGCGCCGAGACCGGTGGACGCGAGAGCGCAGTGACGATCAGGTCCGGGTGGCGCCGCGCGACTCCCGCGGACGCTGCGGCGGCGACCAGTGCGCATAGGACCGCTGCGGCGACCAGCCAGAAGCAGCCCGAACTGCGCAAGAGTTGCGCCACGGTCGCGGATCTTACGTCCCGCTCAGCGTGCCAGCGACAGCCTGCGGTCATACGGTCGGAGCGTGTCACCCGGCTCGTCGTCGTTGATCTCGTTTCCGAATAGTTCCCAGGAGTCGGTCGGAGCCGTAGAGCTCTTAGGCGGCCTGGATCGGCGAGTCGGCGGGCCGGTCCTGCTCTTCGCGCACACGTGTCGGCGCCGCTGGTGCCGTGTGGTTCTTCGCCACTTCGACCGACCGGCTCTCGCGGATCACGGTCACCTTCACCTGTCCCGGGTACTCGAGCCGATCTTCGATCTCGCGGGCGATCTCGTGGGCGAGGAGTGCCGCCGAGTCGTCGTCGACGTCGCCGGGGCTGACGATAACCCTGATCTCGCGTCCCGCCTGCAGCGCGTAGACCTTCTCGACGCCGGGCTTGGCGGCCGCGAGCTCCTCGAGCGCCTCGAGACGCTTGATGTACTGCTCGAGGCTCTCGCCGCGCGCACCCGGGCGGCTCGCAGAGACCGCGTCCGCCGAGATGAGGAGAACTGCCTCGACCGTCTGCGGCTGCACCTCGTAGTGGTGCGCCTCGATGGCGTGGACGACGCCCTGCGACTCCCCGTAGCGTCGTGCGAGTTGGGCCGAGATGAGCGCGTGTGAGCCCTCGACCTCGTGCGACATCGCCTTGCCGATGTCGTGGAGCATCGCCGCGCGCTTCGCTGTTTGGACACTCGCCCCGAGCTCGGTCGCCATGATCCCCGCGAGGTGCACGACCTCGAGCGTGTGCTTGAGGACGTTCTGGCCGTAGCTCGTCCGAAACCGGAGGCGCCCGAGGATCCGCACGAGCTCCTCGTGGAACGGCCCACAGTTCGCCTCGAAGACCGCCTGCTCGCCGGCCTGGCGCACGACCTCCTCGACCTCCGCCTTCGACTCGTAGTACGTCTCCTCGATCCGTGCCGGGTGGATCCGGCCGTCCTCGAGGAGCTTCGTCACGGTCAGCCGCGCGATCTCGCGACGCAGCCCATCGAAGGACGAGAGCACGACTGCGTGCGGCGTGTCGTCGACGATGAAGTCGACGCCCGTGAGGTGCTCGAGGGCACGGATGTTGCGACCCTCCCGGCCGATGATCCGACCCTTCATGTCGTCGGAGGGAAGCTCGACCACCGTCACCGTCGTCTCGGCGGTGTGGCTCGCCGCGACCCGCTGGAGAGCGTCGGCTACGAGGTTGCGGGCGCGGCGCTTCGACTCCGCGCGCGCCTCGTCCTCGAGCATCCGGACGCGCCGCGCCAGCTCATGACGGGCTTGCTCCTCCCCGCGCTCGAGCAACACCGCCCTCGCCTCGGTCTGCGTCAGCCCGGCCACCCGCTCGAGCTCGGCAAGGTGCGCCGTCCTCGCCTGCTTGAGCTCGTCCTGGAGCTCGCGGATGTGCTCTTCGCGATCGGCGAGCCCCTGGTCGCGGCGTGTGAGCGCTTCGAGCTTCTGCTCGATCTCGAGCTCCTTCGCGAGCACGCGCTCCTCGATCTTCAGCACCTGAGCGCGCCGGTCGGTGAGCTCCGTGTCTATCTCGCTCCGCAGCCGGACGGCCTGCTCGCGCGCGTCAACCTGCGCCTCGCGCCGCACCGCATCGCCCTCGCGGCGTGCATCCTCGAGGAGCTGGTCGCGGATCCGGCGAGCCTTCGAGACCCCGGTGGTGCCGAAGACCGACACGGCGAGCAAGGCCAAGGCGACGCCTCCAGCGATCCCGATGGCAATTCCGATCCCGATCAGCACGTGGCCGGCTCCTCGCTCGGTGATCCAGCCGCCGACGGCGGCGCATCCCAACCGGCGCCGAACCCACCCCGGCAGCTATCCGAGAAGCCTTATCCGGCAGGCAACGGCCCGCCGGAGGTCACCGCGCTACCTCTCGCGCGACCTCCGAGTCGTTGGACGTGAGCGGTCGATCATCGGATGTGGTTTCGGAAAAGCTGCTTTTGCAGGCAAAACGTCAAATGGGAATGCGCCGGAATCGTATCGCGTTTCACCCCTCCTGCGCAAACGCCCCGGTGGCCTCGTCGAGCGTGTCGCGTGAGAAACCCCGACCGGCGAGGCGTCGCAGCAGGGCCGGTGTGACGCTCTGGCCTTCCAGCAGCCGTCGAAAGCGATCCTGCTCGGGCTCCAGGGCGGTGACGGCTTCCGTAGCCGCCTCCGCGGGGATCAGGCGCCTGAGCAGGTCGGCCCGGATCGCAGCATCGCCGTAGCCGCGTCGCGCGAGCAGCTCCGCCCGGCTCTCGGCCAGGCGTGCGTCGTCGAGGAGCCCGGCGCGGTCGAGCGCCGCGATCGCGTCCTCGCGTGCCACGGGGGAATGTCCGGCCCGCGCCAGCCCTTCCTCGAGCGCCTGCCGCGAGCGGCCACTTGCGGCCAGCGTCCGCTTGGCCGCGGCGAGCGCGCCGGCCCGCCGCATCTCGCGCGCCAGCTCCCTCGCCGTGTGCCGGTCGAGCGGACGCCCGACCGCGAGTCTCGCCCGCACGATCGCGTCCGTCGGCAGCACACGCCACGCTCGCCCATCGAGCTCGACAGCGACACGGCCGCGCTTTCGCTCGCGCAGCCCTGTGACGGTCGGCGTCACGCCTCGGCTTCGGCCGACGCAAGCGCCTCTGCTGCCACCTCCGCCTTCCCGTTGCTCGCCGCGGACTCCTCGGCGGCAACCGGTAGCAGCCGAGCCGACACGACCTGGTCCGACCCAAGCTCCAGTTGGATCTGCTGCAGGATCTGCTGCGTCACGTCGGGGTGCTCGCGCAGGAACGCGGTCGCGTTCTGGCGTCCCTGGCCGAGGCGCTCGTCGCCGAGGCTGAAATACGCGCCCGACTTCGTCACGATCTTCCGCTCGACCCCCGTGTCGAGCACCGTGCCTTCCCACGAGATGCCGGAGCCGTAGATGATGTCGAACTCCGCCTGTTTGAACGGCGGCGCGACCTTGTTCTTCACGACCTTGACGCGGACGCGGTTCCCGAACGCCTCGACGCCTTCCTTCAGCGTCTCGATCCGGCGGATGTCGAGCCGCACGGACGAATAGAACTTCAGCGCGCGGCCGCCCGGCGTCGTCTCCGGATTCCCGAACATGACGCCGATCTTCTCGCGCAGCTGGTTCGTGAAGATGCAGATCGTGTCGGTGCGGTTGAGGGTGCCGGCGAGCTTGCGCAGGGCCTGGCTCATGAGACGGGCCTGGAGGCCGACGTGGGTGTCGCCCATCTCGCCTTCGATCTCGGCCTTGGGTGTCAGCGCGGCGACCGAGTCGACCGCGACGACGTCGAGGGCGCCGGAGCGAATGAGGAGCTCCGTGATCTCGAGCGCCTGCTCGCCCGTGTCGGGCTGCGAGACGAGGAGGTTGTCGATGTCGACGCCGATCCGCTTCGCGTACGCGGGGTCCATCGCGTGCTCGGCGTCGATGAAGGCGCAGATGCCGCCCCGTCGCTGCGCCTCGGCGATCACGTGGTAGACGAGCGTCGTCTTGCCGGAGGACTCGGGGCCGAAGACCTCGACGATGCGACCCCGCGGCAGGCCGCCGATCCCGAGCGCGAGATCGAGGGCGAGCGAGCCGGTGGAGACGGCGCCGACCGAGACCGCCGCGCGGTCACTCATCTTCATGACCGAGCCCTTGCCGAACTGGCGCTCGATCTGGCCAAGCGCGACGTCGAGTGCTTCGTTCTTGTCCACCTCTCAGCCTCCTAAAGCGACAGATTCCAAGACTTCGTACCGCGCCCCACCGGGGTGCAGTCGTGATAGGTAAGCAACCGCGTCGGACGGAACAAATGTTCCCATAGGAGGCCCCAGGTGCAAGTGGGGACGCTCGCGCCAGCGCGCGACCGTGAGGTGCGGCAGCCAGGGACGCCCCTCCCGCCGGTAGACGCCGAGCTGCTCCAGCCGCTCCTGGAGGTCGGCGGCGAGCTGCACCGCACCGCCTCCCTCGTCCTCCAGCACGAGCATGCCCACGTACCGCGTCTCGCGATAGCGAACGGGCGCGAGACGGATCTCCCGCGCACCCGCGGCCGCCTCGTGCAGGGAGGACACGATCGAATCGAGCTCGGCTGCGGGCCGGTGGCCGAGGAAAGCGACTGTGACGTGCAGGTGCTCGCGCGGGACGACTCGGAGGTTCGGGCGGACGTTCGACAGCCGGTCTCGCTGCCAGCGCTCGATCTCGTCGAGGGCGTCGTCGGGCAGGCGCAGCGCGAGAAAGAGCCGTAGCCGATCATCGCCGCTCACGCTAGCGGCGGGAGTCATACGTCTTTGTCGCGATTTCCCATCAGGAAGACACGCAGGAGATGCAGCGCCGTGACCGTCGCCCGGACCCGCACCTGCTCGCGCTCGCCGGGCAGGTCGAGGACGCGCGCGAGCGAGCCGTCCGGGCCTGCGACATGGAGGTGCACGCGTCCGACGGGCTTCTCGGGCGTCCCGCCGCCTGGGCCCGCGACTCCGGTCACCGCGACGGCCACGTCTGCGCCGAGCGCTCGTCGCGCTCCCTCCGCCATTGCGGCCGCCGCCTCGGCCGACACCGCGCCGTGCGTCGCCAGCAGACCCTCGGACACCCCGAGCTCCGAGCGCTTCACCTCGTCCGCGTACGCGACGATGCCGCCGACGAAGCTCTCGCTCGAGCCCGGCACGTCCGTGAGGCGCACCGCAACCAGGCCTCCGGTGCAGGACTCGGCGGTCGCAAGGCGGAGCCCGCGCGCAGCTGCGAGAGAGAGCACGAGCTCCGCGATGCTCCGCTCGTCGCGTGCGAAGAGCCACCGCTCGAGCCGCTCCACGAGCGCCGCCTCGAGCGCGTCCGCACGCACCTCCGCCCCCGAGTCGACGACGAGATCGACGTGGATCTCGAAGTCGCGAGCGCAGATCGTCGCCTCGACTCCCTCGCCGTCACCGCCGGCCTCCTCGAGCGTCCGCGCGACCGCGGACTCGCTCACGCCGAACAGCCGCAGCACCCGGCGTCCGGGCGGCCGCGTCCTTTCCAGCAGCTCCCGCAGTGGCTCGCTCGCCAGCGCATTCGGCCAGAGCCGGCGGAGCTCGCCGGGCGGGCCGGGCAGGACGACGACGACGCAGCCGGTCGGCGCGCGCAGGACGAGCCCGGGCGCGGTGCCCGCCAGCCCGATCGGCATGGCCGAGGCTGGACGGGTCGCCTGCTTCGTGACGCCGGGAGCAAAGTCCGCGTACGGCCTTCGCAGGCGTTCCGCAGCTGCGCGAGACACCGACTCGATCTCACGTTCCAGAGCCTCGTCGACGACGAGCTCGAGGCCCGCAGCCCGTGCGAGCAGCTCGACGGTGCGGTCGTCGTGGGTTCGGACCGAGACCGCCCGAGACCAGGCACGCCTCGGCCTCGAGACCCTCGCGCAAGGCTGCCTCCAGCTCCGCGGGCGTGTCGCCGACGATGGTGATGCGGGCAGGCTCGAGCCCGTGCTTCAGCGCCTCGGCTGCGAGAAACGGGCCGTTCCGGTCGGTGCGCTCGCCGCGGACGAGCTCGCTGCCGGTGACGACGACGACCGCCCGCGGCCGGGCGGTCACTCTCTGAGGCGCGTCGTCCGCTGCGGTGTGACGAGGACGCGGAGGTTGTGCACGGCCGGCAGGGCGACAGCGCGGCCGTCGAGCGTGATCCGCAGGCCGGCCGGCGTGCGCACGAGGAGATAGAAGCGGCTGCCCGCGAGCCTGTCGGTCTCCCCCGCTCCCACCGTTCCCTGCAGGTCGACCTTGCCGGACGGCCTGCTGCGACGCACCTCGACGTACGTCCCACGCCCGACGCCGTGGAGGACGAGCTGGCGAGGCGCCGCCGGATGCTGCTGCTTCTGCTGTTTCTGCCCTGTCTGCGTATCGAGCCCAGGTGTGGGCGACGGCGAGTCGCCGAAGCGCCAGGCTGCAAAGACGAGCGCCGTCACGACGGCGATGCCGGCGAGCACGAGCAGGACGGCGCGCCGCTCCACGTGCCGATCTCGCCGACCGACCCGGCGCCGCTCCGGGCGCGCCGGAACCTCGTCGCGCCAGCTCGTGAGGAAGCGCGAGGCGTATTCGTCGACGTACACGTCGCCGTCGAGACCCAGGTATTCGGCGTATGTCCTCAGGAAGCCGCGGATGTAGGCGTCGCCCGGGACGGCGGTGAAGTTCTCCTCCTCGAGCGCCCGGATGTACTTCGCGCGGATCTTCGTCGCGAGCTCGATCTCGGGATAACCGAGGCCCTGCCGCTCGCGCGCCTCCCGCAGGCTGTGGCCTATCTCGAACACGGACGGAGTCTACGACTCAGTGCTCGAGCCGCAACAGCAGTTCGTAGAGCCCCACGGCGATCGAGGCGGACAGCGTGAGGCAGACTCCTGCGACGGCGAGGATGCGGCCGAGCCGGATCCAGAGGGAGCCGCCGGTCTGCTCGAGCGTCCTCGCGATCGCGCCGTGGGCGCCACGGGCGAAGAGCAGCGACACCGTGGCCGCAGTGGCGGCAACCGGGATCGCCCAGACGGCGTCGAGGAGCACCGCGCCGGGGATCTTCCGCGTCAGCTCGATCGCCGCCGGGATGATGCCCGCCGCCACGAGGCCGAACAGGAAGGCGAGCCAGGCTCGGAAGTTCGGCCGGGCGCGCGGGTGCACGAATGTCTGAGTCCGGACGGCCAACTCAGTGAGCCATTGTAGGCGGACGCAGGACGGCGAACTGGTCGGTGATCTCCAGGCGCCGGCTCCGGAAGCGATAGATCGTCGCCGGCCGTCCGCCACCGCGGCCGTAGCGGCGACGATCGCCGGTGTCCTCGAGCAGGCGGCGCCGGAGCAGGACGCGCTGGAGGTTCGTCGCGCCGACCGGATGGCCGAGTGCGGCCGCGTAGAGGTCGCGGAGCTCGGCGAGCGTGAAGCTCGGCGGTGCGAGCGCGAAGCCGAGATTCGTGTACGACAGCTTCGCGCGCAGCCGCTCGCGCGCGCTGAGCAGGATCTCCTCGTGGTCGTACGCGAGCTCGGGCAGCTCGTCTACCGGATGCCAGCGGGTGTCCTCCGGGACCTTGGGATCGAGCCCGCTCGGGACGAGCCCGAGAAAGGCCGTCGCCAGCTCGCGGAGCGCCGGGTTGCGTTGCGGGTCGCTCCGCGTCTCGAGCTGCTCGAGGTGCGACACCTCCCGCACGTCGACCTTCTCGGCCAGGTGGCGCCGCATCGACTCCTCGAGGGTCTCGTCCACGGCCAGCGCCCCGCCCGGCAGCGCCCAGCACGCCGCGAACGGCTCCCGCGCCCTCTGCCAGAGCAGCGCCTGGAGCCGCCGCTCGCGTACCTGAAGGACGGCAGCGAGCACGGCGTGCGCCGCGGTTTTCGCCTGAGAGTCGTCAACCATGTAGACTCGGACTCGAGGTTATCGATTGTGAGGCAAAAACGCGAGACCGCCGACGTCACGGTCGTCGGAGCCGGCATCGCCGGCCTCTCCGCCGCCCTCGCCGCCGCGGACGACGGGGCCTCTGTGCTCGCGCTCGCCAAGGCCTCGCATCGCAGCTCCAACAGCTACGCCGCACAGGGAGGCATTGCCGCTGCCGTAGGCCCCGACGACGACCCTGCGCTGCATGCAGCCGACACGATGGCCGCGGGCCGCGACCTCTGCCGGCGCAGCGCGGTCGAGCTTCTCGCTGCCGAGGCCCCGGCCAGGATCGAGGAGCTGTGCCGCCTCGGCGTCCGCTTCGACGACGGGCTGGGCCGCGAGGGCGGCCATTCCCGCGACCGTGTCGTACACGCCGGCGGCGCGGACACCGGGCGCCACGTCGCCGACGTCCTGACGTCGCTGGCGCGCGAGCATCCTCGGATCCGGATCCACGAGGGAGAGCGCCTCACGACTCTCGCCGGCCTCCGAGGATCCGCCGTCGTCATCGCCACCGGCGGGTACGCCGCCCTCTGGGCGCGGACGACGAATCCCCAGGGCGCCGTCGGAGACGGTCTCCTGCTCGCGCACGCCGCGGGCGCCGCGCTTGCCGACCTCGAGCTCGTGCAGTTCCACCCGACGGCGCTGCGCGGCGAGAACGGCCACGACGGCTTCCTGCTCTCGGAGGCGCTCCGCGGTGCCGGAGCGACGCTGCTCGACCACGGCGGCGAGCGCTTCGTCGACGAGCTTGCTCCGCGCGACGTCGTGGCGCGCGCGGTCGCCTCGCGGGCGGGTGCACGGCTCGACCTGCGGGAGATCGAGCGCGACCGCTATCCGACCCTGATGGCGACGCTCGAGCAGGCCGGCTACGACCCGGGGGGCGACCCGATCCCCGTCTCCCCCGCCGCGCACTACGCCATCGGCGGCATCGTCACCGACCTCCACGGGCGGACGACCGTGCCCGGGCTCTACGCAGCCGGGGAGTGCGCCTGCACGGGCGTGCACGGCGCGAACCGGCTCGCCTCGAACTCGCTGCTCGAGTGCCTCGTCTTCGGGCGGCGCGCGGGTCTCGCCGCGCTCGACGGCCGGCGCTTCGACGGGAAGACGAGCCCCGTCGCTTCCACAGGCGACCCCGGCGCTGCGCTCTGGCGCGACGCAGGTCTGATCCGCAGCCGTAGCGGTCTCGAGCGACTCGTCGACTCGCCGCACCCGCTGGTCCGGCAGATCGCCGCGTGCGGCCTCGCGCGGGAGGAGAGCCGTGGCGTCCATTTCCGCGAAGACTTCCCGGTAGAGAGCGAGGAGCTCGCCGGGCACCTCGTCGTCCACCCCGGCCGCGAGCCGGTGCTGGAGCGATGGAGCTGACACAGGAGGACGTCGGTCGCGTCGTGGCCGCGGCTCTGGCCGAGGACGTGGGCTCCGGCGATGCGACGACGCTCGCGCTCGTGGCCGAGGACGCGCGCTGCCGCGCCGAGCTCCTCCTCGAGGAGCCCGGTGTCGTCTGCGGCGTTCCGATCGCGGCCGCTGTCTTCGCGGCGCTGGACCCGTCCGTGACGATCGAACCTCGTCTCGAGGAAGGGGCAGCGGTCTCCCACGTGCCCGTCGTCCTGGCCGAGCTCGAGGGGCCGGCCCGCGCGATTCTCAGCGGCGAGCGCGTTGCACTCAACCTGCTCGGGCGGCTCTGTGGCATCGCCTCGCTCACGCGTCGGTTCGTCGAGCTCACGGAGGGAACCTCCACGACCGTTCTCGACACCCGCAAGACGACGCCCGGCCTGCGGGCGCTCGAGAAGTACGCCGTGCGCTGCGGCGGTGGCCGGAACCATCGCGCCGGCCTCTACGACGGGGTTCTCGTGAAGGAGAACCATCTCCGCGTCGCCGGCGGCGTCGCGGCTGCGCTGACCGCATTGGAGGGGCGCATCGACGGACTGCCGGTGGAGGTCGAGGCCGAGACGCTCGCGCAGGTGCGCGAGGCGCTCGACGGCGGCGCGCCGCGGATCCTGCTCGACAACATGAGCCCCGAGGAGGTGCGCGAGGCCGTTCAGGTGACGGCCGGGCGTGCCGAGCTCGAGGCTTCCGGGGGCGTCTCGCTCGCCACCGTCCGCGCCTACGCCGAGACCGGTGTCGACTTCGTCTCCGTCGGCGCGCTGACTCATTCCGCCCGCTCGCTTCACGTCTCCCTGGAGGTCCGATGACCGTCGCCACTCCCACAACCGCACTGCACGAGGAGGTCCGCGCTCTCGCCGCCGAGAAGAACGCCGTGATCCTCGCCCACAACTACCAGCGCCCCGAGGTGCAGGACGTCGCGGACTACGTCGGCGACTCGCTCGGGCTTTCGCGCCAGGCCGCGGCGACGGAGGCGGAGACGATCGTCTTCTGCGGCGTCCACTTCATGGCCGAGACGGCGGCGATCCTCAGCCCGGAGAAGACCGTGCTGCTCCCCGACCTCGGCGCCGGCTGCTCGCTCGCTGCCTCGATCGACGGCGAGCAACTGCGCGAGTGGAAGGCGCAGCATCCGGGCGCGGTCGTCGTGTCCTACGTGAACACGACGGCGGAGGTGAAGGCGGAGAGCGACTACTGCTGCACGTCGGGGAACGCGAAGTCCGTGATCGAGGCGATCCCGCCGGAACAGGAGATCCTGTTCCTTCCGGACATGTACCTCGGCCTCTGGCTCGAGCGCGTGACCGGCCGCAAGCTGACGATCTGGCTCGGCGAGTGCCACGTCCACGCCGGCATCCGGCCCGCTGACATCGAGCGGTGGCACGAAGAGGCGCCCGACGCGGACCTGCTCGTCCATCCCGAGTGCGGCTGTGCGAGCCAGGCGATGGCCTTCGGGAACGAGCGGACGCAGATCCTCTCCACGGAGAAGATGATCGACTATGCCAAGCGCTCGCCGAAGCGGCGCTTCCTCGTCGCCACCGAGACCGGGATCATCCACCGCCTCGAGCGCGAGGCGCCCGGCAAGCGATTCGAGCCGGTGCGCGACGACGCCGAGTGCCGCTACATGAAGCTGACGACGCTCGAGAAGGTGCGCGACTCGCTCCGCGACGGCAAGCACCGAATCACGGTCGAGCCGGAGCTGGCCGACCGAGCTCGCCTGGCGATCACGCGGATGGTGGCGATCACCTAGCGCCTACTGCTTCGAGTACGGCTTACCGTCCGCGGCCGGGGCGACGGTGCGCCCGATCACTCCGGCGACCGCAATCAGCGTCAGCACGTACGGCAGGACGTTGAACAGCGTGCCCGCCGACTGGGAATAGACCTGGAGCTTCAGTGCGAGCGCGCTCGAGAAGCCGAACAGGATCGCCGCGCCGAAGGCTCCGAACGGGCGCCAGTTGCCGAAGATCACTGCGGCGAGCGCAATGAAGCCCCGGCCGTTCGTCATGTTGAAGAGGAACGTCCCGTTCCCCTGCGGCCCCTCGGAGAGGTAGATGCCGCCGGTCGCGGCGAGCATCCCCGACAGGACGACGCAGGCGTAGCGGATCGCGTAGACGTCGATCCCGACCGTGTCCGCCGCGCGCGGATGCTCGCCGCAGGCGCGGATCCGCAGGCCGATCGCCGTCTTGAAGAGCACGACGTAGACGACGATCACGAGCACGAAGCACGACCAGGTCAGGATGTTGAGGTCGCCGATCGCCTGCCCGAAGAAGCCGGAGAGCCCCGGGAGGTGGACGTTCGGAAGCAGCGAGACGCCGTTCGGGATCGGGTTGTTGTTGTAGATCTGAACGAAGAAGAAGCCTGTTATGCCGACGGCCAGGAAGTTGATGGCGGTCCCCCCGACGATCTGGTCGGCCCGCAGCTGGATGGCGAAGAAGGCGTAGACGAGCGCGAACAGACCGCCGACGCCCATCGCGACGAGAAGCCCGACGAACCAGCTGCCGCCCTTGTCGGCGCCGTAGACGCCCCAGAAGGCGCCCATCAGCATCATCCCTTCGAGGCCGATGTTCACGACGCCGCTCCGCTCGGAGAAGATGCCGCCCATCGCCGCGAAGACGAGCGGGGTCGCGAAGCCGAGGGTCTGCGCCACGAGCGTCGCGTCGAACGCCGAGTCGAGGTTCGCCGTGCTCGAGCGCGTGGCGAGGATGCCGAGGCCGATGCCGATCACTCCGGCCGCAACCGCGCCCCAGCCGAGCCTGCGGCGGCCCCGGGTCACCGTCCAGATCCCGAGCGTGGCAGCGACGATTCCGACGAGGATCGGCCAGGTGACCGTTCGCGCCTCGATCGGCGGAATCGCGAGGAAGGCGGCGAATGCCCCGAGGAAGATCCCGATCCAGCCGGTCGTGGCTGGGTCACGCAGGCGCGCGCTGATGGGATTGTCGAGCCGTGCCGCCCAAGCGCTCATCCGGTAGCTCCGGCGGGCCGCCACCGCCACCGCAGCTTCTTACGCGAGTCCCAGGCGTAGAGGATGAGGACGTCGGCCCCGATGAACAGCACGATCAGGCCCTGGATGATGTACGTGAGGTTGCCGGCGAGCTGGGGATCGATCACGCTCGACGAGCCGAGGCCGTGGAAGCTCCCGTACAGGAGGGCGCCGAAGAGGAACGCCCCGAAGAGGGTGCCGAGGGCGGTGTTTCGTCCGAGCAGGGCGACGGCGATGCCGATGAAGCCGACCTGGCTGAACGGGATGTCGAGCTGGCCGAACTGGTAGTTCGTCGTTCCACCCAGCATGTCGATCGCCCCCGCGAGTCCGGCGAAGGCGCCCGAGATCGCCATCGCGCGGATCAGGTTCTTCTTCACGTTGATGCCGCCGTACGCGGCCGCGTCCGGGTTGAACCCGACGGCGCGCACCTCGTAGCCGAGCGTCGTCCGGTTGATCAGGATCGAGAAGAGGGCGACGCACGCGAGCGCGATGAAGAAGCCGATGTGGACGCCCTGGAAGCCCTGAGCGCCCCAGAAATCGGGCAGCCGGGCGCTCGGCGCCACCTGGTTGGAAACCGGCACGGTCGGCTGCGTCGAGTTCTGGAGCGGACCGCCGTCGCCGAAGACCCACGATCCGATCCAGAACGCGATCCAGTTGAGCATGATCGTCGTGATCACCTCGTGCGCCCCGACGGTGGCCTTCAGAACGCCTGCGATCCCGGCATACGCCGCAGCAGCGAGCGTGCCGCCCACCATCGCAAGCAGGATGTGCGGCAGTGGGCTCATGTTCGCGAAGGACACGCCGAGCCAGTTCGCGACGATCAGGCCGACGAAGTACTGGCCCTGGCCGCCGATGTTGAACATCCCGCACCGGAAGGCGAAGGCGACCGCGAGGCCCGTGAGGATGAGCGTCGAGGTCTGCAGCAGGGTCTGGGAGAGGTTGTACGCCGCCAGGTTCTGCAGGTTTGTCGTCGGGTGCGCGATCCAGTTGAGGCCGGTGCCGTCGAAGATCTCCTGGAAGGCGAGGAGCGCCGTGTGAAGGCTGTGCTGCGTCGCCGCGACGACGGCGATGCTCAGGACGAGAGCGAAGACGACCGTCACGATCGGCACGATGATCCCGCCGGCCCGCTGCTTGATCGCGAGGCGGGCGGCGAGTGTTTCGGGATCGCCGAACTCCGGCGTGGGCGGAGGCGGCTGCGAGGGCGACTGGCCCGACGCGGTCATGCCGCCGGCCTCTCCCGCCCGCCGAGCATCTCGAGCCCGATTGCCTGCTCCGAGACGTCGCCCGTGTGCTCGCCGACGATCTCGCCCTCGTAGAGCACCAGGATCCGATCGGACAGCGACAGGATCTCGTCGAGCTCGAGCGAGACGAGCAGGATCGCACGGCCCTCGTCCCGCTCGGTGACCAGGCGGCGGTGGAGGTACTCGATCGCCCCGACATCGAGCCCCCGGGTCGGCTGTGCCGCGATGAGCACTTTCGGGTCGCGCGAGATCTCCCGGGCGGCGACGAGCTTCTGCTGGTTACCTCCCGAGAGGCCACCGGCGAGCGTGAAGGGCCCGCCGCCGCGCACGTCGAACTCGCGGATCAGAGCCTTCGCCCGCGCGACCATGCGCCGGGGGAAGAGCCAGCCGAAGCGCGCGTCCGGAGGCTTGGCGTAGTCGTGGAGCGCGATGTTCTCGGAGATCGAGAACTCGAGCACGAGGCCGCGGCGCTGCCTGTCCTCCGGGATGTGCCCGATGCCGGCATCGAGCGCCTGGCGGGCGTTCGCGTGCGCGAGCTCGCGGCCTGCGATCTTCGCCGATCCGCTCTCGACCTTCTGCAGGCCCGTGAGCGCGTCGATCAGCTCGGTTTGGCCGTTGCCGTCGACGCCGGCGATGCCGACGATCTCGCCCGCGCGCACGTCGAAGGAGAGGCCGCGCACCTTCTCGATGTCGCGGTCGTCACGGACGTGCAGGTCGCGCACCTCGAGCAGGACCTCTCCCGGATCCGCCGGAGCCTTCTCGACCCGCAGCAGCACGTCTCGCCCCACCATCGCGCGCGCCAGCGACTCCTCGGTCGCTCCCTCGCGCGGCACCGTCTCGATCGTCCTCCCGCGCCGCAGGACGGTGATGCGGTCGGCGATCTCGAGCACCTCGTTCAGCTTGTGGCTGATGAAGATGATCGACAGGCCCTCCCGCTGGAGGGTGCGCAGGATCTCGAACAGGTCCGAGGCCTCCTGCGGCGTCAGCACCGCCGTCGGCTCGTCCAGGATGAGGATGTCGGCGTTCCGGTAGAGCGCCTTCATGATCTCCACACGCTGCTGTTGGCCGACGCTGATGTCCTCGACGAGGGCGTCGGGGTCGACCGCGAACCGGAACGTCTTGGCCATGTCGGCCACCCTCCGGTCCGCCGCCTTCTCGTCGAGCAGCACCCCGCCCTTGACGGGCTCCGCGCCGAGGACGATGTTCTCGGCGACGGTCATCACCGGGATGAGCATGAAGTGCTGGTGCACCATGCCGATCCCGGTCTCGATCGCCTCGCGGGCCGAGGAGAACGAGACGGGCTTCCCGGCGATGCGGATCTCTCCCCCGTCGGGCCGGTAGAGCCCGTAAAGGATGTTCATGAGCGTGGACTTGCCGGCGCCGTTCTCACCGAGCAGCGCGTGGACCTCACCTCGGCGGACATCGAACGAGACATTGTCGTTCGCGACGACGCCCGGGAACTCCTTGCGGATGCCCCGCATCTCGAGGACGAGGTCGTCGGCCACGTGTGTTTCTTACCGGAAATAAAGAGGGCGGGCTCGAAAGCCCGCCCTCGCATACCCCCCCTCGCAACTCCTTGCTACTTGATGACCGCCGGGGGCTTGAGCTTGCCCTTGATGATGTTCGTCTTGTAGGTGTTCATCAGCTTGATCCACGACTTCGGCACCTTCGGGCTGATCTTGCCGACGCCCACGCCGTTGTTCTTGAGGTTGAAGAGCAGGTCGTGGCCGCCCTTGAAGTGGCCCTTCGAGGCCGCCAGGACCGTGTCGTACACCCCGACGTCCGTCTTCTTCAGGGCGCTCGTCAGGATCCGGCTCGCGACGCTGTACTCGTCGGCGTCGACGCCGATGCCCCACTTGTGCAGCTTCGAGGCCTCCTTGAGGGCGCCGTCACCGCAGAGACCGGCGACCTGGAAGATGACCTGTGCCTTCTGGCCCTGGATCTCGTTCTGCGCGATCGTGGCGCACTTGCTCTCGTCCTGGAAGTCGCCGGAGTACTGGACGACGACCTTCGTGCCCTTGACCGCCTTCGCCGCGCAGTACTTGTAGCCGGCGATGTAGGAGTCGACCGGCGGGATCTTGAGACCGCCCGCGACGCCGATGACCTTGTGGCCCATCTTCTTGGCCATCTCGGCCGCGAGGACTCCGACGAGGCAGCCGCCCTCCTGCGTCGCGTAGGTGATGCCCTCTTCGTTGCTCTTGTGAGCCGCAAGCGCGGTGTCCGTGACCGAGTCGTCGGTGATCGCGAACTTGGTGTTCGGGTACTGCTGGGCGTACTGCCCCATCGTGTCGGCGAGCAGGAAGCCCGCCGCGACGATGATCTGCGCGTTGTCATGCACCGCAGTGTTGTAGTTCGGCTGATAGTCGCTCGAGGAGTGCGAGACGATTGGGAACGCCGTCCCGCCGATCTTCTTCGCCGCCTCCTTGAGCCCCTTCAGCTGGTTCTTGTTGAACCCGTTGTCGTTGAAGCCCGCGACGTCGCTCACGAGCGCGGCCCGGAAGCCGGCCTTCTGCGCCGTGTGCGCCTTCGAGCCGCCGAGCGCGGTGCCGACGGCGACGGCCGCAATAACCGCGACAACGCCTGCCGCGAGCATCCAGCGTCTTACCCTCACGTGCCCTCCTCGTTTGTCGTAAGCCGATCGGTCCATCGTGGACCAATCGGGCGATCCTAGCCCCATATTCGACGAACTGGAGGAGGGTCGGTTAGTCCATTTGGACAGGACCCGAACACAAGCATTACTCGGCGCCGGCGTACGTGTGGTACTGGCTCTCGTCGACGAGGACGCGGCGCGGCTTCGAGCCCTCGTAGCCGGAGACGATCCCGCGCCGCTCCAGCATGTCGATGAGCCGGCCGGCGCGCGTGTAGCCGACCCGCAGGCGCCGCTGCAGGAGGGAAACGGACGCGGTCTGCGTCTGGACGACGATCTCGATCGCCTTGTCGAGGAGCGGGTCGTCGTCGGGGTCGAACTCGTCGTCGCCGGCATGCGTCGTCCGGGTCTGCGAAGACCTCGGGCAGCTCGAGGTAGCTCTCGTCGAGCTCCTGCTCGCGCTGGCGGGTCTGCTCGACGACGAGGGCGATCTCCTCCTCCGACACGTAGGCGCCCTGGACGCGCTGCAGGCGCGAGGTGCCGAGCGGCTTGAAGAGCATGTCGCCCTGGCCGAGCAGCGACTCCGCCCCGCCCTGGTCGAGGATGACGCGCGAGTCGGTCTGCGAGGAGACGGCGAACGCGATCCGGGAGGGGACGTTCGCCTTGATCATCCCCGTGATGACGTCGACCGACGGCCGCTGCGTCGCGAGGACGAGGTGGATGCCGACGGCGCGCGACTTCTGCGCGAGGCGAATCACCGCGTCCTCGACCGCCTGCGGGGCGACCATCATCAGGTCGGCGAGCTCGTCGATCACGACGAGGACGTACGGCAGGGTCGGCTCGCCGCGCTGGCGGAAGGACCGGTTCGCCTCGTTGAGGTTGCGCGCGCGCACCGAGGAGAGGCGCTCGTAGCGGCGCTCCATCTCGGCGAGGCAGTTGGCGAGGACGGCGCTCGCCTCCTTCGGGCTCGAGACCACCGGAGTGAGCAGGTGCGGCACCGACTCGAAGTGGCTGAGCTCGATCCGCTTCGGGTCGATCAGGATGAAGCGCACGTCGTCGGGCGTCGCCCGCAGCAGGATCGACGTGAGAACCGTGTTGAGACAGCCGGACTTGCCCGAGCCGGTCGTGCCGGCGATCAGCAGATGCGGCATTCGCGCGAGGTCGGTCCACACGGCGGCGCCGGAGATGTCCTTCCCCAGCCAGGCCGAGACGGGGCTGGCGGTCGCGGGCAGCGGCTCGAAGATGTCGCCGAGCGTGACGAGATTCGGAGAGAGGTTCGGCAGCTCGACGCCGACCGCCTGCTTGCCGGGGATCGGCGCGAGAATCCGGATCTCGGTCGTCGCGAGCGCGTACGACAGGTCGTCCTTCAACGCAGCGACCTTCGCGACCTTCGTCCCCGGAGCGAGCTGGAGCTCGTACCGCGTCACGCGCGGGCCGGAGATCTGCCCGATCACGGTCGCGTCGACACCGAAGTGCGCCAGGGTCTGGACGAGGAGCTCGGCGACACGCGCCGCGGTCTCGCCCGACTCGTCGCCGCGTTCGGGCGAGACGCGGAGGACGCCGGCGTCGGGCAGCTTGTACTCCGCGTGCTCCGACGTCAGCTCGTCGAACAGCGTCGGCGGATCCTCGAGCAGCGCCGGCGGCTCGGTCTGGAGCGGCGAGGGCTGCGCGCCCGCGTGCGGCGGCACGGCGGTCTCCCCGACGACGTCCGGGAAGGCAGAGGTGGCATCGACCGGCGGCGCAAGCGACGGCGCCGGACGCACAGGCTGGGGCTCCGGCCAATCCCCCGACTCCTCGCGCGGCCGCGGGCGCGCCTTGCGCGCCGCGACGTGGAGACTGCGACCGGAGCGGCGGAGCATGGCCCCGAGCGAGGCGCCGGAGAGGAGGAGCGAGCCGACGAGCATGAGAAGGATGCCGAGCAGCAGCGAGCCGGTCGCACCAATGGCGATCCCGACGGCGCCGCCCAGGAACTGGCCGAAGTAGCCGCCCTGGTCCTTGCCGAGCGTGAGCATCAGGCCGCATCCGAGCACGGCGAGCCCGGTCCGGAACGGCCGTACCTCGACGAGCGCGCTCCGCGTAACCATGAGCGCGCCGATCGCTGCGAGCGCGAGCGGCACGACGTACTTCGCGTCGCCGACGAGCCGGTCGAGCCCGTCGCCGAGCCAGCCGCCGACGTAGCCGCCGTTCCAGCCGAAGTAGAGGACGGCGCCGAGGAAGAGCCCGAGCGCGACCGCGGCGAGGCCCCAGAGCTCCGGGTGCTGGTTGCGAGCCCGCGCGCCGCGCTTCGTCCGCGTCTTCTTGACGCGGCTCGGCAGCTTGGGGCGCAGCTTCTTCTTCCGCTTGCGCGGCATGCGGCGTCATTCGCCCGGCGCCGAAACGTTCCTCCTAGCTACGCGCCTGTGATCTCCGCGACGAGCATCCCGTAGTACGTCGGAGCCGCGTAGGCAAGCACGTCCGCTCGCGCCGACTCGCCGATGGCGCCTTGCAGGACGAGCAGCTGCCAGAGCGAGTCAGCTTTCGCGGGCTCGACCAGCTCCGCAAGAGGTAGGAAGTCGAGACGGTCCGAGGAGAGGATCTCCTGCAGCCGCGCGTCGTAGGCAGCGGCTGCCGGGTCGAAGCCGTACGGGCCTTCCGGATCGTGCGCGTGCCCGTGGTCGGCGCTCGCGATCAGCGCGACCCGCCCCGGAAGCCCGGCGATCAGCTCGCCGAGGCGGACGTGCTCCTCCAGCGACCGGTCGCGCGCAGGCGAAACGACGACGATTCGCCTCGCCCGCATGAACGAGAGCGGGATCTCCGTCCCCCAGTCGAGCGGGAACTCGGCGGTCGCCGGATCGTTGCCGCCGTACGAGACACCGAGGATCGGCGAGCGGCGCCTCGAGCAGCGCGGCCGCAGCCTCGCGCGTCCGTCTCCCACTCCCCCACCTTGCCGGCCGTGAGAACCGCGAAGTGACCCTCGACGTGGACGGAATGCGGCGTCACGAGCACCGCGACCTCGGGAGCGGCCGCGTCGAAGCGCCGGCCGAGCTCCTCCATCGCGGCGCGCAGGCCGGCGTCGAGCTCCATGTCGCCGTGCGGGGCGATCGCGGCGAAGACGATGCTCACGGCAGCGAGGCGATCCGGGTGACGAGGAGCTCGAGGAACCGCTCCGCGTCGACGTCGACCCCCACCTCCGCATTCGGCTCACGACCGGTGACGCCGCGCAGGTCGACCACCGTGCGGCCGTCGCAGAGCTCGGAGCGCGTCTCGACGGCCACGTTCGTCCGGCGCGTCGTCACGAGCGTCGGGTCGATGACGTGCGCGACCGCCATGGCGTCGTGGATCGGCGATCCATCGAAGCCGTACGAGCGCTCGTGGAAGGCCTGGAAGAAGTCCGACAGCTCGGCGACGAACCGCCCGGCGCGGCCTGCGCCGCGCAGCCGCTCCGCGTGCGCGCGCGTGAAGAGCGCCTTGTGCGTGATGTCGAGCCCGATCATCGTGATGGGGATCCCGCCCGTGAAGACCGTGGCGGCCGCCTCCGGGTCGACGAACGCATTGAACTCGGCGGCCGGCGTGATGTTCCCCTGGCCGATCGAGCCGCCCATCCAGACGATGTGCTCGAGCCGGTCGCGCACGTCCGGGTGCCGCTCGAGCATCAGCGCGACGTTCGTGAGCGGTGCCGTCGGGACCAGCACGACCCCCGGCTCGATCAGCTCGGCAAGGAAGTCTGCGGCGGGGCGTCGACCGGCTTCGCCTGCGGCTCCGGCAGATCGGGCCCGTCGAGGCCCGTCTCGCCGTGGACGTGCGCGGCGGTGCGGAGCTCGCGCCGCAGCGGCGCGTCAGCCCCGGCCGCGACCGGGATGTCGCTCCGGCCGCCGATCTCGAGCGTGACGAGCGCGTTGCGGGTCGTCTTGTCCAACGTCTGGTTGCCGGCGACGGTCGTGACTCCGATCAGCTCGACCTCCGGTGAGGCGAGCGCGAGGAGGATCGCGATCGCGTCGTCGTGGCCCGGATCGCAGTCGATGACGATTCTCGTGCTCACAGGAGCGCGTCCACCTCCTCCGCGGTCGGCAGCGACGTCTGGGCGCCGAAGCGCGAGGCGGCGAGCGCGCCGGCGGCGCACGCCCGGCGCAGCGACTCGTCGCGCGGCCGCCCTTCGAGCAGCGAGACGACGAGGCAGGCGGTGAGCGCGTCCCCGGCGGCCGTGCCGTCGACGGCCTCGACCGTGGGCGGCTCTGCCCGTGCCACCTCCTCCCCGTCCTCGAGGAGGACGGCGCCCGCGGCACCGAGCGTGAGGCAGACGAGCCTGCTCCGATCGCCCAGCGCCTCCAGCTCGAACCGGTTCACGACGGTGAGCTCGGCCTCGGGCGCGCCGCCACGGGCGGGCGCGGCGTTGAGGAAGAACCGAGCCGCGAGCTCGGCCGCCCGCGCGACCGTCTCGGCCGGGATCTCCTGCTGGCACAACACGGCGTCGGCATCTTCGAGCGCGAGATCGTCGGGCCGCAGCTCGGAGTTCGCACCGGGCGCGACGACGATGGTCGTCTCTCCCGCGGCATCCACGGTGATGAGCGCGATCCCGGTCGGAGCGTCCTTGACCAGCCACCGCTCCTCGACGCCGGCGTCGCGGAGCCCCGCGAGCGCCTCCTCGGCGCTCTCGTCGGCGCCCGACGCAGCCGACCATCGCGACCTCCGCGCCGAGCCGCGCCGCGGCGACGGCCTGGTTCGCGCCCTTGCCGCCCGGCACACGGGAGAAGCGTGCGCCGCTCACCGTCTCCCCCGGCCGAGGCAGCCGCTCCGCTTGCACGACGAGGTCGAGGTTGATCGAGCCGACGACGGTGAGACGAGGCGACCGCACGGCGCGAGCCTAGACTCCGCGGCGTGACCGTCGCGCATTGGGACGAGGTCGAGAGCCATCGGAACGCGAAGGGCGAGATGGACGCCATCTGGCAGCGGCTCGGCGACGCCGCGGGCACGCGCGGCGTCGGCCTCAACCGCGTGCGCGTCGCGCCGGGGAAGCTGCCGACGCCTCCCCACTCCCACGGTGCCTCGGAGGAGCTGTACTTCGTCCTGGCCGGCTCGGGTCTCGCCTGGCAGGACGGAGACGTGCACGAGGTGCGGCCGCTCGACTGCGTTATCCACCGCCCGGACGCGATGGAGCACACGTTCGTAGCCGGGCCGGAGGGGCTCGAGTACCTCGTCTTCGGCACGCGTCACCCCACCGAGCTCGGCTGGCTGCCGCGCTCCCGCGCGATCCGGTTCGGCTGGCCCTGGGTCGAGGGCCGCGACGACGATCCGTGGGACATCGAGGCGACGGTTGCGCCGCTCGAGGTGGGAGAGCCGAAGCCTCGTCCGGAGAACATCAAGAACGCCTCCGAGGTCGAGCTCGAGACTTTCGGCGCGCAGGCCTTCGCGTACTTCACGCCGACGGGCACGACCGCGCTATCGGGCTTCGCCTGGGAGAAGCTCTCGCCCGGGAAGATGGGTTCCGTGCCTCATTGTCACTCCGAGGAGGAGGAGATCTTCGTCATTCTCGAGGGCGCCGCGACGCTGCATCTGTGGCCCTCGCCGGACAAGGTCGAGCGCGGCGGCGCGGAGCGGGAGGAGCATCGGCTTCGCCCGGGTCACGTGGTCGCGCGCCCGCCGGGCACCGGTGTCTCGCACTTCTTCGTCGCGGGAGACGAGGGCTGCACCATGCTCGTCTACGGCACCCGCACGCCGAACGACATGGCCTTCTTCCCGCGCTCGAGCAAGATCCACTGGCGGGGCCTCGGCGTGATCGGTCGGATCGAGACGCTCGGCTACTTCGACGGCGAGCCGCGCGAGGACGACTAGAACGGGCTCAGACCTCGACGATCACGGGCAGCACCATCGGGCGCCGGCGGGTGCGGTCGTAGACGACGCCCCCGAGCGCGTCGTGCAGGTGCTCCTGGAGGAGCTTGATCTCGGTGACGTCGTCGGAGAGCAGCTCGTCGAGCACGCGCGACGCCTCCTCGCGCAGCTCGTCGAGGAGCGGCTCCGCGCCCTCGCCGAAGCCGCGGGCGATCAGCTCCGGCGCAGCCGTCAGGCCGCCGCCGTCCTGCGCCGCGAGGGTCGCCACGACGATGAGGATTCCATCCTCCGAAAGCTTCCGCCGGTCGCGCAGCGCGACGTCGTGCACGTCCCCGACCCCGAGCCCGTCGACGAACGTCATTCCGGCCTGCACCTCGCCGACGATCCGGGCTACGCCGTCCCGCAGCTCGACGACGCTGCCGTTCTCGGCGAGGACGATCCGGTCCTCCGGAATCCCGCCCTCGCGGGCGAGCTGCGCGTGGGCCGCGAGCATCCGAAACTCTCCATGCACCGGCATCACGGCCTTCGGGCGTACAAGGCCGATGATCGTCCGCAGCTCCTCGGCCTTCCCGTGGCCGGAGACATGCACAGGCGCGTTGTCCTCGTGCAGCACCTCGGCCCCCATCTTCGCGAGGCGGTTGATCGCGTCGTGGACCCGCAGCTCGTTGCCGGGAATCGGCTTCGCGGAGATGATCACGGTATCGCCGGCCTCGACGTGCACGGCGGGATGGTCGTTGTACGCGATCCGCGTCATCGCGGACATCGGCTCGCCCTGGCTGCCCGTGCAGAGGACGAGCTGCTCGCCGCGCGGCAGCTCGGCGAGCTCGTGCGGCCGTAGGATCGCTTCCTCCGGAACGTCCATGTAGCCGAGGTTGCGCGCGATGTTCGCGTTCTTGCGCATCGAGCGGCCGACGAAGGCGACCTTGCGCCCGCAGTCGACCCCGACGTCGGCGGCCTGCTGCATCCGATGCACGTTCGAGGCGAAGGAGGAGACGAGGATGCGGCCTTCACGCTGCGGGAAGATCTGGCGGAACGCCTCGCCCACCACGCGCTCCGATTCGGTCACGCCGGCCCGCTCCGCGTTCGTGGAGTCGCCGAGCAGGAGGTCGACGCCGCGGCTGCCCACCTCCGCGAGGCGCCCGACGTCGGTGCGCTGCCCGTCGACCGGGGTGTGGTCGAGCTTGTAGTCGCCCGTGTGGACGCAGCGGCCGCCCGGCGTCTCGAGCACGACGGCAGCCGCGTCAGGGATCGAGTGCGCCATCCGGATGAGCTCGAGCCGGAAGGGGCCGAGCTGAACCGGGTCGTCACCGGGCATCAGCTCCTGCAGCTCCGCGACACGGAGGAGCCCGTGCTCGTCGAGCTTCGACTTGACGAGCGCGAGCGTCAGCCGCGTGGCGAGCACGCGCGGGACTCGCACCTCGCGCATCAGGTACGGGAGCGCGCCGACGTGATCTTCGTGACCGTGCGTGAGCACGACTGCGCGCACCATCTGCTCGCGCTCGCGCAGGTAGGAGAAGTCCGGCAGGACGAGATCGACGCCGAGGTGCTCGTCCCGCGGGAACGCGAGCCCGGCGTCGACCACGACGATCGCCCCGTCGGCCTCGTAGACGGTCATGTTCTTCCCGACCTCGCCGAGACCACCCAGCGGGACGATGTGGCAGACGCCCATCCCGCGGGAGTCTAGGGATCCTGGCTCAGGCGGACGCGGCCGCGAGCAGGCCGGAGCGTTCGAGACACGAGCGGATCTGCGCGAGCTCGTCCTCGTCCGCCTCGACCATCGGCAGCCGGTGCCCGCCCACCTCGTGGCCCGTGAGGTTGAGCGCAGCCTTGATCGGGATCGGGTTGACCTGGATCCGCAGGAGGTCGTACGAGGGCTGCTGCTCCTCGTGGAGCGCCCGCGCGCCCTCGACGTCCCCGTCTCGGTGGCGCCGGATCATCTCGGCGATCTGCGCGCCCCAGAGGTGCGCGGTGACGGAGACGACACCGACCGCGCCGAGCTCAAGGAAGGCGAACGTGTTCGGGTCGTCGCCCGAGTAGAGGTCGAGCCGCGTCTCCTCGGCGATGAACCGCGCCTGCTCGAGGTCGTCGTGCGCCTGCTTCACCGCGACGACGTTCTCGATCTCGGCGAGCCGCGCGATCGTCGCGGGCTCGATGTTGACGACGACGCGACTCGGGATGTTGTACGCGACCACCGGCAGGTCGGTCGCCGCGGCGATCTCCTCGAAGTGACGGACGATCGCCCGCTGCGGCGGCTTGTTGTAGTACGGCGTGACGACGAGGATCCCGTCGACGCCGAGCTTCGTCGCCTCTCGCGTGAGATGGACCGAGTGGCCGGTGTCGTACGTGCCGGCGCCGGCGATGACCGTCGCCCGGCCGCCGACCGTCTCCACCGCCGCCCGGAAGAGCTCGAGCTTCTCCTCGTCGCTCAGGGTGGGCGACTCGCCGGTCGTCCCGCAGACGACGATCCCGTCGGAACCGTTCTCGACGAGGAAGCTCGCGAGCTCACTGAACCGCTCGAAGTCGACCGCGCCGTCCGCCCGGAACGGCGTCACCATCGCGGTCAGGACCGAGCCGAGCACCGTCAGCGGATTCTACGAGCCGCGACGGGCTCCTGCGGCGTGCCGCCCGGCGGCGAACTGGAGCGCCTTGCGACGCGACGTGCAGACCTGCATGTCGGTGATCGCATAGCCGTCGGTGCTGAGGACGACCCAGCGCTCCTGTGGCGCGTCTCCGGAGGCCCAGCGCGCGGTGCCGACGATCATGCCCTGGCCGAACTCGGTGAACGAGTCGCGCTCCAGCGTGAGCGGGCCGAGCCGGTCGAGCGTTCCCTGCAAGGCCTCACGGGCCTCATCCGGCCCGCGTCAGGAAGGCGTGTGCCGCCACCAGAGGCGCCCCCGCGTGACGCCGCGCCACGCGGCGTCAGCGGCAAAGAGCGAGGCGAACGGCTCGGCGTCGCCGGCCGCCAGGGCGTCGACGGCCGCCCGGATGCGGTCGATCACGCCGCGACCTCGTCCTGCAGGGCCAGCAAGGCGAGGAAGACGCCCTCGGAGAAGGTCGGGTACGGCTGGATCGTGTCGAGCAGCGTCTCGAGCGGCACCGCGGCGCGGATCGCGAGCGTGAGCTGCCCCAGCCACTCCGCCGCCTGCGGCCCGACGCAGACCGCGCCGACGAGAACGCGCTGCCGCGGGTCGGCGAAGACGCGGATGAAGCCGTCGCGCTTCGGCCTCTCGTACGTCGCCAGCCGCGGCACCCTCCCGAGCTCGATCCGCGCGGTGACGAGGTCGTCTCCATCGGTGCGGCCGACGGTCGCGACCTCGGGGTCGGTGAAAATTCCCGCGGGGATCGCGCGGTAGTCCGCCTTCGCGTGCCGGCGGGCCATATCCGCGGCGGCCACGCGCGCCTGATACTTGCCGACGTGGGTGAACTGCGCGACGCCGGTCACGTCGCCGATCGCCCACACGTTCTCGGCCGCCCGGAGCCGCTCGTCCACCCCGATTCCGCGCTGCGAGATCTCGACCCCGAGCTCCTCGAGACCGAGCCGCTCGACATTCGGCCGGCGACCCGTCGCGACGAGCAAGCGCTCGGCCTCGAGCGTCGAGCCGTCCGACAGGTGCAGCCGCACTCCCGGTTCGGCGCGCTCGATCCCGATGCCGACGCGGACGTCGATCCCCTCCTCCCGGAAAAGTGCCGCGATCAGCTCGCCGGCGTCGGGATGAACCCGCCCGAGCAGCTGCTCGCCCCGCTCGACGAGCGTCACCCGCGAGCCCATGCGGGAGAAGAACTGCGTGAGCTCGGCACCGACGGGCCCGCCGCCCATGACCACCAGGCTCTCCGGGATCTTGTGCGTCCGCGTCGCCTCGCGGTTCGTCCAGTACTCGACCGAGTCGAGGCCGTCGATCGGGGGAATCGCCGGCCGCGACCCGGTGGCGAGAACGAGCCGGTCGTACGGCAGCTCCTGCCCGTCGATCTCCACGACACCGGGCTGCACGACCCGGCCCTCGCCCCGCACGAGCCGGCAATTCCACTCCTGGAGGTAGTGGAGCTGGCCCGTGTCGTCCCAGTCGCTCGTGATCCAGTCGCGCCACGCCCAGACGCCGTCCTGCTCCGGGCGCTCGCCGTGCAGCCCCGGCGCCCGGTCGAGCGAGGAGCTGAGCTCCGTCGCCCGGAGCAGCGTCTTCGTCGGCATGCATGCGAAGTACGAGCACTCGCCGCCGACGAGCCGGCTCTCGACGAGCGTGATCTCCGCCTCGTCGTCGAACCGGCGGAGGGCGCCGACGAAGTGCTCGCCGGTCGACCCTCCGCCGAGGACGACTACCTTCACTAGCCGGCGAGCCCGTTCGCCTTCAGGAACGAATGGGCGATCGCCTTCGGCGTCTGCTTGTCCACGTAGTACGCCTTGTTCATCGCCTGCATCGCCGCCAGCGTCAGCTTCGCCGAGACGTTGTTGACGGTGGTGGTGAGCAGCGTGCCCGACGAGCCCTTGAGCAGCTTCTTCGAGAGCACCGGAGCGACGTTCTGGAACCCGAAGATGTGCTTCGTGTCCGTGAGCGCCGTGTACTTGCTGTGCTGCAGCTGCTGCGGGTCGGTCGAGAAGCCGTCACCCGCCGTCGTCTTGTGCTGGTCGAGCAGCGTGTAGACGCTGATCGTCCCGAGCGGAACGAACTTGATGTGCGACAGGTGGTAGATCTTCTTGAAGCCGAGGATGCACGTGATCCTCTTGTCGCACTCCGGAAGGGCCGCGTACGAGAACGCCTTCCCCTTCATGTCGGCGATCGTCTTGACGCCGAGCTTGTGCGCCGTCTTCGTCAGCATCGTGAACGTGTCGCTGTCGTAGAACGGCGTGGGCTTGAGCAGCGTTTGCCCGTGCTTCTGCTCATAGGTCTGCGCCAGGCTGTAGGTCGCCGTGGCCGACTTCGGCGGGTTCTTCGCCTTCGCCAGGTCGAGCGCGATCACGCCCGTGTACTCGGGATAGAAGTTCATCTTGCCCTTCTGGATCGCCACGTCGGCGAGCTCGGAGGAGCCGAAGCTGCCCTTGTACTCGACCTTGAAGCCCTTCACCTGCAACGCTTGACCGTAGAGCTGGCCGAGGATGTACTCCTCGCCGAAATTCTTCGTACCGAGGACGATCGTCGGCCTGCTCACCGTTTTGACCGCTCTTCTGGGCGCCGGCCACGCCGCGTAAGCCCGATCAGAAGCGCAACCCCGATCGAGACCGCGAACGCCGCCTTGGCGGCGCGACGCGTGTGTTTACGCACCATCACTTCCTCCTCTCGATTTGCGTGCGCCGTGGACCCTACGCGGTTGGTGCCATCCTGTGGGAGGCCGCGCGCTGGGCGAGTGCGAGCAACCCGGCCGTCAGAAGCGCGAGAGCGGAGACGCACAGCGCCGCCGCGAGAACGCCCTCGAGCCCGTACGTGGGCTGGTTGTTCATGACCTCGCCGAGGCCGCCTCCGCCCGCGATGCCGGCGATTGTCGCCGTCGCGATGACGAAGACCGCCGCGATCCGGACACCGGCCAGGATGAGGGGCAGTCCGAGCGGCAGTTCGACCCGTGTGAGGATCTGGATCTCGGTCAGGCCCATCCCCCGTGCCGCCTCGACCGCATCGCGGTCGACCCCCTCGACGGCGAAGTACGTGTTCGTGAGGATCGGCGGGACGCCGAGCACGACGAGCGCGACGGTGACGTTCCAGAAGCCGACGCCGAGCCAGGCGATCAGGACGCCGATGATCGCGATGCTCGGCAGGGCGCGGCCGACCGAGGACACCGCTAGCGCGAGGAACAGGCCCCGATGCTTATGCCCGAGCCAGAGCCCGACGGGGAGCCCGATCAGCAGGGCGATCGCGAGCGCGGTGAAGGCCAGCTCCGCGGTCTCCACGGTCTTGTCGAGCAGCAGGTGGGCGTGGTCAGGGATGAATTGGAGCGCGTCGACAAAGAGCGAGGCGAATATCATCGGATCCGGCTCCACGGCGTGAGGACTCGTTGTACGAGGGCGAGCAGCGCATCCGCTGTCAGGGCGAGCAGGATGGCGAGGCCTCCGGCGGCGACCAGCTCCGTCCGGAAGATGTCCGGCTGTTGGAGTGCGTCGAAGATCGGGCCGCCGAGGCCGTAGTAGAGGACGATCGCGGCCACCGTCGCAACCGAGATCGTCGCCACGACCGCGACCCGAAGGCCCGCCACGATGGCCGGCACCGCGAGCGGCAGCTCGACTCGAAAGAACGTCTGCATGCGCGTGAGACCCATACCGCGTGCCGATTCGAGCACCTCGGCCGGCACGCTGCGCAGTCCCGCGACGATGTTGCGGTAGAGGACGAAGAACGTGTAGGAGACGAGCGCGACCTCGATCGTGGTGACCGTCAGCCCGGTGACCGGGACGAGGAGCTGGAACAAAGCGATGCTCGGGATGGTGTAGAGGAGGTCGGTGAAGGCGCCGAGCGCCGGGTCGAACAGCCGCCAGCGGAAGCCGATGAGCGCGAGGAGGAAGGAGATCCCGAAGCCGATCGCGACCGCGATCACCGTCAGCTCGATGTGCTGCACGAGCGCGGGCTGGAGAACGTCCCCCCAGTGCTCGCGCACCCAGTCGGGGCAGAACCAGTTGTTGTTGCGTAGGCACGAGCTCCCGTGGCCGAAGTTCGGGATCACCGGCCCCCCGCCGTCGGCAACGCGGAAGCCGGTCATCCGATCAGCTGGTCCCGGGTCACGACCCCGAGCGGCGAGCCGGCCGCGTCGGTGACGAGGAGTGCGTCGCGGCGCTCGGCGACGAGCAGCGCGAGCGCGTCGCGGAGGCTCGTCTCCGAAGTCAGCCGCGGCAGGCCGTCCACGTTCCCGGGCAGGTGCGAGCTCGAGATCGGCGAGGGTCTTCAGGGCGAGCGCCTTCAGCGCCCGGTCGCGGCCGACGAAGTCGGCTACGAAGTCGTCCACCGGATGCTCGAGGATCTGCTCCGGCGTGTCGTACTGAGCGAGGCGGCCGCCCTGGCGGAGGATCGCGATGCGGTCGCCGACCTTGATCGCCTCGTCGATGTCATGCGTGACGAAGACAACGGTCTTGCGAATCTCCTTCTGGAGGCGGAGGAACGCGTCCTGCAGCCGCGCGCGGACGATCGGGTCGATGGCGCCGAACGGCTCGTCCATCAGCATCAAGGGCGGGTTCGCCGCGAGCGCGCGCGCGAGGCCGACGCGCTGGCGCTCGCCGCCCGAGAGCTGCGCCGGGAACTGCTTCGCGTAGGACGGGTCGAGCCCGACGAGGTCGAGCAGCTCGGCCGAGCGGGTCTTGATCCACGCGCGTGGCCGCCGGTACAGCCGCGGCACCGTGCCGATGTTCGCCTCCACCGTCATGTGCGGGAAGAGGCCCACCTGCTGGATCACGTAGCCGATCGAGCGGCGCAGCTGAACGACGTCCTGCTCGAGGATCGAGGTGCCGTCGATGCGGATGTCGCCGCTCGTGAGCGGGATCAGCCGGTTGACGAGTTTGAGGGCGGTCGTCTTGCCGCCGCCGGACGGCCCGACGAGGACGCAGATCTCTCCCGCCGGCACGGTCAGCGAGAGGTGGTCGACCGCCGCGCCGTCGCGGCCCGGGTAGACCTTCGTCGCCTCGTCGAAGACGAGCTCGGCGGCCTCGCGCGGCATCGGGTGAATCTTCTACGACAGAAGGGTGTCCAGGCCGATCGTCAGGCCCGGCGGGAGCTCCGGCAGCTTCTCGAGGGCCAGCAGCACCCCGTCCGCGAACGACTCGCGGCCGGTCGTGTCGTGGCGGATCGTCAGCAACTGTCCCTCCGCCCCGAAGATGACCTCCTGGTGCGCGACCAGGCCGGGGAGGCGCACGGAGTGGACGACGGGATCGCCGCCGATCAGCTGAGCCGTCGCCTTGGCCGTCCCGGACGGCGCGTCTTTCTTCGCCTCGTTGTGCAGCTCGACGATCTCGGCGCGCGGGAAATGGGCAGCCGCTTCGCGCGCGAAGCGCATCATCAGGACGGCGCCGATCGAGAAGTTCGGAGCGACGAAGAGCCGCAGCCGCTTCTCGACGGCGAGCGCGCCGAGCTCGGCCGGGTCCCAGCCGGTCGTGCCGACGACGCAGGAGGCGCCCTGCTCGAGCGCGGCGCGGACGTTCGCAGGAGCAGCCTCCGGAGTCGTGAAGTCGACGGCGGCGTCGCAGCCGCCCACGTCGGGCTCGTCGCCCAGCTCTATCCCCCGGACCTCGTGGCCGGCCGCCTCGAGCCGGCCCACGATCGCGCTTCCCGCCTTTCCGTCCGCCCCGAAGAACGCGAGCTTCACGCCGCCGCCTGCTCCACGAGGCTCGAGCTCGCGCGGCCGACCGCCGCTCGGAAGCGCGCCTCGTCCGGCCCGACGCCCGCTGCGGCGAGTCGCTCCGGAGGCAGCAACACGCTGGCCAGCTCCGCGAGCTCGTCGGGGTCGACCGCGTCGATCTCGGCCATCACCCGCTCGAGCGTGAGCAGCTCGGTGTCGGTCACGAGGGACTTGCCCAGCCGGCTCATGCGATTCGAGGTGGATTCGAGCGAGAGGACGATCCGGCCCTTGAGGCTCTCCTTCGCCCGCTCGAGCTCTCCCTTGCGGAGGCGGCCGGCCGCGATCTCGGCGATCTGCGCGACGCAGATCTCGACGCAGGCGGCGAGGTTCTCCTCACGCGTCCCGACGTAGACGCCGAGGATGCCGGTGTCGGTGTACTGCGCCCCGAAGCTGTAGACGGCGTATGCCATGCCGCGCTTCTCGCGGATCTCCTGGAAGAGCCGCGACGAGGCCGAGCCACCGAGGATCGCGTCGAGGAGGGAGACGGCGAAGCGGCGGCGATCCGAACGCGAGATGCCGGTCGCGCCGAGGCACAGGTGGTACTGCTCCGTCTCCTTGCGCTGGAAGCGAAGCCCGGGGCCGGGGAGCCGCGCGAGCGGCCGGCGTACGCGAGTGCCCGCCCGCGCCGGCGCGCCGGCCCGGCGCTCGCTCCGCTGCAAAAGCGCCACGAGCCGGTCGTGCTCGAGGTTCCCGGCCGCGGCGACGACGACGTTCCCGGGGGCGTACGCCGTGCGGTGGTAGCCGGCGAGGGCTCGACGGCTGACCGAGGAGATGACCTCGGCGGTGCCGATCACGGGCCGTCCGAGCGGATGGTCGGCGAAGAGGGCCTCCGAGAAGAGGTCGTGCACGAGCTCTTGCGGCGTGTCCTCGTACATGGCGATCTCCTCGAGCACGACCTCCCGCTCCTGGTCGACCTCGGCGAACGAGGGCGCGAAGACCATGTCCGTGATCACCTCGAGCGCGGTCTCGACGTGGTGGTCGGGGACGCGCGCGTAGACGACGGTGTTCTCACGCGAGGTCGCTGCGTTCAGCTCGGCACCCATCGCGTCGAACGTCTCGGCGATCTCCTGCGCGTCGAAGCGGCGCGAGCCTTTGAACAGGAGGTGCTCGATGAAGTGCGAGACGCCCGCGCGGTCGACGCGCTCGTCCCGAGAGCCGACGTCGATCCAGAAACCGAGCGCGACGGAGCGCACGTTGGCGACCCGCTCGGAGATGATGCGCTCGCCCGTGTCGAGCTCGGTCAGCACGACCTTCTGCATTGTTCCGCTCCGGTGCCGGCTAAGCCGGCGCCTCCGCTCCTTTCCGCGCTCCGTCGAGCCTACGCACGGTCCGATGGTAGGCGACGCTACGTGCGCGCGGCGAAGCGGAGCACGGTGCCGTTGCGCTTCGCGTCGTACTGGGCCTCGTCGGCGAGGCGGAACAGCGTCTGCGCGTCGCCGGCGTCCTCGGGGGCGGCGGCGCAGCCGAAGCTCGCGCCGAGCTCGCCGAGCCACGGCTCGCCGCCGACGGACATCCGTGCGAGGAGGGCCTCGACCCGCGCCACGACCTGCCGGGCGTCGTCGTCGGTCGCCTCCGCGAGGAGAACGGCGAACTCGTCGCCGCCGATGCGGAAGGCGTCGTCCGGCTTGCGCAGCGACTCCGTCAGCACGCTCGCGAATGCGACGAGCGCCTCGTCTCCGGTCGAATGGCCGTAGCGGTCGTTGAGCTGCTTGAAGTCGTCGAGGTCGGCGAAGACGAGGCCGATGGAGCGGCCGTACCGCTTCGCCCGCGCGACCTCGCCCTCGAGCCGGTTCACGAAGGCGCGCCGGTTGAGGAGGCGGGTGAGCGGGTCGTGGTCGGCGAGGAAACGGAGCTCGCCGAGATGCCGTCCCGAGACGAGCGCCGCCGCGGCGTCGTTCGCGAAGATCCGCAGCGCCTGGAGGCGGTCGGCCGACGGCAGGAGGCGATCGGACGGATTGTCGACCCAGATGATCCCGAGCAACGCACCGCCGCCGTCGCGCAGTGGCACGATCAGCCAGTGGCGGTTCCAGGCCCACGGCCCCCGCCCGTTGAGCTGCGAGGGATAGACCTCGAGGTTGCTGGTGAGCCGCGTCCGCGCCTCCTCGTGGGTCAGGAGGTAGCAGCCCTCGCGCAGGAACGTGTCGTCGAGAAGCGGCTCGATCTGCGCCACGCTCACGAACGGCCGGCGCCGCAGCTCCTCGAGGCGCCAGCCCGCAGCGGCGTGCGGCACGACGGCGCCGGTCTCCGGGTCCACGAGCGCCGCACAGACGTTGCTGAAGTCGAGGGCGTCGCGGATGCCGCTGCACACGCGGCGCAGGATCTCGGCACTCGACGTCTCCCCCGTGATGCGCGACGAGACGTCGAGCAGCTCCTCGAGGGCGCGCTGGTGCCGCGTCGATTCCGCGCTCTCGCGCGCCGCCTGAAGGGCGAGCGCCGCGTGGTCCGCGAGTGCCACGAGCACATCGAGGTCGTCGTCGGTGGGTCGGAGGCCGCTCGCCGGCTCGTCGACCGAGATGATCCCGAGCAGGCTTCCCTGCTGGTCGCGCATGACGACGAACAGCGCGTCCTCAGGGTCCCACGCGTCAGGGCCTGACGCCGGCTCTCCCTGCGGCACGTAGCTCGGCCCGAGCAAGTCCCAGTCGACGGCGCCGCTCGGCACGACATAGGCGCCACGGCGCTCGAAGCGCTCGGAGAGAAGGAAGCTCCAGTCGTCGCCCGGCCGTACGTTGCCGAGCAGCATCGCGCGGGCGCCTTCGTTCCCGTACACGGTCGTCACCTCGAAGTCGTCCCAGGCGGGCCGGTAGAGGTTGACCGCGACGGTCCGGTAGCCGAGCGACTCGCCGATGGTCCGCGCGACGGCGTCGAGCAGCGCAGGAAGGTCCTCACGCGCCCGCAGAAGGCGGGTGACCTCGACGAGGCCCCGCAGCGGTGAGATGGTTGGAAGGCTCACGTGGTCGGGTTTGCTCGAAGTCATCGGCACCCGATCCGCGTGGGATGAGTCGATTCGGGTCGAATCGCGACCCGAATGGGTGAATCGGAGCGGGAGGCGGCCGGTCCGAGCCGGCCGCCTCCCGCCTGCCGTTCAGCCGGTGGCCGCCGCAGGAGCCGCCGCGGGGACCTCTTGCCGCATCAACATCAGCACGCTGACGATCAAGCTCCAGATCGGCAGCGCGAAGACGAGCGTGATCCACCCGATCGGCGTCACCGCCACGATGCCGAAAAGAACGGCGGCCCAACCGAGCCAGCGGGGAAGCGCGACGCTTCTCACGATCGCCAGCCCGTACCCGATCAGGAAGACGCCGGCGCCGATCAGGAGCCCGAAGAAGACGTCATTCTGGAGCACGTTGAGCGCCTGCTCGGCCGTCGGCGAGATCTTCCCCGGCACGTCCGTCGCGGCGAAGTTGATCCCGGCGAGCGTGGCGGCGCTGGCTGCGAGCACCGTCATTCCCGAGACCCCGAGCCCGACGAGGCTGCCCTCGGCCAAACGGCTACGCAGGTAGGAACGCAGCGCGGCCGCGAAGAAGAGCCCGAAGACGATCGAGTACGCGATCAGGAAAAGGCTCGCATGCTGGCTGCCGCGGTGAGACTCGAAGAAGGACACCACCTTTTGGGGCGACGCATCGGCATCGGGCGTGTTCCCGCTGATCATCGCTCCGACGAACAGAAGAACGGCAAAGACGACACCCGTCAACGGCGCCCACCGACCCCAGTCTTTAAGCATCACTACTCCTCTTGTTGTTGTCGCCACAGCCCTGCGGCCAGGCGAACCTAGAGCGTGCCTCGGACGGAGTCAAGGGGCGGGCGACGCACGTCGCCCGCCCCTCAGGCCCGGGCTAGCGGCCGCGGCCGCCGCCCCGGCCGCCGCGACGGTCGCCGCGCGGCCGCTCCTCTTCCGGAGGCCGCGGCGGGGCGTCCTTCGCCCGCTCGATCAGCTCCTCCGGCTGGACGAGGTTGCCGTTCTCGTGCTTCGCGACGAGCTTGAGGCCGATGCGGCCACGGGCCTTGTCGACCTCCTGCACGACGACGTCGACGACGTCGCCGCGGCTCATCACGTCCTCGATGTGCGCGACCCGACCGGGGCCGACATTCGACACGTGCAGCAGCCCGTCGGTGCCCTTCTTCAGCTCGACGAAGGCGCCGAACTGCGTCGTCTTCACGACCTTGCCGGTGAACGTATCGCCGACCTCGGGCTCCTTCGTGAGCGCCTCGATCGCGGCGACGGCCTCGTTCGCCTTCGTGCCCTCGGTCGCGTAGATGAGGATCGTGCCGTCCTCCTCGATGTCGATCTGCACCTCGTAGTCGGCCTCGAGGCCGCGGATCGTCTCGCCGCCCTTGCCGATGACCATGCCGATCTTCTCCTGATCGATCTTGATCGTCGTGATCCGCGGCGCGTTCTCGGCCAGCTCGGAGCGCGACTCCGGGATCACCTCGAGCATCTTCTCGAGGATGAACTCGCGCGCCCGCTTCGCCTGCTCGAGGGCGTCCCGCATGATCTGCTGGGTGACGCCGGTGATCTTGATGTCCATCTGGAGTGCGGTGATCCCGTTGCGGGAGCCGGCGACCTTGAAGTCCATGTCGCCGAGATGGTCTTCCGCACCCTGGATGTCGGTGAGGATGACGTAGTCGTCGCCCTCCTTGACCAGGCCCATCGCGATGCCGGAGACGGGCGCCTTGATCGGCACACCCGCATCCATGAGCGAGAGGGTCGAGCCACAGACCGAGCCCATCGACGACGAGCCGTTCGACTCGAGCGTCTCCGAGACGATCCGGATCGTGTACGGGAACTCGTCCGGCGTCGGGATGACCGCCTCGAGCGCCCGCTGCGCGAGCGCACCGTGGCCGATGTCGCGGCGCTTCGGGCCCCGCATGAAGCCCGTCTCCCCGACCGAGTAGGGCGGGAAGTTGTAGTGGTGCATGTAGCGGCGCTCCTGCTCGAGGGAGAGGTCGTCGATCCGCTGCCCCTCCTTCGCGGTGCCGAGCGTGAGCGACGACAGGATCTGCGTCTGGCCACGCGTGAACAGCCCGGAGCCGTGCGCGCGCGGGTTGACGCCGACCTCGACCTCGATCGGCCGGATCTCCTCCGCCCCGCGCCCGTCCGGGCGCCGCTTGTCGACCGCGATCTTCTGCCGCACCAGGTCCTTGTAGATGGACTCGCTGGCCTTCTTGACGTACGAGCGTGTCTGCGAGTCCTTGGCCGCGGGCTGGGTCTCGCCCATCTCCGGCTCGACCGAGGCGCCCCCGGCCGGGAACGGCAGCTCGACGTCCTCGACGATCCGGTCGAACAGGAGCTGACGCTTCGCGGACCGGAGCGTCTTCGAGTCCTGCTCCGCGTCGGTGAGCGCCTTCAGCTCGTCGCCGAACTGCTCGCGGACCGGTCCCTCGACGGCGACCGACCGCTGCTTCTCGAGCAGCGATGTGAGCGCAGACTTGACCTGGATCTGGCGCTGCATGTCGTCGTCCGTCGAGTCCATCGTGATCGCAGGCGCGAGCTCCGCGAGGAGCTCCTCGACGACCGAGCCGGACTCACGGATGCCGACCTGCTGGATGCGGTCCCAGATCGTGTGCCCGTGGTCGCGCTCGATCTCCGCGACGAGCTCGAGGTCGAGCCACTTCGGCTTGCCGGCCTGCCGGCGCAGCTCTTCCTGGGCCTCGCACAGCTTCACGATCTCGCCGTGAGCGAGCTCGAGGGCCTCGAGGATCTTCTCCTCGGGCACCTCGTTCGCGCCGGCCTCGACCATCGTCAGCCCCTCCTTGGTGCCGACGACGATCAGGTCGAGCTCGGCGTCGTCCTCGGTCTCGCGCAGCGTCGGGTTGACGACGAGCTTGCCGTCGATCAAGCCCATGCGGACGGCACCCACCGGCCCGAGAAACGGCAGCGGCGAGAGCATCAGCGCCGCGGACGCGCCGTTGATGCAGAGGATGTCGTGGGCGGTGACCATGTCCGCGCTGAGGACGGTGCAGATGACCTGCACCTCGTTGCGGTAGCCCTTCGGCCACAGCGGCCGGATCGGCCGGTCGATCATGCGTGCGGTGAGGATGGCGCGCTCGGTCGGGCGCCCCTCCCGCTTGAAGAAACCGCCCGGGATCTTGCCGGCGGCGTACATCCGCTCCTCGACGTCGACCGTGAGCGGGAAGAAGTCGGCGCCTTCGCGCGCTTCCATGCGCCCCTGGGCGGTGGCGAGCACCATCGTCTCGCCTCCGCGGACGACGACTGCGCCGTCCGCCTGCTTCGCGAGGTGGCCGGTTTCAAGCGTGATCTCCTGTTCCCCTACTTGGACGGAGACCTGCGCCCGGCGCTCGGTCGCGATACTCATCAATTGTCCTCCACTCTGCTTTGTGGAGGGCGGGAGCTCGAGCCAATCCCCTTGCCTCGAGCGGTGGATTCGCTCGAACTTCCACCCTCCGGTGTTCTTGGAGCTTAACGGCGCAGGCCGAGCTCCTTGATGAGGGCGCGGTAGCCCTCGAGATCGTGCTTCTGCAGGTAGTTCAGAAAGCGACGGCGGCGACCGACGAGCTTGAGCAGTCCACGCCGCGAGTAATGGTCGTGCTTGTGGGTGCGCAGATGCTCGGTCAGCTCGTTGATCCGCTGCGTCAGCATCGCGATCTGCACCTGCGGCGACCCCGTGTCGGCCGCGTTGCGACCGTGCTTGTCGATGATCTCCTGCTTCGCTTCCTTGGTAAGGGCCACGCCCTCTCCTTCCTGTCGCCTCCCGAGGCTCCGCCCGTGGCGCCAAGGAAACGCGTTGGCGGGCCGGGCCTGGGTCGCGGGGTAGGGTAGCGGAAAGCGGCATGGCGAGCGCGATTCCGCAAGACCGGTTGGTCGAGATCGTGCGCGACGCGCGGGCGCGGACCGGCGTCCGCACGGCTGCTGCCGCGCTGCACATCGAGGGCCGGACGACGTTCGCCGGCGCCCACGAGCGGCCCTTTCGGATCGCGTCGATCACGAAGTCGTTCACGGCGACGGCGATCCTGCTCGCGGGACTGCTCGACGACCGCCGCCACGCGCTGCTCTCCCACACGGCCGGCTACCGCCCGGGCCGCCGAGAGCCGTTGCCGCCCGAGTGCGCCGGGCTCTGGTCCTATTCGAATGCCGGGTATCGGGAGGCCGCGACCGGCTTCGACGGCGAGTACTCGGATGCCGTGCGCGAACTCGTGCTCGAGCCGCTGGGCTTGCGGCACACGGGCTTCGAGACCCCGCCGGACGCCGTCCTGGGGACGCTGCCCGGCGACGTCACCGCCGATCCGTCGTATCCCGTTGCCGGCAGGGCCGCCGGCGGTCTGTGGTCGACCGTCGGCGACCTCGTCGAATACGGGCTCGCGCATTGCCATGGGTGGGAGGATCTCCACCAGCCCGCGGCGGAGGCGCTCGGCGCGCGATACGCGCTCGGCTGGTGGGTGCGGGACGGCGTGCTCGACCACGAGGGCTCGGTCGGCGGCTACCAGTCGCTGCTGCTGCTCATTCCCGCGCGCCCGCTCGTGCTCGCCGTGCTGACGAGCTCGTGGAAGGGATCGGCGCTGATCCGGCACGTCGTGGAGGATCTGCAGCTCCAGCTTCCGTCGCCGCCCGCGTCCGGCGCGGCTTCGGTCGACGGGACGTACGGCCTGGACGACCTCGAGGCGATCGTCGCCGGTGGGTCCGTCAGTGAGAGCGAGACGGATCCGCTGACGGGCACACGGATCGAGCGGCGCTACCCGCTCAGCACAGACGCAGCGCTCATGTCCTGGCGGAGCGACTTCCCGCGGCCCGGCGTCGCACGGATCGGCTGGGTCGCGCTTCCCCGCGCCGGCTCCTGAGAGAGCCCGGACTCATTCCGGCCTGACGGCTGTGCGCGTTCGCTCGACGTCGTCGCCGATCGCCGCGACGAGCTCATCGAGCGAGTCGAAGCGCCGCTGCTCGCGGAGTGGGCTCCAGAGCTCGACCACGAGCCGCTGGTCGTACAGGTCGCCGTCGAAGTCGAGCAGATGCACCTCGACTCGTCGCTCGAGCCCGTCGAAGTGCGGGTTCGTCCCGATCGACACCGCAGCGCGCCTGCCCCGCGCCCAGCCGGCGTAGACGCCGTCCGGCGGCACGAGGAGGCCGGCCGGAACATCGAGGTTCGCGGTCGGGAACCCGAGCTCACGGCCGCGTCCGTCGCCGCGGACTACGACCCCCTCGACCTCCGGAGGCCGCCCGAGCAGCCTCGCCGCCCACTCCGTCTCGCCGGCATGGACGAGCTCGCGGACGCGGCTCGAGGAGACGTTCTCGACGAGCGGCACTCGCCGGACGTCGAAACCGAGCCGGTCGAGCAGCTCGAGGTCGCCCTCGCGACTCCGCCCGAAGCGGAACGTCTCCCCTGCCGCGACGGTCTCGGCGCCGATGCCCCGCAGCATCCGCTCGGCGAACTCGCCCGCCGGAAGCGCCGCGAGCTCCTCGTCGAAGCGGAGCACGAGAACGTCCTCGACTCCTGCGTCGTCGAAAAGCTCGAGCCGCCGCTCGAGCGTGGCCAGGAGCTCGACGCGTCCGCCGAGCACGGCCCGCGGATGCGGATCGAAGGTCACGACGCCCGTCCGCAGGCCGGCCTTCCGCGCCGCCTCGATCACGCGGACATGCCCGCGATGGACTCCGTCGAAGGTGCCGACCGCCACAGCGCGCCGCGCCTCGGGCAACGCCGCAGGTTCGTGGGCGACGTTCACGTGCCCGCCGTCCGTGCGGAGGCCACCTGCTCGAGGACCACGGCCTCCGGTAGCAGCCGCCTGGGCGAGAACGCCTCCGGCGCCACGGCGTCGTCGACCGAGAACGGACCGACCTCCGTCCGGCGCAGCGTCGCGCAGTGCCCGCCGAGCGCGATCGCAAGCGACCGGATGTACGTCCCGGAGCTGACGTGGACGTCGAGCGTCACCCTCTCGCCCGTATACGCGATGACGTCGAGCGCGTGGACCGTCGAGCGGCGTACCGGCATCTCCACCTCGATGCCGCGTCGCGCGAGCTTGTACGCGCGCTCACCGCCGATCTTCACCGCAGAAGCGGCGGGGATCGGCAGCTCGATCTCGCCCCGGAGGCGCTCGAGCCGCTGTGTCAGCTCGCTCTCGCTCGGAGGCGCCTCGCTCTCGACGACTTGGCCTTCCGGATCTCCGGTCGACGTACGACAGGTGAGATCGATCTCGGTGAGGTAGCGCTTGTCCAGGCCCACGAGCCACGGAGCCAGCTTAGTTGCCCTGCCGGACAACAGGAGCAGCAGTCCCGTCGCGAACGGATCGAGCGTCCCTGCGTGGCCTGTCCGCGCTCCCGTCACCCGCCGGATCTGTGCGACAACCGCGAATGAGGATGGGCCGCTCGGCTTGTCGACGAGCGCGACCCCCGCAGGCTCAAGCGCGCGAGGTGGCACGCTGTTCGAGAAAGCCCAGCCGGATGCGTTCGACGATCTCCTCGAGAGGAGCGTCGCTCGAGAACCCGGCAGCCTGGCGGTGGCCGCCGCCGTCGAACTGGCGCGCGATAGCCGAGACGTCGAGCTCGTCGATCGACGAGCGCAGCGAGACGCGGCGGATGGGACCGCCGTCTCTCGGCGGCTCCCGGATCAGGACGGCCAGCTCCGAGCCCTCGACGGCGCGAAGCGAGTCGATCAGGCCTTCCGCGTACGGCTCGGCCGCACCCACCTCCGCGAAGTCGTTGCGGAGAAGATGCGAGACGACGATGCGTCCGCCCTCGAGCACGGTCGCGCGCTCGAGCACGCGCGCGAGCAGCTTGAGCTTCGCGAATTCGACCGACTCGTACACCTGCTGGAACACGGCGTGGATGTCGGCCCCCGCATCGACGAGCTCGGCCGCGAGACGTAACGCCTTCGGAGTCGTGTTCGCGTACTGGAATCGGCCCGTGTCCGTGACGAGCGCGATGTACAGCGGCTCCGCCAGCTCGGGTGTCAGCTCGACACCGAGCTCGGCGAACAGATCGCGCAGGACCTCCCCCGTGGAGGACGCGTCGGCGACGATCAGGTTCAGGTCGCCGAAGCGCGTGTTGTCGTGGTGGTGGTCGACGTTGAGGACGAATGGCGCACGGGCGACTGCCGCCTCGTCGCCGATCCGCTCCTCCTTCGCGCAGTCGACAGCGAGCAGCACCCGTTCCGAGGCGTCGGCCGGAGGCTCCCGGACGAGCCCCTCGAGCGGCATGAACGCGTACTCGCGCGGCACCGGCACATCGCCGGCGAGGTACATGACTGCGTCCTTCCCGAGCTCTCGCAGCGCGAGCGTGGCCGCAAGCAGCGAGCCGAGGGCGTCGCCGTCGGGGTTCTCGTGGGTCACGACGAGGAAGCGGTCGTGCCGCCGCAGAGCGTCCGCGATCGCCTTCAGGTCAGTCGTCTGCGTCATCGTCGTCCGGCGCGAGCTCGTCGATCAGCTGGGTCATGCGCACGCCGCGCTCGATTGTCGGATCGTACTCGAACGTCAGTTGCGGGGTTCGCTTGAGCCTGAGCTCCCGAGCGAGCCGCGACTGGAGGACGCCGTGGGCGGCCTCCAGCCCGAGCAGGCTCGCGCGTTGCTTCCGGCTCGAGCCGAGCACGCTCACGTAAACGGTGGCATGCCGTAGATCCGGGGCCGTGTCGACGGCGGTAACCGTCGTGAGCCCGATCCGCGGGTCCTTGAGCTCGGGCAGCGCCTCGGCAAGCACCTGCCTCACCGACTCGTTCACGCGTCGCATCCGGTCGCTCATGACGCGGCAGGCTAGTGAATCACCTCGAGAACGAGCGGCCGGGGCTCTGTTTCGTCGCCGATCTCGTACGCGGAGAGGAGTGCCGCCTCGGCCGCGTCGGCCGTCGCGCCGTCGCGCGCATGGATCTCCGCCAGCGGTTCGCCGAGCTGCACGCGACATCCGCGCTTGGCTCGGCAGACGACCCCCACCGCATGGTCGACGGGAGCCTCCTTGCGTTCGCGCCCGGCGCCGAGCGCCATCGCAACGGCGGCAACCTCCCGCGCCCGCACCGCGCGCACGAAGCCGGTCGACGGCGACGGCACCTGCCGCACGACGGGGGCGCTCGGCAGGACGGCAGGATCGGGATCGCCGCCCTGGGCCCGAATCCAGCGCTCGTAGGCGGCGAGCGCCGAGCCGTTCACCAGTGACGCCGTCGCACGCTGTCGCGCCTCTGCTTCATCGAGGCCGAGATCGGAGAGCTCGAGCAGGTGTGTCGCGGCCACGACGACGAGCTCGCGGAAGTCCGCGGGCCCGCCCCCGGCGAGCGTCTCGTACGCCTCGTACACCTCGAGCGAGTTGCCGACGGCGGCGCCGAGAGGCTGCTCCATGTCGGTGAGCAGGCAGACCACGTCCATGCCCGCCTCGTTTCCCAACCCGCGCATCGCCTCGGCGAGGCGCCGCGCGTCCTCCTGCGTCCGCATGAACGCACCCTCGCCGACCTTCACGTCGAGGACGAGCGCACTCGCACCGCCGGCGATCTTCTTCGACATGATGCTCGCCGCGATGAGCGAGACCTCGTCGATCGTCGCCGTCACGTCGCGCAGCGCGTAGAGCTTTCGATCGGCGGGCACGAGGTCGGCGCTCTGGCCGGCGACCGCGAGCCCGATCTTCCGCACCTGTTCGACCAGCTCCTCGGTCGAGAGCTCGACTCGGAAGCCCGGGATGGACTCGAGCTTGTCGAGCGTGCCGCCCGTGTGCCCCAGCCCGCGGCCGCTCATCTTTCCGAACGGCGCCCCGCAGGCGGCGACGACCGGCCCGACGGCGATCGTCGTCTTGTCCCCCACCCCGCCCGTCGAGTGCTTGTCGACCACGCGACGGCCCAGCCGCGCTGCCAGGTCGACGGTTTCTCCGCTCGCGACCATCGCCTCGGTCAGGGCGAATGTCTCGGCGTGCGACAGGCCGCGGAACCAGACGGCCATGAGCAGCGCTGCGGCCTGGTAGTCGGGAATGTCGTCGCGCGCGTAGGCGGCGACGAACTCTCGCAGATCGTCCGCAGGGATCTCACCGCCGTTCCGCTTCCGCTCGATCAGCTCGACGACGTTCATCCGGGCACGAGCCTATTCCTCGGGATCGACGACCAGCCGCTCTGCGCGCGCGACCTCCCACTCCTGGCCACGCAGCCACCGTTCGGCCTCGTCGAGCAGCCGCTCGATCTCTCGGTGCTCGCGGGCGACGCACGCCGCGGTGATGCGCGTGCGCTGCCAGACGTCGTGGTGATCCACCTCGGCCACCGACGCGCCGACGCGGTTCTGGAGCTGCGCCTTCGCGGACCGGAGATGGTGGCGCTTCTCCTTGAGCGAGTGCGCCTCGGGAAAGAGAAGCTCGCAGGTGAGGATCCCGACCCAGCCGCTCGGCATCGGCGGAGAGGCTACGAGCGCGCGGGTGCTTCGTCGAGCGACGTGCGTTCGACTTCGCGCGTCTCGAAGACCTCGAGCACGTCGCCTTCCTTCACGTCGTTGAAGCCGTCGAGGAGGATGCCGCACTCGAAGCCCTCGGCCACCTCGCGCACATCGTCCTTGAACCGCTTCAGCTGCGCGATCGTGGTCGTGTAGATCACGGCGCCGTCGCGGATCACGCGGACGCTCGCGTTGCGACGCACGACGCCGTTGGTGACCATGCAGCCGGCGATGGTGCCGAGCCGCGAGACGCGGAAGAGGGCCCGCACCTCGGCTTCGCCGATCGTCTCCTCGGTCGAAATCGCCGCGAGCTTGCCGACGAGCGCCTGCTCGATGTCCTCGGTCAGCTTGTAGATGACGTCGTAGGTGCGGATCTCGACGCCCTCGCGCGAGGCGAGCTCTCGCGCCTCGGCGTTGGGCCGGACGTTGAAGCCGAGGATGAGCGCGTCGGACGCGGAGGCGAGCATGATGTCGTTCTGGGTGATCGCCCCGACTCCCTCGGCGATCACGTTCAGCCGCACCTCGGGATGCTCGAACTTCGACAGCTCCGAGACGACGGCCTCGACCGAGCCGACGACGTCGCCGCGCACGACGAGGTTGAGGTCCGAGACCTCGCCCTCCTGGAGCTGCTCGTAGAGCCGCTCGAGGGAGACGCCCGCCGGACGGACGGAGGCAAGCTGCTCGCGCCGGACCCGCTCGCCGCGCCGGTTTGCGAGATCGCGCGCCTCGCGGTCATTGGCGACGACGCGAGCGACCTCGCCCGCCGCGGGCGGCTTGTCGAAGCCGAGGATCTCGATCGGGTCTCCCGGCGCCGCGGTCTCGCGGCGCTCGCCCTTGTAGTCGAAGAGCGCCTTGACGCGGCCGTAGGCATCGCCGGCGACGATCGCATCGCCAACCTTGAGCGTTCCACGCTGGACGAGCATCGTCGCGACCGGCCCCCGCCCGACGTCGAGCCGCGACTCGATGATCGGCCCGGATGCCTCGACATTCGGGTTCGCCTTGAGGCCCTCGAGCTCAAGGTCGGCGACGAGCAGCACCTTCTCGAGCAGCTCGTCGAGGTTCTGCTGGGTCTTCGCCGAGACCTCCGCGAACTGGGTGTCGCCGCCCCAGTCCTCGGGGTTGAGGCCCTCTTGCGCGAGCTCGCCCTTCACGCGATCGATGTTCGCGTCGGCGAGGTCGATCTTGTTCACGGCCACGACGATCGGCACTTCGGCCGCGCGGGCGTGCGCGATCGACTCCTTCGTCTGCGGCATCACGCCGTCGTCGGCGGCGACGACGAGGACTGCGATGTCCGTCACCTTCGCGCCCCGGGCGCGCATCGCGGTGAACGCTTCGTGGCCCGGTGTGTCGAGGAAGCTGATCTTGCGGCCGTCGACATCGACCTGATACGCGCCGATGTGCTGCGTGATGCCGCCGGCCTCGGTGGCGACGACGTGCGCGTTGCGGATCGCGTCGAGCAGCGTCGTCTTGCCGTGGTCGACGTGGCCCATGATCGTGACGACCGGTGGCCGCGCCTGGAGCGACTCCTCCGGGTCGTCGAACTCCTCCGGCTCCTCCTCGTCGTCGGCGGCATGCTTGATCGTGATCTCGCGGCCGACCTCGGTTGCGATCAGCTCGACCTCCTCGTCGCTCAGCGACTGGGTCGCCGTGCGCATCTGCCCGAGGCCCATGAGGAGGGTGATGATCTTGGGCATCGGCACGCCGAGCGCCTGCGAGAGGTCGCGGACGCTGACGCCGGACTCGACCGAGACCGGACCCGTCGGCGGTTCTGCCGGCGGGCGCGGCTCGCGCCGCTGCGCGTCCTGGCGCGCCTGCCGCTGCTCGCGCGGCGGCCGCGCTGCGCCCTGATCGATGACGACGCGCCGGCGGCGTCCACCGGTGCCGCCGCCGCCGCGGGGGCGGAGCGGACGGTTCGGTCTGTTGCCTCCGTTAGCCATGGCTATCTCCAAATTCCTTTCGCCGCGCGGCGACGGCTTGGCCGGCGCCGCTTGCAGCATCAGTGTAAAGGCGCTGCAGCTCCGGCCCGATGCGCACATGCCGGCGCAGGACACGCGCGAACATGCCGCGCCTCGCCGCGGTCTCGAAGCAGTCGAGACTCACGCAGGTGTACGCGCCGCGACCGGGCTCTGCGCGGCCCCTGGCCGCCGAAGGCGACCGGTCGTCGGCCGGGCGCCCGCTGCTTGGCTGCGGGCGCTTCCAGCCTCCGACCAGGACGCCGTCGCGGGCGGCGAAGCGGAGCAGCTCGCGCTGCGGCGCCCGCCGGCCACAGCCGACGCACGTCCTGACGGGATCAGTCGTGCGCCTCCGCCTCCTCAGCGGTCGTCTCGAAGGGGATGCCGCCTGCCGGATCGTCTTCGACATGCCCTGCGTCCGGCGACACCGGAACCTCCTCGCCGAGGGCCGCCACCGGTGCGTCGCCCGGGGCGGCGGGGATCTCGTCGTCGTCGGCGTCGAGCGGCGCGAACTCCGCGGGGTCCTCGGTGACGCTGTCCGGCTCGGCCGTGTCGGCGAGCATCTCGAGCCCCGGCTCGGACTCCTGGACGATCGGGTTGTCCTCGTCGTTCGGTTCCTGGAGGGCGAGCTCCTGATGCGCCGGCACGCCGCAGTACTTCGAGCCCGGGAGCGCGGCATTCGGGCAGCGCTTGCCGTTGGCGAGAACCGCACCGCAGCGGCCCGAGAAGTCCTCGCTACCCTCGCCCTCGCCGCCGCCGAAGGCTGCCTCGGCCTCCGCCTGCGCAAACTCCGTGTCACTCTGGATGTCGATCTTCCAGCCGGTCAAGCGGGCGGCCAGACGGGCGTTCATGCCCTCCTTGCCGATCGCGAGCGCCAGCTGGTCGTCGGGGGTGACGACTGTGGCCTCCTTGGCCTCGTCGTCGAGGTAGACCTCGCGCACGCGGGCCGGAGAGAGCGCCTTCGCGACGAACCGAGCCGGCTCCGGGTTCCACGGGATGATGTCGATCTTCTCGCCGCGGAGCTCGGAGACGACCATGCGCACGCGCGAGCCGCGCGGCCCGACGCATGCGCCGACGGGGTCGACACCCTGGGCATGCGATTCGACGGCGATCTTCGAGCGGTAGCCCGGCTCGCGGGCGACGCCGCGAATCTCGACGAGCCCGTCCGCGATCTCGGGCACCTCGAGCTCGAACAGCGTCTTGATCAGCTCGGGGTCACGCCGGGACAGGATCACCTGGGGGCCCTTCGTCCCGGAGCGCACCTCGGTGATGACCGCCTTGATCCGCGAGCCCTGCTCGTAGCGCTCGCCGTCGACTTGCTCCGAGCGGGGCAGCAGCGCCTCGACCTTGCCGAGATCGACGAGGACGTTGTTGCGGTCGCCGGCCTGCTGCACGATGCCGGTCACGACCTCGCTCACGCGGTCGATGTACTCGTCGTACATCATCCGGCGCTCCTCCTCGCGGATCCGCTGCAGGATGACCTGCTTCGCGGTCTGTGCGGCGATGCGGCCGAAGCCCTCGGGCGTGACGTCCTCGCGCACGACCTGCTCCTCGGGGACGTCGGACCAGTCGATGTCGAGGTCGTCGTCGGAGATGAGCGTGTGCTGGCGCTCGCCGGTCTCCTCCTCGAGCCGCTCGAGCTCCTCGAGCTTGCGCTCGCGAGCCTCGTCGAGCAGCCGCTCCTCGATGTCGGCGGGCAGCTCGACCGAGAAGACGCGGAAGTCTCCGGTGTGGTCGTCCATCTCGACCGTGGCGTGACGCGACGCACCCGGCGTCTTCTTGTAGGCCGCGAGGAGCGCATCCTCGAGCGCCGCGACGAGCGCGCCTTCCTCGATTCCCTTGTCGCGCTCGATCTCGCGGACGGCCTCGATGATCTCCTGGCTCATGTCACGCTCCCTCGTCGATCAGATTCGCCCGCACGATCTCGGCGTACGGGATCTCGGTGTGGGCGCCGTCGGAGGCGACCACGGTCACGCTCTGCTCCCCGGCGGAGATGACCTCTCCACGCAGCTTCCGTCCGGCCGTGCGGAGGCGTACCCGATGTCCGAGCGCGGCTTCGAAATGCTCTTGCCGGCGCAGCGGCCGGGCGAGCCCGGGCGAGGACACCTCGACGCTGTACTCGCGCAGGTAGTCGCGAAGGAGGTCGGTGACGCGCGCGCACAGAGCATGGTCGACGCCCTGCGGATGGTCGACGTAGACGCAGAAGCGCGACGGCGTCAGCAACTCGACGGCGAGCACGTCCACGCCCGGAAGGTCCTGCTCGACCCGCGGCTCGATCTCGTTCTGCAGCTGGCGCTCCTTCTCGAATGTGCTCGGCATGAGTGTCGTCTCCGTCATAAAAAATGGGCCCGCAGGCCCATTTCTCCGACTCGGTGAAATGTGGTGAAAGCGAGTGTAGCAGCGGCCCCGCGTCAGGCGCCGGCCGCGACGTGACCATCGACGCGCACCAGCCGTCCGGCGCCGACGAGCTCGTCCAAGAGGCGGTCGTCCCAGTACCAGCGCCACGAGAACCAGCGTACGAGCTCGCGCTCGGGCGCGACGACGGCGGCGCGGACTCCCGCGCAGAGGAGGTCGCCGAGCGCCTGCCGCGGATCGTCTCCGCCGCTCGGCTCCGGACGCACCTGGTCCCAGCGGGCGAGCAGGCTCGTGTGCCGGTGGGGGTCGTCGTAGACGACCGACCGCGCGACGATCGCGCCGCAGCGCTCGAGCGGCGAGCGGAGGCCCTTCAGCTCCTTCGGCGCCAGCGCCAGCTCGGTCTGGAGATCGTCGAGCTCGGACGGGCCGGCGTCCGCGAGATGGCGCAGCAGGCGCGCCCAGCCTTCGTCTGCGGCTTCCGTCCGCGCCAGTTCCGCGCGGCAGATCGGATCGAGCAGCGCCGCGACCTCGTCCGTCACGAGAAGGCTCTTGCCGCGATGGATCGCCAGACTTAGATGGCCGCGCGCCCCCAGCTGGCCGAACCAGGGGAACTTCGTCGCCGGCCACTGGCCGAAGCCGGGGCTCTCGCGCGCGTACGGCTCCTCGTGGCAGGCCTCGAACAGGCTCGGCAGCGCCGAGTCGGCGGTGCGGGTGAGGAGGCCTCGGTCGCTGAGGAACTCCTCCGCCTCGTCGAGCGTCTCCAGCGCGCGGTCCGGCGTGAGACGACACTCGTGTGCCCTCCGCTCCTCGAGCTCCCCGAGCGTCGTCACGCGTCGAGGACGATCGTCACCGGCCCGTCGTTCACGATCTCGACCTCCATCTTCGCCCCGAAGACTCCCGTCTCGACGGGCACGCCGAGGCTGCGCAGGTCGGCGCAGAACCGCTCGTACAGGGGCTCGGCGAGCTCGGGCGGCGCGGCGCCGGCGAAGCTCGGCCTGTTCCCCTTCGCGGTGTCCGCGACCAGCGTGAACTGGGAAACGACGAGTGTTGCGCCGCCGACGTCGAGGACGGAGCGGTCGAAGCGACCCGCGTCGTCCGGGAAGATCCGCAGCCGCGCGATCTTGGCCGCGAGCTTCGTCGCCTCCTCCTCCCCGTCCCCGTCGGCGACGCCGAGCAGCACGCACAGGCCCGGGCCGATCTCGCCACCGGGACTGACGCGGGCGCGGGAGACGCGCTGCACGACTGCCCGCACGCCCGGTGCTCCTAGTCGAGCTCGCGGATGCGCGCGCGGTACTGGTCCGAGTCCGGCCGGAGGGAGCTCGCGAGCTTGTAGTGCCGGTTCGCCTCGGCGTCTCTCCCCTGCTTCTCGAGGCTGCGGCCCAGCGCATAGTGGGCGTAGTCGTTGACCGGCGAGAGCTCGAGCAGCTTGCGGAACTCGGCCTCGGCCTCGCTCCAGCGCCGGATCCGGAAGTACGCGATCCCGAGCGCCTCGCGAATCGAGGCCTTGTCCGGCTCACGGCGCTTCGCCTTCTCGAGCGCAACGGTGGCCTGCGCCGCCATGCCCGCGCGCAGGTGCCGGCGCCCGCGCTGGAAGAGGCTGTATGTCGACTCGCTCATGACCCCGTGGTCCCCACGATCCGCCTACCGACTCTGCTACCCAGTGAAGCGGAAGCGTCAACCGGCGCCAGGTGCCGCGTAAGCGAGCGAAGCGAGAACAGGCCGCGGAGACGCTCGCGGCGGGTGAGGCCGCGGCGAGCTCCTTCGAGGAGGGCCCGCAGCTCACCCCGTGCCCTAGGGGCGGCAGCCGTCGCCTCGTCGTGCGGACCGAAGCGGGCGGCTGTCGCCGCGGCCACGAACGGTTCGGGTCTCACCGCAAACTCGCGGAGGACGAGCTCGCCGAGCTCGCCGAGCGTCGCGCTGCCCGGCACCTCGATGCGCTGGTCGACCAGGAACGCGACGAGCTCCTCCCGACAGGCAGCCGAGACGCGCCGCGGGTCGCGGCGGAGGCCTCGGATCATTCGGGCGCCCGCCTTCGCAAGCACGATGCCGCCGCCCGCCGCGGCGAGGACGAGAAGCAGGAGCAGTGCCGGCCGGCGGCGATCGAGGCTGCCGCCGCTCGAACCGGCGACGCTCACAGGCGGTGCCGAGGTCGTGGGCTTTGCGCGCGCGCGGAAGAACCCGTTCTGGGTCAGCAACTTGCCGGCCACCGCCGACGTCCCACCGCGCGCCGCCTTGAGCTTCGCCGACGCCGGCCGCGACCCCGAGCTCCTGCCCGCGTAGGGGATGCTCGCACCCGCCAGCGTCGGGCGCCGGGCAGATCCCGGGGCCGGAGGCGTCGGATCGAACGGAAGCCAGCCGTAGCCCTTGAACCAGACCTCCACCCAGGCATGGGCGTCGCGATCGGTGATGAGCCAGGCGTGACGGTTCGTGTCGTAGGTCCCGCCGGCGAAGCCGACGGCGACACGGGCGGGAATGCCGAGGTAGCGGAGCATGAGCGCCATCGCACCGGCGAAGTACTGGCAGTAGCCAGTGCGCGTCTTGGTGACGAAGCCGACGAGAGGCGGGTTGATCACGAGGGGATGGTTCGAGTAGCGAAAGCCGCCGGAGACGACGAACCAGTTCTCGAGCCTGGCCACGGCGTCGTACGGGCTGCGAGCACCGCCCGCCACCTGCTCTGCCAGACGCTCGAGCCGGAGGTACTTGTACAGGGCCGGCTCGTTCGCGACCAACTCGCTGGCGCGGGCCGTCCGGCCGGGGCTCCCGAACGACGGCATGTCGATACCACCGCCGACGTCGAGCAGTCCCTGCTGAGCGAGCACCGCCGGATAGAGGGCCGGCGAGCGGCGCAGATCGGCGGCTGTCGGTCGTGCGGTGTAGCTCCACACCGTGTACCGGAATCCGCGAGGCAGACCTTCGCCGAGGACGGCGAAGCCGCGCTCCGGCTCGATGAGCGGCGCGTCACCGGACGCGAAGCGGACCGGAATGCTGCCGCCCACGAGCCGCGAGTCTGCGAGCCCCTGCACCGTCACGGTCTCGCGCGTCTCGTTGCCCGGCTGCAGAGCTGCGGGGGGCTCGAGCGCGTCGGCCGGCCGCGGTGATCCCTCCTCCCACGCGTCGAGCGTGAAATCGTCGAGAACTGCTGCACGCAGATAGGACGGCGTCCGCTTCGACTGCACTTCGAGCACGACCGTTGGGTCCGCAGGCCATTTCAAGCCGCCGTACTGGGCGTCCCAGACGAAACCGACGCCGACCGGGCCGGCTGCGGCATGCGCCAGGTTCCACGACTGCCAGTGAACGAGCCCGTGGCGAGCCGCAGTCGCCGAGCCGACCGCGACGGCCCCCAGTGCGACCACCGCGGCTGCGGGCAAGGCGAGCGCCGGCACGCGGCGCGAGCCGAGGCCGGCGACGAGGAGGAGCGCGGCACCGAGGATCGCGGCACCCATCGCGACTCCGTGCGACGGCCCGAGAAGCGTGGCGGGCCAGCCGGCTCCGACGAGGAGTGCGAGGGCGCTCAGGAGCGGTTTCCGTGCCGCGGCGAACAGGGCGACGAGAAGCGCGAAGGCGAAGATCGCCGCGAGCACGAGCTCGCCCATCGCCACGTGCACGCGCGGGTCGAACGGAAGGGGCGTGCCGTAGAAGTCGGAGAAGCCGTTGCCGAACCGCGTGTGCAGGGTCGAGAGCGAGTCCGAGAGGCCGAAGCCGGACCCCGGATCGAGAACTCGCCAAGGCACGAGATCGACGCCGACTGCGACCCGGGCCGCGGCGACGGTGGCGGCCACGAAGCCGACGAGGCGTAGCGAGCGGCGGCGCGGCACGGCGACCCCGAGCGCGAGAGCGAGCAGCGCGAAGACCCGCCAGAGCGGCGCGACCGGCTGCTCGAGCCGCAACCAGGCCAGTGCGACGACGGCGAGCGCCGGCGCTGTGACGGCGACGGTCCGTGCGGCCCTACGCACGCGCAACCTCCAGCGGCTGCGCTCCCTCGAGCGCAGCGGCGAGGTCGTCTCCGCGGCGCACGACGGCGACCGGGACGCCGGCCGCCTGCAGGCGCAGAAGCGTGGGCTCCGGCCGGTGCGGACGCCCCACGAAGCTGCTCGCCTCGACGTGGACGAGCGCGACCGGACGGCGAGTGAGCGCGCGCTCGATGAGCCGATCGACGAGCGGCCGCTCGACCCGGGAGGTGACCACCACCAGCTCGAGCGAGCGCGCCGCCGGCCCGACCCCCGACTCGAGCAAAGCCGCAGCCGGGCTTCGCGCGTCGGGCTCGGCCGCGGCAAGAAGCTCGAGCGCGTGCTGCCACTCCGGCCCGTCCGACGAGAGCGAATGTGTCTCCCGTCCCGCCGTGTTGAGCGCGAGCACGCAGCGGCGGCCGCGCCTGACCTGCGCGAGGAGGATCGAGCCGGCAACCCGCACGGCCGCGTCGAAGGACGAGTCCGGCGGCGAGCCGGCGACCCCGGCCGCGTCGCCGTCGAGGAGCACGGCGACCTCGTCCCGCGGCGAATCCTCGAGCTCCTTCACCATCAGCGCGCCACGCCGCGCGGTTGACGGCCAGTGGACACGCCGCAGCGACTCTCCCTGCTGGTAGTCGCGAACGCTGTGGAGCTCGAAGCCCACCGGGCGGCGCAACAGAAGCCGGCGTCCGTGCTCCGCGCCGGCAGCGCCTTCGAAGAAGAGCCGCTCGAGCTCGGCGAGGCGCGGGTAGACGACGAGCGCCTGCTGCTCCTCGAGAGCCAGCTCGGCCTGGGCGAGGCCGAACGGGTCCGCGATCGACAGCCGGACCGGCGAGAACCGGTGGCGTCCGCGCGGAACGTCGCTAAGGCGGTACGAGCCCGAGTGACGGCCGCGTCCGCCGGAGCGCAGCTCGACCTCCTGTTCCCCGAGGTTTCCGACGCGCTCGTGGGCGACGACGCTCGGCAGCGGCACCCCGGGCTCGCGCTCGAGCGCGAGCTCGATCGCGACGTCGTCCCGCTCGAAGAGGCCCTCGCGCGACCAGCGCCGGCTCACGCGCGGCTGCCGCAGCGTGATCCGCACCCACGCCAGGGCGAACGGGACGGCGAGAACGAGCCCCGCCGCGACCGGATAGATCGCACGAGAGCCGAAGACGACAGCGACTATCCAGCAGAGGACGCCGAGGGCCAGTACCGCTCGACCCCGGGCGGTCATCAGACCGGGACCGGCGTTCGCGCGAGTGCGTCCGCGACGAGCTCCTCCGGGCCGAGCGCGGCCGAGCGTGCCTCGGGTGCGAGGATGAGTCGATGCGCGAGAACCGGCGCCGCGACGGCCTTCACGTCGTCGGGGACGACAAACGCCCGCCCCTCGGAGAGCGCCCGCGCCTTCGCCACCCGGAGCAGCGCGATTCCGGCCCGCGGGCTGGCGCCGAGGTAGAGACGCGGGTCGCTGCGCGTGTGCCGGAGAAGGGCGACGACGTAGCGGCCGAGGCTCTCCTCGACGTACATGTCGCGTGCGGCCTCCACCAGGCGGAGCACGTCGGCAGCGCCGGCGACCGCGGCCAGCGACTCGAGCGGGGGCCCACCGGCGCCTAAGGCGCCGGGGTCTGCCCGCTGGGCGCCGGCGGCTTTGCCGCCGGTGCTTCCAGCACCACCCCAGCTCGTCTGCTCGTCGAGCATCCGCGCCTCCTCGGCGAGCGGCGGGTAGCCGAGCGAGAGCCGCATCGTGAATCGGTCGAGCTGCGCCTCGGGCAGCGGATACGTCCCCTCGTACTCGATCGGGTTCTGCGTCGCCATGACCATGAACGGCGGCTCGAGCGGGTACGTGGTGCCGTCGACCGACACCTGCCGCTCCTCCATGCACTCGAGCAGCGCCGCCTGCGTCTTCGGCGAGGCCCGGTTCACCTCGTCGACGAGGAGGAGGTTCGCGAACACAGGGCCGGGCCGGAACTCGAACTCGTTCCGCTGCTGGTTGAAGACGTTGACGCCGGTCACGTCCGACGGCAGCAGATCAGGCGTGAACTGGAGCCGGGAGAAGCGGCAGTCGAGCGAGCGTGCGAGCGCCTTGGCGAGCATCGTCTTGCCGACGCCGGGGAAGTCCTCGATGATCGCGTGACCCTCGGCGACGAGGCAGAGCACGATCAGCCGCAACGTGTCGTCGGGCGCGTGGACGACCCGGCCGAGGTTCTCGACGATGGTGGAGATCTGCCCGCTCGGGGCCGGTTCGACGGCGCGCTCAGCCATTGCGGAGCAGCGCCTCCACCTCGTCGAGGATCGCGGCGGCGATCTCTTCCTTCGGCGCCTTCGCGACCGTCTGCTCGGCGTCTGCTGTTAGGAGCGTCACTTCGTTCTCGTACGTGTCGAAGCCGATGTCGGTTCGCGAGACGTCGTTGAGGACGAAGAGGTCGGCGCCCTTGCCGGCGAGCTTCTCCCGCGCGCGCTCGAGGCCGGCCGCGCTCGTCTCGGCGGCGAAACCGACGAGGAGCTGGCCCTCCCGCCGGCGTTCACCGAGCGCCGCGAGCACGTCGGCCGTCGGCTCGAGCTCGAGCGTCCAGGTGGCCGTGTCCTTCGGGCGCTTCGCCGCCTGCGCCTCGGCGGGCCGGTAGTCGGCGACGGCTGCCGCCATGACGACGACGTCGGCCTCGGCGGCGCGGGCGGTCGCCTCTCGTTCGAGGTCGGCGGCAGTGGGCGTCTCGACGAGCTCGACTCCGGCAGGTACCGGCACCACGACGTTGGCAGCAAGGAGCGTGACCTCGGCGCCGCGCCGGCGCGCCTCTGCCGCGACCGCGACGCCCATCCGTCCCGACGAGCGGTTGCCGACGTAGCGCACCGCGTCGAGCGGCTCGCGGGTGCCGCCGGCCGAGACGAGGACACGCTTGCCGCGCAGGACGCTGCTGCCCATCGCCGCCGCAGGCGGCGATTTCTGGCCGGGCGTCGGCGGCTCTGCCGCCGACGCTTCCAGCCGCAGCAGGATCTCGAGCGCGGCACGCAGGATCTCCTCCGGCTCCGCCATCCGTCCCACGCCGAGCTCTCCCTCGGCCGTCTCGCCCTCGTCCGGCCCGATGAGGACGACGCCGCGCGCGCTCAGCGCCTCCGCGTTCGCGCGCGTCGCGGGATGCGCCCACATGCGCGGGTTCATCGCCGGCGCGACGAGCACCGGCCCGCGGTGCGCGAGCGCCGCCTCGGTGAGGACGTTGTCCGCGAGCCCGTGCGCGAGCTTCGCGAGCGTGTTTGCCGTGCACGGCGCGACGACGAGCAGGTCGGCGCGCGTGAGATGGAGATAGACGTCGTCGCCGGGGGGACGGCGCGCGAGGGCGCGAAAGGTCTCGGCGGTCACGAAGCGTTCGGCGCCCGGTGTGACCAGGGGGACGACATCGTGGCCGTCCCTGACGAGCAGGCGGCAAAGCTCGCACGCCTTGTAGGCGGCTATGCCGCCCGTCACCCCCAGCAGGACGCGGGCCATGCGGAAATGATGCCTGCCCGCCGCAATGCGCGGCCAGCGCGCGGGCCGCCCGTCAGGCGGTGTACTCGTACTTGAGCATGCCCTGGGAGACTTCCTCCAGGGCCATGGTCAGGTAGTTCTTCGACCGGCTCTCGACGAGGGGCGGCAGGTTGTCGCCGAAGGTGCCCTCTCCGAGCTGGTGGTGGTAGTTGTTGATCTGCCGGGCGCGCTTCGCGGCCACGATCACGAGCGCGTAGCGCGAGTCAACGTTCTCCAGCAGGTCGTCGACGCGGGGTTCGATCATCGCTGCGGCATGGTAGCTGCCGGGGCGAGGAGGCCGGTCACGAGCCGCACGAGCTCGTCGACCGCGCGTTCGAGGTCGTCGTTCTCGATCACGTAGTCGAACTCGTCGGCCTGCTCGAGCTGCTTCCGGGCGAGCTCGATCCGCTCTCCGATCTCCCCCGCGCTCTCGGTCGCCCGCTCGCGCAAACGGCGCTCGAGCTCCTCGACTCGCGCGGAGATGAAGATTGTCACGGCGCCGGCCAGCTCCTGCTTGACGCGCAGGGCGCCCACGGTCTCGAGCTCGAGGAGCGGCACCCGGCCGTTGGCCGCTATCCGCTCGAGCTCCGAGCGCAGCGTCCCGTAGCGGTGGCCCGAGACGTAGTCGACGTGCTCGAGGAACTCGCCGCGCCGGACGCGCGCGAGGAAGTCGTCGTCGGCGAGGAACCAGTAGTCGCGACCGTCCTGCTCGCCGCGCCGCCGTTCGCGGGTTGTGGCCGACACGGTCACCTCGATCCCCGGCACGCGCTCGACGAGCTTGTGGATGAGCGTTCCCTTGCCTGCGCCCGACGGGCCCGTGACGACGAGCACCGTGGGCATCCGCGCGGCCTCCACTAGCGGCTGTTGAAGAGGCCGATCAGCTCCGTGCGCTGCCTGTCGGACAGCCCGCCGACGGTCTTCGACTGGCTGATCCGACACGTGTTGAGGAAGCGCGCGGCCTTCACCCGTCCGAACTTCGGCACCGCCATCAGGATGTCGATGACCTTCGCCGTCGAGACGTACTCGGGCGGGTTACCGAGGATCTGCTCGATCCGGACCTTGCCTTCCTTGAGGTCCTTCTTGAGCTTGGCGCGCCTGACGCGGACGTCGTTCGCTCGCTTGAGGGCATCCATCCGCTGGTCCAGAGAGCGAAGCGGGGCATGCGCCTGGGTCTTCGTGGGGGACACCGAGCGCCGATCTTACCAATGCGCCCGCGACCATCAAGCCGGGACTTTTCGCTCGGTTTCCGGGCTTTTTGCCAGAGTCTTCTCGTCGTCGGTCCTGGCAACACCGGCATCCCCATTCGCAGCGTCGAGCTCTCCCCGGATGCGGGCCGGAGCGCCGGGATCCGCGAAGAGAACGGTGCCGAGCGCGACGTCGGCCGCACCGCAGGCCGCGAACTCGAGCGCGTCGCGGCCGGTCTGGATCCCACCCATCCCGACGATCGGCAGGCCCGTTGCCTCGTGGCAGACGCTCACCGCATGGAGCGCAATCGGCTTCAGCGCGGGCCCGGAGAGGCCGCCGCTGACGCGTGCGAGCACCGGCCGCAGCCCTCGGTCGAGGGCGACGCCGCGCAGCGTGTTGATGAGGGACAGCCCGTCCGCGCCGGCCGCGGCGACCGCACGGGCGACCTCTGCGACATCCGGATGTGCCGCCGAGAGCTTCGCGTAGAGCTGCAGCTCCGTCGCGTTGCGGCAGGCAGCGACGATCTCCGCCGCCGAGTCGGCCGCCTCGTCGACGTTCGGGCAGGACAGGTTGAGCTCGATCGCCGCGACGTCGTCGCGTAGGGCGGCACACGTCTCGGCGTAGTCGGCAGCCGTAAAGCCACCGACCGAGACCCAGATTGGAACACCAAGCTTCCGCAGTTGCGGGAGATGCTCGGCGAGAAAGCGGTCGCGGCCCGGGTTTGCGAGGCCGATGGCGTTCAGCATCCCGTGCGCCGTCTCGGCGATGCGCGGCGGCGGGCTCCCCTCGCGGGGCAGCGGAGTGACCGTCTTCGTCACGAACGCGTCGAGCTCCCGCGCAACCGCCGGCGCCGCGAGCGCGTCGAGGCAGCCGCTGGCGTTCAGGATTCTCATGCTGCAGCCTCTACGCGCGGCCGGACGCGGGCAGCGTCGAGCACCGGCCCCTCGAGGCAGAGGCGCTTCAGCGCGCCGTCGATCTCGACGACGCAGCCGTAGCAGGCGCCGTAGCCGCACGCCATCGGCGCCTCCCACGCGAGCTGCGCCGACGGACACAGAGCCGCGACGGCCTGCAGCATCGGCTCGGGCCCACACGCGAGGACATCGAAGCCGGGCTCGATGAGCTCGGTGACGAGGACGGGGTCCACGACGACCTCCGCGGTCGGCAGGAGGGCGGCCGCCTCCGCGTGGTGCGCCGTCCGGAACCCGAGGACGACCGGCGGCGCGCTTCCCAGCTGCTGGGCGAGGTAGGGCAGCGGCGCGATGCCGATCCCGCCGCCGACGAGCAGCGGCCGCGCGACGTCGAGCCGGTAGCCCTGCCCGAGCGGCCCGAGCACTCCGATCTCGTCGCCGGCCCGAAGCTCGCAGAGCGCCTCTGTCCCGGGTCCGATCGGGTCGACGAGGAAGGCGAGCTCGCCGGCCGGTGCGAGGCAGAGCGAGAAGGGCCGAGGCAGCAGCCGTCCCGGCGCCTCGAGCATGAAGAACTGCCCCGGCACTCCCGGATCGAGGTCGCCGCGCTCGAGTCGCAGCAGGGTGTAGGCGCCGAGGTGCTCGGCGCCGGTGACGCTATGCCGGCTGGGCGATTCGCAGCTCTGCATCGATCCGTTCCTGGAGAGAGACGGCCCGCTCCGCCCGCGCGGTCGCGATCGCGTGCACGGCGGCGGCCGCGCCCGACAGAGTCGTGATGCACGGCACACGGCGCGCGAGCGCCGCCTCGCGGATCGCGTAGCCGTCGGACCGCGCGTTCCGCCCTTCCGGCGTGTTGATCACGAGGTCGCAGCGGCCGCGGCGGATGAGGTCGACGACCGTCGGCTCGCCGTCCGTCGCCTCGCTGAGCTTCCGCACCGGCTCGACTGCGATCCCCGCTGCGGCGAGAGTGGCGGCCGTTCCTTCCGTCGCGTACAGCTCGAAGCCGAGGCCGACGAGCGTCGCGGCGATCGGCACCGCCTGCTGGTGGTCGGGCTCGCGGATGGAGATGAAGACCGAGCCCGAGCGGGGCAGCCTCCTCCCGGCGGCGCGCTCGGCCTTGTCCAGCGCGGTCGAGAGATCGGCGGCGCTCGCCATCACCTCGCCCGTCGAGCGCATCTCCGGCCCGAGGACCGGATCGCTGCCGGGGAAGCGCGCGAACGGGAGCACCGCGGCCTTGACGCTCCACTGCCGGGGCGGCCGCTCGGGCGGCAGCCCGAGCTCCGAGACCCTCTCCCCCAGGGCGAGCCGGCACGCCGCCTTGACGAGCTGGACGCCCGTCGCCTTGCTCACGAACGGCACCGTCCGCGAGGCCCGCGGGTTCGCCTCGAGCACGTAGACCTCGCCGTCGCCCGTCACGGCGAGCTGCACGTTGAGGAGCCCGACCGCCCCGAGAGCGCGCCCGAGAATGCGCACGACGCGCGCGATCTCCTGCGTCTGCGCGAAGGTGAGGCTCGGCGCGGGCAGCACGCAGGCGGAATCGCCGGAATGGATGCCGGCCTCTTCGACGTGCTGCATGACGGCCGCGACGTAGGTGTCGACGCCGTCGCAGAGCGCGTCGACGTCCACCTCGACCGCGTGCTCGACGAAGCGATCGACGAGGATGCGTTCGAACGGGGGCATCTCGCGCACCTCGTCGGCCGAGTAACAGACGCGCATCGCGCGCCCGCCCAGGACGTAGGACGGCCGGACGAGCACCGGGTAGCCGATCCGCTCGGCGATCTCGACCGCCTCGTCGGGCGAAGCCGCGATCCCCCACTCCGGCGAGCGCAGGCCGTGCGCAAGGAGCAGCCCCGCGAAGCGCTCGCGGTCCTCCGCGAGATCGACGGCATCGAACGGCGTGCCGAGGATGCGGTAGCCGGCGTCCTCGATCGCGCGCGCGAGCTTGAGCGGCGTCTGGCCGCCGAACTGGATCACGACGCCGTCGGGCTTCTCCCGCTCGCAGATCGCGAGCACCGACTCGGCGTCGAGCGGCTCGAAGTACAGCCGGTCCGAGGTGTCGTAGTCGGTCGAGACCGTCTCGGGGTTGCAGTTGACCATCACCGCCTCGTAGCCGAGCTCGCGGTACGTCGTGACGGCGTGGACGCAGCAGTAGTCGAACTCGATGCCCTGTCCGATCCGGTTCGGGCCGGAGCCGAGGATGACGACACGCGGGCGATCTCCGGTCGGCGGCGCCTCGTCAGCCTCGCCCCACGTCGAGTAGTAGTAGTTCGAGGCGGCCTCGACCTCCCCCGCGCACGAGTCGACGCGGCGATAGGAAGGACGGACGCCGCACTCGCGCCGGCGCAGCCGAGCCGCGGCCTCCGTAGTGCCCGCGGCGGCGGCGATCTCCGCGTCGGAGAGGCCGAGCCGCTTGAGGCGGAGCCAGTCAGCCGCGACGAGCGACTCGACCTCACCGATGCCGTCGAGCGCCTCGGAGATCTCCGCGAGCTCCCGCTGGAAGAACGGGTGCACGTCGTCCGGGACGTCGCCCAGCACGGGCCACGGTGTCGCGGCGCCGGCGTCGAGCTCGCGCGAGCGGTACGCCTTGAGGAACGCCTCGGCAAAGGTGCGGCCGATGCCCATCGTCTCGCCCACCGACTTCATCTGCGTGCCGAGGGTGCGGTCGGCGCCCGGGAACTTCTCGAAGGCGAAGCGCGGGAACTTCACGACGACGTAGTCGAGCGTCGGCTCGAAGCTTGCGGGCGTCGTCCCGGTCAGGTCGTTCGGGATCTCGTCGAGCGTGTAGCCGACCGCGAGCCGCGCGGCGACCTTGGCGATCGGGTAGCCGGTCGCCTTCGAGGCGAGCGCGGAAGAGCGGGAGACACGCGGGTTCATCTCGATCAGCCGCACGTCGCCGGTCTCCCGGCTGCGCGCGAACTGGATGTTCGAGCCGCCCGTATCGACGCCGACGGCGCGGACGACGGCCGCGGCTGCGTCGCGCAGCTCCTGGTACGCCTCGTCCGGCAGCGTCATCTGCGGCGCGACCGTGACGGAGTCGCCCGTGTGGACACCCATGGGATCGAGGTTCTCGATCGAGCAGACGATGACGACGTTGTCGAGCCGGTCGCGGACGACCTCGAGCTCGAACTCGTCCCAGCCGCGCACCGACTCCTCGACGAGCACCTGGCCGATCGGGGACTCCGCGAGGCCCCGCTCGACCTGCTTGTAGAGCTCGTCCTCGGTCGCGGCGAAACCGCCGCCGTGTCCGCCGAGCGTGAAAGCCGGCCGCACGACCGCGGGCACCATCAATCCCTCGAGGTCGTCGAGCGAGGTGACGATCGCCGATTCGGGCACCTTGAGCCCGCACGACTCGACCGCCTCCTTGAACTTGAGCCTGTCCTCGGCGCGTTCGATCACGTCGAGGCGTGCGCCGATCAGCTCGATCCCGAGCTCGTCGAGGACGCCGGCGTTGGCGAGCTCGCGAGCGAGGTTGAGCGCCGTCTGGCCTCCCATCGTGGGCAGGAGCGCGTCGGGACGCTCGAGGCGCAGCACCTCGGCGACCGACTCCATGTCGAGCGGCTCGAGGTACGTCCGGTCTGCGAACCCGGGGTCGGTCATGATCGTCGCCGGGTTCGAGTTGACGACGATCGTGCGGAAGCCGTCCTCCCGCAGCACCTTCAGCGCCTGACAGCCCGCGTAGTCGAACTCGGCGGCCTGGCCGATCACGATCGGCCCGGAGCCGACGATGCAGATGCTCTCGAGGTCGTTACGCCGTGGCATCGGCCACCTCGTTCACCCACGCATCGAGCAAAGGCCACGCGTCGTGCGGCCCGGGCCCCGCCTCCGGATGGAACTGGAGCGAGCGGGCGCGCAGCTCCGGCAGCTCGAGGCCCTCAACGGTCCCGTCGTAGAGCGAGACGTGCGACACCTCGGCGGCCTCGCTCGGCCGCACGGCAAAGCCGTGGTTCTGGCTCGTAACGAGCACCCGGCCCGAGAGCCGCTCGTGCACCGGGTGGTTCGCGCCGCGGTGGCCGAACGGGAGCTTGTACGTCTCGTGGCCGGTCGCGCGGGCGATCAGCTGGTGGCCGAGGCAGATGCCGAGCACGTGCGTCCGGCCGAGAAGCTCGCGCACGGTCTGCGTCTCGGCCTCGAGCGGCTCTGGGTCGCCGGGGCCCGGCGAGAGGAGGACGCCGTCGTAGCCCGCGAGCTCGTCGGCATCCGTGTCGTGCGGATGGACGGTCACCGCCGCGCCGGCCTTGGCGATCCGGCGCAGAACGGAGCGCTTGACCCCGTAGTCCGCGACCGCGATCCGCACGCGACCCTCTTCCGTGAAGACGTACGGCTCGTCGGTCGAGACCCCCTCGACGAGCGCGCGCCCGACCATGGGCGGCTGCTGCGCCGCGAGCTCGATCGCGTCCTCGACCGCGAGGCCGGAGGCAACGGCGATCCCCGGCGCGGCCCCGGCGTCGCGCAGATGGAGGACGAGGCTCCGCGTGTCGATCCCGGTGAGCGCGACGACCCCGTGCTGGCGCAGCCAGTCCGTCCAGTCCGGCCCACGCGCCTCGCGCATGAGCACGGCGCGCGCGTGGGTGCGGGCCGACTCGCTCCGCCCCTCGGCCACCCCGTAGTTGCCGATCATCGGCGCGGTGAAGCAGACGAGCTGGTCCTCGAAGCTCGGATCGGTGACCGCCTCCTGGTAGCCGGACATGCCGGTGGTGAAGACGGCTTCGCCGAGCGCGTGGCCCTCCGCGCCGACCGACTGGCCGTGCCAGACCGTCCCGTCCGCCAGGGCGAGGTAGCTCACTGGTGCGCTCCGCTTGCTTCGTAGACCGGCGCCCCGCCCGCCAGGGTCATCGCCACCGCGCCGGTCAGCGTCGAGCCGAGCAGCCACGAGTTCGCCGACCGCGAGCGGAAGGGCTGCTCGCCGACCGTCCACGGGCGTTCGAGGTCGAGGAGGACGAGGTTCGCCCTCGCGCCGGCGGCCACGCGCGGCCGATCGAGGCCGAAGATCCGCGCCGGCCCGGCCGACAGCCGCTCGAGCAGCGTCTCGAGCGACAGCAGCCCCGGCTCGACCAGGTGCGTGTAGAGCGCGGCGAACGCCGTCTCGAGGCCGGTGACGCCGAACGGCGCCGCCTCGAACGGCACGTCCTTCTCCTGCGACGCGTGCGGCGCGTGGTCGGTCGCGATCGCCTCGATCGTCCCGTCCCGCAGTGCCTCGAGCAGCGCGAGCCGGTCCTGCTCGGCCCGCAGCGGCGGATTCATCTTCACGTTCGGGTCGAGCGAGCGGACCGCGTCGTCGGTGAGGACGAGGTGGTGCGGGGTGGCTTCCCCGCTCGCCGCCACGCCCGCCTCGCGGGCGCGCCGGAGGGCGTCGACCGACTCGGCCGCCGAGAGGTGGAGGACATGGACACGGCCATGTTCGTAGCCGGCCAGGGAGAGATCGCGCTCGACCGCGACGGACTCGGCGACGGACGGATAGCCGGCGAAGCCCAGCTCGGCGGCGACGCGTCCCTCGTGGACGTGGCCGCCGTGCGAGAGCGTCGGCTCCTCGCAATGGAGCGCGAGGGGCCGGTCGGTGATCGATGCGTACTGGAGCGCGCGGCGCATGAGCCCCGCTGAGGCGACGGGCACGCCGTCGTCGGAGAAGGCGACCGCGCCGGTCTCGGCGAGCTCGCCCATCTCGGTCAGCTCCTCCCCGCGCTGCCCGCGCGTGATCGCGGCGAGGAAGCCGACGGGAACCTCGGCCTCGCGGCGCGCGGTCTCGACGAGGGCTCCGAACGTGGCCGCCGAGTCGACGACCGGATCGGTGTTCGGCATGGCGAGGATCGCGCAGTAGCCGCCGGCCGCGGCAGCGGCGGTGCCGCTTGCGACGGTCTCCTCGTCCTCGCGGCCCGGCGTGCGCAGGTGGACGTGCGGATCGACGAAGGCCGGCGCGAGGACGAGCCCGTCGGCCTCGACGACGCGGTGCTCGTTCGCGTCCACACGCTCGGCGACCTCGACGATCGTTCCTCCGTCGATACGGACCTCGAGGCGCGCATCGACTCCCTCGGCCGGATCGAGCACGCGGGCACCGCGGATGACGAGGTTCGCGCCGGGGAGATCCTTCTGCCAGAGCATCACGCCACCTCCGCGGCTACGAGCGCCTGCACTCCGACCGGGCCGCCGGTGAGCAGGTCGTAGAGGACGGCCATCCTCACGACGAGCCCTGCGCGGACCTCCGTCGTGATCAGCGAGTCGGGCGAGTCGGCGACGCGCGGGTCGATCTCGACCCCACGGTTCATCGGCCCGGGGTGCATGACCTTCTGCCCCGGGCGCAGCCGCTCGGGCGTGATCCCCCAGCGCGCGGTGTACTCCCGCAGGCTCGGGACGAAGTTCGCCCCCGCCTCCATCCGTTCGTTCTGCATCCGGAGGACGTAGACGACGTCGGCGTCGGCGATCGCGCCGATGTCCACGGTCGTCTCCGCCGGGAGCTCCCGTGGCAGCAGCGCCGGCGGGCCGACGAGCGTCGTGCGGATCCCGACGAGCGAGAACGCCTGCAGGAGCGAGCGCGCCACGCGCGAGTGGAGGACGTCGCCGACGATCGCGACGTGGAGGCCATCGAGCCGCCCGAGCTCCTCCCGTAGCGTGTAGAGGTCGAGCAGCGCCTGCGTCGGATGCTGGTGCTTGCCGTCGCCGGCGTTGACGACGTGGGCGTCGGTGGCGGCGGCGACGAGCTGCGGCGCCCCGATCTGGGGGTGCCGGATCACGATCACGTCGGGGTCGTACGCCCCGAGTGTGAGCGCCGTGTCCCTGAGGGACTCGCCCTTGTCCACCGAGGAGCCGACCGACTTGATGGTGAGCGTGTCCGCCGAGAGCCGCTTCGCGGCGAGCTCGAAGGAGGCCGACGTGCGGGTCGAGGACTCGTAGAAGAGGTTCACGACGAGGTGCCCCTTGAGCGTCGGCAGCTTCTTCACGTGTCGCTCGAGCGAGGTCGCGAACGTGCGCGCCGTGCCGAGCAGGCGATCGACGTCGCCGCGTGTCAGGTCGCCGACCGAGAGGAGATGCCGCTTCGGCGGCTCCGCCGGTGGCCGGAGGTCGTCCTTGACGAGGCGAATCATGAGCTCTCCTCCTCGGGGGTCGAGACGAGCAGGACGGCATCGAGCTCGTCCACCTCGACGAGCTGCACCTGGATCCGCTCGCCGCGCGCGGTGGGCAGGTTCTTGCCGACGTAGTCCGGCCGAATCGGCAGCTCGCGGTGGCCGCGGTCGACGAGCACGGCGAGCTGGACGCGCGCCGGCCGACCGTAGTCGAAGAGCGCCTCGATCGCGGCGCGGATCGTGCGACCCGTGTAGAGGACGTCGTCGACGAGGACGACCGTCCTCCCGTCGAGCGGGAAGTCGAGCTGCGTAGCCCGGACGAGCGGTTGCGCCGCGAGGGGCGCCTCCCCGCCGCGAACAGTGACGTCGTCGCGGTAGAAGGTGATGTCGACGGCGCCGAGCGCGGGCGCGACGCCGGCGCGCTCCTCGATCAGGCGCGCCAGCCGCCGTGCAAGTGGGACGCCGCGGGTCTGGATCCCGACGAGCGCCACCTCGTCGAGCGCGGGATTCGCCTCGATGATCTCGTGCGCGATGCGGGAGAGCGTGCGCCCCAGCCCGTCGGCATCGAGGAGAGTTTTCCCCTGTACGGGGGCGTGCGTGCTCATCCGACTCCTTTCCGGCCTCGCTGGACCGGGTTAAAGGGGTTCGTGCTGAAGCGACTCTAGCTGCCCCGTCGGACACCTGCCGGAGGGCAGTCCCGACGCTATACCGTCCCGCCCGTGGACGAGGACCTGCTCGACCGCTACGCCGACCTCATCGTCGGCTTCGGCGCGAACGTTCAGCCCGACCAGGTGGTGGCAATCGAGGGGGCGCTCGAGGCGGCTCCGTTCGTGCGACGCCTCGCCCGCCGTGCCTACGAGCGCGGCGCGCGCTATGTCGACGTCGTCTACTTCGACGCGCTCGTGAAGCGGACTCGGATCGAGGCGGCACCCGACGACTCGCTCGAGTGGGTGCCGCCGTGGCTCGGGCGGCGGATGCTCGACCTCGGCGACCTCGGTGCCGCACGGATCGTGCTCACGCCCTTCATCCCGCCCGGCCTTCTCGACGGAGTGGACGCCGCGCGGGCCGGCCGTGACCGGCTGCCCACCGTGCCCGAGCTGTTCAAGGTGCTCGAGGACCGGTCCGTCGCCTGGACGGTCTCACCGTTCCCAACCGAGCGATGGGCGCGCCTCGTCTTCCCGGAGCTGGAGTCCGGCGCGGCGATCGATGCGCTCTGGCGCGACGTCGCTCATGTCTGCAGGCTCGACGACCCAGACCCTGCCGAGGCCTGGCGGCGGCGGCTCGGCGAGATGTGGGAGGTCGCATCGCGCCTGGACGAGCTCGAGCTCGACGCGCTGCGTTTCGTCGGGGCTGGTACCGACCTCACCGTCGGCCTTCTCGCCAGCTCGTGCTTCGCGAAGGAGGGCGGCGGCGCGACGACGCGCAGCGGCATCAACCATGTGCCGAACCTCCCGACGGAGGAGATCTTCACGACACCCGACCCCGAGCGGACGGAGGGTGTCGTGACCTCGACGAAGCCGCTCGACGTGGGCGGCTCGATCGTGACGGGGCTCCGGATGCGCTTCGAGCGCGGCCGGGCCGTCGAGATCGAGGCGGACACGAACGCGGACACGCTGCGGCAGCACTGCGCCACGGACGAGGGGGCCACACGGCTCGGCGAGGTCGCGCTCGTCGACGGCAAGAGCCGGATCGGCCGCCTCGGCCGGACCTTCTTCAACACGCTGCTCGACGAGAACGCGGCGAGCCACGTCGCGCTCGGCGACGCCTACGCGAGCCCGATCGGCGATCCCGCCGACCTGCCGCTGATCAACGAGAGCGAGATCCACATCGACTTCATGATCGGCTCTGACGAGGTCGCGGTCAGCGGCGTGACCCGCGGCGGCGACGAGCTTCCGCTGCTCGTGGGCGGGGCGTGGCAGATCTGACCGCGGCGTAGAGCCGGGACCACTGCCAGGCGTCGAGGTCCCGCGCGGCGGCGTGCGGGTCGAAGCCGAGCTCCTGGGCGGCCCGCCGCACAAGGCCGCGCGGAAGGATCCTGTCGAGCGGCGCCTGCGCCGCGAACGCCCGGTGGAGCAGCGCCTCGTACGCCGCTGCCTGCGCCGGCGGGACGAGGGGCTCCGGGCGTCTCACGGCTCGGAGCACCGCGGCGTCGACGGCCGGCGGAGGGGCGAAGCAGGCACGCGGCACGCGACGGACGAGGCGCAGCTCGTACCGCACGGCCCACGTGCACCCGAGCAGCGTCGACGGCCAGACCGCGCTCCGCTTCGCCGCGAGCCCCCACTCCACGATCGCGTCGAGCCGCGTAAGCGGTACGCGGGGATCTCCGAGCAGCCGGCGCAGGATCGCGGTGCCCGCGCTGAACGGCAGGTTCGCGACGACGGCAAACGGCTCACGCGGCAGCGGCAGCGCCGTGGCATCCCCCTCCACCACCTCGACGCGGGGGTCGCCGCCGAAGCGTGCGCGGAGCTGTCGCAGCGCAGCGCGATCGAGCTCGACTGCGCGGACGCGGGCGCCTGCGTCCGCGAGCGCACGGGTCAGGTTGCCACTGCCGGCGCCGAGATCGAGCACGAGCGTGCCGGGCACGACGGCGGCGTCGCGAACGAGCTCGTCAGCGAAGGCGCGACTACGAAGAGAGTGGCGGCCGCGTGGCCGCGCCTGCGGTGAGGCGCGCCCTGCCACGGAGGAAGGCCATGGTCGGCATCACCCGGAGTCTACGGCTCGGAGATGAGCTCGTCAGGCTCGGTCAATGCCTCGATCGCGTCCTGCGCCGTCTCGAGCGCCGCCTCGGGGACGAGGACGCTCACAGCGTCGTCCTCCGGCGACTGCTCGATCGACGACTCGATGCCCGCATTGCGGAGGATCTCCTGGATCTCCTCCGCCTCTGCGACGTCGCCGGCCATCGCGACCTGGACCATCCCGCTCATACGGGCTCGATCATAGGGGCTTCGGCGGGCTCGGTGTCCACGTCGGGCCGTGGAGGCCGCGCACCGCTCTTGACGAGCCGCGGCGCGCCGCGCTCGGGGAACGGCACCTCGATCAGGTCGAAGTCCCGGGGGACGACGGTTTCGGGAAAGACGTCGCGCGCCTCATCGGCCAGCTCCGGCCCGAAGTAGCGCGGCGAGACGTGGGTGAGGGCGAGCAGGCGCACCTGGGCGAGGCGTGCCACCTCGGCGGCCTGCGCCGCCGTCGAGTGCATCGTCTCCCGTGCGCGCTCCGCCTCCTCCGTGAGGAAGCTCGCCTCGTGCACGAGCAGGTCGGCGCCGTGAGCGACCTGCACGACGAGCGGCGACGGTGCGGTGTCGCCGGTGAGGACCAGCTTCCGGCCAGGGCGCGGCTCGCCCAGCACGTCTGCCGGCGAGACGGTGCGTCCCGACGCGACCGCCACGTCCTCCCCCGCCTGCAACTGTCCGCGCGCCGGGCCGGGCGGCACGCCGAGCGCGTCGGCCGCAGCCACGTCGAAACGCCCGGGCCGCTCCTGCTCGACGATCGCGTAGCCGAGCGCGTCGGGGCCGTGCTCGACCGGGAACCCCTCGATCGCGTAGTCGCCGCGCTCCAGCCTCTCCCCCGGTTCGAGCTCGACGGGGGCCAGCGGATACGGGAGCCGGCCGACGAAGGGGCGCAGCTGCTTGAACAGCTCTCGCAGGCCGCGGGGTCCGTAGACCGTAAGCGGCGTCTCGTCTCGGCCGCGCAGCGCGAACGTCTTCAGCATTCCCGGCAGCCCGAGAAAATGGTCGGCATGGAAGTGCGTGAGAAAGATCTCCTGCAGATCGGGCAGGCCGACCGCCGACCGCTGCAGCTGTCGCTGCGTCCCCTCTCCGCAGTCAAAGAGGAGCCGCTCGCTGCCGCGCCGGACGAGCAGCGCGGCGGGTCCCCGTTGCGCCGTCGGCATCGAGGCGGCGGTGCCGAGGAAGACGACATCGAGGTCCACCCGGCGATTCTAGGAACGCGGGGCTAATCTCACCGGGCCGCGCGGCCGATATATCGCCGGTGGACGAGGGCATGCGGCGCCTCCGGCGTGGGCGCGACCTCGAGCGGTCGCTCACACTCCTTCGAATCTTTCTGCTCGCATCGGCGGTGATCTGCGCGAGCGCCGGCGTGACGCTCGGCTGGCTCCTCTCCCGCTCGTTGACCACCGAAGCCCTCGGCGCCGAGCGATCCGCACTCGCCCGCTACGTCGACGGCGTCGTCGGCCCCGCGCTCGTTCGCGGCAATCACGTAGTGGTCGCGAGGCAGAACGTCGCGCGCCTTTCGGCGGGCTTTCGCAGGCAGCCGGACATCCTCAGCGTGAAGGTCTGGCAGTCGAACGGCGTGCTGGCCTGGACGAACCGTGACCAGGAACGGATCGGCAATCGCTTCCCGCCGGACGACGAGCTCCGCGACGCGATCGACGACAACCGGCCGATGGCAGCCCTCGTCGGCACCGGCGGCGGTGCCAAGAACGAGGACGCTTTCGAGCGGAACGAGCTGGCGCGTGAGCACGGCGTGCACCATCTGTTCGAGGTCTATGCGCCGATCGAGAACACGTCCGGCACGCGTGCGATCGGGGCCTACGAGATCTATGCCGACCCGAGAGCGCTCGGCCGGCTGATCGGGTCGCGCCGCCGGACTCTCTGGCTCGCGGTCGGCGCTGTCCTGGCGGCGCTCTGGGCCGTGCTCGCGCTGCTCGTGCGCGGCGCGTCGCGGACGCTCAACCGTCAGAACAAAACGCTCCAGGCGCGGACCATGCGTCTCATCGAGTCCAACCGGCTGCTCGAGGAGAGCGCCCTCGAGGCGGTCGAAAGCCTCAACGCCACGGTCGACGCGAAGGATCCGTATACCGCGGGGCACTCCCAGCGTGTGCAGCGGATCGCGGTCGCCCTCGGCGAGGAGCTCGGGCTCGAGCAGGAGCGGCTGAACGTGTTGCGCTTCGCGGGGCTCTTCCACGACATCGGCAAGATCGCCGTCCCGGACGCGATTCTCATGAAGCCGGCCCGCCTGACCGAGCTCGAGTTCGAGGTCGTGAAGCGCCATCCACAGGACGGCGCGCGCATCGTCGGCCGGCTCAACCGGCTTCGCACCGCCGTGCCCGCGATCCTCCACCATCACGAGCGCTGGGACGGCAACGGCTACCCGGACCGGCTGCGCGGCGATGCGATCCCGCTCGAAGCCGCGATCGTCGGCCTGGCCGACGCACTCGACGCGATGACGACGGACCGGCCGTACAGCGACGCCCGGACGCTCGAGGACGCGACAGAGGAGATCGTGCGCAACCGCGGCACGCAGTTCTCTCCATCGGTCGTCGATGCCTTCGCCGTGCTCGTGGAGCGCGCGCCCGAGCTGTTCGCCACGGATTCGGCGGCCGGCGAGCTCATCTCCGTCTGAGCACCGCGCCGCGATAGGCTCGTGCCGTGGCCGATCCGACTGTGCTCGAGGTCTACCGGCGCGAGGTGACGCCCGAGCTCTACCGCGACGTGCGGGAGCTCTACAAGAAGCACTCGCTCGCCGAGGACGCCCGCGATCTCGCCGGACTGATCTCGACGCTGACGCCCGACTGCGTCTACGAGCTCGTCCAGACCGGCCACCGCTGGGAAGGGCATGACGGCGCCCGCCGCTTCTACACCGAGCTGCTGACCGCCTTCCCGGACATCCGCTTCGACCTGACCGACATCGTGATCGGACCGCAGGGGGTGTGCGAGGAGGCGAACGTGACGGCCACGCAGCGGGCACCCTGGCTCGGCACCCCTCCCAGCGAAGACCGGCTCGAGTGGAAGGTCGTGATCTGGTTCCCGTGGGACCCCGAGCTGCGGCTCTTCCGCGGCGAGAAGGTCTACGTCTCCGGCATCGAGCTCCCGCCGGCGTCCTAGCTAGGGCACGAGGAGCTTTTCGCCCGGAACGATCGTCGCGGAGGCGAGGTGGTTCCGCTGCTCGAGCTTCCAGACGCCCTCGCGCGGGTCGCCGGAAGAGGTTCGCTCGGCGACCAGCCAGAGCGTGTCGCCCGGCCGCACGACGTAGATGTGCCTTGGCCCCGCGCCGTTCGAGCTGTGGGCCGCCAGCCCGACGGCGAGCGCCGCGGCACAGAGCAGGATCAGGAACTTCCCGAACATCTGTTCGCATGATAGGCGAACGTCTGTTCGTTTGTCAAGCGAATCGGATCAGCTCCGGGTCGATCTGGTGGCTCGCCACCTCGAGCAGGAGCATCGTGCGCGACGGCGCCCGCCGCCGTTCGGTCGGAGAGCCGGGGTTGAGGATCCACACCTCCCCCACGCGCTCGACTTGCGGCTCGTGCGTGTGGCCGTAGACGACGGCCGCGCACCCGGGAAAGCGCCGCATCAGCCGCGCCTCCCGGCCGGCTCGAGGCCCGGCGTCGTGCGTCATCCCGATTCGAAGCCCGCCGACGTCGACGACGAGGGCCTCGGGCAGGCGGTCCGTCAGCGTGACGTCGTCCATGTTCCCGTGGACGGCGTGCACGGGCGGCCCGAGCGCAGCCAGCTCCTCGAACGCAGACACGCCGACGACGTCACCCGCATGGAGCACCATGTCGGCCGAGCGGAGGCGCTCGACGCAGGGCTCCGGAAGGCGCCGCGTGCCGCGCGGGAGGTGGGTGTCGGAGACGACCGCGACCAGCACAGCTACGGCGCCGCCGCGAGCACGGCGTCGACGAGCCTCGCGGCTCCGAAGCGCACCGGATCGTCGGCCGGCAGCCCGGTCTCCTCCTCCGCCGCCGCGATCGCTGCCCGCGCGTCGTCCTCCGCGAGCGCCCGCGTGTTCAGCGCCACCGCCGCGACTCGCGCGCGACGCGCCGGCAGGGCGAGCCGCTCGTGCAGCTCGACGAGGTCGCCGAGCGGGGGGATCCGGTGCGGCCCTCCCCCTGCTCCCTCGATCTCGGTCCGGCCGGGCTCGTGGCAGAGCACGAGCAGATGCGGGACGCTCCCGTGGTAGAGGCCGAGCGTGACGCCGGAGTAGACCGGGTGCAGGAGCGAGCCCTGGCCTTCGACCCAGAGCAGCTCGCCGCCGCGCGCCCACCCCTCGACGACGAGCCGTTCGGCCGCGCCCGCGACGAAGTCGGCCACCACGGCGTCGACCGCGATTCCCCAGCCCGCGATCGCGATGCCGGTCTGTCCGGTCGGGACGAAGACCGAGCGCAGGTCGCGCCGCCGCGCCTCGAGGTCGAGCTCCAGCGAGACGGTCATCTTCCCGATCGCGCAGTCGGAGCCGACGGTGAGAACGATCGTCGCGTCGACCCCGAGGTTGGCGCCGGTCGCGGTCGAGAGCTCCGCGGGCGGCCGCCGCAGGTCGCGCAGCTCGACGCCCCGCTCCTCCGCGAGCTTCCGGAGCTCGGGATCGTCGCCGAGGAAGACGTGGAGGCCGTTCTCGACGTCGAGGCCGTGCTCGATGCAGGCGCGGAGGAGCGCCAGCCAGGCTGGCGGGAAGCGCCCGCCCTGTGTCACGACCCCTACGAGCGCCGTCGTCGGCCCGAGCAGGAGCGCTTCGTCGACGCTCCCGACCACGGGCACGCCGTCCTCTGTCTCCCCGACGCGCGTGGAGTCGAGGATCGCGGCGACGTCCTCGCGCCGGTAGCGCAGCACGCCGCGCATCGTCTTCCCGTAGAGCGGGTCGCCGGAGAAGCCTTCAGCGAGCAGCAGGTACCGCGTGGACACCGAGCCCCGGTTCGTCGGGTGGAAGCTGTACGCCGTCGGCGAACGGCACGCCCGGCCACGGGTCGCGCGCGAGCAGGAGGTTGCCGTCGAGGTCGATGTGGTCGAAGAGGGACGCGATCTGCGCGGCCGCCGAGATGGCGAGCCCCGATTCGACCATGCAGCCGAGCATGCAGCCAAGGTCGAGCGCACGGGCGGCGTGCACCATCCGCACCGCTTCGCGTATCCCTCCAGACTTCGCCAGCTTCACGTTGACCCCGTGGGCGCGCGCCGCGCACGCCGGGACGTCGGCAAGCGCATGGCAGTCCTCGTCGACGTAGATCGGGAGCGGGGAGCACTCCTTCAACTCCGGGCCGCCCGCATCTCCCGCCGGCAACGGCTGCTCGCAGTACGCGATGCCAAGCTCTGCCAGCCGGGGGAGCGCGTCGAGGGCCTCGTCGAGGCTCCACGCCTCGTTGACATCGACCTGCAGCGGCAGATCGCCGGCGACTCCGCGAACGGCGCGCACGCGCTCCACGTCGAGCCCGTCCCCGCCGCCGAGCTTGAGCTTGAGGCGTCGGAACCGGGCGAGAGCCTTCTCCGCGCGGCGCGCCATGTCGTCGGGATCGCCGAGCCACACCGTCCAGCTCGTCGGCGGTCCGGCGCGGCGCAGCCCCAGCAGCCGCCAGACGGGCTGGCCGAGCAGCTTGCCCTGCAGGTCGTGGATCGCTGCGTCGACCGCCGCCCGCGCCGCGAACTCGCGGGCGGGCAACCGCTCCATCACCTCCTCGAGCGCGAACGGGTCGTCGCCCAGCAGCTCCGCGTGCTCCTCGACGTACGCGTGCGCCGACGCGGCCGACTCGCCGTAGCGGTCGATCGCCGCCGCCTCGCCGAAGCCGGAAACGCCTGAATGACGCAGCTCGACGACGAGAACGTCCGCGGTGTCGCTGGCGCTGCGGGAGATCACGAAGGTCTCCGCCAGCTCGAGCGTGACGATCCGCGCGGAGACGTCCACGGCCGGAACGTACCAATGAAGGCCCAGCGCTAGACTGGCTGTCCCGGGCGCCCGTAGCTCAGGGGATAGAGCGCGCGCCTCCGGAGCGCGAGGTCGCAGGTTCGATTCCTGCCGGGCGCATGTTCAGCCGCACGGTTGAGCGAAACCCGCATGGTTACACGAGTCGGCCGGCCGGGCAGCGCCGACGCTAGCAGTCCGCTTGACGCTTGTGTAAGCCGTATGCAAAGCCTCAGCCTCAACTCTCAAGCCGGCGCTCTGATGTGGTGAAGAGAAGAACGAGGCGGGCCTCGGGAAGGGGGAACTGGACCGAAGCCCGCCTCTTGAAGTTACTTTGACACAGGGTGCGTGCCCAGACGGAGCGCAGCAGCGTGAGAAGTTCGCTGTAGGCCGGCCCTATTGGCAGCCCACGAGCTGCGCCAGTACCGTCGCGATGCCCACCCAGAGGACGACCAACGCCTCGATTCCCACATTCTCGAGGCTAATTCTCTGACCCGACGCGCGCGCTCGGTGCGTACCTAGACGCCGAAAAAAAATTGCTGTTAGTAGGGCTGTTCGATTCCTGCCGGGCGCATCGCGACACTCGTCGGCCAGATCCTCGAGCGACCGTTATTGGACCTCCGGTGGCTCCGACCAGTCCGAACGGGTGTATGCCGTCGCGCGGCGCCGACCTACGACACGGATGCGGCTATGGCATCGACCGGGGGAGAGCGAGGTAGGCACGTGATTGCTGCGGCGAGACACGAGTTTCGGATAGTCGAGGAGCGGGTTCGTGGTTGGCTGGTCGGCCCGGCCCTGCTGGACGCCCTGGGCGATCTCAACTCCGAAGTGCGCGAAGCGCTCGTGTGCGAGCGCGCTCGCCTCAGCCAGCACGGCTACCCGAAGGATCTCCCGCAGCCCGCTCTGTGGTGGACGCCCCCTGCGCGTCGCGCCGCGCGTAGCAGTGCCAGGGCGCTGCTGACTTGCCCTGATTGACGTCGCGCCGCGTCGACGCCGGTAACTCGCGGTAGCCCGGCTGCTCGCGGGCTAGGTTCAGATCGTGGGCCCGCCCGCCGCCTATCTGCGCAGCCTCGACCCGCGCCTGCCACGGCCGGTCTACGTGCTCGAGCTCGGCGCGCTCGTCAACGCGTTCGGGAACGGCGTCGTCCTCCCGTTCCTCCTCATCTACCTCCACAACGTGCGCGGAATCCCGTTCGGGCTGGCCGGCAGTGCGGCGGCCGTCCAGTCGGCGGCCGCGCTGGCGAGCGGCTTCCTCGGCGGCACGCTGTCGGACCGCGTCGGCCCGAAGCGCGTGCTGCTCGGCGCGCTGATGGTGATGACGGTCGCGTTCGCGCTGATGCCGCTGATCCGGACGGCGTGGCAGGCCTTCGCGATCTACACGCTCTGGGGGATCGGCAGCGGCGCGTTCTGGCCGTCGCAGTCGGCTCTCCTCGCGGCCCTGACGCCGGCCGTCCGCCGCGCGCCCGCCTACGCCCTGCAGCGGCTCGCGATGAACGTCGGCGTCGCGATCGGTGGGGTCGTCGCCGGCCTGATCGCATCGGTAGGGCACCCGGAGACGTTCACCGTCCTCTTCGCGATCGATTGCGTGACGTTCGTCGGCTACATGCTCGTCCTCGCGCGCGTGCATGCTCCGGCACTGCACGAGGGGCGGCTCGGCGGCAGCTGGCGCGCGGTGCTCCACGACCGCATCTTCGTGGCCTACACGCTGTTGAACGCGGCGTTCATGACGGCCGCGATCTCGCTCGTCGTCGAGTTGCTGCCCGCGTTCGGGAAGAACGTGGCCGGGATCAGCGAGAAGGAGGTCGGCATTGTGTTCGCGCTCGACGCGATCGGAGTCGTCCTCTTCCAGCTCCCCGTCGTGAAGCTCTCCGAAGGGCGGCGCCGGATGCGTGGCTTCGCGCTCATGGGCGTGCTCTGGGCGGCCTCGCTGCTCGCCGTCTGGGCGGCCGGCTCGTGGACCCGCGCCACCGAGGCGTTCGGGATCCTCGCCGCCGCGATGCTCGTCTTCGCGGTCGGGGAGTGCCTGCACGGGGCGATCCACGCTCCGCTCAGCGTCGACCTCGCGCCGCCGCAACTCGTCGGCCGCTACCTCGCGGCCGCGAGCATCTCCTGGCAGATCGGCTGGATCGTCGGCCCGGCCGTCGGGGGCTTCTTCCTCCAGCACCGGCCGCTTCTACTGTGGCCGATCGCCGCGGCGGTCAACATCGCCTGCGCCGTGGGCTCGCTCGTGCTCGAGCCGCGGCTTCCGGAACGGGTGCGCCGGACGCCGCTCGGAGAGGCGCCTGCGCCCATGGCAGTCACGGCGAGCGGGTAGCATTCCCGGGCCATGCCCGCGACCGCCGACCCCCTCAGTACCGGTGCCCAGCCTGCCGCGCATCCGTTCACGCCGCGCCGTGCCGGGGCCCCCGGTCGTGGAGACGCGGCCGCGCATCACCGAGCTCGCTAGCGACGGCGTCACCTGGGTTCACCTCCTCGCTCCGACGACGGAGGAGGCGCAGATGCTCGCGAGCCGCTTCCGCTGGCATCCGCTCGACGTCGAGGACGTCCTCTCGCGCCGCCAGCGGCCGAAGATCGACGTCTACGCGGAGGAGGAGCTCGAGCGCAGCTACCTCTTCGGCGTCCTCCATTTCCCGGTCTACGACAAGACCGTCGGCCGGCTCAACGCGGGCGAGCTCGACTTCTTCCTGGGCCCGGACTACCTCGTCACGCTGCCGGCTGTCGAGCTGCGGCCGGTCACGCTGCTCTTTCGCCGCTGCTGGGAGAACGAGGCCTTCCGGCACCAGCTTCTCTCGCGCGGATCGGGCCGGCTGCTCTACGAGGCGCTCGACGACCTCTACGACTACTGCTTCCCGATCCTCGACAAGATCGGCTTCAAGCTCGAGCAGATCGACGAGGACATCAGCCTGGCGAGCGAGGGCGCGAAGGAGCTCGTCCGCGATATCCACCGCGTCAAGCAGGAGATCATCTCCTACCGCAAGATCATCAAGCCGCAGCGGCCGACGCTGCGCCAGCTCGAGCGCGGCATCGAGCGCTTCCTTCCCGAGGATCTCGTGCCGTACTTCGACGACATCATCGACGCGAGCGAACGCATCTGGGACCTGCTCGACAACTACAAAGAGGTCGTGGAGGCGCTGGAGGACACGAACGAGTCGCTCATCACCCACCAGCAGAACGACATCCTCTACGTCCTCACGATCTTTCTCGTCGTCCTGACGCCGCTGACGTTCATCACCGGCTTCTTCGGCATGAACGTCCACTTCCCCGGCTTCAACGGGTGGGGTGCGTTCTGGGCCTCACTCGGGCTCATGGCCGCGACCGTCGTCGGCATGCTCGCCTTCTTCCGCTGGCGGCGGTGGCTCTGACTGAGGTGCCCGAGGCCTAGGCAGGCGGGTCGCCCGCCGGCTCCGACGTGACGTCCTCGCCCATGGCCGCGTCCGCGGGGGGCTGGGGAGGCGTCGACGGAGGTGCGGAGGGCGTTGGCGCCGCGGCCGGCTCGCTCGTGGTCGAGGACTCGGAGCCGCCGAAGAGGTTCTTTAGCCATTTCATCATGCGCGCGATGCTACAAGGCGGCTCGGCGGCGCGCTAGTAGCCTCCGCTCCGTGAAGCAGCTCTGGGCGCCCTGGCGGCTCGAGTACGTCCAGCACGCGGACGACGCCGACGGCTGCGTCTTCTGCCGCGCCGCCGCGCTCCCCGAGGACGAGCCGGAGCTCGTGATCCACCGCGGCGAGCTCGCCTTTGCCCTGCTCAACAAGTTCCCGTACTCCTCCGGGCACCTCATGGTCGCGCCGTATCGGCACGGCTCGGCGTTCGACGATCTCGCGGAGGCCGAGACGCTCGAGGTGCAACGCCTCGCGGTCGAGGCGATCGAGGCGCTGCGGACGGTCTTCGCGCCCGAGGGCTTCAACGTCGGCTGGAACCTCGGCCGCGTCGCCGGCGCCGGCATCGTCGACCACGGCCACGTCCATGTCGTTCCCCGCTGGAACGGCGACACGAACTTCATGCCCGTGCTGGCCGACATCAAGGTCATCCCCGAGCACCTGATGGAGACGCGTCGCAAGCTGGCAGATGCCTGGCGCTGATCGTCCCGGCGATCCTGGTCGAACGGCTGGAGTCGGAAGCCGCGGTCAGGGGTAAGACGAGTAGGTGATCGTCGACGCGGTAGCCGTGGTCGTGATGCTCCTCATGCTGGCGGACGTCGCTCGCATGCTCTTCCTCGACAACGAGCCTCACCGCGACCCGGTCCGCCGGCAGGCTCCGAGGCGCTAGGCCCGACGACCGACGAGGATTTCCGTCCGGAGCCCTAGTCGGCGAGCCCCTTTGCTCGCAGCTCCTCGAGCGCCTGCTCCGACTTGGCGAGCTCGAGGCCCATCCCGTCCAGCACGCGGCGGGTCTTCGTGAACTGGACCTGGTCGTACTGCACGACCTGGACCCGGTTCCCGCTCGGGTCGCGGAAGTCGAGGCGCGGGCCTGGGAGGATCTCCGCCCCTGCCTCCTCGAGCGCGCGCCGTGCCGCCTGCTTGTCGTCCACGACCAGCCCGAAATGCGCCTCCTCCTCGCGCGAGCCGCGCTCGAACAAGGCCACGAACTGGTCGCCGATCTCGAGGAACGCCGCGTCCGGCTCGCTGCGGTCGACCGCCGTCGGCTCGAACAGGTCGGTGTAGAACGCAACCGCTTCCTCGAGATCGTCCACCTGCAATGCAACGTGGTTGATCCCTACGAGACGTGGCTTCATGGCGGAAAGCGGACGACGGGATTCGAACCCGCGACCCTTGGCTTGGGAAGCCAATGCTCTACCAGCTGAGCTACGTCCGCCGACTGGCGCGATTGTAGCCCGGCCATAATGGAATCCCGAGACCGCGAGACAGGGAGATTTCCCATGCCGAACACCGAGCTGCACGAGACCGCGCGCGCTCTCGTCGCCGAGGGGAAGGGGATCCTCGCCGCCGACGAGAGCACCGGCACCATCAAGAAGCGCTTCGACACGATCGGCGTCGAGTCCACCGAGGAGAACCGGCGCGCCTACCGCAACCTGCTCTTCACGACGCCGGGCGTCGAGGAGTTCATCAGCGGGGTCATCCTCTTCGACGAGACGATCCGCCAGAAGGCCGACGACGGGACGCCGTTCCCGGAGCTGCTCGCCTCGAAGGGCGTCATCCCGGGCATCAAGGTCGACCAGGGCGCGAAGCCGCTCGCACATGCCGAAGGGGAGACGGTGACCGAGGGCCTCGACGGGCTGCGGCAGCGCCTCGAGGAGTACCGCGAGCTCGGCGCCCGCTTCGCGAAGTGGCGCGCGACGTACTCGATCACGGACACGATGCCGAGCGAGTACTGCATCTGGACGAACGCGCACGCACTCGCCCGCTACGCAGCTCTCTGCCAGGAGGCGGGGATCGTGCCGATCGTCGAGCCCGAGGTGCTCCAGGACGGGACGCACTCGATCGAGCGAAGCGGCTTCGTCACTTCCCGCGTCCTCGCCGCGGTCTACACCGAGCTTTTCGACCAGCGCGTCGACGTCGAGGGGACGCTGCTCAAGCCGAACATGGTCCTCTCGGGCTACGAGGCGAGCAGCCGCGCGGGTGTCGACGACGTGGCCGAGGCAACGCTGCACACGCTGTCGAAGCACGTGCCGGTGGCCGTTCCGGGCATCGTCTTCCTGTCCGGGGGCCAGTCGGACGAGGACGCGACGGCGCACCTGAACGCGATGAACGCGCGCGGTCCGCACCCGTGGCAGCTGTCCTTCTCCTACGGCCGCGCGCTGCAGGCGCCGGCGCTGAAGGCGTGGGCGGGCAAGGCGGAGAACGTCGAGGCCGGCCAGCGCGCCTACTACCACCGCGCGAAGATGAACGCCGCCGCTCGGACCGGCACCTACGCACCAGAGATGGAGCGGGAGGCCGTCGCGGTCTAGGTGTACTCGAAGCCCGTCAGGGCGGACAGCTTGGCCAGCGACTGCTGCGCGACGACGCGCCGCACGGTCCCCGAGCGCGACCTCATCACGATCGAGTCGGTGACGGCGCCGCCGGGCGTGTACTGGACGCCCTGGAGGAGCGAGCCCGTCGTGACCCCCGTGGCCGCGACGAAGACGTCCTCGCCGGAGACGAGATCGTCCGTGCGGAGGACGCGCGCCGGGTCGAGGCCGGCGTCGACGAGCTGTTGCCGCTCGTCGTCGTTGCGGGGCCAGAGCCGTGCCTGGATGCCGCCGCCCACGCACTTGAGCGCGGCCGCCGAGATGACGCCCTCGGGTGTCCCGCCGATTCCGTAGAGCATGTCGACGCCAGTCCCCGGCTGCGCGGCCGCGATCGCCGGGGCGACGTCGCCGTCGCGGATCAGGCGCACGCGGGCGCCGGCCTCGCGCAGCTCGGCGATCAGCGCCTCATGGCGGTCGCGCTCGAGCACGACGACGTCGACCTCGCGCGCCGTCTTGCCGAGTGCCTCGGCGACGGCGGCGACGTTCTCGGTCGGGCTGCGCTCGATGTCGATCGCGTCGAGCGCGACGGGGCCGACGGCGATCTTCTCCATGTAGAGGGCCGCCCCGGGAAAGAGCATCGTGCCGCGCTCGGCGACGGCGATGACCGCGATCGCGTTCGGCTGCCCGAGCGCGGTCAGCCGCGTCCCCTCGAGCGGATCGACCGCGACGTCGACCTCCGGGCCCTGCCCGTTCCCCACCTCCTCGCCGTTGTAGAGCATCGGCGCCTTGTCCTTCTCGCCCTCGCCGATCACGACGACGCCGCGGATCGAGACGCTGTCGAGGACGAAGCGCATCGCGTCGACCGCAGCCTGATCGGCCTCCTCCTTGTCGCCGCGACCGATCCACCGTGCGGCGGCCATCGCCGCCGCCTCGGTGACGCGGACGAGCTCGAGCGCGATGTTGCGGTCGGGAGCCTGGCGCGCGCTCATCGGCTCACATTCTCTCAGGCGCGTCGACCCCGACGAGGTCGAGACAGCGGGCGATGACGGTTCCGCGTCGCGCGGCAGAGACCGAGCCGGAACGCCTGCTGCTCGCTCTCGAGCACGCGGTGCTCGTGGTAGAAGCGGTGGAAGTCGTCGGCGACCCGGATCGCGTAGGCCGGGATGCCCTGTGGGCCACGCTTCACGAGCGCGTCCGGCGACGACCGCCGGCAGCTCGGCGAGCCGCTTCACGAGCTCCCGTTCCTCGGCGGCGAGCGGGACCGCCGGCTCCGCCGAGAGGGTCGCGTCGCCGGCGTTGCGGAGGATCCCCGCGATCCGGGCGTGGGCGTACTGGACGTAGTAGACGGGGTTCTTCTGCGACCGCTCGGCGGCGAGGTCGACGTCGATCTCGATCGTCTGGTCGGGGCCGCGGTTGACGAGGTACCAGCGCGCGGCGTCGACCCCGATCTCGTCCATGAAGTCGTCGAGGAAGACGACGTCGCCTCGCCGCTTCGACATCTTCGTCTGCTCGCCGCCCCTCGTCAGGTGGACGAGCTGGTAGAGCAGCACCTCGATGCGCTCGGGGTCGTAGCCGAGCATCCGCGCGACCGCCGCGTACCAGTTGCGCGTGCCGTGATGATCTGCGCCGAGGACGTAGATCGCACGGTCGAAGCCGCGCTCGAGCTTGTCCACGAGGTACGCGATGTCCGCGGCGCGGTAGGTCGGCGAACGGTCGCCCGAGCGCAGCAGGACGCGGTCCTCGTCGTCTCCGTAGGCGGACGAGCGCGCCCAGAGCGCGCCGTCCTTCTCGTAGGTGTCGACGCGCGGCAGCAGCTCGGGCAGCCGCTGCTCGAGCTCGCTCTGGCGGCGGAAGCTGTCCAAGTGGACGCGGAACCGCTCGAGCGTCGCCTCGATCTCCTTCAGCATCAGCGGCACCGGGTCGCCCTTCAACGCTGCGAGATCCTGGATATAGGCGCCCTGGTAGCCGTCCTCCGGCGGCTCCTCCCCGCGCCGGACCGCTTCCACCGAGGCGCGGAACCGCTCCATCTGGGCACCCGCGTCGTTGTAGTAGTACTCGCGCTCGACCTCGTGCCCGGCGAGCTCGAACAGCCGCGCGACCGAGTCGCCGTAGGCGCCGTTGCGCCGTGGGCGACGTGGAGCGGCCCGGTCGGGTTCGCGGAGACCATCTCGACCTGCACGCGCTCCCGCGTCTCGGCGCCGCCGCTCCCGTACGCCTCGCCGTCCGCGAGGATCGCGGCGAGCGCCGACGCGAACCACTCGTCCCGGAGGAAGAGGTTGACGAAGCCGGGCCCGGCAACCTCGGCGCGGTCGACGACGTCGAGGGCCGCAGCCGCCTCGGCGATCTCCGCTGCGATCTCCCGCGGCGGACGCCGCCTCTTCCCTGCCAGCTGCAGCGCGACGTTCGTCGCGTAGTCGCCGTGCTCCGGCTCCCCGGGCCGTTCGAGCTCGAGCTCGGCGCCGGCCGAGGCGGCGACCGCGTCCGCGAGGGATCTGACCGGATCAGCCGGCAATGGTCTCGCGGGGCGCCAAGAGGTCTTCCAGCGCGCGAATCTCGCCCGGCGAGCCGACGCCGATCAGGACGTCCCCGACGGCGAGCGGCGTGTCCGGCTCCGGCGTCGTGTCGAAGGTCCCGTCCGGCTTCCGCAGCGCAATGACGATCGCTCCCGTCTCGTGCCGGATGCGCAGCTCGCGGATCGTCCGGCCGGCCGCTGCGCACGTGTCGCGCACCTCGATCTCCGCGAGCTGCAGGTCTGGCCCCGTCGCGGTCATCACGACGTCGAGGAACGCGGTCACCTGCGGCTTGAGCACGAGGTTCGCCATGACCTGACCCGCGGTGGTGTAGGGCAACACGACGCGGTTCGCGCCCGCGAGAGCCAGCTTCCGCTCGGCGTCCGCTCCGGAGGCGCGAGCGACGATCGTCAGGTCCGGGCGCACCGCGCGAGCCGAGAGGACTACGTAGATGTTGTCGGCGTCCGAGTCGGAGGCGGCGACGAGCCCCCGCGCGCGCTCGAGACCGGCTCGGCGCAGGTTCTCGTCCTTCGTCGCGTCGCCCTCCACCATCAGCACGCCGTCCTCCCGCGCCGCCGCCAGCGCGTCCTCGTGGAAGTCGAGCACGAGGTACGGGACGTCCGCCGCGCGGAACTCTTCGCCCACGCGGCGGCCCACGCGGCCGTAGCCGCAGATGATGAAGTGGTCGCGCAGCTGCTCGATCGTCCGCTCCCTCCGCCGTTCCGCCAGCGCGCCGGTGAGGACGCCGCCGGCGATCGCCTCGACGATAACGGCACCCGCGTAGGCGATGATCGTCAGGCCGGCGGCAACGAGGACGAGGGAGGCGATCCGCGCGCCGTCGTTGCCGGGGACCGAGTCCAGCCCGGTCAGGGTCACCGTGACGCCGGCGCGGTAGAACGACTGGAACCACGGCTCGTGCAGGGTCTCCCTAAAAGCGATCGTGCCGCCGAGCAGCGTGGCCGCGACGGCGGCGAGCAACCAGGCGCTCTGACGCAGGCGACGGTTCGCGGCCATCCTCCTAGTATGTGGCCATGGATGACGACGAGCTCGGCCAACCCGAGCAAGAGGCGGACGAGCGGCGGCTGAACATCCAGATGCCGGCCGAGCTGATAGGCGGCACGTACGCGAACTTCGCGAACGTCAGCTTCTCGCAGTACGAGTTCACGCTGACGTTTGCCCGGATCGAGCACGAGGTCGAGGAGGGCGACGTGCCGGGCGCAGTCGTCGCCAGGGTGAACGCCTCGCCGCGGTTCGTTCCCGAGCTCATAGCCGCGCTGCAGGACTCGTGGTCGAAGTACGTGACGCGCGAGGGCATCCGGAACCTGCCCGAGGCGCCGGGCCACCCTGACCCGGACGAGCCGGCCGAGAGCTGACGCTCTCCCTCGTTCCGTCGTACGCCGTTCTCTGCGCTGCGCAGGCCGCAACGGCGGCGGCACCGGCGCGCCAAGCGTGTGCGCGCGGGCGGAGTTGGGCGTGGCTTGCCGTGCCGGCGGGGCTGCTCGCGGCCGGCGTCGCGATCATCGACCTCGTGCCACGGGGGCCACATACCCTCGCGCTGCTCGCAACCTTCGGCACCCCGGTGCTCGCCGCCGCCGGCGGGCTCTGTCGCGGAAGCACCCGCTGGTGGCTCTGGCCACCGGCCGCGGCAGGGCTGTGGGTCGCGGCCTGGCTGGCGAACGGTCTCGTCCAGGACACAGCGGGCCTCGCGCTCATCGCTCTCGCCTGCCTCGCCGCCGCGTCGGCCGTCGCCGCGGTCGCGCCGGCGTGGTCGATCCGCACCGGGCTGATCGCCCTCGCGGCCCTCGACGTCGTCCTCGTCTGGGGTACGACCGGCGTCCGTGAGGCGACGAATGCGCTCCAGGCCGTCGCCCTCCCTCACGCAGCCGGGACGCCGCTGCCGAGCCTGCAGCAGGCGACCTTCGGCTCCGCCGTCATGGGATGGCTCGACCTGCTCGCCCCCGCGCTGCTCGGCGTCGTCGTGACCGGCCGCCGGAAGCTCGGAGCCGCCGCGGTCACGGGCGTTGCCGCCGGGCTGTGGGGTCTGCTCCTGTTCGTCACCTCGGAGGTGGCGGCGACGGTGCCGGTTCTGGCCGGGCTAGCGTACGCCGCTTCCGATGCGCGTCGCGGTCGTCTCCGACATCCACTCGAATCTGCACGCGCTGGAGGCAGTTCTCGCCGCGATCGACGCGGACGGGCCTGACGAGCTCTGGTGTCTCGGCGATCTCGTCGGCTACGGGCCGCGCCCAAACGAGTGCTGCGCCACGATCGCCGGGCGGGCCGACGTCTGCCTTGCGGGCAACCACGACCTCGCGGTGCGCGGGACGATCGACCTCGCCGAGTTCGGCGGCGAAGCGGCAGTCGCGGCCGAGTGGACGCGCGGCGTGCTCGAGCCTGCGGCGCAGGCGCTCCTCGAGCGGCTCGAGCCGGAGGGAGCCGCCAGCGGCGTCGCCCTCTACCACGGCTCGGCGCGCGACCCGATCTGGGAGTACGTCCTCGACGACGAGGCCGCTGTCGCGACGCTCGAGCTTGCAGGCTCACCGCTCGTCCTCGTCGGGCACAGCCACGTCGCCCTGCGCGTCGTGCAGTCCGGCGAGGATCTGACGGGCGGTGTCGCCGCCGCGGGAACGGAGCTCGACGTCGGCGGCGTGAGGGCGCTCCTCAACCCGGGTTCGGTCGGCCAGCCGCGCGACGGCGACCCGCGAGCGGCATACCTCCTGCTCGATCTCGACACACAGCACGCGAGCTTCCGCCGCGTCGAGTACGACATCGACCGCACGCAACGCGAGATGCGTGAAGCAGGCCTCCCGGAGATGCTCGCCGCGCGACTCGAGCTCGGCCTTTAGCCGAGCTCGCGAGACCCTTGGTCTCGCGAGCTGTGAAACGGAACTCCGCCGCCGGGAGAGCGCGGTCTCCCGGCGGCTTCGTGCTGTCTGGCTTTCGATCCTCTCGACGAGTGGCTACCCGGTGCGCTCGCGCGCGGCAGCGGCCGGCGCGAGCGCAGTACGGCCTGCGGCTAAGCCCCGCTGAAGCGAGGTCTTAGCCTCCGGCCCTTCGCCTAGTTGGGGTCCAAACGCTTCGAAGCCTCGCTATCGCAATGGCGGCGGCGTAACGGTGCGTTACGACGCCGCCGGATCTTCGCGGGCGGACACGCGAAGCCTGTCGGCTCGCGACGGAAGAGCGGCTCGAACCTTGCGTCAGCCCTGACAAGCCTTACTGCACGGAGCTAACGGGAGACCGCGCTCTACCGTTGGCGCAGTTCGTTCAAAACCCGGGCGAAGAGCGCAGCTCTTCGCCCGGATGCGCAGCAACCGCGAGCTATGCCGCAGGCAGCGCGGGGGGCGCGAGCACGGGTACGACGGCGGAGACCGTGATCTTGGGGGATGCGGAAGCCGCGATCTCGGGCTCAGACGCCTCGCGGTCCCCGAAGACGTCGATCCCCTCGCGGGCGAGCGCGAGCTGCACGTCCTCGCGGGCCTTCCAGATCCGCCACTTGACCGTCGAGAGCGTGACCTCGAGCGAATCCGCGATCTCGCTGTAGGAGAGGCCGACCACGTCGCGCAGGAGAAGCGCCATCTTGAGGTCGACGCTGAGCCGCTCGACCGCACGCCAGACGGCGTCGATCGCCTCGAGGCGCTCGAACGGCGCGTCGACGACCTCGAGCGGCGGGATGTCGTCGAGATCCACGACGGCCCGCGGGCGGCGCTCGGTCGCCCGGAGCTCGTCGAGCACGCGGTTCTTCGTCACCTGGAAGAGCCACGTCGTGAACTTCGCGTTGTGCGAGAAGCGCGGCAGTCCCTGGAAGACACGGAGGAAGACCTCCTGGGTCAAATCCTCGGCGAGCGTACGGTCGCCGACCATGCGGAGAACGTAGTTGTAGACCGGGATCTGATACGCGCGGACGATGATCGAGAAAGCTCGTTCATCGCCCCGCTGCGCCTTCCGCAGGACGCCGTGGTCAGGCTGGGGCAGCGACAAGGTGCCGCAGTATAGACCGAATGTTCACGGGATTTGTACGAGATTTGTGCCGGTCATCTGCAAGGGCGCTTTCAGGCCCAGAAGGGCGAGAACCGTCGGTGCGACGTCGGCGAGCTCGCCGTCACGCAGCGTTGCCGCGGGCGCGGTGAGGATCACGGGCACGGGGTTCGTCGTGTGGGCCGTGTGCGGGCTGACGCCGTCATCCTGCAGAAGGTGCTCGGCGTTGCCGTGGTCGGCGATCACGAGCGAGACGCCTTCCGCGCGTTCGACCGCGTCGACGACCTTCCCGAGGCACTCGTCTGCCGTCTCGACCGCCTGCACGACCGCCGGAATCACGCCGGTGTGGCCGACCATGTCCGCGTTGGCGAAGTTGACGACCACGAAGCCGTAACCATCGTCCTCGATGGCCCGGACGACGCGGTCGGCGACCTCCTCCGCCGACATCTCGGGCTTGTGGTCGTAGCTCGGCACGTCGCGCGGGGAGTCGACGAGGATGCGATCCTCGCCGGCGAACGGCTCCTCGCGTCCTCCGTCGAGGAAATACGTCACGTGGGCGTACTTCTCCGTCTCTGCCGCGTGGAGCTGGCGGATGCCGTGGGCCGAGAGCACCTCCGCGAGAGTGCTCTCGACGACGTGCTCCGGAAAGGCGACGGGAAAGGCGAAGTCGTCACGGTACTTCGTCATCGTCGTGAGGTCGGCGCCCAGGCCGCCGAGCTTCTCCGAGAGCTGCCGCGCGCGGTCGGGCCGGAAGTTGAAGAAGATCGCTGCGTCGCGCTGGGGGTCGAGGCGCGGGCGGCCGGCGAGGGCGACCGGGACGACGAACTCGTCCGTCACGCCTGCGTCGTAGCTCGCCTGCACGGCTTCCGTCGCGTGCTCGGCGGCGGGATCCGTCCCCTCGAGAATCGCGTCGAGCGCCTGTTGCGTGCGCTCCCAGCGGTTGTCGCGATCCATCGCGTAGTAGCGACCCGCGATGGTCGCGATCCGGTCATCCGGCAGCTCGGCGAGGTCGTGCACCGCCGAGGTCGGGCTGACGTCCCGTCCGTCGGTGAAGGCGTGGATCCACGTCCGGCCCTCCATCCCTTCCCGCCGGGCGAGCTCGAGCAGCGCCCGCAGGTGGTCGATGTGCGAGTGGACGCCGCCGTACGAGACCAGGCCGAGCAGGTGGACGTCCCCCCCGCGCTCGCGCGCCCGCCTGAACGCGGAGACGAGGGCCTCGTTGGCGAGGAACGAGCCGTCGCCGATGGCGCGGTTGACCCGCTGGAGGTCCTGGTCGAGGACGCGGCCCGAGCCGATGGTCAGATGCCCCACTTCGGAGTTGCCCATCTGGCCGTCAGGCAGGCCGACGGCCCCGCCGGAGGCGGCCAGCTGCGCGTGCGGACACTCGTGCCACAGCCGGTCGAAGACCGGCGTCTCGGCGAGCTCGATCGCGTTCCCCGGCCCGGGCGGCTCGATCCCCCAGCCGTCGAGGATGACGAGGGCTACGAGGGGATACGTGCGGCCGTCTCGCATATCGCCTTGAAGGAGTCGGCCACGAGCGAGGCGCCTCCCACGAGAGCGCCGTCGACGTCCGGTTGCGCGAGCAGCCCGGCGGCGTTGTCCGGCTTGACCGACCCGCCGTACAGAACGGGCGCGTCGAGAACGGACTTGATGAAGGCGTGCGCCTCCTGCGCCATCTCCGGCGTGGCCGTGAGGCCGGTGCCGATCGCCCAGACCGGTTCATACGCGAGCACCAGATCCGAGTGCCGCTCGAGCACCGAGAGCTGGCGGCGGAGGACCTCCTCCATCTCGCCTCGCTCACGCTCCTCCTGCGTCTCGCCGACGCAGGCGATCACGCGCAGGCCCGCGTCGAGCGCGGCCCGCGTCCGCTTCGCGACCGTCTCGTCGGTCTCGCCGAAGTACTGCCGCCGCTCGGAGTGGCCGACGAGGGACCCGGCGACGCCGAGCTCGAGCAGCATGGGCGCCGAGATCTCGCCCGTGTAGGCACCTTCCTTCTCCCAGTGGACGTTCTGCGCGTACGTCGCCAGGCCCGCCTCGACGCAGTCGCGCAGCCGGGTGAACGGCGGGCAGACGACTGCGTCGAGGCCGGCGAGCGCGGCGGGATCGGGCCCGCGGAACATCTTCCAGTTGCCCGCGATCAACACGTCAGGATCCTAGGCGGACGGGATGGCCGCCACACCGGGGAGCTCCTTGCCCTCGAGCAGCTCGAGGCTCGCGCCGCCGCCGGTCGAGACCCACGAGATGCGGTCGGCCAGACCAAGCTCGTTCACCGCGCGCACGGAGTCTCCGCCGCCGACGACGGAGTACGCCCCCGCGTCGGCGACCGCCCGTGCGACGGATCTCGTTCCGTCCGCAAAGCGCGGCCACTCGAAGACCCCCATCGGGCCGTTCCAGAAGATCGTGTTGGCGCCGCGCAGGATCTCACCGAAGCGTGCAGCCGTCTCGGGGCCGATGTCGAGCCCGAGCCATCCGTCCGGGAGCTCGTCGTAGGGGCAAACGCGGCTTTCGGCGTCCGCCGCGAACTCGGCGGCGCCGACGACGTCCACCGGCAGCTCGACCTCGAAGTCGAGAGGGTTCTCGCTGCGTAGCTCCTCGGCCATCTTGCCGCCGATCAGCACCGTGTCGGCGCGGCCGCCGAGATGGCGGAGGACGCCGAGCTTGTCCTCGACCTTCGCGCCCCCCGAGACGAGCACGAACGGTCGCTCCACGTCGCCGAGCAGCCGACGCGAGATGCTCGAGCTCCGCCGAGCAGGAGCAGGCCGGCATAGGCCGGCAGGAGATGCGCGACGGCCTCGGTCGAGGCGTGCGCGCGATGTACCGAGCCGAACGCATCGTCGACGTAGAGGTCGCAGCCGTCCGCGAGCTCCCGTGCGAAGCGCTCGTCGTTCTTCGTCTCGCCCGGGTCGAAGCGCGTGTTCTCGAGGACATGGATGCGCCCGTCCGGCAAGAGCTCGCGCAGCCGGTCCGCGACCGGCTTCATCGAGTACTTCGCGCGGTCCTCCTCCGTCTTCGGCCGGCCGAGGTGGGAGCAGACGCGCAGTCCGACGGCCTCCCGCTCCAGCAGGAGCTCGAGGGTCGGCAGCGAGGCGCGGATGCGCGTGTCGTCGGCGACGCGGCCGTCCTCGAGCGGGACGTTGAGGTCGGCGCGGACCAGCACGGTCTTTCCCGCGACGTCTGCGTCGCGGACGGAGCGGGGCAGCCGCACGGTTCGTCCTCCTATGCGGCCACGGGCGAGGGCAGCGTCTGGCCGATCTTCACGACGAGGTCGACCAGCCGGCAGCTGTAGCCCCACTCGTTGTCGTACCAGGAGAAGACCTTGACGAGGTTCCCGTTCGCCATCGTCAGGTCGCTGTCGAAGATCGACGAGTACGACGAGTGGACGATGTCGCTCGAGACGATGGGCTCGTCGGTGTACTGGAGGATTCCCTCGAAGTCGCCCGTGTCGGCCTGCGAGCGGAAGAGCTCGTTGACCTCCTCGGCCGTCGGCTCCGAGCCGAGCTGGACGACGAGGTCGACGATCGATCCGGTCGGCACGGGCGCGCGCATCGACATCCCGTCGACCTTGCCCTTGAGGTCGGGCAGGACGACCCCGATCGCCTTGGCGGCGCCGGTCGAGGTCGGGATGAGGTTGATCGCGGCGGCCCGGGCGCGGCGCAGATCCTTGTGCGGCAGGTCGAGAATGTGCTGGTCGTTCGTGTACGCGTGGATCGTGGTCATGAAGCCGCGCTCGATCCCGTACGCCCCGTGCAGCACCTTCGCGACCGGCGCGACGCAGTTCGTCGTGCAGGACGCGTTGGAGACGATGTGATGCCGCTCCGGGTCGTACTCGCGGTCGTTGACGCCGAGGACGATCGTGATGTCCGGGTCCGTGGCCGGGGCGGAGATGACGACCTTCTTCGCGCCTGCCTGGAGGTGCTTTTCCGCGTCCGGCCGCTTCGTGAACAGCCCAGTCGACTCGATCGCGACGTCGACGCCGAGATCGGCCCACGGCAGCTCGGCGGGGTCGCGCTCCGACAGGAACCTGATCTCCTGCCCGCCGACGCTGATCACGCCGTCGCCGGCCTCGACCGGCACGTCGAGCGGCCCCAGCACGGAGTCGTGCTTCAGCAGGTATGCCATCGTCTTCGTGTCGCCGATGTCGTTCGCGGCCACGATCTCGAAGTCGCCGCCCTGCTGGAGCTGGGCGCGGAGGAAGTTGCGGCCGATGCGCCCGAAGCCGTTGATCCCGACCCTCGTCTTCGCCATCACTGAGCCTCTCTCGTCGTCGATTGTCAGTCGAGTCTAACGGCGCAGGTGCGAGAAAAATCCGCACCTTTCCGCAGTGTCGGTGCGGCTTCCCCACGAAGGGCGGGCGGACCGGGAAGCTCCGAGGACGACCCTCCCGGTCCCTCACCCGCTCGAGACCCGACAGCGGACGGGGTCTGAATCCACCGTCAGTCGAGCAGGACCCGCCGAAACGAGTATGACTCCTGGCCTGTTGCCGCGCCAGAAGACTTGCAACGCATAATTGAGCCAGTTCAGGAGCCGGAAAGCTCCTGCAAACGGCGGAGTCGCCGGTACGCGCCCGCCTTCGTGAGACCGGGCTTGCAGCGGCGAGCGAGCTCCGCGGTCGACGCCGTCGGGTGGCGGAGGCGCAGCAGCGCGATCTCGCGCAGGTCATCCGGGAGCGCGTCGAGATCGAGCCGGTGGAGCGCCTCGAGCTGCGCGTGCGCCGCCCGGCTCGTCCGCACGAGGTTGGCGTGGTCGGCATTTGCGAGGCGGTTCGCGTCGGCGCGCGTCGCGGCAAGCACCGCCTGCTCCTCCAGGACGAGGACGAGATCGACGGCGCCCGCCGCGACCAGGACATCCGCGATGGCCTCGGTTCCCTTGGCGTAGGCGGTCGCGTGAGAGCCTCGCTCGTGGATACGAAGCTCGGCGCCGAGACCTGCCGCGAGCCCGCCGAGGAAGCGCGCTCCGTCGGCCTCCGCCGTCCGGATCTCGAGATGCGGGTCTCTCGGCCCGCTGAGGGTGCCCGAGCCGAGCAACGCTCCGCGAAGGTAGGCGGCGGCGCAGCAGCGGCGCGTGACGACGCGGCGCGGCGGGAGACCGAGCGGACGGTGGGAGCGGTCGAGCACGCCGGCCCGGTGGAGCGTGGCGTGCGCGTCATCAGAGCCCTCCACGTGGAGCTGGTAGCGCGTCGACCGGTCGAACGCCCGGCGCGGATAGGTGCGGATCTCGGACGTCACACCGAACGTGCGCAGCAGCGCGAAGGCCCGACGGGCGACGGTCGAGCTCGAGACGTCGAGGTGGACATCGACGCTCCCGCGTCCGCGCAGATGTGCGTGCCCGGCCACGTGAAAGAGGCCGGAGAGCTCGGCAAGCCGGTCGCACTCGCGCGCCGGCGCGATCGCGGCCAGCTCCTCCCGCAGGTCGTCAGAGAGCACGGGCGTAGCCTTCGAGCTCGAGCAGGCGGCGCTTGTAGCCGGTTCCGTACGAGCCGTAGGAGCCCAGCCCGGCCGCGGAGACGACCCGGTGGCAGGGCACGAAGAGGCCGAGCCGGTTGCGGGCGCAGAAGCTGCCCGCAGCTCGCGCTGCTCCGGGCGCCCCGGCGAACGCCGCGAGGTCGCCGTACGAGACAACCTCGCCGGGAGCCACCGCGCGAAGGGCGACGGCGCAGCGCTCGAAGAAGGAGGTCTCGTAGTCGAGATCGACCGGCACGTCGCCCAGCGGCACGCGCTCGCCCGCGAAATAGTCCTGCAGCAGCCGCACGACTTCCGCGACGAAGCCTCGATCTCCGCCTGACGGTTTCCGTGATACGACCGCCCCGAGCCCCGGGTGGGTGGGGGTTTGGGATGGGTCCGTGGCGCCGCCCCTCCCCTTCGGCGACGGCCGCTCCGCACGTGGCCATGGCAGCTCGTGCCACACGACCCGGGCGTCCACGACCACGAGCTCCCCCACGCCCCAGCCTTCGACCTCATAGGCGACCTGCGTCACCGCCACGACTGCGAATCCTAGAATCGTCTGCGTGAGCAGCCACGGGATCTTCCGCGTGCCGGAGCCGCACAACGAACCGGTGCTCGGCTACGAGCCGGGCAGCCCCGAGCGTGAGGAGCTCCGGCGCCGCCTCGACGAGCTCTCACGTGAGCGCCTCGAGATCCCGCTCGTGATCGGCGGCGAGGATGTCGAGACCGGCGACACCTTCGAGGCCGTCATGCCGCACAAGCGCAGCCACGTGCTCGGCGACGTCCACAAGGGCGGCGCCGCCGAGGTCGACCGGGCGATCGCCGCCGCAGCCGAGGCCTGGGAGGACTGGTCGCGGACACCGTGGGAGGACCGAGCCGCCGTGTTCCTCCGCGCGGCCGAGCTGCTCGCGGGCCCCTGGCGGCAGACGCTCAACGCCGCCACGATGCTCGGCCAGTCGAAGACCGCGCATCAGGCCGAGATCGACGCCGCGTGCGAGCTCATCGACTTCTGGCGCTTCAACGTCCAGTACATGACCCGCATCTACGAGGAGCAGCCGATCTCCTCGCCGGGCGTCTGGAACCGGCTCGAGTACCGGCCGCTCGAGGGCTTCGTCTTCGCCGTCACGCCCTTCAACTTCACCTCGATCGCCGGCAACCTCCCCACCTCGGCGGCCCTGATGGGCAACACGGTCGTCTGGAAGCCCGCCTCAACGGCCGCCGTCAGCGCGCATTTCCTGATGAAGCTCTTCGAAGAAGCAGGACTGCCGCCAGGTGTGATCAACCTCGTCCACGGCTCCGGCGCCGCGGTCGGCGACCCCGCACTCGCCAGCGAGCACCTCGCGGGCATCCATTTCACCGGCTCGACGCCCGTCTTCCAGGGGATGTGGAAGACGGTGGGCGACAACATCGCCCGCTACCGCAACTACCCGCGGGTCGTCGGCGAGACCGGCGGCAAGGACTTCATCGTGGCGCATCCCAGCGCCGATCCCGACGCACTCGCCACGGCGATCCTCCGCGGCTCGTTCGAGTACCAGGGCCAGAAGTGCTCCGCCGCCTCTCGCGTCTTCGCGCCGGCGAGCCTGTGGCCGCAGGTGCGCGAGCGGGTCGTCGACGAGATCGGCGAGATGAAGATGGGCGACGTCTCCGACTTCTCGAACTTCGTCGGCGCCGTGATCGACGCGAGCTCCTTCGCGACGCAGAAGGAGGCGATCGAGGAAGCGAAGGCTGCGGAAGGAACGGCGAAGATCGTCGCGGGCGGCGAGTACGACGACAGCGACGGCTGGTTCGTCCAGCCGACCGTGATCGAGACCTCCGATCCGGAGTTCCGGACGATGCGGGACGAGCTGTTCGGGCCCGTCGTCACCGCGTTCGTCTACGACGACTCGCGGTACGAGGACACGCTCGACCTCGTCGACAAGGGAACGACCTACGGGCTCACCGGTGCCGTCTTCGCGCGCGACCTCGACGCGGTCGAGACTGCGCGAGAGCGGCTGCGCTACGCAGCCGGCAACTTCTACGTCAACGACAAGCCGACGGGCGCCGTCGTCGGCCAGCAGCCGTTCGGGGGCGCCCGCGCCTCGGGGACGAACGACAAGGCCGGCTCGATGTGGAACCTGATCCGCTGGGTCAGCCCGCGTGCGATCAAGGAGACGTTCGTGCCGGCTCGCGACTACCGCTACCCGTTCCTGGACGCGGAGAGCTAGTGGTTGCGGAGGGCGTCGATCAGCTCGTCCTTCGCCATGTTCGAGTAACCCTCGATGCCGATCTCCTTCGCGCGCTCGCGTAGCTCGTCGACCGTGCGATCCTCGTAGTTCTCCGCGTGGCCGCCGCGCTCGCCGACGGCGCTCCGCCCCTCGGCCGCGGCCGCGTTTGCGATGCGCGCCGCCTTCTCCTTGCTGTCGCCCTCCTCGCGGAGGCGCTCGTAGAGCTCCGGATCCTTGACGCTGGGGCCTGGGTCGCGCTCGGGCATGTCGTCCTCCTTCGTTTCGGAGATGCCTTCCCTCAGCGGCCGGCTTTATGCAGCTGGGCGTAGACGCTGCGGGCGACCTTCGCCGGCACACCGGGAACGCCCTCGAGCTCCTCCGAGGTTGCCGCGAGCATCGCCTCGACCGAGCCGAAGTGGTTGAGGAGCGCCCGTCGCCGCGCGGGGCCGACCCCTTCGAGCTCGTCGAACAGCGACGAGAACCCGCGCGTCTCGCGCCGCTGCCGGTGGAAGCCGACGGCGAAGCGATGCGCCTCGTCGCGAATCCTCTGCAGGAGCTGGAGGCCCGGATCGTGGCGGGAGAGGACGACCGGCCTCGCCTGGCCCGGCACGAAGACCTCCTCCTCCCGCTTCGCGAGCGCGATAACCGCGACGCGGGGCAGGTCGAAGGTCTGCATCGCGGCGAGCGCCGCCGCGAGCTGCCCTTTGCCCCCGTCGACGACGACGAGGTTCGGCGTCGCGGCGAACGACTCGTCGTACTCCTCTGCCGTCGCGCCGTTCGCGAGCCGGGCAAACCGCCGCGAGATCATCTCCCCCATCGCGGCGAAGTCGTCCATCCCCTCCTGGCCGCGGATCGCGAACTTCCGGTAGTGCGCCTTCTTCGGCAGCCCGTCCTGGAAGACGACGAGCGAGCCGACGTTGTCCTGTCCCATCGCGGTCGAGACGTCGAAGCACTCGATCCGCAGCGGCAAGGACTCCAGGTTGAGCGACTCGCGCAGCTGCTCGAGCGCCTCGACGCGCCGCAGCCGGCGCTGCTCGCCCTGTGCGAGATCGCTCGTGAGGACGTGCAGCGCGTTCTCGTCGGCGAGCCGCTGCAGGCGCGCCTTCTCGCCGCGCTCGGCGACGCGGATCTCGACCCGCGCCCCGCGCCGCTCCGACAGGAGCTCGGCGAGGGCCGACAGGTCGCCGGCGTCGCTCGGGACGACGATCTGCGGCGGCACGCTCGGGGCGCTCCCGTAGTACTCCAGACCGAACGACTCGAGGATCGTCGTCACGTCCTGCCCGCCGACGTTCTCGAGGTGGAAGGAGTGGCGGTCGACCATCTTGCCGCCGCGCAGCGGGAAGATCTGCACGACCGCGCGGTCCCCCTCGGCCGCGAAGCCGATCACGTCCACCGTCCCGACCGACTGCCTCTCGACGGCCTGCCGCTCCACGAGATGCTGAACCGCGAAGAGCCGGTTGCGGTAGCGCGCCGCGTCCTCGAAGCGCTCCTCCGCAGCCGCCTCCTGCATCTGCCGCTCGAGCTCGCGCTGGATCGGCTTCACATCGCCCGAGAGGAAGTCGATCACGCCGTCGACGATGGCGCGGTAGTCCTCCTGCGACACGTACCCGACGCACGGCGCCAGGCAGCGGTCGATGTGGTAGTCGAGGCACGGAATGCCGCTGTGACGGCCGGGCTTCGGCCCCTCGCAGGGCCGGTAGCGGAAGACGCGGTTGAGCACGTCGAGCGTCTCGCGCACCTTCTTTGCGTTCGCGTAGGGGCCGAAGTACCAGACGCCCGGCCGGTGCCGCTCGCGCGTGAACATGACCCGCGGGTACTCGTCCTCGACCGTGACCGCGATGTAGGGAAACGACTTGTCGTCGCGCAGGCGGACGTTGAACGGCGGCCGGTGCCGCTTGACGAGATTCTGCTCGAGGTGGAGCGCCTCGACCTCGCTGCCGGTCACGATCACCTCGACGTCAGCGACCCGCGCCGGCAGGCTGCGGATCTGCGCGCGCCCGTCCGTCGTCTTCTGGAAGTACGAGCGGACCCGCGACCGCAGCGATTTCGCCTTGCCCACGTAGAGGACGTCACCCTCCGCGTCGCGGAAGAGGTAGACGCCCGGCTTCGCCGGGAGCGCTTTCAGCTGGTTCTCGACGCGAGAGGGCATGGCTAGCATGGTGCCGATGGAGGGCCAGTACGTCGCGTACACCTTCTACCGGGTCGATCCGGCCTGGCGGCGCGACCCGGTCGACCGCAGCCGTGAGAAGGAGGCGTTCGCCGAGGTCGTGGACGCGTTCGCGGAGCGCTTCGAGCACCTGCGCGCGTACACGGTCACCGGGGTCCGCGGCGACTGCGACTTCTTCCTCTGGAAGATCACGGAGCGCTTCGACGACCTGCTCGAGCTGGGCGCAGCGCTCAACGCGACCTCCCTCTCGAGCTGGCTCGAGACGCCGTACTCGTACCTCGCGACGACCAAGGCGTCGCAGTACACGAGCGCGCGCAAGGCGCGGAAGATCACGCCGCACGGCCTCCCCTACCTCGTCGTCTACCCGTTCGTGAAGACGCGGCCGTGGTACGCGCTCCCCGAGGAGGAGCGGCAGAGGGCGATGGACGAGCACATTCGCATCGGCCGCGAGGAGTTCCCGGGGATCAAGAACCACACGACCTACTCGTTCGGGATCGACGACCAGGAGTTCATGACCGCGTTCGAGTGCGAGGAGCCGGCGGACTTCATGCACCTCATGCTCCGGCTGCGGGACAGCGAGGCCTCGCGCTACACCGAGCGCGACACGCCGATCTTCGTCGGGCGGTTCGTCCCCGTCCGCGAGGCACTCGCGGCCCTTGACGGTAGCTCCGCGCGCGTCGAGGCCTGACGCGCCGCGACGAGCCCCGCGTGCCAGCCGGGCGCGCGGCCTCCCGCCGGCGGCCTCACCGCCTCGGCATCGATGCCGCTGCACGCGAGAAGCCAGGCGACGAGCGAGTTTGAGTTCCACATGTCGTGGACGTGCAGCTCGTCGCGCCCCCACACCAGTGTCGGCACTGACGGAACCAGCTCGAGCAGGCGCTGAGCTATCTCGAGGTCGTCGGTGAGGCGTCGCGGGCTCTCCACCGCCTCGGCCACATCGGGGATCGCGCCGTCACGCCAACGGCGCACCTCGTATCGGAAGACGCCGAACGGCCGCAGCCACCGGGCCCAGACGGCGCCTTCGGCTACCGCACCGCGCGCGGAAGGATCCCCGGCCGGTACCGGAGCCATCTCGATCACGTACCGCCCTTCGGGCACGTCCACCTCGAGCCCGGAGTGGTAGAGATCGAGCGGTTCCCGCCGCTCGACTCTCGCCTCGAACCACTCGTAGACGCGCCCGTTGATGCGCACGAAATGACCGCCCGCGCCGAGCGGCAGCCAGTAGAGATCCACGTAAGCCATGGTCGGACTGTCGCCCGCTCGTGGACGCACCGCATCCGTGGCTACACGTATTCGTAGGGTCTGCTCGCCGCAGGCGCGAGCTAGACGTACCGTGTGCTGATCGCGCCAGGTGCGGAACATGGCGAGACCGCACAGGGCGAGCACGGCGATAAAGGCGAGGATCTGGTAGCCGACTGCGCCGCCGTACCAGTAGACGCCGACGTCGGCGACCGCGACGATCGCAGCGCCGTAGAAGACCACCCGGGCGCGCTGCGACCACATCGAGATCCCCTCGCGCCGCTCGCGCCAGACGAGGAAGATGAAGTACGCGATCGCGAGGAGGAAGGCGATCCGGGCGATGGTGTTCAGTGCCACCAGCGTCTGCTCGAGCTGGAACACGACGATCAGCCCTGCGATCGCCGCGAGGATGAGGAGACCCCTGAGGGTCGGGTTGATGCGCGAGAAGAACCTGCTCATGTAGCGGTCAAGTACGCCCGCACCGCGAGCGCTCCTGCCACCAAGGTAGCGCCCGTGAACCACGCGAGGCGACCGCGCCGCTCGGCCGGCGCGTACATCCAGGGCGCGAGCACCGCAAGCAGGGAAAGAGTCCCGTACAGGTAATGCAGCCGGTCGGCCGCCCGGTGGTGACTCGAGAGGAGGAGCAGCCCCAACCCGACCTGCGCGACGAGCAGGGTCTGCGCGAGCGCGAGCAGGTGGGTGAGGATGCCGCGCGGCGAGGCCTGGCGGTAGTACGTCCAGGCGCCGGCCGCCGCTGCCGCGAACGTCGTCGCGATGACGGCGAAGGCAACGGCATGGTGGACGCCGACCATCGCGGCCGGAGCCTAGCGGCGTCGTTCGGGGATGCTGCTACTCGCCTTCGGGCCGGCCCGGATCCGGCGCCGGCGTGGGCGGCGTCCCCTCGTCGGGCGGCGGGTACGGCTCTGGCACCTGCGCCGGCTGCGGCAGGTCCGCCTCGCCCGGCGGCGGATATGGGGCGTTGGGCTCGTTCGGGGTCACCATGATCGTCTCCTGTACCGGAAATCGGGCGCGACGAATCCTCTCGTCGGCGCCGGCCAGCTGCTCGGCGAGCTCGTCCTCGACGCGCTTGCGCTCCTGTTCGAGCTCCACCAGCCGCTGCCGCGCCTGGCGCTCCGCGTCCGAGTCGCTCCGCCAGACGGCCTCGCCGAGCGCCTGCAGAGCGGGGCCGCGCTCGATCGCTATCGCGTCGAGACGGGAACGCGTGCGCCAGCGGGTGAGCGCCGAGTCGAGCCGCACCCGCCACACCTCCGCCGTCGTCGCAGCGTGCGCGCGGCCGTCGGCAGCCAGGCGAGAGGAATGCTGCGCCCAGGCGTCGGCGCTCCGGCGTGTCGCCTCCACGAGCGCGGCTAGCACGACCGCAGCCAGGAGCAAGGCGACGATGCCCCAGGCCCAGCTGCCGGTCGCAAAGAGCCCGATCGACGCGCCGAGCGCCGCGAAGCCGAGGCAGAGGAGGATGAAGCGCGCGGGCATCCCGAGCCAGCGCCGCTCGGCGTTCCCGTGTACCACGGGGCCGGCAACGGTCTCGAGCGGCGGCAGGTCGCCCGCGGGAGCGCCGCAGCTGGAGCAGAAGCGCCCGCCCTGCGCGAGCTCCTCCCCGCAATTACGACACGCGTTGTCCGGGATCGGTGACGCGCTCATGCGGAGCCTGTTCCCCGCGGTCCAAGGCCCGTAACACCTCCGCAGCCCGCCTGCGGAGCGGCCCCACCTGCGCCCGGTAATCCTCGTCCGAGACCTTGCCCGTCCGGTGGTCGAACTCGAGCTCCTTCAGCGCGGCGAGCGCGCGATCGCGTTCCTCGGCCAGCGCGAGCCGCTCCCGTGCCTCCGGCGCCAGCTCGTCGAGCCGGTCGCTCGCGGGAGACGGCTCGCGGAGGAACGGGCGCGCAACGAAGACGACGGCGACGACCGCAAGCACCGCCGCAGCGGCCAGCGCCCATCCCATGTCAGATTCCCGCAGGGGCCGCGCCGGCGGCGTAGCGCGCCGCGAGCCGCCGCTGCTCGACCGCGTCGGGCCACATCGCGATCAGCGCACCCGCCACGAACACGAAGCCGGCGACCCAGATGAGGTTGATGAGCGGCTTCACGAACACCTTCAGGTCGATCTGGTTGCCCTTCACGATCTGAGCCGTCGTGAAGACGTCCCCGAGCGAGCGAGGGTCGTGGTAGATGGACGCCTCGTTCGCGGGGCCTTCGATCGCGTAGACGTTCTCGCCCGGATCGAGGGTCGCCACATGGGAGCCGCCGCGGCGGACGTCGACGAGCGCCCGGAAGCCCTTGTAGTTGGCGCCCTTCGCGCCGACGAGCCCGCCGTAGGTGAGCGTGTAGCCGGCGGCCTCGATCGACTGCCCCGGTCGCAGCCTCTGCTGGCGGACCGTCTGGTACGCGCTCGAGCCGGCGATGCCGATCGCGAGCAGGACGATCGCGGCGTGGACGATGTAGCCGCCGTAGCGGCGGCGGTTGCGACCGATCAGGCGGAAGATCCCTCCCGCCGCCGCGCGGCCGCGCACGAACTCGAGCACGATCGAGGCGAGGACGAAGGCGCCGAACGTGTACGCGAGCAGGCCCGGCCACGAGCTCCCGAAGCCGAGCGCGAGCAATACGGCGCCGGTCACGACCGCGGCGGCGAACGGCACGATGAACGCCTTCCCGAGCGAGCGGAGCGAGGCCCGCCGCCAGGCGACGAGCGGCCCGAGCCCCATCAGGAGCAGCAGGGGCAGCCCGAACGTGTGGAGGAAGAAGTCGTAGTACGGCTTCGAGACAGAGCGTGTCTGGCCACGCACCGCCTCGGAGAGGATCGGGTAGAGGACGCCCCACAGGATCGTCAGGCAGAGGGCGACGAGCAGCAGGTTGTTGTAGAGGAACGTGGCCTCGCGCGAGACGAGCGACTCGAGCCGCGTCTTCGTCCGCAGCAGTGGCAGGCGCCAGCGGATCAGCACGACCGAGAAGCCGATCATCAGTCCCAGGAAGCCGAGGAACCAGCCCCCGATCGAGCTCTGCGCGAAGGAGTGGATCGAGTCGATCACGCCCGAGCGCGTGAGGAACGTGCCGAAGAGGGAGAGGTTGAAGGCGAGCGCGACGAGGATCATGTTCCAGACCTTCAGCATCCCGCGCTTCTCCTGGATCATCACCGAGTGGAGGAACGCGGTCGCCGCGAGCCACGGCATGAGCGCCGCGTTCTCGACCGGATCCCACGCGTAGTAGCCGCCCCAGCCGATCTCGACGTACGCCCAGTGGGCGCCGATCAGCTGCCCGACGCCGAGGAACGTCCACGCCGCGAGCGTCCAGCGACGCGTCGCGACGATCCAGCGCTCGTCCGTCCGGCCGGAGAGGAGCGCGCCCATCGCGAAGGCGAACGGGACGCTCAGCCCGACGTAGCCGAGGTAGAGCAGCGGCGGGTGCGCGAGCATGTACGGGTTCTGCAGGCTCGGCACCATCCCGTGGCCGTCGGCGGGCGCCGGCTGGACGTGAAACGGGCTCGAGACGAAGCAGAGCATGAAGGCGAAGAAGCAGGCGATGAGCCCGAACACGGGAACGGTCCACGCGATCAGCTCGCGCGAGCCTCGGTTGAGCCAGACCGCAAGGCCCGCGTAGCCCGTGAGCACGAGGAGCCAGAGGAGGAGCGAGCCCTCCTGGCCGCCCCAGAACGCGGAGAGCGCGTAGCCGAGCGGCAGCTTGTGGCTCGTGTGCTGCCACACGTAGACGAAGGTCATGTCGCGGCGGGCAAGCGCCACGAGGAGCACGACGGCAGCCAGGAGCGTCGCTGGGAACGCGGCGAGGAGCGCGTTCTGGGCCGACAGCGCGAGCCTGCGGCGCCGCTTCCACGCCGCGTACGAGCCGGCGATCAGCGCGTAGGCGACGAGGCCGAAGGCGAGGAGAAGCGCGGCGCGCCCGAGGGTGGCCATCAGCGGGCCACTAGGTCTTCGAGGACTTCGCCGGCTGGTACTTCGAGGGACACTTCGTCACGAGAGAGCCCGGTTTCGCGACGAAGACGCCGTTGCGGAGCGTTCCTTCGACGACGACGTGGCGTCCGACCTTGAACAGGTCGGGGACGCTGCCCCGGTAGGCGACGGGGACTCGTCCGGCGGTCGCACTGCCGATGTCCTTGAGCCGGAAGCGGAGGCCGCCGTGCGTGTAGGCGTTGCCCCTGACCGGGCCGACGACGGCGCCGACGAGCGTGACGTCCCCGGCGTGCCCGGCGACCGTGCTCGGCGTGAGCTGCGCTACGCCGTTACCGGCGAGCGCCGTGTAGACCACGAAGACGGCGAGAGCGGCCGCCACCGACAGCGCGATCACGAGACGCGCAGGACTCGATCCCACCTGCGCATCGTAGCCCCCGGCCGCCGGCGGCAGCGGCAGTCGAACCGGCCGGGTGGTCGGCTAGCTCTTCGGCGTTCGCGCCGGCGTCCGCGCCGGGATGCGATACCCGTGCTCGTGGCAGAGCGAGCCGGGCGCGTCCTCGGTGAGCGCGTCGCAGTAGCCCTTGCCGTAGGCGGCCCGGAGGAAGGCCGCGACGACTTCGAGGTTCCAGTCCGTCACCTCGAGAGTCTCCCGCCAGAGATCCGCGAGCCGGAGGTCGATGTCGAGCTCGAGGAGGTCGATCCGGGAGGGTCGCTTGGCCATGGCAAAAACGTAGAAACAGGGTCGGACGGCATAGGCTGGAGTCGTGGGAGAGATCCGCTACGGCCCCGGCGGACTGCCGGAAGCGGCGACCTTCGAGGAGGCGTTCGCGGCGCTCGCGGCCGACGGCTACCGGGCCTGCGAGTTCGGGTTCGTCGGCGGCTTCTGGCTCGACTACGAGGCGGCTCCGCTGCTCGGCGAGGCGGCGGTCGCCGCCGACGTCGCGCTCTCCGTGCACGCGCCGCTCGCCGCCTTCATGGGCCATGCCGACCGCGGCAAGAAGTTCAAGATGGCGCTCGGCATGCTCGACCACACGGCCGGGCTCGCCCAGGCCTGCGGTGCGCGGCTCGTCGTCTTCCATCCCGGCTTTCTGCTCGGCCGCGAGCGGGAGCGGGCCATCGCCGACGTCGTCGACCAGCTCGGCGACCTGCGCGAGCGGCTCGAGGCGAAGGGAAGGCTCGTCCCGTTCGGGGTCGAGGTGATGGGCCGCGTGCGCGACCTCGGCACGGTGGAGGACGTGCTCGCGATCGCGGCCCAGGTCGACTTCGTGCGGCCCGTGCTCGACTTCGCCCACATGCACGCGACGAGCGACGGCGCCTTCCTCGACTCGGACGCCTTCGCCGCCCCCCTCGCCGCCGCGGACGCCGTGCTCGAGCCCGGCGCGCCGTTCCACGTCCACTTCAGCGACATCCAGTACGCGAACCGCAACGAGACGAAGCACCTCCCCTACGGCGAGGGCACCTTGCGCGCCGAGCCGCTGCGGGACGCGCTCGACGGCTTCGAGCGGCCGGCGACCGTGATCAGCGAGGCGCCCGACGCCGCCTCGACACGGTTCATCGGTGACGTGCTCCTCGCGCGTGCGTAGCATCGCGACCGTGCGTAGGCTCGACGGAGCACGGCAAGGAGCGGAGGTGCCGGCTTAGCCGGCGCCGGAGCGGGGACGGTGCTCGACCCGAAGGTCTTCAAGGCGTACGACGTGCGCGGGCTCTATCCCGCCGAGCTCGACGAGGCCGGTGCAGAGGCGATCGGGCGCGCATACGTCGAGCAGTTCGAGCCGCGGCGGATCGCAGTCGGCCGCGACATGAGGCTCTCGTCGCCGGCGATGCAGGAGGCGCTGATGCGCGGTGCCGCGGAAGCCGGCGCGGACGTCCTCGACCTCGGGCTGGTCGGCACCGAGATGGTCTACTTCGCCGTGGGCTCGCTCGGGCTCGAAGGCGGCGTGATGGTCACCGCCTCGCACAACCCGAAGGAGTACACGGGCATGAAGCTCGTCCGACGCGGCGCCCTGCCGGTCGGGAGCGAGTCGGGCCTCCTCGACGTCCGCGACAGAGCCGTGTCCGACGAGGCACCGAAGTCTCCGGCGCAGGGGGAAATCGAGCCGTACGACATCTGGGCCGCCTACATCGACAGGGTCCTCTCGTTCATCGACGCCGGCGCGATCAAGCCGTTGCGAATCGTGATCGACGCTGCGAACGGGATGGCCGGCGTCATGCTCCCGCGGGTGCTCGAGCGGCTTCCGATCGAGACCGTCCGTTGCTACTTCGAGCCGGACGGCTCCTTCCCGAACCACGAGCCGAACCCGCTCCTGCCCGAGAACCGGGAGTTCATCGTCCGCAAGACCCTCGAGGAGGGCGCCGACCTCGGGGTCGCGTTCGACGGCGACGCCGACCGCTGTTTCTTCGTCGACGACACCGGGGAGTTCGTGCCCGGCGACTTCGCCACCGCCCTGCTGGCCGAGAGCGTGCTCGAGAAGGAACCCGGCGCGAAGATCATCTACGACGTGCGGGCGAGCCGGGCGGTGCCCGAGACGATCGAGCGCGCGGGCGGCGTCCCGCTCGTGAACCGCGTGGGACACGCCTTCATCAAGGCGCGAATGCGGAAGGAGGACGCGGCCTTCGCCGGCGAGGTCTCCGGCCACTACTACTTCCGCGACTTCAGCCAGGCCGACTCGGGCGTCGTCCCGTTCCTGCTCATGCTCGAGCTGATCTCGAAGAGGGGACGCCTGTCCGAGATCCTCGCGCCGCTGCGCTCGCGCTACTTCATCACCGGCGAGCTCAACACGCCGGTTCCGGACGTGGCGCTCAAGTTGCAGGAGCTGAAGGAGCGCTACGCCGACGGGCGCGTCTCGCACCTCGACGGAATCTCGGTCGACTTCGACGACTGGCATTTCAATGTGCGCCCCTCGAACACCGAGCCGTTGCTGCGCCTCAACCTGGAGGCGACGTCGCAAGACCTCATGGAACGCAAGCGCGACGAGGTGCTTGCCGTGATCCGAGGATGAAGCCGCCGTTCAAGTTCTCCGCCAGGACGCGCGTCGGCTTCTCCGACACCGATGCGCAGGGGATCGTCTACTACGGCCGCTACAACCCGTACTTCGACCTCGCGCGGGTGGAGTACCTGCGCTCGCTCGGGCTTCTCCGGCAGCGGAGTTCGGCCGGCGACTTCGTGATGCGGGCGAACGACGTCGAGTACTTCGCGCCGGCGGTCTTCGACGACGAGATCGAGGTCTTCGTACGCGTCGCGCGGCTCGGCCGCACGAGCGTCACATTCGCGTTCGCCGCGTACCGCATTCCCGACGACGTCCTCATGGTCACCGCCCACCAGACGCTCGTGTACGTCGACCTCGGCGAGCGGAAGGCGTGTCCGGTGCCCGACGAGTTCCGCACGGCCGTCCTCGCCTTCGAGGGCGACGATGTCGACGCCTGACGCCGACGAGCTGTTGCGGCAGGCCGTCACGAACCTCGCGGCCCGCGAGGACTGCGCATGGGCCGGGATCTACTTCGTCGAGGAGGACAGCCTCGTCCTCGGACCGGAGGCAGGCTCGCCGGATCCAGGCCGACGCACCACGGTCCCGGTGCTGTGGCGCGGCACCCGGGTCGCGGAGCTCGCGGCCGATGGGTCTGTGGGAGCGGCGGAGCTCGAGGTCGTCGCCGCCGGGATCGCTGACCTCTGTCTCGTCGGCTGGGACACCGGCGGCGAGACGTGGCAAAGCTGAGGAGCGGTAGCCCGTCCGAGGGAGACGGGCCCCGGCACCACTGGGCTCTCCCCCAAACGGGGTAACCCACGGCTGGGGACACTGGATCCCTCGAACGAGGGACGTTACGAGGGGGTCACGCGACGGGCGTCGAAGACGTCGTCGACGTTGCGCAGCGCTGCGAGGAGCCCGCGGAGCCCCTTGACGTCGCCGACCTCGGCGACGTACCAGTTCCGCGCCATCTGGTCGTCGACGCTCCCGCCGTAGGACACGATGTTCGCGCCGTGCTCGGCGAAGGTCCGGGCCACGTCCTCGAGCAGACGCGGCCGGTCCCACGAGTCGACGGCGATCTGGACGCGGAAGCTCTGGCTGCCGCCTCCCTCCCACTCGACCGGCGTGAACCGCTCCGGATTGCGGCGGAGCGCGCGCACGTTCGGGCAGTCGCCGCGGTGGATCGTGATCCCCTTGCCGAGCGAGATGTAGCCGACGATGTCGTCGCCGGGCACCGGCGTGCAGCACTTCGCGAGCCGGACGAGGACGTCCTCGACGCCGATCACGTTGATGCCATAGCTCTCACTGCCCGCCGCCTCACGGGCGCGCGGCTTCTTGACCGGAACCTGCTCCTCGGCAACCTCCCCGACCTTCAGCTGCTCGAGGACCTTGTCGACGATCTTGGAAGCCGTCAGCTTTCCGGAGCCCAGCGCGATGTAGAAGTCCTCGGCCTTCTTGTAGCCCGACTCCCGGATCACGCCGGCGAGGACGGCGGAGCCGGCGAGCTTCTTGTACGGGAGATTCTGGGCCTTGAGCGAGTTGGCGAGCGCCTCGCGCCCCTTCGCCTCGAGATCTTCCTTCTGCTCGCGGGAGAAGAACTGGCGGATCTTGTTGCGGGCCCGCGACGAGGCGACGAGCGACAGCCAGTCGCGTGAGGGGCCGCGCGCAGCGGACTTGCCGGTGAGGATCTCGACGCGGTCGCCGCTGCGCAGGCGGTAGTGGAGCGGCACGATCCGCCCGTTCACCTTGGCGCCGACCGTGCGGTGCCCGACGTCGGTGTGGACGGCGTAGGCGAAGTCGATCGGGGTTGCCCCCGCCGGCAGGGTCTTGACCTCGCCCTTGGGCGTGAAGACGAACACCTCCTCGTCGAAGAGGTCGGTGCGGAAGCTCTTCACGAACTCGCGCGCGTCGGTCTCGTCGGCATTGTCGTCCATGAGCTGCCGGACCCAGGCGTTCCACTCCTCGTCGGCTCGCTTCGAGCGGCCGCCATCGCGCTTGTACGCCCAGTGCGCCGCGACGCCGAGCTCGGCGGTCTGTTGCATCGCGCGAGTGCGCACCTGGATCTCGAGCGGCCGCCCTTCTGGTCCGATCACCGTCGTGTGGAGGGAGCGGTAGCCGTTGAACTTGGGCATGGCGACGTAGTCCTTGAAGCGACCGGGCATCGGCTTCCAGAGGGAGTGGATGAGGCCGAGGGCGCCGTAGCAGTCCCGCGTCCCCTCTTCGCCGTCGCGCTCGACGATCACGCGCATCGCCGTCAGGTCGTAGATCTCGTTGAACTCGCGGCCCTTGCGGGCCATCTTGTCGTAGATCGAGTAGAAGTGCTTCGCGCGGCCCGCGATGTCCACCGGGATGTCGACCTTCTCGAGCTCGCGCAGCAGCACGTCGGCGGCCTCCGCGACGTGACCCTCGCGGTCGGCGCGGCGCTCGGCGACCATCGTCTTGATCTCCGAGTACTTGCGCGGGTGCAGCGTCTGGAAGGCGAGGTCCTCGAGCTCCCACTTGAGTGCGTGGATGCCGAGCCGGTGAGCGAGCGGCGCGTAGACCTCGAGCGCCTCTCTCGACTTCTGGATCTGCTTCTGCTTGCCGAGGTACTCGATCGTGCGCAGGTTGTGGAGGCGGTCGGCGAGCTTGACGAGGATGACGCGGACGTCCTCGGCCATCGCCACGACCATCTTGCGGTAGTTCTCCGCCTCCGCCTGTTCGCGGGTCTGGAACTGGACGCGCGTCAGCTTCGTGACGCCGTCCACGAGTGCGGCGATCTCTTCGCCGAACTCCTCGCGGAGCGTCGCGAGCTCGACACCCGTGTCCTCGACCACGTCGTGAAGGAGTGCGGCGGCGATCGTCTGCTCGTCGAGGCGCAGGCCCGCGCAGATCGAGGCGACGCCGACGGGATGCGTGATGAAGGGCTCGCCGGAGCGACGCTGCTGTCCCTCGTGCGCGGCGGCGGCGAACCGGAAGGCGCGCGTGACGAGCTCGACGTCGACATCGGTTCGCTGCGCAGCCAACTCGGTGAGCAGCCCCTCGAGGAGCTCCTCGCGCCTCTCGCCTGCTGCGACTGTCGTCACCGTCTCAGTGTACTCGCGGGTTTCTGCGCGAATCCGCTTGGGAGGAACGGCCGTTGCAGGATCGAAGTGACGCTTCCCATGCCCCGTTTCCTTCGCCTCAGAAGGCGCCGCACCGTCCTCCGCCTCGCTCGGGCGCTCGCCGTCTCGCTCGAAGCGCGGTAGGTCGCCACCGGCCGCGCAGGATCAGGCCGCGCGAGCCATCGGCTGCTCTGTCGCCAACAGCGCGCGGAAGCGTGCCGACTCGAGCAGATGCCGTCGCGCCACACGCGTGCCCGCGGCTTCGTCGAGCCCGAGCTCGGCGAAGATCGCCGCTGCCTCGGCATCGCGGCCCGGTGCGGGCTTCTTGTATTCGGCGACGAGCCAGTCACGGAGCTCGGCAAAGCGAGCCGCGCTCCCGAACACGCGGCGGACGACAAGCTGCGGTGCGACGGTGCCGTTCCAGTGGTTCTCCTCGAGCCGGAAGGCGACGTCGTACAGCACGTCCGGGCGTAGCACGTCGAGGCGCGACCCCTGCCCGAAGGCGATCGCGCTGCCACCGTCGCGGCCCTCTCGCCGGATACGGAAGCGAAGATGCTTCCCGTCTCCAACGGTTGCGAGCTCGGCGAGGCCACAGCCGGGCGCGAGCAGCGTCGGAGCGGGATTCCCGAGCCCGAACGGCGCGAGTCTCGCGAGCTCGGTGCAGAGGGTGAGCGAGAGCTCGGCTTCGCGGGTGACGACGGCGTCGATCGACGTTGTGGGCTCGAGGTCCGCTTCGTCAAGTGCCGACGCGGCTTGCTCGGCGAACGCTTCGGCGAAGGCTTCGACGTTCTCCTCCGGGATCGAAAGGCCGGCGGCTGCCCGGTGACCGCCCCAGCGCCCGAGCAGCCCGGCGCAAGCACCGAGGGCGGCGTGCAGATCGAAGGAGGGAATCGACCGGCCGGATCCCTTCCAGTCGCCGTCGGTGCCCGCGATGAGCACGACCGGACGGTGGTAGCGCTCGACGAGCCGCGAGGCGACGATCCCGATCACGCCTTCGTGCCAATCGGCTCCGGCCACGGCGTAAGCGCGCCGAGCGCGCGCCTCCGGCTGCCACGCCTCGACCTGCGCTACAGCCTCGCCGAGGATTCGGCCCTCGACAGCCTGACGCTCACGGTTCAGGTCCTCCAGCGAGTCGGCGAGCCTGCGAGCCTCGGCTTCGTCTTCCGTGAGCAGGAGCTCGAGCGCCTCGCGCGGATGGCCGAGCCGTCCGGCCGCGTTCAGGCGCGGAGCGAGCCGGAACCCGACGGATCCTGCGTCGACGGCGGCGACGTCGACGCCGGCGCTCTGCATGAGCGCACGGAGGCCGGGTTTCGCCGTACGCGCGAGGGCGCGTAGCCCCGCGATCGCGAACGACCGGTTCTCGTCGAGGAGCGGGACGACGTCGGCGATCGTCGCGAGCGCGACGAGGTCGAGGTGTCGCCGCGGAATCTCGGAATCGACGCCGAAGAGGGCCTGCCCGAGCTTGTAGACGACGCCGGTCCCGCAGAGCTCGGGAAAGGGGTACGCGGAGGGACGGGTCGCGACGATGGGACAGTTGGGCAGCGTCTCACCGGGCCGGTGGTGGTCGGTGACGATGACGTCGAGCCCGCGTTCCCTCGCTTCGGCCACCTCGGCGACTGCCGTGATCCCGCAGTCGACCGTGAGGACGAGGCCGCAGCCCTCGTCAACGAGGCGGGCCAGGGTCTCGCTGCGTACGCCGTAGCCCTCGTCGAAGCGGCTGGGGAGGTGCCACGCGACCTCCGCGCCGAGCTCACGCAGAAGCAGCACGGCGAGCGCGGTGGCGGCGATGCCGTCCACGTCGTAGTCCCCGTGCACGCAGATCCGCCGGCGCTGCTCCACGGCAGCGCGGATCTGTGCGCACGCGGTTTCCATGTCGCCGAGCAGGAACGGATCGTGCGGGGGCTGCTCGCCGTCGAGGAAGCGTCGCGCGACAGAGGGATCGGAGTAGCCGCGCCGGACGAGCACGGCCGCGGTCAGCTCGGAGATGCCGAGCGTTCGGGCGAGCTCCGCCTGGGCGGCGGGCGGGCAGTCGGCGAGTGTCCAGGTGCCGTCGTACATGGGGTAGCCAAGGTACGGAGGGGGGCGGACGGAACCAGCCCCGCCCCCCGGCCCGCCGAGACAGCCGCGCACGAATTGCCAACCTTTCGGGACGAAGCTGCCAGCGCTGCGCCACCTGCGACCCGGCATGCTCTGGCGATCCCCGGGTGGGTGGGGGTTTGGGATGGAGTCAAGAAGGCCCGAAAGCCGCGCCTGCCGAGCGAGCTGCTAGCCGCCTTCGTTCGGAAGCTTGACGCCGAGCACCGTCAACAGGACGAGTAGGCCGAGCCCAAGCAGCCAGTAGGCGACCACGCGCCGCGGGTGGCGCGACTCCTGCAGCGAGGCGTATGCGACCTTCCCCCAGAGGAGCACGAGACCGACAGCGGCGGCTCCGCCGACGACGATGATCGGCGCCAGGGAGACCGCCTTGTCGAACGGCCACGACAACGCCCACGCGGTCAGGGCGACGAGCCCGAGCACGGCCGCAAGCGCCGCCGCATAGCGGAATATCCGCATCCGGCCAGGGTACGCTCTAGTCGTGGAGGCAGCCGGCAACTACCACTCCGGCGACGACTACATCGTCGAGTTCCTGGGCTACCGCTTCTCCTTCAACAACCTCGACTTCGAGGAGCGCGTCACGGCCGCGGCGGTCCGGCTCGGGCTCGTCGCCGAGCCGGAGCTGGACGAGGAGGAGACCGCGGACCTGGTCGAGCTCGTCGAGCGCGACGCGATCGGAACGCCGCGCAGCGCGCTCGGGGAATACCTCGTGCGCCATTGGGACGCGCTCGCCCTCGTCCGCGGCGAGTCGCTCGTCTACTGGCTCAAGAAGCTCGTCTTCCGCGGCGCGTGGCTCGACCACCGGGTGAAGGAAGGGCTGCTCGAGGTGGACTGGGACGACGAGCGGCAGGACTTCACATTCGCCGACACGAACGGCGGCCGCGCGCTCCTCGAGCTCCTCCCCACGCCGAGCTGGCACGAGCTCCAGTACCGGAGATGACCGTCCCGCGCCGCTACGCGCTCGTGCTCCCGGCGTACCTGGCGGGCCTCCTCGCGCTCGACACCCAGGTAGCGCTCCGCGGACAGCTCGCGCTCGGCGCGCTCACCTTCGTCGTGCTGGCGGCGGCGCTGTGGCCGCTCGCGCCGCTCGTGCGCGCCCAGGCCGTCGGCGTCGTCCTCTTCGCGACGGTCGGGGAGGTGACGGGCTCGCTCGTCTGGGGCGTCTACCACTACCGGCTGCACAACCTGCCGCTCTTCATCCCGCCGGCGCACGGGCTCGTCTACCTGAGCGGCGTCGCCCTCAGCCGCAGCCTCCGCGACCGCGCCGTCGTCTGGGCGGCGGCCACCGGCGCCGCCGTCTGGGGAATCGCCGGCCTGACGCTGCTGCCGCGCCTCGACATCGCCGGCGCCTTCGGCGTCCCGCTGCTGCTCCTCTTCCTCTGGCGATCGCGCTCGCGCGCCACGTACGCAGGCGTCTTCCTCGTCGTCGCTGCGCTCGAGCTGTACGGGACATCGATCGGGACCTGGCGCTGGGCGCACCAGCTCCCCGGGCTCGGGATCCCCGACGGCAACCCGCCGAGCGGCGTTGCCAGCGGCTACGTCTGGTTCGACGTGATGGCGCTGCTGGTCGCGCCGTGGCTCGTCTACGTCGCCGGCGGGACGCTGAAGCCGAAGCTCTGGACGCGCTCTTCCGGCGACTTGCTCAGCTCGATCCGCCGCAGGGAGCCGATCGGCACGATGAGCGCGTCGGGTGCGTCCTCGCGCGCGTCCGTCACGTAGAGCGTCACCATCCCGAACCCGGGCTCGGGGTCGATCCGCTCGAGCACGAACCGCGACCTGTCGGCCAGCTCGACCTCGACGAGCGGCTTCTCGACTCCCGTCGCCTCGGCGAACGAGGCGATCGCGCGGTGGAGCCGCTCCACGAACGCCTCGTGCGGGAGGTCGGGGACGGGCGTCCAGAGCTCGGGCATCAGAAGAGCCGGGCATCGGCTTCGGCTTGGGCCGTCGCGCCGATGTGGGTGCGGCCGAGCGCGGTGATCGTTCGTCCACGCGGGGTCCGCTGGATGAAGCCGAGCTGGAGGAGATACGGCTCGTACACGAACTCGATCGTGTCCGGCTCCTCGCCGAGCGCCGCAGCGAGCGTATTGAGGCCGACAGGACCGCCGTCGTACTTCTCCACGATCGAGCGCAGAAGGTCGCGGTCGAGCCGTTCGAGCCCCGCCTCGTCGACCTCGAGCAGCTCGAGCGCCTCGCGCGCGATCGCCGTCGTGATCGCGCCCTCGTGCCGCACCTCGGCGACGTCCCTGACACGCCGGAGGATCCGGTTGCCGACGCGCGGCGTCCCGCGGGCGCGTCCGGCGATCTCGTCGGCGGCCTCGGCCGCGATCTCGACGCCGAGGATCCCGGCCGAGCGGCGGACGATCGTGGCGAGCTCGCCGTCCTCGTAGTAGTCGAGCCGGAACGTGATGCCGAAGCGGTCGCGGAGCGGCGATGTGAGGAGGCCCGTGCGCGTCGTCGCGCCCACGAGGGTGAACGGCGGCAGGTCGAGCGTGAGCGTCCGTGCGGCCGTCCCCTGGCCCATGACGATGTCGAGCCGGAAGTCCTCGAGCGCCGGATAGAGGATCTCCTCGGCGGCGCGGCTCAGGCGGTGGATCTCGTCGACGAAGACGACGTCGCGCGCCTCGACCGCGGTGAGGATCGCCGCCACGTCCTTCCGCTCGAGCGCGGGGCCCGCGACCGAGCGGATCCCGACGCCAAGCTCCTCGCGGACGATGTGCGCGAGGCTCGTCTTCCCGAGCCCCGGTGGACCGACGAGAAGGACGTGGTCGAGCGCCTCGCCGCGCGCCTTGGCCGCCTCGAGCGCGATCGCGAGCTGCTCCTTGATGCGGGCCTGACCGACGAACTCGTCGAGCCGGCGCGGCCGGAGGCTCCGCTCGACCTCTTCCTCGTCGTCGCCGAGGTGCGGCGCCAGGAACTGGGTGGTCGCGTTCACGCAGCCTTCTTCAACGCGAGCCGGACCCGTTCCTCCGGCGACAGGTCGGCGTCGACGTCGGCCAGGGCGCGCTCGGCGTCGAGCAGCGACCAGCCGAGCTCGACGAGGGCGTCGCGCGCGACGACGTGCTCCTCGCCGGAGTCGCCGGGTGCGGGCGCGAGCGCGGGATCGCCGAGCTTCTCCTTCAGCTCGAGCACGATCCGCTCCGCCGTCTTCTTGCCGATCCCCGGGATCGCCTGGAAGCGGGCGGCGTCGCCGCGCGCGATCGCACGGCGCAACTCCGCGGCGGGCGAGCCGGAGACGATCGCGAGCGCGACCTTCGGGCCAACGCCGGTCACCGCGAGGAGCTGGACGAAAAGCTCACGCTCGCTGCGGTCACCGAAGCCGTACAGCTGGAGCGTGTCCTCGCGGACGTGGAGGTACGTCTCGACGGTGAGCTCGTCGGCGGCGTCGCCCTTGCGGATGGCCGCGGGCGTCGCGTGGACGAGGTAGCCCACGCCGCCGACATCGAGCACGAGCCCTTCCGGTGTGTTGGCAACGGGCTTGCCGCGGAGGCGGGCGATCATCCGGCAGCGGCTTTCAACAGGGGCGGCGAAAGTGCGTGACAGATCGCGACGGCGAGCGCGTCGGCGGCGTGGTGCGGCTTAGGCAGCTCGGAGAGGCCGAGGAGCATCTTCACCATCCGCTGCATCTGCGCCTTCTCGGCGCGGCCGTAGCCGCAGATCGCCTGCTTGACGCGGGCGGGCGCGTATTCGCAGGTGGCTATTCCCGCGTTGGCGGCCGCGACGAGCACGGCGCCGCGCGCCTGTCCGACGGAGAGCGCGATGCGGGCGTCGGCGCCGACGTACGACTCCTCGAGCGCCACCGCATCCGGTGTGTGCTCCGCGATGAGGGCCGCCACGGCGTCGTGGATCGTCTTCAAACGAACCACCGTTTCCTCGCCGGCCGGCGTCGACCAGCAGCCGTGGGCCACCTCCCTGAGGCGGCCTCCGTTTTCTTGGACGATCCCGTACCCGCAAGCAGCAGTCCCCGGGTCGATGCCTACGACCTTCACGGGCGGAGGATAGGTCCAGGATCGGACGGCGCTCGCCACGGGAGAGCGCAAACCGGTTACCCCGGTAGCCGCGTAGGACCGGCCGATGCGCAGGGGGCTCGCCGCTCTACTCGTGTTCGGGATCGGTCTGGCTGCAGGCCTGTTCGGCCTGAGCGGACGCGCCCACGCGACCGTGACGAACCTCACCGGGAGCGTCGGAACGTCCTCTTCGCACGACGCGTTCGTCATCTCGCTCTCCGAGTCGACCGTCCCCGCGGGCACGTATACGTTCGACATCACCGACTACTCGGCGATCCACGACTTCGACCTCGTCGACCCGAACGGCCAATCCGTCGACAACACGCCGATCAGCCAGACCGGAACCGTCACGGCGAGCTGGACCGTGACGCTCGTACCCGGCACCTACAGGTACCACTGCGACGTCCATGCCTCGATGGCCGGGACGCTCATAGTCACCGGCGCCGGCACCTCCACGTCCACCAGCACATCGACTCCGACCACCACCCCGACGACCACGCCTACGACGACGACGACCGGCACCAGCACGACCGTCGGCGCAACGACCGGCGCCGCCACGACAGGCACCACGACGACGCAGCCGTCGGGCGGGATTGCGACGCCGCTGCGCGTGCACATCGTCTCGGTGCAGGCCAAGCGGAAGCGATTCGTCGTCACCGTGGCGGCGAGCCAACTGACCCGCGCGGTCGCCGTGCTGATTCACGGGCGCAAGCAACTCGCCCGCGCCGCGGGCGACGGGACGCGGCTGAAGCTCACGCTGAGGCCAGCCCATTCACTTGTCCCAGGCAGCTACACAGTTCGCGTCAAAGTGGCCTGCTGCGGGACGTCCGCGACGGCCAAGAAGACGGTCAAAGTCCGCTAGCCCGCGACCGACTCGAGAACTCGCTCGGGGATGTCGAAGTTCGCGTAGACCTCCTGGACGTCGTCGTCGTCCTCGAGCTGATCGATGAGGCGAAGGATCTTCTTCGCCTCGTTCTCGTCCTCGACGGCGATCGTCGTCTTGGGCAGCATCGTGAGCTCGGCTGATTCGATCTCGAAGCCGGCGGCGGCGATCGCGTCGCGCACGGCGGCAAGTTGCTCGGCGGCCGCGAGCACCTCGAAGCTCGAGCCGTCGAGGGAGACGTCGTCGGCGCCGCCCTCTGCGGCCGCCAGCATCAGCTCGTCCTCGTCCGTTCCCTCGGCGGGGACGAGCACCACGGCGCGCCGCTCGAACAGCCATGCGACTGCGCCCGAGGTGCCGAGGTTGCCGTCGTTCTTCGCAAAGGTGTGGCGCACCTCGCCCGCGGTCCGGTTGCGGTTGTCGGTCAGCGCCTCGACGATCACGGCGACGCCGGCGGGGCCGTAGCCCTCGTAGATCACGGTCTCGTAGGCGGCGGAGTCGGCGTCGGTGCCCGCGCCCTTCGCGATCGCGCGGTCGATGTTGTCCTTCGGCATCGAGTTGGACTTCGCCTTCTCGATCGCGTTCTGGAGCGCGAGATTTCCGGCCGGATCCGGGCCGCCCTCCTTCGCGGCGACGATGATCGCCCGCGTCAGCTTCGAGAACAGCTTGCCGCGCTTCGCGTCCGCGGCGCCCTTTTTGTGCTTGATCGACGACCACTTGCTATGCCCGGACACCGCTCTCCTCTCGCACGAGGTTCAGGAACCGCTCGTGCACGCGCGTGTCGTCGGTCAGCTCCGGATGGAAGGCGGCGACGAGGAGCCGCCCCTCCCGCGCCAGCACCGGATGACCGTCGAGCGACGCGAGCACCTCCACGTCCGGCCCCGCCTCCTCGATCCAGGGCGCGCGGATGAACACGGCGCGCAGCGGCTCGCCGCCGTCACCGACGTCGAGGTCGGCCTCGAAGCTGTTGATCTGGCGACCGAACGCGTTGCGCCGCGTCCGGTAGTCGCCGAGACCGAGGTGGTCGCGGTCGAGGACGATCATCCCCGCGCACGTCCCGAAGATCGGGCCGGCGAACTCGCGCACCGACTCGTCGAGGCCGTAGAGGCGCATCAGCCGGTCGATCGTGGTCGACTCACCGCCGGGGATGATGAGGCCGTCGAGCCCGTCGAGCTGTTCGGGGAGCCGAACCTCGACCGGCTCGGCGCCGAGCCCGCGCAGCACGGCAGCGTGTTCCCGGAAGTTCCCCTGCACGGCGAGGACCCCGATCCTGAGCGGCTTCTCCATTGCCTCCGATGGTAACGAGGCCTATGCCGGCGGGGGCACGGCGGCCGCACCGCGGCGGCCCGCAAGGCCGAGCAGGACGAGCCAGAACCCGAGGAGCCCGAACGCGAGCGCCGGCGCCCAGGGACTGACCTGCTGCGGCGGCGCCCCTGCGAAGAGACCTCTGGCGACACCGGTCGGCGAGCCCACGAGGTAGTGGACCGTCGCCGCGAAGAAGCCGATCGTGCCAAGCACCGCCCAGCTCGAGCGCCTCGTGACGTACGAGATCCCCACGTACACGAACGACGCGGCGGAGATGAGCGCCCAGTCGAAGTCGCTCGTGTGCCACCAGTGCAGGAGCGTCACGCCGATGAGGACACCGCCGACGAGATGGAGCCAGAACGCGGACGGCTGGCTGCTGATGCCGCCGGCGGCGAGATATGCGAGGCCGACGACCAGGGTGACGACGTACGTCCATTCGCCACCGTTGGAGACGAAGTCGGTGATGAAGAACCAGCCGACGACCGCCGTGATGAGGGTGATGAACGGGAAGCCCCAGCGCCAGCGATCGTTCACGGCCGCGACGAGGATGAGGAACTCGAGCGAGAGATGCGCGAGCGACCAGCCGCCGAACGGCGAATTCCAGTGGTTCAGCCAGCCGAACCAGCTCCACGCGGCTCCGACGAAGAAACCCCAGGCGATGACCGAGACAAAGGCGAAGATCCCGGCCGCGACCCAGCGCCCGCCGAAGCGCAGGCTCTCCGCGATCACCCACAGCACGACGAGCAGGAGCAGTGCCCACGCCGTGAGCGCGCCCTTGCCGTAGTGACCGGAGAGGTAGCCGAGCGCGGCCAAGGTGGCGCCGAGCACGGTCAGCCCGCCGGTGTAGGCGAGGAACGAGGACGTCTTCCAGACCGGCTTGCGCACCGCGCGCAAGATCATCCGCCTCGCGGCGGACGGACTACCAGCCGCGGGTCTCGAGCAGCTCGCTCGGATCGAGCGTCTGCGTCGAGATGCCGACCATCGGCTCGCCGAGGCCGGCGGAGACACGCGCGAGGATCTCCGGATCGCCGAAGTGCGTCGTCGCCTCGACGATCGCCTTCGCACGAAGCTCCGGGTCACCCGACTTGAAGATGCCGGAGCCGACGAAGACGCCGTCGGCGCCGAGCTGCATGCAAAGGGACGCGTCGGCGGGCGTCGCGATTCCACCGGCGGTGAAGGTCACGACGGGCAGCTTCCCGTTCTCGGCGACCCACTTGACGAGCTCGTACGGCGCGCGCAGCTCCTTCGCCTCGGCGTACAGCTCCTCCTCGCGCAGCGCGCCGAGCCGGCGGATGTGACCGAAGACCGCGCGCATGTGCGTGACCGCGTTGACGATGTCGCCCGTTCCCGCCTCGCCCTTCGTGCGGATCATCGCCGCGCCCTCCGCGATCCGGCGCAACGCCTCGCCGAGGTTCGTGCAACCGCAGACGAAGGGGACGGTGAACTGCCACTTGTCGACGTGATGCTCGAGGTCCGCGGGCGTCAGCACCTCCGACTCGTCGATGTAGTCGATCTCGAGCGCCTGGAGGATCTGGGCCTCGGCGAAGTGACCGATGCGGCATTTCGCCATGACCGGGATCGTCACGGCCTCCTGGATCTCGCTGATCTTCTCCGGGTCGGACATGCGTGCCACGCCGCCGTCGCGCCGGATGTCGGCCGGGACGCGCTCGAGCGCCATCACGGCGACGGCGCCCGCCGACTCCGCGATCCTCGCCTGCTCGGCGTCGACGACGTCCATGATCACGCCGCCCTTCAGCATCTCGGCGAGACCGCTCTTCACCCGCATCGTCCCGTACTCGGCCATCGGCGTGAGTGTAGCCAGGCGCGGACTGATAGAAGGGATCCGTGGAGCCGTGGTCGCGGGAGCCGGTGGGACGCCTCGACGAGCTCGAGATCGAGAGCGACCTCCTCCGCGGCAACCCGCTCGGCGACCCGCACGTCCGTCCGCTCTGGGTCTACCTGCCCCCCGGATACGAGGCCGAGCCCGACCGCCGCTTCCCGTCGATCTACCTGATCCAGGGGATGACCGGCCAGCTCGACATGTGGCGGAACCGTTTCGCGTTCCGGCTCAACGTCCCGGAGCTCGTCGACCGCCTCTTCGCGGAGGAGGATTGCCCGCCGGCGCTCGTCGTCTTCGTCGACTGCTGGACGTCGTACGGCGGCTCGCAGTTCATCGACTCGCCCGGCACGGGCCGCTACGGGGAGTACCTCTGCGAGGAGGTGGTCTCGTTCGTCGACTCTCGCTACCGGACGCTCGCCGCGCCCGCCCACCGCGGCCTCACCGGCAAGTCGAGCGGCGGCTACGGCGCGATGGTCGTGCCGATGCTGCGGCCGGACGTCTTCGGCGGCCTCGCGACCCACTCCGGGGACGCGCTCTTCGAGCTCTGCTACCTACCGGAGTTCCGGGACACGGTGCGCGCGCTTCGCGACGACTACGACGGCTCGTACGAGCGCTTCTGGGAGGACTTCCGCTCGCGGCCGGCGTTCACGAAGCAATCCGACTACTACCTCGTCAACACGTACGCGATGGCCGCCTGCTATTCCGCCAACGAGGATGCCTCGATCGACCTTCCCTTCGACCCGGCGACCGGGATGCTGCGGGACGACGTCTGGCAGCGCTGGCTCGCCTGGGATCCGGTGCGGATGGCGCGGCGCCATGCGGACGCACTGCGCAGCCAGCGCGCGATCTACATCGATGCCGGCACGCGCGACGAGTGGTTCCTCGACCTGGGCGCCGAGGCGTTCCGTCGTGAGCTCGAGGAGCTCGGGATCACCGACGTCTTCTTCGAGCTCTTCGACGCGAAGCACGGCGGAATCGAGTACCGCTACCCGCAGGCGATTCGCTATCTCGCCGAGCGTTTGCAGTAGCTTCCGGCGGCTCAGGCGAGAGGACGCTCGCGCAGGCAAGCCTCCTCGTTTCTGGTAGCTTGTCTAGAGGGTATAGACATGGATCCGCTCGAACAGGCCAAGAAGTTGCGCGAGGAGTATGAGCGCGCCCTAGACGCAGCGGAGTCTCGTAGGACTGCGTACCACCAAGCTGTCCTTGACCTCCACCGCAGCGGCACGCCACTTCGCGAAATCGCGAAGGAGCTTGGCCTCTCCCATCAGCGGGTGCATCAGATGGTCAGTGGCGAAACGCCGCGCGCGAGGAAACTCCCGCGGGCAGCCGGTGGCATAGCTGGCGTCCTCGTCCTGATCGCAGCGACATTCGGTGCGCTCCGCATCGCGCACGCACCGCCGTTCGTCCAGACCGTTCGCGTGCCTCCCGCGAAGAGCTACCACGAAGTCAGGATCGACCCTACGACGGGCCACATAATCAGCTTTCGCTTAGTCCCCAGTCGCTGAAGCGGCTTGTCGGGGGTCATTCCGGAACACTGGCCCAGGCGAGCGTCTGCGCTCCGGAATGCCTAGTCTTGGGGTATGACGAGACGCTCGAAGCGGCGTCGGTTGTTGCTGCTGGTGGGCCTTCTTGCCGAGCCGCTTGCGATGTGGGCGCGTGGCTACCCGATTGGGGGTAAGTTGATCGTGCGCTGCCGCGATGGCCACCTGTTCACCACCATCTGGGTGCCAAGCGCATCGGTCAAGGCGCTCCGTCTGGGCTGGCTGAGATTCCAGTGGTGTCCGATCGGCCACCACTGGAGCCTGGTTACTCCCGTGAGGAACTCGGAACTCACCGCCAAGGAGCAGCGTCAGGCACGCTCTAAGCACGACCTCCGCCTGCCCTAATCGGCCTCCCGCAGGCGTCATTCCGGAACACTGGCCCATGCGAGCAGCCCGTCACAGGGGTGCCGTCGTCGCTCTATGCTCGCGGTCGTGTCGAGTCGCGCCAGAGTCGAGTCGTTCTGGGCTGCCATGCAGGAGAATGACTGGCACCGTGCGGCCGGTCACTTCACGGAGGACTGCGAGATCGACTGGCCGTGCTCGGGCGAGCGCATCGCCGGGCGAGAAAACTTCGCGGCGATTCAATCGCGGTATCCGACGAACACCGGCCGCTGGAGCTTCGATGTGCACCGGATAGTTGCCGAGGGAGACATCGTGGTCAGCGAGGTGACGGTCACTGACGGAGAGCAGGCTGCCCGCGTCGTTGCTTTCTCGATTCTCGACGGCTCGCAGATCGCGCACCAGATCGAGTACTGGCCGATGGCGTACGACCCGCAGCCTGGTCGCGAGGGTTTGACGCAGCCCATCGCTCGCGTCCCCTGAAGACGAAGGTGGCTCCCAGCAGTTCAGGGGTCATTCCGGAACACTGGCCTAGGCGAGCCAGTCAGGTCTCGTTGTGGAACATCGGGATGTAAGAGATGCCGATGATCGCGCCCTCGGGCGACTGCAGCCTGGCGACCGTCTGGCCCCACGGTTCCGTGCGCGGTAGGTGGAGCAACTCGTGTCCGGCTAGCTCGAGATCCTCTACCGCTGAGGTCACGGCCGCAGCGTCCTCGACGTCAAACTCAATGCTGACTTGCGGCACGGGACGTCCAGCCGGCCATTCCGGCGTACCGAAGCATGCCGCCGCGGCCTGTGACAGAGGCCAGATACCGAATGACTTACAACCTCCGACCTGCTCGCTGTGTTGGTAGTCATCGGCTTCGCCCTGGAGCTGCAGCCCGAGTGCGTCCACGTACAGCTGGCGGCTGCGCGATGGGTCGGGCGCAATGACCGACACGGTTGAGACGAACTGGACATTCATTGGACCTCCTCGAAGATCTGCCAAGGGCTCAGGCGAGCCTTACCGCTCCGGCGTCATTCCGCAACACTGGCCCAGGCGAGAGCGGAGGACGGAGTAGAATCCGGCCACCATGCGAAAGTCGCACGTTGCGTTTGCGTGCTCCTTGGCTTTGCTGGTGTTCGTGCTGCCACAGGCGGCGAACGCGAAGGGGAACGAACCTATTCGCATCGTCGCTCAGTCGGGCAAGGTCGGCTGGATTCGCGGTGCTGCCGCCACCGCATGGTGGGCCGACTACGACACGACGCACCCAAGCTCGTGCGCCTGCGACTCGGCGGCTGCCGCGGCGGTGTTCATGTCCCGCCTCGTTCACCGATGGGGATCGGCCTTCAACCACTCAAATGGCAGTTGGCCCTCGACGATGCTCGTGCAGGCCGGACACACGATTCCGATGCTCTACTACCCGGCTGGCGGCACGGCTCCGCCCTACCTCCTCGCTCCGGGCGAAATCGGACGCGGTGGCATCCAGTGGGACGACTGGCATGTGGTGACGCCTCGTATGCAGCGGCTCATCAGCGCTGCGCTCCGGAAGGGATCAGTTTCTACCTACACCGGCTCCTCAACCTTCCCGACCGGATGGGCCATCGGCGGCGGCATCGGAGCAGCTCTCCTCGCGGGCTTGATTCTCAGCACGCGGCGTCGGCCTCGTCTGCTTGAAGGCTTGGCGGATCGCCTTCGGCACGCCCACTAGCGGAGTACACGCTCAGGGGTCATTCCGGAACACTGGCCCAGCCTAGTGTCCTAGTGCCTGACGCTTCTGAGACCAGGTTCCTTCGACGTGGCAATCTCCGAGGCATGAGCGTGCGGAGAGAAGGACAGTTGTCCGTGATCCGAAGGGTGGTGGCGGTCGCGCGGGCTGCCGACATCTCGGTCTGGCTCTTCGGCGGCTGGGGCTTGGAAGCGAGACTCGGCCGGATCAACCGTGAGCATGGTGATGTCGAGTTCTGGGTCGAGCGCCGGCAGGCCGAGAGATCGAAGGCGCTTCTCGTGGAGGCAGGTGCGGTCGTGCTCCCGACCCAGCCGCCAGAGGAGTCATGCGAATACACCTGGGACGCTGTCCAGTTCAGCACGGCGTACTTTGATCGAGGGCCGGACGGCAGGATCGAGCTCGACGGACGGTGGTCGGACTGGGAGCTTCCTGCCGAGTCCTTCGGCGATGACCCCGGAGTCCTAGACAGCCATGTAGTGCCGACGATGAGCGCGACAGGCATGCTCGCCATGAAGGAGCAATACCCGACCCTCCGCAACGGTCGCCCCTGGCGAGGCAAAGACCGGGAGGACATCGAGACACTCCGCGCGCTCGTCCGAGCAGCGAAAGAGACGAACGCAGGAGAAGTACGCCGAAGACCACGCGTCGGTCGGCCCCGCGGAGCTTGACGACGCGAAGAGGAACTTCGAATACAGGACGCCCCGGCAGCCGCGGCGCTAGGTCACCGAACCTCCGCCAGGCGTCATTCCGGAACACTGGCCCAGGCGAGCGTGCTCCCGTCGGGGCGGCACTGTCTCTACGGGGCAGAGATTCAGTCCCAAACCGGACTACTCCGCGCTCTCCTGTGCCTTTTGATCGCGATGCGACGGGGGAGTAGGTTCCCCTTTTCGACCCAGGGGTGACGATGAGCAGAAGTCGTTACGGCGTGCTGGCCGCGATGATTTTCGCGGTCGCGATGATGTCGATCGACCAGACGATCGTGGCGATCGCCGCGCCGACCATTCAGCGCGACCTGGCGCTGACTGCGACCGGGCTGCAGTGGGTGATCAACGGCTACCTGCTCGCGCTGGCAGCCCTGTTCGCGCTCGGGGGGAAGCTGAGCGACGTCGTCGGCTACCGGCGGATGGTGCTCATCGGCACCGTCGGCTTCGCCATCGCCTCGGTGCTGTGCGGCGCGACGCCGAAGGGAAGCGCTGCGCAAGCCTGGCTCATCACGGCGCGGCTCCTGCAGGGAGCCTTCGGCGCGCTGCTCTTCCCGGCGGCGCTGGCGATCGTGTTCAACGCGTTCGCCGCCCGCGAGCGCGGGAAGGCACTGGCGCTCTTTTTCGGCATCAGCGGCGCATTGACGTCGATCGGCCCGATCGCCGGCAGCTTCCTGCTCCCGTGGACCTGGCGAGCGATCTTCCTCATCAACGTCCCCGTGGCTCTGATTGCGCTGTGGTTGACCTGGCGGGCTAATCCAGCCGACACCCGCCGCCCGGTCCCGATCGACTGGCGCGGAGCGATCCTCGTCTCCGCCGGCATGGGCCTCACCGTGCTGGGACTGCAACAGTCGGCGAACTGGGGCTGGAGCTCGGTCGCCACCTGGGCATGCATCGCCGGGGGGCTCGTCCTCCTCGCCGTGTTCATCGGCTTCGAGCTGCGGCAGCGCGACCCGCTGATCGAGGTCGGGATCTTCGCGCACCGCGGCTTCACCGCCGACAACGCCGTCATGGGGCTCGCCTACGGCTGCTTCCTGCCCCTCTTCTTCTTCGCATCGATCTACGCGCAGGTCGTGCTCGGCTACAACGCCGGCAAGACCGGGCTGTACATCCTCGTCATCTTCATCGGCTTCGCCGTGGCGACCCAGCTCGGCGGACGGATGCTCGACCGCCGCGGCGCGCGGCCGGCTGCAATCCTCGGCTCGGCGCTCGGCGTCGTCGGCTTCTACTTCTGGGCCGGACACCTCCACCAGCCGCTCAGCTCACAGTGGCCGTGGATCATCCTCGCCGGCGGCGGCATCGGCTTCGTCCTCACCCCGGTGACGACCGACGCGGTCAACCGTGCCCCGCGCGGCAGCTACGGCGAGGTGACCGGCATCACGCAGACGGTGCGCTACTTCGCCGCCAGCCTCAGCCTGGCCATCCTCGGGAGCGTGCTGATCCACCAGACCCGCGCGAACGCCAAGGCGTCGCTCGCCCAGCTGCACATCCCCCACGCGGCAGCCTCGAAGATCGTCGCCTCGATCAACACCGGCGCCGGCACCGCGCCGCCGCACCAGCGCGGCGCCTCCGTCGTCTTTGCCGCCATCCAGGGCGACTTCGCCCAGGCGACGCGGATCGTCTACCTCGCCATGGCCGGAATCATGGCCGCCAGCTTCCTGATCGCCGTGCGCCGCATGGAGCGCGGCATCCCCACTGAGGTAACCGAGGCAGTCGAGCCCGAAGCCGTATACGACCCGACGCCCTGATCGTCATCACGGCCGTCGCTGGTCAGGAGTCATTCCCGAACACTGGCCCGCGCGAGCGACCCTATCCTTGGTTTGTCGTGGACCGAGCGGAGTTCTTGGAGGGGGTGTCGTCGGACGGTCGACGCGTGCTCGAAGCGGAGTTGGGGGACGAGGCGGTCAGCGACTGGATCGTGCGGGCGCGCGAAGCCGGCGCCGAACTGCTCTGGCTCCACACGAATGTCGACCTCGCCGCACAGGGCTTCGAGCACTTCTCCGGTTACGTCCGGATGAAGACGGAGCATCCCCCTCGCGGTGAGCCTCTGCCACGGCTCAAGCCAGAGCACTATGCGCGGACATTGGAAGGTGCCTACCGCGGCCTCTGGGGCCACAAGTTCGTCTCGCCTGACGCCGAGCCGACTTCGGGAGCGGTCGTCCTTGGCCTCTACGAGCGGCACGAGCCCATTGGGCTCTGCACCATATTCACTGCAGAACGGCTCGTGGACGGACCCGGCGTCCTTCCCAACAGCCCTGGTCCGAGGAACCTCGGGAGATAGATCCTTGACCATCTGGTCGGTTGTCACAGCTCGTGTGCCATCCCCAACAATGAGAAAAGGAGGGGGCGCGGTTTCCCGCGCCCCCTCGCTCCGACGGGGCCGGACGCTACTAGCCCTACGGGCACGTCCCTAGCTGCACGCCGTTGGTCGGCGTCCCTAGCGATCCGGAGGAACCGGCGGGGCCGACGACATACGCGCTGAAGCCACCGACCGTGTCCTGCAGGCAGTAATCATCGCCGGCAGTGCCTACCTTGACGCCGGGGACCGTATCGGCGTCGAGCTTCGCGCCGGCGTCGTAGGTCAGAATTCCGCCAGCGCCCGACAAGGTCATGCCCGTGTAGCTGTTGTTGTCGGAGTAGTAGGCCTCCGCACTCGGGACCGCCTGGCGGACGTTCGATTCCGCGGCGGTCTTGTTCGCCTTGTCGCGGAAACCGAGGTACGACGGAACGGCGATCGCAAGCAGGATGCCGATGATGATCAGAACGACGAGAAGCTCGATCAGGGTGAAGCCGCTCTCGCCCTTGAGCGCGCTGCGGCGCTCCGTGAGCCTGGCCAGCATGTAGTTCTCCTTTTCCTTCGAAAGGGGCATGGCTGACTCATCGGATTCCTATGAGGATCCATCGTACCCCTCAGTTCAGTGATTTCAGGGGATCCCGATTCCCCGCAGCGGGGGATGCGCGCTCCTTCCCTGAGTAGGGCCTGTCGTGGTCAGGTGGCCTATCTCGGATGCCGGATACTCGTCCCATGGCGCGGTTCGTACTCGTGCACGGAGGCTGGCACGGTGGCTGGTGCTTCCGCCGGCTCGCCAAGGAGCTCACGGATCGCGGTCACGACGTCGCGACGCCGGATTTGCCCTGCGACGAGATCGGGCTGACGCCACTCGACTATGCGCAGGCAGTCGGGCGACAGACGGACGCCATCGTGGTCGGTCACTCGCTCGGTGGATTCACGATCCCGCACATCGCGGGCCGTGCTCGCGTCTACCTCGCCGCACTCCCCCCGCTGCCCCGCGCTGAGATAGACGAGTGCTTCGCCGAGGGTTTCGGCGGAACAGTGCGCGACGCCCTCGGCCGCTCCTACTGGCCGGACGCGGATACCGCCGCCGCGCGAATGTACCCCGACTGTTCCCGCGCCCAGTCCGACTGGGCGTTCGCGCAGCTGCGGCCCCAAGCGCGGCTTGAACCGGTGCCTGCACCGTTCGGGGAAGGCGACGTCGTCATCGCAACCCTCCGGGACGCCGCAGTCGATCCTGGCTGGCAGATTCGCACCGCCCGCGCCCACGGGGCGCGTGTGATCGAGCTCGACTCGGGCCACTCGCCGTTCTTCACACAGCCGGACGAGCTCGCAGACTTGCTCAACTCGCTCGCCTGACGCTCGCCGCCTAGCCGGAGTTGGGGATGAAGGTCGAGCACTCACTCCAAAGGGTGAATCGACTGCGGAGCCTGCGGGAGGTTTCGGCAGAAAGTGCTCCAGCTCCCTCGCGGTTTCCTGCCGGGGGCCACCCTCACGCGACTCCCGGTCCCGGCCGAGAGGGAACCCAGTGGAAGTCACGCCACCGACCGCTGGAGGGTTCGAAATGCCCCGCAAGCGCCGCGTATTGGTCATCGACGACGATCGCCTGCTGTGTGAGTTGATTCGGACGACCTTCGAGCTCCAGGGCTTCGACGTCGACTCGGCGCACGACGTGATCGAGGCGGAGCGCGTGCTCGTCGACTCGCGGCCGGACGCGATCCTGCTCGACATCGGGCTCCCCGGAATCGACGGGATCTTCTATCTCGAGCGGCTGCGGGAGACGCCGCACACCAGCAAGATCCCGGTCGTCGCCATCAGCGGCTCCGACGAGGCCGGCCGGGCAGCGCGGGCCGCCGGTGCGGAAGCGTTCCTGCGCAAGCCGTTCAGCCCGCTCGAGCTCCTCGCGCTCGTCACGCCGCTGCTTCAGTCGATCAGCTCGATGGATCCAGGAAACGACATGGTCGACGTTGCCGACCTCAACCGGCTGATCGAGATCGGGCGCCGCCAGCACCAGCTCCTGAACGAGGCGTACGCGCAAACCGTCGCCGTGCTCGCGTCGGCCCTCGAGTCCCGAGACTTCGGCACGAGCCGGCACTCACGCCGGGTGACCTCCTACGGCACGAGGCTCACGCTCGAGGTCGCCCCGTCGCTGCTCGACGATCCGAGCCTCGAATGGGGCTTCCTTCTCCACGACGTCGGCAAGATCGCCATCCCCGACGGAATCCTGCTCAAGCCCGGCCGCCTGACGGCCGCCGAGCGCCGGCGGATGCAGGAGCACGCCGAGCTCGGTGAGCGGCTGCTCGCCCACGTCTCGCTCCTCAACCACGAAGGCGCGCGCGTCATCCGCTCCCACCACGAACGGTGGGACGGCAACGGGTACCCAGACAGGCTCTCCGAAGAGAGCATCCCGCTGGGCGCGCGGATCTTCTCCGTCGTCGACTCGCTCGACGCGATGACCGACACGCGCCCGTACCGCGAGCCGGTCGGCTGGGATGCCGCCGTGGAGGAGATCCTCCGCTGCCGCGGCGGCCAGTTCGACCCCGACGTCGTCGACGGGTTCGAAGCCTGCGAGCCCGACCTGTACCGCCTCCACGCCGCCGAGGTCGCCGCCTAGGAGGAGGACGGCCGCAACCGGCCGTCCTCCCCACGCCGAGCCCGCTTCTGGCTCGCGTGGCAGTGCCGACCGGGCGGTCGCCTAGCCTCCGGTCGCGATGGTGCGGGAGGAACTGGGACGGCTTACGACCTGGGGCGAGCGCCACCGCCGTCTGCTGGCGCGGATCCTCATCGCCTTCGGTCTGTCGCTGATCGTGGACTTCGCGTGCGCGGCGTTGATGTGGTCGTTCGAGAGCGGGCTGAAGGGAAGCAGCATCCACGGCTTCGGTGACGCGCTCTTCTTCGCGACCGTGCAGATCCTGACGGTCTCCTCGTCGGCGACGAATCCGGTGACCCACGCGGGCCAGATCGTCGACGTGGCGCTGGAGTTCTGGGCGATCTTCGTCATCACCGCCGTCGCAGGCTCCTTCGCGTCGTTCTTCTCGAGCGGCGACGCGACATCGAGCTAGGCTCGGATGCGTGAGCGTGCAGCTGCGGCCGATGCGGGAGGACGAGTTCGCCGTCTGGCTGCCGCTGATGCGCGAGCGTTACGCCGCCGACATGGCCGCGCACGCCGGAATGACGCCCGAGGCGGCCTCGAAGAAGAGCGCTGCCGACATCGATCGTCTCTTCCCGGATGGCGGTCCGTCGGCTGAGCAGCTCGTCCTCGTGATCGAGGCGGATGGCGAGCCGGTGGGCGACCTGTGGCTGGCGGAACGGGACGATTCGCTTCAGCCGGGCTTGTTCATCTACGACATCACCGTCGAAGAGCCACACCGCGGTCGTGGATATGGGAAGGCCGCGATGCTGTTCGCCGAGGACGAGGCGCGACGGCGTGGAATCGACCGGATCGCCCTCAACGTCTTCGGCCGGAACACCGTCGCGCGTCGCCTCTATCAGTCGCTTGGCTACGAAGAGAACGCCGTCGCGATGAGCAAGACGCTCTAGCGCGAACGACCGCGGGACGGCTTTGGATGCGCTACGAGGCCGGGAGACCGACGGGGCAGGCGACACCGGTGCCGCCGAGACCGCAGTAGCCGTTCGGGTTCTTGGCGAGGTACTGCTGGTGGTACGGCTCGGCGTAGTAGAACGGCCCCGCCGCCGCGATCTCCGTCGTGATCTCGCCGTAGCCGGCACGCGCGAGCTCGGCCTGGAACATCTCGCGCGAGGACTCCGCCGCAGCCCGCTGGGCGTCGTTCGCCCAGTAGACCGCAGACCGGTACTGCGTCCCGCGGTCGTTGCCCTGCCGCATCCCCTGAGTCGGGTCGTGGTTCTCCCAGAACAGGCGCAGGACGCCCTCGAGCGGCAGAACCGCCGGGTCGAAGACGACGAGCACCGCCTCCGTGTGGCCGGTGCGCCCGCTGCAGACCTCTTCGTACGTCGGATTCGGCGTGTAGCCGCCCGCGTAGCCGACCGCCGTCGTGTACACGCCGTCGGCCTGCCAGAACACGCGCTCGGCGCCCCAGAAGCAACCCATGCCGACGACGAGCTCCTCCATGCCTTCCGGAAACGGCGGCTGGAGCGGCGTGCCGAGCACCTCATGCCGCTCGGGCACCTGCATCGGCGACTCGCGGCCGGGGAGCGCGTCCTCGGGCGTGACCTCCTCGACCTTTTTCGTGAAGAGGAACATGCCCCCAGCTTACTGAGAGCATCCTCACCTACAGCTCACCAAGATCGGCTACGTTCGGTGTCTTGATCGAAGCCCGGGATCTCACGAAGGACTACGGCTCGAAGCGTGCCGTCGACGGGCTCAGCTTCACGGTGCAGCCGGGCATCGTCACGGGCTTCCTCGGGCCGAACGGCTCCGGCAAGTCCACGACGATGCGCCTGATCCTCGGACTGGATGCGCCGACGCGCGGCGACGTGACCGTCAACGGCCGCCACTACCGCGACCATCCGGCGCCCCTGCACGAGGTGGGCGCGCTGCTCGAGGCGCGTTCCGTCCACACCGGGCGCTCCGCCTACAACCACCTGCTCGCGCTCGCGCAGACCCACGGGATTCCGAGGCAGCGCGTCGCCGAGCTCATCGACCTCGTCGGCCTGCACGAAGTCGCGCGGAAGCGCACCGGCCAGTTCTCGCTCGGCATGGGCCAGCGGCTCGGCATCGCGGCAGCACTGCTCGGCGACCCGAAGACGGTCATGCTCGACGAGCCGGTCAACGGCCTCGACCCGGAGGGCATCCACTGGATCCGCAACCTCCTCAAGGGGCTCGCCGCCGATGGGCGCACGGTCTTCGTCTCCTCCCATCTCATGAGCGAGATGGCGCTCACCGCCGACCACCTGATCGTGATCGGGCGCGGCAAGCTGATCGCGGACACGAGCGTCGACGACTTCGTCGCACGCGCCTCGCACAAGGTCGTGCTCGTCCGCTCACCCGAGCTGGATCGGTTGCGCGCAGCACTCGCGGCCCCGGACGTCTCGTTCGCGCCCGCGGAGCGCGGCGCACTCGAGGTGCAGGGGCTGACCGCGGAACAGATCGGCGACGCGGCCGCCGCTGCCGGCATCGTCCTCCACGAGCTCACGCCGCAGCAGGCCTCGCTCGAGGAAGCGTTCATGAACCTGACCCGCGACGACCTCGAGTTCGCGACCGAGATGGAGGAGGCGGTCGCGTGAGCGCCGTGTCCCCGACGCTCCAACTGCCGCGCCTCGAGCACACAGGCCGCCTCTCGTTCCGTCGCGTGCTTCTTTCGGAGTGGACGAAGCTCCGTTCGGTCCGTTCGACGAAGTGGTCGCTCGTCGTCGGATTCCTGCTGACGATCGCCTTCCCGGTCCTCTTCGCCTTCGTCACGTCGTCGCACTGGGGATCGATGTCGCCGCACGAGCGCGCGGACCGCCACCCGCTCGACATCGCCCTCGCCGGTGTCAACGTCGCCCAACTCGCGATCGCTGTCCTCGGCGTGCTCCTGATCACCGCCGAGTACTCGACGGGCTCGATCCGGTCGACGTTCACCGCGGTGCCTAAACGGCTGCCCGTCCTGTGGGCGAAGGTCCTCGACTACGCGGTCGTCTCGGTCGTCCTCATGGTGCCGGCCGTGCTCGCGAGCTTCTTCGCCAGCCAGGCGATCCTCGCGCGGCACGACATCCTCCAGATCTCATTCACGCAGCCGGGTGTCGCGCGGTCGGTGTTCGGAGGTGCGCTCTATGTCACGCTCGTCGGGATCTTCGCGCTCGCGATCGGCGCGATCGTGCGCAACACGGCGGGCGGGATCGCGACCTTCGCCGGCATCTTCTTCGTGATTCCGCCGCTCATGAACATCCTGCCTCTGAGCTGGAACAACGCCATCACCCAGTACCTGCCGAGCGAGGCCGGGCGGCAACTCTTCGCCCTCCAGCACGCGCCGCACACGCTGTCGCCGCTCGCGGGGGGTCTCCTTTTCGCCGGCTACTGCGCCGCCGCGCTCGTGATCGCGGCCGCGCTGGTCGTCCGCCGGGACGTCTGAGCCAGTCCGGCGTCGAACACGCAGGTGCGCCTGCCACCATGGAGGCGTGAGCGTCGCTCGCCTCCGGCTCGCTCCCGGGGGGGAAACCATGTTTCCCCCCGAGCCCCCTTCTTTGTCGTCTGTGAGGGAACCTCCCGGTTCCCCCACACCCCCTCCACGCTCATAGGGCAGGCTGTCCTATGAGCGCTGACGAGTCGCGTACGGCGCGCCTCCTCTCGGACGCCGCCGCCATGGCGTCCGCCGGCGTGGGCGCACTTTCGCGGCGCCTGACGGTTGCGCTCGGCGGAGCCGAACGCACCCGCGCCATCGTCGTGCTCGCGGCGGTCCTGGGGCTGAGCGGCGCCGACGCCGCGACGGTTGGAGCCTCGGCGAGCGAGCTCCGCGCGGGGCTGCACATCACGAACACGGACATCGGCCTGCTGGTCGCGGTCAGCTCTCTCGTCGGCGCGTTGGCGTCGTTGCCCTTCGGCGTGCTCGCGGACCGCGTCACGCGCACGCGCGTTCTCGGCGGCACGATCGTGCTCTGGGGCGCCGCGATGCTGTGGAGCGCCACCGCCGCGAACTTCCACGAGCTCCTGTGGACGCGCCTCTTCCTCGGCGCCGCCACCGCGTCGGCCGGACCGATGGTCGCCTCGCTCGTCGGCGACTGGTTCGGGAGCTGGGAACGCGGGCGGATCTACGGCGTGATCCTCGCCGGGGAATATGTCGGCGCCGGCGTCGGCTTCGCCGTCACCGGCAATGTCTCCACCCTGTCGTGGCGGGCGGCGTTCGTGATCCTCGCACTGCCGGCGTTCGTGCTTGCGGCCGCCGTCTGGCGGCTGCGGGAGCCGGAGCGCGGCGGCAAGGGCGTGCTCGCCCATGAATCGAAGCCGCAGCCGGTCCTCGAGCCCGACGAGACGAGCGTGACCGACGCGCAGCGGCTCGCCCGCGACCGCGGCCTCGAGGCCGACCCCGAGCTCGTCGTAGGCCCGCGCGAAGCCCGCCGAATGGGTCTCGTGCGCGCGACCGAGTACGTGTTGCGGGTGCGAACGAACATCTTCCTCATCGCCGCCAGCGCCTGCGGCTACTACTTCCTCGCCGGCCTGCAGACCTTCGGCCTGGAGTTCGCAAAGGAGCAGTACGGGATCGACCAGGCGCTCGCGAGCTCCCTCCTGCTCGTGGTCGGCGGCGGCGCGCTCGCGGGCGTTCTGACGGGCGGCGCCGTCGGCGACTGGCTGCTGCGCCGCGGCCTGTTGAGCTCGCGCGTCCTGACACCGGCCTTCGCGGCGGCGGCCACATGCCTCCTCTTCATCCCGGCGATCCTCACGCGCGGCGCGGTGACCGCGGTGCCGTACCTGACGGCAGCCGCGTTCTTCCTCGGCTCCCAGAACCCGCCGCTCGACGCGGCGCGGCTCGACATCATGCCCCCGCTCCTCTGGGGACGGGCCGAGGCCGTGCGGACGCTGCTGCGCTCGCTCGCCATGGCCCTCGCGCCACTCCTCTTCGGCGCCGTCTCGGACTACGTGTTCGGCGGCGGCCGCTCCGGACTGCAGTGGACGTTCGTGATCATGCTCGTGCCGCTCGCCGCGAGCGCCTGGCTCCTCTTCAAGGGACGGCGGACCTATCCCGCAGACGTCGCCACGGCCGCCGCCAGCGCCCATGCGCCCGATACGGACTTCTCTCGACTGCCGGAGCCCGCATGAGCACCGGCGATATCTTCCTCGTCCTCTCCGCCTTCCTCGCGAGCGGTGTCGAGATGGTGGAGGCGCTGACGATCGTGCTCGCAGCGGGGCTCGCCCGCGGGTGGCGCTCCTCCCTGGCCGGCCTCGGCGCCGCGACGCTCGTCCTCGCGGTGGTCGTCGCCGTGCTCGGACCGGCCCTCACGAAGATCCCGCTGCAGTCGCTGCGGCTCGTGGTCGGGGCGCTCCTGCTCGTCTTCGGGCTGCAGTGGCTGCGGAAGGCGATCCTGCGCGCGAGCGGCTACAAGGCGCTGCACGACGAGGACGAGATCTTTGCCCGCGAGCTCGCGGAGGCGCGCGGCGCCGCGCGGGACGAGCGGGCGGGCATCGACTGGTACGGGTTCACGCTCTCGTTCAAGGGCGTGCTCCTCGAGGGTCTCGAGGTCGTGTTCATCGTTCTCACCTTCGGCAGCGCACAGGGCTCGATCCCGCTCGCGGCCGCCGGAGCCGCGGGCGCGCTCGTCCTCGTGGCGGGAGTCGGCCTCGCGGTGCGCGCGCCACTCGCCCGGGTTCCCGAGAACACGATGAAGTTCGCGGTCGGCGTGATGCTGACGACGTTCGGGATCTTCTGGTCGGTCGAGGGTGCAGGCGCGGACTGGCCGGGCTCCGACGCCGCACTGCTCGGCGTGCTCGGCTTCGTCGTCCTCTCTTCCTTCATCTTCGTGCGGCTGCTGCGCCGCGAGCGCCGTTCCGTCCCCAGGGCGGTCGAGGCATGAGCCGGCTCGCAGCGTTCGGCCGCTTCTGGTGGGACTTCGTGATCGGTGACGACTGGCTCGTCGCGGTGCTGGTCGTGGCCGCGATCGCCGCGACTGCCGCGCTCGAGGCGGCGGGCATCACGGCGTGGTGGCTGCTGCCGCTCGCCGTCATGCTCGTGCTGTGGCTTTCGCTCCGGCGCGCTATACGCTCGGCCTAGCGAGCGCGGGCCTGTAGCTCAGCGGTCAGAGCAGCGGACTCATAATCCGTTGGTCCCTGGTTCGAATCCAGGCGGGCCCACTCAGAAAGCCTCGTGACGCGCAGAGCGGCCGTTGCCTGCCGATCCGGTGGCGCGGCTGTCTCGAGTCAGGAGATGACGAGCGAAGCCGTTGCTGTGTGCGTGAGCGAGCCGCTCGTCCCGGTGACGGTCAACGTCGCCGTCCCTGCCGACGCGCCCGACGATTTGATCTTGAGCTTCGAGGACGACGTGGCGGGATTGATCGAGAACGAGCCCGTGACGTGCGCCGGCAAGCCGCTAACGGTCAGGGTGACCTGCCCCGAGAATCCGTTCTTGGGGGTGATCGTCACGGTGTAGGTCGTCCGGGCCGTCCTGCCGATGGAGCGAGACGAGGGCGAGATGCTGAGCGAGAAGTCGCTGGAGGGAGGAGCCTGCGGCTTCGCCGAGGCTTCGTTCGACTTGGCTCCTTCGGCCGTGCCGTTGACGGCGCTCACCTCGTAGTAATAGGTGGTGCCGTTGACGGCCGTGTTGTCGGTGTAGCTCGGCGTTGTGACGCCGGTCGCGATCGGGAAGGACGACTCGCCGCCGGAGGTGGTGCCGCGATAGACGTCGTACCCCGCGATGAGGGAGCCGCCGTTGTCGACTGGAGGCGTCCAGAGGAGCGACACCGAGTTGTTGCTGCCCGTTGCCTGCAGCCCGGTCGGAGCTCCCGGAGGACCGGGCACCGGAGGCACTCCGCCGAAGGCGCCGACACCGTTGGGCGTTCCCCATCCAGTGGGACCGTCGTAGGCGAGGCCGGCGGTGCAGAGGTAGCTGCCGCCGCAGCTGCCGTTGTTTCCTGAGAGGACGTCGTGCAGCTGCGCCGGGGCCGCATACGGCGATGAGCCGTAGGTGACGCTTCCGGGATTGCCGCCGAGGGCGTAGACGGCGGCGATCAGGGGCGAGGCGAGGCTCGTCCCTCCGACCTGGAACCAGCCGCTCTGCAACTGGTAGCGGACACTGTCGTACACGGCCGCGCCGGTCGCGGGGTCGGCGTCGGCGGCGACGTCGTTCAGCGCCCGGTGCGTGCAGGCGTCATGCTGCCACGACGGCTTCGGCTCGTACTGGGAGCAGCCGGACCCGGTGCCGTTCCAGACGGTCTCGCCGCCGTAGCTGCCGTCGCTGTTCACGGTCAGCGTCGTGCCGCCCACGGCGGTGACGTACTGCGAGGCCGCCGGAAACTCGACGCCGTAGCCGCTGTCGCCCGCCGAGACGGTGATCGGAATGCCAGGATGGTTGAAATACAGGGACTCGTCGGAGGTCTCGGCCGAGTACTCGCTGCCGCCCCACGAATTCGAGATCACCGTGGCGCCGAGCTTGACCGCCTCGTTCTCTGCTGCGCCGAGGTCGGCGAACGAGTTCGAGCTCGCCTCGACAAGCAGGATGTTGCAGTTCTCGCAGACGGCGTGCGCGACCTCGACATCGAGCGAGATCTCGAGCGCCCAGCTCGAGTTCTTGACGGGATAGCTCGTACCACCCGTCTGGTTCACCTTCGTGAAATTGGGCGGAGCCGGGAGCCCGTAGTACGCGTCGTACGTCGCCAGATCACTCGCGATGTTCGGATCGTCGTAGGCGTCGACGATGCCGATCGTCTCGGTGTTGGGAGCCGTCGTGGGCAGGCTGTAGGCGGAATGGAACTGGCTAGGGCCGAGCGCTCCCGGCGCCGGGGACGACGACGCCTGCGGCATGCCGGCCGAGTTGGTGACCACGTTGGCCGAGCATCCGGCGACGCGCGGGAGCGGCAGCGAGCAGACCTGCGCGATCCACGGACCGGTCCCGTTGTCGCGCCAGTGAAGCGGCCCGCCGTTTGCTGCCGCACTCGTTCCGACCCCGGACACGAGCGCATAGGCGGCAAGCGCCGCCACAGCAGCGAGAAATCTCCAAGCCCCCTTCCCCACAGCCCGCGGGACGCTACTCCTCGGAAGCGGGGCGGTCAAGTGCTGCAGGATCCGTTGAGAGTCTGGAAGTTCCTCCACCGCGTCCTGTAACGATTCCCGCAGAATGGCGGCGACGATGAAGGTGTTCCAGCACGAGACGCGACTGCGCACCGCCGGCGGTCTCACCGTCACCGACATCACCGAGGACGTGCAGGGCGCCGTGCGGGCGAGCGGCGTCGTCGACGGGATCGCCTGCATCTACTCGCCACACACGACGTGCTGCGTACGCGTCAACGAGATGGAGACCGGCTTCCTCGAGGACTTCTGCAACCTGCTCCGCGCGCTCGTGCCGAGCGAGAGCTACTACGCGCACGACGACTGGGACCGGCGCACCGAGAACATCTGTCCCGAGGACATGGATCAGGGCAACGGCCACTCGCACTGCATGGCGATGCTGCTCGGCACCGCCGGCGAGTCGGTTCCCGTTCGCGAAGGCGAGCTCCAGCTCGGGACGTGGCAGCGCGTCCTGTTCATCGAGCTCGACCGCGAGCGCGACCGGCGCTGGCTCGTCCAGGTCGTCGGCAGCTAGAGCCGCGGCCTACTAGTGGCCGTTGGCGGAGAAGTGCATGTAGTCCTTCGTGGAGCCGAACCACGAGCCGCCCCAACCCCAGCCGATCGAGGCGAAGGCACGCTGCACGGCCGGCGTCACCATCCCCGGCCGGTGCCGCGATCGCTTCAGGTACGAGAGCGCCGTCTTGTCGCGCGTCATCCCGCAGCCGACGTACGGGTTCTCGCGCGGGTCGAGATCGACGGCCTCGCCGTAGGCGTGCATCGACCAGTGGTGCGTCGTCGCGCTGCTGCTGCACGGTGAGGCGGCGGCCTCGCGGCACTCGAATGACGCCGTAACGTCGCCGCTCTGGTCGGGATGAGGACCGTAGGTCGACGAGAACACGGCATCGCGGATCGGGAAGCGCATCCGGTAGAGCTGTGCGAAGACCGTCGCGAGCGGCTGCGCGACCTTCTGGTTGACGACGATCTGGCCGGTGCGCGTCTGCCGGTCGAAGCCGTAGTAGCGGAAGCTGAGGACACGGAGCTGCGACATCCAGACGGGGCAGCCGCGGTGCCACTCGCCTGCGGCCACGATCTCGTGCTGCTGCGCTTGCGTCAGGCGCGCGACGCCCGTGCGGGCCGCCGCGTGGTGCGTCGTTGCAGCTCCGACCGAGAGCGCTCCGCTGAGGACGACGATCGCGATGCTCTTCATCGAGCGGCCATGGTGCCAGCGATGCGGTTCGGTCGCAGGGACCCGACGTGTCCTCCGAGCGGGAGGGCCGCCGCCGCAGCGGCAGCCCTCCCGCTCCCCTCGGAGGCTTAGAAGCCGCCGATGCCGTTCGGCGTGCCGAGGCCTGTCGGGCCGTCGTAGCCGGGCTCGGCGGTGCAGAGGTAGCCGCACACCGTGTCCGGCGTGAAGTTCGACCCCTGCGTGACGTCGAAGAAGCTCGACTGGTGGCTGTACGGATGCGAGCCGTACACCACGGACTTCGCGTTGCCCGCGAGCGCGTACACGCTTGCGGTGATCGGGGAGCTGATGCTCGTGCCCGCAACGACGCCCCAGCCGCCGATCTCCACCGACGAGTCGTAGATCGCGACGTTGTCGGCGACCGCGGAGACGTCCGCGACCGTCCGGCCCGAGCAGCCCGCGTCGTGCTGCCATGCCGGCTTCGGCTCCCAGATCGAGCAGCCGCTGCCGGTCCCCTGCGCGTCGTTCGGAACCACGCCGGGGAAGACGCTGCCCCAGACACTCTCGCTCCAGCCGCGCGCGGTCGTCGGATCCTGGACGAGCTCCGTGCCGCCGACGGCCGTGACGTATGGCGACGCCGCGGGCCAGATCGTTCCGTAGTCCTCGTCGCCGGCGGACGCCGTGATCGCGACGCCGGGATGGTTGTAGTAGTGATCCCAGAACGTCTGATCCGGCTCGGGGCCGACCGATCCGTAGCTGTTCGAGACCTCGGTCGCGCCGAGGTTGACGGCCGTGTCGACCGAGGCACCGAGGTCGCTGTGCTGCACCGGGTTGGACATGACCGTCGCCTCGTCGGCCGAGTTCGCCTCGACGAGCAGGATGTGGCAGCTCGGGCAGATCGCCGACACCATCTCGGTGTCGAGCGCGATCTCCGGATCCCAGTCCGGGTTCGCGAGCGGATAGTTCCCCTGCTCGCCGTCCTGGTTGACCTTCCTGAAGCAGCCGTTCGCGGTCGTGCACGGCGGGATGCCGTAGTACGCGCGGTACGTGTTCAGGTCGGACTCGATCGTCGGATCGTCGTACGCGTCGACGAGTGCGACGGTCTGTCCCTTACCGCGACTCGCAGCCGCCGACGCGAGCTTGTACGCGGCCCGCAGATCGGCGGGACCGAGACCGTCGTGCGACGCGGTCGCCTCCTTGACCACCGGCAGGTCGGTCCGGAGCGCCGACATGCAGCGGACCGGGCCCACGGTGCAGAACGGCCTGAGCGTCGGCCCTCCGCCCGTCGCCGCGCCGGAGCCCGGAACGGCGACGGCACTGAGTACCGCAAGCGCGGCGAACGTGACGAGGATCAGCGTCTTTCTCATGACGAGCACACTCCCAGGAGGTCGTCGTTGGTGGGCCCGGCGGAGTCGGCGGGCTCGAGCGGCCCCTGGTTGACGCCTTCACGCACGTACGTCGCCGCCGAGGGCCTCAGCAGGGTTGAGCCGCTGGCCACGCCGGTGAAGTCCGAGAGCGGCGCGTCGACCTCGGCGGTGCCGTTCGGCCCCGGCGTGATCGTTCCGGGTCCGAGTGCTCCTGCAGGTACTTGTTCTCGAGGGAGAGGCGCACGAGCTCCCCGTCCCAGGCGAGCACCGTCCCCGTCGGCTCGACGGCGAGCTGCGTGAAGTACTGGTTGCCGCCGAAGGTGAACACCATCTGGTAGTCGTTCTCGCCCCCACCGGTCGGGATCGTCGTATTCAGGTTGCTGACGGTGATGATCGTCCGCAGCGTCTGGCCGTCGGGCGAGAGGACCGCCCGGCCGCTGAGGATGTCGAGCTGCGGCGCCATCCCCGGAGCTGAGAGCGTCTCGCCCTCGAGCGCGTATGAGTCGTCGCCCGCGGCGTCGGAGAAGAGGTCTCCGCACGTCGTCGACGAGCTCGTCACCACCGGTGCGGCCGGCGCGTTGTGGGCGGGCGTGAGACGGCCGGTGAGGTCCTGCATGATCTGCGTGATCTCGGGCGTCCCCCAGCCTGTCGTGTTGTCGTAGCCCGGCTTCGCGGGATACGGCTGGTTGTCGCCGACAGTCACGTCGTAGAAGTCACGGCCACCGGACGACTGTGCGAGCTTGTAGATCGGATAGTTCGCGAAGCCGAGGCCCTTGGTGCTCTTCGCCGCGGCCTGGATGCGGGTCCACATGCCGAGCCAGAGCGGCGAGGAGAGGCTCGTCCCCGCGCCCTGCGAGTCGGCGCCGCTGTCGCTGTTGATCAGGAGGCCGTTGCCGGTCACGACGTCGCCCGAGATCGCAGCGACGTCCGGCGTCGACCGGCAGATCGGTCCGGCCGCGCCGGCGACGGGCACGTACGGGTTGCCGTTCGGGTCGAAGACGCAGTTCGTCGAGGCAACGCCGGTCTGGTAGCTGCCGGCCGGCTCGCTCGTCGAGTTCCCGCCGCCGGTGTACTCCCAGGCGCTCTCGGTGAAGCGATGCTCGGGCGTGTTGCCATCCCCGGTCAAGTCGGTTCCGCCGACCGCGACCGCCCAGGGGCTGGCCGACGGCCAGTTGAGGCCCGGGTAGAGCTGCGTCGCGACGCCGTTCGTCGAACCGAGCACCGGCACGCCGATGATCGGGCAGGAGGCGCCGGTGTCGCCGGTGGACGAGAAGAGCGTGCGGCCCTCGGCGGCGGCCTGCTCGAGGATCTTGTCCCCGGGCACCTCCATGCCGTCGGCGAGGATCGCGTTCGCGTTGCCGACGTTCTCGCACTCGCCGAACGAGGCGCTGCCCTGCAGCGGCCCGTTCTTGTCGTTCACCCAGCCGGTGAATGCGGCCAGCGCTTCGGTGTCGTCGTTGTGCCGCGAGAAGTAGAGCGTCTCCGACTTGACGTTCGGCGCCATGCCGGTCGACGACTGCGTATCGAGCTCCCACTCCACGGTCGCCCCGTCGCCGCTCGTGTCCGGCGTCGAGGTGTCGCCGTACTTCTTGACCGTGATCGGCACGCCGGGAAGGCTCCACTCGGCCTCGAAAGAGCGCAGGTCCGGGACGACCGGATCGGTGACGCCCCAGCCGAAGATCGCCATCGTCTGGCCGTTGCCGAGGTTCGTCGAAGGCGCGTCGTAGATCGACCAGAGATCCCTGATGCTGAGAAGCCCGGTCTTCGGGACGTTCCCACTCGGGGCCGTCGCCGTCGTCTTCGGCGTGCCGCTCGCCTGGACCCGCGGGATGTGAAGCTTGTTCCAGTTGTTGAGGCCGAGGACGTCGGAGATCCCGAGCGACGCAGGCACCGTCGGCGCCTTCGTGTTCGCATAGAAGCTCCGTCCCGCCGCCGTGTAGGTGTTGAGCGGTGTGGCGAAGGCCGACTCCACCTGCGAAGCGGGGCCGCTGGCGAGCACGTAGTTCGTCGCGCCGTCGATCGGCGTCACGGTCAGGCCGGCGCCCTGCAACCAGGATGTGGTCGCCTGGAACGTCGACGCCGGCACGCCGAACTGCGCGTTGAACGTATCGGGGTCGAGATAGTTGCCGTAGTTCGGGCTCGAGGGATCGTAGAGCTGCTTGACGTAGGCGTCCTCCGCAGCCTGGTTCGGGTTCGACAGGAACACGCCGACCGTCACCGTCTGCGACGCGGGGACAGCCCCTGTCAGCGTCGCGAGGCTCAGGTTGTGGACGACGTCCGTTGCGAGCGTCGTGGTGGCACCGCCGCCTGCCTGGGCCGGACTGCCTGCGCCGAGCAGCGCAGCGCAACCGACCGCCGCGAACGCGAGAAGCGCTCGCCGCGGGCGCGGGACCCGATGACCTACTGGCATCGGTTTCTCCTCCGAGGGTGAGATTGCTGGAAATACAGCGCGCGCTTTTACCACCGAATCTGCAAGTTCTAACCCTCGTATTTTCGACTGAATGCTCAGTCAAAATTTGACTGACGATTCAATCGAGTAATTCGCCCGATGTGTTCGCGTTCGGCGCCGGCGCCACCCGCCCATCGCGAACGCGACGAGTCAGGTCACCCGCTCACAGCGCGAGACGCCGCGGCGTCGCGACCTCGGCGTGGGCGCTCACCGGTGCGGAGTCGGCGACGGAAGTGTTTCTCGTCAGCTTCGCTTTGCGCACGAGCCGGCTCGCCACCTCGAGGGCCGCCTCGGCGGGACGCCCCTCGTCGAGCAGCACGGCCCCGACCGAGCCCGTGATCGTGCGGGGCCGCCCGTCGATCGCAAACGGCCGGGTCGCGATGAGCAGGCGGAGGCGCTCGGCGAAGTCAGCGAGCTCGGCCCTCTCGACGTGTGGCGCGAGCACCACGAACTCCTCCCCGCCCCAGCGAAAGACCAGGTCGGTGGCGCGCAGCGCGCCGTGCAGCCGCTGGTAGACGTCCACGAGCAGCCGGTCTCCGGCGGCGTAGCCGTACGTGTCGTTGACCGTCTTGAAGCGGTCGAGGTCGAGGAAGCAGAGCGCGGCCGTGCGGCCGCCGCGCCTGATCCGGGCCTGCTCGGCGGCGAGGGCCTCCGCGAGCGCATAGCGGTTCGATGCGCTGGTGAGGGCGTCGACGCGGGCACGCGAGCGCTCCGCCTCCAGGGTGCGCTCGAGGCGTAGCCGGAGGCGGTTCGCCGCGGCGACTGCGAGTAGCAAGCCGGCGGCGAGCGTCAGCGCGCGGCCACGGTGAAATCCGGAAGAGATAGAGAAAGGCGACGAGCAGAGGCGCCGGCACGAACCAGTTGACGAGGATGGAGCGCCACGAGGCCAGGAGTTCGGCGCGCAGGTTGACGTCGCGGTCGAGAGCGACGAGGACGACGGCCACGGTCATCACGGCAAAGGCGGTCAGCAGACCGGCGGCCGTGGCCGCCACGGCGCCGGACGCGCCGCGCTGAGTGAGCTGCTCTCCAACCAGTCCGACCGCGAAGCCCTCCAGCGCACCGACGCCTGCGTACGTGAGGCGTTTCCGCGGGACGTCACCGGTGGTGAACACCTCGACCGAGGCGCCCGCGCAGGCACCGAGCAGCGGTCCGCCGACGAGTGCCGCAGCGACGAGGAACGCTGCGGACGGCGAGACGCTCGTACGGGGCGCGACGACGACGTCGATCCTCCCCGACGAGCGCGGTCAGGGCGACGAGGACGACGGCGGCTGCAACGGAGGTGCCCAACCCGGTGCCGTGCGCGTCCAGGCGCAACGCGACGGCAAGGAGAGCCGCGACCGGGAAGCCGATCGCGACCAGCGTTCCATGACCTCGCGCAGGCATGAGCCTCATTCAACTGCGGCGATCGGACCGCAGTCGCCCGAGGAGCGAAGAGGCGGACCCCGGTGGGCCCGCCTCTTCGCCTCTCAGCCGCCTAGCGGATGATCGTGTCGCAGTAGGTCGGTCCGGCGAAGACGCCGTCCTCAGGGCACTTCGCCTTCTTCGCGAACTGGTTCGCCCTGCCGAAGTTGTCGACCGTGTTGGGATAGTTGACGCCGTAGTTGAACGCGGCTCCGTCCCACGAGTACCACGGGTAGATGCAGTACGGACCGCCGTATCCGTCGCAGTCGGTCGGCCCGACGAACGAGTTGCCGAGCACCTCGGCCTTGCCGCCGGTGTCGGAGACGACCGCCCAGTTCGTCGGGTGCGAGCCGTCGCCGAAGGTCACGTTGAAGATCCGGACCGGCTGCATGCCGGCCCAGTTGTCGTTGTTGAACGAGCCGCAGTTCGTCTGGCCGGGAAGGCAGAGCGCGCCGGCATCGGGGCCGTAGATGTCCGTATGGCCGATCTCGTAGACGAACGCCATCGGCGTATCCCAGACTCCGCCCCAGTCGAGCGCATTCCCGATCTGGTTCGTGGAGAACTCGGGCGTCAACGGGCCATCGTCCGGGCTGACGAGGGTGAGAACGCCCGACGTCTCGCCGGTCGACTCGTCCACGACCTGCTCGCTATAGGGAGCGTTCATCGAAGGCGCCCAGATGTGGATGTCGACGACGTCGCGGCCGTGCATGACGAACGGCCCCGTTCCGCCGGCGTTCATCAGCATGCCGTTGAACGCGGCCGGCTCGATGATCTTGCCGTTCGGCTTCTGCGCGAGCGTCCAGACCGGGGAGCACACCGTGTAGACGCCGATCTCGTGCTTGACGTTGAAGTTGCCGTTCGGCGCGCACTTCTTGACGAAGGAGTCCGGGTAGAACTGCATCTCCAGGAACCCCTCGCCGCCGATCTTCGCCGGGTTCGTGTCCTTGACGGTTCCGCCGAACCAGAACGTCGGCCCGACACTCGTGACCGGGAACGTCCCTCCCGCCGGCAAAGCGGCGCGCCACGTGATGTTCTCCGCAGAGCCCGCAGCGGATGAGACCGGGTCGAGCTCCGGCTCGTCGTGGCCCGTGCAGCCCGGCGTGTAGTACTCGTACCAGTCATCGCTCAGTCCGCCCACGACGTGCGAGAGACAGTCGTTGGCGGTGTCCGCGGCCGCGGACTTCGAGCTGGTGCTCGTGCCCGCGGCGCCGACAGACGCGCTCAGTCCGAGCACGACTGCGGACAGTGCCGCAAGCAACAAAAGCCTGGCTCCGGTCATTTCCCCTCCTCTTGGCGGTGTCCCCTTCGCGTGCCGAAGCCGACGATATTCGTTTCGATGGAGGCTGCGAGCATCGAACCCGCACAAGGTTCCGACCGGCATACCCCAACATGGTGCACAGCCATTGTCGACCGAACGGCGAAGACGTAGGGTCAGTAGTCCGAGCGAGTCGAGGAAAGGGGTCGGATGAAAGCGGCAGGCTGGGAGCGCTGGGCGCCGCTCAGCGGCATCGTCTTCTTTTTGCTGACCCTCTCCACGCTGTTCTTGCCGGCGAAGACACCGCCGAGCGCGGGGGACCCGGCTGCGGAGTGGGCGGCGTTCGTCCAGGATCACCGCAGCGCGTATCTCGTCTCCATGTGTCTGTCGGGGCTGGCGGTCGTCGGCTTCCTGGTCTTCCTTGCCTCACTGGCGACCCGGCTTCGCGCGGCCGACCAGGAGTTGCTGGCTGTGGTGGCTCTCGGTGGCGGACTCGTCACAGCCGCCGTTTGGTACGTGTGGCTCTCCTTCGAGGGTGTCCTAGCGTGGACGTCCCCCAGCGGCATCGACCCCACAGTGGTCAAGACGCTGCTCGCGGCAGCCGACTTCGCGTTCCCTTTCCCGATCGCCGCGCTAGTGGGTGCGACATCGATCGCAGCGTTGCGGTCGGCGATCTGGCCGACATGGTTCTCATACATCGGAGTCGCGGGCGCGGTTTGGGTCCTGGTCGGCGGGATGGCTATGGCAAGAAACGGATTCTTTGCACCGACCAGTGGTGCCCGTCTGACCGGCTGGGCGTTCTTCTTCCTCTGGGTGCTCGTGGGGAGCCTGTTCCTTCTGCGGAAGCCGCAACAAGGACGCGCGGCGGGTTCAGCTCCACTCGCCTGAGCATCGCGAGCCGCGAACTAGCCCGACGACCGCCATGAAACCGCTTCCACGTGCCGGGTCACCCACGCCTCGTCCTTTCTTGGACGAGTTCCTAGAACAGTCCAGTGGAGGCGGCGGGAATCGAACCCGCGTCCGCAGCCGCACCGGCTGAGCGTCTACAAGCTTAGGCTGCCCTTTCGTTTCGCCCGCCGGCCGGGGTGCAGCCGCCCTACCGACGCGCTAGCCGATCCTTTCGTGTCGCGCTCCGGGCGATCAGCTCTCCCTCGGCGCCGAGCCCGTTCGTTGGCGCCGCCTCCAGACCACGGGCCCAGCCTGGGGCGGCGTCGCCGGCTAGGTCGCCCTAGGCGGCGAGTGCGAGATCGTTCTTCGCACTTGCGTTTTGCCGGTGGATTTACGAGGCCAACCGGCGACCTCGGCTTGCAGCTCATCCGGATGGATCGACCACGTCGAAGCCAGGTCGCCCCCGTATGTTGTGTACGAATTGTAGCCGTGCGCGTGCCGGCCGCTAGCGCCGCAGGCTCTTCAGCTCGCGGTCGATCTGCCGCTGGGCGTCGCGGGCCGCGATGTCGCGCCGCTTGTCGCGCAACTCCTTGCCGCGCGCGAGGGCGAGCTCGACCTTCACGCGGCCGTCCCGGAAGTAGAGGCGCGTCGGGATGAGCGTGAAGCCCTTCTCGGCCGTCGCCGCGGAGAGCCGCTCGATCTCCTTCCGGTGCAGAAGGAGCTTGCGCGCGCGGTCAGGCTCGTGGTTGGAGCGGTTCCCCTCCGTGTACTCGGGCACGTGAAGGCCGACGAGCCACGCCTCGCCGTCGCGCACCTCCGCGTACGCCTGCTGCAGCGTCGCCTGACCGCCGCGCAGCGACTTCACCTCGGTGCCCGTGAGCACGAGGCCGGCCTCGACGCGGTCCGAGAGATGGTATTCGTGCCGCGCACGCCGGTTGTCCACGATCAGCTTCTCCCCTGCCATCGAGGCGCAAGTGTAGGGACGCGGGTCGGCGGCAATGCGAAAAGGAAACCGAAGGAAACGGAGGTCACCATGAAGCTGCGCTTCATACCGACGAGTGTCCACGGCGCGATCGACCACGTCGTCGGACCGGCGCTCGTCGCCGCCCCAACGCTCCTGCGTCTCGGACGCACCAGCCCCGAGGGGCTGACCGCGCGAGCCGTCGGCGGGATCGAGTCGGTCTACTCGAACCTCACCGACTACGAGATGAGCCTGAAGAACGTCGTCCCGATGCGCGTCCACCTCGCGCTCGACGCCGTCGGCGGCGCGACGCTCGCCCTCGTCCCCCAGCTCACCGGCGCGCGCAAGCGCGGCAAGAAGCACTGGGTTCCCCATCTCGCGCTCGGCGCCTTCGAGGTCGGGATGGCGGTGCTCACGAAGACCGAGCCGCCGCGGCCGGCGGAGCGCCGCGCGACGGCGATCAAGAAGCTGGCGAAGACCGCCCTGAAGGCGAAGGTCGTCAAGGAGGTCGCGAAGGCCCTCGTCTAGCGGCGGCCGGTGCGATAGCCCCGCGCCATGAAGCAGCGGTCGCAGAGGGCCGCCCACGGGGCCGTCCTCGCGCCGCAGACGCGGCAGCGGCCGATCGTCGGATCCTCGATCTCGGCCCGCAACTCTCGCACGACGCGCGCCGCCGCAGTCTCCTCGAGCTCGGCGGCGCGCTCGATCGTGACCCCGGCGACACCGGGGTACTGCAGCGCGAACCAGCGGAGGATCGACGCCTCCCTCGCCGCCTGCTCTGCCTCCTCGAGCCCCGCGGCGTCGAGGCGGCGCGGGTCGAGGATCCAGCCGAGCACGGTCTGTTGCGGCTTGTCGCCCGCGACCGCGGCCGCGAGGATCCCGAGGAGCGGCGCCCCGTCCTCGTCGACGGGCGCCTGCACGAGCTTCCATACGTCGGCGAGCTCGAGCGTGCGGCGCGCGTGGTGGAGCGCCTCGCGCACCGCGTCGAGCCGCGTGAGGAGCGGCTGGATCGACTCGACCTCGAGCCAGCCGTCGACGCTCCAGTAGCGGAGCGCGGCATGGCGCCACGCGTGCAGCGCCGGCTCGAGCTCGTCCACGCGCGTCACGTTGAGATCGGAGAGCTGCGGGCGCAGGCGGCCGCTGTCGACGATGCGGTAACCGAGGTGGCCGTTCTCGATCGGCACCTGCGGGACGAGCGCCGCGCGCACCAGCTCCGGATCGGGATCCGCCCAAGGGAGTCCGGTGAGGACGCCGACGTGGCCGCGCTCGTGGAAGCCGTAGCGGCCGGCGCGACCGGCGATCTGGGCGATCTCCCACGGCTCGAGGTCGCGCCGCTCCTTGCCGTCGAACTTCGTCGTCTCGGCGAAGAGGAGCGTCTCGCACGGCAGGTTGACGCCGTGCCCGAGGACGTCCGTCGCCGCGCAGACCTCCGCGCGGCCGTCGGCGAAGCGGTCGATCTCCTCCCGCCGCGACCCGAGCGGCATGGCGCCGTAGAGGCAGGCGACGCGACCCGGATGGAGCTGGTTCAGCTCGCCGGCGAGCCCGATCACGGCGCGACGGCTGAAGGCGACGACGACGGTGCCGGGCCCGAGCCCGGCGATGCCGCGGCGGCCGACCCAGTCGAGCGGCGCCTTCCGTTCGAAGAAGCGGACCTCGACCTGCGGGAACGCATGCCGCACGAGCGGCAGTGCCTCGACCGCGCCGAGCAGGAGGATGTGGCGGTACTCGCCGCCGAGCAGGAGCCGCGTCCAGGCCGAGCCGCGCTCCTCGTCCTCCGCCCACTGCACCTCGTCGAGCACGAGCGTCTCCCCGCTTGCCGGCGCCATCTCGGCGGTGCAGCACACGATCGGCGCGTCGGGGCTGACGCGCTCCTCGCCGGTCACGAGGCCCACGCGCCCCTCGCCCAGCTCTGCCGAGAGGCGCCGGTGCGCCTCCTGCGCGAGCATTCGCAGCGGTGCCGCGTACACCCCCTTTCCGCTCTCGACGAGGAAGCGCAGCGCGTCGTGCGTCTTGCCGGAGTTGGTGGGCCCGAGGTGCGCGATCACCGTCTCCGGCTCGACGCGGCGCTCGGGCAGCCGGACGGTCAACTCCGAAACGGGCCTCCTCCGCGGCGGCTGCCGGCGCCGCTGATGCCGCTCGCTCCGGCTGGGGCGCTTCTGCCGCCCCCGGGCCACTAGACCTGCAGGAAGCGGCGGAGCGTGACGAGGGAGCCGGTCGCTCCGAGAAGCAGGCCGGCGCCGAGCAGCGCGATCGCGTTGAGCGTGAACGAGAGCGCATGCACGTCGGAGCTGCCGCCGCCGATGTGCGGCAGGATCGACGGCAGCGCGATGGCCTTCCCGAGCACGAGCAGGATGACGGCGAACACCGAGCCGAAGAGCCCGCAGACGAGCCCCTCGAGCATGAACGGCCCACGGATGAACCAGTTCGTCGCGCCGACGAGCTTCATCACCTCGATCTCTCGTCGTCGCGCGAAGATCGACAACCGGATCGTGTTCGCGATCAGGAGCGTCGAGGCGACGACGAGCAGGATCACGGCGATGAGGAAGACGAGGGAGATGACCTTCGCGATCGTGAGGACGCGCTTGGCCGTCGTGCTCCCCCAGCTCACCTTGTCGACCCCTGCCCAACCCGACTGCCGCACGTCCGTGCCGATCAGCGGCGTCTGGGACGCCTTGAACGGGACGACGGTGTACGAGTCGGGCAGCGGGTTGCTCGGCAGTCCGGTCTTGAAGAGCTGCGGGAACTCCCTCTTCATCTTCGCGAGAGCCTCCGTCTTCGAGACGAACACGACCTGCTTCGCGCGCGGATCGTGGCTGAGCCTCGCCCCGACCGCGTGCTCCTGTTGCGGCGTCGCGCTGCTCGCGAAGTAGACGTGCACCTGGAGCTCCTTCTGGATGTGATTGCTCCAGGAGAGCACCCACGTGCCGAGCGCGATGAACAGGCCGAGCAGGCACATCCCGATCAGCACGGTCATCGTGGCCGCGAACGTCGTGGAGAGGTTCATCCGGATCGACGCCCAGGCCTCGGAGAACAACAGCCGGACGCGACTCATTCGGAGGTGTACCCCCCGCGCCGCTCGTCACGGGCGAGCTTCCCGTCCTCGAGCGCGATCACGCGCTTACGCATCTTGTCGACCATCTCGCGGTCGTGGGTGACCATGAGGATCGTCGTGCCGGCGCGGTTGATGCGGTAGAGGAGCTGCATGATCCCGACGCTCGTGTCGGGATCGAGATTCCCGGTCGGCTCGTCGCAGACGAGGAGCGGCGGGTGGTTGACGACGGCGCGCGCGATCGAGACGCGCTGCTGCTCGCCGCCCGAGAGCTCGTCGGGGAGCGAGTTCATCTTGCCCGCGAGGCCGACCATCGTCATCACCTCGGGCACCTTGCGCCTGATCGAGGCGCGGCTCTCGCCCTGCACCTTGAGCGCGTAGGCGACGTTCTCGGCCGCCGTCCGGCTCGGCAGGAGCTTGAAGTCCTGGAAGACGCAGCCGATGTTGCGGCGAAGGTTCGGCACCTTGGAGTGCCCCAGCCGGCCGAGGTCGCGACCGCTGAGGATGATGCGCCCCTCCGACGGCTCCATCTCCTTCAGCAGCAGACGCACGAGCGTGGTCTTCCCCGAGCCCGACGCGCCGACGACGAACACGAACTCGCCCTTGTCGATCCCGAAGCTGACCGAGTCGAGCGCCGTTACGTCCGGCTCGTAGACCTTCGTCACAGCCTCGAACAGGATCATCGAGCCCGCTGCCGGCTTCGCCCCGTTCTCCGAGGAAGGCTCTGCCACGGCTGCTGGCTGTTCTATCTGTACGTCGGTCACGTCTACCGGTTCGAGTGGGGCGGGCGTCGAGCCCGGCGCCGGTGGAGTGGTGCGAAGCGGTCTTCCACTCTAGCGCAGCTTTCGGCGCGCTACGAAGTCTCTCCTGCAGTTTGCAGCAGGTACGCGCGGATGAAACCATCGAGGTCGCCGTCGAGGACGCCCTGCGTGTTGCCGACCTCGTAACCGGTCCGCGCATCCTTGACCTGCTGGTACGGGTGAAGCACGTAGCTGCGGATCGCGTTGCCGCCGAAGCCCATCGACACGCCGCCGCGCTCGCGCGCGAGCTCGGCCTCCCGCTCCTCCTCGGCCTTCTCCGCGAGCCGCGAGCGGAGGATCTTCAGCGCCGTGTCCTTGTTCGCCGACTGGCTCCGCTCGTTCTGGACGGCGACGACGATGCCGCTCGGCATGTGCGTGATCCGGACGGCCGAGTCGGTCTTGTTCACGTGCTGCCCGCCTGCGCCGGACGAGCGGTACGTGTCGATGCGGATGTCGTCGTCGTCGATCTCCACGTCGCCCGCTTCCTCGAGCAGCGGCGCGACGATCACCTGCGCGAAGCTCGTGTGGCGTCGGTGCGCCTGGTCGAAGGGGCTGAGGCGGACGAGGCGGTGCTTGCCGCGCTCGGCCTTGAGGATCCCGTACGCGTTCTCGCCCCGCACGGTGAACGTCGCCGACTTGATCCCGTACTCCTCGCCCGGGCTCGCCTCGATCACCTCGGTCTTCAGGCCGCGCTGCTCGGCCCAGCGCAGGTACATGCGGAGAAGGATCTCGGCCCAGTCCTGCGCGTCGGTGCCGCCCGCATCGGCCTGGATCGTGACGACGGCGTCGCCCGCGTCGTACTCGCCGGAGAAGAGCGCGTCCTCCTGCAGCCGCGCGAGCTCGTTGCGCACCTCGCGCAGCGTCGGCTCGAGCTCCTCGTCCGGGAAGGTGCCCACGCCCTCGCGGAGGAACTCGACGTTCGAGACGAGCTCCTCGTAGCGCTGGAGCTTCTGCTGCGTCCGCTGGTGCTCGGCCGACAGGCGCGCCGCGCGCTGCTGGTCGTTCCAGAAGTCGGGTTGCGCGAGCTCCTGCTCGAGCTCGTCGAGACGAGCCTTCAGCGCGGCGGGGTCAAAGGTAACCACGGACCCAGTCGAGCTGGGCCCCGATCTCCTCGAGCTGCTCCTGCAACGAGAGTTCGCGTTCGTCGCTCATTTCGCTAGGCGCCGTGGCACTTCTTGAATTTCTTGCCGGAGCCGCACCAGCAGGGGTCGTTGCGGCCGAGCTTCTCGTGCGGGCTCGCGTGGACGGTCTGGGCAACGACGCCCGCCGCCGACGGCACGCCGGCCGCGACCGCCTCTCCCCCGCCCGCGGCCGCGATCGCCGCGGCGCCGGACGTCGTCTCGTGCTCGTAGTGGATGCTGCCGTTCGTCGTCTGTGACTGCTGGGCGAGCTGCTGCTGCGCCTCCTCGGGCGCGAGCTCGGCGTGGAAGAGATGCAGCACGACCTCGCCGCGGATCACGCGCCCGAGCTCTGTGAACATCCGCTCGCCCTCGCCCGTGTACTCGACGAGCGGGTCCTTCTGCGCCATCGCGCGCAGGTGGACGCCCTCGCGGAGCGCCTCCATGTTCTCGAGGTGCTCGCGCCAGCGGGTGTCGACGACCTGGAGGACGACGAATCGCTCGAGCTCGCGCATCAGCTCCGCGCCGAACTCCTCCTCCTTCGCCTCGTACTCGTCGCGCGCGTCGGCCTGGAACTCCTCGATCAGGGCCTCGCGGGAGATCTCACCGAGGTCCTGCCGCAGCTCGTCGGCCGTGATCTCGGTCTGGTAGAGCCCCGCCAGCGCGTTCGTGAGCGCCTCGAGGTCCCACTCCTCGGCGTACTCCTCCTCGGTGAAGACGTGCACGGTGTCTTCGACGACCTCGTCGATCCAGAGCTTGATCTGGTCGGAGAGGTCCTCGCCCTCGAGCACCTGCCGGCGCTGCTCGTAGATCCGCATGCGGTGCCGGTTGAGGACGTCGTCGTACTTGAGGACGTTCTTGCGCATGACGAAGTTCTGCTCCTCGACCTTCTTCTGCGCGCCCTCGATCTGCCGGGAGAGGATCTTCGCCTCCATCGGCTGGTCGTCCGGGATCTTGAAGCGCTCCATGATCCCCGAGATCCGGTCGCCGGCGAACAGGCGCACGAGGTCGTCCTCGCCGGAGAGGTAGAAGCGCGTCTCGCCGGCGTCGCCCTGGCGGCCGGAGCGGCCGCGGAGCTGATTGTCGATCCGGCGGGCCTCGTGGCGCTCGGTGCCGAGCACGTAGAGGCCGCCGAGCTCGCGCACACCCTCGCCGAGCTGAATGTCGACGCCGCGGCCGGCCATGTTCGTCGCGATCGTGACCGCGCTGCGCTGGCCCGCGTCCTTGATGATCTCGGCCTCGCGCGCGTGCTCCTTCGCGTTGAGGACGTTGTGCTTGATGCCCTTGCGCGTCAGAAGCTGGGACAGGTACTCGGACGTCTCGACAGCGATGGTGCCGACGAGGATTGGCTGGCCCTCGCGCGAGCGCTCCTCGATGTCGCGCGCGACTGCCGTGAACTTCCCTTCCTTCGTCCTGAACACGAGGTCGTTCTCGTCGGCTCGCACGACCGGCACGTTGGTCGGGATCTCGACGACGTCGAGGTTGTAGATCTCGACGAACTCCTTCTCCTCGGTCTTCGCGGTGCCGGTCATGCCGGCGAGCTTCTCGTAGAGGCGGAAGTAGTTCTGGAGCGTGATCGTGGCGAGCGTCTGGTGCTCCTCCTGGATCTTGACGCCCTCCTTCGCCTCGACCGCCTGGTGGAGGCCCTCGCTCCAGCGACGCCCTTCCATGATCCGGCCGGTGAACTCGTCGACGATCTTCACCTCGCCGTCCTGGATCACGTACTCGACGTCGAGGTTGTAGAGCGACTCGGCCTTGAGGGCCTGGTAGAGGTGGTTGACGAGCTGGGTGTTCTCCACCGAGTAGAGGTTGTCGATCCGCAACGCGCGCTCGACCTTCGCCACGCCCTGCGGGGTCACGCCGACCGTCTTGTGCTTCTCGTCGAACTCGTAGTCGGCGCCGGCGGCCTCGGCCGCTCCCTTCTGGTCGCCCGGCGAGGAGCGGAACGGCACGAGCTGCTTTGCGACGCGGGCGAAGTCGTAGTAGAGCTGGGCCGCCGTCTCCGGCTCGCCCGAGATGATGAGCGGCGTCCGCGCCTCGTCGATGAGGATCGAGTCGACCTCGTCCACGATCCCGTACGCATGGCCTCGCTGGACGAGGCCGTCGAGCGCCACCGCCATGTTGTCGCGGAGGTAGTCGAAGCCGAACTCGGAGTTCGTCCCGTAGGTGACGTCGGCCGCGTAGGCCGCCTTCCGGGCCTCGAACGACATCATCGTCTCGATGTAGGCGACGCTCATCCCGAGGGACTCGAAGACCGGCCGGTTCCACTCGGCATCGCGCTGGGCGAGGTAGTCGTTGACGGTGACGAGGTGCGCGCCGCGGCCGGCGAGGCCGTTGAGGTAGAGCGCGAGGCTCGCGACGAATGTCTTTCCCTCGCCGGTCTTCATCTCGGCGATGTCGCCCTCGTGGAGGACGATCCCGCCCATGAGCTGCACGTCGAACATCCGCTGGTTCGACGCGCGCTTGCGGGCCTCGCGGACGGCCGCGAACGCCTCGAAGACGAGGTCGTCGAGGCTCTCGCCGTTCTCGAGCCGCTGCCGGAACTCGGCCGTCTTGCCCTGGAGGTCCGCGGCCGACAGGGACTCGAAATCGGGCTCGAGCGAGGTGATGTAGGCCGCCTGCTCTTGAAGCCGCTTCATGCGGCGGCCCTCGCCGACGCGGAGGACCTTCTCGAGGTTGCCGATCTCCACGAAGCAAGGGTAGCGGGCTACAAGGCTGTGACCTTTACCTCCCAGAGGTCGCTGTCGATGCGCGTCGCCTCGATGTAGAAGCTGTCGTCGGCGGCCTCGCCGAGTCGCTCGAGCTCCCGCGGGATCGGCAAGTCACTCGCCTCGCCGTCGACACGCAGCTCGCGGTCGTCGCCGTGCTGGGAGAGGGCGAGCTTGTCACCGTGCGGAAGCGGGAGCTTCGCCACCTCGATCCGCTTCGCGCCGACCGCCCAGAGGTTGCCGTCCTGCCGTGCGGCGACCGCGCGGTACGGCGGGCTCACGTTGCGCTCGACCGCGTCGGCGAGCGGCGAGAGGTCGGCGTCGCCGGCTTCCTCGCTCACGATCACGTCGCCGTTCGGGATCGTCGTGAACTCGACCCGGCTACCCACCAGCGCAGGGGCCGCGACCGTCACGAACGTGTCCCAGTCCTTCGGGCCGACGCCCGAGCCGTCGGGCAGCCCGACCGTGGCGAGCACCGACTGCGGCGGCTCCGGCGACGCGGGTGGAGGTTGATCGCGAAGAAGCTGCGCCGGATCGAGCCCCGCTTGCCGCAGGAGCTGCTCGTTCAGCGTCTCGGACCGCCGCCGGAAGAGCCCCACTAGCTCTCGGTGATCTCCGCCTCGACAGGGTCTTCGGGCTCGGGCGCCTCCGCATGCTTGCGGCTGCCGACCCGCTTGTCGTGGAGATCGGCGACCTGGCGGACGAGCTTGTCTGCGAGCTCATCGATCGCGGCTTTCATGTCGCGCGCGGTCTCGCGCGCGCGGAGCGTCCGGCCCTTGAGGTGGACGGTCGCCTCCGCTACCTGCGAGTCGGCGATCGAGGGATTCCGCTCGACCGCCAGCTCGATCTCGACGCGGGTCGACTCGTGGACGCGCCGGTCGAGCTTCTGGAGCTTCCGCTCGGCATAGGTCCGGATCGACTCGTTCACCTCGAGGTTCCTGCCCTTGACGTGAAGCTGCATCGGCGCCTCCCTGTCGCTGCCCGTGCGGTGCGGTGTAACCCTACTGGCGCGGTCTAGCGGCGACGGAGCGCGCGCGCGAAGGCGATCGCCTCGACGCGGCGCGCGCCTGCGCCGCGCAGGGCAGTCCCTGCGGCCGAGGCCGTGGCCCCCGTCGTGTAGACGTCGTCGATCACGGCCACGCTGCGCGGTGCCGGGCCGCTCGCACGGAACGCGCCGCGCACGGTTCGCCGATCGACGGCCGAGCTTCCCCGCTGCCGACCGCCGCGCGTCCGCTCGAGGAGCGGCAGGCACGGGAGCCCCCACGCCGCGCCGAGCTCGAGTGCGAGCCGCTCGGCCGGGTTGTGTCCCCGTTCGAGACGGCGACCGCGATCGGCGGGCACGAACGTGAGGGCGTCCACGGCCGGCGGAGGCAGTCGCTCGGCGACGAGCTGTGCCGTCTCGGCGGCGAGGTGCCGCAGCCCGCGCTCCTTCCACGCGTGGACGAGCCGCCGCGCCGCGTCGTCGTACCCGACCGCCCCCCGGGCGGACGCGAAGGCAAGGCGCCGTCCCACGCACTCGCGGCAGCGCTCCACCGGCCACGCGGTCGGGGCGCCGCAGCGGGCGCAGAGTGGCGGCTCGAGGCGCGGCAGCTCCTCGCCGCAGCCGGCGCAGAGCTGCGTCCCGCCGCAGCCGCAGACGACGCAGCGCTGCGGCAGGAGCAGATCGAGCACGCGCTCACGCTAGGCCGCGAACCGTCTCGCGAGCGTGGCGGCTTCGTCAGGAGATGCTGTACGTCTCGCGCTCCGGCAGCCCGCCGAGCCGCCGCAGCCTGTTGTCCGCCTCGAGCAGCTGCGCGTGGTTCCCGATGTCGTACCAGCTGCCCTCGAAGCGGTAGCCGTAGACGGGCTCGTCCTTCGCGAGCCAGCCGAGGAAGCTGCCCGCGTTGTCCCGGCTCTGCCCCTCCTCGAGGTACGTGCGGACGAGCTGCACGTGCTCCGGCGGCAGGAGGTAGATCAGCGTCGAGGCGAGCGTCGACGGCGGATCGCTCGGCTTCTCGACGAACTGCACGATGCGGTCCTCGGAGTCGGTCGCGGCGATCCCGTAGTGCGTCGCGAGCTCGAGTTCGCCGACGTCGTGCAGCGGCACGGCGCTCGCCGGCTGCGGCTTGGCGCGCCACCACTCGACGAAGCGAGGTAGTGAGAGCTCGAACAGGTTGTCCCCGGCGAGGACGAGCAGCTCGTCCTCCTCCAGCCCCGCCTCCTCGATGACGAGCCGCAGGTCGCCCACCGCGCCGAGCCGGTTCTCGTTCGAGCTGGTCCCGTCGTCGTGCACGACCACGCCGAGCGGCTCGGCCCACGCGGCGAAGGCCGGACCGAAGCGGCTGTTCGTGACGAGATGGATCGCATCCACCTCCCCCACCTCGCCGATGCGGTCGAGCACCCAGTCGAGCATCGGCCGGTCGCCGACCGGCAGCAGGTGCTTCGGCAGGTGATCCGTCAGCGGGCGGAGCCGCGTCGCATAGCCGGCCGCGAGGATCACGGCCTTCACGCGAGCGAATCCTCGTACGGCGGCCGGTGGATGCCGTCCTCGGTGACGATCGCTGCGATCAGCGCCGCCGGGGTCACGTCGAAGGCGGGATTGCGAGCCGGGAAGCGATCGGTCAGCTCGGCCGGGTCGCGCTCCTCGATCGGGATCGCCGTGCCGTCGGGCGTCTCGCGGTCCAGCGTGGAGCTGGGGGCGACGACGTAAAGCGGGATTCCGTGGTGCGCGGCGAGCACGGCGAGCGAGTATGTCCCGATCTTGTTCGCCGTGTCCCCGTTCGCGGCGATCCGGTCGGCGCCGGTGACGACGAGGTCGACCTCGCCGCGCGCCATGAGCGAGCCCGCCGCCGAGTCTGCGATCACGGCGTGCGGAATCGTCGCCTGCTCGAGCTCCCACGCGGTGAGGCGCGCGCCCTGCAGGAGCGGCCGCGTCTCGTCGACGAGGACGCGCTCGAGCAGCCCGCGCTCCGCCGCGGCACGAAGGGCGCCGACCGCGGAGCCGTACCCGCCGGTCGCAAGGCCGCCGGCGTTGCAATGGGTGAGTGCGCGTGTGCCCGGCTGGAAGAGCTCGGTCGCGTGGGCGGCCATCCTGCGGCACCGCTCGACCTCTTCCTCATGGAGCGCGCGTGCCCGTTCCGGCGTGGGGTCGTCTCGCATTCGCGCGAGTGCCCACGGGAGATTGACCGCGGTCGGCCGGGAGGCTGCGAGGGCTTCTTCCGCCTCGGCGAGGTCGTCCCCGCGCAACGCGGCGAGCGCCAGCCCGTACGCGGCGGCGATGCCGATCGCCGGCGCTCCGCGCACGACCATGCTCCGGATCGCATCCGCCACCTCGGCTGCGGAAGCGCAGCGCACCTCGGCGACCTCGTCCGGCAGCCGGCGCTGGTCGAGGAGGACGACCGCGGGGCCGTCCTCCTCGAGACGAACTATCTGCTCGGGCGCGAGCTCCGGGCTCAGGTGCCCTCGTCCCAGGACGCGAGATACCGCTCCTGCTCCTCCGTGAGCCGGTCGATCTCGACGCCCATGGTCTCGAGCTTGAGCCGCGCGATCTCGCGGTCGATCTCCGGCGGCACCGGATAGACCTTGCGGTCCAGCTCGCTCGCGTGTTGTGCGGCGTACTCGAGCGAGAGCGCCTGGTTCGCGAAGGACATGTCCATCACGAGCGCCGGATGTCCCTCGGCCGCGGAGAGGTTGACGAGCCGGCCGTCGGCGACGAGATACAGGCGCCGCCCGTCGGCGAGCGTGAACTCCTCCACGAACTCCCGCGCGCGCTTCGCCTCGACCGCCATGTCCCGCAGTGCGGGGATCTCGATCTCGACGTTGAAGTGGCCCGTGTTGGCGAGGATCGCTCCGTCCTTCATCCGCTCCATGTGCTGGCGGGCGATCACGTGCTTGTCGCCGGTCGCGGTACAGAACATGTCCCCGATCTCGGCCGCCCGCTCGAGCGGCAGCACCTCGAAGCCGTCCATCGACGCCTCGAGCGCCTTCAGCGGGTCGACCTCGGTGACGATCACGTGCGAGCCCATCCCGCGGGCCCGCGACGCCACGCCGCGTCCGACCCAGCCGTACCCGCACACGACGAACCGCTTGCCGGCGAGGAGGACGTTCGTGGCGCGGATGATCCCGTCGATCGTGGACTGGCCCGTGCCGTAGCGGTTGTCGAACATGTGCTTGGTCATCGCCTCGTTGACGGCGATGATCGGGAAGCCGAGCTTGCCCTCGGCCTCGAGGGCCTTCAGCCGGATCACGCCGGTCGTGGTCTCCTCGGTACCGGCGATGATCTCGCCCAGCTGCTCCCGCCGCGCGGAGTGGAGGACGCCGATCACGTCGGCGCCGTCGTCCATCGTGAAGTGCGGCTTGTGATCGACGGCCGCCTCGATGTGCGCGTAGTAGGTGTCGTTGTCCTCGCCCTTGATGGCGAAGACGGACACGTCGTATTCGGCCACGAGGGCCGCCGCGACGTCGTCCTGCGTCGAGAGCGGGTTCGAGGCACAGAGGACGACGTCCGCGCCGCCCGCCTGGAGCGTGCGCATGAGGTTCGCCGTCTCGGTCGTGACGTGGAGGCAGGCGGAGATGCGATGGCCGGCCAGCGGCTGCTCGCTCTCGAACCGCTCCCGGATTGCCGCGAGCACCGGCATCTGCCGGTCGGCCCACTCGATCCGCCGCCTGCCCTCCTCCGCGAGGGCGAGGTCCTTTACGTCGTAGCGCTGCGTAGCTGCCATGGAGTCCTTTCTCGTTTAGGCGGCCGTCAGCAGCCGCTCGTGCTTCCGTTGCTCCCACTCGACCCAGCCGGGCCGGTCCTCGACGCCGGCGAGCCAGCCGTCGACGGCGGTCCGCAGCTCGGGCTCCCGGCGGAGCCGCGCCGCGAAGGCGATGTCGCCGATCCCGAGGCCGAAGCGGCCGCGCAGGTCGGCGAGGGAGCGTAGCTGGTTCAGCTCGCGCAGGCCGTAGAGCCGGTAGCCGGCGGGCGTGCGCGGGGGGACGACGAGCCCGGCCTGCTCGAGGTAGCGGAGCATGCGGGCGGACCAGCCGGTGCGGGCCGCGGCATCGCCGACGTGGAGTGCGTCCATTCGCGCGACCCTAACACATTCGTGTCAAGGCTTGTCGGCCCGGATTCGAGCCGACTCCCTCGAGACGTGGAAGGAGCCGCGCGTGGCGATCTCAGCCTCGGCGGCGTGGCGCAGCGGCTCGAGGTCCGCCTCCTCCACGTCCCCACGCGAGCGCACGAAATCGAGCAGCGGCTCGAGCTCGGTCACCTCGAGCGAGTCGTTGCCCGGAAGCAGCTCGACCTCGACGTTGACGAAGAACGGCGCCAGCTCGTCATTCACCTGCTCGATCGTGAAGCGCTCGCGCGTCCTCTCCCACTGGCCGCCCGCGCGGGGCGGCACGAGCTCGTGTAGCTCGCGCAGGTGCGCCTGGCCGATGGTCGTCGCGCGGAGCGTCCCACCCGGCCGCAGCACCCTCGCAATCTCACCGAGCGCCCGCAGTCGGTCCTCGACGTGGAAGAGCATGTGGTTGGCGATCACCGCGTCGAAGGAGGCGTCGGCGAACGGGAGATCCTGCACGTCCGCGACTGCGTACTCCGCCCGGTCGCCGAGCGCGGCGCGCGCCTCGTCGACCATGCCGGCGGAGAAGTCCGTGAGTGTGAGGCGCCAGCCGGGCGGGATGCGGTCGAGGTTCTCGCGCCAGATCATTCCGTCCCCGCAGCCGACCTCGAGGACGTCGGCCTCGTCCCCGAACGCGTAGCCGTCGAAGATCCAGTGCGGCCACGAGACCGTGCTCGTCGAGAAGCGCTCGTGGAGGCCGATCCGTGCGCGGAGATTCGCGTTCGTCGCGTACTGCTGTTGCAGAAGATCGCGCTCGCTCACGCCTCGCCCCGCAGCCGGGCCGTCAACCGCTCGAGCGCCGCCTCGTCCGCGCCGGCGCCGAGGAGAAACTCCCGGACGCCCTCGCGCTGCTCGATCTCCTCGAGCACCTCGGCGAGCGTCCGCCCCGCCGGCTGCGAGATGCGCCTCCGCCGCTCGCGCTCGGTCTCATCGGGAGCGTCCGCGAGCCACTCGGCGTTGACCGGCGCCCAGCTCTCGTCGCTGAGCGCGTGGTCGGCGGCGATCGCGTCGGGCTCAGCGCCCGCGAGCCAGAGCGCCATGCCGCACGCGATTCCGGTGCGGTCGCGACCGCCCGCACAGTGGATCGCGGCGGGCGGCTCGGCGTTCCCGAGCAGCGTGAGCGCCTGTGCCAGCTCTACGCGATACCGGTCGGCGAGCGCGAGGTAGGCCTCCCGCATCGAGGGCCAGTCCCATGCGGCGGGAACGGGGCGGGGATCCATCCCCTGGCGCACAACGGGAACCGGGAGCGGGTCGATCCCGTCGTCCTCGTGCTCCCGATCCGGTCGCAGGTCGACGATCAGCGAGACGCCGTAGCCGACGAGCGCCTGGCGCCCGGCTTCGCTCAGGCCCGGCAGCCAGTCGGCCCGCACGACCACGCGGTACGCGGTCTCGCCGCCTCCGGCGAGCGGCAGCCCGCCGAGATCGCGGACGTTGATGCAGCCGTCCCAGCGGAGGACTCGTTTAGGGCTTGCTGGTGCCTTCGCGTCCATAGCTGTCCTCGAGCCGTACGACGTCGTCGAGCTGCGGAGTCGAGACCTCGAGAATCGTGGTGTCCTCGAGCGCGCTGATCCGATGCACGGTCCCGGGCCGGTAGCGGAAGCACGCGCCTGAGGTGACGACCTCCTCGTCGAGCGCTTCCTGGCCGGCATCTCCGAGCTCGAGCTTCGCACGGCCGCTCTCCACGTACCAGCTCTCGTCCTTCTCGCGGTGGAACTGCAGGGAGAGCGACTCCCCCGCCTTCACGAAGAGGATCTTGCCGGCGTAGGCGTCGGTGTCGGCCCAGATCAGCTCCCAGCCCCACGGCTTGTCCACGCGGCGCGGCTCGAACGCAAAGCGGTCGAGATTGCCGTAGTTCGGCGACTCGATGCTCATGCGAGCTGCCTCTGCGGACGCCAGTCCGGATGCGCCTCGATGAACTCGGCGGCGCGTCGAAGGTCCTTCGGCGTGTTCACGGTCAGCCAGACCCCGTCATGGCGGTGCGCATGGAGCCTCCGGTCGCGCGCGAGTTGCGGGAAGGTCGACTGCTCGTGATCCCCTCTCTCGGGGAGCAGCGCAAGCGCCTCCTCGCCGAGGACGTAGACACCGGAGTTGACCCAGTGCTCGAGCAGCGGAGCCTCCCGGAAGCCGCTGATCGTGCCGTCCTCCTCGACGTCGACGACGCCGAACGGCGAGCGCACCTGTGCGACGACGAGCGTCGCCGCGGCACCGCTCCTTTCGTGGTCTGCGAGCAGCCCACCGAAGTCGACGTCGAGGAGCTCGTCACCGTTCAGCGCGAGCACGGGCCCCTCCTCCTGGCGCCGCGAAGCCGCGAGCCGAAGGCCACCGCCGCGTCCGAGCGGCTCTTCCTCCCCCACCGCCTCGATCTCGGCCCCGAGGCCGGAGAGCGCCTGGAGGTACGCCTCCTCGTCTCCTGCGCGGCAGGCGACGAGGACGCGCGTCACTCCCGACTCGACGAGCCGCGCGACTGCGTACCCCGCGAGCGGGAAGCCGACGACCGGCACCAGCGGCTTGGGCAACCCCTGCGCCGCCTCGCCGAGCCGCTCGGCCTTGCCGCCGCCGAGCACGAGCGCCTCCACTACTCGCTCGTCTCCCGGTCGCGCTCCGCTGTCTCGGGAAAGACGTCCAACGGCGAGACCGTGCGGCCGACGCCCTCATAGGCGAAGCCGAGGGCTCGCACGGCGTCCGCGTCGAGCAGGTTGCGGCCGTCGACGATCAGCGGATGGCGCATGGCCTGCCGCGACTCCTCGCTCGGGAACTCGAGGAGCTGCGGCCACTCGGTGACGATCACCGCCGCGTCGGCGCCCGCGACGGCCTCGAACGGCGAGTCGCACAGCGCGACCCCCTGCAGATCGGGGCGCGCGATCGGGTCCCAGCCGCGCACCTCGACTCCCTCCGCGATCAGTCTCGATGCGAGCACGAGTGACGGCGCCTCCCGCATGTCGTCCGTGTTCGGCTTGAACGCGAGCCCGAGCAGGGCCACTCGCTTGCCCCGCAGCCGGCCGAGGTGGCGCTGCAGCTTCTGCACGACGCGCCGCTTCTGCAGCTCGTTCACCTCGATCACGGCGTTCAGGAGCTGGAAGTGGTAGCCCGAGTTGGCGGCGAGCTTCTTCAGCGCGACCGAGTCCTTCGGGAAGCAGGAGCCGCCCCACCCCAACCCGGCCCGCAGGAAGTGGGGGCCGAGGCGGTGGTCGAGGCCGACTCCCTCGGCGACGCGCAGGACATCGGCGCCGACGAGCTCGCAGACGTTCGCGATCTCGTTGATGAAGCTGATGCGGGTGACGAGGAACGCGTTCGCCGCGAGCTTGATCATCTCCGCGGAGTTCACGTCGGCGCGCACGACCGGCGCGTCGATGCCGGCGTGCAGCTCGGCGACGGCGTCGCCGTCCTCCTCCTCGAACGCACCGACCACGATCCGGTCGGGCTGGAGGAAGTCGCGGACGGCCGTGCCCTCGGCGGTGAACTCCGGATTCGACACGTAGCCGACGCCGGTGAGGCCGCGCGAGTCGAGGGCGGCGCGCACCTTCTCGCCTGTTCCGACGGGAACGGTGGACTTCATGACGATCGTCGTCCGCGTGTCGGCAGGCAGCTCGTCGACGACGGTCCACACGCGCGAGAGATCGGCGTCGCCGGAGTAGAGCGGCGGCGTGTCGACGCAGATGAAGGCGAAATCGGCGCCTTCGAGCGCCTCACCCACGTCGAGCGTGAACGAGATCCGCCCACCGTTCCGCTCAAGCAGCTCGTCGAGGCCCGGCTCGTAGATCGGCACCTCGCCGGCACGCAGCCGCTCGACTCGCTCGGGCAGGATGTCGCGCAGGACGACCTCGTGGCCGAGGTCCGCGAAGCACGCGCCGGTCACGAGACCGACGTAACCGGCCCCGAAGATCGCGATCCTCGCCACGGCTCTAGCGTACTTCGGCCGTCAGCGACCGAGTGGTTGGAGGCTCTTCGCGATGGCGAGCATCGTCGAGTTCGAGAGCTGGTTGAGGATCGAATTCTGGACCCAGTAGGCCGCTTTCGGCGTGCGTAGGACGACCATCTGGAGCGCGCCGCCGGTCGAGTAGAGCAGCAGCTTCGCGTGGTGGTAGGGGATCGCGCCGGTCGGGTTCGCGAGGATCGGCGCCGTCGTCCAGTCCGTCTCTTCGATCTGCCAGTACTGCGGGAACCCCCCGCCGGGTATCTCGAACGTCAACACGACCTCGTGCTTTCGCTTCAGGGGCTTGAAGACGCGGACCGGCTCCTGGCTGGAGAGCTGCGAGTACTGGGCGATCCTGTGCGGCGCATAGACCGGGAAGTGCACCCGGTGCGTCAGCCCGTCCAGATGCGACGCCGTCACCGACAGCCCGGGGCTCAGCTTCGCCGGCGTGGGCGGAGGCAGCTTGACCCTGTGCGCCGCCACGACGAGCTTGCCGCCGAAGCTCCTCCCGACGGCGACGACCGTCAGCGGATTGCCCGCCTGCTTCGCATAGTCGGCGATCGCCGTCGTCATCTGCTGGACGCCGGTTTGCGGGCCGAACAGCGGTGCGAGCTGATGCGCAGCCTGCTTCGCATTCGGCTGCACCGGGTCGTAGTACACGGTCGTCTTGCGCTCGACAGAGGGCGCGTTGGCCGTCACGGTCGACGGGAGCGCTTTCGTCGTGTAGCCGCGCTGGGTCAAGAGGTACGTCGTGTTCGCCGCCTCGCCCGGCACCGTGCCGGCGTTGAGGACGAGCACGGAGACATCCGACCTCGGAAGCGGGGGCTTCTTCTTGGCCGGCTTCTTCCGGTGCCCCAGCACCTGCGCGCTGACCCGCTGCGGCTCGCTGACGTCCGGATGGCGGAACGACTGAACGGCTGCGGCGATCGCCCCCGTCGACGCCGACTCCACGTCTTCTCCGTAGGCGGTCACGAAGTAGTGGAAATCGGCGAGCGGGATCTGATTCCGGAAGAGGTGGCCGGGCGGTAGGTGGTAGGCGAGACCGAGATACGCCTCGAGCTCTCCGAGCCCCACGTTGCCACCGCCCGCCTTCCCGACCTCGAGGTTCCCCTTGAGCACGTTGACGAGCTTCGGAACCTCGAACAGCAGGTTGGAGATCGACAGGCTGCTGCGGAGCCGGCTCTTGAGAGCCTCGATGAACAGCTGCTGCCGGCCGGTGCGGTAGATGTCGCTGTCCGTGTGCCGGTAGCGGACGTACGAGAGCGCCTGCCCGCCGTCGAGCTTCTGGTAGCCCGGCTGGAGGTTGATTGCCGACGTGCCCGTGTGCGGGGCGATGTAGTAGCGGCGGTCGACGTTCATGTAGACCCCGTGCAGCTGGTTGACGAGCTGCTTGAAGGCGTGGAAGTCGAGCGTGATCAGGTAGTTGATGTTCAAGCCCGTCAGGTGCTCCACGGTGTCGAGCGTCGCGGCGGGCCCGTTGTTGCCGCAGATCGACCACGCGGAGTTGATCCGCTCGTGTGTGCGGACGACGTTGCCGCTGCAGTAGATCGGCACGTAGAGGTCGCGCGGGAATGAGAGCAGCGACAGCGTGTTGTTCGTCGGATCGGCCCGGACGAGCATGAGGGTGTCGGAGTTGGAGCCCGCGAGCGACTTCGTCCCGAGGCCGGCCCGGTGGTCGTAGCCCGCGATCAACGCGATCGCCGGCTGTGACGCGGACGTGATCCGCTGCAGCTCGGGCGTGGCGTTGATGACCGCCTTGCTGTGCGCGGAGACCGCGGCAAGGCTCTCGTGCCCGTAGAGATAGAGCCCGCCGGCGGCACCGGCCGCCAGCACGGCGATTGCGAGCACGAGCCAGCCGAAGCCGCGCAGGACGAGCCCCACCACCGACCGCTTTGGCGGCTCGGGCTGCCTGTAGCGGGTGACCGGGCCGAAGAGCGGAGGCAGCGCAGAGTGGCCGTTGCCATTGAGGCCGCCGGCCCGTCCGATTCCGCGCTTCAGCGTCGTCCGCATGCGAGATCGGCGCCACCGCGGCGCCGCGTTCGAGGATAGCTCAGCGGCCGGAAGAGGCGGCAGCGGTCGTCGCCTCGACGACCGGCTCGCTCGTTTCCGGCTCATAGCCGAGGTTCGGTCGCAGCCAGCGCTCGTCCTCGGCCGTTGAAATTCCCTTGCGTGCCGCATGGTCTTCGACCTGGTCGCGGCCGACTCGCCCCACGGAGAAGTAACGGGCCTCCGGATGCGCGAGGTAGATGCCGCTCACGCTCGCCGCAGGCGTCATGGCGAAGGTCTCCGTGAGCTCCAGCCCGGCTTCCCCGGCGTCGAGCAGCGCGAACAGCTTCGGCTTCTCGCTGTGGTCCGGGCAGGCGGGATACCCGAACGCCGGCCGGATGCCGCGGAAGCGCTCGGCCATCAGTTGTTCCTTCGGGAGCTTCGGCCCCGTCTCGTACCAGGCGCGGCGCGCGACCTCGTGCAGGTACTCCGCGAACGCCTCGGCGAGGCGGTCGGCGAGGGCCTTGACCATGATCGCGTGGTAGTCGTCGAGCTCGGCCGTGAACTGGGCGGCGAGCTCATCGGCTCCGATGCCGGCGGTGACCGCGAACGCGCCGAGGTGGTCTCCCTCTGCGGCGAAATAATCCGCGAGGCAGCGATTCGGGCGCGAATCGCCGTAGTCGGTCTGCTGGCGCAGGAAGCAGAATCGAGTGTCGTCTTCGTTGCCATTCTCGACAACGATATCGTCGCCCTCGGACGCCGCCGGCCAGAAGCCGAAGACGCCGCGGGCGGCGAGCAGCCGCTCGTCGACGATCCGGTCGAGCAGGCGCTCGGCGTCGTCGAAGAGCTCGCGCGCCGCCGGCTGGTCGAGAATCTGCGGGAAACGGCCCTTGAGCTCCCAGGCATGGAAGAAGAACTGCCAGTCGATGTACTCCCGCAGTGTCGCGAGCTCCGGCTCGACGAGGCGCCGCCCGGTGAACTCCGGCACGGCCAGGTCGTCGAACGCGACGCGATGCCGGTTCTCGCGGGCCTGCGCGAGCGGCAGCAGCGGCTTCCGCTCCTTCTCCGCGTGCAGGTCGCGGAGGCGATCCTGATCGGCGCGGTTGTCGCCGTCGAGCCGCTCGCGCCGCACGGGATCGAGCAGGTCGGAGACGACGCCCACGACGCGCGAGGCATCGAGGACGTGCACGACCGGCTGCGAGTACGCCGGCGCGATCCGCACCGCGGTGTGCTGGCGTGACGTCGTGGCGCCCCCGATCAGGAGCGGCAGCTCCATCCCGCGCCGCTCCATCTCGCGCGCGACGTCGACCATCTGGTCGAGCGACGGCGTGATCAGTCCGGACAGGCCGACGACGTCCGCTCCCTCCTCGATCGCGGTGTCGAGAATGCGCTCGGCCGGCACCATGACGCCGAGGTCGAGGACCTCGTAGTCGTTGCAGCCGAGGACGACCCCGACGATGTTCTTCCCGATGTCGTGGACGTCGCCTTTCACCGTCGCAAGGACGGCCTTGCCGCGCTCGCGGGGAGCGCCGCCCGAGGCGGCCTGCTCTGCCGCCATGTACGGCTCGAGATAGGCGACGGCGCGCTTCATCGCCCGCGCGCTCTTCACGACCTGCGGCAGGAACATCTTCCCCGCTCCGAAGAGGTCGCCTACGACCTGCATCCCGGCCATCAGCGACCCCTCGATCACGTCGAGCGGCCGGTCGGCACGCTGCCGCGCCTCCTCGGTGTCCTCCTCGATGAAGTCGACGATGCCGTGCACGAGCGCATGCTCGAGCCGCTTCTCGACGGGCGCCTCGCGCCACGAGAGATCGACTTCGCGCCGGGTCCCCTCGCCGCGGACGCGGCTGGCGAACTCGACGAGCCGCTCGGTCGCGTCGGCCCGCCTGTCGAAGATGACGTCCTCGACGAGCTCGAGCAGCTCCGGCTCGATGTCCTCGTAGACGACGAGCTGGCCCGCGTTGACGATGCCCATGTCGAGGCCGGCACGGATTGCGTGGAAGAGGAAGGCCGAGTGCATCGCCTCGCGCACGACGTCGTTGCCGCGGAAGGCGAAGCTGAGGTTCGAGATCCCGCCGCTCGTCTTCGCGCCCGGGCAACGTTCCTTGATCATCGGCAGCGCCTCCAGGAACGCCTTCGCGAAGCCGCGATGCTCCTCGATGCCGGTGGCGACGGCGAGGACGTTCGAGTCGAAGACCAGGTCCTCCGGCGGGAAGCCCACCTGCTCGACGAGCAGCCCATATGCGCGCTCGCAGATCGCGACCTTGCGCTCGGCCGTCTCGGCCTGCCCCTCCTCGTCGAACGCCATCACCACGACGCCGGCGCCGTAGCGGCGAACGCGCCGCGCCTGCTCGAGGAACGGCTCCTCCCCTTCTTTCAGCGAGAGCGAGTTGACGACACCTTTCCCCTGGACGCACTTCAGCCCCGCCTCGAGCACGGACCAGCGCGAGCTGTCGACCACGATCGGGATTCGCGCGACCTCGGGCTCGGTCGCGACGAAATTGAGGAACGTCGTCATCGCGCGCTCGCCGTCGAGGAGGTCCGCGTCCATGTTCACGTCGAGGAGGTTGGCGCCTCCCCGCACCTGCTCCACGGCGACCTCGACCGCGGCCTGGTAGTCCCCGGCCTCGACGAGCCGGCGGAAGCGGGCGGAGCCCGTGATGTTCGTCCGCTCGCCGATCAGCGTGAAGTTGGAGTCGGGGCGCAGCTCGAGCGGCTCGAGGCCGCTGAAGCGGGTCGCGGGCCGACGCTCGGGAAGAGCGCGGGGCGCGACGCCGTCGACCGCGGCCGCGATCTGCCGGACGTGCTCCGGCGTGGTGCCACAGCAGCCGCCCACCAGATTGACCAGTCCGTCCCGCGCGAACTCGCCGAGGAAGCGGCTGGTGTCCTCCGGCTGCTCGTCGTGCTCGCCGAGCGCGTTCGGCAGGCCGGCGTTCGGGTAGCAGGCGACCCAGGTCGTCGCGGTCTCGGCAAGGTCCTCGACGAAGGCGCGCATGTCGGCGGCGCCGAGCGAGCAGTTGACACCGACTATGAGCGGCTCCGCGTGCTCGACGGAGAGCCAGAACGCCTCGACGGTCTGGCCCGAGAGGTTGCGGCCGCTGCGGTCGACGGCGGTGAAAGACAGCCAGAGCGGCAGCTCCGGCGCGACGTCCTGCGCCGCGACGATCGCCGCCTTGCAGTTGAGGGTGTCGAAGACGGTCTCGATCAGGAGCAGGTCGACGCCGCCGTCGCGGAGCGCGGCCATCTGCTCGGCGTACACCTCCGCCACCTCGTCGAAGGTCGCGGAGCGGAACGCGGGATCGTCGACTTTCGGCGAGAGCGAGAGCGCGACGTTGAGCGGACCCGACGGAGCCGGCCACGAAGCCGCCGAACTCGTCCGCGGCCTCCCGCGCGAGCCTCGCCCCCTCGAGCGACATCTCGGCCGCGACGTCTTCGAGCGCGTAATCGGCCTGGCCGATCCGGGTCGCCGTGAACGTGTTGGTCGTGGCGATGTCGGCTCCGGCCTCGAAGTAGGACCGGTGGATCTCGCGGATGACCTCCGGCCGGGTCAGGTTGAGCAGGTCCGGGTTACCGGCGACGTCCCGCGGGTGGTCGCGGAAGCGGTCGCCGCGGTACGCCTCCTCGCCCCGCACGCTCTTCTGGATCAGTACGCCCCACGAGCCGTCGAGGACGGCGATGCGCTGCTGGAGGATGGATTCGAGCCGTTCCCGCGTGTCCTGCACCCTGGTCTCCTTCGACAAGGCCCGGGAGCGGTCGCTCTCGGGCGCTTTAGGCGTTTGTTGACCCGGTCGCCAAGCTGCCTGTCAAAGCTCTCCGGGTTCCCGAAACGCTAGCAGCCGCGCGGAGCGCCACCCGGCGCGTGCGGCCCGAGGCTGACGTTAGGGTGCCGCTTCGTGGCCGATGTACAGGACGGCGCCGCGCTGCGGGCGGTACTCCTCGAGATCGCGAGCGACTTCTCCTTCACCTGGATCGCTGAGGCGCGGCTCCTCTTCGCCGAGCTCGAGCCGCGACGCTTCGCCGAGCTGCACCACAACCCGACCGCGCTCCTCTCGGAGCTGACCGACGAGGATCTCGCGCAGGCACTCACGCCGGAATACCTCGCGCGGCTCTCGCGGGTCGAGCGGCGTCTCGCGCGCGACCGCGGCGAGGAGACGTGGTGGCGCGAGCGAGGCGGCCCCGACGACCTTCTCGTGGCCTACTTCTCCGCGGAGTTCGGTCTCGACGAGAGCCTCCCGGTCTACTCGGGCGGGCTCGGTGTGCTCGCCGGCGACCATCTCAAGGCGGCGTCGGAGCTCGGCGTGCCGCTCGTCGGGATCGGCCTCTTCTACCGCCGCGGCTATTTCCGGCAGCGCCTCGACGAGAACGACCGGCAGGTCGAGCGCTACCCGCGCCTCGACCCGACCCGCCTGCCGCTCGAGCTCGTGCCCATGGCTCCGGTGATGGAGCTCGCGGACGACAGCGGGAATCTCGTGCCGGTGCGGCTCGGCGTCTGGCGCGCGCGGGTCGGCCGCGTCTCCCTGTACCTCCTCGACACGAAGATCGAGGGGAACCCGGACTGGGCGCGGGCCGTGACGGACACGCTCTACGGCGGCGACCGCGAGAACCGGCTGCGGCAGGAGCTCGTGCTGGGCATCGGCGGCGTGCGCGTGCTGCGCCGGCTCGGCCTCGATCCCACGGTCTTCCACATGAACGAAGGGCACTCCACGTTCCTCCAGCTCGAGCGGATGCGCGAGCTCGTCGAGCAGGGGCTCTCCGCGAGCGAGGCACTCGAGCGGCTGCGCGCTTCGACCGTGTTCACCACGCACACACCCGTGCCCGCCGGCAACGAGGTCTTCGATCCGGAGCTCGTGCGGCGCAACCTCGAGGGGATCGTCGAGCGCTGCGGCCTGATGTGGGAGCAGTTCGCGGCGCTCGGAAAGGTCGAGCCCACCGACACGGGCTTCGGGCTCACGCCCTTCGCGCTGCGCACCTCGCAGTATGCGAACGCCGTCTCGGAGCTCCACGGCGCCGTCTCGCGCGAGATGTGGCACGGCCTGTGGCCCGACCGGCGCGTCGACCAGGTTCCCATCACCTCGATCACGAACGGCGTCCATCAGCGGACGTGGATCTCGGGCGAGCTCGAGGGGCTGCTCGGCGACACGGATCCGCAGTTCGAGCGGGCACGGGAGCTGTCGCCCGAGGAGTTGTGGTCGGCGCACCAGGGGGGAAAGAGGCGGCTGCTGGACTTCGTAGTCACGACCCGCCACGCGCGGGAGCTCGACCCCGACGTCCTGACGATCGGCTTCGCGCGCCGCTTCGCGACCTACAAGCGCGCCAGTCTCCTCTTCAGCCGGCCGGAGCGGCTCGCGAAGCTCCTCGGCGACCCTACACGGCCGATCCAGGTGCTCCTGGCCGGCAAGGCGCACCCGGCGGACGAAGGCGGCAAGGACGTGATCCAGCAGGTTGTGGACTTCGCGCGCGAGCCCGCGGCGGCCGGGCGCGTCGTGTTCCTCGAGGACTACGAGATGACGCTGGCGCGACGGCTCGTGCAGGGGGTCGACGTATGGCTCAACACGCCGCGCCGCCCGCTCGAGGCGTCGGGCACCTCCGGGATGAAGGCGGCGCTGAACGGCGTGCTCAACTGCTCGATCCTCGACGGCTGGTGGGCCGAGGCGTACTCCCCGGCCTGCGGGTTCGCGATCGGCGACGACGAGGTCGAGCCAAGCGAGGCGGCGCAGGACGAGGCGGACGCCGAGGCGCTCTACGCCGTGCTCGAGGAGCGGGTGCTGCCGGCGTACTACGAGCGCGACGAGGCCGGGCTGCCGCAGCACTGGATCGCGCTGATGCGGGAGTCCATCGCCGAGCTCGGGCCGCGCTTCGGCACGGCCCGGATGGTGGCGGAGTACGTCGAGCGGCTCTACCTGCCGGCGCACGAGGGAGCGCCGAGGGCGGCCAGCCGCGTCGCCTAGCGGAGCCCGGAGGCGCGCCGCCCCTGCGCAGCGCGCCTCCTCCCCCTCCGGCTTCAGTAGGCCGCGGCGGCCGTCCGCACGCGCTCGCGGGAGCCGAGCAGCACGAACAGGCTCGTGCCGAGCGTCCAGATCGGCAGGCCGAAGATCACGGCGGCCCAACCGATCGGACCGACGACGAGCACGACCGCGGCGAACCCGCTGAGAGCGGCCCACCAGCGCGGCAGAACGCGGGTCCGCCAGGCGATGATCGCCACAGCCGCGAGCGGCAGGATCGCCGCCAGCTCGGCGCAGACGAAGAAGATGTCCACGGCGTGGTGGAACGCTGCCGCGGTCGTCGGGCCGATGTCGCTCTCGTCGATCGCGCCGGCGACGTCGACGGCGGCCGTGAGCATCCCGAAGGCGCCTGCCATCGCGGCGCCCACGAGTGCGAGCCCCGGGAGCTGCGAGGCGGCTCCAGCGGCTTCGGCAAGCCGAGGCCTGAGGCCGGCGACGAAGGTCACGAAGCCGAGGCAGCCCAGCATGAAGAGCCAGCCGCCGAGCGTGATCGTCGTCGTGTGGGATCCGTACCAGGCGAGGATCTCGCTCCCCGGTGCGTGTTCGCCCGGGGCTTTGTAGGTGACGAGGAAGATGCCGGCGATCCAAAGGGCGACCGTGAGTGGGCCGGCGAGCGCCCAGTGACGGTTGTCAGAGGTGTTCATCGTGCGACGCTCCTTTCGAGGCTGAGTGACTGTGCGGTGGTGATGCGTGCGCGCCGGAGACGCGCACGCACCCGTGAGCGGACAGAGCGGGCGAGCGAGATCGCTGTCCCGAAGCCGGCGAGCAGCAGGGCGACGAGGACGAGCCCGGCGATCAAGAACACGCGCCGCATCAGGCTGCGGTCGCGGCGGGCAGGCCGGCGGTCGCCGGCCCGGGGACGTAGATGGGCTGGTAGCCGAGGGCGCGGCCGAGCGGGCTGCCGAGCGCAAGACCGATCCGCTGCACGATCGCGGGCGGGAACGGCAGGCGAACGGTGTCGAAGTGCGCCTGCGCGATCACGGCGAGGTGCAGCGGGTTCGGCATCCCCTTCCGGTTCGTGCGGCCGTCGGCGGCAAGGGTGAACATCGTCTCGATCAACGACTCGAACTGCAGCGCGGGCCGGATCTCGCAGACGAAGTGGGCGACGTCGTCGCCGGCGTTCCAGAACTTGTGCGGGGTGCCTGCGGGCACGGTGAGGCGCTTGCCCGGTCCCGCGACGAGCTTCTTCCGGCCGACCCTGAAGCCGACCGTGCCGCGGAGGACTTCGAAGCGCTCCTCCTGGCCGGGGTGCACGTGCGCAGCCGCGACGAAGCCGTTCGGCTGCACGTACGTCTCGATCACCACTGCCTCGCCGTTCGTCTCGCGGCTCGTCTGGCGGAAGACGAGGCGCTCGCCGGTGACCGGGTTCTCGATCGAGTCTCCTGCGCGAATCATCGTTCCCTCCTTCTCTCGTCGAGCCGCGTCGCGGCTGTCGGAAGGAGCCTCGGAGATGCCGCTTAAGATCCGATTGGGGAGGAGTTAAGGCGCATGGCTATGCCGTTCCGCATCCTGGGACCGATCGAGGTGTCGCTCGACGATGGGCCGGCCGCGCTCGGCGCACCGAAGCAGCGCGGGCTGCTGGCGCTGCTGCTCGTCAACCGCGGCCGCGTCGTAACCGCGGAGCAGCTCATCGACGGGCTATGGGGCGAAAGTCCGCCCGCCTCGGCGCTGCAGTCGCTCCAGGTCTACGTCCATGGGCTGCGCCGCGCCCTCGGTGCCGAACGGATCGAGACCGCCGGCAGGGGCTACCGGGCCGTCGTGACGGAGGACGAGCTCGACCTCGTCCGCTTCGAGCGCACGCTCGAGCGCGGGCGGGCCGCCCTCGCGGCGGGCCGTCCGGACGATGCCGTGGAGGAGCTGCGGCGGGCGCTAGCGCTCTGGCGCGGTCCGCCGCTCGCAGACCTGCCGGAGGAGACGCGGCGGGCCGCCGAGGCCGACCGGCTCGAGGAGCTGCGGCTCACGGCGCTCGAGCTTCGCTTCGAGGCGGAGCTCGCCTGTGGCGGTCACGACGCGGTCGTCGCCGAGCTCGAGATGCTGACGGCCGAGCACCCGTATCGAGAGCGGTTCCTCGAGCAGCGGGTGCTCGCCCTCTACCGCTGCGGCCGCCAGGCGGAGGCTCTCGAGGTCTACCGCAACGCGCGCCGAGCCTTCTCCGAGGAGCTCGGCCTCGAGCCAAGCCCGGCCTTGCAGGAGCTGGAGCGCGCGATCCTCCGGCAGGATCCGAGCCTTGCGGCTCCCGCGGCCCCCACACGTTCAACGCGGCCGCTGCCTGTGCCGCCCACGCCGCTCGTGGGCCGCCGACTCGAGCTCGCCGCGGTCGCTGCTCTCATCCGCGACGAGGGCGCGCGGCTGGTCACGCTGACCGGCCCGGGAGGAACCGGGAAGACGCGCCTCGCGCTCGCCGTGGCGGAGGCATTCGAGCCCGAGCTGCGCGACGGCGCCCTGTTCGTCGGCCTCGCCTCTCTGTCGAGCCCGGAGTTGGTCGTGCCCACGATCGCCGACGCGCTCGGCGTGCAGGAGGGCGGGCGTTCGCTCGCCGAGGGTGTGGCCGAGCACCTGCGAGCCAAGCGAATGCTGCTGGTGCTGGACAACTTCGAGCAGCTCCTCCCCGCGGCGACGTTCGTAGGAGAATTGCTCGCCGCGGCGCCCCGCGTGCTCGTGGTGGCCACCAGCCGCGCGCCGCTACGGCTCGCGGCCGAGCACGAGTACGCGGTGCCCCCGTTCGACACGCCCGACGCCGGGCTCCCGTTCGAGGCGCTCGTCAAGACCGACGCGGTGCGCCTCTTCGCTGCCCGGGCGCGCGCCGTCGGTGCGACCTTCGAGCTCGACGAGTCGGCTGCGCGCGAGATCGCCCACGTCTGCACACGGCTCGACGGCCTACCGCTCGCCATCGAGCTGGCGGCGGCGCGCTCAAAGCTGCTCGCCCCGACCGAGATCCTCGAGCGCCTCGAACGGGAGCCTCATCTTCCCGGTACCGGCCCGCGCGACGCGCCGGTCCGCCAGCGGACGCTCGCGGCGACGATCCGCTGGAGTTACGACCTCCTGGGCGAGGCCGAACGACAGGCGTTCGCGCGTCTCGGCGTCTTCGCCGGCGGCTGCACGCTCGAGGCCGCGGAACACGTGTGCGAGACCTCCCTGGACACGCTGGGCACGTTGGTCGAGAACAACCTCCTGCGACGGCGCGACTCGCGGTTCATGATGCTCGAGACGGTCCGCCACTTCGCGGTCGAGCAGGTCGAGGAATCCGGCGCGGCCGACGTGCGGCTGAGGCACGCGGAATGGCTGACCGAGCTCGCGGAGACCCTCGAGGCGCGAACCGTCGCCGGCGAGGACACCTGGCTCGATCAGATCCAACCCGAGCACGACAACATCCGTGCCGCGCTCGCGTGGTCACTCGAGGCAGCGCCGGTGCTCGCGCTGCGGCTGGCGAGCTCCCTGCGGCTCTTCTGGGAGGTGCGCGGCCACTTCCGGGAAGGGATCCGCTGGATCGAGGAAGCGCTTCCCCGGGCGAGCGACGCCGCGCCGGCGCTGCGCATGAAGGCCCTCGCCGTCAGCGGAGCGATCGCGACCCGCCTCCACGACTTCGACCTGGCGCAGGAGCGGAAAGAAGCCGCCCTCGCGATCGCACGGGAACTCGGGGAGGACGTCTGGATCGCTCGCGAGCTCAGCGACCTCGGCACGGTCGCAGCGATGCGGGAGGATTTCGACGCGGCGAGCGAGCAGCTCGAGGAGAGTGCCGCTCTCTTCCGCGAGCTCGGCGAGACCGCCAGGCTCGCCACGGCGCTCAGCAATCTCGGGCACATCGCGAGCCAGCGAGGCGACTACGCGCGCGCGATCGAGGTGACAGTGGAGGCGCTCTCACTCCAGACGAGCAAGGCCAATGCGGCGATCGCGGTCTACAACCTGGGGAGCTACCACCTCGAGATCGGTGACCTCGACCGGGCACGCGAGTGGCTCGAACGCGCCGTCGCGGACACGCTGGAGCTCGGCTTCAAGGAGGTGATGGCGTACGCGCTGGCTGCGTTCGTGCGCCTCTGCCTCCTCGAAGGCGACCCGGCACGCGCAGCACACCTCGCCGGAATCGCGGACCGCCTGCTCTCCGATGCCGGCGTCCAGCTTCAGCTCAGCGAACGGGGCCAGTTCGAGCAGGCGAAGGTGCAGGCCGAGCAAGAGCTCGGCGAGGCGTATGCCACGGCGCACGACGCGGCCATGGCTGCACCCCTGGAAGAGGCGCTGCGCGAAGGAGACGTGCTAGTCGGGATGCCATGAACGAGGACAGCTCAGCGGCGTTCGAGCAGCTCGTGAGCGACGCGCTCGACGAGGTTCCCGCCGACATCCGCGAGCTCATGACGAACATCGCCGTGACCGTGGAGGACGAGCCGCCTCCCGGCAGGCCGCTGCTCGGCCTCTACCAGGGCGTCCCCTGGGGCCGACGCGGCCCGTACTACGCGGGCGCACTGCCCGACAAGATCACGATCTACCGCGGGCCGATCGAGCGGATGTCCGGCGGCGATCCGGAACGGCTACGGCGCCAGGTACGCCGCGTCGTGTTCCACGAGATCGCGCATCACTTCGGCATCAGCGACCAGCGGCTCGTCGACATCGACCGCTACTGATCGGTCCGGGGCGAAGAACTGCGCTCTTCGCCCGGGTTTTGAACGAACTGCGCCAACGGGAGAGCGCGGTCTCCCGTTGGCTCCATGCGGTAGGGCTTGTTAGGGCTGACGCAAGGTTCGAGCCGCTCTTCCGTCGCGAGCGGACAGGCTTCGCGTGTCCGCGCGCGAAGATCCGGCGGCGGCGTAACGCACCGTGGCAACTGGCCAATGGCTGTATAAGCCGCGGCCAAGTCGGGGTCTACACTGAGTGTGATGTTGGAGCGGGCACAGGTGAAGGCGCTTCCGGTGGTGAATCGGGCAGCGGAATATGCGCCTGCCGCCCAGGCTTGTTGCGGCGTCTGCCGGACTTGCGCGACGACGAACGCGCTGGCGCTTGTGGGCACGGCAGCGGCGTGGTTTGTCTCTCGCGTCCGTCGTCGCCCGTAACCTGGGAGGACGATGGCCGGGAACCAGGCAGCCAGATCGTCCAGAGCATCGAAAAACAAAACAGCACGGAGCGGGCCGGAAACCACGCTTTCCGGCCCGCGGAGTTCTCTCTGGAGCGAGCTAGCTCGCTCCAGAGACTTCGAGTTGGTTCTCGGCGTGGCGGATCCGCTGTTCGAGCTGCCACCGGTCGGCCGTCGAGTCCCCCGCCTCGATGCGCTCCAGCTCTTCCTGCGCCTCCTCGAGCTGCCGCTGCGCACGGGCCTCGTCGATCTCGCCGGCCGCGACCGCGTCGTCGACGAGCGCGATCGCGCGGTTCTCGAGCACCTGGAAGAAGCCCGGCCCGGTGGCGAACTCGCGCACCTCGCCGTCGCCGAGGTGGACCCGCGTCGAGCCTGCCTTCAGCATCGCGACGAGCGGCGCGTGCCGCGCGAGGACCCCGATCTCGCCCGCCGCGCCCGGCACGATCACCATCTCGGCCTCGCCTTCGAACGCCGGGCCTTCCGGCGTCACGACCGAGACCGGGAAGAGCGGATGGTCGGGCATCGCTGGTCAGGCGGCCTCGGCCTGCTCCTCGCCGCCGAGCTGCTTGCCGCGCTCGACCGCCTGCTCGATCCCGCCCACCATGTAGAACGCCTGCTCGGGCAGGTCGTCGTGCTTGCCGTCGAGGATCTCCGTGAAGCCGCTGATCGTGTCCTCGAGCTTCACGTACTCACCCGGCGTGCCGGTGAACTGCTCGGCGACGAAGTTCGGCTGGGAGAAGAACCGCTCGATCTTGCGCGCGCGGGCCACGACGAGCTTGTCCTCGTCCGAGAGCTCGTCGACGCCGAGGATCGCGATGATGTCCTGCAGGTCGCGGTAGCGCTGCAGCACCTCTTGCACGCGCGTCGCCGTCCGGTAGTGCTCCTCGGAGACGATCCCGGGCTGGAGCGCGCGCGATGTCGACCGCAGCGGGTCGACCGCCGGATAGATCCCCTTCTCGACGATGCTGCGGTCGAGCACGGTCGTCGAGTCGAGATGCGCGAACGTGTTCGCGGGCGCCGGGTCGGTGAGATCGTCGGCCGGCACGTAGATCGCCTGCACCGACGTGACCGAGCCCGTGCGCGTCGAGGTGATTCGCTCCTGCAGCTGTCCCATCTCGGTCGCGAGCGTCGGCTGGTAGCCCACCGCGCTCGGCATGCGGCCGAGCAGCGCCGACACCTCCGAGCCCGCCTGGACGAAGCGGAAGATGTTATCGATGAAGAGGAGCACGTCCTGGCCCTGGTCGCGGAAGTACTCGGCCATCGTCAGGCCGGAGAGACCGACGCGCAGGCGCGCGCCCGGCGGCTCGTTCATCTGCCCGTAGACCATTGCGACCTTGTCCATGACGCCCGACTCCTCCATCTCGAGCATCAGGTCGTTGCCCTCGCGCGTGCGCTCGCCGACTCCGGTGAAGACCGAGACGCCGCCGTGCTGCAGCGCGACATTGTGGATCAGCTCCTGGATGAGCACCGTCTTGCCGACGCCGGCGCCGCCGAAGAGGCCGACCTTGCCGCCGCGCACGTAGGGCGCGATCAGGTCGACGACCTTGAGGCCGGTCTCGAAGATCTCGATCGACGGAGACAGGTCGCCGAACGCCGGGGGATCGCGATGAATCGGCCAGCGCTCGCCGGTCGATGCCTCCTTGCCGTCGACGGGGTCGCCGATCACGTTCCAGATCCGGCCGAGCGTCACGTCGCCGACGGGCACGGAGATCGGCCCGCCGGTGTCGACGACGTCGACGCCGCGCGCGAGGCCGTCGGTCGAGTCCATCGCGACCGCGCGGACGCGGTCGTCGCCGAGATGCTGCTGCACCTCCGCGATCAGCTCTCTCGCGCCGCCCTCGTCGGGGACCTCGATGCTGAGGGCGTGGTAGATCTCGGGGAGCTTGCCCGGGAAGACGGCGTCGAGCACGACGCCCTTGATCTCGACGATCTTCCCCGTGTTCTTGCCGTTGCTCTTGTCGGCCACTGAATCTCCCCTGATACGTGAGGTCGGACGCGGCGCCGCTTGCCGGCGGCCGGAAGCAGGGGCACTCTAGCCAACCGGGGACCGCCACTCTCGGTCGAACAGGCGGCTCGTGCGAAGCTTGCGAGCATGTCGGAGACAGGCGCCACGACCGCACCGTTCAGCGGCCGGACGGCCTGGACGCGCAACCTCCAAACGCCTCTCCGCACCTTCCTCCAGACGGAGACCGGCAGCGCCGCCTTCCTCCTCGGCGCCGTCGTCGCCGCGCTCGTCTGGGCGAACGTGGATCCGGCCTCGTACGAGCGCGTCTGGACGACGATCCTCTCGATCCACATCGGCAGCGCCGGGATCTCGCAGGACCTGCGCGGCTGGATCAACAGCGGCCTGATGGCGTTCTTCTTCTTCGTGATCGGGCTCGAGGCACGGCGCGAGTTCGACCTCGGCGAGCTGCGGGATCGGCGGCGCGTCGCGCTGCCGCTCCTCGCCGGCCTCGGCGGGATGGTCGTGCCGGTTGCGATCTATCTCGCGATCAACGCGGGCCACAGCTCGATCCACGGCTGGGGAACGGCGATGTCGACGGACACCGCGTTCGCGCTCGGCCTGCTGGCGCTCGTCGGGCCCGGCTTGCCGGATCGCCTGCGCGCCTACCTGCTGACGGTCGCGGTCGTCGACGACATCGTCGCGCTGCTCGTGATCGCGATCGCGTACAGCGGCACGATCTCGGTCGTCCCGCTCCTCGTCGGCCTCGGCCTGTTCGGCTGCATCCTGCTCGTCCGCGCGGCCAACATTCACTTCGGGCCGGTCTATTTCCTCCTCGGCACGGCCGTGTGGGTGGCGTTCTACAAGGCCGGCGTGGATCCCGTGGTCGCGGGCCTCATGGGCGGCGTGATCGCGCTCGCGTACCCGGCGCAGCGAAGCGACCTCGAGCGGGCAAGCGACGTCTTCCGTCGCTTCCGCGAGCAGCCGACTGGCGACCTCTCGCGCTCGGCGGGGAGCGCCGTGCGCGCGGCCGTCTCGCCGAACGAGCGGTTGCAGGCGCTGTGGCATCCGTGGACGAGCTACGTGATCGTGCCGCTCTTCGCGCTCGCGAACGCCGGTGTCCACCTCAGCCCCGGCTTCCTCGCCACCGCCTACACGTCGCCCATAACGCTCGGGATCCTCTTCGGCTACGTCCTCGGCAAGCCCATCGGGATCGTCGGCGCCACGTGGCTTGCGCAACGCCTCAGCCATGGGCGACTGCGTCCTCCGGTCGGATGGGCGTCGGTGACCGGCGTGGGCACGATCGCCGGGATCGGCTTCACCGTCTCTCTGCTGATCGCCGATCTCGCTTTCCACGGCGCCGAGCTCGACGAGGCGAAGGTCGGCGTGCTCAGCGCCGCCCTGCTGGCCGCCACCCTCACCTGGCTCCTCGTCGCCGGGACGAGACGGCTGCCGCGGCGCCTGCGGATCCGGGCCCTGCTCGGCACGCCCGACCTCATCCTCGACCTCGCCGAGCCGGTCGATCCCGAGCGGGATCACATCCGCGGCCCGGTGGACGCGCCGGTCACCGTGCTCGAATACGGCGACTTCGAATGTCCCTACTGCGGCCAGGCCGAACCGGTCGTGCGCGAGCTGCTGCGCGACTTCGGCGACGTCGCCTACGTGTGGCGGCACCTGCCGCTGAACGACGTCCACGCGCGAGCGCAGCAGGCGGCGGAGGCATCCGAGGCCGCGGCGAACCAGGGGGCGTTCTGGGAGATGCACGACCTCCTGCTCGAGCACCAGGATGCGCTCCGGATCGAGGATCTGATCGGCTACGCCGAGCAGCTGGGACTGGACGCCGGCCGCTTCGAGGAGGACCTGCGGACGCGCGACGGCGCCGGGCGCATCGCGCACGACGTCGACTCGGCCGATCTCTCGGGCGTCACGGGCACGCCGACGTTCTTCGTCAACGGGCTGCGCCACTACGGCGCCTACGACATCGCGACGCTGTCGGCGGCTGTGAAGGCCGCGCGGGCCCGGGAGGCCGTGCGCGTTCCGGCGTGAGCGGGCGACCGCGACGAACCAGCGACGGCGGACCTGCGCGCGCGGCGCGCACGTCCGCGAGCCCCTTGTCCCCAGCCGGAAACGCGCAGCGTTTCCGGCTTATCCAGTGAGGGCGTCCGCGCCGGCGACGACCTCCAGGATCTCCTGCGTGATCTCGGCCTGGCGCGCGCGGTTCAACGAGAGCGTGAGGCTGTCGATGAGCTCGCCCGCGTTCTTCGATGCGTTCCGCATCGCCGTCATCTGCGACGCGAGGAAGGCGGCCGCCGACTCGAGCAGCGCGCGATAGATCTCCGTCTCGAGGTAGACGGGCAGCAGCCGCTGGAGAATCTCCTCCGGCTCCGGCTCGTAGATGAAGTCGCCGCGCGGCCCCTCCCGCTCCGTCTCGTCGTGCTCGTCGCCGGCGAGCACGTCCTCGCGAATCGGCAGCAGGTCGACGGTCGTCGCCCGCTGCACGAGCGCCGATTCGTACCGGTTGTAGACGAGAACGACGCGGTCGACCTCTTCCGCCCCGTACAGCTCGGCGAGCTTGTGGCCGATCGCCTGCGCGTCGTGGTACGTCGGCTTGTCGCTGAATCCGGCCCACTGGCCCGTGAGCTCGTAGCGGCGGAAGCGGAGCGTCGAGGCGCCCTTGCGCCCGACGACGAGCCAGGCCACATCCTGTCCCTCCGCCCGCGCCTGCCGCTCCAGCTCGAACGCCCGCCGTAACACCTGGCCGTTGAACGGGCCGGCGAGGCCGCGGTCGCCCGTGACGACCACGAAGGCCACGCGCCGCACCTCGTCACGCTGCTGCAGGAGCGCGAGGTTCCGGAAGGAGGACGCCGCCCGCGCCGTACCGATCATCAGCTCCTGCATCCGGTCGGCGTACGGTCGCATCTCCTCGATCCGCGTCTGCGCCCGCCGCAGCCGTGCGCCGGCGACGAGCTCCAGCGCCTTCGTGATCTTGCGCGTGTTGCGGACGGAGGAGATCCGCCGCCTGAGGTCCTGGAGGGACGCCACTTAGGTCAGCGCCGACTCTTCCTCGACGTTGAAGGAGTTCTTGAACTTCTCGATCTCGCTGTTGAGCTTCTCCGCGAGCTCGTCGGGCAGGTCGCCGGTATCGCGGATCTCCTTGTAGATCGACTCCTCGGTGCGAAGGTGCTCACGGAGCTCGTCCTGGAACCGCGGCACCTGCGCGGTCGGGATGTCGTCGAGGTAACCGTGGATGCCGGTGTAGATCGCAGCCACCTGCTCCTCCATCGGCCACGGCTGGTACTGCGGCTGGTTCAGGGAGGCGACCATCTTCGCCCCGCGCGTCAGCGCCTGCTGCGTCGTCCGGTCGAGCTCGGAGCCGAACTGCGCGAACGCCTCGAGCTCGCGGTACTGCGCCAGGTCGAGGCGCAGGCGCCCCGCGACCTTCTTCATCGCCTTCGTCTGCGCCGACGCACCGACCCGCGAGACGGAGATGCCGACGTTCACGGCCGGGCGGACGCCCGAGAAGAAGAGCTCCGACTGAAGGTAGATCTGTCCGTCCGTGATCGAGATCACGTTCGTGGGGATGTACGCCGACACGTCGCCGGCCTGCGTCTCGATGATCGGGAGCGCCGTGAGCGAGCCGCCGCCGTTCTCGTCGCTGAGCTTGCACGCGCGCTCGAGCAGCCGCGAGTGGAGGTAGAAGACATCCCCGGGGAATGCCTCGCGGCCCGGCGGCCGCCGCAGCAGCAGCGAGAGCTGGCGGTACGCGTCCGCGTGCTTCGAGAGGTCGTCGTACATGACGAGCGCGTGCTTGCCCTCGTAGAGGAAGTACTCGCCCATCGCGCAGCCGGCGAACGGGGCCATCCACTTGATCGGAGCGGCCTCGCTCGCTGCGGCGGTGACGATGGTCGTGTAGTCCATCGCACCCTCCTCGCGCAGCCGCTCGTAGATGCCGACGACGGTCGACTCCTTCTGCCCGATCGCGACGTAGATGCAGTGCACGTCGGTGTCGCGCTGGTTGAGGATCGTGTCGATCAGGATCGCGGTCTTGCCGGTCGAGCGGTCGCCGATGATCAGCTCGCGCTGGCCGCGGCCGACGTTCGTCATCGTGTCGATCGCCTTGAGGCCCGTCTGGAGCGGTTCCTTCACGGGCTGCCGCGCGACCACGCCCGGTGCCTTGAACTCGAGCGGCCGAGTCTGCTCCGCGTCGATGGAGCCGCGCCCGTCGAGCGGGTTGCCGAGCGGGTCGACGACCCTGCCGAGCAGCGCTTCGCCGACGGGGACGCTCGCGACCTTCCCGGTGCGGCGCACCGGCTCGCCCTCGCTCACCTTGTCCCACTCGCCGAAGAGCGCGACACCGACGTCGTCCTCCTCGAGGTTGAAGGCGAGTCCGGTGACGCCGTGCTCGAACTCGAGCATCTCCAGCGAGCCGGCGTTCTCGAGCCCGTAGACGCGGGCGATGCCGTCGCCGATCTGGAGAACGGTGCCCACCTCGGCGAGGTCGGTCTCGACGTCGTACTGCTCGATCCGCTCGCGCAGGATGGAGGTGATCTCTTCCGGTCTCAGCTTCAAGTCTTCTCAGCTCCTCACGAGTTCGTGTCTCAGTCGTTCCAGTCTCCCGCGGACGCTCGCGTCGACCCGGAGCGAGCCCGCCTGGAGGACGATCCCGCCGACGAGATCGGGATCGACCTTGCGTGTCGCCTCGACCTTGCGGCCCGCGGCGTCCTCGATCTGCTTCAGGATCGCCTTCGCCTCACCGTCGGTCAGCTCGCGCGCCGTCGTCAGCTCGACGGTCAGCCGCCGCTCCTCGCGGGCCATCAGCCGCTCGAACTCCTTCGCGATGTCCTCGAGCTCGGCCGCGCGTCCCTTCTCCGCGACAACCTGGAGGAAGTGCGTGAAGAGCGGTTCCTCGTCGCCGGCGAGGTCGGCAAGGATCGCGGCCTTCGCGCTCGACTCGAGCTGCGGGTTGCGGAGAACCGCGCGCAGCTCCGCCGACTCGGCGACCGCCGCCGCGAAGTCCGCCAGCGCCTCGTGCACCTCCGCGAGCTTGCCCGCGTCCTTCGCGGCGCCGAAGAGGGCCTCGGCGTAGATGCGGTGCGCGATGGCCATCGTGTCTACGCGCTCTCTTCCAGGCGCGAGAAGTCGAGGCCGGAGATGGCCTCCGTGATCAGCTCGCGGTCGCGCTCGGCGTCGAGCGTGCGGCCGACGACCCGCGAGGCGGCCTCGAGCGTGAGGTCGGCGACCTCGGAACGGATCTGCTCGAGCGCGCGCGCCGTCTCGGCCGCGATCTCCTTCCGCGTCTCCTCGAGCCGCCGCTGCCGCTCGGCCTCGGTCTCCTCGCGCATCCGGTGCTCCATCGACTCACGCGTCTTGCGCGCCTCGGCGAGGATCGACTCGGCCTGGCCGCGCGCCTCCGCGATGAGCTTCCTGTGCTCCTCGAGCAGCTGCTGCGCCTCGTCGCGCGCCTTGTCGGCCTCCTCGATCGAGTGCTGGATGGCCTCTCGACGCGCGTCGATGAGCCGCTGGATCGGGCCGAATGCGTAGCGCTTCAGCACGAAGAGCGCGATCAGGAAGCAGACGATCGTCCAGATCATCAGCCCCGGGGTGACCGAGATCAGGGGGTTCGCAGCGACGGTCACTTGACGAGCACGTACGCCAGGATCGAGCCGAGCAGCCCGTAGAAGACGACTGCCTCGGTGAGTGCGAAGCCGAGCCACTGGATGCCCTGCAGCTCGCTTCTGAGCTCGGGCTGGCGAGCGACGGACTGGATCATCGAGCCGAAGATGATCCCGATGCCGACGCCTGCGCCGGCTGCGCCGAGCCCGACGCCGAGCGCGAGGCCGATCGCCTTGCCGGCCTTCGTCACGTCGCCTGTCGTTGCGGCGAGGATGTAGCCAATCATTTTCGTTTCCTCCTTAGTGCTCCGGCTCGATGGCCGAGCCAATGTAGATGGCGGACAGAGCCGCGAAGATGAACGCTTGGATCCCCACCACGATGACCACCTCGAAGAGGTAGAAGACGGTCGCAGGGATGACCACGAACACCAGCGCGAACGACTCGAAGATGAATATCAGCCCCAGGAACGTCAGGATCAGGATGTGCCCGGCGAGCATGTTCGCGAAGAGGCGGACGCTCAGCGAGATCAGGCGCATGAACTGACCGAGCACCTCGAGCGGCACGATCAGCAGCAAAAGCCCCTTCGGCGCCTCCGGGATCCAGCTCTTGAAATAGCGGCGCGCCCCGTTCCACCTGATCCCCTCGAAATGGGTGAAGACGAACGTCAACAGCGCGAGCGCGAGCGTGACCGAGAGCGACGACGTCGCCGCGTAGATCCCCCAGGTGGGCACGCCGTGCCACTTCTCCCCCGTGAGTGGGAGAGGAATGAAGCCGAGCAGGTTGACCACGAAGATGAAGAGCAGCAGGGTGGTGACGTACGGGAACCAGCGGCCGATCGCCTTCGTCGGCAGCCCCTGCTCGGCGACCTGCGTCTGGGCGACCTCGTAGAGCGCCTCACCCACCGTCTGGCGCCGGTCGGGCAAGAGCGCGAGCCTGCTCCGCATGGTCACGAGCCCCAGGACGATCGTGCACAGCGTCCCGAGCATCAGGTACACGACCGCCTTCGTGATCGACAGGTTGAGCGGACCGAGGTGGATCGGGATCCACTCGTGCTGCTCGAACTCGGTGGTGGGGTCGAAGTTGCCGCGCGCGAACGCCGCCTGCGGCGCGACCAGCGCGAGGGCGGCGAAGACGAGCAGGATGCGTAGCCTCGTCAAGGCGACGGCGGACCGAAGTAGGAGACGAGGGAGAGGCCGAACTCGAACGTGTACGCGAGCCCGTAGGTCAGCGCGGCTGTCAGGGCGACGTCTCGGTCGGAGGCGAGCGCCGCGAAGAGCACGACGAGCAGCGCGATCAACTTGAAGAAGAGCGTGAACGCCTGAGCGCCGGAGCTCGCCAGACCTCCGTTGGGCTTCGCGCGCGCTCGAATCACGACCAGATCGAGCAGGTGCAGGCCGAGCCACAGCACCGCGGCGAGCCCCCAGCCGGTGATGCTCCAGCCGAGGAGCGCGATCACGGGGAGCAGGAGCGCGAGCACGAGCGTGCCCCCGGCCGCGGGCATCAGATGTCCCGGTTCGGAGCGCGGGGTCGAGAAGAGGGTCCCGAGCATCGGATCAGACCCCGTAGCGGCGGTAGACGGCGAAGATCCCTCCGAGGATCCCGACAACCGCTCCGCAGAGGGCTCCGATCGCGCCCGAGCCGGCGGCCCAGCCGAGAAGAGCGCCGATGCCGACCCCGGCCACGAGCACGGCAAGGAGAACGCCGCCGGCTCCAGCCGCGCTGAATTGCGACGAGGTGGTCCCCTGCATCCGGCGCGAGAATAGCAGCGTCGGGGGCCCCGCGAACCGATACTTTGTGACACCCGAATCCCGCATGAACAGCCAACCTCGCCTTCTGCTCGTTCACGGTTCCGTCGTCAACGCGGACCTGACCTGGAGCGCCCAGAAGCCGCTCGCCGAGTGCTTCGAGATCGTGGCACCGAACCGGCGGGGCTTTCCGCCGGGGCCGGACACGGAGCACGTCGATTTCGAGGAAGAGGCGGCCTGGCTGCAGCAGTTCCTGGAGCCCGGCACGCATGTGCTCGGCCACTCGTACGGCGGCGTCATCGCGCTGCTCGCGGCCGCGCAGCGCCCGGAGGCGCTCCGCTCACTCACCGTCGTCGAGCCCCCTGCCTTCGGCGTCGCACGGGGCGATCCGGCCGTAGAGGAGTTCGTCCAACGGATCGACGAGCACTGGACCAGCGGCCCTCGCGACCCGGCCGACTTCCTCCGGGGCTTCCTCTCTCTCGTGGGCTCGTCCACGCCGCCCGGCGAGCTTCACGCCCGAGCTTCTGCAGGGCGCGCGGACGCTCATGGTCGAGCGTTCGCCCGCCGAGGCCGAGATCCCGTTCGAAGGGTTGGCGCGAGCGCCGGTTCCGAAGCTCGTCGTTTCGGGCGGGCACAGCCCTGCGTTCGAGGCGGTCTGCGACGTGCTCGAGGAGCGGCTCGGCGCGGAGCGTGCCGTCGTGCCCGGCATGGGTCACTCCGTGCAGCGGCTCGGTGCGCCCTTCAACGAGCTGCTGAGCGACTTCGTCCTGCGCGCCGAGGCTCAGGCGGCGGGAAAGCCGGACGCGACCTCGAGCGCGTAGGCGAGCATCCGCTCCCCGGTGGCCTCGTCATGCCGCCGAAGCGACCATTCCGCCTGCCGGACACAGAGATGGGCCTGGTAGACGGCCCGCGGGCCCGGGTCGACGCGCCGAGCGCGCTCTCGAGCAGCGGCGTGCCGGGTGCGTAGAACGCGAGCGTGACGAGGTCGAACCGGGGGTCGCCCGCCCGCACCCCTTCCCAGTCGATCACTCCGGTGACGCGGTCGTCGCGGGCGAGGACGTTGTCGGGCGTGAAGTCCCAGTGGACGATCGCGGCCATGTCGGGCACGCGCTCGCCGACAGAGTCGCACTGCGTCCTGACAGCGCGCGAGCAACTCGCGCGAGCGGTCGGAGTGATCCCGCAGCGTCGCGAGCCGCAAGTAGGAGCGCGCGCCGGAGAGCACGGACGCGACGACGACCCGCCGCCACGTCGCCGCGCCGACCGGCGGAAAGGGCTCCGCGTGGAGCTCGTGCAGCGAGAGCAACTGCGCGGCGATCGTCTCGGGCAGCGCGCGCCAGTGTTCGAGCGGCTGCCCGGGCAGCTCCTCCTGCAGCGCCCAGTCCGCCTCGACCCTGACGTAGCGAGGCGCCGGGTAGCCGCGCTCTCGCAGCAGTGTTGTCACGGCCGCCGCCCGCGCCGCGCTGCGGCCTCGCTTCAGGACGAATGCGGTGCCCGACTCGTCCAGCCATCGTTCGGCGCCGATCTCCCCGCCGGCGTAGCGGCGATCGAAGCGCAGGCCCGGGAGGGTCAGGCCGATTTCCGCAGCGGATCCCCTTGCTTGCGCCGCCGTTGGATCCGGTTGCCGAGCTTCACGATCTCGAGCACGTAGACGACGTAGATCGAGACGAGCACGGCGAGAAGACCGATCCCGGCGGCGAGCAGCGTCCACCACGGGTGCCAGACGCCGTGGGCGCGGAACGGAACGAAGCGCGTCGCGAACGCCGCGGCAGCGAGCGAGAGGCACCAGACCCAGATCGTCACCGCCGCCCGCCGCTGCGAGAAGCCGCGACGCAGGAAGCGGTGGTGCAGGTGGGCCTGATCCGCCTCGAAGACTCGCTCCCCGTGTTTGAGCCGCCGAACGACGACGAAGGTCGTGTCGACGATGGGCACGGCGAGCACGAGGAGCGGGAAGAACAGGGCCACGGTCGCCGCGGTCTTCAGCAGCCCCTGCACTGAGATCGCCGCGAGCACGAACCCGAGCAACAGCGCGCCCGAGTCGCCCATGATGATCCGCGCCGGATAGAAGTTGTGGCGGAGGAAGCCGAGGCAGGCGCCGAAGACGATGGCCGAGAGGATCGCCGCGTCGGGCTTGCCGAGCGAGAGCGCGATCACGCTGAACGTCAGCCCGGCGATCGCAGCGACCCCGGCCGCGAGCCCGTCGAGTCCGTCGAGGAAGTTGAACATGTTCATGATCGCGACGATCCAGAGGATCGTGAGCGGAACCCCCACGCCCGCAGGAAGCGTGTGGATGCCGAGGAACGGCAGCGTGAATCGGTCGACCCAGACGCCGAAGCCGACCACCACGGCGGCGGCCGCCACCTGTCCCGCCAGCTTCGCGTACCAGGCGAGGCCGCGGAAGTCGTCGACGAGGCCGACGATCAGGGCGACGGTGGCGCCGAGCAGCAGCCCGCGGGTCTGGTGACCGACGTGGAGGAAGGCGAGCGCCGAGACGAGCAGGCCGAGGAAGAGCGCAAGGCCGCCGAGGCGAGGCACGGGCAGCTGGTTGACGCGCCTGCCGCCGGGGATGTCGACGACGCCGAGCCGGCGTGCCATCCCTCCGACCGCCGGCGTCAGCAGCACGACGACGCCGAACGCGACGAGCGCCCCCCAGAGGACGCCGAGGTGATCAGCAAGCTCGTCGAGGACGCTCAGGTGCGGGCTGCTTGCCGCGAGCACGCCGTCAGGGTACTTCGCCGCGGGGACGGGCTCGCCTGCGCGCCCGACGGACTCCATTGCGGCTCGCGACTAGTGTCCTCATGGTGAAGGTCGCCGCGGAAGCCGCGCGTCGCTTTCTCGTCGCGCGGCACTTCCTCTCCCCTGCGCGGTCCATCGCCGGAGGCTTGGACGGCGTGCTCGAAGTCTTCCACCGGCTCGGCTCGATCCAGTTCGACCCGATCGCCGTCGCCTGCCGGAACCACGACCTCGTGCTGCACGCGCGCGTTGCCGGCTACGAGCCCGCCTGGTGCGATGAGCTTTACGAACGCCGTGCGATCTTCGAGGCGACGAACAAGGCGCTGTCTTTCGTGCCGACGAGAGAGTTCCCCTGGTTCCGCCACGTCATGGGTCGCAAGGGGCCGGAATTCCACGCGGCGGCCCTCGCGGAGAACGCCGCGATGGCCGAGCGCGTCCTCGGGCGGATCCGCGCGGAAGGACCGCTCTCGTCGCGTGACTTCGAGCACGAGACCGGTCCGACGAAGAACTGGTTCGGAATGCCGGAGAATGCTGTGCGCGCCGTGCTCGAGGCCTACACCGTCACGGGTGCGATCGGCCTCGCGCGGCGCGAGGGCAACCTGCGGTACTACGACCTCCTCGAGCGGCTGCTCCCGAGCGAAGTTCTCGCACAGGAAGTCCCGGAGCGAGAACAGCTCCGGCACAAGCTCCTATCCCGCTATCGCGCTCACGGCCTGCTCGGCGCCGGCGGGGCCGGCGGCACCTTCGCCCGCATCGACGCGCCGGCTGCACGCAAGACGCTGCATCAGGAGCTGATCGAGCGCGGTGCCCTCGTACCCGTCGAGGTGGAGGGTGTGCGCGGCGAGCGCTTCGTCCTCCCCGGGGAACTCGCGCTGCTGCAGTCGCCACCAGAGCCGGCAGCGTCCGTTGCGTTCATTCCTCCGTTCGACTCGCTGTTGTGGGACACGGCCCTGCTCGCGAGCCTGTTCGACTTCGAGTACGTGTGGGAAGGCTTCCTCCCGGCGGCAAAACGCCGTTGGGGCTATTACGTGCTACCGATCACCTTCGGCGACCGCCTCGTCGGGCGGATCGAGCCGCGCATCGAGCGCGACGAAGGCGTCGCGCAGATCATCGACCTCTGGTGGGAGGATGGGTTCTCGCCGCAGCGGGCCGACGGATTCATCGAGGCGATGCGCGAGGCGCTCGGCGCGTACCTGGGCTTCGCGGGGGCCGACCGCGTCGAGTGGGCTTCCCACCTCGCCCAGGACAAGCGGCTCCTGGCGGTGGCATGCTGCTCGAAGGGTTAGCTTCCTTGTGACATGACTCGACAGGTCGAGGCGTTCCATCGGCTGCACGAGACGGGTTGCTTCGTGATGCCGAACCCCTGGGACCTCGGCAGCGCGATCGCGCTCCGGCAGATGGGATTCAAGGCGCTCGCGACGACGAGCGCGGGGCACGCCTGGACGTTGGGCCGCCCGGACAACGGGCTTCGGCTCGACCAGACGCTGGAGCATCTCCGCCAAATGGCCTCCGCCGTCAACGTACCGTTGAACGCGGACTTCGAGAGCGGCTTCTCCGACGAGCCGGAGGGGGTCGCCGCAAACGTGAAGCTCGCGGCCGCGACCGGCATCGCAGGGCTGTCGATCGAGGATTCGACCGGCGACGCCGACGAGCCGCTCTACGCCTTCGACCTAGCCGTCGAGCGGGTTCGAGCGGCGCGACGGGCGATCGACGAGAGCGGTGCCGGCGTCCTTCTCACCGGCCGCTCCGAGGGGTTCGTCGTCGGCCGGCCCGACCTCGAGGAGACGATCAGGAGGCTCCAGGCCTACGCCGAAGCCGGCGCCGACTGCCTGTACGCCCCGAGGATCGAGACAGCCGAGCAGGTCTCGGCGGTCGTCGCCGCCGTGGCGCCCAAGCCGGTGAACCTGCTCGCCAACGCGCCGTTCATCACGGTCGCGGAAGCCGAGGCCCTCGGCGTCCGCCGGATCAGTGTCGGCGGCACACTCGCTCGTACCGCGTGGGCCGGGTTCCTCGCAGCCGCCGAGGAGATCGCCGCAGACGGCACGTTCTCACGGTTCCACGCTCTTCCGAACGTCGATTCCGTTTTCGCTCGCTGAGCGCACGCCGACGAAATGTCAACGGGTTGCGGCGGCGCGGCGCTCCCAGAGGGCGCTGAGCCATTCCGGCGAAACGTCACCCTTGTACAGCACCGAGAGCGAGCCCTTCTCGAACGCCACCGTGTGCTTGTGGGCCGAAAGAAGCACGACCACGACCCCCCGACCGAGCCTCCCTATGCGCCGCGCCGTCTCGAGGCCGTCCAGCTGTGGCATTCGAACGTCGAGCAAAACGAGCTGCGGAGCCGCCTCCGAGACTACGAGCTCGAGGGCGTCGAATCCCGAGGAGGCGGAGGCGACCACCTCGAAGCCGGGAGTCGCCTCGATGACCGCCGCCAGCGTCTCCCGCCAGACGGCTGTGTCGTCGACTACGAGAACACGAACGGGCTCGGGCTGCTCGGCGGCCATGAATCCAGGGTGGCCACGGCGCGGCTCAGCCCGTCTGGCGCAGATGGATCAACCGCTCTCGCCTGGCGGCGCTCAGGAATGTCTCTCGAGACGTGCCGCCACTACCGGCGCTACGCGGCGGCTTCGCGTTGCACGTCCGCCTCGAGCGCGTCCTCGACCAGCTCCTGGATCTCGCGCTCCGAGTAGCCGGCCCGTTGCGCCGACTCCACCAGGTGGAGCAGGTGCTGCTGCTCACTTTGCTTCTCTTGCGTTGACATCGGGGCCCCCTCTCCGTTGCAACCGACGAACTCCACGGTACGCCTCGGGGCGATGGCACTGCTGTAAACGTTTCGTCACGAAGCAGTGGCTGCCGTGCAGCCCAGCTACTTCGTCCCGTACAGGCGGTCGCCTGCGTCTCCGAGCCCGGGGACGATGAAGCCGCGCTCGTTCAGGCCGCGGTCGACGGCGGCGCACACGATGTGCACGTCGGGATGCTGCCGGTGCACCTCCTCGACCCCCGGCGGGGCGGCGACGATGCACACGAGAGTCACCGACTGCGCGCCCGCCTCCTTCACCGCCGCGATCGCGGCACAGCTCGAGTGGCCGGTGGCGAGCATCGGGTCGAGGACGATCGCGTCCCGCTCGGAGAGATCGTCGGGCAGCTTGAGGTAGTACTGCACGGGCTCGAGGGTCTCCTCGTCCCGGTACATGCCGACGAAGCCGACGCGCGCGCTCGAAACGAGCGACAGGACGCCGTCCAGCATGCCGACCCCCGCTCGCAGCACCGGACAGACCGCCACCTTCTTGCCCGAGATTCGCTGCACGGTCATCCGCTCGAGTGGCGTATCGACCTCCGTCTCCTCGGTGGGCATGTCCTTTGTCGCCTCGTACGTGAGGAGAAGCGTGATCTCGTTCGCGAGCTTGCGGAAGTGGACTGTCGGGGTCTCCTGGTCGCGGAGGTAGCCGAGCTTGTGCTGGACCAGCGGATGACTGACGACGGTGAGACGCGGCTCCGTCAAGCGACGTAGGTCGTGTAGCCGCGGAACCCCTCGTAGAGCGGCCGCTTCACGCACAACGCGTCCACCCGGCGGCGCAGCCCCCCCAGGTCCGGCGACTCGGTCAACGCCTCGCAGATGATCCGTCCGACCTCGCGGAAGTCGTCCTCGTCGAAGCCGCGCATCGTCATCGCCGGCGACCCGAGCCGGATTCCCGACGTGACGAACGGCGACCGCTCGTCGAACGGGATCGTGTTCCGGTTGACGGTGACGGAGATCTCGTGCAGACGCTCCTCCGCCGCCTTGCCCGTCCACTCCGAGCCGCTCAGATCGACGAGCAGGAGGTGCGTGTCGGTGCCGCCCGTGACGAGCGAGAGCCCGCCCTCGAGCAGCGCCTCGCCCAGCGCGTCCGCGTTGCGGCGGACCTGCGCCTGGTATTCGCGGAAGGCCTCGGTCATCGCGATCCGGAAGCACGTCGCCTTCGCGGCGATCGTGTGCTCGAGCGGCCCTCCTTGCATTCCGGGCATGACCGCCGAGTCGACGGCCTTCGCGTGCTCCTCGCGGCAGAGGATGAAGCCGGCGCGCGGGCCCGCGAGCGTCTTGTGGGTGGTGGAGGTGACGAAGTCGCAGTGCTCGACCGGGTTCGGGTGGATACCGGCGGCGACCAGCCCGGCGAAATGGGCCATGTCGCAGAGGAGGAGCGCGCCGACCTCGTCGGCGATCGCGCGGAAGCGGTCGGTCTCGACCGTCCGCGGGTAAGCGGAGCCGCCGCAGACGATCACCTTCGGCCGCGCTTCCTTCGCCCTCGCGAGCACGTCGTCGTAGTCCACGGTCATCGTCTGGCGCGAGACCTCGTAGTGCGCGACGTGGTACAGCCGCCCCGAGAAGTTGACCTTGTGACCGTGTGTGAGATGGCCGCCCTGGTTCAGGGCGAGCGCCATCAGCGTGTCGCCGGGCTCCATCACCGCCGCGTAGACGGCCATGTTCGTCTGCGCGCCTGCGTGCGGCTGGACGTTCGCGTGCTCGGCGGCGAACAGCTCCTTCGCGCGGTCGATCGCGAGTTGCTCGATCTCGTCGATCACCTCGCACCCGCCGTAGTAGCGGCGGCCCGGATAGCCCTCCGCGTACTTGTTCGTCGCGACGGAGCCGACAGCCTCGAGCACCGCCGGCCACGTGAAGTTCTCGGAGGCGATCAGCTCGATCTGCCCTCGTTGCCGCTCGAGCTCGTCGCCGAGGAGCCCTGCGATCTCGGGATCGATCTCGTCGAGCCCGGCGTGCTTCAGCTGCTGGAACGTCGCCTGTGTCGTGGCCACGGTTTGATGCTACTCGGGCAGGCGGGCGGCACCCTGCCGGAGAACGCGCGGCTCTCCGGTCGTGAGATCGATCACCGTCGACGGGACGCCCGGCAGCTCGCCGCCGTCCACGATCGCGCCGCACGCGGCGCGGACCTCCTCCGGCACGTCCTCGACCCTGCGCGGGTCCCGCCCGCCGGCGAGATTCGCGCTGGTCGCCGCGACGACGCCCACGTCACGCACGACCGCGGCCGCCACCGGCGGCAGCCGCGGAACACGGACACCGGTGGCGCCGAAGACGAGCGTGTAGGGGCCCGGCAGGTATCGCTCGAGAAGGGACCGGTCGAGGCCGGGGACTGCCGCGACGAGCCCGTCGACATCGGCCGCGAGCAGCGCAACTGGCTTCGAGCGGTCGCGGCCCTTGAGCTCGTAGAGAACGTCCTCGTAGCCGGGCAGCGCGCAGAGCCCGTAGACCGTGTCGGTCGGGAGGATCACTGCGCGGCCCGCGCGGAGTGCCGCGACCGCGTCCTGACTCACAGGAGGAAGTCGGTCAGCGCGTCGCGGAACGCGCCCGGCTGCTCGACGTAGACGAAGTGGCCCGAGTCCCGGATCGTCACGAGCCGCGCGTCGGGCAGCTCGCGGACGATCGCGTCCGCGCAGACCGGACCGGCGATGAGGTCGCGGTTGCCGACCACGACGAGCGTCGGAGCCTCGATCGTCCGCAGCTCGCCGCGCAGGTCGAAGCTCGGGAACTCGACGGTGTTGAAATGGTGGAGCGGCTTCGACTGCGCGAAGTCCGCGGCGAGCTCACGCCCGGTCTGCTCGTTGCCCTCCCAGCGGTGGAAGTAGAGCGGGATCTGCCGCTGCAGGTTCGCGACCAGCTCCTCCGCCGAGGCGAACTCGCCGGCCTGCTCCTCCTCGATCGCCCGTTGCGCCTCCGCGAACCACGGCTCGTCGCGGCGCTCCTCGATCGCCTGCTGCATCGCCGTCTCGGCCTCGTCGCCCCAGACGGCGAGCGTGTCGACGAGCAGGAGCCGGCGCACGCGCGGCCCGAACGTGGCCGCGTACTCCATCGCGACGATCCCGCCGTGCGAGAAGCCGAGCAGATCGAGCTGCTCGACACCGAGGTGCTCGCGCAGCGCCTCGACGTCGGCGACGTACGAGGCGAGCCCGTAGTCGTCGGCCGGGTCCGAGCCGATCGACCCGCGCGGGCTGAGGAGCACGAGCTCGAACGTGTCGTCGAGCCCGGCGAAGTCGCGGAACTCGGCAGCAGACCCGCCCGGCCCGCCGGGATGACAGACGAGCAGGGGGCCGTTGCCTCGCCGCTCGTACGAGAGGGTCAGCCCGTCGAGTGTGGTGAACGTCTCGGTCACGGCAGCCTTCCCTCCACGACCCTATCGCGGCCGGTGAGATCGGAGGTTGTCGCCACGTCGGTGCAACCGAGCCGCGCGAGCAGCTCGGCGACCTCGGGCGCCTGGCCGTCTCCGACCTCGAAGACGATGAAGCGGGCGTTCGCAGCCCGCGCGAGCCGCTCGTGCTCGCCCTGGCCGAGGAGCGCCACCTCCGGCTCCCAGCGCAGCTCCGGCTGGGCCTCCTCGAGGCTCTCGACGTAGGGCGGGTTCGCGACGACGACGTCCCAGCCCTCGCCGGCGATCACCGCGCCTTCGCCCTGCCGCAGCTCGACCTCGAGCCCGAGCCTCTCGGCGTTCTCGCGCGCGAGCGCGAGCGCATCGGCCGAAACGTCGACGCCGGTGACCCGGGCGTCCGGCCGCTCGTCCTTGAGCGCCAGCGCGATCGCGCCCGAGCCGACCCCGACATCGAGGATCCGCGGCCGCTCGATCCTCTCCACGAGCGCGAGCGCCCGCTCGACGAGGGTCTCGGTCTCGGGCCGTGGCACGAGGGCGCGCGCGTCGGTCTTCAGCGTCAGCCGCCGGAAGCCCCACTCGCCGAGAACGTAAGCGAGAGGCTCGCGCGCCTCACGGCGAGCCAGAAGAGGCTCGAGCCCGTCCACCTCGTCGTCCAGCCGGGCCGCGAGGCCGCTTCGCGTGGTTCCGAGCAGATGCGCGACCAGCCACTCCGCATCGACGCGAGGCGTCTCCACGCCGGCCGCGCCCAGCCTCCGCTCGGCCTCGGCGAGCGCTTCCCGGGCGGTCACTCCCCGAGCGCGCGAGACCGCTCGTCGGTCGCCAGCGCCTCGGTGAAGTCGTCGAGCTCGCCCTGCAGGATCCGGTCGAGCTGGTGGACGGTCAGCTTGACGCGGTGGTCGGTGAGCCGGTTCTCGGGGAAGTTGTACGTGCGGATCTTCTCGGCGCGCTCGCCGGAGCCGATCTGCGACCGGCGGGTCGCGTCGAGCTCCGCCCGCTGCCGCTCGAGCTCGCGCTCGTAGAGGCGCGCGCGGAGGACGCGCATTGCCTTCTCCCGGTTCTGCAGCTGCGACTTCTCGTCCTGCATGGAGACGACGACGCCGGTCGGCAGATGCGTGATGCGGACGGCTGAATCGGTCGTGTTCACGGACTGGCCGCCGGGACCGGTCGAGCGGTAGACGTCGATCTTGAGGTCGTTCGGATCGATCTCGACCTCGACCTCCTCGGCCTCGGGCATCACGGCCACCGTCGCGGTGGAGGTGTGGATGCGGCCGGCGCTCTCGGTCTCGGGCACGCGCTGGACGCGGTGCGTGCCGCCCTCCCACTTGAAGATGGAGTAAGCGCCGTCGCCCTTGACCGCGAAGGTGACCTCCTTGTAGCCGCCGCCGTCGCTCGGGCTCGCCGCGAGCTGCTCGACCTTGAAGCCGCGCCGCTCGGCGTAACGCGCCAGCATCCGGTAGACATCGCCGGCCCAGAGCGCTGCCTCGTCTCCGCCGACGCCCTGGCGGACCTCGACGATCACGTCCTTGCGATCGGCCGGGTCCGTGGGGACGAGGGCGAGGCGCAGCTCGTCCTGCAGCCGGCCCGTCCGCTCCTCGAGCTCGGGGACGAGCTCGCGCAAGTCGGCGTCGTCGCGCGCAGCGACGAGGTCGTCCCGCGCGGCCGACCACTCCTGCGCGAGCTTGTACGGCCGCTCGAGCTCCTTCAGGCTCCGTCCGACGTCGGCCGCCTCCCGGTGGTCGTTGTAGACCGCCGGATCGGACAGCCGGGCCCGCAGCTCCTCGTAGGACCGCTCGAGATCCGCTACAAGATTGTCGAAGTCCGTCGCCATCGCGGGGTCAGCCTAGCCCTTGCCCCGTTCGCTTCACTTCGGATAGCTTCACGCTTCAGTCGGTAAAGCAAGCGAGCCGGGAGGTCGCAGGAAATGTCCGTGGTCGATGAGGTCACCGCAGCCAACGAGCGGTACGCGTCCGGGTTCGACAAAGGCGACCTGCCCATGCCGCCCGGCAGAAGGTTCGCCGTCGTCACGTGTATGGACGCGCGGCTCGACCCTGCCGGCTTCCTCGGGCTCGCGGAAGGCGACGCCCACGTGATCCGCAACGCGGGCGGGCTCGTAAACGACGAGACGTTCCGCTCTCTCGTCATCTCGCATCACCTGCTCGGGACGGAGGAGGCGATCGTGGTCGGGCACAGCGACTGCGGCATGCTCACCTTCACGAACGCCGACCTGCACGAAAAGCTCGGACCGGAGTCGGAGAGCATCGACTTCCAGCCGTTCCCCGACCTGGCCGAGGGCGTCCGGCAGAGCGTCGACGCGATCCGCAGTCATCCACTGCTTCCGGAAGCGTTCGCCGCCACAGGCTTCGTGTACGACGTCCGTACCGGACGGATCGACCCGGTCTGACGCCTAGGCCATGACCTCGACGCGCTGGGCGGCGGGCGTACCCGCTGCCTCACGGTCGAGCACCTCGCGCAGAGCGCGGATCGAGACCTCGAGCTGGTCGAGGGTCGGCTCGCGCGTCGTCAGGCGCTGGAGCCACAGCCCCGGCGCGAGGAGCGTCATCAGCGCCCGGTTCTGTTGATGCTTGCCCGCGAACCGGATCAGCTCGTACGCGAGACCCGCGATCACCGGCAGGAGAAGAATCCGGGTCGCGATCAGCCAGTACCAGGTGGGCCGGCCGAAGAACGCGAACACGAACACCGCGATCACCATCACCCAGAGCAGGAACGCCGTCCCACAGCGGGGGTGGATCAGCGAGTAGCGCTGCGCAACCTCGGGCTCGAGCGGCTCGCCCGCTTCGTATGCGTTGATCGCCTTGTGCTCCGCGGCGTGGTACTGGAAGACGCGGCGCAGGTCCGGAAGGAGCGAGATGAGCGCGAGATACGCGATGAACATCGAGACGCGGATGAGCCCCTCGACGATCACGAACCAGCCGCCGGTGCGGATCGGGAGCTGGTCGGTGATGAGCGCGGGCCCGACCTTGAACACCATGACGGCGAAGCCGATGGCCACCGCGAAGGCGAAGATGAGGGCACCACGGGAGAGCTCGGTCTGGACCTCGCCCTCCTCGCCTTCCTCCTGCGCCGCATAGCTCGCCGAGATGGCGAGCGCCCGGAAGCCGATGGCAAGCGACTCGCCGAGCGCGATCACACCACGCACGATCGGCAGCCGGAACACGAAGTGCCGCGCCATCGCCGAGTCGATCGGCCGCGAGACCTGCGCGATGTCGCCGGACGGAGTGCGCACTGCGACGGCCCAGTTGCCGGGGCCGCGCATCATCACGCCCTCGAGGACTGCCTGTCCGCCGACGTTGGCCATAGCTTGGAAGCGCTAGCCGCGGCTTGCCTGGCCGGCGCGCTCCTGGCGGCGCCGGAAACGCTCGACGCGTCCGCCCGTGTCCACGAGCTTCTGCTTCCCGGTGTAGAACGGGTGGCACTGGGAGCAAAGCTCGACGTGCAACTCGGGCTTCGTGGAGCGGGTCTGGAACGTGTTGCCACAGGAGCACGTCACCGTCGTGATCACGTACTCGGGATGGATGCCCGCTTTCATGACCCTTCCAAGATAGCAGCGGCCTGTTTGGCTTCCACGTTGCCGCCCGAGACGACGACGGCCACACCGCGACCCGCCTCGACCTTGCCCGCGAGGACGGCTCCCGCGGCGGCAGCCGCGGCCGGCTCGCACGCGAGCTTGGCGCGCGCGTAGAGGAAGCGCATCCCGTCGGCGATCTCGTCCTCGGTCACGAGCACCGTCTCGACCCTTCCGCGGCAGATCGCGAGCGGAAGCTCGCCGGCGAACGGCGGCGCGAGCCCGTCGGCGATCGTGTCGGTCTCCACGCGAACGCTGTGGCCTGCCGCGAGCCCGGCGCTGAAGGCCTGCGCGCGCTCGGGCTCTACGGCGACGACGCGGGCGCTTCCGTCGAGAGCCGTGACGATGCCGGCGACGAGCCCGCCGCCGCCGACTCCGACGACCACGGTCTCGAGCCCGGCCACGTCCTCGAGCAGCTCCAACGCAAGCGTCCCGTGACCGGCCACGACGAGTGGATCCGAGTGCGGATGGACGAAGACGCGTCCCTCCTCCTCTGCCACCGCGAGCGCCCGGTCGTACGCCGCGGCCGCGTCCGGCGGCGAGAGGTCGACCGTCGCGCCGTAGCCGCGCGTCGCCTCGACCTTGAACGGGCTCACCCCGTCCCACATCTGGACGAGGCAGTCGACGCCCTCCTCCGCGGCCGCCCACGCCACGGCCTGCGCGTGGTTGCCGGCCGACCAGGTGACGACGCCTCGCCGCCGTTCCTCCGCGGTGAGTGCGGCGACGCGGTTGAGAGCCCCTCGGGCCTTGAACGACCCCGTCTTCTGGAACAGCTCCGCCTTGAGCGAGACGCCGAGCGACGCCGAGCTGAACGTCGGGGTGCGGTGGATACGTCCGCCGAGGACAGCCCGCGCCCGCTCGACATCCTCCCGGGCGGGGGCCTGCGCGCTCACGCAGGCAGCGTCTCGCGGGCGGCGACCGGGACGCGCAGCCGCACCGTGAAGACGGTGAGCGTGCCGGGACGGCTCTCCACCCCGACGTCGCCGCCCATGGCGAGCGTCAGCTCCTTCACGATCGCGAGCCCGAGACCCGTTCCGACCCGCCTCTCCAGCCCGTAGCGCTCGTGGAGGTAGAAGCGCTCGAAGGCGCGCTCGCGCGTCGTTCTCGGCGAGACCCGGCCCGGTGTCCTCGACGCGAAGCACGCCCGGGCGCCGCGACGACACGCACCTCGCCGCCCGGCGGCGTCAGCCGCAGTGCGTTCTCCACCAGGTTCGAGACGACCTGGAGGACACGGTCGGCGTCCCCGATGGCCGGCGCGGGAGCGTCCGCGACCGCGTGCAGCGCCACGTCGAAGCTCTCCGCCTGCTGCTGGTAGCGGCGGACGGTGTCCTCGGCCACCTCGGCGAGATCGATCTCGGAGTTGTGGACGCTGAAGTCGGTTCGGTGCATCCGCGCGAGGTCGAGCAGGTCGTGGACGAGCCGCTCGAGCCGCCGCGCCTCCGAGGCGACGGTCGCCACCGCCTCGCGGGGATCGACGGCGCCGTCCTCGACCGCCTCGGCAAAGCCGCGGATCGCGGTGAGCGGTGTCTTCAGCTCGTGGCTGACCGAGAGGAGGAAGTTCCGCTCGGCCTCCTGCGCGCGGCGGAGCTGCGCGGCGAGGTCGTTGAAGGCGACGGCGAGGGTCGCGATCTCGGTTGCGCCCTCGACCGGCACCGGCTCGGGATGCGTGCCGCGCGTGAGGGTCCGCGCCGCCGCGGAGATCCGGTCGACCGGCTCGCGAGATGCGGCGGGCGAGGAGGAACGCGGCGAGCGCGGCGAGGAGGCCTCCTGCCGCGGCCGCGACGAGAAGCCCCAAGACGTACGGCGACAGGAGCGAGCCGGCGGTGCTCTCGGGCCGGAGGAGAACGAGGTAACCGGGGTTGGCCGGGCGCGCGGCGAAGTAGTACGCGGTGCCACGGTAGGTCACCGTGCCCTGCGCCCCCGCGCCTTGCGCGAGACGCTCTTGCGCCGACGTCGGCAGGATCAGCGGATTCTTCGACACCCGCTCGTGCTGCCGCGCGAAGTACGGTCCGAGCTTCGCGAGGCTCGCGGAGCTCCCCAGCCCCGTCACCTGCGTCCCGGCGATCAGATCGGCCTGGTGCGCGAGGTCGCGCAGGGTCGCGCGCTTGACCGCCCGGTGAGTGAGGACGAGGCCGAGGCCGATCGTGAGCGCGACGCACAGGAGGACGACGAGCCCGATCGCCCGGAAGAGCCGCGAACGGAGCCCGCTGCCGCGCATCTCAGGCGGGAACGAGCTTGTAGCCGGCGCCGCGCACCGTCCGGATGCCCTCGGGATCACCGAGCTTGCGCCGCAGCTGTGCGACGTGCACGTCCACGGTTCGGGTGCCGCCGGGATACGTCATCCCCCACACGAGATCGAGCAGGCGCTCGCGCGAGAGGACGATGCCGGGATGCTCGAGGAAGCAGGCGAGAAGGTCGAACTCCTTGCTCGTCAGCTCGACCTGCGTGCCGGCGACCGTGACCTCGTGGGAGTCGCGCCGCAGGACGACCTCACGGGCGGCGAGCACCTCGTCCTCGATCCGGCGCTCGACGCGACGGAGGATCGCCTTGATCCGGGCGGACAGCTCGCGCGGCGAGAACGGCTTCGAGACGTAGTCGTCCGCGCCGAGCTCGAGCCCCGCGACGCGGTCGGGCTCCTCGTCGCGGGCGGTGAGCATCACGATCGGCACCTTCGAGCCGGCGCGGATGCGGCGGCAGACCTCGAAGCCGTCGATGCCGGGAAGGCCGATGTCGAGCACGACGACACGGACCGACTGGCCTCGCAGCTCCATGAGCGCCTCCTCCCCACTGCGGCGCCAGACCACGTGCCAGCCGTCCTGCTGCTCGAGGTACTGCTTCACGAGGCGTCCGATCGAGTCGTCGTCCTCCACGAGCAGGAGGGCGCCCCCGGTTGCCTTGGCCGTCACGACCTCAGGATAGGCGGCGGCATCGGCGCTGCCGAGCGCCCGTAGCCCGTGGCGGCGGGCGTCCGCGAGACGCGCTCGACGTCGACCGACTGCGCGGGGCCCGTCGCCGGCCACGTCACCAGCACGTGCCAGCGGGGTGCGAGCTGGCTCGGCAAGAGGTGGCGCCCGAAGCGAATGACCTTGGTCGAGGTGGAGAGCGGGATCGTCTGCATCCGGCCGTCCGCCTCCCGCAGGACGAGCTGTGAGCTGTTCACCGAGACGATGACGCCGCGGTCGATGTGCCAGTCCGTGCTCCCGTCGACGGTCGTCTTCTCGAGCACCTCGAGGCGGACCATCTTCGGGCCGAAGAGCTGGTCGATCACTGCCTGGCGGAGCGCAAGACCGGGCGCCGCGAACCAGAGCGCGAGGTTGAGCGCCACGAGAACACCTGCGAGGAAGACGAAACGACGACTCACGGTCCTATCTTCACCTCCTGCCACGGCGGCGTCGTAAGGCCTCTGTAAAACACCGCGGAGCCGTCACGCGACGGCTCCGCGGCTGCGTTCGACGTGCTGCTACGAGCCGGCGGGCTCACGATCGCCCACGTGCTTCGCGGGCGTCGACTCGACCTGCGCGAGCGTCGATCCCCTCGCGGCGCGGATGCGGATCACGACGCGGTCGCCCACCGTCAGCTGCGACGAGGAGATCACGGTCGGAACCTTCCCCTGCCAGAGCAGGAAGATCGTGTCGTCGCCGGTGGTGAAGGTCTGCGTCGGCGACTGGCCGAGCATGAGCCTCATCGCGTGCCGGTTGCCGCCCGCCACGTTCACGGTGACGCTCGTGGAGGCCGACCGACGCGATCCTGCCCCGGAAGAGGAACAACGGCAGGTTCGGCTTGTAGAGCTGGGTGCCGTGGTCGCCTACGAGCGAGGCGTCCTGCGCCTCGATGTTCGCGAGCGAAGCGCCCCATGGAGCGCGGAGGTTCACCCGCACGTAGTCGCCGGCCGAGAGCTCGCCGGGCTGGACGACTGTCGGCACGCCCTTCGACCACTGCAGGAACTCGGTCGAGGTTCCGTATGAGAACGTCTGCGTCACCTGCTGGCCGAGCATCGCGCGCAGAGCAGGCCGGTTCCCGCCCTCGACGGTGATCGAGACGCCGCCGTTCGCCGGCGTCGCCGTGAGCTGGCCGAGGAAGACGTAATGGATTCCCCTGTGATGCTGATGACCGTTACCTCCCGAGGCCGCTCCGGCCACGGCGAGCGCCAGGGCTCCTACGAGAGCGCCGGCAAGGATGGACTTCGTGCGCATCTGATTCGACCTCCGAGAGTGGCTATCGACTCGTCAGAGCGTCCCAGCGTCCGGTCAACCTCGCGTACGGCGCACGTAAAAGAGCGGTAAGGCGGGCGGAGCTACGCCAGCGTGTACTCGGGACCGGAGCCGCCTTCGGGCGGCGTGAGCCGTCCGCCCTTGGCCGTGATCGCCCCGCACTGGACGCAGTTCGACGGCGCGAGCTCGACCCTGACGGTGCCGTCGCCCTCGTCCGCCCCGATCTCGTAGACCTGCGCCGGGCACATGTGGGCCCAGAGCTGCGCGATCTCCCGCGGCACGCGGCGCTCGATCCTGATGTGGTTGGGCTGGTCGTCGCGCGTCTTGTTGCCCGAGGCGAAGACGGAGGAGAGCTTGTCGAAGGTGAGCTTCCCGTCGGGCGCCGGGTAGCTCGAGTCGCGGTCGGTGAGGAGGAGCGGCTGGTCGGCATCCGGCTCCGCCTGCATCTTCCCCAGCTCGACGCGCCCCTTGGACATCGTCATCGCGCTGGCGAGCGCACCGCCCACGAAGAAGCCGTGCCCGAAGACCTGGCGCATGTTCCGCACCTCGTACAGATCGCGCCAGATGAAGCTGTCGCGGACCGCGTCGTCGTAGGACGCGAGCGCGGTGGCGGGCGTCTCGCCGCGCTGCAGGGCGCGGAACGCTGCCTCCGCGGCCAGCCGTCCAGACTCGATCGCGTAGTGGACGCCCTTGAGGCGAGGGATGTTGACCATGCCCGCTCCGTCGCCGCAGAGGAGCAGGCCCGGCGCGTGGAGCCGGCTCGGCAGCGAGTGGAAGCCGCCGCTCGGGATCGTCTTGGCGCCCCACTGCACGCGCTCACCCCCGGCGAGGATCTTCCGGATCTTCGGATGCGTCTTCAGCTGCTGCAACAGGTCGTGCACCGACAGCGACGCGTCCCGGTAGTCGAGCCCGACGACGAGGCCGATCGTGACCATGTCCTCGCCGAGCGGGTAGATGAACGAGCCGCCGAACTCGCGGTAGCGCTTGCCGGGCCGCAACGGCCAGCCCATCGTGTGGATCACGCGGTCGAGCGGCTTCGCGACCTTCCAGACCTCCTTCACGCCGAGCTCCCACACCTGCGGGTCCTCCCCACGCAGCGCGAAGCGGTCGAGCGCCACACCGGTGAGATGCCCCTGCGTTCCCTCGGCGAGAACGGTGACCTTCGCGACGATGTCCGAGCCGGCCTCGAAGTTGCCGAGCTCGCCGCCTTCCCGGCTGCGGCCCTTGTCTCCCGTGCGGACGCCGACGACACGACCGTGCGAGACGAGAAGCTTCTGCGCCGCCGTCTCGGGGAGGATCATCGCGCCGCCCTCCTCCGCCCGCTCCGCCAGGAAGCGCCCGAGTTGCGAGAGGGAGAAGATCCAGTTGCCGTGGTTCCGCATCGGCGGCGGCGGTGGAATCGGAAGCGCGGCGTGCCGCGTGAGCACGTACACGGATTCTCCGGGCACCGCGCCGAAGGAGGGCAGGTCCTCCATTCGCAGCCGCTCGCCGAAGAGGCGGCGCAGCGCTCTGGGATTCACCACTGCGCCGGAGAGAAGATGGGAGCCTGGCTGCTTGCCCTTCTCGAGCAGCGCCACCGGCACCTCGCCGAGCCGCTCCGCAACGTCGGGATGCTCCTCGAGCAGCTGGCCGAGCCGGATCGCGCACGCGAGGCCGGCGGGGCCGGCGCCCACGATCAGCACGCCGACCTCGATCCGCTCGTCGGCCGGGTCGGTCGGCTCGGCGACGTACTCGGCCGCCGAGAACGGCGGCGGAAAATTGGAAGGCCTGCTCATCCCTTACGGGCGCGGACGAGCTCGGTCAGCTTCGGCACGATCTCGTGCAGGTCACCGACGACGCCGAGGTCGCTGAACTCGAAGATCGGCGCGTTCGCGTCCTTGTTGATCGCGACGATCGTCCCCGAGCTCTGCATGCCGACCTTGTGCTGGATGGCGCCCGAGATGCCGAGCGCGACGTAGAGCTTCGGCGAGACGGTCTTGCCGGTCTGGCCGATCTGGGCCGAGTACGGGTACCAGCCGGCGTCGACGACGGCGCGGGTCGCGCCGACGGCTCCGCCGAGCGCCCTCGCGAGCTCCTCCGCGAGCGTGAAGTTCTCGGGGGAGCCGAGGCCGCGACCGCCGGCGACGATCACGTCGGCGTCCTCGATCGAGGGGCCGCTCGTCTCTTCCGCGTCGTGGCCGACGAGCCGCACGGCGGTCGAGTGCTCCGCGTACGACGGCGAGACCTCGGCGATCTCCGGTTCGCCACCGCCCGCCGGCGTTGCGTCGAACGAGCCGGCGCGGAAGAGCGCGAGCCGCGGCGTGCCGCTCCAGCCGACCTCGACAAAGACGGAGTCCTGCAGCGCCGGGCGCTTGCCGACGAGCTCGCCGTCGTGCAGCTCGACGTCGACGAGGTCCCAGTTGAGGCCGGCGCCGAGGCGCGCCGCGAGGCCGGCGGCGACGTCGGCCGCGAGGACGGAGTTGGCCAGGAGAACGGTGTCGTAGCCCCCCTCCTCCACCACCTGCGCGAGCACGTCGACGCGCGGCTGCGGCAGCGGCTGCGCGACCTCGCCGTCCTCGCAGATCCAGGCCTTGGCAGCGCCGAACTTCCCGGCCTCCGCCGCGAGCGCCCTCGCGCCCTCGCCGGCGATGACGGCCGCGACGTCGCCGGCACCGAGCGAGGCCGCCCTGGCGAGGACGCCGAGGGAGCCCTTCTGCAGCTCGCCGCCGTGGTGCTCGAGGAAGACGAGCGTGCTCAAACGAGCCTCTTCTCGCCGAGGAAGTCGACGATCGCCTGCGCCGCGTTGCCGTCGTCCTCGATCTTGCGCGCGTCGCCGCGCGCCGGCGGATCGCCGAGCGCGAGCACCGTCGTCCGCGAGCCGGCCTCGCCCGCGTCGCCGGCATCGACACCGAGGTCGGCGAGCGAGACGACGTCCTGCGGCTTCTTCTTCGCGCCCATGATCCCCTTGAGCGACGGGTACCGCGGCTCGTTGATCGCGTCGCTCACCGCGACGACCGCAGGCAGCGGCGCCTCGAGCGTGTCGTAGCCGAACTCCGTCTGCCGCTTGACACGAACGGTGCCGCCGTCGACCGAGAGCTCCATCGCCTGCGAGACGACGGGCCGGTGCAGCCGCTCGGCGACCGCGGCCCAGAGCACCGCTCCGTCGGCATCGGAGGCCTGCTGGCCGAACAGGACGAGGTCGGCCTCCTGCCGCACGAGCACGGCGGCAAGAAGGCGGCTGGAGGCGACGAGGTCGGAGCCCACGGCTCCTTCGTCGGAGACGAGAACGGCGCGGTCCGCGCCCATCGCGAGTGCCTTGCGCAGCGAATCGAGCGCCTTCTGCGGCCCCAGCGAGACCACCACGACCTCGGTATCCGAGTCGCCCTTCAGCCGCAGGGCCTCCTCGACCGCGTTCGCGTCGAAGTGGTTGAGCGAGCCCTCGCCGGAGCGGTCGAGGCGCTTCGTGGACGGATCGATGCGGCTCGCCCCCTCGGGGACATGCTTGACGCAGACGGCGATCTTCATCGCGGCGAGACTCTAGTCTCGCGCGCGTCGCCTCTGGTTCACATGCGCCGCTCGAGCGCGAGCACGTCCACAACGAAGCGGCGCGTCACCTTGTACAGGCCGTGCCGTCGCACCGCCCCTTCGCCCTGGTACCAGCCGGCGAGCGCGAGCCGCTGATTCCCGTGGAAGTCGTGGAGCAGGTGTGCGATGTACGCGACGCCGACGCGGACGTTGCCGCCTGCGTCGTGGCGCACGCGCTGCCCGATCAGGACGGTCTCCACGAAGCGCCACGTGGTGGGCAGGAGCTGCATGATCCCGCGCGCCCCGACCGGGGAGACGAGCGAGTTGTTGTACCCGGACTCCATCCAGGCGAGCGCGCGGGCGAGATGGACGCTGACGCCGTAGTGGGCCGACCAGTAGTCGAGCAGCGACCGCACCTCGGCCACCTGCGCGGCCGTCCGGTAGGCGACGCGTGTCGCCGTGACGTGCCGCGTGACGGGAATCCGTAGGCGGGTCCCGATCAGGAGCACGTGGGCTGGATCGAGGTGATTGACTCGCGCGAGCCTCGCGACCGTGGTGTGGTACCGCCTCGCGAGCGCCGAGAGCGTCTCGCCGGCGCGGACGACGTGAATCCGTCCGCCCGCGGAGCGGTGCTGGTGGCGAGCGACCACGACGTGCCCGGCAAGCGGGACGGGCTCGCGCCGGGCGATGGCGCCGAGCGTGTGCGGTCCGACGACACCGTCGCGGCGCAGGCGGAGCCGCCGCTGCAGAGTGCGGACGGCATGGAGCGTCGGCGCGTCGAAGTACGCGTTCACCGGGACGTGGATGCCCTGGCGGAGGAGCAGGAACTGAAGCACGGCGACGTCCCACCCGAACGCTCCGCGCCGGAGTGTCCGGGAGCCGAAGAGCGGGCGGCCGAGTGGCCCGAGGGCCTTTCGGGTGCGCGCGTCGGCGAGGCCGGTGACGCGCAGCCCGTGGATCCGCTGGAAGGCGCGGGTTGCCGCGACCGTGTTCGGCCCGGAGATCGCGTCGATCGGGCCCCGGTAGAGACCCTGCGCGCGCAGCGCCACCTGCAACCCGGCCGTCTGCGGGTTCCGGCCCGAGGCGAGCGCGGCCGGAGCAGCGGCCATGGCTGCAACGGCAACCAGCAGAAAGAGGACGAGACGCGCCCGCATGGGCGCGAACTACGACCTGCGCGCGCCGACTCCTTCGTCAGCGCCCGACGAAGCGCGGTGCGCGTTTCTCGGCGAACGCGGCGAGGCCCTCTTTCGCGTCCTCGGTCGCGAAGAGGTCTCCGAACTCCTGAGCCTCCCGCTCGAGCGCGCCCGGCGAGAGGTTGAGCAGCCGCTTGGCGACGCGCAGCGCGCCCGGGCTCTTGGCGGCGAGCTTCTGTGCCACGTCGAGCGCGTGCTCGAGCACGGGGTCGGCGATCGCGTTGACGAGCCCGATCCGGAGCGCCTCCTCGGCGTCGACCTGGCGGCCGGTGAGGATCAGCTCCTTCGCGACGCCGAGACCGCAGACGCGGGCGAGCCGCTGCGTGCCGCCCCAGCCGGGGACGATTCCGAGGTCGATCTCGGGCTGGCCGATCCGCGCGCGGCTCGAGGCGTACCGGATGTCGCAGCCGAGCGCGAGCTCGCAGCCGCCGCCGAGCGCGAAGCCGTTGACCGCCGCGATCGTCGGCTTCGGCATCTCCTCGAGCAAGCGGGCCGCCTCGTGACCGAGCGCGCCCCACTCCTTCGCCTCGTCCGGCCCGAGGCCGCCCATGTACTTGATGTCCGCTCCGGCGACGAAGGCGCGGTCGCCCGCGCCGGTGATGACGACGGCTCGTGTCGCTTCGTCCTCGGCGAGCTCGCGCAGCCGGTCGCGCAGCTCGGACAGCGTTTCGACGTTGAGCGCGTTGAGCGCTTCCTGCCGGTCGATCGTGACGACGGCGACCGCGTCTCGGCGGTCGACGTTCACGCTCACGCTGCGACGGCGCCTTTCAGGAAGTCGACGATCTCGGTGGTCGGGGCGCCCGGCCCGAAGACGCCCGCAACGCCGAGCTTGCGCAGCTCCTCCGCGTCGTCGTCGGGGATCGTCCCGCCCACCACCACGACGACGTCCTCGACGCCGTTCTCGCGCAGGAGCTCGAGGATGCGCGGCACGAGGGTCATGTGCGCGCCGGAAAGGATCGAGATGCCGACGGCGTCGGCGTCCTCCTGGATGGCTGTCTCGACGATCTGCTCGGGCGTCTGGTGAAGGCCGGTGTAGATGACCTCCATGCCGGCGTCGCGGAGCGCGCGGGCGATGATCTTCGCGCCGCGGTCGTGCCCGTCGAGGCCCGGTTTCGCTACGACGACGCGGATCTTCCCTGCCATTGTCCGAGCCTACGTCAGAAGACGGGCGTCTCGCGCCACGTGCCCCACACCTCGCGCAACGCGTCGCACATCTCGCCCATCGTCACGTAGGCGCGCGAGGCGTCCATGATCGGCTCCATGAGGTTGCGGCCCTCGTGCGCCGCGTCCTCCTTCAGCCTCGCGAGCGCCGCCTCGGCCGCGGCCGTGTCGCGGCGTTCCCGCACCGCCTGGACGCGCTCGATCTGCTTCTGCTCGAGCGCCGGATCGATGCGGAGGAGCTCGATCGGCTGCTCCTCGTCGAGCTCGTAGCGGTTGACGCCGACGACGACCCGCTCGCGGCGCTCGACCTCCGACTGATAGCGGAAGCTCGCCTCGGCGATCTCGCGCTGCATGAAGTTCTGCTCGATCGCCGGGATCACGCCGCCGAGCTCCTCGATCCGCTCGAAGTAGTCGTACGCCTGGCGCTCGAGCTCGTTGGTGAGCTGCTCGAGGTGGTAGGAGCCGCCGAGCGGGTCGATCGTGTTCACGACCCCGGTCTCGTGCGCGATCACCTGCTGCGTCCGCAGCGCGAGTCGAACCGCGTGCTCGGTCGGCAGCGCCAGTGCCTCGTCGAAGGAGTTCGTGTGCAGCGACTGCGTGCCGCCGAGCACGGCCGCGAGCGCCTCGATCGCCGTCCGGATCAGGTTCACCTCGGGCTGCTGCGCCGTCAGCGAGACGCCGGCCGTCTGCGTGTGGAAGCGCATCAGCCACGAGCGCGGGTCGCGCGCGCCGTACTTCTCGCGCATCTGCCGCGCCCAGATCCGGCGCGCGGCTCGATACTTTGCGATTTCCTCGAAGAAGTCGAGGTGCGCGTTGAAGAAGAAGGAGAGGCGTGGCGCGAACGCGTCGACGTCGAGGCCGCGCTCGACGCACGCCTCGACGTACGCGAAACCGTCGGCGAGGGTGAACGCGAGCTCCTGGGCTGCGTTCGAGCCCGCCTCGCGGATGTGGTAGCCACTGATCGAGACCGGGTGCATGAGCGGCAGCCGCTCGGAGCACCACTCGATCATGTCCACCACGAGCCGCATCGACGGCGCAGGCGGGAAGATCCACTCCTTCTGGGCGATGTACTCCTTGAGGATGTCCGTCTGGACGGTGCCGCGCAGCTGCTCGAGCGCGACGCCCTGCTCCTCGCCGACGCACGCGTAGAACGCGAGCAGCATCGCCGCCGGGCCGTTGATCGTCATCGAGGTCGAGACCTCGCCGAGCGGGATCCCGTCGAACAGCGTCTCCATGTCGGCGAGCGAGTCGATCGCCACGCCCTCACGCCCCACCTCGCCGAGCGAGCGCGCGTGGTCCGAGTCGTAGCCCATCAGCGTCGGCATGTCGAACGCGGTCGAGAGGCCGGTCTGCCCGTGCTCGAGGAGGTAGCGGAAGCGCGCGTTCGTCTCCTCCGCCGTCCCGAAGCCGGCGAACTGGCGCATCGTCCAGAGCCGGCCGCGGTACATCGACGGGTAGACGCCGCGCGTGAAGGGGTACGCGCCCGGCCAGCCGAGGTCGCGCTCGTAGTCGAGCTCGACGTTGTCGGGCGAGTAGAGCGGCTCGTTCTCGATCCCGGAGATCGTCGAGAAGAGCTCTCCCTCACGCTCGCGCGTCGCCTCGTAGCGTCGCCGCCACTTTTCGGCGCCGCCGGTCTCCTCTTCGCGGTCGGTCGTCGCCATCCACCGACGAAGTCTAGAGCGGGCCTCGGGCTCAGACGCTTTCTTGGCAGCGCGCGGCTCAGGGGTCGAGAATGGCTCGAACACCAACGAGCCCGAGGGAGGGAATATGAAGAAGCGCGGCTTGAAGGCACCGAGCCCAGCACTGGTCATTTCGCTGATCGCGTTGTTCGTAGCGCTCGGCGGCACGAGCTACGCCGCGACGCAGCTGTCGAAGAACAGTGTCGGGACCAAGCAGCTGAAGAACAACGCCGTGACGTCGGCAAAGATCAAGAACGGTTCTGTCACGAGCGCGAAGATCAAGAACAGCGCGGTAACGAACGCGAAACTCGCCAACGGGGCGGTTACCGGCACGAAGATCGGCGCCGGCGCCGTGGGTGGCTCGAACATCGCGTCGGGAGCGGTTGGAACCGGCAACATCGCCGCGAAAGCGGTCACGACCGCCGACCTCGCCGACAACGCGGTGACGACAGGCCAGATCGCCGCCAAGGCGGTCACTACCGCTGACCTCGCCGACAACGCGGTGACGACGGGCCAGATCGCCGCCGGCGCCGTGACCAACGGCCAGCTCGGCAACGGCTCGGTCACCACCGCGAAGCTCGGCGGCTTCACCGTTCGGAGCGTCACCCAGACCATCGCGGCCGCCGGTTCTGCTCTGGTCATCTCCGGCTGCAACGCCGGCGAGCGGCTCATAGGGATCGGTTATCTCTGGAGCACCCAGGACGCAGGGCTTCACGTCCAGGACGAGTTCTACTTTCTCCAGGCGGCAGCGGTCCGCGGGTGGAACGGGTCGGCGGCCTCGTCGGACCTGACCGTGCAGGCCGTCTGCTTGACGCCGTAAGCAGGACGGTGAGTCCGGGGGCCGGCGGGCGCCGGCTCCCGGACTCCGCGGCTACCGGCCCGAGCCCGGACGCCAGAGCGGCTCCTCGACGCCCGGCCTCCGCGTTCGCCGCACGCGCGAGCACGAAGAGCAGGTCGGAGAGCCGGTTGAGGTAGACGGCGGCGAGCGGGCTCGCGTCGGGAACCGCGAGAACGACGCGCTCCGCCCGACGGCAGACGGCCCTCGCGAGGTAGAGCCGCGCGGCGCGCTCGCTCCCGCCCGGCAGGACGAAGCTCTTCAGATCCGGCAGCGCCGCGTTCGCCTCGTCGATCTCCTGCTCGAGCCGAGTCACCGCTTCGTCGGTGATGCGCAGCCGCTCGTCGCCCTCCTTCCAGGGGACGGACAGATCGGCTCCGAGGTCGAACAGCTCGTTCTGGATACGGTCGAGGCCACCTGCCCAGCCGACGAGCGAGTTGAGCTCGTCGACGTCTCCCATCGCGGCCACCCGCGGGTCGAGCTTCGATACCCGCGATCCGTCGCCGAGGCTCGTCTCCCCCTTGTCGCCGCCGCGCGTGTAGATCCGCGTCAGGCGGACGGGCTCGTCGCGCTTGCGCACGCCCGTAGCCTACGGCCGTGCTCAGACGCGCCACGGCGGCCGACGTCGAGGAGATCGTCGCGATCTTCGAGCGCTCCTTCGCGACGCTCGACTTCCTGCCGAAGCTCCACACCCACGACGAGCATCTCGCGTTCTTCGGCCGCTGCGTGCGCGACGGCGAGGTCTACCTTCTCGGCGGCGGCTTCGCCGCCCTCGCCGGGGACTGGCTGACCCACCTCTACGTCGAGCCCCACGCGATCGGCACCGGCGTCGGTCACGCGCTCTTCGAGCACGTGAAGACGCTGCGGCCCGACGGCTTCCAGTTCTGGGTCTTCCAGCAGAACGAGCGTGCGCGCCGCTTCTACGAGGCACACGGAGCGGTCGCCGTCGAGCTCACCGACGGCTCGGGCAACGAGGAGCGGACGCCGGACGTGAGGTACGAGTGGAAGCCCTCCGCATAGCCGACGGGCTCTGGCGCTGGACGGCTCGGCACCCGAATTGGGAGAACTGGCCGGGTCACGAGCATGAGGCGCCCGAGGTCGGCTGCGTCTACTACGAGGCGGACGACGCGACCGTCCTCTTCGACCCGCTCGTTCCCGCCGGCGAGGAGGACGCGTTCTTCCGGCATCTCGACGCGGACGTCGAGCGGCACGGGGCTCCCGTCGTCATCCTCCTGACCGCGGAGTGGCATCGCCGCAGCGCGGACGAGCTCGCCGCGCGGTACGGCGCGCGTATCGGCGGCGCACTGCCCGAAGGCGTCGAGGAGATCGCGATCGGGGGCGCGGACGAACGGCAGGTCGCCTTTTTCATTCGCCCGCACGCCGCCCTCGTCGTCGCGGAGATCCTCTCGGTCGACGTTCGCGGAGAGCTGCATGTGCGGCCGAGCCCTGCCGTCACCCGCCCGGAAGACCTCGAAGCCTCTCTCGGCGGCCTGCTGGGGCTACCCGTCGAGCGGCTCCTCGTCTCGCACGGCGAGCCCGTCCTCGAACGGGCGCAGGCGCGGATCGCGGAGGCGCTAGCCCGCCGCTAGTGAGCGCTCCTGCAGCCCGAGGATCGAGCGGGCGATGACGAGCCGCTGGATCTCGCTCGTCCCCTCGTAGATCTCGGTGATCTTCGCGTCGCGGTAGTAGCGCTCGACGGGGAACTCCTTCGTGTAGCCGTAGCCGCCGAGGATCTGGATCGCCTCGCCGGTCTGGCGGCGCGCCATCTCCGAGGCGAAGAGCTTCGCCTTCGCGCCCGCCTCCGTGTGCGGCCGGCCGTTCTCCTTGAGCCAGGCTGCCCGGTGGACGAGCAGGCGCGCGGCGTCGATCTCCGTCGACATGTCCGCGAGCTTGTGCTGGATCGCCTGGAACTCGGCGATCGGCCGCCCGAACGCGTGCCGCTCCTTCGCGTACTCGCGCGCGACGTCGTACGCCGCCTGGGCGATCCCGACCGCCTGCGCGGCGATCCCGATCCGGCCCCCGTCGAGCGTCGCCATCGCGACGTGGAAGCCCCTTGCCCTCCTCGTGCAGCAGCCGGTCGCGGCCGACGTGTGCGTCCTCGACGACGATGTCGTTCGTGATGGACGAGTTGAGGCCGAGCTTCTCCTCGTCGCGCGTGACGCGGACCTGGTCGGCGTCGAGGACGAAGGCGCTGACGCCCCGCGCGCCCGGCGTCTCGGGGTCGGTGCGGGCGAAGAGGAGGAACGTGCCCGCATAGCGGCCGTTCGTGATCCATTGCTTCGCGCCTGTGATGCGCCAGCCGTCGCCGTCCGCTTCCGCGCGCGTGCGCAGGGCCCCCGCATCGGAGCCGGCCTCCGGCCTCCGTCAGCGCGAACGCGCCGAGGTGCTCGCCCCGCGCGAGCGGCGGCACGAAGCGCGCCCGCTGCTCGTCCGTCCCGAAGCGCAGCAGGGGCAGCGTCACGGCGCTCGTGTGCACCGCGACGGTGACGCCGACGCCCGCATCGCCACGCGAGAGCTCCTCGAGGACGAGGACGTAGGAGAGGAAGTCGGCGCCGGCGCCGCCGTACTCCTCCGGCAGGCAGACGCCCATCAGCCCGAGCTCGGCGAGCTTGCCGAAGAGGTCGCGCGGGAAGTGATGCTCGCGATCCCACTCGGCCGCGTGCGGCTCGACCTCCGCCCGGACGAAGTCGCGCGCGAGCGCCTGGATCTCCTTCTGCTCGGCGGAGAGCTCGAAGTCCATCAGCCGTAAGCGTAGAAACCGCGGCCGGACTTGCGGCCGAGCCTGCCGGCCTGCACGTGCTCGCGCAGCAGCGGGCACGGCGCGTACTTCGGGTCGCCGAGCCCGTCGTGGAGGACTTCCATGATCGCGACGCACGTGTCGAGCCCGATCAGGTCGGCGAGCGCGAGCGGGCCCATCGGATGGGCGAAGCCGAGCTTCGCGATCGTGTCGATCGCCTCCGCCTCGGCGACGCCGTCGTGCAGCGCCCAGACGGCCTCGTTGATGAAGGGCATCAGGATCCGGTTGGAGACGAAGCCGGGGAAGTCGTTGGCCACGGCCGGCGTCTTCCCGAGCTCCTCGGCGAGCGCGACGATCGCCGCAGCCGTCTCGTCGGAGGTCTCTCGGCCTCGAACGATCTCGACGAGCTTCAGCACGGGCACCGGGTTGAAGAAGTGCATGCCGATCACGTGGGCGGGACGGTCGGTGACCTCCGCGAGTGACGTGATCGGGATCGAGGAGGTGTTCGACGCGAGAACTGCATGCGCGGGCAGGGTCTCGTCGGCGGCGCGGAAGACCTCCGCTTTCGTGTCGAGGTCCTCGACGACAGCCTCGATCATCAGCGCGGCCGGAACGATCTCCTCGACCGGCGTGACGCGCACGAGCACCTCATCGGGGTCGGAGCCGCCCTTCTCGGCGAGCTTCTCGAGGCTCTTGCGCATCGTGGCGAGGCCGCGCTCGGTCGCTCCGGGATAGGCGTCGTAGAGCGAGACGTGGCGTCCGGAGGCGGCGACGACCTGTGCGATCCCTCCGCCCATCTGGCCGGCTCCCACGACGAGGACGTGCTCGAACTCCATGCCGCGCGGAGGCTAGTACACGCGTCTGTAGGTTCGGTCGCTTACTGGCGAGTGGCTCGTCGTTCGTGGCAAGGACGCAAGGAGCCCCGATAGTGGTGACTATCGGGGCGACCGAGGACGCCGACACGGGCGGCGAGACGCCGCCAGGAAGTGGCCATAGCCTGCGGACGCGTGTACTAGGGTCGTGCGATGTCCACGGTCGACGTCAACGGCGCACGGCTCTGGTACGACGAGGCAGGGAGCGGCGAGGCCGTGCTGCTCCTGCACGGCGGCCTCGGCGACTCCGGGCTCTGGGAACCGGTGGTGCCGTTTCTGGCCGAGCGGTTCCGCACGATCCGCACCGACCTCCGCTTCTTCGGCAAATCGACCGGCCCCGCGGTGCCGTGGTCGTTGCAGGAGGACGTGGTCGGCGTCCTCGACGCGCTCGAGCTCGAGCAGGCGGCCCTGGTCGGGCTCTCCATGGGCGGCAAGCTCGCATTCGACGTAGCGCTGGCGCGGCCCGAGCGGCTGTGGGCGGTCGCCGGCGTGGCGCCGGGGCTCGGCGGCCACGACGGCGCGGCGTACTCGGCGGAGCAGGGGGCGCGCTACGAGGCGGCGGAGGCCGAGGGCGACCTCGAGGGCGCGATGGCGATCGACTTCGAAGTGTGGGCGCCACTCGGCGCCGACGAGCGCATCCGGCAACTCTGGCGCACGACGCCGGATGCGAACGGGCTGCCGGAGGGAGTCGAGCCCCTGCCGGCTGCGGGCGCGCCGGCGAAGGAGCGGCTCGGCGAGCTGGCGGTGCCCACGCTCGTCGTCACGGTCGCGAACGATCCGCCGGGCTTCCGCGAGATCGGCCCGCTCGTCGCGCGCGAGACGCCTGACGCGCGGCACCTCGAGCTCGACTCGGACCACTACGTGACGCTACGCGAGCCCGAGCTCCTTTCCGGCGTGCTGCTCGAGTTCCTGGCTGCGGCGGCGCCACAGGAGTAGCGCACCGGCGGAGAGAAGCGCGAGGACACCGCCGATCCCGGCTCCCGCCCAGGCCCACGGGAAGCCGGCGCGCGGATACGAGATCCGCCAGGTGCCGACCGCGACGTTGAGCCACGGGCGTCCGCTCCGCCAGTGCACGGCGAGCGTCCGGCCGCCGTGGCGAAGAGAGAGGACGATGTTGTAGAGCGCTTGGTTCGTCGGAAGGTCGATGCAATACGCAGCGGCGCCGACCGTGTCGAGGGCGTGCACGAAAGGCTCGCCGGAGGGCTTCTCGTACAGCGTGTAGACCCAGCGCCCGTCGGCGCTCGTCGTTCGGGTGACGGCAGATCCGGCCATCGTCTCTTTTCTCTCGGCCCGATCGGCGATCCGCCCGGGCAGCAGGCGGTCCTTGCGCAGGTCGTAGCCGCGCACGATGTAGTGGCTCAGGTCGTTCGAGGCCGCCCGCGTGTACTGGATCAGATACATCCTCGACGCGTTCGGCGACAGGGCGTCGAAGGAGAAGGAGCCGCGCAACGTGATCGTCCGCAGAACCTTCGCGCGGGTCGGGTCCACGAAGAGAAACCTGCTCGGCGAGCCGAACGGGCCGGACGCGGAGGCGAGCACGAGTGTGCGGCCGTCGCGGGAGAGCCCCTGACCGGTCTGCACTCCGTTCCCGATCGTGGGGATGCCCCACGAGCCGGGCAGCCGCATCCACCAGTACACCTGGCTGGGAACGACCTCGATCTTCTCGAGGAGCGTCCCGGACGTTCCGTTCGGCACCGCGACGTAGTGGAACGCCCCGTCATGGGTCGCCACGCCGGCGCCTCCCTGGGTGACGAGAAGCGGCCCGTCCGCGAGCGCGGCGGGCGCCGTGACGAGGGCGCCGACGGCGGCGACGAGGCAAAGCGAGAGCCTGGGCATGGCTTCCTCCTTCGGGGGACACCGCTGATACGTCGCGGCGTCCGCAGGAGGTCCCGCGACTCAGACTTCGATCAGCAGTGCGTCGCCCTGCCCGCCACCGGAGCAGATCGCCGCGAGGCCGAGGCCACCGCCGTTGCGGCGCAGCTCGTGCACCATCGTGCCGAGGATCCGGCCGCCGCTCGCGCCGATCGGGTGCCCGAGCGCGACCGCGCCGCCGTTGACGTTGGCCGTCTCCGGGTCGGCGCCGAGCATCGCGACCGAGTTGAGCGCGACCGAGCAGAACGCCTCGTTCACCTCGACGCGCTCGACATCGTCGATCGACTTCCCCGCCTTCTCGAGCGCCTGCTTGCCCGCGTTAGCCGGGGTGCGCGCGAGCCAGGCGAACTCGTCCGCGACGTAGCCCTGCGACAAGATCGTCGCGAGCGGCTCCAACCCGCGTCGCTCCGCGAACTCCTCGGAGCACACCACGACGCACGAGGCGCCGTCGTTGACGCCGGGAGCGTTGCCCGCGGTCACCGTCCCCTCGGGATCCATCGCCGGCTTCAGGGAGCCGAGCTTCTCGAGCGACGTGTCACGCCGCACCGACTCGTCGGCCGTCACCTCACCCACCGGGACGATCTCCTCGTCGAAGCGGCCGGCATCCTGCGCAGCTGCGGCCCGTTCGTGCGAGCGGAGCGCCCACGCGTCCTGGTCCTCGCGCGAGATGCCGAGCTCGCGCGCGACCGTCGCCGCCTGCTGGACCATGTGCAGCTCGTCGAACGTCGAGCGCAACCCGTCCCAGATCATCAGGTCGACCAGCGTCCCGTCGCCCATCCGGTACCCCCGGCGCGCCTTCGGGAGCGCGTACGGCGCCTTCGTCATCGATTCCATGCCGCCTGTGACGACGAGCTCGACGTCGCCCGCGCGGATCATCGAGTCCGCGATCTCGACCGCGCGGATCGAGGAGGCGCAAACCTTGTTCACCGTGTCCGACGGGACGTCGATCGGGATTCCGGCCGCCACGGCGGCCTGCCGCGCGGGAGCCTGGCCGGCACCAGCCTGCAGCACCTGGCCCATGATCACGTAGTCGACCTCTCGCCCCTCGAGGCCGACGCGCTCGAGACCGGCGCGGATCGCGATCGCGCCGAGCTCGGTTGCGGGATGTGCCGCGAGGCCGCCGTTTAGCTTTCCGAACGGCGTCCGCACCGCGGAGACGATGACGCTCCTGCTCACACTGCCAAGTTAGCCCGCGAAGCTGAGCCCAGGCTCGAGCCTCGACGCGAAGGCGACGATGAGCCGGACGGCTCCCTCGATGTCGCCGAGATCGACCGTCTCGATCGGCGAGTGCATGTAGCGGAGGGGCACCGAGATCAGGCCTGTCGGGACCCCGCGCCGGCTGAGGTAGATCGCGTCGGCATCGGTGTACGTATTGCCGCGCGAGACCTCGACGCCGAAGGGGATCCCCTCCGCCTCCGCCGTGTCGTGGAGGAGCTCGAAGAGGTCCGGGTGGAGCGCGGGGCCTCGCGTGAGCGTCGGGCCGCTGCCGAGCACGACCTTGCCCTCTTCCTCGTGGTCGGCGCCGCGGATGTCGGTCGCGCGCGTGACGTCGATCGCGATCGCGAGCTCGGGCTCGGTGGCGAACGCGGCGGTGCGCGAGCCGGCGAAGTCGCCGACCTCCTCCTGCACCGCCGCAATAGCGATCACGTCGCCCGGCGCTCCCCCACGCTCCGCGATCCGCCGTGCCGCTTCCAGCGCGACGTAGCAACCGATCCTGTTGTCGAAGGCACGGGAGGCCATGCGCTCGCCGCGCAGCGCGAGCGGCGCTCCGTGCCAGACGACGGCGTCGCCGGGCCGGATGAGCCCCCGCAGCTCCTCGCCGTCCTTCGCTCCGACGTCGAGGAAGAGGTCATCGTGGTCGAGCGGCTTGCGGTCTTCTCCGCGCTTCCGCTTCTGGTACCGGGACGCGACGATGCCCGGCACGGCGCCGTCGCGCGCAAGAACGTCGACGCGCTGGGCAAGCATCGTGTGCGGGTCGAAGCCGCCGATCGGCCGTACTGCCGCGAATCCGTCGTCCCCGATATGCGTGACGACGGCGCCGATCTCGTCGATGTGCCCGACGAGCGCGAGCGAGGGCCCTCCCGCCGTGCCCGGCACGCGCACCCAGGAGCTGCCGAGGGTGTCGGACGAGACCTCGCCCACCGGTGCTGCCGCCTCCCGCCACACCGCGGCGGCGGCGCGCTCGTGCCCGGACGGACCGGGAGTCGTCAGCAGGCGCTCGAGCAGGTCGGGAATGGCCATGGCCGGGCGAATCTACCTGCGCGGTGCGGAGCGACTCCGCGCTAGCGTCCCGGCGTGAAGCTCCGGACGCTTCCCGATAGCTATGCACTCGTCCGACTTCACCCCGGCGCCGAGCTGCCGGAGTGGGTCGACATCGGGCCGTTCCGCTCGGTCACCCGCACCGAGCACGAGGTCTCCGTCGTCTGCCGCGACCACGACGTGCCCGAGGGCGAGAGCGTCGACCGCGGCTGGACCGTGCTCGAAGCGATGGGACCGCTCGACTTCTCCCTCAGCGGGGTCGTCGCGTCCCTCGTCGTGCCGCTGGCGGAGGCCGACCTGCCGATCCTCGTCATCTCGACGTTCGAGTCGGACTACGTCCTCGTCCGCTCGACCGACCTCGGCCGCGCGGCCGACACGCTCGAGGCCGCCGGGCACGTGTTCGCTGCTTGACGGTCGCGCAAGGCCCGCCTACGCTGCGGCCATGACTTCCGTCCGCACCCGGTGGGCCTGGCGCATCGAGCGTGGCGGGAGCCTGCGCGCGCGCTGAGTGCGCCGGTACAGCCCGTCCGCTCGACTCCGGCTCCGAGAGGGGCCTTTTTCATGCCCGAAATCGAAATCGCCACAGACCTCCTGACCCCGCTCGGCGCGTACCTGCGCCTGCGGGAAGGCGCCGGCGGCGCATTCCTGCTCGAGTCGGTCGAGCGCGGACGCCTGGGCAGGTACAGCTTCGTCGGCGCCGGCTCTCGGCTCGTCACCTTCGCCGAGGCAGAGGAGCTCGCCGAGCCGGTCGTCGGCTACCTCGGCTACGACGCGGTGGCGACGTTCGAGCCGACCGTGCCGTTGCCGGAGGATGGGCCCGGCGTGCCGGAGAGCCTTTTCCTCGTCCCGGACGTCCTTCTCCGCTTCGACCACGCCCGGGGCATCGCCGAGCTGCTGCGCGGCGATCTCGGCAACCTCGGCGACCCGGAGCTCCCGGTCCCGCGGGGGGCGGGAACGCGTGGCCCGCTCGAGCGCGTGCCCGCGCGGGACGAGCACCTCCTTCGGGTCGAGCGCGCGCAGGAGCACATCCGCGAGGGCGACGTCTTCCAGGTCGTGATCGCACAGCGCGCGACGCGCCCGACGTCGGCGTCGGCCGTCGAGATCTACCGCGCCCTCCGCCGCGTCAACCCGTCGCCCTACCTCTTCCTCCTCGAGTTCGCCACCGGAGCCGAAGGCGACGGGGTTCTCCGGCCGGGCGTCGGCGGCTTGGCCGCCGACGCTTCCAGCCACAGCATCGCGCTCGTCGGCAGCTCGCCCGAGACCGTCGTGAAGTGCGCCGGCCGCCGCGCCGAGCTGAACCCGATCGCCGGAACGATCTCCCCCGGTGAGGGCGACGCGGCGACGCTGCTCGCGTCGGAGAAGGAGCGGGCGGAGCACACGATGCTCGTCGACCTCGGGCGCAACGACCTCTCGCGCGTCTGCGAGCCCGGCTCCGTGCGGGTCGCGCGGTTCATGGAGCCCGAGCGCTACTCGCACGTGATCCACCTCGTGTCGGAGGTCGTCGGGGAGCTGCTGGACGGCGTCACGCCGTTCGAGCTGTTGCGCGCCTGCTTCCCCGCCGGCACCGTCTCGGGGGCGCCGAAGGTGCGTGCGATGCAGATCATCTCGGAGCTCGAGCGCTACCGACGCGGGATCTACGCAGGCGCGGTCGGCTACTGGCTGCCCGAGACGAGTGAGCTGGACACCTGCATCGCGATCAGGACCCTGTGGCTGCGTGACGGCGTCGCGCACCTACAGGCGGGCGGCGGCATCGTCGCCGACTCCGATCCCGCAGCCGAGCACGAGGAGTGCCTCGCCAAGCTGCGCGCACTCGAAGCCGCGATCGAGCTGGCAGAGTCGGAGCAGGACGGCGCCCAAGGAGTGGGACGATGATCCTCCTCATCGACAACTACGACAGCTTCTCCTACAACCTCGCGCACCTCTTCGGAGCGCTCGGCGCGGACGTCGTGGTGCGGCGCAACGACGAGCTCGACGCGGACGAGGCCGAGCGGCTCGCTCCCTCCCATCTCGTCGTCTCCCCCGGCCCCGGCCGTCCCGCCGCCGCCGGCGCGACCACCGCCGTCATCGAGCGGCTGCTGCCGACGACGCCGATCCTCGGTGTCTGCCTCGGTCACCAGGCCCTCGTCGAGGTCTGCGGCGGCGAGGTCGGCTACGCGCGCGAGCTCGTACACGGGAAGGCGAGCCCCGTGAGCCACGACGGCCGCGGGCTCTTCGCGGGGCTGCCCGAGCCGTTCGAGGCCGGGCGCTACCACTCCCTCGCCGCGACGCGGCTGCCGGACGTGCTCGCGCCGACCGCGTTCGCAGAGGACGGCGAGGTCATGGCCGTGCGCCACCGCGAGCTGCCCGCCGTCGGCGTCCAGTTCCATCCCGAGTCCGTCCTCACGCCCGACGGCCCCGCCCTCGCGCGCAACTTCCTCGAGGGCAGGCTGTGAGCGTAGGCTCGACGGAGCTCACCAAAGAGCGGAGGCGCCGGCGTGTACGGCGCCGGAGCGGGAAATGATCCAGCAGACGCTCGCCCGGTTGCTCGACGGCCACGACCTCTCGCGCGACGAGGCGCGGGCGACGATGGCCGTGATCATGACCGGCGAGGCGACGGACGCCCAGATCGCCGGCTTCCTCGTCGCCCTGCGAGCGAAGGGTGAGACGGCCGACGAGATCGCCGGCTGCGCCGAGGCGATGCGCGAGCACGTGCTTCGCGTCAATCCGACCCGCACCGACCTCGTCGACGTCGTCGGCACGGGCGGGGACGGCGCGAACACGTACAACATCTCGACCGCCGCAGCCCTCGTGGCCGCAGCGGCGGGGGCGGCCGTCGCGAAGCACGGCAACCGCGCTGCCTCGTCGCAGACGGGAGCGGCGGATGTGCTCGAGGCCCTGGGCTTCCGGCTCGAGCTGCCGCCGGAGCGGATCGAGCGCTCGATCGACGAGCTCGGCTTCGGCTTCCTCTTCGCGCAAGCGCACCATCCGGCAATGCGGCACGCGGCGCCCGTCCGCCGCGAGCTCGCGACGCGTACCGTCTTCAACGTGCTCGGACCGCTCACGAACCCGGCCGGCGCTCGCTCGCTCGTCCTCGGCGTCTATTCCCCGGAGCTCGCGCGGACGCTCGCGGACGCGCTCGTGCAGCTCGACGCGACGCGCGCCTACGTCGTGCACGGCGCCGGCGGCATCGACGAGCTCTCCCCGTGTGGGCCCAACCTCGTCTGCGAGGTCGACGCTGGACGCGTTCGCGAGTACGAGCTCGACCCACGCGAGCTCGGCATCGAACGCTGCGACCCCGACGAGCTGCGCGGCGGAGACCCGCAGAAGAACGCGACCGCCCTGCGCGAGGCGCTCGCCGGGGCGGACGGCGGCCACCGCTCGGCCGTGATCCTCAATGCGGCAGGCGGCATCGCCGCCGCGGGCCACGCCGACAGCCTGCGCGACGGGATCGCGCAGGCGCGCGAGGCGATCGACTCAGGAGTCGCCGCCGCGCGGCTCGACGAGCTCGTGGAGTTCTCGCGCGCATGAAGTTCGCGGACACGCTGGCGCAACCCGGCTTCGGCGCGGTCGCCGAGTTCAAGCGGCGCTCGCCGTCGGCCGGCGACATCAACCCCGGAGCCCGGGTGGAGGACGTGGTGCCGGCCTACGAGGCGTCGGACGCGCGCGCGGTCTCGGTCCTCGTTGACGCCGGGTTCGCGGGCTCGCTCGACGACCTGCGCGCGGCCCGTGCGACGACCGGCCTGCCGCTGCTCGCAAAGGGGTTCTTCTCGACAGAGGAGCAGCTGCGCGAGGTGCGAGAGGCGGGTGCCGACGCGGCGCTCCTGATACTCCGCGACCTCGACGATGCGACGGCCGCGCGGCTGATGCGTGCTGCCGAGGAGCTCGGCCTCGACACGCTCGTGGAGGCGCACGACGAGGCGGAGCTCCTACGGGCGACCCGCCTCGATGCCGGCGTGATCGGCGTCAACGCGCGCGACCTCGGCACCTTCCGCATCGACCGCCACGCGCAGCTCGAGCTCGTCGCAAAGGCCCCCCGGGACCGGCTCGTCGTGGCCGAGAGCGCGATCCACACGCGCGCGCAGGCCGCAGCGGCCGAGCTCGCCGGCGCCGACGCGGTCCTCGTCGGCACCGCGCTGATGCGAGCCGTCGATCCGCAGGCGAAGCTCCGCGAGTTGCTCTCGCGGCCGCTCGTCAAGGTGTGCGGGCTGACGCGTCAGGAGGACGTCGACGCCGCGGTCGAGGCCGGCGCGGACCTGTGCGGCTTCATCTTCGCCGAGGGCTCCCCACGCTTCGCGGCCGGGGTCCTCCCGGTGCCCGAGACGGTTCTGAGCGTGGCGGTCTTCGTGGGCGAGCCGGAGGAGCGCGGCGCGGATCTCGTCCAGCTGTACGCGCGTGAGGAAGGCACCGTGCGCGGACGCGATGCGGTTCTGCTCCGAGATGGCGAACCCGTCGCGCGCGTCGCAGACCTCCCGTGGGAAGGCGAGGATCCCGACCACTGGCGCAACGCGCGCGGAGAAGACCGCCTCATGCTCGCGGGACGGTTGGGGCCGCACAACGTGCGCGCAGCGATCCGCGCCGTGCGGCCGTGGGCGGTGGACGCAGCGTCGCAGCTCGAGTCCGCTCCCGGGATCAAGGACCACGAGAAGGTGCGGGCGTTCGTACAGGAGGCGCGATGAGCTTCGGCGATTACGGCGGCCGCTACGTCCCCGAGACGCTGATCCCGGCCCTCGACGAGCTCGATCGCGGCTGGCGCGAGGCGCTCGCCGACGACTCCTTCCGGGCCGAGCTGCACGGCCTGCTGACGACATACGCCGGGCGGCCGACGCCGCTCACGCTCGCCGAGCGCTTCGCACCGGGCAAGCGCCTCTACCTCAAGCGCGAGGACCTGCTCCACACCGGCGCGCACAAGCTGAACAACGCGCTCGGTCAGGCGGTGCTCGCCCGGCGGCTCGGCAAACGGCGGATCGTCGCCGAGACGGGAGCCGGGCAGCACGGCGTCGCCACGGCAACGGTCTGTGCGCGCTTCGGCTTCGAGTGCGTCGTCTACATGGGCGCGGAGGACATGCGGCGGCAGCGGCCCAACGTCGAACGGATGGGGGTGCTCGGTGCCGAGGTGCGAGCGGTCGACTTCGGCACGCGCACGCTGAAGGAGGCGACGAGCGAGGCGATCCGCGACTGGATCGGCAACGTCGAGACGACGCACTATCTGATCGGCTCGTGCGTGGGGCCCGCGCCGTATCCCGAGCTCGTGGCCGAGCTCCAGTCCGTGATCGGCCGCGAGGCACGCGAGCAGGTGCTCGCTGTCGAGCAGCGGCTGCCCGAGGCGGTGGTGGCGTGCGTCGGCGGAGGCTCGAACGCGATCGGGCTCTTCCACGGCTTCCTCGACGACGAGGAGGTGCGGCTCGTCGGGGTCGAGGCTGCGGGCGCCGCGTCGCTCGGCAGCGGCCGTGCTGCCGTGCTCCATGGTGCCCGCTCCTCGGTGCTCGCCGACGAGGACGGCCAGATCGCCGACGCGCACTCGATCTCGGCGGGGCTCGACTATCCCGGTGTCGGCCCGGAGCACGCCTTCCTCCGCGACACCGGCCGGGCCGAGTACCTCACCGCGACGGACGAGGAGGCGCTCGCAGCCTTCCAGGGCCTCGCGCGCACCGAGGGCATCCTCCCCGCGCTCGAGCCGGCGCACGCACTCGCCCGCGCGCGCGACCTCGATGCCGAGCTGATCCTCGTCGGGCTCAGCGGCCGCGGCGACAAGGATCTCGCCGAAGTGCTGGAGCGGTTATGAGCGTAGGCTCGACGGAGCTCAGCAAAGAGCGGAGGCGCCGGCTCGGCCGGCGCAGGAGCGGAGAATGAGCACATGGGATCCCGGGCGCACCGCCGGATACTTCGACGACTACGGCGAGCGCGAGTGGAAGCGCTTCGAGGACGGGACGACTCCGGGCCCGAGCGCGACGATCCACGCGCGGATGCTCGAGGGATACGTGCGCCCCGGCGACCGTGTCCTCGACGCAGGCGCAGGCCCGGGCCGGTTCACCCTCGAATTGCTCCGGCTCGGCGCCCATGTGACGGCGCTCGACATCTCGGCGGGGCAACTCGAGCTGCTGAAGGCGCGCGTGCCCGACGTCGACGCCGTCGTGGGCGACATCACGGATCTCCCGCAGCTCGCAAGCGACACCTTCGACGTGACGGTTTGCTACGGAGGGCCGCTCAGCTATGTCGTCGATCGGGCGGAGCAGGCGGTGGCCGAGCTCGCACGCGTCACGCGCCCCGGTGGGCACTTGCTCGTGAGCGTGATGGGCCTCGCGGGAGCGGTGATCCACTTCGCGCCGATCATCGTGGAGCTCGCCCGGCGCGACGGACCGGCGAAGTCGCATGAGATCGCGCGCACCGGGTTCCTCCCCGAAGGCGAGGGCTATGGCCACCTCGCGATGCGGATGTACGTCTGGGACGAGCTGGAGGAGCTCTTGGCTCCACACGGCGACGTTGTCGAGGGCGCCGCAGCCGGGGTGCTGCCGCACGTCGCGGTGGAGGAGCCGGAGATCCGTGCGCTGCTCGAGGAGTTCGAGGAGCGGTTCGCCTACGACCCCGGCTGCCGCAGCTGCGGCGAGCACATCATCGGCGTCCTGCGCGTCACTTGAGCAAGAAGCTGGTGATCTACCTGATGGCGGAGCCGGAGACGCCGGAGCTCGCGCGCGCCGCGGTCGAGGGAGGCGCCGACGTCGTCGAGCTCGGCTTTCCGTTCTCGGATCCGCTCGCCGACGGGCCGGTGGTCCGCCGCGCGGCCGAGCGTGCGCTCTCGCGCGGGATGCGCACGAGAGCCTGTCTCGAAGTGCTCCGACGCACGCACGAGCTGCTGGGCGACACGCCCCTGATCCCGATGACGTACTCGTCGCTGCTCGAGGCGTACGGCTGGGACCGGTTCGCGGCGGACGCGGCCGACGCGGGTGCGACGAGCCTCATCGTGGCCGACCTGCCCGCGGGAGACCGCCCGGAGCTACGCCGCGTCCAGCTCGTGGCGCCCACGTCCACCGACGAGAGGATCCACCTGGCCGGAGAGCAGACCGACGGCTGGCTCTACCTCGTCACCGTCGCTGGAACGACGGGCGCCCGCGACGAGCTCTCGCCTGCGCTCGCCGGGCTCGTCGAGCGGGCGCGCGGCGCAACCGACGTTCCGCTCTACGCCGGTTTCGGCATCTCGACACCCGAGCAGGCCCGGGCCGCGGCCGAGCTCGCCGACGGCGTCGTCGTCGGCTCGCGCGCCCTCGAAGCGGCGGAGCACGGAGCCGAGGCCCTGCGTGACTACGTCGCGTCACTGCGAACCGCCATCGACTCCTAGGAGAAGCAGGGAACTCCGGTTCGAAGCGTTTGAACCGGAGCCAGGCAGGGGCCGGAGGCTAAGACTCCGCAGACGGGGGCTTAGCCGCAGGCGGGACTGCGCTCGCGGCGGCCTCTGCCGCGCGCGAGCGCACCGGGTAGCCACATCGTCCGGAGCATCGAAAGCCAGAGCAGCACGACGCGCGCCCGAGATCGCACTCTCGGGCGCGCGGAGTTCCTTTGACCCAGCGAGCGGGTGCACAGCACCCGCTCGCTACTTAAAGGACTCTCACGCCCCGCTCAGATCCTTCTCACGTCGAGCGGCGACGCTATGTCCCAGCACGACTCCCTCCGATGAGAGCGCCAGCTCAGGCCCGGCGCCGGCCAACCCCCCCTCCCCGGCCGGCGTCGGGCCCGGCGCAGTGCCGGCCAGGGCACGCACCGGCAGGTGGAACCGGAACGCGGTGCCGCGTTCGAGCGGCTTCACCGAGCAGCGGCCATCGTGCGCCCGTGCAACGGCGTCGACGATCGCGAGGCCGAGACCCGCTCCACCGCGTTCGCGGGTGCGCGCGCCGTCCGCCCGCGCCCAGCGGTCGAAGATACTCGGCAGCGCCTCGGCCGGAACGCCGGCCCCCGAGTCGGAGACCTCGATCACCACTCCGCCCGCGCCGTCCGCGTGCGCAGCAAGCTCGATGGTGTCGCCGGGATCCGTGTACTTGACCGCGTTCTCGAGCAGCGCGTCGAGGGCAGTCCGCAATGCCTCGGGGTCGGCAAGCAGGCGCCCCGCCACGTCGACGTCGAGACACCACGCCCTCTGAGCGACCTCGGACCAGCGGATGAAGAGGTCTGAGAGGAATGCGTCGAGGTCGATCTCCTCGAAAGCGAGCACCTGCTGCTCGGACTTCGCCAGGAGCAGGAGCCGCCCGACGATCCGTTCCATGCGGCCGAGCTCGTCCAGCGCAATGTCGAGCTCCGGCGCGTCCCGCTGCTCACGGCGCAGCAGCTCGAGATGTCCGCGGGCGATCGTGATGGGCGTTCGCAGCTCGTGCGAGGCGTCGTGCAGGAACCGCTCCTGCCGCGCGAGGAGGGAAGCGCGCATCGCGGCCAGGCCTTGCACCGCGGCGAGAGCCGCCTGCCTGCGCCGGCCGAGCCAGACGAGCCCGAGGAAGATCGCGAGCACGAGCGGGATCACGAACGCCTCGGCCCACTCCACGTCGATGACGACTGCCGCGATCGCGAGCGCCGCCAGCACGGCGCCCGTGGCCTCCGCGCCGTTACGCCGCAGCCAGCCGGTAGCCCGCATGCCTCACGGTCTCGATCGCTGCTTCCGGCCCGAGCTTCTGCCGTAGCCTGCGCACGCAGACGTCGACGACGTTCGATCCGGGGTCGAAGTCGTACCCCCACACCTCGGCCAGCAGCCGCTCGCGGCTCACCACCTCGCCGGCGTGCACGAGCAGGTGGTGGAGGAGCCGGAACTCGCGATCCGAGAGATCGGCGGTCCGGTCTCCGACACCCGCCTGCCGGCGCGCCACGTCGAGGACGACGTTACCGCCCTGCAGGACGTTCTCGTCGCCAAAGGCCGCCGCACCGCGCAGCCGCACCCGGATCCGGGCGAGCAGCTCGTCGAGCGAGAACGGCTTGGCGAGGTAGTCGGTCGCGCCGAGCTCGAAGCCGCGCACCTTCGTCTGCACGTCGCCGCGCGCCGAGAGGATCACGACCGGCAGCTCCGGCTTCGCGCGCTGGAGCTCGCGCAGGACCTGGAGCCCGTTCAATCCCGGCAGCAGCAGGTCGAGGACGACGAGGTCCCAGCGCTTGGCCGTCGCGAGCGCGAGCCCCTCGCGGCCGTCTCCGGCCGCGACGACGGTGTATCCCTCGCACTCCAGCCCGCGCGCGAGAAACGCCTGGATTCGCACCTCGTCCTCGATGACCAGGATTCGCACTCGACCTCCCGGCGTCGGAATCTACACAGGACGGCGGTGACGTGCAGATGACACGGAAATGACACATTGGTCATGAGCAGGCGGGGCAGGCGCGGCCCCTGATAGGAACCCGCCGATGCGGTTCGGGTTGAAGCTCCTGCTCGTCGGTGCCGCAGTGACGGCCGCCGGCGTTCTCATCGGCTTCTACGTCTCGAACCTCACGACGCTCGCCGGCTCGCCGGCCTACTCCGTTCCGGTCCAGAACGCCAACGGCCATCCCGTCGTGAACCTCGAGATCCAGACGGTCGCCGCAATCGGGCCGACGCTGAGCCGGAACCCGGACTGGGTCTCGTACCTCATCAAAACGCAGAACGGCTGGAAGCGGGAAACGGTCTGGAACCTGCCGGCGAATGCGACCGTCCACGTGACGATCTACAACTTCGACGGCGCGAGCGGGCTGCGCAACCCGTACTACGGGCGGCCCCAGGGCATGGTCGGCAACCGGATCCTCGTCGACGGCAAGCCGACGAAGGCGGTCGACCCGAACGACGCCTCCCACACGTTCGCCGTGCCGGCGCTCGGGGTCATCCTCGCCATTCCGGGCGTCGCCGACGACGCGAAGAACCAGTGCGGCTACGCGCCGTGCCCGATGTCGAACGCTCACCGGACGATCCGGTTCACCTTCCACACCACGACGCCCGGCCACTACCGCTGGCAGTGCTTCGTCCCCTGCGCCGCGGGCTGGATCGACGGCTTCGGCGGCCCGATGCAGACGATCGGCTACATGGACGGCTTCCTCAACGTGAAGGCCTGATGGCGACCGATCCGGCAGCCGCGAGCCCGCCGAAGGACTCCACGAACCACGGCCTGCGCGTCGTCGTCGCCTGGCTCGTGCTGAGCGCGATCGCGACCCCGCTGGTCGCGATCTACGTCGGCCCGCTCATCCCGCCGGGCAACGCGACCGTGCAGTCGCAGGGACAGGTCCTGGACAACCAGGTGATGACGAGCCTCATCACGCCCGTCCTCTGTCTCCTCGCCGTCTTCTTCGGCTACGGCCTCCTGCAGTTCCACGCCCGGCGCAACGAGGCGATCGTGGACGGCCCGCCGCTCCGGCAGGACTCCCGCGTCCAGATTCTCTGGATCGTGATCACGACGACGATGGTGCTCTTCCTCGCCGGCTTCGGGACGTACCAGCTCCTGCAGGACGGCGCCGGCGGCGGCCAGGGCCCGAGCCCGATCGCGTTCCCGGCGCACCACCAGAGCGCGTTCCAGGTGCAGGTGATCGGGCAGCAGTGGCAGTTCACCTACCGCTACCCGTCGCTCGGCGGCCTCGAGTCGAACGCGCTCCTGCTGCCGGCGCACACCGTCGTCGCGTTCCACGTCACCTCGCTCGACGTGGTCCACTCGTTCTGGGCGGTCGAGCTCGGGGTCAAGGCCGACGCCAACCCCGGCGTGGACAACGTCGCCTACGTCGAGACGAGGGACCCGACGACCTTCCACGTCCGCTGCGCCGAGCTCTGCGGGCTCTGGCACGGCTACATGTACAACAACGGCCGCGTCGTCACCTCCGCGCAGTTCCACTCCTGGGCCGCGCAGGAGCAGAAGCTCTACACGGCGATCGAGCCTTACATGAACAAGCCCGAGGCACAGGGCGGCGCACCCTTCTCGCACACGTACCTCCCCGCTCCGCAAAGGAGGGCAGGATGACCGAAGCCGCCGCCCCACCGCCGCGCCCGCTCTGGCGCCGCCTGCTCGGCTTCAACCTCCTGACCGGCATCGTCCTCGGTGTCGGCGGCTGGTACGTCGGCTGGTTCGGCGCGCACGCGATCGTCGGGCCGAGCATCGACTACTTCGGCGACATCGACTACAACGAGCTGTCCGTCTACCTCGCCTACCTCGGCGGCGTGATGGGCTTCCTCATCGGGCTCGGCTTCTTCAACTACCCGCTCGCGCGCCTGCGCGGCTATCCGCCGTCGCTGCGCGAGAAGGAGACCGGGGGCTGGTCGCGCTACTTCAGCCTTTGCACCGACCACAAGGTCGTCGGCATCCAGTACCTCTGGGGGATCGGGCTGTTCTTCTTCATCGGCGGCCTGAACGCGATGCTGATCCGCACCGAGCTGCTGAGCCCGCACAGCCAGGTCTTCCCGGCGGGGACGTACCTGACGCTCGTCGGGATGCACGGCACGATGATGATGGGAATGATGTCGAGCGGGATCCTCGGCCCGTTCGCGAACTACCTGGTCCCGATCATGATCGGTGCGCGGCGGATGGCCTTCCCGCGCATCGAGGCGCTCACGTTCTGGCTCCTGATGGCGGCAGGCGCCATCCTCACCACGACGGTCTTCTTCGGCGGGTTCCCGACCGGCTGGACGGGCTACGCGCCCCTGGCGAACGAGGCGAACCCCGGCATGGACAACTACGTCCTCTTCTTCGCCCTCGTCGGCATCTCGATGACGCTGCTCGGCCTGAACATGATCGCGACGATCCTGACGATGCGTGCGCCGGGCCTGACGTGGACGCGGCTGCCGATCTTCGTCTGGGCGGTCCTCTCGACCGCAGTACTGATGGTGCTCGCCGCGCCGGTGCTGATCGCGACGCTCTCGATGGTGGCGCTCGACCGGACGGCGCAGACGACGTTCTTCGTCGCGGCGGCGGGCGGGAGCAACTACCTGTACCAGAACCTGTTCTGGATCTTCGGCCACCCGGAGGTCTACATCCTCGCGCTGCCCGGCTTCGGGATCGTGCTCGAGCTGCTGCCCGTCTTCGCGCGCAAGCCGCTCTGGGGCTACCGGCTCTCGGTCGCGGGACTGCTCGGCGTCTCGCTCCTCTCCTGGTTCGTCTGGCAGCACCACCTGTTCGTGAGCGGCATCAACGGCGACCTCCGACCGTTCTACATGCTCTCGACCGAGCTGATCTCCATCCCGACCGGCTTCACGTTCCTCTGCGGGATGATGACCCTCTGGCGCGGCCGGATCCGCTTCACGGTGCCGATGCTGTTCTGCCTCGCGTGGTTCTTCAACTTCCTGCTCGGCGGGCTCTCGGGCGTCTTCCTGTCGGACACGCCGAGCGACGTGACGACGCACGGCAGCTTCTTCTCGATGGCCCACTTCCACTACACGATCATGGGCGGCCTCGTCTTCACGTTCTTCGCCGCGATCTACTACTGGGTGCCGAAGATGACCGGCTGGGAGCTGAACGAGCGCCTCGGGAAGATCCACTTCTGGACGATGTTCCTCTTCTTCAACTCGACGTTCGCCCCGCTCTTCGCGATCGGGTTCCTCGGCCAGCCGAGGCGCGTCGTCACCTACCCGAGCGGGCTCCAGTTCCTCAACGACTGGGTCTCGGTCTCGGCCTTCTGCCTCGGTATCTCGATGCTGATCTTCCTCTTCAACCTCGTCTGGTCGCTCGCTTTCGCGAAGAAGCCGGCCGCGGCGAACCCGTGGGGCTCGCGCTCGATCGAGTTCCAGCTCCCGTCGCCCGTCCCCGTGCACAACTTCGACCGCATCCCCGTCTTCTCGAGCGACCCGTACGGCTACGGCGAAGGTCCGCAGCCGGTCGCCGTGCCGGCCGGGGCGCCGGCGGGGAGAGACTGAGTCATGGCCGAGCCGCTGGCCTACGAGGGCACGGGCTACGAGGTCGTCGAGGAGGAGCCGCCCGAGCTGCTGGGCCGCAACCTCGTCTCGGCGAGCTACCTGCTCGCCGGCGCGACCGCGTTCTTCTTCGTCTCCTTCCTCTTCGCGTACTTCTACCTCCGCTCGCTCAACAACGGCGGCATGTGGAAGCCGAAGGGCGTGGACGCGTCCATCGCCTGGGGAACGGTCGTCATCGTATGCTGGGTCGTAAGCGCGCTGCTCGTGCGACTCGGGCTGACCGACCATCGTGCGCTGCGGCGCGCGCAGTGGCGGGTAAAAGGGCTCGCCGCGCTGCTCGTCGGTGTCGTGGGTCTCGTCCTCCAGGTGCTCGCATGGACACACGAGGGCTTCGGTCCCGCCGACGGCGGATTCGCGAGCGTGTACTTCGGCTGGACCGCGTTCCTCTTCCTCTTCGTCCTCGGGACGCTGATCTGGCTCGAGATGACCCTCGCGACATCGCTGCGCTACAGCAAGGTTCCCGGCGGCGCCCCCGCACCGGGAGAGGCATCCGGCGACCCGCATCGCACGGCGCACGACATCCGCGACCCACTCTCCCTCGTCCGTGCCGAGCTCGTCGGGCTCAGCTTCTACTGGACGTTCCTCGCGGGGATCGCGGTCATCAGCTGGATCGTCCTCTACCTCCTGTAGATGGATCCGCTGCCTCTCGCAGTGTGCGGCGCGGCGGCGACGCTGTATGCCCTGGGACGGCGGGGGCGGACGCGGGGCTGGCGCGAGCTGAGCTTCTACTGCGGCGTCGTGCTCACGTTCGTCGTGCTCGAGCCGCCGTTCGACGACTGGGCGGACACGCGGCTTTCCGCCCATATGGCGCAGCACATCGTCCTCATGACCGTCGTTCCCCCGCTCGTCGTCCTCGGCCGCCCGTGGCCGCGGATGTGGCTGCCGTTCCCGCTCTCCGCGCGCCGCGCCGTCGGTGGGACGCTGTCGCGCTCACCCTCGTTCCGCCGCACCGCGGCGTTCCTGACGCTCCCGGCGGTCGCGCTCGCCGTCCAGTCGGCGACCGTGGCGATCTGGCACGTGCCGCAGCTGTATGACGCGGCCGCGCGAAACGAGTGGATCCACGTCTTCGAGCACGTCTGCTTCGTCGCCCCCGCGCTCGTCTTCTGGGGCGCGCTGCTCGACATGCCGCCGGTGCGCGCGCGCATCGACGATCTCCACCGCGCGATCTGGTTCACCGTCGCGATGATCCCGAGCTGGATCCTCGCCGTCGTGCTCGCGTTCGCGGCCGCGCCGGTCTACGCGGCGTATCCGTCGCTGACCGACCAGCAGCTGGCCGCCGGAATCATGTGGGTGCCGGGATCGCTCACGTACTTCATCGCGGCCCTCGTCTTCTTCTACCGCTGGCTCGAGCCCGGCGCCTCGGACGTGCCGGTGCCCGTCGAGCCCCGACCCGAGGAGCTCTCATGGACGTGACCGCTTCCTTCCTCGCCGGTTCGATCCTCGGCTGGGCGCTTCCGCTCGCCCTCCTGATCGGGATCCTGATCTGGTGGATAGTCGTCTTGCGCCGCCGCGGCGGCGAAGACGCCTAGTCAGCCGGCCCGCAGGTCGACCACGCTCGGCCTGCCACCGCGGACGATCTTGAGCACATCCCACATGCGGGCCGCCTCGTGCCCCGGCACGAGGCAGGCGAACCGGTAGACGCCCGTCTTGCTCGCGCGGAACGCGAACCGTGCCGTATGCCCTGCCTCGAGCCCGATCTGCGGCTGCGGTGTCGTGGCCCCGCGGAAGGCCAGCCGCGTCGACTCGGAGCCCCGGACGACCGTGCACGAGTGGCGGAGCGGCCCGCGGTTCTCGCACACGACGCGCACCGTCCAGCCGCGTGGCACCGTCCACATCAGCTCGCGCGAGTAGCCGTCGAAGTTGAAGCCGCCGTTCTCGCCGTCGTAGGAGGCGATCAGCGTGATCGTGACCCTGTGGCGGTGGGCGTCGACGGCGAGGAACCGGCCCGGCGGCGGAGGGGCCTTGGCGGCGAGAGAGAGGGCGAAGGCGACGACGACGGCTCCGAGCACACCCTCAGGATCGCAGAGATCCCCGGCGGCGCGGGCGGCCGGCAGGCTCTCTTAGGGAACCCTCACGCCTTTCTCACCCTCGTCCTAGGGATAACGGGCACTCTGGGGAGGACACGATGCAAGGAGACCCCACCACATGAACCTTCGCCCTGCCAATCAGCGCCTGCGGCGCCTCCTCCCTCTCGCGGTCGCGGTCGCCATCGGCGCCGCGGCAGGCGCGGGTGCGTACGCCCTCAGCAGCCACGGCTCGAGCGCGCCGGCCACGACCCGCGTGGTCGTTCCCGCGCAGCCCGCGGCGTCCACTTCGACCGTCGACTCGCTCACGCAGCTCTACCAGAAGGACGCGCCGGGAATCGTCGACATCACCGTCACCTCGACCGGGAGCTCCGGGTCGGGCGGCGGGAACCCGTTCGGCATCCCGAACCCTCAGCAGCAGAAGCAGGAGGCCGAGGGAACCGGCTTCGAGATCGACACGAAGGGCGACATCCTCACCGCCGAGCACGTCGTCACCGGCGCCGACTCGATCAGCGTCCAGTTCCAGAACGGCTCGACCGCGAAGGCGACACTCGTCGGCAGCGACAAATCGACCGACACGGCCGTCATCCACGTCGACGTGTCCGCGTCCAAGTTGCACCCGCTCGCGCTCGGTAACTCGTCGTCCGTCCAGCCGGGCGAGGGGGTCGTGGCGATCGGCAGCCCGTTCGGCCTGGCCGAGACCATGACCGCCGGCATCGTCAGCTCGACGAACCGGACGATCACCGCCCCGAACGAGTTCTCGATCACCGGTGCGATCCAGACCGACGCTGCGATCAACCACGGCAACTCCGGTGGGCCGCTGATCGACACCGCCACGAACACGGTGATCGGGATCAACGACCAGATCGAGAGCGACACGAACGACAACGCCGGCGTGGGCTTCGCAGTCCCGATCGACGCGTCGAAGAGCGTCGCCCAGACGCTCATCGCCGGCGGCAAGGTGCAGCACGCGTACCTCGGCATCCGGATCGAGGACGTCACGAGCGGCGCGAAGATCACGAGCGTCGTCGCCGGCTCGCCGGCGGCGAAGGGCGGGCTCAAGCCCGGTGACGTCGTCACCTCCTTCGACGGCAAGGCGATCGCCTCCGCCGACGCGCTCACCGGAGCGGTGTCCGGCGGGAAGCCGGGCGAGACCGTGACGGTCACGGTCAAACGCGACGGGTCGACGAAGCACCTCTCCGTCAAGCTCGGCGTCCAGCCCGCCTCTCCTTCCTCCTAGAGCTCCTGCGCAGCGGCGGGCGGGCCGGCACGGCCGCCCGCCGCGACTCCTAGGCCTCGCCGCCACTCGTAGGATCGCGGTGTGGAGACGGCGCAACCGGCATCGTCGCTACCGACCGCGGCCATCGCGCGCTGGACGCTCCTCGCGAGCATCCTCGGCTCGTCGATGGCCTTCATCGACGGCTCTGTGGTCAACGTCGCGTTGCCCTCGATCCAGGCCGATCTCGGCGGCGGGCTCGCGACCCAGCAGTGGGTCGTCGACGCCTACCTGCTCACGCTCGGGTCGCTCATCCTCGTAGGCGGCTCGCTCGGCGACATCTTCGGGGAGACGCGGGTCTTCGCGATCGGCGTGGCGAGCTTCGCCGGCGCGTCGGTGCTCTGCGGGATCGCCCCGAACGCGCCGGCGCTGATCGTCTTCCGCGGCATCCAGGGCATGGCGGGCGCGCTCCTCACCCCTGCCTCCCTCGCCATGATCACCACGACGTTCACCGGCACGGCGCGAGGCAACGCAATCGGCCAGTGGACGTCCTGGACCGGCATCTCATTCATCGTCGGGCCGACCCTCGGCGGCTGGCTGATCGACGTCTCGACCTGGCGGGTCATCTTCCTCATCAACGTCCCGATCGCAGCCGTCACGCTCCTGATCCTCATGCGGCTCGGCGGAATGCACCAGAAGCGGCGGGAGGACCTACGCGTCGACGTCTGGGGCGCTGTCCTCGGCACGGCCGGACTGGGGGTTCTCGTCGCCGGCTTCATCGAGCAGCCGCAGCGCGGCTGGGGGGATCCGCTCATCATCGGCGCCTTCGTCGGCGGCGCCGCCCTCCTCGGGGCGTTCGTCACCTACGAGCTGAGGACGCCCATGCCGATGCTCCCGCTTCGGCTGTTCCGGCTGCGTAACTTCTCGGTCACGAACGTCGAGACGCTCTCGGTCTACGGCGGGCTCTCGGCGCTGACGACCTTCCTGACGCTCTACCTGATCGAGTTCGCCGGCTTCTCCGCGCTGCACGCCGGCATTGCACTGCTTCCGGTCACGATCGTCATGTTCTTCCTCTCGCCGCGCACGGGACGACTCTCGATGCAGTACGGGCCGCGGCTCTTCATGGCGCTCGGCCCGATCATCGCGGGTCTCGGCGTGCTCGCCTACACCCGCCTGCCGCAGGACGTGGATTACTGGGTGGACATCCTCCCGGCGCTGCTCGTCTTCTCGGTCGGGCTGTCGCTGACCGTCGCGCCGTTGACGACGACGGTGCTCGCGGACGCGGGCCCCGGGGACGCCGGGGTCGCGTCGGGCGTGAACAACGCCGTTGCCCGCATCGCCGGCCTCCTCGCGATCGCGATCCTCGGGATCCTGGCCGCCGGCGGCGGCGACCACCTCACCGTGCACGGCTTTCACCTGACGATGGGCGCCGTCGCCGGGCTGCTCGTCTGTGGCGGCCTGATCGGCGCGATCGGAATCCGCAACCCCTCCGCATAGGCAATGCATATGTAGAATTGCGGGGTGGCGAAGCAGGCGTACACGGCGACCGAGGCGGCGCGGGAGCTCGGGATCAGCGTCGACACGCTGCGCCGCTGGGATCGGGAGGGAAAGATCGAGACGAAGCGGGACTCCTCGAACCGGCGCCTGGTTCCGCTGAAGGAGATCGAGCGACTGCGCGGCGGCGCCGGGCCGCAGCACATGAGCGCGCGGAACCGGCTGCGAGGCACCGTGACCGAGGTGCGCGTCGAGGGCCTGCTTGCGCAGGTCGAGCTGACCGTGACGGAGCCGGCGCGTGTCGTCGCCGTCGTGACCCGTGACGCGATCGAGGAGCTCGGCCTCAAGCCCGGCATGGCTGCGACCGCCGTCGTCAAGTCGACCTCCGTGATGATCGAAGCATGAGACTGCGGGCGCTCGCAGCGGTTCTGATCGCCGCGGTCGCATTTGCGGGCAGCGCGTACGCGAAGCCGCCGCGCCTCACCGTCTTCGCCGCTGCCTCGCTCACCAACGTCTTCCCCCGGATCGACCCACATGCGCGTTACTCCTTCGCCGGCTCGAACATGCTGTCGGCGCAGATCCAGCAGGGCTTGCCCGCGGACGTCTTCGCCTCGGCCAACACCGCGCTGCCGTGGCAGCTCTACAGGAAAGGCTGGGTGACCCGGCCGGTTGTCTTCACCTCGAACCGGCTCGTCATCGTCGTGGCGCACGGCAATCCCCTGCACATCTCCGACGTCGCGAACCTCGAGCGCTCGGGCCTGCGGATCGTGATGGCAGCTGCCGGGGTGCCGGTGGGCGACTACACGCGCAAGGTGCTCGCGCGGGTCGGGCTCTCAGACCTCGTCGGGAAAGCGGTGAGCCAGGAGACGGACGTGCGGGAGGTGCTCGCCAAGGTCGTGCTCGGCGAGGCGGACGCAGGCTTCGTCTACGCGACGGACGCGAAGACCGTCAAGGGAAAGGTTTCTCTGCTGGGGCTGCCCAAGTCGGCGCAGCCACAGGTCCTCTACGCGGCTGCGGCGGTGAAGTCGAGCTCGCATCTGCAAGCGGCGAAGGCATGGGTCAACCGTCTCCTGAGCAAGCCGGCCCAGGGCAAGCTGCGCGCGGCCGGCTTCCTGCGGATCCCGCACTGATCCGGCGGCCCCTCGCGGGCGCGGCCGTGTTCGCGGCCGCCGCGATCGCGCTCGGCTTCCTGCTGCTCCCGATCGTCGCGATCTTCGCCCGCGTCTCGCCGGGGACGCTCGTCGCTCAACTCTCGCGCCCGGTGGTGACGGACGCGCTCGTCATCAGCCTGAAGACCAGCGCGATCGCGCAGGCGCTCGTGCTCCTCTTCGGGACGCCCGCCGCGTACCTCATCGCGACGCGCCGCTTTCGGGGACGCTCGCTCGCCGTCGTGCTCGTCGAGCTCCCCCTCGTCCTGCCGCCCGCCGTCGCCGGGATCGCGCTTCTTGCAACCTTCGGCCGCTTCGGGTTGCTCGGCGGGACCCTCGCCGCATCAGGCATCCGGCTCGGGCTTACCCAGGCCGCAGTCGTCGTCGCCGTCGCGTACGTGTCGAGCCCGCTCTACATCCGCCAGGCGATCGCCTCGTTCGAGGCGGTCGATGCCGACCTCGTGGCCGCCTCGCGAACGCTGGGCGCCGGTCCGGCGAGGACGTTCTTCCGGGTCACCCTCCCCCTCGCCCGGCGGGGGCTCGCAGCGGGCGAGGCGCTCTCCTTCGCGCGCGGCCTCGGCGAGTTCGGGGCCACGATCATGTTCGCGGGCAGCCTCCAGGGCGTCACGCAAACGTTGCCCCTCGCGATCTACCAGGAGTTCGACACCGATTTCACCACCGCGCTCGCGATGAGCGCGCTCCTCGTCGTCGTCAGCGGCGCCCTCCTCGTCGCGCTCAGGCTCACCCTCCAATGGCAACCCTCCAGGCCGACTTCACACTTCCTCTTCGCGCCTTCGCGCTAGAGCTCGCGCTCGGTGTCTCGCGCACCGTCGCCCTGGTCGGGCCGTCCGGCGCAGGCAAGACGTCCGTGCTGCGCGTCGTCGCCGGGCTCGTCAGGCCGAGTCACGGCCGAGTCACACTCGACGGCGAACGGTGGCTCGACACGGAAAACGGCGTGTCTCTCCCGCCCGAGGTGCGGCGGGTGGGGCTCGTCTTCCAGGACTACGCCCTTTTCCCTCACCTGAGCGTGCGCGCGAACGTCGCCTTCGGCGCCGCGGAACGACCGGTCGACGAGCTGCTCGAGCGATTCCGGATCGGGCATCTCGCTTCCGCTCACCCTGACGGGCTCTCGGGCGGCGAGCGGCAACGGGTCGCGCTCGCACGGGCGCTCGCCCGCGAGCCGGCGGTGCTCCTCCTCGACGAGCCGCTCGCGGCGCTCGACGCGCACACGAAGGCCGAGGTCCGGCACGAGCTTGCGGAGCTGCTGCGGGAGCTCGCGCTGCCCACCCTGCTCGTGACGCACGACTACGAGGATGCGGCCGCGCTCGCCGACGAGGTCGGCGTGCTCGTCGAGGGCCGCCTCCGCCAGCTCGGCCCTCCGGCCGAGCTCGTCGCGCGACCGCGCGACGCGTTCGTCGCCTCCTTCACCGGCGCGAACCTCCTGCACGGGCGCGCCGAGCGAGGAGCGGGCGACCTCACCTCGATCCGGCTGGAGAGCGGCGAGGGCCTGTTCTCCACGGACGACGCCGAGGGAGAGGTCGGAGTCGTCGTCTACCCCTGGGAGGTCTCGGTTGCGCGGACGCACGCACCGGCGACGGACTCCGCGCTGAACGTCGTCCGCGGCGAGGTCGGCTCGGTCGTCGAGGTCGCGAACCGCGTGCGCGTCCGCGTCGGGCCCGTGACGGCGGAGGTCACCGCCGCCTCGGCCGCACGCCTCGAGCTCGCGCGCGGCGGCGTCGCCTACGCGACCTTCAAGGCGACCGGCACCCGCCTCGTCCCGCTCTAGTCGGCCCGCGTCGCGCGGTAGGCGTCCACCACGAACGGCAGGCGCAGTTGGTCGCCGTCGCGTAGCGACGGATCCGCGTCGATGATCTCCGCCACCCGCTCGAAGACGTGCGCGCGCTCCATCTCCTCCAGGGAAGCGAGCCCGGAGTACGAGCGCAGATGGTCGCCGAGCGCCTCGCGCGGCAGCTCGTGCACGTGCGGGAACTCGGCGCGCTCGACGTCGCGGAAGAAGCCTCCGTCGAGGACGGCCGCCCGCCAGTCGCGCCTGCGCCAACCGGATGTCCGCCGAGATGGCCGGCTCGCGTAGATCGCCTCCGACATCGCGGCGATAGTCGGGTGGCTCTCGTCACGATGGTTCCAGCCGAAAGCCAGGCGGCCACCGGGCCGCAGCACACGGTGGAGCTCTGGAAGCGTCGCGTCGAGGTCGAACCAGTGCAGCGCGGAGCCGGCAAGGATCGCATCCGCCTCGCCGTCGCCGACCGGTACCGCCTCGGCCGCGCCCTCGACTCCCTCGAGCCCGCGCTCGCGCAGCACTGCGAGCATGCGCGGGTCCGGCTCGACCGCGAGCACCCGCACGCCGAGAGCCGCGACGGCCCGCGTCAGCTTGCCGGTGCCGGCGCCGAGCTCGACGACGAGCTCGGCCTGGTCGGCCACGAGCCAGTGCGCCGCCTCCTCCGGCCACGCCGGCCGCGCGCGCTCGTAGGCGTCCGCGTGCGCACCGAAGGTCAGTCGCCGGGGAGTCGTCTCCACCTTCGGAAGCTAGCGCGGCGACCAGATATGCCGAGCATTTCTTGAGGGAGTGTTGAATCGCGAGTCAACGGGGTAGGAACGTGCCGACGTGGTCGCCGTCGCGCAGCAGGAACAAGCGCCCGAGCCGAAGGAACGGCCTCGTCTCGTCTTCTTCCATTCGCCCCTCTCGGGCCGATGCCGCCGCGTCGAGGGCTTCATCGCTCAGGTGCTGCAGAGGCGCGGCAACCACGACACGTTCGAGCTCGTCCGGGTCTCGGTCGACCACCGCCCCGATCTTGCGGAGAAGTTCCGCGTCGACGAGGTGCCGACGATCTGCGTGGTCGAGGGCAGGAAGCTGCGGCAGCGGATCGTTGCGCCCCGGGGCTGCCGCGAGCTCGAACGCGAGCTCCACCCCTGGCTGCGCTAGCGCGCCAGCGCGCGGCGGCGGCGGCGCAGCCGGCCGAGCTTCGCCCGTAGATCCCTCGCGAACTCCTCGAGCGTCGCCTGGCCGCGGACGAGCTCGAGCTGCCGCTCGACGTGGAGGATCGCCTCCTCGACGATGCGGAGCCGCTCCTCGTCGGTGGGATCCTCCGCCCAGCGTCCCCGCAGCGCGGCGCGCGCCTCCTCCGCCTCGGCGAGCTCGACGAGCTCCTCGAGCGTCAGGCCCATTAGCGGATCTGGACGAGCTGTGCGGACGCGTGCTCGACCTGCAGCGTCGTGTGCTCCAGACCGAAGCGGTCGCGGAGGAGCTCCTCGAGCTCCCGCCGGATGCCGTGGCAGTCGGCCCCGGGCTCGACCAGCACGTGTGCCGAGAGGTTCGGGAATTCGGTCGTCACCTCCCAGACGTGGAGGTCGTGTACCTCGACGACGCGCGGGTGCGCCGCCATCGCGGTGCCGATCTCCTCGACCGGCAGCTCCGCCGGCGCGATGTCGAGCAGGACGCGACCCGAGTCGCGCAGCAGGCGCCACGAAGCGCGCAGCATGAGCGCCGCGACGAGCAGCGCCGCCACGGCGTCCGCTCGCACCCAGCCGGTCGCGAGGATCACCGCGCCGGCGACCGCAGTCGCTATGAAAGCGAACAGGTCGGTGAGAAGGTGCTGGAAGCTCCCCTCGACGTTGAGCGATTGCCGGTTCGCGCCCGAGAGCTGCCAGGTCGCGAGGAGGTTGACGGCGATCCCGACGAGCGCGACGACGAGGATCACGCCGCCGCTCGCATCGGGCGGCGAGACGAGACGGCGGACGGCGCCGTAGACGATGAGGCACGCGAGCACGAGCAGCGCCGCGCCGTTCGCCTGGGCGGAGAGGATCTCCGAGCGGCGCAGCCCGAACGTCCGGTTCCCGCGCGCCGGCTGCGCCGCCAGGCGCAGCACGACGAGCGACATCGCGAGCGCGCCGGCGTCGGTGAGCATGTGCGCCGAGTCCGAGAGGAGCGCGAGCGAGTGCGCGAGGATCCCCGCAACCACCTCGCCGGCCATGAAGACGACGATCAGGCCGAGCGCAATCGCCAGGCGGCGCGCGTCCTCCCCGTGCCCGTGCGAGTGGTCGTGCATCGGCGCAATCTTGACAGGACATGCGACAGGGATTACCCTCTTTACCTATGACTCTAGGTAAACAGAGATGATCGAGTTCCACCTGGACGCCCGCTCCGGCGTTCCGACATACCTCCAACTCGTCCAGCAGGTCCGGCAGGCCGTCCGGCTCGGCATCCTCCGGCCCGGTGACCAGCTCCCGACCGTGAAGGAAGTCGTGGGCTCGCTCGCGATCAACCCGAACACCGTCCTCAAGGCCTATCGGGAGCTCGACCACGAGGGCCTTACCGAGGGCCGGCGCGGCCAGGGAACGTTCGTCTCGAGCATGGCCCCGGCTATGCCGCCCGACGGCATCGGCCCCGTCCGCACCGCCCTCCAGCGCTGGCTCCGGCAGGCACGCGCGGCCGGCCTCGACGACGAGGCGATCGAGGCGCTGCTCGCCGAGACGGTGCGCGCCGGCTCTGGCTCCTCGGCGACGAGGGCGGCATGACCGCCGTGCTCGAGACCGACGGCCTGGGCAAGCGCTACGGCTCGTCGTGGGCGCTGCGCAACTGCACGCTCTCGACCCCGGCCGGCACCGTCACCGCGCTCGTCGGCCCGAACGGCGCGGGCAAGACGACGCTCCTCCATCTTGCGGTCGGCCTGTGCACGCCGAGCGAGGGCAAGGTGTCCGTCCTCGGCGCCTCCCCGCAGCGGCACCCGGCCGACGTGCTGCCCCGGATCGGCTTCGTCGCGCAGGAGCATCCTCTGTATCGCGGGTTCACCGTCGCCGAGACGCTTCGGCTCGGACGGGAGCTCAATCCGAGCTGGGACCAGGAGGCCGCGACCGCCCGCGTGGGCGCCCTGGGCCTGCCCTTGCGGAAGAAGGTCGGCGCGCTCTCGGGCGGCCAGCGCGCCCAGGTCGCGCTGACGCTCGCGCTTGCGAAGCGGCCCGAGCTACTGCTGCTCGACGAGCCTGTTGCGTCGCTCGATCCGCTCGCCCGCCGGGAGTTCCTGCAGTCGGTGATGGAGGCCGTGGTCGAGACCGACATGACGGTGATCCTCTCCTCGCACCTCATCGCCGACCTCGAGCGCGTCTGCGACCACCTCGTGATCCTCGTCGACGGACGCACGCAGCTCGCCGGCACGATCGACGAGATCCTGGCCTCGCACCGCCTGCTCACCGGGCCGCGCGGCGAAGCGGCGGAGCTCGCTCACGCCCACGAAGTCGTGCGCCAGAGTCACACCGAGCGGCAGACGACGCTGCTCGTGCGCGCCAACGGCCACGTCTACGACGCGCGCTGGGAGCTACACGACCTCGACCTCGAGGAGATCGTCCTCGCGTACCTCGGACGGGGCGCAGACGTCGAGCGCCGAGCGGTGGCCTCGTGATCTGGCTCAGTTGGCGGCAACAACGCACGGAGACGCTGCTCGCGGCAGGCCTCCTCGCGCTCCTCGCGGCGGTGCTCGTCCCGGTCGGCTTCCACCTCTCCTCGCTGTACGCGACCGACAACATCGCTGCCTGTCTCGACCGGAAGACGCCGGCCTGCCAGGCGGCCGTAGCGAGCTTCAGCGGTCACGCTGGCATCCTGCGCAGCCTCACGGCGTGGTTCACGCTCCTGCCCGGCCTGATCGGCATCGCGCTCGCCGCTCCGCTCGTGCTCGACCTCGAGCAGGGAACGATTCGCCTCGCCTGGACGCAGAGCGTCACGCGCGACCGCTGGATCGCGACGAAGCTCGGGATGGCGGCCGCCACCGCGCTCGCCGTCATCGCCGGGCTGACCCTCGCCTTCATCTGGTACCGGAGTCCGCTCGACCACGTCTTCGGCCGCTTCGACAGCGGCTCCTACGACAACGAGGGCATCGTCCCGCTCGCCTACGTGCTCTTCGCGCTCGGGCTTGCCCTCGCGATCGGCGTGCTCTGGCGGCGGACCGCGCCCTCACTCGTCGTCGCGCTCGTAGGCTATGTCGGAACACGGGTCTTCGTCGACTCCTGGCTGCGACAGCGCCTCCTCACGCCGAAGACGGCAACCTGGCCGCTCGAGGCTCACGGCCCGAACCTCGCTCAGTCCTGGGTGATCTCTTCCGGGCCGAGCGACAGGTTCGGTCGTCCCTTCGGCGGCGGCTTCACGGCCCTCGAGCACTGCGCGACCGTGGCAGGGCAGAACATCAAGACGCTCGACCCTGCGTGCCTGGCGCGCCACGGTGCCGGCTACAACCATGCCGTCTACCAGCCGGCAAGCCGGTTCTGGGAGCTCCAGGGGATCGAGGCGGCGATCTTCAGCGGCGTCGCACTCACATTGCTCGTTTTCGCCGCCTGGTGGCTGCGACAGCGCGCGTCCTAGGCAGAGGCCACCGCCCCCACCACCTCGCGCGCCAGCGACGCCGCCCACGCAGCCGCACGGTCTAGCTCGCCTTCCTCGAGCGGCCCCGGCGTGCCTTCGACGAAGAAGCTCTCTGGCTCGACGGCGAGCGTGTAGCCGTGCTGCCGCAGCCTCCGAGCGATTCCCCGCGCTGCGGAGCCCACGAGCAGGACCGGCTTGTTCGCGCGGGTGTCGAACGCCGCCGCTCGCGGGCCACGGGCTCCGTTCGGCAGCGCATCGATCCAGCCGCGCACGCCGATCCCTACCTCGCCGCTGCCCCCTTGCTCGAGCGCGCCCTCGCGTGAGCGCCTGCTCGAGACCCCATGGACGTGTGTCGGCGCCCCCACGACGAGGAGGTCGACGTCCTCGAGTGAAGGCACTTCCTCGCCGACCGAGACGAGGTCTGCTTCTCCCTCGCGCGCAAGCGCTTGGGCTATCTCCTCCGCGAGGTGCCGAGTGTTCCCGAACCACGACTCGTAGACCACGAGCGATCTCATCGCATGCCTCCCCGTTCCGTTTCCTCGGACGGTCGCGCGGCGAAGTCATGCTCGCATCGGTGTGCGCGCGGATCTGCTTGCTCGAATACCGCGCCTAATCTATAATTTAGGCATGGCTCAATCTCAGATGGCACCCAAGGCCGGGGAGCTGACGACTGCTGTCCAGGACTACGCGAAGGCGATCTTCACGCTGGAGTCCCGCGAGGGCGCCGTGTCGACCACCGAACTGGCAGCCCTGCTCGAGGTCCGCCCCGCCTCCGTCTCGGGGATGCTGCGCAAGCTCTCTACGCTCGGCCTCGTCGAGCACGAGCGCTACCGGGGAGTCCGCCTCACCGAACGCGGCCGCCGCGTCGCCCTCGAGGTCATCCGCCATCATCGACTGGTCGAGCTGTTCCTCGTCGAGAGCCTCGGCATGACGTGGGACGAGGTGCACAACGAAGCCGAGGTGCTCGAGCACGCCCTGTCCGAGGAGCTCGAGGAGCTGATCGCGGCAAAGCTCGGCGACCCGACGGTCGATCCGCACGGCGACCCGATCCCGAGCCGCGAGCTCAAGCTCGTCCAGACGCCCGCACCGACGCTCGAAGAGCTCGAGCCGGGCGAGACAGCCACGTTCGTGCGTATCTCGGATACCGAGCCGGAGATGCTCCGCTTCCTCGGCGAGCGCGGCATCGTCCCGGGCTCGCGGCTCGAGCTCGTCGAGCGTCAGCCGTTCGACGGCCCCCTCTTCGTGCGCGCCGGCGGCGATGTGCACGTGCTCGGCGCGACCCTTGCCCGCGCGATGCACGTGCAGCCGGAGGGGAAGGCGTGAGCGACGTCGCCGAGACCTACGGAACCTTCCGCCAGGGCGCAACGCCGCTCCACGCGGTGCTCGCGCGCGGCCGGACGCGCGCCGCGCTCTCGATGCTGGGCCCTGCGTTCGTCGCCGCGATCGCCTATGTCGACCCCGGCAACTTCGCCACCAACGTCCAGGGCGGCGCCCGTTTCGGCTACCTCCTGCTCTGGGTCGTGCTCGCCGCGAACCTGATGGCGATGCTGATCCAGTACCTCTCCGCGAAGCTCGGCGTGGTCACCGACCGGAACCTGCCCGAGCTCTGCCGCGAGCACTACCCGCGACCGGTCGCGTGGGGCCTGTGGATCCAGGCCGAGGCGATGGCGATGGCCACCGACGTCGCGGAGTTCATCGGCGCGGCGCTCGGGCTCAACCTCCTCTTCGGCGTACCTCTCCTGCCGGCGGGCCTCATCACCGGCGTGATCGCCTTTGCGCTCCTCGAGCTGCAGCGGCACGGCTTCCGCCGCTTCGAGCTTGCGATCAGTGCGCTGCTCGGGCTGATCCTGCTCGGCTTCCTCTACGAGACGGTGAAGATCGAGCCGTCGGCGAGCGGGGTCGCACACGGCCTCGTCCCCGACCTCCACGGCTCCAGCTCCGTCTACCTGGCCGTGGGGATCATCGGCGCCACAGTGATGCCGCACGTGATCTACCTCCACTCGGCGCTCACCAAGGGACGGACGCCGGTGCGGAACGAGCGCGAGCGGGCACGCGTGCTGCGCTTCGAGCGGACGGACGTCCTCGTGGCTCTCGGCTTGGCCGGGCTCGTGAACATGGCGATGCTCGCCGTCGCGGCCAAGCTCTTCCACGGACGGCCCGGGTGGTCGCACGTCGACACGCTCGAAGGCGCGCACGCTGGCTTCTCCCACCTCGTCGGGGGCACGGCGGCTCTCGCCTTCGCGGTCGCGCTGCTCTCCTCCGGCGCGTCGTCCTCGAGCGTCGGCACCTACGCCGGCCAGGTCGTGATGGCCGGCTTCGTCAACCTGCGGATCTCGGTGTTCGCCCGCCGCGCCCTGACGATGGTGCCCGCCCTCGTCGTGCTCGCGATCGGTCTCAGCCCGACGAGCGCGCTCGTCTTCAGCCAGGTCATCCTCTCCTTCGGGATCCCCTTCGCGCTCGTCCCGCTGGTGTTGCTGACGCGGCGCCGGGACGTGATGGGCGCCCACGTCAACCGTCTGCCGACCACCGTCGTCGCGGTCGCGGTCGCCGCGCTGATCAGCGCGCTCAACGTCTTCCTGCTCGCCCAGACGGCGGGGCTCGCCTAGCCGGCTATCTCAGCGGATGCGTCTACCCGCCTGCGCCGAAGCCGTCGACGAGTTCGGGGCGGATCTGGATGATCACGCGCCTCTCGCCGGGCCCGAGGTAGGGGTACTTGTCCTCCCCCAGGTACTTCTTGGCGAGCTTGTTGATGTGCTCGAGCGCGCCCTCCTCGACGAGCTTGGCGGGGCCGCTCACCATCACGTAGCCGGACTGCTGGTCCTCAGCGGGTAGGACGGTGACGGTCGCCCGCGGATCGCGCTCGATGTTCTTGACCTTTGTCCTTCCGTAGGCGCTGTTGACGAGCACGTTCTCGCCGTCATAGTCGATCCAGACGGGCGTGGCCTGAGGTGATCCGTCCTCGCGGACGGTCGCGATCACGCCCCAGTTGCGGTCGGTGAAGAGCCTCGCCTGCTTCTCGTTCAGCGTGGCCATCGGTCGAGCCCTCCTCAATTGGCATAGCGTTGGCCGGAAACGTCCGGTCCGGCCCGCCCAAGAGCCGTGGCAGATTCGTAGCAGCCCGGCCCCTCGCCAGGTCGCGACGGAGGAGATCGGCCGCCGCGACCGGCTCCGGGCTAGAAGATGAACGGAACGAGCATCTTGGTCGAGCGCTTGTACACCGGGTAAGTGTTGGGGAACTGCTCGATCAGGTAGCGCTCCTCGACCGTCGCGCTGTACAGGAAGTAGATGCCGGCCAGCGCCACGGCGGTCAGCCACCACCAGTTGAGGGCCGCTGCGGTCCCGATGCCCGCGACGAGAATCCCCGAGTAGATGGGGTGGCGAACCAGGTGGTAGGGACCGCTGGTCACCAGCTCTGGCTCGTCCTTTTGCGTCATCGGGGTGCCCCAGTTGCGCCCGATGTGGATGCGGGCCGAGATCGCGAATCCCAACGCCAGAGCAAAGATGACCAGTCCGATGCCGGCGCGCCACGGGTCGGTGTTCAGGCCGTGGCCCCGAAACGCGCCCAAGCGAATCAGGAGGATCACGAGAACGACGATCACAGCCCTGATCCGCAGCTCGCGCGACCACGGCACGCGGCCTCTCTTCATCGAAAAGGCTGCCATGAGCCAGTAAAGCCAGAACGCAGCCCAGCCGACGACGAAAACGAGCTCAATCGCTCTCATCCGGACTCATGGAACCAGCTCACGCCGCCCGCTGATGTGGCGACTTGGCCCGCGTCAGTGTCTCGGAGAGACACCTGACGAGACGGCCCGGCCGGCCCTCATGCTTCGACCGCTCGCCAGGTCTACCGATGACTCGTGCGCGAGCACCGAGTCTCTGAGTCACGATTGGAGTCCACACAGTGACGGGGAGACAGCATGAGACTTCTTCTTACTTCCGCGGGAATCAAGAACGCGAGCATCCACGACGCGCTCGTCGAGCTGCTGGGCAAGCCCATCGCCGAGTCCAATGCACTGTGCGTCCCGACGGCGGCGTACGGGAGCTCCTACAGCACCCCGGCGGGGCCGTGGAGGTTCATCAGCGGGCGGTCCGAACAGCCGATGACCGAGCTCGGTTGGAAGTCTCTGGGTCTGCTAGAGCTCACCGCGCTCCCCAGTATGGGCTCAGACCGCTGGGTGCAATGGGTCCGGGAGACTGACGCTCTGTTGGTGAACGGCGGCGACGCGCTGTATCTGTGCCACTGGATGCGTGAGTCCGGCCTCGCGGACCTCCTGCCGTCGCTGCATGAGACGGTCTGGGTGGGGTTCAGCGCGGGCAGCATGGTGATGACCCCGCGGATCGGAGTCGACTTCGTCGGCTGGGAGCCGCCCACCGGCGGCGACGAAGCGCTCGGCGTCGTCGACTTCTCGATCTTCCCGCATGTCGACCATCCGGACCTGCCGGACAACACGATGGCCGAAGCAGAACGCTGGGCCGCCGGTCTATCGAATCCCGCGTATGCGATCGACGACGAGACGGCCATCAGGGTTGCCGATGACACCGTCGACGTTGTCTCCGAGGGACACTGGAAGCTGTGCGGGCCTGCGTCGCGAGCAGACGACGCGCGCGAAGACGCACCGTGAAACTCGCCTGACCCACGTCCTCTCACCTGACTGGCGCCGGCTTGCGCGAGGATTCGGATCCAGCAAGAGAAAGGCCCCGTTTCCGGGGCCTTTCGAGTAGCGGGGGCAGGATTTGAACCTGCGACCTCCGGGTTATGAGCCCGGCGAGCTACCTGACTGCTCCACCCCGCGTCGCGGCCCCGATTGTAGCACCGTCGTTACGATCGGATCGATGTGGGACTGGGCCGTCTGGGGCACCGCCGTCGTGCCTAGCAAGTGAGCGTAGGCTTGACGGAGCTCACCAAGGAGTGGAGGCGCCGGCTTTGCCGGCGCCGGGAGCGGGAGTGATCGTTGCGGCGATCGACCTCGGGACGAACACGACGCGTCTCCTCGTCGGCGGCGTGGACGACGGTCGCGTCGAGGAGCTTCACCGCGAGACGCGCATCACCCGCCTCGGCGAAGGCGTGGACGCCCGCCGCCGCCTCCTCCCCGTGCCGATCGCCCGTGTCCGCAACGCCCTCTCCGACTACCGCCGCATCGCCGAGTCGCTTGCCGCCGAGCGGACGCTCCTCGTCGCGACGAGCGCCGTTCGCGACGCGGAGAACGGCGAGGCCTTTCTCGGCGAGATCGAGTGGAGCTACGGCTTCACGGCGCAGCTGCTCTCGGGCGACGAGGAGGCGGAGCTGACGCGCCGCGGTGTCGGGGCCGTCGAGCCCGGGACGCTGCTCGTCGACATCGGCGGAGGCTCGACCGAGCTCGTCCTCGGCGACTTCAGCACGAGCCTGCCGCTCGGCTCGGTCCGCTTCGCCGAGCGCCATGGCGACGACGTTCAGGCGAGCATCGAGGCTGCGAGCGCGCTTCTCCCCGAGCTCGAGCCGCAGCACGCAGTCGGCGTGGCCGCGACCATCACGAGCCTCGCCGCGCTCGACCTGGGCCTCGAGAATTACGACCGCGAGCGTGTGCACGGGCACGTGCTCACCCGCGAGGGCGCCCGAGCACAGCTGGAGCGGCTTGCCGCTGTGCCTCTCGAGGAGCGGCGGCAGGTGCCGGCACTCGACCCGGATCGGGCACCGGTCATCGTCGCAGGCGCCGCGATCCTCGTCGCGATCCTCGACGCCTACGGGCTCGAGGCGATCCGCGTCAGCGAGCGCGACCTGCTCGACGGGGCGGCGCTCGCCGCAGCCGAGCTGCCGGAGCCGGAAGAGGGCGCCGCCCCTCCGGGCGCCTACACCTGCTGCTAGAGCACCAACGAGCCGGGCTCGGGCTCACCCTCTGGCGGCTCGTCCTCGGCAAGGCGCCGCTGCACGACCGCGCGCGACAGCACTCCGACCAAACGTCCGTCCTTCTCCACGACGGGCACCCGCTCGAGGTCCCTCTTCCTCGAGAACGTGGAAGGCGCTCTCGAGCTCGAGGCCGGCGTCGAGGGTGAAGTTCGGCGGCTCCGCGATCTCGCGCAGCACGACGCTTCGCGGGTCGAGCCCGGTCGCGACCACCTCGCGCACGAGCGTCTTCCGCGTCACGACGCCGAGGAGCCGCCCGCCGTCCTCCGTGACGAAGATCGCCCGCACCTCGCCGTTCTCGGCGAAGCAGCGGCCGGCCTCCTGCGCGCTCGCCTCGGCCGCGAGCGTCGTCGGCTCGGGCACCATCGCATCGCGGACGGTCTCAGGGGACATCGTGTCCATTCTCGTCTCTAGGGGAAGATCCCGCGAGCTTCGAGGGCTCCGGCGACCTCGCGGATGGCAGCGACCATCGCCGCCTGCCTCAGCGTGATCCCCTTGTCGGCCGAGACGGAGTAGACCCGGTCGAAGGCGTCGCTCATCTTGTCGGACAGCTTGCGCCGGATCTCGTCACGGTCCCAGAACAGGCGGCCGAGGTCCTGCACCCACTCGAAGTACGAGACCGTGACGCCGCCGGCATTCGTGAGGATGTCCGGCACGACGGGAATCCCTCGCTCGCCGAGGATCTCGTCCGCCTCGATCGTCGTCGGCCCGTTCGCGCCCTCGATGACCAGCGACGCGTGTACGCGGTCGGCGTTAGCGCTCGTGAGCTGGTCCTCGCGCGCGGCGAGGACGAGGACGTCGCAGGGGAGCTCGAGGAGCTGCTCGTTCGTGATCCGCTCGCAACGGTCGTAGCCGGCGAGCGAGCCGTGCTCCGCGACGTAGGCGTGCAGGGCCGGCACGTCCAGGCCGCGCTCGTCGTGGACGCCGCCCGAGACATCCGAGACCGCGACGACCCGCGCGCCGCGCTCGTGCAGCTCCGAGGCCGCAACGCCGCCGACGTTCCCGAAGCCCTGCACGACGCACGAGTGGCCCGCGAGCTCGTAGCCGAGCCGCCGGCAGGCCTGCTCGGTGACCATCACGACGCCGGCGCCGGTCGCCTCGCGGCGGAAGACGGAGCCGCCGATCGAGATCGGCTTGCCCGTCACGACCTCCGGCACGGCGTAGCCGGTCTGCATCGAGTACGTGTCCATCATCCACGCCATCGTCTGCTCGTTCGTCGCCATGTCCGGCGCCGGGATGTCGGTCTGGGGGCCGATCTCCCGGATGAGCTCCGACGTGAAGCGGCGCGTGAGCTTCTCGAGCTCCCGCTGGGAGAGGACGGTGACGTCGCAGCGGATTCCGCCCTTCGCACCCCCGTACGGCAGCCGCAGCAGGGCGCACTTCCACGTCATCCAGCTCGCAAGGGCGGCGCATTCGCCCAACGAGACGTCGAGGTCGTAGCGCATGCCGCCCTTCGTCGGGCCGAGCACTGTGGAGTGCTGGACGCGATAGCCGGGGAAGATCTCGACCGAGCCGTCGTCGCGGCGGAGCGGGACGCTGACGATGACCGCGCGCTCCGGGTAGCTGAGGCGCTCGGCGACCATGTCCGAGACGTCCGCATACGGCAGCGCCTGCTCGTACTGGGCACGCGCCATGCGGAAAAGCTGCGTGTCCCACTCGAGGACCGGCTCCGTCGGCGACGCATCCAGCTCGGACACGCGCGGAGTGTACGGGCGCGCGTCAGCTGCCCGGCAGGCCGAGCGCGTTCGCAGCCGAGGCTGCGAGCTCGCCGGCCGACATGCACACGCCGCCCCGCTGCCGGACCTCGTCGATCACCTCGAAGTACAGCCTGTCCCAGCCGCGGGCACTCGGCGCGTCGAACCGCTCGGGATGCCAGAGGATGGAGAAGCCGCCGCCGTGCTCCGCGGCCCAGTCGAGCAGCGCGAGGACGCGCGGCTTCGCCGCCGCCGCCGAGAGCCCCTCGTAGCGCTCCTCGGCGAGCGTCGCGTCCATCACCGCGAGCGGCACCTCGATCAGCTCGGACGGCTGGTTGCGCTCGAGGTCCCACGCCCGGAACGGGTGCGCGATCCCCGCGCGGAAGCCGAGGGCGTCGGGGAAGCCGAGCGAGGTGTCGTAGCGGAAGCCGATCTCGGCGAGCGGCGCGAGGTTCCGGTGCGGGTCGACGCGGAGGTAGTGATAGCGATGGCCGAGGAGCGGCCCGTCGAGCTGCGCGAGGAGCGCGCGCTCGCGCGCGAGGCGGTCGAGGTCCTCGGCGGCGAGGTAGCTGCCGTGGAGACCCACCTCCGCTCCCGTCTCCGCGAGCGCCTCGACGAGCTTCGGGCGTAGCCGGTCGTAGGACTCCGGCGCGGCCCCGTCGGCCCGGTGGCCGTGGCCCGCCATGACGAAGAACGTGGAGCGCGCCTCGTGTGCGCGTTCCTCCGCCACGATCTCGGCGAAGCGCCAGTTCGGGTCGCTCCCACGCAGCTTGTGGAGCGGCACGCGCGCGAGACCGTGCGCCTCGTGGAGCGCCGGGCCCGCGCGGCGGGCGAGCACGTGACCCTTGAGGCGCGCCGCCGCGCCGCGCATGCCGATCGGCGTCCAGCGCCACGGGACGTCCACGTCGTGCGTGAGCGCCACCGCGAACCGCGCATCCCCGTACTGCGGCGGCTTGGCCCCGAGCTCCCGGCGCAGCCGCTCGAGCTGCGGATCGAGCGGGTCGAGACGCGACGAGGAGGCGAAGAAGCGGCCATGCCGGTCACGCGGCGCGCCGACCTCCTCGATCCGGGCGAGGTGGAAGAACGCCGCGGCCAGCTCGTCTCCCTGCGGCAGTTCGCCACGCTCGACCTGCTCCCAGGCCTCCGGCCGGTACGGAATGTCGTCCCCGAGACGGAGGTCGCGTGCGCCGAGCGTTTCGAGAACCCAGCGAGCGCGTTGCTCGACGCGACCGGCGATCTCCACGGAGCGCGAGTCTACGGGTAGGGCGTCCGCGGACCTCCGGGCTACCATCGAGCTTCGTGAGCGCCGACACGAAGCCGAAGTCGGGCGCCCGCGCGGCCAGGGCGCAGATCGCCGCCCGGCTCTTTCGCAGAGGCCCCACCGGAGGCCCGCCGGACGGGCAGCCGAGCTCCCTCGTGTCGCAGCTGCTGGAGCTGACGCGCCACTCCTTCATCTACGGAGTCGGCGGCATCGTCTCGCGCTTCCTCGCGGTCTTCATGCTCCCGCTCTACACGAGCTACCTCTCGACGGCGGACTACGGCGCCATCGAGACATTGATGGCCGGCTCCGCCGTGGCGACCGTGGTGCTCCGCGCCGGCGGCGGCTACGGCTTCATGCGCTTCTACTTCGACTCGGAGGACCCCGAGTACCGGAAGCGGCTGCTCCGCACGATCTTCTGGTTCCAGATGTTCAAGGCGACGCTCGGGCTGATCCTCTGCGTCGTCTTTGCGTCCCAGATCGCGCGCTGGCTCGGCCTCGACCAGCAGCACGGCAGCCAGAAGCTCAGCAGCAGCGGCACGAGCCTCGTGATCGCGACGGGCGTCCTCCTCTGGGTCAACGTCAACTACGCGCAGCTGACGAACCTCTTCCGCGCCGAGAAGCGGTCGATCGCCTTCTCGATGGCGACGATCGCGAACATCGCGATCACGGTTCCGCTCACCGTGATCCTCGTGGTCGTCTACAAGCTCGGGCCGCTCGGCGTGATCGTCGGCAACTTCAGCGGCACCCTGATCGTATTCGCCGTGCTCCTCGCCTACCGGCGCGAGCAGCTCGGGCTCCAGTTCGACCGGGATCTCCTGCGAGCGGTCAACCGGTTCGGCCTGCCGCTCGTGCCCACGGGGCTCGCACTCTGGGTCACGAACTTCGGCGACCGCTTCATGCTGATCAAGCTCGCGCCGGCGGCCTCGAGCCTGACCCAGGTCGGGCAGTACTCCCTCGCCGTGCGCATCGGCTCGGTGATGGTGCTCCTCTTCACCGCCTTCCAGACGGCGTGGCCGGCGTTCGCCTACTCGATCGTCCACGAAGACGATGCGAAGCGCGCCTACTCCTACGTCCTGACCTATCTGATGCTGCTCGCCTGCTGGGCGAGCATCGGGCTCAGCCTGCTCGCGCCCTGGATCGTCCGCCTGCTGGCTCCGAAGAACCACGGCTTCTGGGCCGCGGCGACCGCGGTGCCGGCACTCGCGTTCTCGAGCGTCTTCTACGCCGGCTTCATCGTGGTCACGATCGGCGTGGGACGGACGCGACAGACGCAGTTCAACTGGGTGGCGGCGGCCGCGGCCGCGATCCTCAACGTCGGCCTCAACTTCTGGCTGATCCCGGCCTACGGGATGCTGGGCGCCGCCTACGCGACGCTCGCCGCCTATGCCCTCCTCATGCTCGTCAGGACGTTGAACGCGCAGGACGCCTACCCCGTCCCGTACCAGTGGCGGCGGGTCGCGGTCGTCCTCCTCGCCGCCGGCGTGCTGACGGCTGCGGGCAAGCTCCTCCCCAGCTCGTTGCCGCTGGAGATCGGCCTCACGCTCGTCTATCCGCTCACGCTCGGGCTGCTCGGCTTCTACCTCCCGGTCGAGCGACAGCGGCTCAGGCGACTTCTTCCGGCCCACAACTAGACTCGCGCGGATGTCTGGGAAGGGGACGGCGGTCGTCGTGGAGGTCGCCTGGGTGAACGGTCTCGCGGCCATCCGCTCGCTCGGGCGACGGGGGCTCCGCGTGCTCGCGCTCGACCACCGGTCCTACGCGCTCGGCTTCCGCTCCCGCTATGCGGAGCCGCGCCTCGCCCCCGATCCGCTCGAGGACGAGAAGGGGTTCATCGAGGCGCTCCGGACGCTCGCCGAGGAGACGGACGCCGACGCGCTCCCCGTGTTCCCGACCCACGACGAGCACCTGAACGCGATCGCGCGCCACGCCGACGTGCTCGGCGACCGCTACCGCTTCCCCTTTCCGAGCTGGGACGTGCTGGAGCGCATCCAGAGCAAGCGCCACCAGCTCGAGACAGCGGAGTCGGTCGGGCTCCCGGTTCCCCGCACCTTCCATCCCACGTCGCGCGAGGCGGCACTCGCCGCCGGCGAGGAGCTCGGCTTTCCGGTCGTCGTCAAGCCGTCGGCGAACGTCGGCTTCCGGCGCAGCCACCGGCGCCAGCTCTTCCGCTGCGAGAGCGCCGCCGAGCTCGAGAGCGCGTACGAAGCGGCCGCGCCCTTCGAGCCGATGGTGCAGGAGCTCATCCCCGGCGGCGACGAGGAGCTGTTCACCCTCGGCAGCTACGTGAACCGCGACGGCGAGGCGCTCGGCCGCTTCTCCGGCCACAAGCTGAGCCAGACGCGCGGCTTCATGGGCAGCGCCCGAGTCGGCGAGGCGATCTGGGTGGAGGAAGTCGTCGAGCAGGGGCTCGCGTTCCTGCGCGCGCTCGACTTTCACGGGATCTCACAGGTGGAGACGAAGCGCGATCCGCGCGACGGCCGCTACAAGCTGATGGAGGTCAACCCGCGCCTCTGGCAGTGGCACAGCCTCGCCGCCGCCTGCGGGGTCGACCTCCCGTACATCGCCTACCGCGACCTGGTCGGCGAGCCGCTTCCGCCGGCGCGGATGCACGGCGACGGGAAGCGCTGGGCGATCACGCTGATGGCCGGCTCGCCGCTCGCGCTCGAGCGGCCCCCGTACGTCGACGCCGTCTTCGCCCGCGACGATCCGAAGCCGGCGCTCGTGCAGATCGGGCGCTTCGCTCACCGCGGCATCCACCGGCGGAAGCCGGTAGTGCAACCGTCTGGAGGCATCCATGGCAGCTGACCGGCAAACGATCCTCACGAATCTCAAGCAGCACGTTCCCATCGGGGTGAAGCGGCGCGTGCGCCGCTCGCTCCCCGAGCGCTACCGCCGCCTCTGGGATCCCGACTGGCACCGCGGCACGGTGCGCGGGACGACGGCGTTCTGGGACTACCTCGGCAAGCTCCAGCTCGACTATCTCGTCGAGCAGGGGCTCGAGCCGGACGACTACGTCCTCGACGTCGGCTGCGGGCCGTTGCGAGCCGGCGTGCACTTCATGGGCTACCTCGAGCCGGGCCACTACGCGGGCGTCGACAAGCGCGCCGACACGCTCGAGCGCGCGCGGAAGGTGGAGCTGCCGCGGTACGGGGTCGAGGACAAGAACCCGCTGCTGCTCGTGAACGGCGCCTTCGAGTTCAGCAAGCTCGGGCAGACCTTCGACTACGCGATCGCCCAGTCGGTGTTCACGCACCTGCCCATGAACGCGATCCTGCGCTGCCTCGTCGAGATGGCCAAGGTGCTGCGGCCGGGCGGCAGGTTCTACGCGACGATCTACGAGAATCCGCAGGGGAAGAAGTACCTCGGTTCGATCCAGCAGTCCGAGCGGGTCGTGTCCTACTACGACCGCGACAAGTACCACTACGACATCGACACGCTCCGCGCCGCCTGTCAGGGGACGGGCCTGACGATGTCGTACGCCGGCGACTGGGGTCACCCCGACAACCAGAAGATGGTCGTGTTCATGCTCGAAGGCGCCGATGGCTGACGACCGCCTGCGGATCCTGGGGATCGGAGACGCGAAGTCGCGCCATTTCGCGCGCTGGGCGAACCGGCTGGCGGAGAAGGGCCACGAGGTTCACGTTGCCTCGGGCCGGGTCAACCCGCGCGGGGAGCTCGACGGCATCGAGGTCCACCGCTTCCAGGAGCTCGACCCGCTGCTGCGCGTGCCGGTGCTGCGTCGCTTCCGGATGGCGTCCGCGCTCGACCGGCTCGCCGACCGCGTCAAACCGGACGTCGTCCATTCCCACTACCTCATGCCGTACGGCTACTGGGCGGCGCGCGCCGGGCTCGGGCCGCTCGTCGTCAGCCCGTGGGGCAAGGACGCGATCGTCGACGCGTGGCAATCGCCGGCGGCGGAAGAGCGTGCGCGCGTGGCGATCGCGCCCGAGCGCGCCCTGGCCTACGTCGTGAACTCACAGGCGCTCGAGGACGCGGCGGTCAGCCTCGGGGCCGACCGCGCGAAGTTCCACCGCGTCCTCTGGCACGCGCGCATCGACGCCTACTCGCCGGAGCGCGCCGACCGTGGCCGCTGGCACGCGCTCGGCTGGCCCGACGACGCGATCGTCTGCCTCTCGCTCCGCAACTTCCGCCCGTACACGAACCTCGACGTGCTCCTGCGCGCGTTCGCGGCGGCAAGGCAGGAGGTGCCCGAGCTCCGGCTCTTCTCGAGTGCCGGCGGCGGCTGGACGCGGGGGGAGTTCGAGCAGCTCGTGTCGGAGCTCGGGCTCGAGCCGTACATGGCCGTACAGGACGTGCCCGCGGCGGAGCTGCCGTCCGTGACCGCCTCCGCCGACTTCGCGGTCACGCTCGCGGACGTCGACTCCTCCCCCGCGTCGCTGCTCGAGACGATGGCGAGCGGCGTCCCGCTCGTCGCCGGCCGCGCGCCGTCGATCGAGGAGTGGATCCAGCAGGGCGAGGGCGGCGAGGTCGTGGAGCGCCGCGACGTCGAGGCGGTGACTGAGGCCATCCTCCGGCTCGCCCGCGACCCGGAGCTGCGCCGCCGCTACGGCGAACGGAACCTGCGCGAGGTGCACGCGCGCTTCGGCGACCCGACCGCGCAGCTCGAGGCGGTCTACGCCGGAGTGCTCGGGCGATGAACCTCTCGCGCTACTGCTGGTAGCGCTCGACGACCTCTTCCGGGCGGGCGGTCGCGGAGTCGGGGTTCCGCCCGAACTCCTCGAGGGCGCGCCGCTGCCGGAGCAGGTCCCAGCACTGGTCGAGCGCGATCTTCACCTCGGCGAGCCTGCGTCGTTCCGCCTCGCCGGCCTCGCCGCGCGACTCCGCCTCCCAGAGGCGGTGTTCCTCTTGCACGAGCTCGTCGATCGAGCCCGAGATCTCCGCGTCGCTCGCCATCGCAGTCCTGATCCTAGTCCTACATCACCCGGACCGGACGATGCGACCCGGGCCGGACCGGCGACAATGGCGCACTGATGCAGCGGTTCATCATCGCGGTGGAAGGACCGAACCTCAATGACCTCGAGGAGATCGAGCTCCTCGGGCCTCCGAGCAAGGGAGATCCGATCGAGACGCGCTACGGCACCTGCGTCGTGACTGCGACCGAGGAGCTTCCCGGGAACGCGACGTACGCCGGCCGCATCGTCGTGAAGCTCACCTAAGGCCGGCTGCCGTGAAGAGCGCGCTCGCGGGTGCGGCATGGGTGGCGCTGTACCTGCTGCTCGTGCTGACGCCGCTTGCAATCGTGGCGCTCGGCAATCCGCCGAAGGGCCGTCCGTTCGTCGTCGAGCTCTCGGTCGCGCTGGGCTTCGTGGGGCTCGCGATGATGGGCCTGCAGTTCGCGCTGATCGCTCGCTTCAAGGTCGTCGCGGCGCCGTTCGGGATCGATGCCCTGACGCGGTTCCACCGGGAGATCTCGTACGTCGCGGTCGCCTTCATCCTCGCGCACCCGATCCTCCTGTTCATCCAGAACGCCTCGAAGTACCTGCCGCTCCTGAACGTCTTCACGGCGCCGTGGCGCGCCCGTTTTGCCGTCGCCGCCCTCCTACTGCTGCTCGTCCTGGTCGGGGTCTCGCTGCTCCGGACGCGCCTTCGCCTTTCCTACGAGGTCTGGCAGGTCTCGCATGGCTTGCTTGCCGTCGCTGTCGTGGTCCTCGCGCTCGCCCACATCGAGGGCGTCGGCTACTACGTCTCCGGGGACGTCAAGCGACCCCTCTTCTGGTTCTTCGGGGGTGGGCTCGTGACGCTGCTCCTCTGGATCCGCGTGCTTCAGCCCCTGCGACGGCTGCGCCATCCGTGGCGGATCACCGCAGTGAATCCCGAGCGCGGAGATGCGACGACGTTGCTACTCGAGCCCGTTCGCCACGAGGGCTTCGAGTTCGAGCCGGGCCAGTTCGGCTGGATCGTCATCGGCCGCTCCGCATTCGCGCGCGTCCACCACCCGTTCTCCCTTTCCTCGGGAGCCGAGGGCGGTGCGAATGGACGGGTGGCCATGACGATCAAGGCGAGCGGCGACTTCACCGGTCGAGTTCGCTCGTTCCCCGTCGGCACCCGCGCGTATATCGACGGCCCCCACGGCGTCTTCTCGATCGACCGGCAGCAGGCGCAGGGTTACGTCTTCATCGGCGGCGGCGTGGGCATCACGCCGCTCTACAGCATGCTGCTGACGATGCGGGCGCGCGAGGACGTCAGGCCGGTGATCCTCCTCTACGCCAGCAACCGCTGGGAGGACGTCATCTTCCGCGAACAGCTCGAGGAGCTGAAGGAGACGATGCCGAACCTACAGGTGGTGCACGTCCTCGCCGAGCCGTCCGAGGGTTGGACGGGCGAAGCCGGTCGTATCGACGCCGACGTCATCGCCAGGCATGTCCCCAGGCGCCACTACGAGAGGTACGAGTTTTTCGTCTGCGGCTCGCCTGCGATGCTCGACGCGATGGAGACCCTCCTGCTGTCGGTCGGCGTGCCTGCAAACCGTCTCAACACCGAGCGCTTCGACTTCGTCTGAGGGCAGAGGATGTTGCGACAGGCATGGGTCTCGCGATTGGTGCTGGCGATTGCGGCAGTGCTCCTCACGGCCTGCTTGATCTTCGCTGCCGTCCTTCGCTGACGGCTAATGGCCGGTCAGGTGGATCAACCCGAGGTCGTCCAGGCCGTTCAGGGCCAGCTGAACCGCGAGGGCCGCCAGAAGGAAGCCGAAGACCTTCTCGGTCACCAGCATCCGGCTCTCGTCCAGGTGCCCGCTCACCCGGTTGGCCCCGCGGAAAACGATGACGTCGATCGCGAGCACCAGCGCGAGCAAGCCGAGCACCACCGCAAGGTGGCCGACGGAGCCGGCCTCCGCCGACTCCGTCACGAGCACGACGACCCCGGCCGGGTTGAGAAGGTAGGGGATCGCAAGAGGGAAGACCGCCAGTTGGACCGCGTCCTTCCCCTGGAGGGCGCGGTGCGTCTCCGGTTCGGCGGAGGAGAGGATCATCTGCACCGCGATGATCAGAAGCACCACCCCGCCCGCGATGCCCAGTGCACCCGTCGAGAAGTGGAGCAGCCGGCGCAGAACCTCCCCGAGAAGGACGAGGACCACAGCCACGACCGCAGCGGTGGTGAGCATCTTCCGGGTGACGATCGCCCGCGTTCGGTCGTCCATCCCCTTGGTGACTTCGAGGAACGGGACCAGCGCGACCTTGGGACCGACCCCGATCAGCAAGAGCAGGAACAGGTCGATGACGACATAGACGTCATAGGTTGCGGCATCCATCGCTTAGGGAGGGGAGGCGGCGGGGGGCAAAGTCATCGAGGCGCGTAGCGCGGTGTACGGCGTGTCGGGGATGGTGATGAGGCCGCGGGTCGGACGGTCGAGGTCGAAGGTCACGAGCAGCAGCATCGTCACCAGCACCGTCGCGAAGACCATCGGCCACACGCCGCGGCCGAGCACCGAGAGGTAGAGACCGAGGAGGCCCAGGGCGACGGACGCTCCGATCACCTCGAGCGCGAGAACCGTTCCCGGTACGCGGTTGTTGAGCGCCGAGAGGCGGACGGTCTGCTCGTCGATCATCGTGTTCAGAGCATCGACGTACAGCCGCTCCGCGGACGCGTTCGGGGCCGCGCCGATCGCCTCGCCGGCCAATCCCCAGAGTCGCCTCTGCAGGACGTCCTCCTGCGCGGCGGTCCGTTGCATCGCCGGACTGTTCGGTACCTCGTACGACATCCGGAGGGCAAGGTCCGTGTAGCTGCGGAGCAGCACGAGGGAGCGCGTCCGTGCCGGCTCCGCCAGGAGCTGAGCCCGCAGATACGTCGTCCCGATCGCATTCGCGTCCGCGACGACCGCGGCCCGGCGATCCTCGTACCGGCCGACGGCGAGGGTGAGGCCGAACGCGAGAATTAGAGCGACCACGCCGAGGAGCGCCCCCTGCGCCGCCCCGAACGGCTCCCGCAACGTCTCGTGGTGCTCGCGCATGCTGCGACCCAGCACCACACCGGCGCCTGTGACCGCAGCGACGATCGCGAAGATGATCAGGGCGAGCGCCCAGCTGCTGAGCGAGAAAAAGCTGACGCCGAGGGTCACTAGACGGGGGTGGGCTGCGGCGGTCCGGCGGGGACGTCCGGTGCGACCACCGGCTCGGCGTCGGCGGCGTGGTACTCGGCGAGAAGCGTCTTCTCGCGCTCCATCCGCGGGAAGCAGAAGAAGACGATCACGCCGCCGAGCAGCACGGCGAGGATGCCCGCGAGGTATGCCCACTGGTCGCCCTGCAGGAAGGCGGTCTTCGCCCCGGCGGTGATCTGGGCGGCGTGGCTCGGGTACTGCTCCGCGATGGCCTGTGCGCCGCTGAACGACTTCGTGAGCTGGTTCTCGACGTTCTGCGTCACGTGCGCGCCGGACGCGCTGATCTCGGCGCCGGCCGCCGCGGCATAGCCGGCCGTCAACAGGGCGCCGAAGATCGACTGCATGATCGCGCCGCCGAGGTCGCGCTGGAGATCGGCGGTGCCCGAGGCCATGCCGACGCGCCGGACGGGCACCGAGCCGGTCAGCGAATGCGACGCGGGCGTGCCGGCGAGCCCGACCCCGATCCCGACGAGCGCATAGGCCAGGCCGACCTTCCAGTACGAGATCCCGTCCTTCCAGAGGACGAGCATCGCCACGAAGCCGAGCAACACGAACACGTAGCCGAAGAGGAGGGTGAAGCGCGCGCCGCGCGCCTCCACGATCTTCGCCGAGCGCGGCGCCACGATGACCATGCAGGCAGCCGCCGGCAGGATCGCGAGCCCTGCGTCGAGCGTCGAGTAGCCGAGCACGTTCTGGAGGAACTGCTGGCCGACGAACATGGCGCCCATCAGCGAGCCGAAGACGATGATCCCGGCGCAGGCGGCGACCCAGAACGGCGGACGGGAGGCCACGTCGAGGTCGTAGAGCGGGTTCCGGGCCCTTCGCTGGCGCCAGAGGAACAGGAGCAGCGCCACGACGGCCACGATCGCGAGCACGACCGTCAGCGTCCCCTTGTTGGGCACGGGCGCGAAGTTGATCGCGAGGATGAGAGCCCCGACCAGCACGAGCGAGAGGATCCCGCCGAGGTTGTCGACCGATTCCGTGCTCTCGTTCACGTGCGCGGGCACGTACCGCCAGGCGACCACGACCGCGACCACGGCGAGCGGCAGCGTCAGCAGGAAGACCGAGCCCCAGTAGAAATGCTCGAGCAGCAGGCCCGACAGGAGCGGCCCGAGCGCCGCGATCGCGCCGCCTAGACCGGACCAGAGCGCGATCGACTTCGTGCGGCCGGGGCCCGACCACAGTGCGGTGATCAGTGCCAGCGTCGTCGGGTACGCCATCCCGGCCGCCAGGCCGCCGCCGATCCTGGCGACGATGAGCACGCTGTCCGTCCACGCGAAGGCCGCGAGAAGCGAGAACGGGATCGCGAGCAACGTGCCGAGCAGGAGCATCGTCTTGCGTCCGTAGCGGTCGCCGAGCGCGCCGAGCCAGAGCACCGAGCAGGCGAGCCCGAGCGAGTAGCCGACGGCGATCAGGTCGAGCGTCGTCTGGCTCGAGTCGAAGTGCTTGCCGATCGAGGGCAGCGCGACGTTCGCGACCGACAGGTTCAGGTTCGCGACCGCTGCCACGAGGATCAGGGCGACGAGAACAAGACCAGCGCGATCGGGAGCGCCGCCCTGCGGATCGTCCGCAGCGGGTGCCATCGGTCGGAAAGCTACGGCGGCCCGCCGCGCCGTTACTCATCCCGTCAGGACGAAATCATTCCACGTGGACCGGCGTCGGTTGCAGGCCACGAAATCCCGCGTCAGGTGAACGCGTTGACCGCTCGCGCCACGACGAGCCCGAAGAGCGCAAGGGCGACGGTCGATTGCACCAGCATCACGTACTTTGCCCGGAGGGTGAGCGGCATCACGTCAGTGGGGCTGAAGGCCGTCGCGTTGGTGAAGCCGAGGTGCAGGTAGTCGAGGAACACCGGCCGCCAGCCGGGAGGGGCGAGCTCCGGGCTCATCTGCTGGGTGAAGGCGAAATCGACAGGGGTCGGGTTGCGAGAGCGCGCGATCGGGCCGCCGCCGTCCATCAGCCAGTAGAGCATCCCGAAGGCCAGGTTGTTGCCGAGCCAGACGGCAGCACCCGACGCGAGAAGCTTCGTGGCCGATTGGCTGACGCCGTGCCCCTTGATCAGGTCGTAGACGAGGAGGACCGTCGCCCACAACGCGGCCGCGACGAGCACGACGACGATGGCGACCGCGATGCGTCGCACCCAGGGAGTGCGCCTCGCAAGGCGGCCCGGGTCGCCGGCGACGAGCGCGATCAGCAGCGCCGCTTCGAGCGACGGCACGAGCCAGGGCAGCCGTATCGGGGACTCGCCCGGCAACCACAGGCGAATCGCGATGGTGAAGCCGATGTAGACGACGAGCGCCGCTGTGGGCGGCCAGCGCGACTCGCCCAGCGACTCCTGCGACGCGTCGACGGCAGGTGTCCCGGCGGCGGCACCCATCTCCGAGCTCACACGGGGTATGGTCGCAGATGGTGAGCACCCCCGATCGTCGCTGGGAGCTTGCTGCGACGGTCCTGCTCGCGCTCGCCAGCGTCGCGACCGCGTGGTCGGCATACCAGTCCCGCCAGTGGACCGGAGAGCAGGCCGTCCGGACCAGCCACGCCACCGCTGCGCGCATCGAAGTCAACCGAGCCGCGGCACTGGCGACCCGGCAACTGCAGATCGACGTCGCCACCTTCATCCAGTGGGTCAACGCCCACGAAGAGCATCGCCCGGCGTTGGCTGCCTTCTACGCCGCCCGCTTCCGACCCGAGTTCAAGCCCGCATTCACCGCCTGGATCGCGACCCGGCCGTTCACGAGCACGGCGGCTCCACCTACGCCATTCGCGATGCACCAGTACCGGCTGAAGGCCTCGACCCGGGCGGACCGCCTCGACTCCCTCGCAGCCGCCGACTCTCAAGTGTCGAAGAACGCGAACCAACGCGCCGACAACTACATGCTCGCCGTCGTGCTTTTCGCCACCTCGCTCTTCTTCGCCGGGATCAGCACGAAGCTCCAGACCCCGAGCACGCGCAAAGCACTGCTTGCGCTCGGCTGGCTCATCTTCCTCGGAACCGTGATCTGGGTCGCGACCCTCCCGGTACAAGTCACCACGTAGAGCGGCTCGAGTTCGAGGCTGATGCGTCGACCCTCGAGCGCGTTCCGGAACGGACCCTCGCGCAGTTCGTGGCCGCACTCTCGTTAGCCCTCCGCCGGCCGCTCGGTCTCCTCGACGAGGTTGCGCTGGACGAGCGTGAACAGCAGCGCCAGCGACGGCAGGACGACCACGACCGCGATCCCGAAGACGATCAGCACGGCCGTGAGGGTCGTGCTCGGCGCCGCCGCCGCATCGATGGTGAGCACCTGCGGGAGCAGGTACGGGTGCTGCGCGATGCCCCACGCCCAGATGACGGCGACGACGGCTCCCACCGCGAGCGGCCGAGCGCCACTCCGGGCGCCGCGCCGCAGCAGGACGAGCACCGCGATCCCGAAAACGAACGAGGCGATCACGAGCGGGAGCGCATCGCCCTTCAGGCCGTCGAAGACGAATCGCCCGTCCCGGTGCAGGACGACCAGCCCGGCCACCGCGAGCGCGCCGGCTGCGAGGGCGGCTCCCAGCGCGCGGTTGACGAAGTACCGCTCGAGGTCGGGCGTCGCGGCGCGCCGGGCATCGCTGACGAGGAACACCGCCGACACGTACGCCCCGGTCGCGACGAAGAGCGCGCCGAGCACCAGCGACAACGGGTTCACCCAGCTCGTCACGAGGTTGCCGGCCTCATTCCCGACCGGCACGCGCTCGCCCGCGATCGCTCCCACCACCGTGCCCATGAAGAACGGCGTCAGAAGCGAGGCCACCCCGAAGAAGCGCACCGCAAAGGCCCGCCCCCGCGCCCGCCGTGCCGTGTGCTGGAACGCGAACCCGGCACCCCGCAGCACGATCCCGAGGGCCGCGAGGCTGAGCGGGATGAACAGCGTGGAGAAGATCGACTCGAACGCCGTGGGGAAGCCGGTCCAGAGCACGACAAGCGTGAAGATCAGCCACACGTGGTTGGCCTCCCACACCGGGCCGATCGCCCAGTCGATCAACGCGCGGGGGCGCCGACCGCCGTCGCCCCGGCCCGCGAGCAGGCTCCAGACGCCGGCACCGAAGTCGGCGCCCCCGAAGACTGCGTACATCGTCGCACCGACGAGGAGCACGCCGGCGACGGCGTCCGCCTCGCTCATGCCGGCTCCCCGGCCAGCCCGGGCGGCGGCCCCGACTCGGGGCCGTACGGCACGTCGTCCAGCTCCTGGTCGTTCCGCCGCCAGCGCCGCGACATCGCGCGCAGCGAGATGATCAGGGTCGCGCCGAGCGCGACGTAGAGCCCGACGATCAGGCCGAACGTGATCCAGATGCCGTGGGCATGCGTGACCGCATCCGAGGTGCGCAGCACGTCGTACACGATCCACGGCTGGCGGCCCACCTCGGTCACGATCCAGCCGCACTCGAGCGCGACCACCGACGCGATCCCCGAGACGGCGATCGCGCGTAGGAACCAGCGCGATTTCGGGAAGTCTCGTTTGCGCCACCACCCGATCCCCAGCCAGAGCGCGAGCAGGATTAGGAGGGAGCAGATCCCGACCATCGTGTCGAACGACCAGTGGAGCATCGTGTTGGCGGGGGGACGGTCGTCGGGAGGAACGGCGTCGAGCCCGGTCACCTGCGTGCTCGTGCTCCAGCCGACGAGGAACGAGTCGAGACCGGGGATCGCGATCCCGCCCTTTACGCCGCTCGCCGTACAGCGTCCGCCGATGTACTCCGTGACGTCCGTCGAGGTGTGCTGCACGCACTCCATGCCGGCGAACTTCTCGGGCTGGTCGTGGGCGATCGCCCGGGCGGCCGTGTCGCCGACGGCGAACTGGATCGGCGTGGCGATGCACGCGACGGTCAACGGGATCAGCAGGCCGAGCCGGTGCAGGCGGTCTCGCCGGCCGCGCAGCATGCCGACCGCGTAGATCGAGGCGAGCAGGAAGCCGGTCACTAGGTACGCCGCCAGGATCATGTGCGGCACCTCGTAGGAGACCGCCGGGTTGAAGATCACCTTCCACGCGTCGACCGAGGTGACCGTGCCCGAGGTCGGCGAGAACCCCTGGGGCTGGTTCATCCACGAGTTCACCGCAACCACCGAGAACGCGCCGCCCAGGCCCGTGATCACGACCGGGACACCCGCCCAGAAATGCGCCCAGGGCGACAGGTACTTCCAGCCGAAGATGTAGATCGCGATGAAGATCGCCTCGAGGAAGAAGAAGATTCCCTCGATCGCGAACAGGACGCCGAACACGCCGCCGAACCGGCCCGTGAACGCCGGCCAGAGGAGCCCGAACTCGAACGAGAGCACGGTCCCGGTCACCGCGCCGACCGCGAAGGTCACCGCGACCGCCTTGGACCAGCGCCGGGCGAGCCGCAGCGCGTCCGGGTCGTCATGGCGCAGGCCGCGGTAGTTCGCGATCAGCATCATCGCGGGCAGCGCCACGCCCAGCGACGCCAGGATGATGTGGAACCCCAGCGTGAACGCCATCTGGCTCCGCGCAGCAACCAGGTTCGACGCCAGGGTCAGCATCGTTCGCCCGCTACCCGAGCGACCCGAGCACTACGAGCTTTCCACCGTGATCCGGCCCGACCGCTGGTGAGTCGTCGCCGCACCGGCCCAGTCGACGACCGCCTTTGCCCGGTCCTGAGTTCGTCGGTAGCAGCGCGAGATGGACGGTGCCCCACGCGAGCTGCGCCTTCCGGCCGGTCATGGTGCGACCGCCGAGCATCTGCACGACCGCGGCGCCACGGCCGATCGCCGCCATGGTGCCCTTGTCGCGGTAGGCGAACGGCTTCGTCTCCTTGCCCGCGACGGTCCGGTCGATCGTCTCCCCCACGTGCTCGCCCGACTGGAGAGCGACCGAGCCGAGCTGGGGCAGCACGGTGTCGGTCTTCGCGTCGGTGATCGCCGCTGCGTCCCCGACGACGAAGACCTCGGGATGGCCGGGAAGCGTGAGCTCGGGACCGACGCCGATTCGGTTTCCGCGCTGCAGCTCGAGCCCGAGCGAAGGGATGAGCGCGTTCCCCTGGAGGCCGGCGCCCCAGACCAGCGTGTGCGCGCGAAGCACGTCGCCCGACTTCAGGGTGACCTCCGTCGGCGCGACCGACGAGACGGCGGTGCCGGTCCGCACCTCGACCGTCCGGTCGGCGAGAGCCTTGGCCGTGTACTCCCGCAGCTTCGGCTTGAACATCGGGAAGAGCTCGGGACCGGCCTCGACCAGCGTGACGCGCGCGTCCTCCTCGCTCACGCCGTTGTAGTCCTTGGCGAGGTCGCCGCGGTACAGCTCGGCGATCGCGCCCGCGGTCTCGACGCCCGTCGGGCCGCCGCCGACCACCACGACATTCAGCGCGCCCTGCGAGAGGAGGCTCGGATCCCGGTCGGCCGCCTCCCACCGGTCGAGAAGATGATCCTTGAGGCGCACGGCGTCGGAGAGGGTGTACATCGGGAAAGCGTGCTCCTCCGCGCCCGACGTGCCGAAGAAGTTGACCTCCGCGCCGAGACCGAAGACGAGATAGTCGTACGAGATCGGTGCAATCTCGTCGAAGCTGACCGTCCGCTCGTCGAGATCGATCGCAGTGACGCTCGCCTTGTGGATGGTCGTGTTGTCGTGGCGGGCGAGGAGGTCGCGGAGGGAATGTCCCACCCCTGTCGTCTCGAGCAACCCCGTGGCGAGCTGGTAGAGGAGCGGCTGGAACGTGTGGTAGTCGTGCCTGTCGACGAGCACGACCTCGGCGTCGGCGTCCTTCAGCTTCTGCGCTGCGCCGACTCCGGCGAACCCGCCACCGAGGATCAGCACACGGGGACGACCGTCAGCGGACATCGAGACCTCCCTCTCCTGCGAGCCGTGGCTCGATCCCCCACGTGCTCGCGGTCGACTCGCCCGGCTCGAGACGGATCAGCGATTCGCCCGTGCGGAACGCGTTCGGCGGACAGGTCATCGGCTCGATCGCGATGCTGCGCCTGGCGACGTCGGGCAGCGGATCGCCCGTGAACACCATGAGGTAGGGGTAGCTCTCGTCCACCCAGAGCGTGACTCCCGAGTTTGTGCTCGGGTCGTCGAGCAGGACGCGCGCGCGGCCGCCGGTACCGCGTTCGAGGTCCGTGTAGGCGTTGTCGAGCACGGTTCCGCCGATCATCCGGTCGGAGCGGAAGTCGTATTCGGTGCCGTCGACGCGATCGGACCGTGCGGGAAGCCCGCGGTCGTCGGAGAAGACGACGACCTGACCCGGCACCCGCAGTCGCAGGTCGTCGACGGTCGGCGTCCCGAGTCTGAGATACGGGTGCTGTCCGCTCCCGTAGGGGCATGCATCGGTGCCGATGTTTCGAGCCGTCGTCGTCACGGTGAGGCCGGCGGCCGAGAGGGCGTACTCGATGCCGAGAGCGACCGTGAAGGGGTAGCCCGGCTGTGGCTCGAGCAGGTAGTCCAGCGCGACGCGGTCGGGCGCCACGTCGAAGACGTTCCACGTCGCGCCACGGACCAGCCCGTGGATCGCGTTTCCGTGCTCGGGCTCGGTGAGCGGTAGCTGAAGCCGCTTGCCGTCGAACTCGTAGCTCCCGTCCTCGATCCGGTTCGGCCACGGCGCAAGCACTTGGCCCCGCCCCGAGGTTGGCCGCTTCCCGGCGGGGAAGCCGTCGAGCAGCTCCCGGCCGGCGGCCGTGTACGAGCGGAGCCCGCCGCCGAGGCTGACCACCGCGACACGCTGCTCCTCGAACGCGATGTCGATCTGTCCGCCCTTCTCGGCGACGGGGGCGCCGTGCTCGATCAAACCCCGACCTCCGCGGCCACCGCGGTGGGTGCTCCCAGGCGCTCGAGGAGGCGGTCGCCCACGCGCAGGGAGTTCGCCATCGCGGTCAACGCCGGATTGACCGCTCCGATGCTCGGGAAGACACTGGTGTCGACGACGTAGAGGTTGTCCAGCTCGTGCGCCTTGCAGTCGACGTCGAGAACGGATGCGGCCGGATCCGTGCCGAAGCGGCAGGTGCCGGCCTGGTGGGCGCAGCCCGCGACCGGGATGTCGTTCTTCATGTAGGCGAAGCGGTGCAGCAGGTGGTGCTCGTGCATCCCGAGACCGCCGAGCATCGAGTGGAGCTTCTTGTACAGGTCCTGCTTCGGGACGTCGTTCGTTGCCTTGTACGCGAGCGTCAGACGGCCGTCCCGGTCGACGGTCACGCGGTTGTCGGGACGCGGAAGGTCCTCGGTCGACAGCCAGAAGTCGATCGCGTGGCGCGCGACCTTTTCGAGCGTCCACTCGGGCGCGAGTCGCGTCTCACGCGGCCGTTCGCCGCGGAACATCGGCGCCTGCGACTTGCCGACCATCTGGATGTTGCCGAGCGGGTAGTCGAACTCGTCGCCGGCGAAGTAGAAGTCGTTGAGCCCGAGGGTCTTCTGGAAAACGGTCGGGTTCTCCTCGCGGGAGAGTGCGAGCACGGCGCGGCTGGCGTGGAACATGTAGTTGCGCCCGACCTGGCCGGAGCCGTTCGCCAGCCCGTCCGGGTGCCGGTCCGTCGCAGAGAGCAAGAGGAGCTTCGCCGTGTTCGCGGCCCCACAGGCGAGCACGACGACGTCGCCGACGACGCGGTCGGTCTCGCCCTCGCGCTCCACGACCACGCCGGTGACGGCGGTGCCCGCTTCGTTCGTCTCGAGCCGGACCGCCTTCGCATTCGTCAGCAGCGTGACGTTCGGGTGCTCGATCGCCGGTCGGACCCCGAGCACGTCGGCGTCCGACTTGCCATGCACGGCGCACGGGAAGCCGTCGCAGTTCGAGCAGCGGACGCAGGCGCTGAAGGGCGGGTTCGACTCGTCGAGCATGACGCCGCACGGCGCATGGAACGGGTGGTAGCCGAGTGCCTCGAGGTCGTCGGAGAGGCGCTGGATTCGGGGCTCGTGCGAGACCGCCGGGTGCGGGTACGGGGCGCTCGACGGCGGCTCCGTCGGATCCTCGCCGCGGGCTCCGTGAACGTGGTAGCGCTGCTCGGCGAGGGTGTAGTACGGCTCGAGCTCGTCGTAGGAGATCGGCCACGCCGGTGAGACGCCGTCGTGATGCTGGAGCTCGTCGAAGTCCTCGGCACGGAGCCGATAGAGCGCTGCGCCGTAGAGCTTGGTCGCTCCGCCGACGAAGTAGTGGATCTGCGGCTGGAAGGGCTGTTTCTGCTCGTCGTACCACGTGTCCTCGGACACGTACCGGTTCTCGACGAAGACGTCCTGCGCCAGCCAGTTCTGCGGCTCGCGCGGCAGCCAGTCTCCGCGTTCGAGCAGCAGGATCCGCTTGCCCGATGGTGCGAGGGCGCGGGCGAGCGTGCCGCCCCCGGCCCCGGTGCCGACGATGATCACGTCATACGAGTCCATCAATACTCCTCGAGCAGCTCGGGGACGATGATGCGGGCGGCGGCCTCGATCAGGGCCAGGTGCGAGAACGCCTGGGGGAAGTTGCCGAGGTGCCGTCCCGTCGGTGCGTCGAACTCCTCCGCGTAGAGGCCGAGCGGTGACGAGACCCGCAGGAGGCGCTCCATGAGGTCGGCGGCGGCCTGCTTCTCGCCGATGATCGCGAGCGCCGATACGAGCCAGAACGAGCAGATCAGGAACGTGCCTTCCTTGCCGGAGAGGCCGTCGTCGGTCTCGTCGGTCAGGTAGCGCAGGACGAAGCCGTCCTCGGTCAGGTCGTCGGCGATCGCCAGCACCGATTTGTGCAGCGTCTCGTCGTCGGCCGGAAGGAACCCGAAGATCGCCGCGAGGAGCGTCGACGCGTCGAGGGCGTCGGTGCCGTAGTGCTGCCGGAGGACGCCGTCGCGAGCGCCGTGCTCGAGGATGTCCGCCCGGATCTCGTCGGCGGTGGCGCGCCACGTCTCCTGCGAGCCCGGATCGCCGCGGATCTCCGCCAGTTTGGCGGCGCGGTCGAGCGCGACCCAGCACATCAGCTTCGACGAGACGTAGTGCTGTGGCTTGCCGCGCGCCTCCCAGATCCCCTGGTCCGGGTTGCGCCAGACCTGCGTCGCACACTCCGCCTGAGCCTGCACGATCGGCCAGAGACGCCGGGGTAGCCGTTCGCTGTGCCGGCTGTGGAGAAGGATCGAGTCGAGAACGGCTCCGAAGACGTCGTTCTGGCGCTGGTCGAAGGCGCCGTTGCCGATCCGCACGGGCCGCGCCCCGGAGTACCCGGTCAGCTCGTCGCGCGTCGACTCCCGCAGGTCACGCCTGCCGTCGATGCCGTACATGATCTGCAGCGAGCCGTCCTCCGTGGGCTCGAGGTCGGCGACGAACTCCATGAACTCGCTCGCCTCCCAGTCGAGGTTCAGGAAGTGCAGCGCCTGGAGCGTGAAGGTCGTGTCGCGCATCCACGTGTAGCGGTAGTCCCAGTTCCGCTCTCCGCCGGGCGTCTCGGGGAGCGAGGTCGTGAGTGCGGCCACGGTCGCGCCCGTCGGCATGTAGGTCAGTCCCTTGATCGTCAGCGCCGACCGCTGCACCTCGTCGCGCAGCCGATGATCCGGGATCCGCGCATTGCTCAGCCACCTGCGCCAGAAGCGCGTCGTCGCGTCGAGCCGCGCCGTCGCTTCGTCGACGGTCTGCGGTGCCGCAAACTCCTCGGCCCACGACAGCGCGCAGTACGCCTTTTCGCCTGCCTGCAGGACGTGACGCCCGCGGGCCCGGTCGCCTTCGATGTCGATTGGAAGATCGGATACGAGCCTGAACGTCACGCCGGCTCCGGCTGCGTCGAGCGCATTCGGCGCCCCGTCGACCGGCGCCCAGGTGGCCGGCGTGCGGCCGTAGTCGAATGCGGGCTCGCACACGAGCTCGATCTCCACGTGGCCGTCGAGGCACTCGACCGTTCGCACGAGCATGTGGTCGGCGTCGTCGTCGGCCGGCGGCCGCGCGTGGGGCGTGACGGTGTCCTCGTGATCGCGAGGCCCCAGCGTCAGGGCGTCACGCACGACGGCCCAGCCGGACGGCGTCATCCAGGTCGTCTCGAAGACGTTCGTTCCGGGCTGGTACGTGCGCGCCGTCGGGTGGAAGATCCGGAACGGAGCGAAGCGGAAGAAGCCCGCCTGGCGGTCGAGGAGGCTGCCGAAGACGCTGGGAGCGTCGAAGCGGGGAATGCAGAGCCAGTCGACCGCGCCGTCGGGGGCGACTAGGGCTCCCGTGTGGCAGTCGGACAGAAACGCGTAGTCCGCGATCGGCGGGAACGGCGACGGCGCGGCCGCGCTCTGCGGCGCGCTCTGAGCTGGTTGCTTGTCCTCGACTGCGGTCATCGGCCGCTCCTTCCTCGGCAGGCGCCGAGCTAGCTCTCGATCCAGGGTCCGTGCCAGTGGCCGTAGCCGGCGACGAGCCGGTCTGCCGCCTCGGGCCCCCACGACCCCGGCGCGTACGCATGCACCGGCGGCGGGGAGTCGAGAAGCGGTTGCATCACCCGCCACGCTTCCTCGACTGCGTCCTGCCTCGTGAAGCGCTTGCTGTCACCGACGAGGGCGGCGTGGAGCAGCACCTCGTAGGGCGTCGGTCCCTCTCCCCCTTCGGCGGCGAACTCCACGTCCAGCGTGATCGGCGCGGGCCCACCCACGTCGGCGCGGTGGGCGTCGACGATGAGCCGGACGCCGGTCGACGGGTCCAGCTTGACGACGAGCTGGTTCGCCTCCGACTCCCGTCCGCGCGCGAAACCGAGTCGCGGTGGGCGCTTGAAGACGATCCGGAGCTCCGTCTGGGTCACCGGCAGCCGCTTGCCGGTGCGGATGAAGAACGGCACCCCGGACCAGCGCCAGTTCTCGATCCCGAGCTTGAGCGCCGCGTACGTCTCCGTGGCCGAGTCGGGGGCGACCCCGTCGATCGACGTGTAGCCGTCGTACTGGCCGCGCACGTAGTGCTCGGGGCTCGCCGGCTCGACCGAGTGGAAGAGTGCGGCGACGGAGTTCTTGAGGGTGTCCGCGTCGGCCCGCGAAGGCACCTCCATCGCGGAGGCCGCCACCACCTGCATGAGGTGGTTGACGACGACGTCGCGCAACGCTCCGACCGGGTCGTAGAAGTGACCGCGATCTTCGACGCCGAACGACTCGGCCATCGTGATCTCGACCGCGGCAACGTAGTTGCGGTTCCAGATCGGCTCGAGAATCGCGTTCTGGAATCGCAGGTGGAGGATCTCGTCGAGCCCCATCTTCCCGAGGTAGTGATCGATGCGGAACAGCTGGGATTCGTCGATGTACTGGTGCAGCTCCGCGGCGAGTGCGCGAGCCGATTCGAGGTCGTGCCCGAACGGCTTCTCGACGACGATCCGCGCGCCTCGCGTCAGACCCGCCTCGGAGAGCTGCTTCACGACCCGCCCGAACAGGAACGGCGGGATCTCGAGGTAGAAGACGGGCGTGGTCTTGCCCTCGATCGCCGCGCCGACCCGCTCGTAGGTCGCCGGATCGGTGAAGTCGCCGGAGACGTAGGAGAGGCGCTCGGCGAAACGGTCGAACACCGCCGGGTCGATCTTCTCGCCCGTGCCCTCGATCGACGTGCGCGCGCGTTCCCGCAGGTCGTCCACCGACCAGTCGTCGACCGCGACGCCGACGATCGGGCAGTCGAGCAATCCGTGCGCCTCGAGCCGGTACAGCGACCGGAACGTCATGACTTTCGCGAGGTCGCCGGTGATCCCGAAGACGACCAGTACGTCGCCCGATTCGTCCGTCGCCGCCGCCGCTACGGCAGGCGACGCCATCGCCACGCTCGACATAGCCGGTCTCCCTCTTTCGTCGTCCGAACGTCTACGGACGACACGCTGCGTGCTCACGCGTCGCCGGTCGTCATCCACAAGGGATGACCGGCGTCGAGGCCCGTCACCAGACCGTCAAATCACCCACTCTGGCGGAGGCTTCGACCGTCCCTCGGTGAGATGCTGGTCGTGTCGTGGCGAGCACGCGCGCAACAGAAGGGGCCGCCCGCGGGAAAGCCGCGCGAGCCGAGGTACCGCGCGCGGCGCACGCGGAGATCGAGTTCGCAGCGCCTCGTGACCCGGTCGCGCTGCTCGAGGAACAGGCGGAGTCGCGGGTGCCCGAGCTGGTGCCGATCCGCTACGGGCGGATGCTCGCGTCACCTTTCGCGTTCTACCGCGGCGGCGCGCTGATCATGGCGGCCGACCTCGCACGAACCGCGAGCTCGGGACTTCGCGCGCAGCTGTGCGGCGATGCACACCTGGCGAACTTCGGCGTCTTCGGCTCGCCGGAGCGGAACCTCGTCTTCGACATCAACGACTTCGACGAAACCGCGCCCGGACCCTGGGAATGGGACGTTAAGCGGCTCGCGGCGAGCTTCGCGATCGGCGGCCGCGAGAACGGGTTCGTCGACAAGGAGCGCCGCGCAGTCGTGCTCGACACCGTCCGCGCCTACCGGGAAGCGATGATCGCCTTCGCGGGGATGCGCAACCTCGACGTCTGGTACGCACATCTCTCGGTCGACCATGCGGCGGCCGAGTTCACGTCCGGGGTCGACCCGAAGCGCCTGAAGCGGGCCCGAGCTCAGGTCGAGAAGTCGCGCACGAAAGACAGCATGCAGGCCTTCGAGAAGCTGACGCACGTCGTCGACGGCGAGCGTCGCATCATCAGCGACCCGCCTCTGATCGTGCCGATCGAGGAGCTTCTGCCGACGGAGACGGAGCGGGAGGCGCTCGAGCAGGAGATAGGCAAGCTCATCCGCTCGTACCGGCGCACGCTCGAGACCGACCGGCGCCACCTCCTCGAGGAGTTCCGGTTCGTCCATCTCGCCCGGAAGGTCGTCGGGGTCGGAAGCGTCGGCACCCGCGCCTGGATCGCGCTCCTGCTCGGTGCCGACGACCAGGACCCGCTGTTTCTCCAGATCAAGGAAGCGCAGCCGTCCGTCCTCGAGCGATATGTCGGCAAGAGCGAGTACAGCAACTCCGGCCAGCGCGTCGTCGCCGGCCAGCGCCTGATGCAGGCGGTGAGCGACATCTTCCTCGGCTGGCAGCACGTCAGCGCCGGCCTCGACGGCCAGGAGCGTGACTTCTACATCCGCCAGCTCAAGGACTGGAAGGGCTCGTTCTCCTTCGAGGCGGCCGTCCCCACCGGCGCCGCCGCCTACGGGAGGATGTGCGGCTGGACGCTCGCCCGCGCCCATGCCCGCTCGGGCGACCGGGTGGCGATCGCCTCGTACCTCGGCAAATCGGACGCGTTCGACCGGGCGATGGCCGCCTTCGCCGAGACGTACGCCGACCAGAACGAGCGGGACTACCGGGCACTCGAGGCCGCCGTACGGGAAGGCCGGGTCGAGGCGCAGACAGGGCTCTGATCAGCTCAGGGCGAGGTGCTCCCGCCGCCCGATCGCGACGGCCTCGAGCCGGGAGTGGGCGTTGAGCGCGCGCAGGAGGTGGCGGATGTGGTTCCGCACCGTGTCGATGCTGAGATGAAGCTCACCCGCGATCTGATCGGTCGAGCGCCCCTCCTCGAGCAGGCGCAGCACCTCGACCTGCCGCGGAGTGAGGCTCGGGTGGGGCGGCGGAGGCGGGTCGCCGTCGTCGACGTTCTTGACCTGTCCGAAGACGCCGATCACGTGCCCGCCGCTCCTTAGCGGCACGGCACTGACCTCGACGGCCACGCGCTCCCCGTCGGCGTCCAGAACGATCCCCCTGTTGTCCGACCCCGACGCGGGCCCGACCAGGTTGCGGGCGAAGATCTCCCGCGCCCTGCGCGACTCCTCGGGCGCGACGACGGAGGAGATCTGGCGCCCGCGAACGTCGCCGACGATCTTGCGTGCCGCCGGGTTGAGCCACCGGATGATCCCGTGTCGGTCGATCACGTAGGCCGGGACCCGCACCCGCTCGATCGCATCCTCGATCTCGCCGCCGAGGTGCTCCAACTCGGACATGCCTCGAGTCTGCTCCTCGCTGCTCCGCACCGCAACTACTCGGCCGCCGGGGCGGGCTGGGACAGCGTCATCACCGACGGGAGCTCGGCCAACAGGTTGCGGACGGCGTCGAACAGCGGATACGGAAGCAGAAAGACGCTCCACGACACGACGACCCACACGGCCCCGAGCCACCACCCGGCGAGCACGAACCAGACCACGCGGGCGGGCAGCGACACGGGCCTGTCGCGACGCTCGAGGATCCCGGGCGGCGAGTACGGGCGGATGCGCTCGAACAGCGGTTTCTTGGTCGACTTCGCCCTGCGCGCGTCGAGCTTCTCCTTGCCGGGCGGCTCCTGGCCGAGGGTCGACGTCCAGATCCCGAGCCGGTAGATGCGCCTCGCCAGCGGGGCGCCGACCAGGGTCACGTGCACGACGTACCCGCTGAGGAATATCCAGAGGGGGAGGATGGTCCCGAACGACATGAACCAGCCGTAGCCGGCCCAGCGACCGCCCGTGCGGGCGGCGCTCCTCGTGCGCTCCAGCTTCGGATGGGTCGGCTCTCCGCTCACGAGCACCGCCCAGCGTCCCGCTCGACGCTGCCCGCCGCATCGCCACGATCGGATGATGTCCCGCGATGCTCCGATCCCGTGTGAACGCGACGTCGAACCCGAGGGCTAGGCGTCGTCGCCCGGCGCCCTCGTGATCAGCCGGGCGCCGCGGCCGTGCGTCGTGAAGCTGAACAGCCAGCGGATGAGCACCAGAACGCGGTTCTGGAAGCCCACGAGGTAGAAGAGGTGGACGAAGAGCCAGGTGATCCAGGCGAGGACGCCGCTGAGCTTCAGCCCTCTCAGATCGGCGACCGCCGCCGCGCGCCCGATCGTCGCGAGATTGCCCTTGTCGTGGTAGCGGAACGGGCGCGTGTCGCGGCCGCGGATGCGGTCGCGCACAACGCCGGCCGCGTAGCGCCCCTGCTGCATCGCCACCGGCGCGACACCCGGCAGGACAGTGTCGTGAAGCCGGACCATGTCACCGAGCGCGAACACCTCGGGGTGGCCCGGGAGCGTCAGGTCCGGTTCGACTGTCACTCGTCCAGCGCGGTCGCGCTCCGCGCCGGTCAGCTCGGCGAGCGTGCCGGCGAGCCCGGATGCGACGACGCCCGCCGCCCAGACGACCGTGCGCGTGGGGATGCGCTCGGCATCGATCGTCACGCTCTCGGCATCGACTCCGGTGACCGTCCGCCCCGTGAGGACGGTCACGCCGAGCTTCTCGAGCGAGCGCCTCGCCTTGGCCGAGAGCGAGGGCGGGAACGTCGTCAGCACGCGATCCGCGGCCTCGACCAGGAGGATGCGGGCGGCACGCGGATCGATGCGGCGGAAGTCGTGCCGCAAGGTGTCGCGGGCGAGCTCGCCGATCTGGCCGGCCATCTCGACGCCGGTCGGCCCCGCGCCGACGACGACGAAGGTGAGCCATGCCGTCTGGCGCCCGGGATCGAGCTCCTGCTCGGCCGCCTCGAAGGCGCTGAGCAGGCGGCTTCGAACGACGAGCGCGCTCTCCAGCGACTTCACCTCGGCCGCGAAGTTCGTCCAGTCGTCGTGGCCGAAGTACGAGTAGCTCGAGCCGCCCGCGACGATGAGCGTGTCGTACGGGATCGATTCCGGCGCCGGGGTGCCCCCGACCGGACGCACGAGCAGCTTTCGTGCCTCGAGGTCGAAACCGGAGACCTCGGCCATCACCACGCGGATGTTGCGGTCCCGCTTGAAGATCGCCCGCAGCGGATAGGCGATCTCCCCCGACGAGAGCGCGCCGGTCGCGACCTGATACGTGAGTGGCTGGAAGAGGTGGAAGTTCCTGCGGTCGACGAGCGTCACCTCGACCTGAGCTCTCCGGAGGGCGAGCGTCGCCTGGAGCCCACCGAAACCGCCGCCGACCACAACGACGCGGTGTCGGCGGGTCGGAGGCGTCGCCACTGCGCTGAGAATAGTCCCGGCGGCCGCCCGCCCGGTTATGCGATGCCGGGGGCGGGACTCGAACCCGCACGGCCCGAGGGCCACCCGATTTTAAGTCGGACGCGTCTGACCAGTTCCGCCACCCCGGCGGCCTGAGGGTACCGCCCTCCGCGCCGCCGGATACCCTGCGGCCCGATGACGCACGACACGATCGTCGCTCTCTCCGTTCTCGGCGTCGTCGGGCAGGTGCTCGTCGTGGTGATGCTCGTCGTCGGGCTGCTCGCGCTCGTCGGCGTCCGCGGGCCGCTCGACGCGCTCCGCCGGTTGCTCTGGGGATACGAGCTGTGGGCGGCATTCGTGGTAGCCGCGATCGCGACGGGAGGGAGCCTCTTCTTCTCGCAGATCGCGAACTTCCCGCCGTGCGAGCTCTGCTGGTTCCAGCGGATCTGCATGTACCCGCTCTCGATCCTCACCCTGCTCATGGCGTGGCACGGCGACAACCGCGCGGCGCGCTATCTCATCCCGCTTCCGGTCGTCGGTGCGTGCGTCTCGATCTACCACCTCCTGATCGAGAACAAGGTGATCAAGGAGCCGACCCAGTGCCTGGCTTCTGCGCCGGGCGGGTGTGGTGTGAAGTGGATCAACGAGTTCGGCTACATGACGATCCCGACGCTCGCTCTCACCGGCTTCCTCCTTCTCATCGGATTCTTGGTCCTCGCATCCGCCGGGGAAGCCGATATGACGGCTACCCTGCCCGCAGATGCCGAGCGGTAAGAGAGCAAGACAGCAGAGGCGCGAAGCGGCCGTAGCGGGAGTGCGGACGCCGCCGCCCGTGCGCTCCAAGGGCGTCGGGGGAGCCCGCCCGCGCCAGGCATCGCCGCGCGCGCTCGCGATTGCGGGTGGCGTGCTCGCGGTCGTGGTGATCGCCATCGTGCTCGGCGTCGTGCTCTCACGCGGCAGCAGCAGTGGCAGCAGCGGAGGCGGGGGCGGCGGCGTCCTCAACGGCCTGGGGGCGCGCGGGAACGCGAACAGCCCGATCGCGCTGCAGGGCGCGCCCGACGCGAACGCGCTCTTCAAGGGCGTCCCGCAGAAGGGGATCGTGCTCGGCAAGCCCTCCGCACCCGTCGAGATGGAGATGTTCATCGACGTCCAGTGCCCGATCTGCCAGAACTACGAGGTCAGCTATCTGCCGGAAGTCGTCCAGAAGTACGTCAAGACGGGCAAGGTGCAACTGCACGTACTGCCGTGGGCCTTCCTCGGGAATCAGTCGTTCTCCGGTCGGCTCGGCGTGATCGCCGCCTCGTTCCAGAACAAGGGATACGAGTACGCCAAGGTCCTCTACGACAACCAGGGCACGGAGGAGAGCGGCTGGCTGGACAGCCGCGAGATGGCCATGATCGCCGCCAGCGTGACGGGGCTCAATCTGCACAAGTGGTGGGCGGACGTGAACAGCTCGAATGCGAAAACGATTGCGAGCCAGGTCGATACGCTCGCCAAGAAGGCAAAGGTCGCGGGCACGCCGACCGTCCTCGTCGGCCCTGCCGGTGGCAAGCTGCACGACGTCATGGCACCGGGCTACGCGCCTAACCTGCAGGACACCGAGCAGGCGCTCGACGCCGCGCTCGCCAAGACCTAGCGTTCCCCCGGTCGCGGGCGAAAATCCGCAAAGAGCGCACTTTTCTTTCTTGACCTCTGCTGGTCCTCCCGGCTAGGCTCTGCGAGCCGGTTCCGATGGACTTTCGGGTTCGTCGGGGCCGGCGTTTTAGTGGTCCGTCCGACCTGATCTCTAGGGTTCTGCGCCCCGATGATCGTCGGACTCCTGATCGTCCTCGTCCTCGTCGCGCTCGGCGCCGCCGTCGTCTGGTTGCCCCGCGCGATCGGAGCCCAGCTCGCATCGCTGCGCGAGGAAACGGGCCGCCAACTCGGAGAGCGGAACGCGGAGGTGGACCGCCGGCTCGCCGACGTGACGGAGACGCTCGACCGCCGCCTCGCGAGCAGCGGCCAGACCGCGACGCAGATCCACGAGCGGCTCGGCGAGGTGACGAAGGCGACGGAGACGATGATCGCCCGCGCGCAGGATCTCGCGCGGCTCGAGCAGGCATTGCGCCCTCCGAAAGCGAGGGGCGGCTTCGGGGAGCTCCTCCTCGAGAACCTCCTGCGCGACCGCCTACCGCACGAGGCCTACGCGATGCAGCACACGTTCGCCACCGGCGACCGTGTCGACGCCGTGATCCGGGTCGACAGGCTCGTACCCGTGGACTCGAAGTTCCCGCTCGACAACTTCGAGCTGATGGTCGGGGCCGAGGACGAGGCGCAGCGCCAGCTGCACGAGAAGGCGTTCGCGCGCGACGTGAAGAAGCACATCGACGACATCTCGGCGAAGTACATCCTCCCGGCCGAGGGCACGTACGACTTCGCGCTCATGTACCTGCCTGCCGAGGCGATCTATTACGAGCTCGTCTGTGGCAAGACCGGCCAGCTCCTGACCTATGCCCACGAGCGGCGCGTCTTCCCGGTCTCGGCGACGACGTTCACCGCATACCTCCAGGTGATCGTCATGGGGCTCAAGGGGCTCCAGATCGAGCAGACCGCCCACGAGGTGATGGCCTACTGCGCCGCGCTACAGAAGGACTTCGGGAAGTTCCGCGAGGACTTCGAGCTCGTTGGGACGCACCTCTCCCGGGCTCAGAGCAAGTACGCGGAGGCGGACAAGCGCCTCGACCGCTTCGAGACACGGCTCGAGCGTGCGGCCGACCTCGAGGTCGAAGCTGCTCCCGCCGAGCCGCCGGCGCTGCCGCGCGCGCTCGACGCGGCCTAGCTAAAAGCGAAGCAGCGCGGCGACGCCGCCGACAGGCTCGAGGTCGTGATGCTCCTCTCCGATGACCTCGACGGTTCCGCCGTGGGTCAGCGTCTGGTGGACGACGAGATCGAGGCCGCCGTCGGCCGCCTGCAGGGTCGTCCCGTCGAGCGGGCAGGTCCCGTCCTCGGCCTGCGCTCGGCCGCACGCCGGGCACACGTAGGCCGGCCGGTCGGCGCCCTCCTGCACGAGCAGGAGCTCGACGCGGCCGTCGGACGCGGCCTGCAGGGTCTCCTCCCAGCCGGCGGCGGCGCGGCCGTTGCGCGCGGCCTCCTCCCGCCAGCGCGCGAGCAGCTCCTCCTCCCTCCCGACACGCCACTCTTCGAGCAGCGGTTGAGCAGCCTCCAGCAGCCGCGGCGCATCGACGTGCGCCTCCGCCGCGACCCAGCCCACGAGCGCGCCCCGCACCTCCGACGAGAGCAGGCTCTCGAACTCGGATCGTGTCTCCTCCGGCCCGGCGAGCACGACCCGCACGTCCCGCAGCCCGCGCACACAGCGGTCGAGCGCATCGGCGACGTCACGCAGATGCCGGTCGACGATCGTCTCGATGTGGCGCTCGTAGCGCGACTGCGACCACCCGCCCTGGTCGTGGCGGCCCGGAACGTCCGCCGACTCGTCGACGAGCGGGATGAGCCGGCCCGCGCGGAGCCGGTAGACGTCGCCACGCTCGCGTCCCACGTAGGCGACGAGCGCGCCGTCCCCGCGCCCGACCACGCGAACGAGCGGCGCGAGGTAGAGCTGGTTCGCGATGCGCGCCTCGTCGTCCACCGGCCACGGCAGCAGGAGCGGTTGGAACAGGTCGTCGAGGTCGGCGGCGAAGACCGCGACGCCTTGCACCCCCTCGCGGCTGAACTCGTCCTCGAACCAGGCTCCGATTCGCTCCAGATCGTGCGCGAGCGCTTTCCGCTCGTCGTGGGAGAGCTCGGCGCGTCGCTCGTCCAGCTGGCGCTCGGCACGGGCGAGCACCGACCGCGTATGCGCGGCGAGATCGCCCGGGGTCGGCACGATGCTGGGATCGAGACCGACATAGACGCTCACGGCGCAGCCCTGCTTCGCCCGGAAGGCCGCAAGCTCGCGCAGTTGCTCCCACGTGATCGATCCGGCCACGGCGCCCGTCTCCCCTTCGGTGCGGAATTCTACGCCTTGGCGCCCGGCCGCTTCGGGAACGTCAATCCGGCTCGAATCGTTTAATACAGCAGACACGTTTTTGCAGAGAGGAATCCATGACTGACGTACGTGACTTGATCGTGATCGGAGGAGGGCCTGCGGGTTACACCGCGGCTCTTTATGCTGCGCGCGCGAACCTGCGGCCGCTCGTGATCGAGGGCTTCAGCTGGGGTGGCCAGCTCATGGTCACGAGCGATGTCGAGAACTATCCCGGGTACCCCGATGGCGTCATGGGCCCGGAGATGATGGCGGAATTCCGGCGCCAGGCCGAGCGCTTCGGCACGGATTTCGTGACCGACAACGTGACACGCGTCGACTTCTCGGAGCGTCCGTTCCGCGTGTGGGTCGAGGACGAGGAGTACCAGGCCCGCTCGGTGATCATCGCCACCGGCGCGAGCGCCCGTTGGCTCGGCCTCGACTCCGAGAAGCGCCTGCAGGGCCGTGGCGTCTCGGCGTGCGCAACGTGCGACGGCTCCTTCTTCCGCGACAAGCACATCTTCGTGGTCGGCGGCGGCGACTCGGCGTTCGAGGAGGCCCTGTTCCTCACCCGCTTCGGCTACAAGGTGTCTCTCGTCCACCGCCGCGACGAGTTCCGCGCCTCACAGATCATGATCGACCGGGCGCGCGACAACGACAAGATCGAGCTCAAGACGCCGTACGTCGTGGACGAAGTCCTCGGCGAGGAGTCGATCAGCGGCCTCCGGCTCCGCAACACCGAGACCGGCGAGACAGAGGAGGTCGAAGCCGGCGCACTCTTCGTGGCGATCGGCCACGACCCCAACACGAAGCTGTTCCTCGACCAGCTCGACCACGACGCGAACGGCTACCTCGTCACGAAGCCGGGCACGACCGAGACGAACGTACCGGGCGTGTTCGCCGCAGGCGACGTCCAGGACCACGTCTACCGCCAGGCGGTCACCGCCGCCGGCAGCGGCTGTATGGCCGCACTCGACGCCGAGCGTTTCCTCGCTGCCGAGGAGGGCCACGCGGCCTCGGCCCTCACCGCGCCGAGGGCGGAGGCCGAGCCGACAAAGGTGTAGGCGCGCGCGCGGCGAATCGCGCCGCGATGACTGCTACCTGGATCGACCTGCTCGACCCGACGCTGGAGGAGTTGCGGGAGAAAGCGCCTCGCGAGCTCGAGGACACCGCCCTCGCCCAGCTTCTCGCTCCGCCGCAGCACGAGGACGAGCCGCGTCCGACACTCATCGGTCACGGCGAATACGTCTTCGGCATCTTTCTCATCGCGGTCGCCGTGCCCGCGGAAGACAGCGTCTACTACCAGGAGATCGACCTCGTCATCACGCATGACACGCTTCTCACGGTGCGCAAGACGCCGCCGGGCGGCAGGCCGGCATGCGACGTGGCCGTGGTGCGCGCGGCGGCGAAGCCGCAAGACTCCGCAGGGCTGCTCGCATACCGCCTCGTGGACGAGATCGCGGAGCGCTACCTCGATCTCGTGGACTCTCTCGACGACGAGATCGACGAGCTCGAGGACCGAGTCGAGGCGCAGCAGGCCGGGCTCACCCGCGCCCGCATCTCGACGCTCCGGCACGACCTCCTCCACATCCGGCGCACGCTCAGCCCCATGCGCGACGCTGTGCGCCGCGTGATCGACGGGACGGTGGAGGTCGAGGAGGGCCCCGACGTCTTTCCCCGGGACGTCGAAGTCGCCTTCAACGCCGCCTACGACAAGTTCCTCCGCGCGTCCGACGGCCTCGACCTCGCCCGGGACCTGCTGGCCGGTGTTCGCGACTACCAGCAGGCGAAGATTGCGAACGACCAGAACGACGTGATGAAGCGCCTGACGGTGATCGCGGCGCTCCTGCTCCTCCCCACCTTCATCGTCGGCCTCTACGGCCAGAACTTCCGCAACATCCCCGAGCTGCGTTGGCACTTTGGCTACGGCTTCGTGTGGGGACTGATCATCGTCACCACCGCGCTACAGCTCTGGTGGTTCCGCCGCAAGCACTGGTTCTGACCCGAGTACCCTGAACGCGTGCCGAACTTCATCTGCCCGAACTGCAAGGAGCGCTCGGTCGACATCGACCGCAAGGAGGGCCTGTTCGACGAAGCCGTCGCCTGTCACCACTGCGGGTTCGGCTTCCTCTTCGAGCTGATGGACGACTACTACCCGGCACCGACGACCGGTCTGGTCACCTGCGACCAGGAGGGCCGGATCCTCGCGCTCGGACGCGGCATCTTCGAGCTGAGCGGCTGGAGCGAGCAGGACGTGCTCGGCACCGACGTGGTCGCCGCCTTCGGCCTCGCCGGCTTCGAGGAGGAGAAGAACCCGGTCAAGCTCTCACTCGAGTGGGGCGTGCGCCGCCTCAACGAGCAGCTCCAGCTGCGAACCCGCGGCGGCCAGGTCAAGCGCGTGATCGGCGACTTCTTCCCTGCGCTCGACGACGACGGCGGCCTGCTCGTCGCGTTGACGCCCGCGCACGGCTAGTTTTCCGGCGGGCGCCCGCGGGCGCCAGGCGATGGAGCTCGCCGCGAACCGCCGCCAGAGGCTGATGGCTCCTACGATCGAAAGGAGCTTGAGTTGCGGACGATCGTGGCCATCGGCATCGCCGGAGCGCTCGGAGCACTCGCCCGGTACGGGCTCGACGGAGTGGTGTCTCGGCGGCTGCCCACATCCTTTCCGTGGGGCACGTTCGTCGTCAACGTGAGCGGCGCGCTCGTGCTCGGCTTCCTGCTGACGCTCATGACGGAACAGCTGACGACGGCGCCATGGCTGCGGTCGACGCTCGCGATCGGCTTCCTGGGCGCCTACACGACCTTCTCGACACTCACGTACGAGACGTACCGCCTGCTCGAGGACGGTGCGCTCGCGCTCGCCGCCGCGAACCTCCTCGGCAGCGCGGCAGCAGGTCTCTTCGCGGTCTATCTCGGAGTGGTCGCGGGGAGAGCGCTGTGAAGCTCGAGGGCGAAGGCAAGCTGCTGCGGCTCTTCATCGGTGAGTCCGACACGTGGCACGGCAAGCCGCTCTATCAGGCGATCGTCGAACGCGTGCGGAAGGAGGGGCTGGCCGGCGCGACCGTGATCCGTGGTATCGAGGGCTTCGGCGCCGACTCGCGCCTCCATACCTCCCGGATCCTGCGACTCTCCGAGGACCTGCCCGTCGTGATCGAGATCGTCGACACGCCAGAGCAGATCGACCGCGTGGTTCCGATGCTCGACGAGATGGTCGGCGAAGGGATGCTGACGCTCGAGCGCGTCCAGATCGTCTCGTACCGATCGAGCGACGAATAGCCTCCGGTCGCCACAATGGGCCCGTGGACTCGCTCTGCGGACACCTCCTCGTTGCCTCTCCCTCCCTGCTCGACCCCAACTTCCGCCGCGCGGTCATCCTCGTGACCGAGCACACCGAGGAGGGTGCGGCAGGGCTCGTCCTCAATCGTCCGTCGCCGATGGAGGTGGCCGGCGCGGTGCCGCAGCTCGAGCCGGTCGTCGACGACGGCGAGCAGGTCTGGGTGGGTGGCCCGGTGCAGCCCGAAGCAGTGCTCGTGCTCGGTGAGTTCCTCGATCCGGATGACGCCGCTGTGCCGCTCTTCGGCGCGCTCGGCTTCCCCTCCTTGGACGAGCCGGAGGAGATCGTCCCGGCGACGACACGACGGCGGGTATTCGCGGGCTACGCGGGCTGGGGAGAGGGGCAGCTCGAGTCGGAGCTCGCCGACGAGGACTGGATCCTCGAGCCGGCGCTCCCCGACGACGCCTTCACCGACGATCCGGACGAGCTGTGGCGCGACGTGCTCCGCCGCAAGGGCGGGATCTACGAGCTCGTCGCCCGCATGCCCGAAGATCCGCGGGTCAACTGAGCTCGAGGCGTCGGAACGCGACGGCGTAGGTCCGCTGCGGCAGCGGGAACCGCTCGCCGTACCGGGCCGCGATCTCCCGCACCTCGTCGAGCCGCCGCTTTCGCTCGACCGGCTCCATGGTCACGTAGATGCTCGTCGTCGCGAGATATGCGACCAAGGAGGACGGACTCGATTCGGAAGCGCTCTCGACGACCGTCCTACGCACCTCGGCGAACCACGGCGCTCCGGGAAGCTCATCATCTGTGTACGGCTCGTGCCCTCCGTAACCGACGATCGGGCCGAGCTCGCGCTGCAGAGGATCGCGCTCGTCCCACCAGTTCCAGAGCAGAGCAAGGCCCCCTCCGGGCCGGATGACGCGGTGCAGCTCGGGCAGCGCCCGCGACTGGTCGAACCAGTGGAACGCCTGGCCGGCGAAACCGGCGCCGACACTCGCTTCCGGCAGTGGGATCGACTCGGCCGGCGCCTCGAGCGCCTCCGCTTCGGGGACCGCCTGCCGGAGCTGCTCGAGCATCGGGCCTCCAGGTTCGACCGCCACCGCTTCGAAGCCGAGCGCGACGAGGCCGCGCGTCAGCTTTCCCGTTCCCGCGCCGACGTCGAGGACCCGCGACCCGGGCTCGAGGCCGAGCTGGTCCGCAGCCCAGCGGAGCGCCTGTTCGGGATAGTCGGGCCGATGCCGTTCGTACTCCTCTGCCACAGTCTCGAAGCTGCGGGAGCGCGCTGGGCGGTCAGACACGACTGGAGGGGCAGAGATCGTTCACGACGCAATCCTCGCAGCGTGGGCGCCGCGCATCGCAGACACGACGACCGTGCCAGATCAGGAGGTGCGGAAAGCGGCCCCAGTCGGGTCGTGGCACCAGCCGGACGAGATCGCGCTCGATCTTCACGGGGTCATCCTGGCGTGTGAGCCCGAGACGCTGCGAGAGGCGTCGGACGTGGGTGTCCACCACGATGCCCTGAGGCTCCCCGAGCTCGGCCGCGACGACGTTCGCCGTCTTCCGCGCGACGCCGGGCAGCCTGACCAGGTCCTCGAGCCGCCGTGGCACCTCGCCGTCGAACTCCTCGAGCAGCAACCGCATGGTCCCGCGGACGGCCTTCGCCTTCTGGCGGTAGAAGCCCGTCGCGAAGATGTCGCGCTCGAGCTCCTCCTGCGGCACGGCGAGGTAGTCCTCGGGTTTCCGGTACTTCTCGAACAATGTCTGCGTGACCCGGTTGACGTTCACGTCGGTCGTCTGCGCCGAGAGCATCACGGAGACGAGCAGCTCGAGTGGGCTCCGGAAACGGAGCGCGATCGCGGCGTCGGCGTGCTCGGTTGCGAGGCGGTCGATGATCGGCCGGATCCGCTCCTTCTTCGGCCCGACGCGCCTGCGGGCCTCGTGCACATAGCTACGAGGCAACGGCCTCTGGAACGCGCGGACGCAGACGCGGGCCGGCGCAGACGAGGTCGAGCGCCGGACAGCCCGCGCAGGCGAACTCGCTCGGCGTCGGCGGGAACTCGCCGGCCTGGATCCGCGCGATCGCGGCGGACAGCTGCGCCTCGAGCTCGGCGACGTCGGAGCGGGAGAAGACGGCCCCCACCGGCACCTCCGGCCGCTCGAGGAAGTGGTAGACGACCTCGACCTCCTCGGCCCCGGCGCGGAAGCAGGCGAGCGCATAGACGAGCCGCTGCAGCCGGTAGTCCTGCTCGACGATCTCCTCCGGCGACGCGTCCCCAAGCATGTTCGTCTTGTAGTCGACGACGAGTGCGCGCGGGGGGAGGGGTTGAGAGCCGCCGCCGTCGGCGGCTTCGCCGCCGTCGCTTGCAGCAATATGGAACGCGTCCAGGTAGCCGTGGACGAGCACGCCGTCGTGCTCGAAGGTGAAGTGGCGCTCCTTCTCGACGCCGGGGAGCGCCGCGACGCGGCGGGCGAGATCCGACTCGCAGTAGGCGGCCACGAAGCCGCGGATCCGCTCGTCCTCGAGCTCGGGGACGACGGGCTCGGCGAGGTCGAGTTGCTCGAGCAACGCATGTACCGCGCTCCCGACCTCCGTGCCGGTCATCTCGGCAGTTCCGTCCCCTTCGACTTCGACCGGCCGCTCGCTCATTCCCAGCCCGTAGCGGGCGAAGTACTTGTACGCACACTGCTCGAATGTCGAGAGCGCGGTGAACGAGAGCTTGCGCACGCGCAGGAGCGGTGGGTCCGGGAGCGCCACGAGCGGTGGCAGCGCTGGCGCAGCAGGCGGTGCGGCGACCTCCTCGACGGCCGCGAAAAGTGCGAGCTGTCCCGGCTCGGGCTCGTCGGGCACAACGGTGACCGCCTCGGCGGGCTCCGGCCGGTAGCGGTCGACGCGAACGAGTAGCTGCGCCTCGCCCCGGACGAGCTCGAGCGGCGCGTCGCCGGCCTGCTCGAGCTCCTCGTCGGCGTCGAGGCGGTCGAGCACCCACGCGATCGGCGTCGGCACCTCGCGCTCCGAGCCGAGATCGACCGACCCGGAGACGATCAGCCGCTCCTTCGCACGCGTCAGCGCCACGTAGTAGAGGCGCAGGCGCTCGGCCCGCTCGGCCTCCTGCCGCGCCTCCTTCACCGCCTCGTAGTCGAAGGCGCCTCGCCGCCGGGCGGTCACGGGATCGGCCACCCGGAACCCGAAGCGGCCGTCGGGCAGGGCGAGGATCTCGTCCGGCGACGGCGGCACCCGGTCGCGCCCCGCGTCGGCGACGATCACGACCTTGAACTCGAGCCCCTTCGCTGCGTGGATCGTCAACAGGCGCACCGCGTCGGCGCCCTCCTCCTCTGCGAGCGCCTCGAGCTCGCGCGCGCCGACCGCCTCCTGCTCGGCGACGAAGCGGACGAAGCCCTCGACGTCCGGCCCGCGGAGCTCCTCGTACGAGCGCGCGAGGCGCGCGAGCTTCCGCAGGTTTGCGTAGCGCCGGCGCCCGTCCCACTGCGCCAGCACCGCGAGGTCGTAGTCGTGCTCGGCCACGATCTGCTCGCACAGCCGCTCGAGCGAGAGCCGCGGCAGCGTCTGGACGAGGCGCTCGTAGCGCTGGCGGAACGCGCGCATGAGCCGCTCGTCGCGTTCCGCGAGACCCGGCGGGAGGGCATGCTCGAGGCCGGAGAAGAGCGGCCGCCTGGAGGCGACCCGGCGGAGCAGTGCGAGCGCGTCGTTCGAGACGCCGACGAACGGAGACGCGAGCACCGACAGGAGCGCCACGTCGTCGTATCGGTTCTGCAGCAGTCGGAGGTAGGCGAGCAGGTCCACGACCTGCTGCTGGCCGAAGTAGCCCTTGCCGGTCGTGCGGTACGTGGGCAGCCCCGCACGCCGCAGCTCGTCCTCGTACCACTCCGCGTCCGTCCCGGCCGCGAAGAGGAGCACGATCTCGCCCGGCGTCGCCGCGCCGGCGTCGACGAGCTCGCGCACGCGCCGCGCCACCGCGCGCGCTTCCCCCCGGCGCCAGTGCACGCTCGTGTCCTTGTAGCTCTCCTTGTCGGTGACGAGCAGCTCGACGGGATGGCCGAAGACCGGGTCCGGGAACTCGACGGCGGCCGCAAGCTCCTGGAACTCGCCGCCGAAGTGGGAGCCGAAGAGCTCGTTGACGGCAGCGAGCACCTCGGGACGCGAGCGGTAGTTGAGCGTGAGCGAGAGCGGCTGCTCGGCGGCCTCGCGCCGCTCGCGGAAGACCTGCACGTCGGCGTGGCGGAAGCCGTAGATCGACTGGAACTCGTCGCCGACGAAGAAAAGCTCCGTCTCGGGCGTCCTGAGCAGATCGACGATCTCGGTCTGCAGCCGGTTCGTGTCCTGGAACTCGTCCACGAGGATCGAGCGGAAGCGCGCCTGCTCACGCTCGCGCAGCTCCGGTTGCGCCTGCAACAGGTCGCGCGCCTCGAGCTGGAGATCCTCGAAGTCGAGCGCCGACTCGCGCGCCTTCGCCTCCGAGTACCTGGCGGCGAACAGCGCCAGGAGCTCCTGGAGGAGCGCGCGGTCGCGTGCCGCGGCCTCGTCGAGGGCAGCCTGCTCGACCGCAGCGAGCGCATCGCAGTACCCGGCCGCCCGGTCTCCGCGGGCCTTGAAGCCGCTCAGGCTCATCAGGCGATCCGGACGCCGGTCCCGCTCCAGCAGCTCGAGCATCTCTGACGCCGTTCGCTGCTGCCCCTCGGTCGCGTCCGCGTCGGAGGCGAGCGAGGCCGCGGCGGTCCGCAGCTCCTCGACCCGCTCGGCGAGCTCGGGCCCCTCGGCCACGGCGAGGTCGAGCTCGCGCCCGGCCGCGCGAAGCGTCTCGTAGACGCTCGTCAGCATCCGCCGCAGCCGGTCGCTGCCGTACGTGGCCAGCAGCTCGAGGCGCTGGGAATCGTCTCCCGCGCAGAACTCGGCGAGCGCCTGCCGGAACGCCTCCGAGCGGAGCACCGCCGCCTGCGACTCGTCGAGCTCGCGAAAGCGCGGGTCGAGCCCGGCTGCGAGCGGGTAGGCCCTCAGGAGACGGGCGCAGAAGCCGTGGATGGTCGAGATCCAGGCGCCGTCGAGCTCGCGGGCGAGGTCGTGCCGGCCGCGCTCGGCGAGCGCGGCGCGAATCCTCGTGCGCAGCTCTCCGGCGGCGCGCCGCGTGTATGTGATCACGAGCACCGAGTCGACGTCGAGCCCGCGATCGCAGACCGCCCGGACGACACGCTCGACGAGCACGGCCGTCTTGCCGGTTCCGGCGCCGGCGGAGACGAAGACCTCGCCTTCTGCCTCGACCGCAGCGAGCTGCTGCTCGTTGAGCGCGTACCTGCCGTTCACGGCCGCTCGATCCGGCAGATCGACCAGAGGTCGCACCAGGTCGGGCACTCGCCGCCGAGCGGGTCGTGGCGGACATCGCCCTCCTGCATGCGCTGGGCGAGCACGGTCGCCGTCTCGCGCGCCGACTCGACGACGCCCCAGAACGCCTCTTCGTCGAGGTAGTCGTGCGAGACGTAGCCCGGGAGCGTCTCCGCCTCCGAGCCGCGAACGAGACCTCTCGGCTTGCGCGCCCCCGCGAGCGGCCGGTAGAGGCCGCCCAGCGGCTCCAGCCCGACGAGGTCCCGCAGGACGAGCATGTAGAGCGGGATCTGGAGCCGCAGCTCACTCTCGATCTGCCGCGCCGAGTGGGCGCTCTTGCCCGACTTGTAGTCCTGCACGACACCGCGCGCACCGAACGGGTCGACGTCGATCCGGTCGATCTTTCCGGAGAGGGTGAGGCCCGGCGCGAGCTCGAGCCCGCGCTGCAGCTCCGGCGCCGCCCGATCGCTGCCGAACGAGACTTCGAAGCGCCGCGGCACCAGGGGCAACTGCGATTCGCACTCTTCCTCCACGAGCGCCGCGAGATCGCGCCACAGGGTCTGGTCGAGCTCGCGCTCCTGCATCTCGGTGAGGTCCATTCGCACCCCGGCCAGCGACTCGTCGAGGCAGCGGCGCATGAGCGTGGTCGCGGCTTCCACGTGCTGGGGCTCGAGCTTCTCGACCCCGAGCTCCGCCGGCACCCGCGTGAAGAAGCGGTGCAGCGCGTTGTGGGCGACGCTTCCCCGCTGCTTCGCGTCGGGCTCTGCGTCGATCGTCTTGGGATCGAGGAACCGTTCGACGAACCAGGCGGATGAGCAGTCGGCGAAGCGCTCGAGCTCGGTCACCGCGAAGGTGGTGCGCGACCCGAGTTGCTCGAGGACGAGCGGGTGTGTGAGCTTGGTCGGCCGCCGAAACGCCCGGCGGGCTCGCTCGAGCCTCCGCTCCCACCCGTTCGCGTGGGCGAGCGACTCCGCCGCCGCCGGATCGCGGGCCGCAAGCTCCGCCAGGGCGCGCAGGCGCTCGCGCTCGGTCGGCGCCTCCTCGAGCGGCCAGGTCAGCGCCGAGAGTGGGCGACGGTGGGTCCAGCGACGCACGTCGTCCCGGTCGAACAGCGTTGCCACGTCGTGCCAGAACGGGCTTGGCTCGCGCGGGCTGCCGTCGTCGTCGGCCGCCTCGCGCACGAGATAGAGCCGGTGCGATGCGCGCGTGCAGGCGGTGTAGAAGAGGTAGCGGTCACCCGCGACCCTGTCCGGCCGGGCCAGCCTCGCTCCGCGCTCGTCGAGCCCTCGCCGCGCCTCGTCGTCGAGGAACGGCGAGCCGGCGCCGCGGCGCGGCAGGCTTCCCTCCTCCAGACCGAGTACGAAGACTGCGTCGAAGCGGCGCGTGCGGGCGCGCCGGAGGTCGACGACCGCCACGCGACCCGCGTCGTCGCCGATCCGTGGGAGAAGGACGGCACGCTCGACCGCCCCGAGCACGTCCTCGCGGCTCAGCTCGCCGCTGAGCTCGCGCCAGCCCTCCAGCTCCCGCAGCAGCCGCGTCAGCGCCTCGTGTGCCCTGAGATCGAGGCGGCTCGCAGGATCCGCGGGCGGGCGCTCGACGCCGTGCGCATTGCGCAGCATCCGCTCCGCGAGGTCCCGCACCGCCGCGGCCGGGTCGGCCGCCTCGCGCAGCTCGGCAAGAGCAGGTAGAGGGGTTCCGCGCAGCCGCTCGGCCTCGTCGATGACGCGCTCCGGCATTTGCACGGCACGCCCGCGCAGCCGCCCTTCGAGGAAGTCGACGGAGCGTCGCTCGAGCCCCGAGAACGGCGAGCGGAGGAAGCGGAAGAGGTCGTTCCGCGTTCCTCCTCCCCACGCAAAGCGCAGCATCGCCGCCAGCGCGTTGGCGAGCGGCGTCTGCGTCAGCCGGAGGTCGCCGTCAACCGCGTACGGGATTCCGAACGAGCCGAGCGCCGTCTCGAGCGCACCCCGCAACCGGTCGTAGCCCGGCACGACGAGCCCGATCCGCTCCGGCGGCATGCCGCCGCGGGCGAGCGCCAGCACTTCCTCGCCGACGAGCTCGAGCGTTCCGCGGCTCCCGGCGCCCTCGAAGAAGCGGACGGCGCCGTCGATGAGCGGCGCGCGCCCCGGCTCGTCCGCGAACAGCGCGCGCTCGAGATGGGCAAGGGCCGGAGGCGCGATCGCGGCATAGCGCGGCGGCAGCTCCTCGACCGGCCCCTCCGCCAGGCCGGCGAGATCCTCGGCGGTCCGCCGAAGCGCAGCGAAAGCCGGCCGCCCCGGCTCGTAGGGAAGCGAAACGGTCACCTCCGTCCGCGCGGCGAGCGCCTCGAGCATCGCCCACTCCGCGCCGGTGAGATCCTCGAAGCCGTAGGCGAACACCGGCTCGTCGTGCCACGCGTCGAGATCCGTCCGGAGACGCTCGACCGCGTGGGCGCGAAGCAGGCCGCTGTCCCAACGCCCGATCCGGTCGAGCTCGTCGCGGTAGGCGGCGTAGAGCGTGCCGAGCTCCCCCTCGATCTCCGCCGGGGCGAGCAGCCCGGACTCGAGCTCGTCGAGCGCCTGCTGGAGCGAGTCGACAAAGCCGGCTCGGCCGGCCGAACCGGCATACGCGTGCAGATCGGCGCCGTTGACGATGCGGCGCACGAGCAGGGCCTGCGCGGTGCGTCCGAGCAGCCGGCGGGCGTCGGCAGACTCGGCCGCGAGACGCCGGAAGACGTCGTCGAAGGTGCCGATCGATCCGCCGAGGAGCGCCGGACGCCGCGCGAGGAGCTCGAGCTGGACGCGGTCGACGTCCGCCCGGTTCGGCACGATCAGCACGGGCTCGGCCCGTCCCGGGGACTCGAGCATCTCGAGGTAGCGGCCGAGCAGGAGCTCGACCTTGCCCGCGTTGGCGGGTCCCGCAATGAGACGCAGCGGCACCCACCTACGCTAGCGCGTCATTCGGCTCCCGAAGCTCTCGCTTCGGGAGCCGTTAAACGGATCGGCCTAGCCGTGATTCAAGCGTTCGACCCGCGTTAGACGGCGGTTGCCGACTTCGGTCTACGGCCGCGGCGGGCGGCGGCGCGGCCGGGCATCTTGCCGGAGCACGAGTCGCAGAGGTCGGCCTGTTTCGCCCCCCGGCGCGCGTCGGTGTACGTGACGCGCATCACCGCACCCTTTCCTTCTTCGACCTCGCTGCCGCAGCTGTCGCACACGAGCACGGTTTTCCGAGCCACAGTTCTCCTCCTTGGCGTGGGGCGATTTCCGGGAAAATCTTATAGAAACTCGGACAGAACTATGCGGCCTCTCGTGCGCGGCGAATGCGCCAGGAACGAAGCAGACTGAGCATCGCCTGCTCTTCCGGAGAGAGCGCCGTGTCGCGCGCCTTTACGACACGCAAATGGCGAGGCCGGAAATCGTCGATCGTTCGTCCGTCCAGATACTGCTCGACAACCGCGGGCGAGACGTACGACTCCCGTGTCACTGCAGGTGTATTTCCGAGCTTCTCCGCGACACGCCGCATGACCGACGTGACCGACCGTTTCTGCTCCCGTTCCGAGTCGGGAAATCCATGCCGGTCGGCACTCTCGGCGAAGTAGACGGACGCGAGGAGCGTGCCTCCCCACGTCCTGAAATCCTTCGCGCTGAACTCCTCGCCGAGATAGATCTTCACGTAGTCGTTCAGGCGCTTGCTCGTGAGGTTGTAGACGTCGTCCTCCCAGCGGTACTTGAACACGCGCGAACCACCCTTGACCTGCAGGAGCCCGCGGATCGCAGCGGCGAGATCCTCGTCTACGAGCTCCGAGCGAACCCGGATCCCGTGCTTGGCCGGAAACGAGAGCCGGATCCGGCGACCCTTCACGGTGACGTGACGTCGCAGGAGCGTCGTCACGCCGAACGTGCCGTCACGGACGTAGCGCTCCGAGCCGACGCGGAACCAGCCGAGCTCCATCAGCCGCAGCGCAATCGCCGAGACGCGTTCGCGATCGAACTCGTCCTTGTCGAAATGCAGGGCCATCGCCTCGCGCAGGGACGGCAGCGCGTCGCCGAATCGGATCAAGCTGTCGTACTTCGCCCGCTCCTGCTGGGCCCGGTAGTCAACGCTGTAGAGGTACTGCTTGCGCCCTGCGGCGTCGTACCCCGTCGCCTGGAGCTTCGCAGTCCCTCGCGGCGAGATCCAGACGTCATTCCACGCGGGCGGGATGGCCAGCGCCTCGATCCGCGCGACCTTTCGCTCGTCCGTGATCCGCCTGCCGCTGCTGTCGTAGTAGCGGAAGGCGCCCTTCCGGCCTCTCCGGCTCCACCCCATGTCGTCGGGTTGTGATCGCAGTGCGGAAGCGGCAAACGCCGATACCATCGGCCGCGCCTATGCGCGACGAACGGACGATCGTCGTCCTCGAGGGTGACGAGACGGGGCAGGAGCTGCTGGAGGAGAGCCTGCGCGTTCTCGCGCCCGGTGTGATCGGGGTCGAGCTCGATTTCCCGCGGTTCGATCTCTCCCTCGAACGACGTCGCGAGACCGACAACGGGATCGTCCACGAGGCCGCCGCGGCGATCCGCGAGCACGGGCTCGGGCTGAAAGCCGCGACTGTCACCCCCGAGGGCCGCGGCGACATCGGGTCGCCGAATCGGATCCTCCGCGAGGAGATCGGTGGCAAGGTCATCGTCCGCACCGGCCGGCGGATTCCGGGCGTCGCGCCGCTCGGCGGCGTCCACGCGCCGATCTCGATCGTGCGGATGGCGGTCGGCGACGCGTACGGCGCGAAGGAGTGGCGCGAAGGCGAAGGCGATGACGAGGTCGCGTTCCGCACCGAGCGGATCGAGCGCCGCATCTGCCACGCCGTCGCCGAGTTCGCGTTCCGCCAGGCCGCCCAGACGGGCGCCAAGGTGTTCGGCGGCCCGAAGTACACGGTGAGTCCGACGTACGAGGGGATGCTGAAGGAAGAGATGGACGCCGCCGCCGCGCGCCATCCGGACGTGCCCTACGAGCCGCAGCTCATCGACGCGACGTTCGCACTTCTCCTCTCCTCTGCCGGCGACCCGCTCGTGATCCCCGCCCTCAATCGCGACGGCGACATCCTCTCGGACCTCGTCCTGCCGCTCTTCGGCTCGATCGCCGGCTCGGAGTCGCTGCTGGTCGCTTTCGAGTCGGACTTCGAGCCCGCCGCGATCATGGCCGAGGCGGCCCACGGCACGGCGCCGTCCCTGCAGGGGAAGAACGTCGCGAACCCGATGGCGATGATCCTCGCCGGGGCCGCCCTCCTCTCGCATGCCGGCGAGGAGGCACAGCGCGCGGGCCGGGCGATCCGCGAGGCATGCCTGGAGGCCGTGGCGCAGGGCTCGCGCACGGCCGACCTCGGCGGCCACCTCGGCACACGAGAGTTCACCGACGACGTGATCGCCCGCACCCGCTCGAAGCTCGAGATCTGGGCGGCGCTCTAGGCCTTCTACGAGGCGGCCGCGTGCCAGGTGTCCCACCCGTGCGCCCACGCCTCGACGAAGAGCTCTGCTGCGAGGGGGTCGAACTGGGTGCCGGCCCCGTCCTCCACCTCGGCGAGCGCATGATCGTGGGTGAGCGCGCGGCGGTAAGGCCGCGGTGAAATCATCGCGTCGAAGGCGTCGGCGATCGCGAGGATGCGAGCCTCGAGCGGGATGCGGCGCCCGCTCAGCCGCGCCGGATAGCCGTCCCCGTCCCAGCGCTCGTGGTGGAAGAGGACGTATGGGAGCGCTTCGTGGAACCTGGGGAGCGGCCGGATCAGTTGCGCGCCGGCGCGCGGATGAGTCCGGATCTCCGCCATCTCCTCGAGGGTCAGCGGGCCGGCCTTGCCGAGCAGTTGCGGCCGCACCTTCACCTTGCCGATGTCGTGAAGCGGCGCGGCGAAGCGAAGCGTGCGGATCCGCTCGCGGTCCCACCCCAGCTCCAGGGCGACGGGCTCGGCGAGCGCCGCCACCCGGTCGCCGTGGCCCAGGGTCTGGTCACGCTGTTCCAGCGCGCGGGCGATTGAGGCGAGCATGCCCGGGACGGATTCCGCGCGCGCCCTCTGACTCCTACTTCCTCGAAGACGTTGCCTAGAGCCGACCCTCGAGCCACTTCTTCCCCTGGTGCGTCAAGAAATAGCCGATCACGGCTGCCGCGGCGATCACGGCGGCGGCATAGATCCCGTAGCGCTGGATCGCGTCGGCGGCGGCGTTCCCCGCGTAGTAGGCGACGAGCCCGACCGCCGTCGCCCAGCAGATCCCGCCGGCCGCGTTCCAGAAGAGGAAATTCCACCACGGCATGCGGGCGATCCCCGCCGCCCAGGCGGCCGTGTAGCGGAGGACGGTCACGAAGCGGCCGAAGAAGACGATCTTGCCGCCGTGCTTCGCCATCAGGCGCTCTGCCGCGGGTAGGAAGCGTTCCGAATAGCGACGTAGCGGCCCCCAGCGCTCGAAGAGGCGACGGCCACCGAGCCGGCCGATCAGCCAGTAGCCGAGGTTGTCGCCGACGATGGCACCCGCGGCCGCGACCACGATCACCGTGACGATCGAGTAGTGGCCCTGTGACGCGAGGACGCCGAAGGCAATCAGAGCCGTCTCCCCCGGCAACGGCAGGCCGAACGACTCGAGCAGCACGACGACGAAGAGCAGCGGCAGCCCGTGACTCGTGATGAAGTCCGTCAAGGTGCGTAGGCTACGCGCCGGATGAGGGTCGGGATCCCGCGCGAGACGACGCCCGGCGAGCGCCGAGTCGCGCTCGTCCCCGAGACCGTCGGGAAGCTCGCGGCGGGAGGGTTCGACCTCGTCGTCGAGCAGGGCGCGGGCGCAGCAGCCTCGTTCCCCGACGTCGCCTACACGGAGGCGGGCGCAACGCTCGGGGATCCCTGGGAGGCCGACGGCGTGGTCAAGGTGCGCAAGCCGTCCGCGGGTGAGCTCGAGCGGCTCCGCGCGGGCCAGCTGCTCATCGGCTTCCTCGAGCCGCTCTCGGACCCGGCCGGCGTCGAGGCGCTCGCGGCGCGCGGCGTGACGGCATTCGCCCTCGAATCCGTCCCGCGGATCACGCGCGCACAGCCGATGGACGCGCTCTCGTCGCAGGCGACCGTCGGCGGCTACAAGGCGGCGCTCCTCGCCGCCGAGAACCTCCCGCGCTTCTTCCCCATGCTCATGACGGCCGCCGGCACGGTTCCTCCTGCGAAAGTGCTCGTGATCGGCGCGGGCGTGGCCGGGCTCCAGGCGATCGCCACCGCGCGAAGGCTCGGTGCCGTCACCACCGGCTTCGACGTGCGTCCCGTCGTACGCGAGCAGATCGAGAGTCTCGGAGCGAACTGGCTCGACCTGGGCGTGACGAGTGCCGAGGCGGAAGGCGGGTACGCACGCGAGCTGACGCCGGAGGAGATGGCGGCGCAGCAGCAGGCGCTCGAGGGACGAATCGCGGACTTCGACGTGGTGATCACGACGGCCGCCGTCCCCGGCCGGCCGGCGCCGAAGATCATCCCGGCGTCGGCGGTCGAGGCGATGCGGCCCGGCTCCGTAATCGTCGACCTCGCCGCCGAGACCGGCGGCAACTGCGAGCTGACGGAGCCCGGCGAGATCGTCGAGCGCGCCGGGGTAACGCTCGTCGGGCTGACGAACCTCGCGAGCACGATGCCGTACCACGCGTCGACGCTCTACTCGCGGAACGTCCAGGCGCTCCTCCTCCACCTGGCGCCGGAGGGCGAGCTCGCGCTCGACTGGAACGACGAGATCACGAGCGGCGCCTGCGTCGCCGGCAAGAAGGAAGGGGCCGCCGCATGAGCCACAACACGTTGCTCGTCTTCGAGGTGACGATCCTCGTGCTCGCGATCTTCCTCGGCTTCGAGGTGATCTCCAAGGTCCCGACGCTGCTGCACACGCCGCTGATGTCCGGAACCAACGCGATCCACGGCATCGTCATCGTCGGCGCGATGATCGTGCTCGGGGTCGACCACAAGGACACCCTCACGTGGGTGATCGGCTTCCTCGCGGTCGTCCTCGCCTCGGCGAACGTCGTCGGCGGCTTCGTCGTCACCGACCGGATGCTCGAGATGTTCAAGAAGCGCGAGCCTCCGCAGCGGGACGAGTAGTGAGCTCGAACACCGCCAACCTGCTCTATCTGATCACGATCGTCACGTTCATCCTCGCGCTGCGCGATCTCTCCAACCCGGCCAGTGCGCGGCGCGGCGTTCAGATCGGCGCCGCGGGGATGGTGCTCGCGGTCGCCGTGACGTGGATCCGCATCGGCACGACGAGCTGGTGGGCGATCGCGCTCGCAATGCTGCTCGGCGGCGGCTTCGGCGCCGTCGCGGCTCGCAAGGTGCACATGACCGCGATGCCGCAGATGGTGGCGCTCTTCAACGGAGTCGGCGGCGGGGCTGCGGCGCTGATCGCCCTGGCCGAGCTGCATCGCATTCTGCCTCCGCCCGGCTCGCCCAAGGTCGACATCTCGCTCGCGATCGTCATCTCGGCGCTGATCGGCGCGATCTCCTTCGCCGGCTCGATGGTGGCGTTCGCGAAGCTCCAGGAGCTGATCCAGGGGCGGCCGATCACCTACGCGGGCCAGCAGTTCGTCAACGGCGCGCTGTTCCTCGCGGCGCTCGGGTGCGGCCTGGCCCTCGTCGCAGGCGTGCAGCACCAGTGGCTCCTCTGGGCGCTCGTCGGTCTCGCGCTCGTGTTCGGCGTCCTCTTCGTGCTCCCGATCGGCGGCGCGGACATGCCGGTCGTGATCTCGCTCCTGAACGCGTTCACGGGCCTCGCCGTCGCCGCGAGCGGCTTCGAGCTCGAGAACAACGTCCTGATCGTGAGCGGGATGCTGGTCGGAGCCTCGGGAACACTCCTGACGCTGATGATGGGGCGGGCGATGAACCGCTCGATCGCGAACGTCCTCTTCAGCGCGTTCGGCCAGATCCAGGGCGGCGGAGACGCGGCGGCGACGACGGCGGGCACGGACGGCGGCACCGTCCGGAGCGCCAGCGCCGAGGACGTGGCCGTGATGCTCGCGTACGCGCACAAGGTCGTCTTCGTTCCCGGCTACGGGCTGGCCGTCGCGCAGGCACAGCACGACGTCCGCCAGCTCGCCGACCTGCTCGAGGCCAAGGGCGTCGAGGTCTCCTACGCCATCCACCCGGTCGCCGGCCGGATGCCGGGTCATATGAACGTCCTACTCGCCGAGGCGAACGTCCCCTACGACGAGCTGCACGAGCTCGACGAGGCGAACGGCGAGTTCCCGCGCACCGACGTGGCCGTGGTGGTCGGTGCGAACGACGTCGTCAACCCCGACGCGCGCAACAACAAGGGCTCGCCGATCTACGGGATGCCGATCCTCAACGTCGACGACGCGCAGACCGTCGTCGTCCTCAAGCGCTCGATGAACCCCGGTTTCGCCGGGATCGAGAACCCGCTCTTCTACAACCCCAAGACCGTGATGCTGTTCGGCGACGCCAAGGCCTCGATCACCAAGCTCGTCGCCGACGTCAAGAGTCTCTAGGAGAAACGCGCAGGGTCGAGCAGCGCGAGCTGCGGCGACTCGCCCCCGAGCAGCGCGTCAGCCACGAGCTCTCCGCACGCGAAGCCGAGGACGTTGCCATGGCCGGAGTAGCCGCCGGCGACCCAGACGCGACCGCCGCGGCCCGGCACGGTGCCGACGAGCGGCAGCATGTCCTGCGTCAGGCCGAAGATGCCGGCCCAGCGGCGGGTCACCTGCACGCCGTCGCCGACCAGCTCGCGCAGGAATGACTCGAGCGACGACTGGACCGACGGCGTCGTCTCCTCGACGTCCGTGAGCTCGTCGAGGATCGAGACGTCGCGGAAGCCTCCGAGCAGGATCCGGCCGTCTGGGAGCTGCTGCCAGTAGTCGAAGCCCTGGCGCGCATAGTGCGGCCGGTCGTAGAGGACGCGGTCGAGCGGCTCACTCGCGATCATCTGGCCCCGGGTCGGCCAGATCAGGTCGGCGAGCTCGGGGACGAGACCGTGGCCGTAGCCGTCGGTCGCGACGAGGACGCGCTCGGCGTCGAGCGCCTCGACGTCGTCGACCCTGTCGTGCTCGCGGATCTCGGCTCCCGCGGCCGTCGCGCGATCGGCGAGGCGGCGGACGAAACGCGCCGGCTGGATCGAGCAGTCCTGCGGATGCGAGATCGCTCCGTGGAAGCGGCCGGCGGCTCCCCCGGGAACGTCGTCCAGCCACTCCGCAGCGAAGCCGTCCTCACGTAGCGCCTCGTATTCGAGCGCGATGCCCTCCCGCTCCTCCTCGTCGCCGGCAAGGCGATAGCTGCCGGTGATCCGCAAGGCGTCGCCGCCGAGCTCCGCCATCCGCACGAGCGCTTCCTCCGTCCAGCGCCAGTACGAGGCAGCCCGCTCGACGCCGTACGTCTCGCGCGCGACGTCGTAGCGAGCGGCGCCGCCGCCGAGCGCGAAGCCGCCGTTGCGGCCGCTCGCGCCCTCCGCGATCCCGCGCGCGTCGTGCACGCGGACGCGCAGGCCCGCCTCGGCCAGGCGGAGCGCGGCGGAGCAGCCCGTCACACCGGCCCCGACGATCGCGACGTCGGCGCGGCCGTCGAGCCTCGTCTCGGACGGCGCCTTGCTCGGCTCCTCCAGCCAGTAGGGACGTTCACGCGTGGCGGCAGGTTAGTCTGGCGCGGATACCGGCGCACGAGTGTTCACGAACATGAGCCCGTGGAGCTCGGCCCGGACGAGAGGCAGAGGCCGACGACCACGGCGACGAGCCCCGCCAGCTCGAGCTCGACGAGCGCACGGGCGATCTCGTCGCGCCCAGGCCGTCCGCGCGGACGAGCTCGTCGGCGCTCGCAGGCAGGAGCTCGAGGAGCGGCGATCCCTCGCGCACGGCTCGGGCTCGATGCCGAACGACGCGAGGACGTCGGCGGCGCTCGTCAGCGGCGCGGCGCCGAGCTTGAGCAGCGCGTTCGTGCCCGCCGAGAGCGAGCTCGTGATCTCACCCGGCACCGCGAACACCTCCCTCCCCTCCTCGAGCGCGAGATCCGCCGTGATCAGGGCGCCGCTGCGCTCGCGCGCCTCGACGACGACGGTTGCGGCGCAGAGCCCGGCGACGACGCGGTTGCGCGCCGGGAATCGCCACGGCGCCGGCTCGACGCCGGGCGCGTACTCCGAGACGATCAGGCCGGCGACCGCGACGCGACGCGCGAGCTCGGCGTGGGCGGCGGGGTAGTCGCGGTCGATGCCGCAGCCGAGGACGGCGACCGTCGTCCCGCCCGCCTCGAGCGCGCCGCGATGCGCCTCCGCGTCGATGCCGCGGGCGAGCCCGCTCACGACGACGAGCCCCGCAGCCGCGAGCTCCCGGCCCAGGCTGCGGCCGACCGAGGCGCCGTAACCCGAGCATGCACGTGCTCCCACGATGGCAACGGCCGGCCGCGACAGGATCTCGGGCTCTGCCTCGCCGCGGAGGAACAGCCCGGCCGGCGGATCGTGGATCGCTCGCAGGAGCGGCGGGAAGTCCGGCGACGAGCGCGCCAGGAAGCGGTGCCCTGCCGCGGCGAGCCGCTCGAGGTAGGCGCGCTCGTCGAAGCGCCGCTCGTAGGCGCGCCAGCGCGCGGTACGCGGCGGCCGGACGAGATGCGTGCCCGTCTCGGAGGCGAAGACCGCGAGCGCGAGCTCAGACACTCTCGAGCTCCTGCGGCGAGCGGTACGAGAGCGCCTCCGCCACGTGCTCGGCCCGCACCGCGTCCGACTCCGCGAGCGCGGCGATCGTCCGCGCGACCCGGCCGACGCGCGCGTAGCCCCGCCCGGAGAGGTGTAGGCGGTCCGCGGCCCGACGCGAGGAGCGCATCGGCCTCCCGGTCGCGCGACGGCGGGCTCGTGGCGAGCCGCTCCCGTGCTGCTGCCACTCGTCGGCCGACCGCAACCGAGCTCTCGCTCGGCGCCGCGGCGAGCTCCTCGCCGCGGACGCGCGGCATCGCGAGCACGAGGTCGAAGCGGTCGAGAAGCGCGCGCGAGAGCTTGTCCCGGTAGCGAGCGAGCCGCTGGGCGGAGCAGCTGCACTGCGCAGCAGTGTCGCCGCGGCCGCCGCAGGGGCACAGGTTCATCGTTGCGACCAGCTGGAAGCGAGCCGGGAAGACGACGCGGCCGGCAGCGCGCGAGACCGAGACGAAGCCGTCCTCGAGTGGCTGGCGCAGCGCCTCGAGCGCCGGCCGCTGGAACTCGGCGAGCTCGTCGAGGAGAAGCACGCCGCGATGCGCGAGGCTCGCCTCGCCGGGCCGCAGATGCGGACCGCCTCCGACGATGGCGGCGGTCGAGGCGCTGTGGTGCGGCGCGCGGAACGGCGCCGACGAGACGAGCGGCTGCTCGCCGTCCACGAGCCCGGCGACCGAGTGGATCCGCGTCACCTCGAGCGCGGCCTCGGAGTCGAGCGGCGGCAGGATCCCGGGCAGCCGGCGCGCGAGCATCGTCTTGCCCGTCCCGGGCGGGCCGCCGAGGAGGACGTTGTGCCCGCCCGCCGCTGCCAGCTCGAGCGCGCGCCGGGCGCGTTCCTGCCCGCGGACCTCGGCGAGGTCGGGCGCCGCCGCCGCGCCGTGGCCGTTCGGCGCCAGCGGCGACTCGGGCTCCAGCTCGATCTCGCCGCGCAGATAGCCGACCGCCTCGGCGAGGTGCCGGACCGGCATCGCGGCGACACCCGCGAGAGCAGCCTCTCGGGCGGAGTCGGCCGGACACAGGAGACGCTCCACGCCGAGCCGACGCGCGCCCTCCGCAACGGCGAGGACGCCGCCGACCCGGCGCAGGCGGCCGTCGAGCGCGAGCTCTCCGACGGCGGCCGTGCGCTCGAGCGCGCTCCGCGGTAGCTGCTGAGACGCCGCGAGAAGCGCGAGCGCGATCGGCAGGTCGAAGCCGGAGCCCTCCTTGCGCAGCTCGGCGGGCGCGAGGTTGACCGTGATGCGCCCGGCGGGAAGCTCAGCTCGGCGGCCGAGATCCCGCTGCGGACGCGCTCACGCGCCTCCTGGCAGGCGCGATCCGCGAGGCCGACGATCGCGAAGCCCGGAATTCCGTCGCGAACGTGCGCCTCCACGTCGACGCGGCGCGGCTCGAGGCCGACGAGCGCATGCGTGACCGCGCGTGCAAGCACGCATCGAGGCTAGGAGCAGAATGGTGACGCCTGCGTGTCGGCTTGGTCACAGATCGCCGAAGGGATCGCCCCGTCGGGATGATGTCTCCGTGGGCCGCGGCGCAGACGATGGTGTCGGGCGCGAAAAGGAGGAGTTGAATGAGCGACAACGAGACCGAGCTCGGCCCCGTCGACTACCTGATCGTCGAATGGCCGCCGGGCAAGCAGCCCACCGGCGAGGGGCTCGGGATCCTCGCCGACCTGACCGACCGCGGCCTCATCCGCGTGCTCGACCTGGCGTTCGTGCGGAAGGAACAGGACGGCGGAGTGTCCGGGCTCGCAATCATGGACATCGACTCCGACGGCGACCTCGACCTCGTGCAGTTCGAGGGCGCGTGTCCGGCCTGCTCGGCCAGGACGACTACGACGAAGCGGGCGCTGCGCTCGAGCCCGGTGCCTCGGCTGCGATCCTGCTCTACGAGAACCGCTGGGCGAGGCCGTTTGCCGCGGCTGTCAGCCAAAGCGGCGCGCAGCTCGTCGCGAGCGGCCGCATCGCCGCGGGCGACCTCTGGGAGCCGCCGAAACGCTCGAGACCGCCAACGCGTAGGAAGGAGTCGACAATGCCATTGCTCCGTGGAATCGCCCGCACCGCCGTCATTGCCGGGACCGCGACCGCAGTATCGAACCGCGTCTCCCGCCGACAGGCGAATCGCTGGTCGCAGGAGGAACAGGATGCAGGTGGCGGCTACGAGCAGCCCGCCGCCGCGCCGGCGCCCGACCCGCTCGAGCAGCTCAAGCAGCTGGGAGAGCTGAAGGCGTCGGGCGTCCTGACGGATGCCGAGTTCGACGCGCAGAAGGCCAAGATCCTCGCCACCGCGTAGACCCGGACGGTGAGAGCTGCCGCGCCGGCCGCGAGCCAAGCCCGCAGCCGGCGCGGCTGAGACCAGGGGGAAGCAGGCATGAAGAAAATTCTCGAAATCCTCGTCTGCTTCCTCCACCCGCTCGCCGTCGTGCTCGCCTGGATCAATCTCGCCGGTCGGAGTGACCTGAGCGGCGGCAGGAAGTTCGTCTGGGCCGTCTTCATGATCGTGCCGGTCGTGCCGTTCGTCTATGTCCTGACGGGCGGCGACCTCTGGTGAGCCAAGACCGCACTGGTGGTGACGCTCCGGCGGCCGAAGCAGAGAAGAGTCGCCGGCGAGGCCTTCGCGAGTCACAGAGCCGAGCCGACCGCCGTGGACGTGCGCCGGCAGCCCGCGGGTCAGTTCGTCACGAAGACCGGCGGTCGATCTACGGGAGGCGGTTCCGGAGGGACCCTGCGTGTTCGGAATCGTCAGGTACGAGCATGCGTACTGGGGCTGGTCCGTCGTCCCGGCGCGCGCCGTGAGCGCCTTGCTGAAGTGTCCGGATACCCGGAGTGTGAAGACCGCGCGTCCGGTATCCCTGAAGTAGGACTGTCCGGACTTGACGACGAGAATCGAAGCGCCTCGGGCTCGCCCACGTGGACGGGCAAGGTTGCCGGTCGAGGTAGACGTACAGGAGCGCCTTCGCTGGCGGAGCCGGGCGAGCGACGGTGTCCACCGAACAGGGAGCGGGTCAGGGCGATGGTCGTGCCCGAGACCGGGAGCCGCGCGACGCGAGGCCGTCGGGCAGAGGGCCAGCGAGGACGGCGGCGAAACGAGGACGTGCGCCTAGGCGCGATGGCAGGATAACCACGGGTTCTAAGGCAGGCGAACGGCCCGGACCGCGCTACTGCAACGCTCAGATCACGCGCGCGACGAGGACGTCCTCGAAGTACTCGCCGGCGCGACGGCCCGTCCGGCGGTTGACGTGCCGGCGCCGGCGCTCCTCGAGCCTGAGCCCCGCCCGCGCGAGGATCTCCGGGTAGAGGTCGCGCCGGTCGTTGACGACGACGAGGATGGGAGCGTCCGGCCGTAGCTTCACAGCCGCCCAGGCGAGGACGGCCGCCACGCCGTTGCAGTACGCCTCGATCGACGCGAGCGACGTCCCCGAGGCGGCGGCCCCGATTTCCCGCTCGCGCCGGTCGTCGAGCCCGAGGAGCTCGTAGGCGTAGCGGTGCTGCTCGTGGTAGTCGATCAGGCCCGGATACGGCGGCGAGGTGAGGATCCCGTCGAACGGGCCTCCGAGCGCGACCTCTCGTGCGTCGCCGTGGAGCACCGTGGCCTCGCGTTCCACGTCGCGGATGCGCGCGAAGTCCTCGATCCGCGCCAGGGTGTCGCCGGTGTAGCGGCGGAGGAAGCCGGCCGCGGATTCGACGGGCCGGCACTCGCGCCGGTGCTTGTGGCACCAGTACTCGCCCCGCTGCGGCTCCTTCGGCGCCTCGAGGTCGAAGTGGGCCGCCCGCCGCGCCGACCGTGCGGCACGCGAGAGGATCACGCGCAGGACGTCGCCGTGCCGGTACTCCGGGATCAGCTCGGCGAAGGCGAGGAGCTCCGCAGCCGCCTGCGGCGCGTACCACTTGCGCAGATAACCGCTCGCTCGGCGCCGGCGCCGTGGCAGAGACTCGACGCGCGCCGACACGTCCCGCAACTCCTCCCCGAGCTCCCCGAGGTCGTACGGAGCCGTCTTGACCCGCATCAGGAGGCAGTTGAACGCTGCGATGTCCACTCCCGTCGCGTCGAGCCCCGATTCGAGCGCCTGGACGAGCGTCGTCCCCGAGCCCGCGAAGGGATCGAGGACGTGGTCGCCCGGCACGAGGTAGCGATCGAGCAGCACCTCGACGAGCTGCGGTATGAACTTGCCGTGGTACGGATGGAGCCGGTGGACGTGCTTCGTCCGCACGCGCTCCGGCAGCGCGGTCTCGGACCAGGAGAGGTCGAGGTCCAGCGTCGCGTACAGCTCGCTCTGCGTGACGGCCACGCAGGTGACTTCGGCGCGGAGCTCAGAACGCCTGCGGATGGCGGCGGACGCGACCGTCGCGCACGGCGATCACGTCGAAGCCGACGGCGAGTCGCCCGAGCTCGGGCCGCGCGCCGAGCCACGCCTCCGCCGCGCGACGCAGCCGCCGCTGCTTCTCCGCCGTCAGCATCTCGAGCGGGTCGCCGAACCTCGAGCCCCGTTTCTCCTTCACCTCGACGAAGCGCAGCGTTCGGCCACGCCGGACGATCAGGTCGAGCTCGTTGCCACCGGCCCAGACGTTCTCGCCGAGGATCCGCCAGCCTCGTAGCCGGTACCAGCGCACCGCCCGTCGCTCGGCGGCCTGGCCGGCACCTCGTCTAGGCAACAGCCTCGCTCTCGTAGCAGAGCGCCTGGAAGCTCAGCCGGTGGACCGCAGACGGGCCCCGCGCGCGCACCACGGCGGAGTGACCGGGTGTGATGTAGCCGACGTGCTGCACGAAGCCGTAGGCGGGATAGAGCGCGTCGAGACGGCGCATCAGCCGATCCCGGGTCACCTTGGCGACGATCGACGCCGCCGCGATTGCGGCGCTCTTCTCGTCGCCGTCGACGACCGCGGTGTGCTCGGGTGCGGCCGGGCCGAGCCGGAAGCCGTCGACGAGGCAGGCCTCCGCCGGCGGGGTCAGCGCTTCGAGCATCGCCCGCAGGCCGGCGAGGTTCGAGCGGTGGAGGCCGTTGCGGTCGATGTCGCCGGGCGGGATCACGCGGACGGCTACCCGCTCGGCGCAACCGACGACGGCGTGGAAGAGCTCCTCGCGACGCTCCGGCGAGCATTGCTTCGAGTCGTTGAGGAAGCCGAGCGGCCGCACGCGGTGGTCGCGCAGCGAGCCGTAGTCGAGCAGGACTCCGGCGACGACGAGCGGGCCGGCGAGCGAGCCGCGTCCTGCCTCGTCGGCGCCGGCGACGAACCGGGCGCCGAGGCGTCGATCAAAGCGCAGGAGCTTCTGGCCGGTCCGCTTCTGCACGACCGCGACCATACCGCGCGATCCGGCTGCAAACGATGTGCGTGAAGAAGTTGCCGGTGAGTCGTTACTCGGCGGCAGCCGGCTCGGGCTCGGCCTCGGGCTCAGGTTCGGCCTCGGATTCGGCCTCGGGCTCCGAGCCTTCGTCGTCGGGCGCGTCCTCGGTGGGCTCGTCGGCCGGAGCCTCGTCCGCCGACGGCTCCTCGTCCACGGGCTCCGTCTCCGCGACTTCGACGTCTTCGACCGCGACTGCCTCGTCGACGTCGGCCGGCTCCGTCGTCGTGGCCTCGTCTTCGGTCGCAGCGAGCCCCGCCTCGACCGTCTGGGGCAGCTCCGAGCCCGATCCGTACCGCTTCTCGCGGATGCGCGCCTTCTTGCCGACGCGGCCGCGCAGGTAGTAGAGCTTCGCGCGGTTGACGTCGCCGATGGCGGCGACCTCGATCTTCTCGATCTTCGGTGAATGGAGCGGGAACGTCCGCTCGACACCGACGCCGAACGACTGCTTGCGCACGGTGAAGGTCTCGCGTGCGCCGGCTCCTTGCCGCTTGAGCACGATCCCCTCGAAGACCTGCACACGGCGGCGCGTGCCCTCGATCACCTGGAAGTGGACGCGTACCGTGTCGCCGGCCTTGAAGCGCGGGACATTGCGCAGCTGGGAGCGCTCGATGTCCTGGATGATGTTGCTCATGGGAAAAGGGGCCTGCGGCCGACGGCCCAGGGTACCCGAAGAGCTCGCGAGGCTGATGCGTTGCCGGCTAGCGGAACCCGATCCTGTCGGGAGGCCAGTAGACGAAGAAGACCGTCCCGATCAGCTTGTTGCGCGGGACCGCGCCCCATGTGCGTGAGTCGCACGACTGGGAGCGGTTGTCGCCCATCATGAAGTACTCGCCCTTCGGGACATGCCAGACCTGCCCGAAGTGGGCACTGTCCAGCAGCCGCCGCTGCGCGGAGAGGTACGGCTCGTCGAGCTTCACGAACGTCTTCGAGTCGGGCCCGCGGATCGAGATGAACCCGCTGTCGTCCTCGCGCACCGTGTCGCCGGGCAAGCCGATCACGCGCTTCACGAAGGTGCCGCCCTCGCCACAGTCGGCCGCCGCTTTCGACGGTGTGTTGAACACGACGATCTCGCCGCGCGACGGAGGCCCGAAGCGGAGGCAGAGGCGGCAGGCGAGCACGCGGTCGCTCGAGTTCCCCAGACAGCCGACCGGTCCCTTCGCGCAGTTCAGCGTCGGCTCCATCGACGAGGACGGAATCCGGTACGGGTTGACGACCCACGCCTTGAGCGCGAGCACGATGAGGATCGCCCCCACGACTGTGAGGATCCAGTCGAGCGTGACCCGCACCCCGTGGGGAAGGCCGGGAAAGAGGCGCGCCAGCGGGTCGCGGTGGCGCTGCGGCGGTGGTGCCGGGGGCGGCGGTTCGGACTCCGGCTCGTAACCGGGCCCGGGCCAGGTGTACGGATCGTCGCCGGGAGCCTCCGGCTCGCCGCGCGTCGATTCCGTTCCACGGGAGGGCCAGGCGAGCGGATCGTCGTCCTCGGGTCCGTCGGGGCCGTCGTAGTACCCGCTCATTCAGCCCACCTTCCCGCGCCGCCAGGCTTCGACCCGGGCGTGGTCGCCGGAGAGCAGCACGTCGGGCACGGACCAGCCCTGGAAATCGGCCGGCCGCGTGTAATGCGGGTATTCGAGGCCGCCGCCGAGCTCGACCGAGAAGCTCTCGAGCTCTCCCGAGCCCTCGGCAAGGGCACCCGGCAGCCGTCGCGCCAGAGCGTCGAGGAGGACCATCGCCGGCAGGTCTCCGTTCGACAGCACGTACGGCCCGACCGAGAGCGCGTCTGTCGCGAGGTGCTCCACGATCCGCTCGTCGAAGCCCTCGAAGCGTGCAGAGAGGAGTGTGAGCGCCGGCATCTGCGCAAGCTCCTCGACGACCGCCTGGGTCAGTTGTCGCCCCTTGGGCGTCAGCGCGATCACGGGCCCTGGCGGCTCCCCGCCGTAGGCCGCCTCGAGCGCGGCGGCGACGACGTCGACGCGGAGCACCATTCCCGGCCCGCCACCGTACGGCTCGTCGTCGACCTGCCCGGCGCGCAGCGGCGTCGTGTCGCGGTAGTTGAAGAGGCGCAGCTCGAGCTCGCCGCCGAGCACGTTCGCGACGGGCCGTTGCTCCGTCAGCCAGGCATAGGCGTGTGGGACGAGGGTGAAGACGTCGATGCGCACAGGCGGCTATTCCGGGTCTGCAAACCCCGCGGCGACAACGATTCGCCCGCCGGCCAGATCCACTTGCCGGACGCACGCCTCGACGAGGGGCAGCGACGCGCCGGAGTCGAGCTCGAGCACGTCGTTCCCAGGGTACTGGAGCACATCCCGCACCCGCCCGAGCAGCCGTCCGGTCTCCTCCTCCACGCTCAGCCCGACGAGCTCGAAGACGTAGAACTCGGTCTCGTCGTCGAGGTCGGGCAGGGTCGCGCGCGCGACGGTGAGCTCCGCTCCGCGCTCGACGTGACGATCGAGGCGGATCACCGGCCGCCCGCCGGAGCCGTGGCGCGAGACGACGACGGTAGCCGGCTTTCCGCCCGCGTAGAGTGTCGCGCCGGCCGCGAAGACGTCCTTGCGCTCGCTCGCGCCCTCGACGAAGAAGCCGCCGTCGAGACCGTGCGGCCTCCCCACACGTCCCACGGGGACGAGGTCAGAGCCCACGTTCTGTGAACTCGGTGACGGCTTCCTCTCTGGAGGCCGCGAGCTCGGCGCCGTCGTACGGCGTCCGCCGATGGACGAGGTCGAGCAGCCAGTACGCGCCCGGCTGCTCCTCGTAGGGCATCCCGACGCTGCCGGCGTTGACCACGCGCACGCCGGCGACCGAGCGCTCGTACTGCGTGTGCGTGTGGCCGCAGACCACGGTCGTCACCTCGAGCCCGTCGAAGAGGAAGGCGATCCGCTCCTCCGGAGTCCGCTCCGTGAAGATGTCGACGTCGTTCCGAGGCGACGCGTGGCAGTAGAGAACCTCTCCAATGCGTACGCTCGAGGGCAGTTGGTGCAGGAACGCGATCTCTTCCTCGCTCAACCCCGAACGCGCGGCCTCTACGACCTCCTGCGGCGCCAGGCCCGCTTCGCCTGGAGACAGCTCACGGTCGGCGTTGCCGCGCACCCAGCGGACACGGTCGCCGAGCCCGCGCAGCCGGGCCAGCGTCTCGGACGGCTCCTCGCCCCCGGCGCAGATGTCGCCCCCGACGACGATCGTCGCGTCGTCCGGCACCTCCGTGAGCACCGCCTCTAGCGCGGCGAGATTGCCGTGAATGTCGTAGAGCGCCGCGACCGACGCCACGTCAGTCGACGATCTCGAGCTGGAGCCGGCGTCCTGCCTCGACGCCACCTGCGCGCACGATGGTGCGCAGCGCCCGGGCCAGCCGGCCCTGGCGGCCGATCACCTTCCCCACGTCTCCCTCGGCCACGTGCAGGCGGAGAAGAAGTGTGCCGTCCTCCTCCTCGACCTCCTCGACCTGCACTGCGTCGGGCTCGTCCACGAGCCGGCGCGCGAGCTCGGCGACCAGCTCCCGCATCGCTACTTGATGCCCTGTGCCTTGAGCAGCTTCGCCACCGACTCGGTCGGCTGCGCGCCCTTCTCCAGCCAGCCGCGCACCTTCTCCTCGTCGAGGTCGATGAGCGACGGATCCGACTGCGGGTTGTAGCGGCCGACGATCTCGATGAACTTGCCGTCGCGCGGCGAGCGCGAATCGGCGGCGACGACGCGGTAGATCGGATTCTTCTTCGATCCGACCCGCGTCAGCCTCAGCTTCACTGCCATTTGCCTACCTTCTCGCTTTCCTCTTGCGTTTGGACTTCGACTTGCGTGTCGCGCTCGGGCGCGGGGGGCCTCCTCCGAGTTGAGCCGGGGGGACGCCGTTGCCGGGCAGAGCGCCGGGGAACTGGGGCATCTTGCCCGATCCGGCCATCTTCATCAGCTTCGCCATCTGCTTGCGCCCCTCGATCAGCTGGTTCACCTGCTCGACCGTGGTGCCCGAGCCGGCGGCGATCCGCCTGCGGCGCGAAGCGTCGATGACGTGCGGGACGCGCCGCTCGTGCGGCGTCATCGAGAGGATGACCGCCTCGACGCGCTTGAGCTGACCCTCGTCCACCTGGTCGAGGCCCTCGAGCTGCTTGCCCAGGCCGGGGACCATCTTGAGGACGCCCTGCAGGGGACCCATGCGGCGCAGCATCTTGTAGCTCGAGAGGAAGTCGTCGAAGCTGAACTCGCCCTTGAGCATACGGCGCTCGAGCTCCTCCTTCTCGTCGTCCTCGATCGCCGCCTCGGCGCGCTCGATCAGCGTCAGCACGTCGCCCATGCCGAGGATCCGCGACGCCATCCGGTCCGGGTGGAACCAGTCGAGCGCGTCGAGCTTCTCACCCGCCGAGGCGAGCTTGATCGGCCGGCCCGTGACCGCGCGAACCGAGAGCGCTGCCCCGCCGCGCGCGTCCCCGTCGAGCTTCGTGAGGACGACGCCGTCGAAGTCGATGCGCTCCTGGAACGCCCGCGCGACGTTCACGGCCTCCTGGCCCGTCATCGCGTCGAGGACGAGCAGGACGTTCGTCGGCTTCGCCTCGCGCCGCACGGCGGCGAGCTCCTCCATCAGCGCCTCGTCGACGTGGAGACGGCCGGCCGTGTCGAGGATCACGACCTCGCGCCCGTCCGCCTTCGCCCGCTCGATTCCCTCGTGCACGGCCTTGACCGGGTCGCTGCGCTCGTCGGCATAAACCGGCACGCCGACCTGCTCGCCGAGCTGCACGAGCTGGTCGATGGCCGCGGGGCGCTGCAGGTCGGCCGCCACGAGCGCCGGCTTCCGGCCGTCCTTCTCCAACAGGAGCGCGAGCTTGCCGGCCGCGGTGGTCTTCCCCGAGCCCTGTAGGCCCGCGAGGAGGATCGTCGTCGGCGGCCTCGGCGAGAAGGCGAGGCGGGAATCGGAGGAGCCGAGCAGCTCCGTCAGCTCCTCATGCACGATCTTGACGACCTGCTGGCCGGGCGTGAGGCTCTTCCGCACGTCCTCGCCGAGCGCGCGCTCGCGCACGTGCGCGACGAAGTCCTTCACGACACCGAACTCGACGTCCGCCTCGAGCAGGGCGAGCCGAACCTCGCGCATGGCGCGGGAGATCGCCTCCTCGTCGAGGACGCCGCGGCCGCGGAGGTCGCCGAGGGCGCTCTGGAGCTTCTCTGACAGGGCGTCGAACATTGGAGCTGGCAGGGTAGCCGGGCTGGAAACCGCGCAGTCCGCGAGTCAAACTGCGGACATGGTTTCCGCACCCGCAGCGCGGAAGACCGTCAGCGTCCTCTTCTGCGACCTCGCCGACTCGACGTCACTCGGTGAGCGCCTCGATCCGGAGCCGCTGCGCGAGCTGATGGGCGCGTGGTACGAGGAGATGCGACTGGCCGTCGAGCGGCATGGTGGGACGGTCGAGAAGTTCATCGGAGACGCCGTGATGGCGGTCTTCGGGCTCCCTCGTGCTCACGAGGACGACGCCCTGCGGGCGGTTCGAGCCGCGCTCGAGATGCAGACGGCGGTCGAGCGGCTGAACACATCGCTCGCGGGCCGCGACGTGCCGGAGCTCCGCATACGCATCGGGATCAACACCGGCGAGGTCGTGACCGGGGACGGGGCAGCCACGCTCGTCACCGGTGACGCCGTCAACACCGCGAAGCGGCTCGAGCAAGCAGCCGGCGGTGGCGAGATCCTGATCGGTGCGGTGACGGAGCGACTCGTCCGGCACGCGACGCGGCTCGAAGCGGTCGACTCGATCGACGCAAAGGGGAAGAGCGCGTCCGTGGACGCCTGGCGGGTGTCGGGCGCGGTGGCCGGCGCCGAGTCGTTCGCCCGCCGCTCGGACATTCCGATCGTGGGCAGGACCGAGGAGCTCGCGGTACTGAGGAACGAGCTGACGGAGAGCGCCGACAACCGCGAATGCCGGCTCGTCACGGTGATCGGCACAGCCGGGGTCGGCAAGACGCGGCTCGTGGCGGAACTCGTCGCCGAGCTCGGCGACCACGCAACCGTCGTGGCAGGCCGGTGCCTGCCCTACGGCGACGGGATCACCTTCTGGCCGCTGACAGAGCTCATCCGACGGCTCGGAGGCGAGCAAGCCGTGGCGGAAGCACTGGGGGACGAGCCCGACGCCGCCCTCGTCGTCGAGCGACTCGCCGTGCTCCGCGGCAACGGGGCGGCTCCGCCGGAGGAGCTCTTCTGGGCCGTGCGACGGCTGTTCGAGGCCCTCGCCCGTCAACGGCCCCTTCTGGTGCTCCTCGAGGACGTTCACTGGGCCGAGCCGACGTTGCTCGACCTCGTCGAGCACGTCAGCCGCTGGAGTCGCGACACCCCGATCCTCCTTCTGTGCGTCGCACGGCCCGAGCTGCTCGAGGAGCGGCCCCAGTGGGAGGGCGTGCTGGTGCGGCTGGAGCCGCTCTCGGCCGGGGAGGCGACGCAGCTTCTCGACGCCCTCGACATCGGCGGGATCCTGTCCTCCGCGCTCCGCGCGCGCGTAGCGGAAACGGCGCAGGGAAATCCGCTCTACACCGAGCAGCTGTTCGCGATGCTCGCCGAGGAGGCACGCGCGTCGGCCGAGCTCGTAACGCTGCCGCCCACGATCCAGGCGCTCCTCGCGGCGCGGCTGGACCGGCTCGACCCCTTCGCGCGCGACGTGCTCGAGCGGGCCGCCGTCATCGGCAAGGAGTTCTGGCCCGGTGCAGTGGCCTCGCTCGGCGAAGCCGGCGACGCGCTTGGCACGACGCTCCTCGCGCTCGTCCGCCGTGAATTCGTCGAGCCCGCGGCATCGAGCTTCCCCGGAGAGGACGGCTTCCGGTTCCGGCACGCGCTGATCCGGGATGCGGCCTACAACGGCATCCCGAAGAGGACGCGGGCCGACCTCCACGAGCATTTCGCCGGCTGGCTCGAGCTCCACGACGGCCGGGACGAGCTCCGCGGCTATCACCTCGAGCAGGCCTACCGCTATCGGGACGAGCTCGGAACGATCGACGACCACACGCGCTCACTGGGGGAGCAGGCCGGCGAGCTGCTGACGGCCGCCGGCAGACACGCTTTGGCGGGAGACGACGTGCCGGCCGCGGTCAACCTGCTCGAGCGCGGAGTCGCGCTATTGCCGAGCACGAGCGGCGCGCGTGGCTACGTCCTGCTCGAGGTCGCGATCGCGCTGATGAGGTCGGGCGCCTTCGCGGAGGCCGAGGGCGCGCTCGAGGAGGCACTGACGGTCGCCCGTGCGGCCGGCGACCGCCGCCTCGAGCTACGCACGCTGCTCGAGCGGGAGTTCTTCCGGATCTTCACCAACGCGGGGACGTCGGCGGAGGAGATGACGCGGGTCGCGCGGGAGGCGATTCCGGAGCTCGAGGAGCTCGGTGACGACGCAGGGCTGGCAAAGGCATGGCACCTCCTGAGCGAGCCCCCCGTGCTCGCGTGTCGTTGGGGCGAGCGGGCGGCTGCGCTCGAACGATCCCTCGAGCACGCCCGGCGCGCGGGAGACACGCGCGAAGCGGCGTTCGTGGCGGCGTCCCTGATGCACGCCGTCCAACTGGGGCCGATGCCGGTCGACGACGCGATCGAGCGGGCGCACCTCTTCCTGCAGGAAACGCAGGGCGACCGCCTGCTCACCGCCTCGATCCTGAGCTCGCTCGCGGTACTCCTGGCGATGCGCGGCGAGTTCCCGCGAGGCGCGCGAGGAGTGGACACGGGCGCGAAGGCTCTGGGACGAGCTCGGCATGGGGCACCGCCGGGCCGTCAGAGCGCTCGACGCCTCGGCAATCGAGCTGCTGGCCGGCGACGCCGGTGCGGCCGAACGTGAGCTACGAACGGGCTGCAACATGCTCGCGGAGATGGGCGAGACTCACGTCCGGCCGACCCTCGCCGCCTACCTGGCAGCCGTCCTCGCGCAGGAAGGGCGGTTCGCGGACGCGGAGGAGTTCGGGGACTTCGCGGAGTCGCACGCCTGGGAGGACGACATCGTCACGCAGGCGATGTGGCGGGTGGCGCGCGCCCAGGTCCAGGCAGCCGCCGGAGAGGCGGCGGAGGCGGAGCGATTGGCCCGCGAGGCCGTGGACGCTCGCCGCGCCGACCGATTTCCTCGACCTGCAGGCGACGGCGTTGCTCGCACTCGCGCGTGTGCTACGGACCGCAGGCTCGGCGGAGGCTCCGAAGACCGCGGCGCAGGCGCAAACGGTCTACGAGCAGAAGGGGAACGTCGTCGGGGCGGGCTGGGCAGCGCAGCTCGCCTAGGCACCACGTCCGCATGGGAGTAGGGTCACGCGGGAGAGGAGGTGGACATGGCCAACAACGTGGAAGGAAAGGGCAAGGCCACACGCGACGAAGGGCTGCATACGGCCTTCGACAGGGCGTGGGAGGACGCGAAGGTCAAGGGCGGGAAGCCTGGGTACTACGCGGCTCAGATCGAGGTCGAGGCCGAGAACCCGATCCACAGCTACGTCGTCATCCTCACCCCGACTCCATAAGCGAAGCCGAGCGCCTCAGCCGGCGACGAGCGCGCGCGCGTAGTCGCGCGGGTCGAACGGCTGGAGGTCCTCGATCGCCTCGCCGACGCCGACGAGCTTCACAGGCAGGCCGAGCTCGTACGCGATCGGGATCGCAACGCCCCCTTTCGCGGAGCCGTCGAGCTTCGTCAGGACGACTCCCGTGACCCCCACGGCATCGCCGAACAGTCGCGCCTGCTGGACACCGTTCTGCCCGGTCGTCGCGTCGACGACGAGCAACGTCTCGTGCGGCGCTCCGTCGAGGCGGCCGGCGAGGACGCGCCGCACTTTCACGAGCTCCTCCATGAGGTTCGTCTGGGTGTGGAGGCGGCCGGCCGTGTCGACGACGACGATGTCGCGGCCGCGCGCCACGGCTGCCTCCACGGCGTCGTACGCGACTGCGGCCGGATCGCCACCGCGCTCGGAGCCGACGAAGTCCGCGCCTGCCCGCTGCGCCCAGATCTCGAGCTGCTCCTCCGCCGCCGCCCGGTACGTGTCCGCCGCGGCGACGACGACCGAGCGACCGTGCTCCGCGAGCCTCGCCGAGAGCTTCCCGATCGTCGTCGTCTTTCCCGTCCCGTTGACGCCGACGACCAGGATCACTGCGGGCTCGTGGAGGACGTCGAGGACCGGCGGCTCGCCGAAGAGGTCTGCCACCTCTTCCGTCAGCGCCGCGTTCAGGTCGGCGAGCTCGCCGCGCGCCTCGAGCCTCCGCACCAGCTCGGCGGTCGCCCGTACGCCGACGTCACCGGCGATGAGCGCCTCCTCGAGCCGCTCCCAGTCCGCGTCGTCGCCGGGATCGAAGGAGGCAGCAGCTGCCAGCTCTCCGGTGAGCGCGTGGCGCGACTTGGAGAGCGAGTCGCGGAGCCGTGAGAAGAAGCGGCCGCCGCCCTGCTCCTCCTGCTCGGGCGCCGCGTCCGGCTCGCCCAGCAGCTGCGACCAGCTACGCGGCGAGCTGCCACTCCTCGTTCCGGATCAGCGGCACGGAGCTGCCGTCCGCCAAGAGCGCGTCCACCTCGAGCTCCGGCGCACCGACCATGAAGTCGACGTGAACGTTGCAGACGTTCGAGCCCGCGTCGGGCTCGCCGTCGAACGCATACGGGAGCCCCATCCCGTAGGCGATGTGGCACGTCGCGTTCTCGTCGAAGAGCGTGTCGAAGAAGAGCGTTCCCGACTGACCGACGCGCGACTCGCTCGTGACGAGCGCAAGCTCGCCGAGACGGTCGGCGTTCTCGTTGTTGGCGATCTGGCTGCGCACGAGATCCGCTCCCTCCTCGGCGTCGACCTTGACGATCCCGCCGTCCTCGAACGTGAGCTCGAGGCCGCGGATGATCTGACCGTTGAGCGAGAGCGGCAGCGACGAGCGGATGGTGCCCTCGGCGCGGCGGGAATCGGGCGTCGTGAAGATCTCCTCGGTGGGCATGTTCGCGACGTAGTCGATCCCCCCGGCGGTGCGGAAGCGGGCGCTGCCCCACCGCGCGCTCGGCAGGAGGCCTACCGTGAGGTCGGTGCCTGGGCCGCGGTAGCGGAGCGCGTCCGGCCGGAGTGCGGTGAGCGACGCGGCGCGCGCATCGAGCCGCGCGAGGTGCTCGCGCCACGCGGCGACCGGGTCCGGCTCGTCGAGCCGCATGCAGAACGAGACCTTCTCCCACAGGCGCTCGAGGTCGGGCTCGCCGAAGACCTGCTTCGCCCAGCCCTCGTTCGGCGCTCCGATGCCGCACCAGTTGACGCTGTTCTCCCGGTGCTGACGCCGGTGGATCTCCGCGATCTCCACCGCGATCGCGCGCCCGATTCGTTCCCCATCGAGGTCCGCCAGCAGCTGCGGGTTGGGCTTGCCGGTCGTCCCGATGGATGCGTTGCCGGCCGAATCCTCGGTGAGGCGCTTCTCCCATGCGGGCGAGTAGGTGAGCGCGGAATCCGGCCCGAGCTCGATCATCGCGCGCCGGACGTGCTCGTCGCGGTAGACGAGGTGGACGTAGGAGGCGCCGGCGCGGTAGGCCTGCCGGACGAGCGCGCGACCCAGCTCGGCGTGCTCCACCATGGGATGGACGAAGACCTCCTGGCCGGGCTGAACGTTCGCTCCGACGCGAACCGCGAGCTCTGCGTAGCGGTCGAGCCGATCCCCGTTCACGCTCATGCGAGCTGCCACTCCTCATCGCGGATCAGCGGCACCTCGGTGCCGTCGGCGAGCACGGCGTCGACCTCGAGCTCGGGCCCGCCGACCATGAAGTCGACGTGCATGTTGGCGAGGTTCAGCCCCTCGGGGGGCTCGCCGTCGGCGAGGAACGGGAAGCCCGTGCCGTACGCGATGTGGCAGGTCGCGTTCTCGTCGAAGAGCGTGTCGTAGAAGAGCGTGTCCGACTGGCCGACGCGCGACTCGCGTGTGACGAGCGCGACCTCGCCCAGCCGGTCGGCGTTCTCGATCGTCGCGAAGTGGCTACGGACGAGTTCGGCCCCGGTCTCTGCCTCGACGCGGACGGCCCGCCCCTGCTCGAACGTGAGCTCCAGCCCGCGGACGACCTGGCCGCCGAGAGAGAGCGGTCGCGTGGAGCGAATCGTCCCCTCGGTGCGCCGCGCGTCGGGAGAGGTGAAGACCTCCTCCGTCGGCATGTTCGCGACATAGCTGATTCCGCCCGAGGTCTCGGAGGCTCCCGACAGCCAGCGCACATCCGGCAGCAACCCCACCGTGAGGTCGGTGCCGGGGGCGCGATAGCGGAGCGCGTCGGCCTGGAGCTCGTTCACACGCGTCGTCCGCTCCTCGAGGCGCGCGAGATGGTCGCGCCAGGCGGCGGTGGGATCCGGCTCGTCGAGCCGCATGCAGAAGGCGACCTTCTCCCAGAGACGCTCGACGTCCGGCTCGCCGAAGACCTGCCGCGCCCAGCCTTCGCTCGGAGCGCCCACGCCGCACCAGTTGACAGAGTTCTCGCCGAGCTGCTGCATCCGGATCTGCACGATCTCGTGGGGCACGGCTCGACCGACGCGCTCGCCGTCGAGATCGGCGAGCAGGTCCGGCTCCGAGTCGCCCGTCGTCGCGATCATCGCGTTGCCGGTCATCGACTCGCAGAACGTCTTCAGCCACTCGGGTGAATACGTGAGCGCTTCGTCCGGTCCGAGCCCGATCATCGCCTTCCGCGCGTGCGCGTCGTTGTAGAGAACGTGGACGTAGGCCGCGTCGGCGCGGTAAGCCTGGCGCGTCAACGCGCGCGCGAGATCGTGGTGCTCGACCGCCGCGAAGAGGAAGACCTCCTGGCCCGGCTGGACGTTCGCGCCGACCCGGACGACGAGTTCCGCGTAGCGCTCGAGGCGTTCATCCATCGCCGGCGATCCTACGCGGTCCGCTGCACTAGGATCGCCGCATGGACGAGCTCCGGCCCGGGCTCTGGCACTGGCAGGCCCCGCATCCCGACTGGAACGAGGAGGAGTGGTGGCCCGAGCTCGTCTCGTCGTACGGGATCGAGCTGGGCGACGACTTCGTCTTGTTCGACCCGCTCTCCGTTCCCGGCAGCCTGCGCGAGCGCGCGACCGCCGTCGTCCTGACCGCGCCGTACCACGAGCGCGACGCCCGTGGGCTCGGCCTGCCGGTGCACGCGCCGCCCGCGGACACCTGGCAGGACTGGGTCGAGAAGTTCGGCGTCGATCCGGACCGCGTGCGCGGCATGGAGAGCGAGGATCTGGCGTGGTTGCGCGCCGGCGAAGGCGAAGGCGAGTTCCACGGTCCCGGACCGTGGCCGTTCGGCATCGAGGCGTACAGCGGCCGTGAGGACAACGATCTCATTCTCTGGCTGCCGTCGATCGACGCGATCGTGACGGGCGACTCGCTCTCCGACTTCGGCAACGGGCTGGAGATCCAGCTCGGCGGTCGCAAGCACGTGACGCGCGACGACGTCGTCCAACGGCTGCGGCCGCTGCTCGACCTGCCGGTCGAGCTCGTCCTTCCCGCCCACGGTGAGCCCGTGGGCCGCACCGAGCTCGAGCGCGCGCTGAGCTAGGCAGCGCTCGCCGCCTCGGCCTCCTCGCGCGGCAGGCGCCGCGAGACGACCTGCGACACGCCGTCGCCGCCCATGGTCACGCCGTAGAGGACGTCGGCAGCCTCCATCGTCCGCTTCTGGTGCGTGATGACGACGAACTGCGCCCGGTCGGAGTAGCGGCGCAGGAGCTCGACGAAGCGGCCGATGTTCGCGTCGTCGAGCGCCGCCTCGACCTCGTCGAGGAGGTAGAAGGGGCACGGCCGCGCGAGGAAGAGCGCGAAGAGGAAGGCGATCGCGCCCAGCGCCTTCTCGCCACCCGAGAGGAGCGAGAGCCGCTGCACTCGCTTCCCTGCGGGACGCAGCTCGACCTCGACGCCCCGTTCCTCCTCATCCTCGTCGTCCTCGGCCTCGGTCAGCCGCAGGCGGCCCTCACCGCCCGGGAAGACGGTCGCCGTCACCTCGGCGAAGTGGCGCTGGACTGCGTCGAACGTTTCGGTGAAGCGACGCTCGACCGTCTCCGTCAGCTCGCCGCGGAGCTTCTCGAGCTCGTCGAGGCTCGCCTCGAGGTCCGCCCGCTGCGCCGCGAGCTCCTCGAGCCGCTGCTTCTCGGTCTCGTACTCCTCGTGCGCGAGCGGATTGACCTGGCCGAGCATCTCTCGCCGCCGCTCGAGCCGCTCGACGGTGGCGACGAGCTGGTCCCGGTCGTCGCCCTCCGCCGGCTCATCGGCGTCCGCCTGCTCGAGCCGCCGGCGCGCTTCGTCCGCCTCCGCCTCGACCCGTGCCGCCTCTACTTCCAAGGCGGAGACGGCCTCGACAGCCGCGGCGTGCTCCTGCCGCAGCTCGACCTCGGCCGCTCCGAGCCGCCGCAGCTGGGCACCGAGCTCACCGCTGCTCGCCGCGCCGGCGTCGACCTCCGTGCGGAGCGGAGCCTCGAAACGCTGCACGGAGACCTGAAGCGCCTGGAGCAGCCGCTCGGCGAGCCGGATGCTCCGATCGGCGAAGGGATTCCGCTCGAGCGAGTAGGCGGCGTCCGGGATCGGCTTCTCGAGGCGCGCGCGCAGCTCGTCGAGCTCGGCTGCGAGCGATCGGCGGCGGGCCTGCAGCTCGAGCAGCAGCGCCTCGGCGGTCTCGCCCGCGAACCAGAGCTCGCCGCGCTCCGGGTCGTACCCGAAGCCCTCCGGTGTCACCGCCGGAACACGCGACGCGAGCAGGTCATCCTTCGAGACGACCGGCATGCGGGCGACGAGCTCTGCCGGATCGCGACCGACGAGGACGACCAGACTGCCCAGGCCGGCGTCACGCGCCCGCTCGAGCAGCGCGAGCGCTCCGGCCGGGTCGTCCCGGACCACGGCCGAGGCCGAGCGACCGAGCGCTGCTGCGACCGCGCGCTCACGGCCGGGCTCGACCTCGAGCTGGGAGAGGGCGATCCGCTCGCCGTCCTCTGCTAGGGCACGAGCCGCCGGGGGCAGCCCTTCCCGCTCGGCGAGCGCCCGGTCGAGCGTGCGTAGGCGCTCCTCGAGCAAGCGCGTCTCGTCAGCGAGGGCGTCCCGCTCGGCGCGAACATGGTCAGCCAGCACCCGGCGCGGTCGGGCCAGCTCGTCGCGGACCCGGTTCACCCGCGCCTCAACGGACTCGCGCCGAAGCTCCAGACGTTCCGCCGCGCTGCGGAGCCTGTACAGGGCCTGGAGCGCCTGCTCGCGGGCTCCCGCCGCGTCGGCGAGCTCCTCCTCGGCGCGCCCGCGCTCGGCGAGAAGGGCCTCGAGCTTCGCATCCACCTCGGCTCGCGCGGACACCGCACCACGGCGACGCTCCTCGATGCCGCGCAGGCGGGCGTCGAGCCCGGTGAGGTCGAGCTGCGCGATGCGTGCGCGGAGCCGAGCGAGCTCGAGCCCGAGCTTCTGCGCCCGCTCGGCCGCGGTCGCCTGGAGCGCAAGCGGCCGGAGCCGCTTGCGGACCTCTGCCTCGACGTCACGCGCACGCTCCACCTCGACCGCGACCCGCGCCAGCTTGAGCTCGGCCCGATGACGGCGGGCCTTGAACCGCCCGAGCCCGGCCGCCTCCTCGATCAGCGCCCTTCGCTCCGCGGGCCGCGACGCGAGGATCGCCTCGACCTTGCCCTGGCTGATGATCGAATGCATCCCCTGGCCGAGCCCGAGATCGGCGAGCAGCTCCACGAGATCGAGCCGCCGAACCCCCGCGCTGTTGACGAGATACTGACCCTCGCCACCGCGATGGAGGCGACGCGCGACCGAGAGCTCCGCATAGTCGACGGGCAGCGCCCCGTCGGCGTTGTCGAAGAGAAGCTCGACCTCGCAGAAGTCGGCGGGGCCGCGCGTCCCGCCGCCCGCGAAGAGGACGTCGTCCGGCTTCTCGGCCCGCAGCTCCGTCGGGCTGAGGGAGCCGGCCGCCCAGCGGATCGCGTCGGAGACGTTGGACTTGCCGGAGCCGTTGGGGCCGACGATCACGCCGACGCCCGGCTCGAGACGGACCTCGACCGGGTCGGGAAACGACTTGAAGCCACGCAGCTTGACGGCGCGCAGATGCACCGCCCCGCACCCTAAAGAGGCGGCAGGACGCTACTGCCGGTCGTGCTCGTCGTCGCGCGCGAGCGGAGCGTCCTCGTCCGCCGGCTCCTCCTCGGCGAAGATCTCCAAGATCCCGCGAGGCTCCGCCGGATAGGGGTCGTCCGCAGTGAGCCGCCGCAAGCGCAGCTCCGAGTTCGTGGGCCGCCGCTCAGCCATGAGGCGGCACAGGATGCCAGAAATCTAGGAAAGCTCGTCAGCGTCGAGCTTGGCGAGTGCCGCGCGGGCCGCCTCCTGCTCGGCGGCCTTCTTCGTCCGCCCCTCGCCGCGACCGAGCTCCTCGCCGTCGACGACCACGGCGCACGTGAAGCGGCGGTCGTGCGAGGGGCCCTCCGTCGAGATCTCGACGTAGCCGATCTGCCGGCCGCGGGGAAAATACGTCTCCTGCAGCTCCGTCTTGGGGTCGACACGCTCCGTCACCGACTGGTCGATGTAGACCGAGAAGGCATCGACGATCGCCGCCTCGACTGCCGCGAAGCCGTGCTCGAGGAAGAGGGCTCCGAGCGCCGCCTCGAGCACCGCGCCGACGACGTTGGGCGTCTCTGCCAGCCGCTCGACCTCCTCGCTCGCAGCATCCTCGGGCGCGTGCGCCGTGAGGCGGGCGCCGATTCCCAGCTCCCGCGCCACGTCCGCGCACGTAGCCCGCGAGACCACGTGCGCGCGCGCCTTGGTCAGCCCGCCCTCGAGGAAGTCGGGGTGGCGCTCGTAGAGCGCGTGACCGATGGCGAGCTCGAGCACGCTGTCGCCCAGGAACTCGAGCCGTTCGTACGAGGCGGTGCGCTCGCCCGCCCACGACGTGTGCGTGAAGACGGGCTCCGCCAGCTCCGCGGGGAGCGCGTCGATCAGTTGCGCGAGCTCGGAATCCGCGGCTACTGGTGGGAAGTGACGTAGTCGACGGCCTGGCCGACGGTCTGGATCTTCTGCGCGTCCTCGTCCGAGATCTTGATCCCGAACTGGTCCTCGAGCTCCATGATCAGCTCGACGAGGTCGAGCGAGTCGGCGTCGAGGTCCTCCTGGAAGGATGCCTCCTCCGTGATGTCCGCCTCGTCGATGCCGAGCTGCTCGGTGAGAACCTCCTTGACCCGCTCGTAGACTTCCGGGCGCGAAGCTGCCATGTCACCTCGTTGTGTTGTGGGGCTGGAAAAGCGCGCCGATCATACAACTTGAGGCTGCTGCCGACCCTCCTGCAGCCGAGCAGCGAGGCGGCCGACCACGTCGTGGTCCACGCCGCGGGCCGCGAGCCGGATCGCGTTCGTGATCGCCTTCGCTGAAGAATTGCCGTGTGCGATCACGACGAGCCCGCGCAGGCCGAGCAGGTATGCGCCTCCGTAGGTGTCGGGGTCCAGGCGCGCGCGCAGCCGCCGCGCGGCGGGGCGGATGAGCAGCCCGCCGAGGGTTCCGGCCGTGGTTGCCGTGATCTCCTCGCGCAACGAGTCGAGCAGGGTGCGGATCGTCCCCTCGACCGCCTTCAGCGCGACGTTGCCGGTAAAGCCGTCGGTGACGAGCACGTCGGCCGTCCCTTCGAGGATGTCGCGGCCCTCGGCGTTGCCGCGGAAGTCGAGCTCGGACGCGGCGAGCAGCGCGTGCGCCTCGAGCGTGAGTTTGTTCCCCTTCTCGGGCTCCTCGCCGATCGAGAGGAGCCGCACCCGAGGCCGCGCGATGCCGAGCATCTCCTCCGCGAAGACTGCTCCCATCGTGGCGAATTGCAGCAGGTGCTCGGGGCGGCAATCGGCGTTTGCGCCGGCGTCGACCAGGATCGACGCCCCCTTGCGAGACGGGATGGGGACGGCGATCGCCGGCCGGCGCACTCCCGGCACGCGCCGAAGCAGGACGAGGCCCGTCGCGAGCATCGCACCGGTGTTGCCGGCCGACACCACCGCGTCGGCCTCCCCGTCGGCCACGGCCTTGACCGCCCGGACGAGCGAGCTTTCGCCCTTCGTGCGGAACGCCTCCGCAGGCTTCTCGCGCATGCCGACGACCTCCGTCGTGGCCACGAGAGCGAGCCCACTCGTATCGAGGCCCGCCGCGCCGAAGATCACCGGCTCGATGCCGTCGGCGCGCGCAGCGAGCGCGCCCTTGACCACCGCCTCGGGCCCGCGATCTCCCCCCATCGCGTCGACCGCGACGCGGGCCATGTCTCAGGGGGCCTGGACGCGGAGCGGCTCGACGTCGCGGCCCTTGTAGGTACCGCAGGTCGGGCAGACGTGATGCGGGCGCTTCGGCTGTCCGCACGTCGGGCAGACGTTGACCTTCGGCGCGCTGATCGCGTGTGTCGCGCGCCGCTTGTCGCGGCGCGACTTCGACGTTTTCCGCTTCGGGACGGCCATGACCGGCGGCCACTATAGCTTGCGCCTGTGGAAACCTCCGAGATCCTCGGGCGGTTCGACGAGCAGATGCGCCGCCGGGCCGCGCCGGATTGCCTGTTCGTCGGCGACGGCTGGAGCGCCGTGCTCTGGCGGCCCGAAGACGGCCGGGTCGAGCCGCTCATCGCGCGGATGCGCGACCTCCCCGGACACGTCGAGTGGAAGTACTACTCCCACGACGGCCCGGAGCTACGCCAGCGGCTCGTCGCGGCCGGGCTCGAGCCGGACGACGAGGAGACCGTGGTCGTCGCCGAGACCGCGTCGATCTCCCCGCCGCTCGCGGACGTCGAGCTTCGGGTCGTGACAGACGAGTTCGTGGACCTCGCAGCTCGCGTCTTCGGCAGACGCTTCGAGCTACCGGAGAAGGCGGTCGCCGTCGTCGCCGTGGTCGACGGAGAGCCGGTGTCGGGCGGACGAGTCGATTTCGAGGACGACGTCGAGTTCGCGGGCCTGTTCGGCGGCGTCACGCTGCCCGACTTCCGCGGGCGCGGGCTGTACCGCGCGGTCGTCGCAAAGCGCGCGGAGCTCGCGCGCGAACGCGGCTACCGCTGGCTCTACTCCGACTCCCTGCCCACCAGCCGGCCGATCCTCGAGCGGCTCGGCTTCGTCGCCATCACCACGACGACGCCGTTCACCGTTCCTGACGCAGCTCGCTGAGCTTTTCCCAGCGCGGGTCGAGGCGCTCCTCGGTGTGCTCGTGCGGCTCCGCGTTGAGATCCTTGCCACAGACGGGACACAGCCCGGCGCATTCGTCGCGGCAGAGGATCTTGTCGGGAAGCGCGAGCGCGATCGCGTCGTGCGCCCAGGCGGAGAGATCGAGGCGGTCGTCGTCGAGGTACTCGCTCCGCTCCTCTTCGCTGTCGGGCTTCGCCGCCTGATACTCGCGCAGGCGGAGCTCGAGCTGCAGCTCGGCATCCTGTAGGCAGCGGAAGCACGGCCCCTCGAGCGAGACGTCGAGCGCGAGCTCGAGCACGGTGCCGCTCGACGCGCGGGTGACCGTCAGCTCGGCGGGTGCCGGGTCGGGTCTCGGCTCGTACGCCTGTCCGCCCAGCAGGAGCGGCCCGAGCTCGATCTCAACCCGTTCCCGTGCCTGGTCGCCGCTGCGGATGCGGAGCGTGCGGAGGTCGAACGTGGTCATGCCCGCACCGTAGCGCGGCGGCTCCAATGAAAGCCTTCGGCCTCTACGGGGCGACGCGGTGGAGATCGGCCAGACGCGGCACGACGCGCAGCGGCACCTCCTGCGCCTCCTTGCGGCGAAGGTAGGGGCCGATCGTCTCCGGCAGTCGGCTCCGCGTCCTCCGGCGGCGCGTGGCGCGCGAGGACGAGCATGCCGACCGAGGCGACGATGACGGCGCCCGCTGCGAGCTCGCGCCCGCCGACCGCCTCCCCGGCGAAGGCCCAGCCCAGCAGGACGGCGACGGCGGGGTTGACGTACGCGTACGTCGAGACGAGCACGCTCGACGCCCCGCTCCGCAGCAGCCAGCCGTAGGCGGTGAAGGCCACGATCGAGCCGAAAACGACGAGGAACGCGAATGCGGCGACCGACCCCGCCGAGATGGCGGCCGGGATGAACGCGCCCGATCTCTCCCGTCGCGGCTCCGGCGACCGCGAGGAGAGCGGCGGCGCACAGCATCTGCATTGCCGCAGACAGGAACGGCGCCTGCGGCAGCGGCGCGCGGCGCCCGTACGCGGAGCCGGCCGCCCACGCGAACGCTGCCCCGAGGATGACCGCGGCGCCGACGGGGTCGACGTGCGCGCTCTGCCCGACGAGCAGCACGACCCCGAGCAGGCCGGTGGCGATCCCGGCGAGCGCGCCGAGCGAGAGCCGGACGCCGAAGATGGTGCGGTCGAGAAGCGCCGTGAACAGCGGCACTGCTGCGACGAGGAGCGCGGTCAGCCCGGAGGCGACCCGCTGCTCGGCCCAGGCGATGCCGCCCGTGTCGACGAACAGGAGCAGGCCCCCGACAATCGCTGCGGCCGTCCACTCGCGCCGCCCGGGCCGGGCGCTCGCCAGGTCGCCGCGCCACGCGGACCAGGCGTAGAGGAGCGCGCCGGCGAGCCCGAACCGCACCGCGAGCATCAGCAGCGGCGGCAGTGTCCGGTCGGCGACGGCTATCGCGAGATACGTCGAGCCCCAGACGACGTACACGATCCCGAGCGCGATGGCGATCTTCGTCCTCATGACTCCATGGTGCCGGGCGAGATCGATCAGCACAAGTTGAGTTATCGTTCATATCGATCATGAGTGCTAATGAATGGCTGGGGGTCGAGCTGCGCCATCTCGCGGCGCTGGAGGCCGTCGTTCGCACCGGTTCCTTCGGCGCCGCTGCGCGCGAGCTCGGCTACACGCAGTCGGCCGTCAGCCAGCAGATCGCGCAGCTCGAGCGGATCGTGGGGCAGCGGCTCTTCGACCGTCCCGGCGGCCCTCGCCGGGTGGAGCCGACGGAAGCCGGCCTCCTGCTCCTCGGCCACGCGGAGGCGATCGTCGCACGCCTCGACGCAGCCCGCGCGGACATGGCCGCGCTCGCCGAAGGCGCGGCGGGGACGCTGCGCGTCGGCATCTACCAGAGCGTCGGAGCGCGCCTCCTCCCCGCCCTCGTCCGGCGCTTCCGCGCCCAGTACCCGCGCGTCGGCGTCCGCGTACGCGAGGAGAGCGCCGCCGAGGACCTGCTCCGCCTGCTCGAGCACGGCGAGCTCGACCTGACGTTCGCCGATCTGCCCCTACCGGAGGGGCCGTTCGAATGGGCCGAGCTGCTGCAGGATCCGTACGTCCTCCTCGTTTCGGCCCGGTCCGAGCTCGCGTCGCTCGAGTCGGCGCCGCCGCTGCGCGAGGTCGCGAAGCTGCCGCTGATCGGGCGGCGCAGCACCGACGAACCGGAGCGATTCGTGGCGGGGCGGGTGCCCGAGCTGAATGTCGTCTTCCGCACCGACGACAACGGCACCCTCGCCGCGCTCGTCGCCGAGGGCCTGGGCGTGGCGATCGAGCCGCGCCTCGTGGTCGACCCCCGCAACCACGACGTGAAGATGCTCCCCTTCGGCTCCCGGATCCCGCCGCGCACGCTCGTCCTCGCGTGGCATCGCGACCGCTACCGCTCGCAGGCGGCGCAGGCATTCGTCGAGCTCGCGCGCGAGCTGGCCGACGCTGCCGCTTAGAAGCGCTCGTCGTCGGCGACGTCGCCGTTGGAGGCGAGCCCGGCGATGACCGTCTCCTGCGAGCGCTCGTGCAGCCGCTCGCGGCCCCGCCGGACGGCGGTGAGGAAGCGCTCGAGGTTGACCTCGAGGGAGGCGAGCTGGTTGTCGGCCCAGTCCTCCATCTCGAGCTTCATCTCACGCGCGCTCCGCCGTGCGTCGTCGACGATCTCGTCGGCCTGCCGTTCGGCGATCTTGACGATCTCGGTCTGCGACGCCTCGCGCACGGCCTGTTCCCGCGCCTCGGCGAGCAGCCGGTCGACCTCGCGCTTCGCCTCGGCCAGCATCTCCTGCCGCTCCTTGACGATCCAGCGGGCCTGCTTGATCTCCTCGGGGATCGTCGCGCGCATCTGGTCGAGGATGTCGTAGATCTCCTCGCGGTCGATCCGCACCTGGTCGGTGAGGGGAACGGCCTTCGCGTTGTGGACGAGGTCGTCGAGCTTGTCGATCAGTACTAGGACGTCCATTGGCCCTGCAGTCTAGCCCTCACGCCGGAAGACGCGGTCAGATCCTCACTCGCCGGGCCGTTCCGGCGTCCCGGGCCTGCCGTTCGGGAAGAGCTCCGCAAGGCGCTGCGCGACCGGCAGCGGCACCAGCGCCGACACGTCGCCGCCGAACGCTGCGATCTCCTTCACGCCGCTCGACGAGACAAAGCTCACCTGCGGGCTCGCCATCACGTAGACCGTCTCGACCTCCGGCGCAAGCGTCCGGTTGAGCTGGTTCATCTGGAACTCCCACTCGAAGTCCGAGATGACGCGGAGCCCCTTGACGATCGCCTTCGCCTTCCACTTGTACGCGAAGTCGACCACGAGCTCGCGGAAGACGTCGATCTCCACGTTGCCGAGGCCGGAGAGCGCGCCCCGGAGGAACTCGACCCTCTCCTCGACCGTGAACATCGGCTCCTTGTGCTGCGGCATCCCGACGACGCCGACGACCACGCGGTCGAAGATCCCGGCCGCGCGCGTGATCACGTCGACGTGGCCGTTCGTCACCGGGTCGTACGAGCCGGGTGCGATCGCGGTGATCACGTGTCCCCCGCTTCGAAGAGCGTCACGCGCGTCTGGCCGTACTTGCGGCTCGTGCGGACGGGCAGCGGCAGCTCCGGCTCGGCCCGCGCGTCGGTCTCGACGACGACGACACCGTCCGCTGCGAGCAGCGGCGGCAGGTGGCGCGCGAGGCGGGGCTGAATCTCGGTGAGCATGCCGTAGGGAGGGTCGACCAGCACGAGATCGTACTTCGCGCCAGCGGTCGCTTCCTGCGCGATCGTCCGTACGACGTCGCCGTGGACGACTCGCGCGCCGGTCAGCCGCAGCCGGTCGAGGTTGCGCTCGATCGTCCGGACCGCATCGGAGTCGCGCTCGACGAAGACGGCGCTCACGGCGCCGCGGGACAGCGCCTCGATCCCGAGCGCGCCGGAGCCCGCGAAGAGATCGAGGACGCGCGCGCCCTCGAGTGGGCCGACGAGGTTGAAGACGTTCTCGCGCACGCGGTCGGAGGTCGGCCGCGTGTCGCGGCCGCGGGGCGCCGAGATCGTGTGCCCTTTCCGGCTGCCGGCGATGACCCTCACCCGAGGATCGTCGCACCGCCGGCTAGGCGAGCGCCTCGGGCTCGACTTCGGCGAAGAGCACCTCTGCCGCGTCGTGCAGGGGTCCGGGTCCCACGTCAGCCGCCACCGCACGCGCCCGCTCGAGCAGGTCGCGGTCACGGCGGAGGTGGGCGAAGTGGAGGTCGGAGAGACCCGACTGTCGCGTTCCGAGCAGGGCGCCGCCGCCGCGCAGCTCGAGGTCCACCTCCGCGAGCTCGAAGCCGTCGGTCGTCTCGACGAGCGCCTGCAGCCGCGCGTGCGCCGACTCGGTCAGCTCCTCCTTCGCGCGCGAGACGAGGAGGCAGTACGACTGCTCGGCGCCGCGCCCTACCCGGCCGCGAAGCTGGTGGAGCTGCGCGAGCCCGAAGCGATCGGCCTCCTGGACGATCATCACCGTCGCGTTCGCGACGTCGACCCCGACCTCGATCACCGTCGTCGCCACGAGCACGTCGAGCTCGCGCGCCTTGAAGCGGGCCATGAGTTCGCGCCGCTCGGCCGCCTTGAGACGGCCGTGGAGGCAGCCGACGCGGAAGTCGCGCAGCTCGGCGCGCCGTAGCCGCTCGGCCTCCTCCTCCGCCGCCCGCGCGAGCGAGGTCTCCGACGCCTCGATCAGCGGGCAGACGACGTACGCCTGCCGCCCCTCCCGCAGCAGCCGGGTGAGGCGCGTGTACGCCTCCGAGGCGCCGATCCTCGGTGATCCAGCTCGTGACCACCGGAATGCGCGACGCCGGCGGCTTCGCGATCTCCGAGACCGCGAGGTCGCCGTAGACCGTGAGGGCGAGCGTGCGCGGGATCGGCGTCGCGGTCATGTGGAGGACGTGCGGCGTCCGGCCCGCGACCAGCGCCGCCCGCTGCTCGACACCGAAACGGTGCTGCTCGTCGACGACGGCGACGGCGAGGTCGCGCAGCTCGAATCCCTCCTGGATCAGCGCGTGCGTCCCGACGACGACGTCGGCGCCGAGCGCAGCCTGCGCTCCCGCTTGCCGGACGAGCTCGTGAGGAGCGCGCAGCTGACGCCGAGCTCGAAGCAGAGATCCGCGATCGTGAGGAAGTGCTGCTCGGCGAGCGTCTCGGTCGGCGCCATGAGCGCGCCCTGACGCCCGCTCTCGACCGCGCGCAGGAGGGCGTAGAGCGCGACGACCGTCTTGCCGGAGCCGACGTCGCCCTGCAGGAGCCGCTGCATCGGGACGGTGCGCGCGAGGTCGCCGTCGATCTCGCGGATCGCCTGCTCCTGGTACGGCGTGAGCGCGAACGGAAGCGCCTCGCGGTAGCGGCGGATGAGGTCGCCCGGCTCGCCGAGCCCCGGCGCGAGCGCTCGCTCGCGCTCCGCCACGCGCCGCGCGATGCCGATCTGGAGGACGAGCAGCTCCTCGAAGGCGAGCCGCTGGCGGCCCTTCTCCGCCTCGTCGAGGTCGCGCGGACGGTGCACGGCGGCGAGGGCATCGCGCTTCAGCGCCAGCCCTTCGCGCTCGCGCAGCTCGGCGGGCAGCGGATCCGGAACGTGCAGCGCGAGCGGAAGCGCCGCGTCGACCACGCGCCGCACCGTCGCGGCCGGCGATCTCCTCCGCCGCCGGGTAGACGGGAGCGAAGTCCGCCGTGGCGCGCGCCTCCCCGAGGTCGTATGAGCGCGGCTCGAAGCCGAAGCGGCCGAGCTTCCCGCGCAGCCGGACCTGCGTTCCCGGCTGCGAGCCGGTCGGCGAGCCACGGCTGGTTGAACCACGTGACGCTGACCGCCGCCGTGCCGTCGTCGACCCGCGCGACGATCCGCGTCCGCCGCCGTCCGCGCATCGGGCGCTTCTCGACCTTGAGCACGCGGCCTGTTGACGACCACCTCCTCGCCCTCGCGCAGCGCCGCGATGGACACCTCGTCGGCAGCCGTCTCGTACCGTCGCGGCCGGTGCTCGAGCACGTCGCGCACCGTCGAGAGCCCGAGCTTGCCGAGCTTCCGCTGCGTCGTCGCGGCGACGCCCTGCAGCGAGTCGAGGCCGACCTCGAGACGCTCGGGGCGCAGGGCGCGCGGCGTAGGCGGCCAGGCCCCGGGCGGGTCCAGGCCTGCGAAGACCGTCTGTCGACGGATAGCTGTCATCGTCCGCGGCACCGGGCGAATCGAGTATCCCGTCGCAGACCGGACGTCAGTCTCCGTCGTCGGAACCAGAAGAGCGCGAGCGTTCCCGGGCCGGCGTGCGCGCCGATCACCGCGCCGAGCGTCGACGACGAGCTCGAGCTCGGCCCGCGGCCGCCTTTCGCGGATGAGCGCCTCGAGCTCGGCCGCCCGCTCCGGCGCGGCGGCGTGCGCGACGGCGAACCGGAACGTCGGGCTCGTCCCGCGTCTCCGTCTCGAGCGCCTCGGCCAGCTCGGCGAACGCCTTCCGCTCGCCCCGCACGCGCTTGACGGGCACGACCTCGCCGTCGTGGATCGAGAGGATCGGCTTGACGTGCAGCAGCGTGCCCGCGAACGCGGCCGCCTTGCCGATGCGGCCGCCGCGCGCGAGGAACTCGAGCGTGTCGACCGTGAAGAGGAGCCCTCGCTCGCGGCGGTAGCGCTCGACGAGGGCGTCGATCTCCTCGTCGCTCGTGCCGCGCTCGAGCCGGCGCTGGATCGCGAGCGCGAGCATCGCGATCGACGCGGACGCGGTCTCGGTGTCGATCGCCCGCACGCGCCCGTCCCCCAGCTCGGCCGCCGCTGCCTCCGCGCTCGCGAAGGTGCCCGAGACGCGCGCCGAGACGTGGAGCGAGAAGATGCGCTCGTACGCGCCGAGCTCCCGGTAGCAGGCGAGGAAGTCCCCCGGAGTCGGCTGCGACGTCGTCGGGAAGACGCTCGCCTCGCTGAGCCTCCGGTAGAACTCGCGCGGCGTCGATGTCGACGCCGTCGCGCAGGCTCTCGTCGCCGAAGAGCACGTAGAGCGGCACGACGCGCCAGTTCGGGAAGCGGTCGGCGGCGTCCGGGAGGTCGGCGGTCGAGTCGAGGACGATCGCCGTGTTGGCGCCGGTGAGCCTCACCTGACGGCGGGGGCAGCGTCCAGGATCGCGGCGACGATCTCGTCGAGCTCCTGGTCCTTCGCCAGGCAGGTGACCGCACCCGCCTCGACGAGCGCCTCGCGCTCCGCGGCGTCTGCCGACGCGGTCAACGCGACGACCGCCACGTCCGGCAGTGCCGCGCGCACCTGCGCCGTCGCCTGGATGCCGTCGAGCGCGGGCAGGCGATAGTCCATCAGCACGACGTCCGGCCGGTGCTCGATCGCCGCCGACACGGCGGCCGCGCCGTCGCCGACCGAGGCGACGACCTGGACGTCGGCCCGCATCCCGAGCAGGAGCTCGAGGGCGTCGCGGAAGACCTCGTTGTCCTCGACGAGCACGATCCGGACCGGCCGCATGCGCACGAAGCCTATTCCGCGCCGAGGAGAAGCGGGTAGTGCGGCTGGCCGCCCTCGTGCACCTCGACCTCGAGCTCCGGATGCGTGACGGCGAGCCGTTCGAGGAGCACGTCGAGCGGCGGCGGCTCGGCACCCGTGAGCAGGGTCAGGACCGTGCGGGGCTGCCCGAGGAGGCGCTCGACGACGCCTAACGCGACGTCGGCGAAGTCGTCCCCGCCCGCCACGGGCTCGCCGTCCGCGAGACCGAGCCAGTCGCCGCTCCGGATCGCCAGCCCGTTGAGGTCGACGTCGCGCGAAGCGCGCGTGACCTCGCCGGTCGCGACAGCCGCAGCGGCGTCGGCCATCTCGGCGGCGTTCTCCGCGGCTCCGCGTGCGCCGTCGTAGGCGACGAGCGCCGCGAGCCCGGCGGGAATCGACTCCGTCGGCACGATCTCGGCGGGCATTTCGGCGTGCTCGGCGGCGTGCTCGGCCGCGAGCCGTACGTTCGGGTTGTTCGGCAGGATGATCGCCTCGTCCGCGTCGAGCTCCTCGAGCGCCGCGACGAGCTCGGCGGTCGACGGGTTGGCGGTCTGCCCGCCCGCGACGACCCGGATCGTCCCGACCGGCTCGGCGAGCGTCTCGAACAGCAGCCGGTTCCCCTCGCCCGCGACGACCGCGACGACGCCGCTCTTCGGCGCGTGTCGATGGGACGAGCGAGAGACGCCGCTCCCGCTGCTCCTGCTGCTCGTGCATGTTGGCGATCTCGATGCCCTCGATCGTTCCCGCGGCGGTGCCGAGAGAGAGCGCGGCGCCCGGATCGTCGGTGTGGACGTGCACCTTGAGCGCCGTCTCGTCGCCGACGACGACGAGCGAGTCGCCGAGCAGCTCGAGCTGCGCCTCGAGCTCGTCACGGTCGAGCGCGTCCCCCTCGACGACGAAGACGGTGCAGTAGCGATAGCGGGACGGCTCGAGGTGGATCGCGTCCGGCGCCGGGCGTCGCCCGGCCGCGCGGCGGCGCGGGCACTGCCTCGCCGGTCACCGCGCCGGCGAGCCCGCGCAGGAGCTCGACGAGCCCGGCGCCACCCGCGTCGACGACCCCCGCCTCCCGCAGGACGTCGAGCTGCTCGGGCGTCCGCGCGACGGCCTCCTCGCCGTGGCGGACGAGCTCGACGAGCAGCTCGCCGAGCGGCTCCGGCTCGCCGCGCGCCTCTCGGCCTCCTCGGCGAGCTCGCGGATGACGGAGAGCATCGTCCCCTCGACCGGCCGGCGGACGGCGCGGTAGGCGGCGTCGGAGGCTCCGCGCAGCGCGCGGGCAGCGAGCAGCGGGTCGATCCCGTTCGTCGACTCGGCGAGCACGTCGGCGACGCCGCGCACGATCTGGGAGAGGATGACGCCGGAGTTGCCGCGCGCTCCCATCAGCGCCGCGCGCGCGACGGCATGCGCGAGCGCCGGCCGGTCGGCCGCCTCCGCCGACGCGACGCGCGTCCGCGACCGCGCGCACCGTCAGCGTGAGGTTGGTGCCGGTGTCGCCGTCGGGAACGGGATAGACGTTGAGGTCGTCGATGCGGCTGCGGCTCGTCTCGAGCGAGGCCAGGGCCGAGCCGACGAGGCCGCGGACTCGCTCGAGATCCTCCTCGGCGCTCACTTCCCCCGGTTCGCACGTCGTCGACGTGCACCTCGACCGCGCGGACCGGCAGCCCGGTCAGCCGCTCCACCTCGTAGGCGACGCGGTTGCTGACGCTCGACGCGACCTCGGCGAGGTTGAGGCCGTACTCGACGACGACGTGGAGATCGACGGTGACCCCGCCGTCGTCGCGGCCGATCTCGATCCCGCGCGGCGGCCGCGAGCGCGCGCGAGCCGCCCGCGCAGCGAGCCCTTCATCCCGACGACGCCGTAGCACTCGAGCGGCGGTCTCCGCGACGATCTGGGCGATCGCCTCGCTCGAGATCGTGATCCGCCCCAGCCGCGAGGAGAGCGCGTGGCCCGCTTCCATCGTTCGATTGGACCGACGACCCCGCTGGCGGTTGCGAGCAGAATCCCGGCATGAGCGACGACAACATCTGGACGCACGAGTGGGACGAGGGCGAGGACTGGTCGGGCGGCGGAGGCAACGCCAAGCGGCTGCCACGCGCCGAGCGGCTCGGCGCGAGCGTGTACGAGATCGGCCCGGGCAACTTCGTCCCGTACCACTTCCACCACGCCTCCGAGGAATTGCTCGTGGTCCTCGACGGCGAGATGACGATGAAGACGGAGGAGGGCGAGCGGCTGGTGCGGCGCGGCGAGGTCGTGATCTTTCCGGTCGGCCCGGCAGGCGCGACGGCTTCCGCAACGAGGGCGAGGGCGCTGCCGCTATCTCGTCGCCTCCTCGCGGCAGCAGCCGGAGGTCGGCGAATACCCGGAGCTCGGCAAGATCACCGTGCAGGCGCCGTCCGCTTCGCAGACGGGCGAGCAGCTGTGGTTCATCCACGACATCCCGAAGCCCGGCGATGACTGACTGTGTTTTTTGCGACCGGGACGTCCTGCGGGCCGCCGCCGACGTCTACGTCGAGAACGAACACTGTGTCTACGCGTCGACGCGCGACCCGCGCGATCCGCCGGACGTCCTGCCCGGTTGCGGCGTCGTCGTACCGATCGCCCACCGCGCGTCTCCCTTCGACTTCACGGCGGAGGAATGGACGGCGACCCACGAGCTCCTCCTCGCCGCGAAGGCCGAGTGGGACGAGCGGCTCGCGCCGGACGGCTACACGCTGATCTGGAATTGCGCCCCAGCGGGCGGCCAGGAGACACCGCACGCGCATCTCCACGTGATCCCGCGCTTCGAAGACGAGCCGCTTTCCGGCGCCGGGGGCCGCTCGGCGATCAAGGTTCCCGAGAACCGCCGTCCGGACCCCTTCGCGCCGGGCAACGGGCGGGCGCGGTCGCTAGGCCCGCGTTAGCGGCTCCGGTGGCGAGACTCGCGACCGAGGCGGAGGCTGGCGTTGCCGCCGAAGCCCTCGCTCGGGCGTTCGCCCGCGATCCCGTGCTCACGGCGTTCATCGGCGAAGGCACCGAGCAGACGGCGAGGATGACGCGGTACTTCGAGCTCGAATGCCAGCTCGCGTTTGCCGGATACGGCGAGGTCTGGCTCGACGACGACGAGCTCGGCGCGGCGATGTGGCGCCGGCCGGGCGGCTATCCCGAGCCGATCTCGGCCCAGCTCCGGATGCTGCCGAGCTATCTGCGGCTCTTCCCTCGCAGCTCCTCCGCGCCTCACGTGGGCTCAATGCGCTCGCGCGGATCCACCCGAAGGAGCCGCACTGGTACCTCTTCGCCGTCGGCGTCGTCCCCGAGGCGACGGGCCAGGGCCGCGGGACGGCACTGCTCGAGCCGGTGCTGGAGCGTTGCGATTCCGAGCGGCTACCGGCCTACCTCGAGGCCTCGAGCGAGGACAATGCGCGCCTCTACGCGCGTCTCGGCTTCGAGCCGCGCGACGCGCTCGAGATCCTGCCTTCAGTGCCGGTGCGCCCGATGTGGCGCGAGCCGCGCTAGACCGCCTTCTGGACCTTGCCGGCCTTGAGGCAGCGGGTGCAGACGTAAGCCCGGGTCGGCTTGCCGCCCGAGCACGACGCGAACGCGCTGCAGATTCGGCTCGAATCGGCGCTTCGTCGCCACCATGGAGTGACTCCGGTGGTGGCCGAAGCCGGGCTCTTACCGCAGATCGCGCAGACCTTGGACATCGCCCCAGAGTAGCGAGCGAAGCTCTCGCTTCGCTATCCCAGCGAGCGAAGCTGTCGCTTCGCTCGCTGAAGGACGGAACTGCGCGGGCCGGAAAGCGCGGTTTCCGGCCCGCTCCGTGCTGTTCCGGCTTTCGATGCTCTCGACCGTGTGGCTACCCGGTGCGCTCGCGCGCGGCGGAGGCCGGCGCGAGCGCAGTTCGGCCTGCGGCTAAGTCCCCGCTGGGCGGGTGTCTTAGCCTCCGGCCTTTCGCCTGGTTGGGGTTCGAACGCTTAGAACCCTGATCGCGGCCGAGGCGGCGGCGTAACGGTGCCGTTACGACGCCGCCGGATCTTCGCGGGCGGACGCGCCGCAGGCCCGTCCGCCCGCGACGGAAGCGCGGCTCGAACCTTGCGTCAGCCCCTATGTGCTTTCCGCACGAGGGCCGGGAGACCGCGCTCTCCCGGCCCGAGTTCCTTGACCCAGCGAGCGAGACCACAGGTCTGGCTCGCTAACCGGACTTGGCCTGCTCGCGGACCTGGGC
>CAWEJU010000014.1:0-487517 GCA_963809465.1 uncultured Actinomycetes bacterium | reverse complement strand
TCGAGCGGCGCGCCGCTGCTGCTCGTGTGCATGGCGCGCCCGGAGCTGCTCGACCGTCGTCTCGGCTGGCCGGCGACGCTGCGGCTCGAGCCGCTGCCCGAGGAGCAGGCAGGCGCGCTCGTCGGCGACGCGGTTTCCGAGGGGAGCGCGAGAGCAGATAGTCCGCGCTTCGGGTGGCAATCCGCTCTTTCTCACGGAGATGGTCGCGCTCAGCGAGGGCGAGCGACGGTCGAGGTTCCGGCGACGCTACGAGCCCTCCTTGCTGCGCGCCTCGAGCAGCTCGACGAGCCGGAGCGGAGAGTGCTCGAGCGCGGAGCGGTCGAGGGAGAGCTCTTCCATCGCGGCACCGTCCAGGCGCTCGCGCCCGAGGAGACGGAGTCGATGCCGCGGCTGGCGGCGCTCGTGCGCCGCGATCTCGTTCGGCCCGACCGGCCCGTGCTTCCCCGCGAGGACGCGTTACCGCTTCCGCCACCTCCTGATCCGCGACGCTGCCTACGATGCCCTCCCCAAGGGACCCGCGCCGACCTCCATCGCCGTTTCGCCGGCTGGCTCGAGGAGCACGGCCAGAGCCTCGTCGAGCTCGACGAGATCCTCGGCTACCACCTCGAGCAGGCGGCGCGCTACCTCGTGGAGCTTGGGCGTTCGGATCCGAACCTCACCCTCGCCGCGGGGGACAGGCTCGCGGCGGCCGGGCCGCGGGCTCGCTCGCGCGAGACGCTCGGACGGCCGTCCCGCTCCTGGAGCGATCCTCGAGCTGACGCGTCCGTACCGGTTCGATCTCCATCTGGAGATCGACCTCGGCGGATGCGCTGTGGTCGATCGACCTCCCGCGACCATCGAGATCGTCGATGCCGCCACTGCGCAAGCCGATTCAAGGGGCGACGTAGCCGGCGTTGCGCTCTCGCGGACTGTCGCAGCGGGCCTCCGAGTCTTCGGCCGGCCTCGTCTCTGCAGACGAGGCCGAACGGATCGCGCTCGAGGCACTGCCGTTGCTCGAAGCCGTGGCGGACGACGCCGGGCTGGTCAGGGTCTGGGACACGCTCGCAACCGTCGCGAACACCCGGTCTCGGTTCGCCGAGTGGGCCGGGGCCGGCGAGCAGGCGCTGGCGCACGAACGCCGCGCGGCGCTGCCGGGGCTCCATTCGTACGGGATCTCGGTCGGGCTCGCATTGGGTCCGCTGCCGGCGAGCGAGGCCCTCGCCACGCTCGACGCCCTCCTGCCGGAGCTGCGGTATCCCGGAGACGCCATGGTTCGAGCGCTGCTGCTCGCGATGCTCGACAGGATGGAGGAAGCGCGGGCGGTCGCTCTTGCGGCCGAGGAGCGCACGCGTGAGCTCGGCCACACCTTCGAAGCGGCCTGGCTTGCGGAGGTCGCGTTGCTCTCCGGCGATCCGCCGGCGGCGGCGGACTATTTCGCCGCCGCGTGCGAGGCACAGGCGAAGAGCGGCTCCGCCGGCACCCTGGCCTCGTCGAGCTGGCGGCTCGGACAGATCCTGTGTCGGCTCGGTCGAGTCGACGAAGCCGAGCCGCGTGCCGAGGCTGCACGCCGACTGGCGGATGACGACGATGTTTCGGCACAGGCCGGCTGGCGGCAGGCCCTGGCGCTCGTAGCCGTTGCCCGAGGGAATCTCGCCGACGCCGAGCGTCTGGCGCGCGAGGCAGTGAGCTGGACCCGACGGAGCGACTCGCCGCTGATGCAAGGAGACGCCCTGAACGACCTCGCAGAGGTGCTCGATGCTGCCGGGAAGCGTGCCGAGGCGGTCGGGGCCTGGCAGGAGGCGCTCGACCAGTACGAGCGTAAGGAGGTCTTCCCGCTCGCCCGGCGCGTGCGCGAGCGGCTTGCGGCACTCGAGCCCGTTTAGGCCCGCTCGCGGGCTGCCACGAGGATCCGTTTCCGCCTCGGCGCGGTTGCCCCAGCCGCCCGTCTCGGTCTTCTTCTCCGGCTCGAGGTCCTTGTAGCGCTGGAAGAAGTGCTCGATCTCGTCGCGCAGCTCGTTCGCGACGTCGTCGATGTCGCGGATCCGCTCGAACGCGGGATCGCCGAGCGGCACGGAGAGCAGCTTCTCGTCCGGCCCCTTCTCGTCCTCCATGTGGAAGACCCCGATCGTGCGGACGCGGATCCGGCAGCCCGGGAAGGTCGGATCGGAGACGAGCACGAGCGCGTCGAGCGGATCGCCGTCCTCGGCGAGCGTTCCCTCGACGTACCCGTAGTCGGCGGGGTACGTCATCGCCGTGAACAGGCGCCGGTCGAGCACGATGCCGCCGAGCTCATCGTCCCACTCGTACTTGTTGCGCGAGCCCGACGGGATCTCGACGAAGACGACCGCCTCGTCGCTCATGCACGCGTTGCGACAGGCACGAGCGCCTGCTCGAGGTCGTCCATGAGATCGGCGGCGGACTCGATGCCGACCGACAGGCGGACGAGGTTCGGCGGGGCCGCGAACGGAGCGTCGGCCGTCGCGGCATGTGTCATGCGCGCCGGCACCTCGATCAGGCTCTCGACGCCGCCGAGCGACTCCGCGAGCTGGAAGAGCCGCGTCCGCCCGGCGATCGCCGCGGCCGCCTCGGGCGACTCGGCCAGGAAGGAGACCATGCCGCCGAAGTCGCGCATCTGGCTCGCCGCGATCGCGTGGCCCGGATGCCTCGGCAGGCCGGATAGAAGACGCGCTCGACGGCCGAGTGCCGCTCGAGCACCGCGGCGACCTCCATCGCGTTCTGGCAGTGCTGCCGCATCCGGAGGGCGAGCGTCTTGATCCCGCGCAGCACGAGCCAGCTGTCGAACGGCCCCGGCACGGCGCCGAGCGACTTCTGGAGGAAGCGCAGGCGCTCCGCGACGGTCGGGTCGTTCGTCGCCGCGAATCCTCCGACCACATCGGAGTGGCCGCCGAGGTACTTCGTCGTCGAGTGGACGACGACGTCGGCGCCGAGCTCGAGTGGCCGCTGCAGGTACGGCGTCGCGAACGTGTTGTCGACGACGAGGAGCGCGCCGGCCGCGTGCGCGGCCTCGGCCGCGGCGCGGATGTCGATGATGTTGAGCATCGGGTTCGACGGCGTCTCGACCCACACCATCCGCGTCGAGTCGTCGAGGTGGTCTGCGAGGTTGCCGAACTCCTCGGCCGGCAGGTACTCGAAGCGGTAGCCCTTCGGCTCGTAGACCTGCGACGTCATCCGGTACACGCCGCCGTAGACGTCCGCGATCAGAACGACACGGTCGCCGGGATTGAGGAGGTGGAGGAGCGTCGTCGTCGCGCCGAGCCCCGACGAGTAGGCGAGCCCGTGCTCCGCCGACTCGAGCGACGCAAGCGCCGTCTCGAGCGCGTGACGTGTGGGGTTCGCGACGCGCGAGTAGTCGTAGCCCTTGTGCTCTCCGACGGCGTCCTGGACGTACGTCGCCGTCTGGTAGATCGGCGTGATGATCGCGCCGGTCGCAGGGTCCGGCTCCTGTCCGACGTGGATCGCGCGGGTCTCGAAGTCCATGCGCTGAGTCTAGGTGAGCCGGTCGGCTCAGCCGGTGGGATCGAAGCGCCAGATGGCGCCGTCGTTCGACATCGTGACGAAGACGCCCCCGGGGGCCGAGAGCACGCCGAGCGGCCCGTTCCCGGCCGGGATCGTCCGGGACACGGTGTTGTGCGCGGGGTCCACGACCGAGATCGTGTTCGAGTCGATGTTCGGCACCCACAGCTCGCCGCCGACGAAGGCGCTCGCCAGGGGGTTCGCGCCCACGTGCACGCTGCCGGTGACCTTCTTGCTCTTTGGGTCGAGCCGGTAGACGCGATTGCGCTCGCTCGAGACCCAGAGCGCGCCGGCGCCCTGCGTGATCCAGTCTGCAGCGGGAACGCGGATCCGTGCCGTGACCCGGTTCGTCCCGGGGTCGATGCGCACGACGCTTCCTCGGGAGAGGTCGCTCACCCAGAGCGCGCGATTCGCGTAGACCAGGCCGTTCGGATCGCCGAAGCCACGGATCCGGGCAACGACCCGATTTCGGCGCGGGTCGATGCGGACGACGCTGCCGTCCGACTCGATCGAGACCCAGACGCTGCCGGCGCCGAAGGCCGCCGCGAACGCCTGGTAGCCGACGCGGATCCGCTTCATGATCTTGAGCGTCCGCGGGTTCACGCGCGCAATCGTGTTCGCCTGCTGGCTGGCGACCCACACGCTTCCGGCGCCTGCCGCGAGCCCGTAGGGCCTCTGGCCGAGGCCGACCTTCCCGCTCACGCGAGGCGTGTCCGGATCGATGCGGACGAGGCGATTGAGGCCGAGATCGGTCGTCCACACCGATCCGTAGGCGGAGATGGGCACCCCGGTGAGCGTCCCGATCTGGATCTTCGCCGGCGTCGCCGAGGCGGGCGCGGACGACGCAGACAGGCAGGCCGTGAGGCAGAAGAACGCCGCGAGGCCGAGCGTGCGAAGATGCCGCAAGGTTGTGCCGTTATACCACAAGGTTGATGTAAATGGAACGCGGCGCTGGCAGCACCGGCGGCCCGACGATCCTCCTCGACATCTTCCTGACGAACCAGCACCGGAAGCGGATGATCGAGGCCGCGCTGGCGCAAACGGAGCTGCCGGCGGAGGACTACCCGCTCTACGTGCTCGTGGGCGCCGAGGGGCCGTGGACGCCGACGGGGCTCGCAGCCCGGCTCGAGATGCCGCTCTCGACCATGCTCTTCCGCCTCGGCCGGCTCGAGCGGCGCGGCCACGCCGAGCGCTTCCCGAATCCCGGCGACCGGAGGTCGTACCTGATCCGCCTCACGGAGGAGGGTCAGCGCCTGCTGGGAGAGGCACGCCCCGCGTTCCGCGCCTACGCCGAGGCCATCGAGGGACGCCTCGGCTCGAAGCGGGTCGAGGCCCTGCGCGCCGCTCTCGACGAGCTGCGGCAGGCGGTTGTCGCGGAGCTGGAGGCGCGCGGCTCGGCCGGCTAGCTCTCGACGCGCGCGGCCCCGAGGAAGGCGGCCAGGCTCGCGAGCGGCTCCTCGAGGTCGACAGGCTTCTCGCCCGGCTCCCACCACAGCCCTTTTACATGCAGTACCTTCTCGCGCCGGTCGAAGACGGGCTCGATCCGGCCGACGAGCCGGTCGCCGCTGAGGATCGGGAGGACGTAGTAGCCGTACTCGCGCTTCGCCGCCGGCACGTACATCTCGAGGCGGTAGAAGAAGTCCCAGAGCGCCAACGCCCGGTCGCGGTCGTGCACGAGCCGGTCGAAGGGGGAGAGGAAGGTGACGCGTTCCGGCACTGGGCCGTCGATCGCCTCCGGATGCGCGAGCGGCCGGCCGCGCTCGAGCCGCACTCCGATGGCGCGGAAGCGCTTCTCCTCGATCAGTCGCAGCGCCTTGGGCACGGGGATTGTCTCGGTCTCGGGATACCAGCGCTCGGCGAGGTCCCAGACGCGCTGCTTGCCCTGTCGGCCGACGACCGCGACCTGGCCGCGCGCCGCGAGGCATTCGAGCATGAGGCCCATCTTCCGTGCGCCCCACCAGCGATGGCCCTCGCGACTGTGGCCGGGTGCGTCCTCGATCTCGCGCGAGAGAAGGGGACCGCGCTCGCGGAGCTCCTTCAGGACGTAGCGCCGGAAGGCGGCGTGCTCCTCGAGCCAGGCGATGATCCGCCGGTCGAGCGGGCGGTCGTGGCGGCGCATCAGAGCCTTGAGGAGCGGCAGGTCCTCGATCGGGTAGAGGAACGCATCCCACTCGACGAGCTTCCGCTGCTTCCAGAGCAGCCGGTCGAGATCGGCGGCGTCGAAGGAGCCGAGCCTGCTCCAGAGCACCAGGTGCTGCGGCGGTGCGACCACCGAGATCGGGTCGAGCTGGAGGAGACCGAGGCGCCGGACGGTCGAGAGCACTCCGCGCGCGCTTCCGTCGAGCGCCTGCGCGCGGATCGCGATCCGCCGCGCCTCCTCGACCGTGACCGGCACTCCGCCGGCGGTCTTCTTGAGATTTCCCCTCACGGGTAACGCACCTCCTCGAGCCCGAGCACCCGCGCGAGGCGTGCCGCCGCACGCTCGAGCTTCGCGCCGACGTTCCCCCGCACGCGCGGCTCCGGGTGGAAGCGCCGGACGTGCAGCACGCCCTCGCTGCGGTCGGCCTTGAGGTCGGCCCGCCCGACGATGCGGTCGCCGGCGAGCAGCGGCAGGACGTAGTAGCCGTACGCCCGCTCGTGCTCCCGCTTGTAGACCTCGATCACGTGGCGGAAGGCGAAGACGCGCTCGAGCAGCGGCCGGTCCCAGAGCAGGTTGTCGAAGGGGCAGAGGAGGACGGATGGCGTCGGGATCGCCGTCGAGCTCCGCTTCCGCGTCGACGTAGAACGGCGGGCCGCCGTCGTCGGCGTGCACCTCGCGCAAGAGGCCCTCGTCGACGAGTGCGAGGACGTGATGGTGTAGGCGCGCGCGGCCACCCTTGAGCCGCCAGTGCTCGCGGATCGCAGGCTCGGTGAGCGCGCCGCGGGCGCGAACGGCGAGGAGCGCGAGCGTGCGGAGCGTCTCGTCCTCGTTCGGCGTCGGCGAGTCGAGGACCGCGCGCGGAATGACGCGCTCCACGAGGTCGTACCGGCGCTGGAAGGCCTCGCGCCCCGCGACGACGAGCACGCCGTTGTCCCACAGCGCCTCGAGCACCATCTTCGCCGGCTTCCAGTTCCACATGTCGGCGCCGTCGCCGGCGCCCTCGAAGTCACGTGAGCCGAGCGGCCCCTCCGAGCGGATCCGTTCCAGCACGGGCTCAACGAGGTCCCCGTGCTCGAGCATCGCCCGTTCATGGAAGCGCCAGTGCGCGCTGCCCTCCATGGTGCGGCGGCAGTGCGGCCAGAGCTCGATGGGGAGGAGGCAGGCTTCGTGCGCCCAGTATTCGAAGACACGGCCGCCGGCGAGCAGGCTCTGCAGCTCGGCCTCGGCGTACGTGCCGATGCGGCTCGAGAGCGTCAGTCGGTGGGCCCGCTCGACCGCCGAGATCGAGTCGAGCTGCACGGCGCCGAGCCGGCGAATGGCTGCCTCGACGTCCCCGGGCTGCGCGCGGCGGAAGCGGGGCGCATACCCCTGCGTGGAGACGGCGAGCCGCCGGATCTGCGTGAGGCTGACGGTCGCGGTCGTCATGGTCCTTCTACCTAGCAGGTAGCTGCGGCGCACCGTCGCCCGAGTCGATAGCCTCCTGCCCGTGCCGCGCCCGAGACGCCGGAATCCGTGGACCTCGACCGGCGAGGTTCTCCTCTGGGTGCTCTTCGCGCTGCTCCTGCTCCCGGCCGGATTCGCCGGCTGGGCCGTGGGTCACTACACCTCGCTCGGGAAGCCCTCCGAGACCGTCGTGCACACGATCACCGTCGGCTCGACATCCGCTGCGACGACGACCTCCGCTGCGACGACGACCTCCGCCGGAACGACGACCTCGGCCGGGACGACCACGTCCTCGGGCGGCGGCGGCGGTGGCGGCGGTGGCAATGCGGCCGCGGGGAAGGCGGTCTTCCAGTCGAGCGGCTGCGCCTCGTGCCACACCTTCAAGGCCGCCGGAGCCACGGGCACCATCGGCCCGGACCTCGACTCGGCACCGGCCGCCGACGCGAAGAGTGATCACAACACGGCGCTCCCGGTGTTCATCAAGCAGTCGATCGTCGACCCCGACGCCTACATCGCCAAGGGCTACTCGGCGGGGATCATGCCGAAGACCTTCGGGTCCCAGCTGTCATCGACGCAGGTCAACAACCTCGTCGCCTTCATCCTCTCCGGGACAAAGAGCTAACTTCAGCGAGTGGATTGTGCGGGAGCGCCTGCTGCTCCACGCATCAGCCACCGCCGGCGCCGACGCCGGCGCTCCGGACGCGGCTGAGGCGACGCGGCCTCGGCGTCACGCAGCTGGTTCCACAGCTCCTGCTTGCTCAGCGCCGCCGAGACACGCTCGGCGTGATCGATCGCTCAGCTGTTGTAGGTGGCGATGGAAAGGGACGGCATAGCCGGAAGCGTATGCGACGCCGCGGGTTCGACAGCGAGCGCCCTAGGCGCTCGCCGCGTCGGCCCGCTCGACGACGAGCACGTTCCCCGGCGCGTCGCCGCGGTCCGTCAGCATCCAGTCGACAACTCGCCATGGGCCGGTGCCGTCCGGCAGATGCAGCACCTCGCCGATCTTCGGCTCACGCACGGGATGCGTGCCGCGGAAGCTGCTCATGAGCTCGGGCGCGTCGAACTGGCCGACCTTGCCCTCCCTGACGCTCCACACGACCCGGCTCACAGCCTCCATTTTGGCACGCGCGGATTAGCCCAGGGTGAGGGATTCTGCATCAGCCTGCCGGGGCGGGTGCTAGGTGACCTGTTCGGTGCGGAGAAGCTTTCGCAGCGAGTCGATGCGGTGATGCAGCTGCCGCCGCTCGGCCGAGATCTCCTGCTCGCGGGTGCGCGTCGTCCCCGACTCGAACCCGAAGTCGATCTGGTGGTGTAGGCGGTCGCGCTCGGCAGACAAGCGGGCCTCTTCCTCTTCCAGGCGGGTCAGCTCCCGGCGGAGATGATCTTCGTCCACGGAGCGCTTATCGGCAGACGCGTCGACGGGCTGAACGCCTGGTGCGCGCTATTGATCCGAGTCGGTCATCGTCAGGAACCGGACCTCGCCGAAGCGATCGAACGTCCGCACGTGTGACGAGACGACCCGGAAGCCTGCGCGCTCGTAGACGCGCAGCGCCCGTTCGTTGAAGGCCGCTACATGCAGGAACACCTGCTTCGGCTGGTAGTGGCTCCGGGCGAACGCGAGGCCCGCGCGGAAGAACTCCAGTCCGAGGCCACGACCTGTCAGGTCGGGGCGAAGACCGAGGCCGTAGTCCAGATCCGGCGGCTTCGGCTCGAAGTAGTAGAACCCGATCAGCTCGTCTGCCTCGTCCCACGCCACGTAGAACCGCTCGGGATTCAGCACCGGATCGACGTCGCCGTCGTAGAAGTCGTAGGGCGGCGGGTAGCGCCAGGTCGCGAGCGCTTCGTGCGTCTCCGTGGAGGCCGGCGCGATTCGGATCTCCACGGGAAGCGTGCTATGCGCGTGTGCCGCTGAGGACGTCGACGACGCGCTCCTCGGCGCCGTCGCCGTAGCCCGCGCCGAGCTTCTCCTCGAGGATCTTCCGCAGCTCGCCCGTCTCCGCGAGCTCCTGCGTGATGTCGGCCCCGCCGACGAGCTCACCCTTGACGAACAGCTGCGGGATCGTCGGCCAGCCGGAGAGCGCCGACAGCTCCGCCCGGATCGACGGGTCGGGGAGGACGTCGACCGCCGTCACCGGCGCACCGGCGGCGCGCAATGCCTCGAGCGCGCGTCCCGAGTTGCCGCACATCACGAACTGCGGGGTGCCCTTCATGAACAGCGCGACCGGCTCGTTCTCGATCACGTCCTTGATCCGCTCGGAAACCTCTTTCACATCGTCCCTTTCGTCTTGATCCTGAGCTCGTGGATGGTGCCGTCGCGCAGCGGCTCGGCCAGCGCGTCGTTGACGAGCCGGTGCTGCTCGAGCAGCGGCAGCCCGTCGAAGCGCGTGCTGGTGACGGTCACCTGGAAATGGTCGCCGCCGCCGGTGCGGTCCTGGACCTGCAGATCGTCCGCGTCGGGAAACGCGTCGTGGAGCAGGGATTCGAGTCGCTCGACGGCCATGCCCGGAGAGTAGCGGGGCGCCACACGGTCACCGCTCAGGACGCGAGCCATTCTTCCCTGGTATTCCGGTGCGGGAACGGCTGGTCCGGGACGGGGAGTGCGAGCGCGCGGCAAAGAGGGTCCCAGCCGTCGGCGGCGCGCCACTCGAGGAGGCGGTCCGCCGGCGCCTCGCGCCGCACGCGCTCGTTGTGCTGCTCGTAGAACGTCTGCGCTGCGGCTGCGTCGTCCCACTCCTCGCCGATCTCCCGCGTCACGAGCTCCTTGCACATCTCCAGCCATTCTCCGTACTCGGGCAGCGCCTCTTTCCGCATCACCTGGAAGATCGTCTCGTTCGCGCTCTCCCACCACTCCGTCGCGCCGGCGCGGGTCGAGAGAACGATCACGGCGTCCGGATTCGCGTCTGCGAGGTTGCGCCAGAACGCCGAGGCCGGCCAGTCGAGGGTCGCGACGCAGCTCGGCGGGAACGAGCGCCAGTCCGGCTCGTCCCCTCGGATTGCCGCGCGCCAGGCCGGCACGTCCTCGAGGTTTTGGAACACCTCGTGCATGTGGTAGCAGCGGCCGCCGAGCAACAGCTCCAGCGCTTCCTTCAGCGAGCGCGTCGCGGTACGCGGCAATCCGGCTCCGACGACGCGAAGCATCGCTAGCGGCGGTGTGCCAGGAACTCGAGCAGGTCGGATCGCGTCAGCACGCCGACGGGCCTTCCGTCCCGAGCGACGACGACGGCGTTCATGCCGCCGGTCAGCGTCGAGAACACCTCGTCGAGCGTCGCCGACGCCTCGACCGCGGCGAGCGGCGGCTGCATCGCGGCCGCGACGTCCTCGTGCACCGCGTCGGGGTTGCCGAAGACGCGCTCGAGCAGCGCGCGATCCTGCAGCGACCCGATCACGTCGGCAAGCGACTCCCACTGGCTGTCACGCACGACCGGGAGCTGCGAGATCCCGTACCGCTGCATCGTGTCGATGCCCTCGCCGACCTTCGCGTGGGCGGCGATCGTGACGAGCTCCGGCACCTCGCCCCCGTGCTTCGCATGCAGCAGCTCGTCCACGGTCGGCAGCGGCGCCTGCCGCTCGACGAAGCCGTGCTCGAGCATCCAGTTGTCGTCGTAGAACTTGGACATGTAGGAGCGCCCGGAGTCCGGGATGATGGCGAGGACGGTCGCCTCTGCCGACAGGCGCTCCGCGACCCGGATCGCCGCCCAGACGGTCGAGCCCGCCGAGCCGCCGGCGAGGATGCCCTCCTCGCGCGCGAGCCGTCTGGCCATGAGGAACGAGTCGCGGTCGGCGACCCGGATCCACTCGTCGACGACCTTCATGTCGAAGGTCTCGGGCCACGTGTCCTTACCGATCCCCTCGACGAGGTACGGGTGGAGCTCCGAGTCGTCGCGCGCCGTGAAGATCGAGCCCTCGGGATCGACGCCGACGATCTTCACCTCCGGCTTCCGCTCGTGGAACCAGCGGCCGACGCCCGAGATCGTGCCGCCGGTGCCGACGGAGATGACGATCGCGTCGAGCTCGCCGCCGGTCTGCTCCCAGATCTCGGGCGCGGTGACGTCGTAATGCGCCTGCGGGTTCGCCATGTTCGAGTACTGGTCGGGCTTGAAGCCGCCCGGGATCTCCTCGGCGAGCCGCGACGAGACGGAGTAGTACGACTCCGGCGAGTCGTGGTCGACGGCCGTCGGCGTGATCACGACCTCGGCGCCGTACGCGCGGAGCATCGAGATCTTCTCCTGGCTCATCTTGTCGGGCATCACGAACACGAGGCGGTAGCCCTTGAGCGCCGCGGCTATCGCGAGGCCGACGCCGGTGTTGCCCGAGGTCGGCTCGACGATCGTCCCGCCGGGCTTCAGCTTCCCTTCGCGCTCGGCCTGCTCGATCATCGCGAGGCCGATCCGGTCCTTGACCGATCCGCCGGGGTTGAGGAACTCGAGCTTGGCGAGGATGCGCGCGTGGCCGGCGGGGGAGAGCCTGTCGAGCCGTACGATCGGCGTGTCCCCGACTAGGTCGAGGACGGTCGGATACTCCCGCGGCATCGCGTGAAGCCTAGAGCAGCGCGTAACGTTGGAGGCACTCGTGAAGATCGCGGTGATCGGGAGAGGCAACGTCGGCGGCGGGCTCGCCCAGAAGTGGCGGGACGCCGGCCACGAGGTGCAGGAGCTCGGTCGCGACGGTGGCGACGCGTCGGACGCGGACGTGATCCTCGTCGCCGTCCCCTCGGCGCAGATCGCTGACGCGCTCGGCAAGGTGAGCGGCATCGCCGGAACGACGACGATCGACGCCACGAACGCGTTCGGCGGCCGGAACGAGGAGTTCGAGTCGCTCGCGCACGAGGTCAAGTCGATCGTCGGCGGCCCGACCGCGAAGTCGTTCAACCTCAACTTCGCCGTCCTCTACCACGAGATCGGCGCGCAGCGCGTGCCGCCGTCCAACCTCTACTGCGCCGAGGACGAGGTCAAGGACGTCACGGAGCAGCTGATCCGCGATGCCGGCTACGACCCGGTCTACGCCGGCGGGCTCGACAAGGCGCGCCTGCTCGAGGAGCACCTCGCCCTCCTGTTCGCCGTCAACCAGGCCGGGCTCGGCCCGTTCTTCTACCGCTACGCCCGGCCGGGCGAGCTCTAGGCGAGCGCGGTCTTCTCCCCGACCGGCTCGAGCTCGTCGTCGCGCACGAGGACGAGCGCGGCGACGACACCTGTGGCCGAGATCCCCGCCATCACCCAGAAGGCGAGGGAGTAGCCGCTCGTCAGCGCCGCGGCCTGCGAGCTGCCGGTGTGGAGGAGATGCGTGGCCCGCGAGATCGCGACCGACGACGCGACGGCGACGCCGAGCGCGCCGCCGACCTGCTGCGCCGTGTTCAACAGCCCGGACGCCAGCCCGGCCTCTCGCTGGCCGACACCCGCGAGTGCGGCGATCGAGACGGGGATGAAGGCGAACGCCAGGCCGAACCCGAACATGATGTAGCCCCCGAGCAGGTCGCGCGTATACGACCCGTTCACGGGGATCTGCGCGTACCAGATGAGGGCGCCCGTGTTGAGCGCGAGCCCGATCGCCATCACCGGGCGCGCACCGATCCGCGTCGTCAGCCACTGCGACAGCCCCGCGACGAGGACCACCGTGCCCGCCGTCGCCAGGAAGGTCACCCCGGTCTTCAGCGGCGAGTAGTGGAGGACGTTCTGCACGTAGAGCGTCAGGAGGAAGAAGTCCGCGAAGATCGACGCTCCGAGCAGGAACCCGACGATGTTCGCGCCCGCGAGCGTGCGGATGCGGAAGATCGAGAGCGGCATCAGCGGGTTCTCGACGCGTGCCTCCCAGGCGACGAAGAAGACGATCAGCGCCGCGGCCGCGATCAGCAGGATGATCGTCGTCGAGTCGCTCCAGCCGTCCACGGGCGCCTTCGAGATCGCGTAGACGAGAAGCGTGATCCCGGCCGTGACCGACGATGCCCCGACGACGTCGAAGTGGCGGCCGACGCCGGGCGCGCGGCTCTCGCGGACGATGCCCGGCGTGAGCGCGAGCACCAGTGCGCCGACGGGGACGTTGACGAAGAAGATCCATTCCCAGCCGAGGTACTTCGTGAGGATGCCGCCGAAGAGGACGCCGGCCGCGGCGCCGCTGCCGCCCATCGCGCCCCAGATCCCGAGCGCCTTGTTCCGCTCGGGGCCCTCCTCGAACGTCGTCGTGATGATCGAGAGGGTGGACGGCGAGACGATCGCGGCGCCGAGCCCCTGCACGGTGCGCGCGGCGATGAGCACTCCCGTCGAGCTCGCGAGCCCGCAGGCGAGCGAGGCGATCGTGAAGAGGGCCACGCCGACGAGGAACATCCGCTTGCGGCCGAGGATGTCTCCCGCGCGCCCGCCGAGCAGGAGGAAGCCGCCGAAGGTGATTGCGTACGCGGTGACGACCCACTGCAGGCCGGTCTCGGAGAAATGGAGGCTGCGGCCGATCGACGGCAGCGCGACGTTGACGATCGAGACGTCGAGCACGGTCATGAAGAAGGCGACGCACACGAGTGCGAGCGCCTGCCAGCGGCGTGGGTCGGCTTGCATCGAGACTCCTCCCGGTTGTCGGACCAATCGTACGAGGACGAACGCCCGAGCCCCAAATCGACATTCCCGCGAGAAGGCCATAAGCTGTGCCGGTGGTGCCAGCGAGGGCGGGGGCCGAGCGGACGTCGTTGCAGGAGCGGTTCGAGCGGAGCCGCGCCGGGCGCGTGGTGATCTCGCTCTTCGTGATCGCGACGCTCGTCACCGTCCTGACGGCGAACCTGCCCGCCTCTCGTCTCCAGACCGTGCTCCTGAAGGCGGATCATCCGTATCTCTACGGGGCGGACATGGAGCAGAACTGGGGTGTCTTCGCCCCCGACCCGCGGCAGGAGACCGTCAATGTCCTCGCCCAGGTCACCTTCGCGGACGGCTCCGTCAAGACGTGGCAGGTGCCCAGGCGGAACCCGGTCGTCGGCGAGTACATCGACTACCGCTGGCTGAAGTGGGAGGAGTTTGTGGTCTCTCCCCAGTACCGGCAGCTCTACAGGCCGGCTGCGATCTACGCCGCGCGCCGGGAGGCGACTCCGCAGCACCGTCCCGTGCAGGTGATCATCGTCGATCGCTCCCACCCGATACTCCCGGCGGGGCAGATCCCCGCTCACGTGCACGTCGACTTCCACTCTGTCTACACCACCAGGATCACCGAGGCGATGCTGCGCGGGACGAACGGATGATCCCCGCCCGCGACCGCGCGACCGCCGCGCTCGCCGGGTGGAACCGTTTCTGGTTCGAGCCGGTCTCGACGGCCCCCCTGGCGGTATTCCGGATCGTGTTCGGCGTGATCCTCTTCTTCTGGACGCTCTCGCTGTTGCCCGAGCTCTCGCCCTTCTTCACGAAGAGCGGCATCTTCCCGGAGCAGCCGCACTACGGCAACGGCGCCTGGGGGCTGCTCGGGACCTTCCCGAGCAAGACCGCTGTCGTGATCCTCTGGGTAGCCCTTCTCCTGGCCTCGATCGCGCTCGTGCTCGGCTTCCTCGCGCAGCTCGCAGCGGCGGTCGCCTTCATCGCGCTCCTGTCGTTCGAGCGGCGGAACCCCTACGTCTTCAACTCCGGCGACGGGCTGATCCGCCTCCTCGCCTTCTATCTGATCTTCGCTCCCTCGGGTGCCGCCCTCTCGATCCGGCGTCTCCTCCGCGATCGCGGCAAGCCATGGACCTTCCCTGCCAGGTCTGCCTGGCCGATGCGGCTGCTGCAGCTGCAGTTCAGCGCCGTCTACCTCTTCGCCGTCTGGTCGAAGGTCCGCGGGACCACCTGGAACAACGGCACGGCCGTCTCCATCGCGTTGCGGATCACGGACATCGGTCGATTCCCTGTCCCGACATTCGTGACCCACTCGCTGCTGATCTCGAACCTGCTCAGCTACGGCACGCTGGTCATCGAGCTCTCGCTCGCGATCCTCGTCTGGAACCGGATGCTGCGCCCGTGGGTCCTCCTCGCCGGGCTCTCGCTCCATCTCGGGATCGAGTACGCGGTCCGGGTCGGCTTCTTCGGCCTGTCGATCCTCTCCATGTACCTGCTCTGGGTCCCGCCCGAGCGCATGGAGGCCCTCCTCCTCGCGCTGCAGCGGCGCCTCTCACGCAGTCCGGCGGCCGTGCCCGCGACGGCGTCCTCAGCCGGCTCGTAGCGCCGCGCGCGCGGCGAGATACCCGCACATGCCGTGCACGCCGCCGCCGGGCGGCGTCGAGGCCGAGCAGAGGTAGACGCCCTCGAGCGGCGTCGTGTACGGGACCCGGCGAAGGACCGGACGCGCGAGCAGCTGGCGCATCTCGTTCGAGCCCCCTCCGATGTCCCCCCCGACGAGGTTGGCGTTCCGGCGCTCGAGGTCGGCCGGCGCCGAGATGCTGCGCGCGAGCACCCGCTCGCCGAAGCCGGGGGCGAATCGCTCGACCTGGCGGTCGATGGTCTCGGCCATGTCGGCGTCCGAGCCGTTCGGGACGTGGCAGTACGCCCAGGCCGTGTGCTTGCCCTCGGGTGCTCGCGACGCGTCGAACAGGGTCGGCTGGGCCAGCAGCACGAAGGGCCGCTCGCTCGTCTCCCCGCGCGCCGGCAACCGCTCCGAGGCGGCGATCTCCTCGAGGGTGCCGCCGAGGTGCACCGTCCCAGCCTGCGCGCACTCCGCCGCTGCCCAGGGGATGGGGCCCGAGAGCGCCCAGTCGAGCTTGAAGACGCCGGGGCCGTAGCGGAAGCGTTCGAGCGCGCGCCGGTAGCGCTGCGGCAGGCGGTCGCCCGCCAGTCGCAGGAGTTGCCGAGGCCCAATGTCGCAGAGCACGGTCTTCGCCGACAGCTCGTCGAGCGACTCGACCGGCGCTCCGGTCTGGACCTCGCCGCCGAGCGAGCGCAGGTAGGAGGCGAGCGCGTCCGCGATCTTCTGCGAGCCGCCGCGAGGCAGCGGCCATCCGACGGCGTGTCCCGTCGTCCCGAGCACGAGACCGAACGAGGCGCTTCCCACGCTCTCGAGGGGCAGGATCGAGTGGGCGGCGAGCCCGGCGAAGAGCGCCCGCGCCGGCTCGCCATCGAAGCGACGGCGCGCGAAGCCGGCGGCCGGCTGCAGCGCCGAGAGCCCGAAGCGCGTGAGCGCGAACGGGTGGCGCGGGACGCTCAGGAGCGGTCCGAGCAGCTGGGACTCGAGCTGGGGCCAGCTTGCGGCGAGCGGCTCGAAGATCTTGCGATAGCTCCTCGCGTCCGGCCCGAGCCCCTCGGCCGTCTCCGCGACGGAGCGGCGCAGCAGCGCCGCATCGCCACCGTCGAGCGGATGGGCCAGCGGCAGCGGGGGGTCGATCCACTCGAGCCCGTGCTCGGAGAGTGGGAGGGTGCGGAAGAAGGGAGACGCGGCCGCGAGGGGATGGATGGCCGAGCAGAGGTCGTGCACGAAGCCCGGGAGCGTGAGCTCCCCAGAGCGAAGTCCGCCGCCCACCGAGTCCGCCGCCTCCCGGACGAGAACCGAGCGGCCCGCCCGAGCCAGCTCTATCGCGGCGGCGAGCCCGTTCGGGCCGGACCCCACGATCACGGCGTCGTAGTCGCTCATGCGTCAATCGTATGAAAGACGAGGGGCCCGCTCTCGCGGGCCCCTCGCAGTCAGCGTTGCTCCGAGCTAGTTAGCTCAGCGCACCACCGTCACCTTGACGTGCTTGACGAGCTTGCCGATCGCGAGGCCCTTCACAGCCACGCGATGGTTGGTCTTCACGGTCCGGATGACCTTCGTGATGACCTTGCCCTTTGCGTTCACGAGACGGATCTGGATCTTCGCCGTCCCCTTGGTCGAAAGGACCTTCACGAACAGGACGCGACCGGACGTCTTGGTCACGAGCTGGACCTGGGTGAGCGTGCCGAGCTTCGTCAGCTTGGCCACCTTCGCCGGGCCCAACGTCGTGACTACCGACTCCGGGCTGGTGCCGCTCGAGCCGGTGGTGGTTCCGGTCGTGCCGGTGGTTCCGGTCGTGCCGGTGGTTCCGGTCGTGCCGGTGGTTCCGGTCGTGCCGGTGGTTCCGGTCGTGCCGGTCGTGCCGGTCGTGCCGGTCGTGCCGCCGCCGCCGGGGCCGGGGCACGGGCCATCGGAGCTATTGAGGTCGCCCTCGATGACGTGGGTGTCACGCTCGATGTTCTCGCCCGTGAAGTTGGCGACTACGTCGAGACATGTCCCCGTGTCGGTCGCGGTCACCCACGCCTGTGCGGTCGCGGGCACGCCCGGCATTCCGCCGTCGAGCTCGCGGCAGATGCCGCCGAGGTTCGGGTTGTTCCCGCCCGGGAAGCCGTACCACGTTCCGTTCGAACTGAAGCACACCTTCTCGCCGTTGAAGACCGCACCGTTGTTGTCGATGTCGATCGCCGACGCCGTGCACACGTAGCCGAGCAGGTTGCCGGTCGTGAGGCCGACGCCCGTGGTGCTCTTCCGCGTGCAGGTGACGTCCTTGTGGAAGTGGTTCAGGATGTTCTTGTAGACCGTCCCCGCCGTGACCGGCGAAGCGACCTGCTGCTCAGGCAGGTACGCGGTCGCGGTGATCTGCTGCAGCGGGAACTGCACACCCTGGAGGTCACAGCCCTTCTGGCCGTTGTTGTCGGCGTAGTTCGCGAAGAAGTCCGCGTCCTCGCCCGGCTGCCAGTTGGCCCGTGCCTCGCCGTGCTCGTCGGTGAACTCGACGACGCTCGTCCGCCCGCTGTTCAGCTTGCGGAAGACGTTGCCGTCCCCGCTGTTGGTTACCAGAGACAACCCGACTTGCGCCCGTGCCCTGAGCGAGGGTCGAGGCGATCTGCCAGTTCTCGTACAGCCCGTACCAGTTGGACAGGGACGTGAAGTTGTCCGATCCGAAGATCGGGGAGTCCGTGCCCGACGCTGCGCCGCCCGGATCGGCCGAGGTGGCCGGGACGTACTGGTCGTAGTACGGCGCGTAGTCGTTGTGCGGACCGTTCTCGTCCGTCGCCTTGGTGTCTCCGGGGCCCGTTCCCGCGACGAGACAGTCCTCGTTACTGAAGGTGCTGTCGTCGGCGCTGTACGTCGGGTTGGTCGGATCGAACAGGCGGTTGTAGACGCCGTCCTTGTCGTTCAGGCAGCCGTTCACGAAGCCGCCCATGCCGCCGGTCGAGTTGAACACGATCGGCAGTGCCGGCATCGGTGCGTCGTTCGAGTTCAGCCGACCGTCGCTCAGCAGCGTGTCGCTGTAGCTCGGGTCGAACGGTCCTACGCCTGACCCGTTCAGGTCGCCGAAGACGCGCGAGTAATTCGTCTCGCCGCCCTGGCAGTTGTCGACCTGGTCGACGAACGGATCCGCGGTGGACTTGTTACCACACCCGCCGTGGGCCTGGTTCTGAGTGTTGACGTGGACATCCGGCGAGCCGTTGGGATCCTCGTTGCCGAGCGGACCCGACGAGTCGTGGATGTCCCAGAAGGCCGAGGCCGGCACCCCAGCGTAGGGGCCTGCATAGCAGTCGGTCCCGCCTCGCAGAACGGCGTGTTCAGGTAGTCGCCGGTGGTGGCCATGGCGTTTGCCCACGCCGCCCAGTCGTTCGGCATGACCAGCGGGCTGGGCAGGCCGAAGTCATCCGCGAACTCCTGGTCCGGCAGATACCCGGTGACCAGGACGTTGGCCGAGTTGCCCGGGTCCGTGCCCGGATCCTCGGTGACCGGGTTGCTCGCGGAGTTCGAGTTCGTGACGTCGACCGACTGGATCCCCATCCACCCGACCATGAAGTCGTGCTGGCCGAGCAGGAGGTTGCTGATGCCGTACTCCTCGTTGGAGTAGGACACCGACAGCTTGAAGATCGCGATCCCGGGCTTCGCCGAGTTCCAATCCTGCGCTGCACAGATCCGGTGCGTTTGGTAGTCGTAGAAGACCCGTGCCGATCCCTGTACGGGAACCGGGGCAATCAGCTGGCCTTCCGCCGTTGTGGTCGTGTAGTCGTAGAGCGTCAGGTTCACGTCGAGCCCGTTGTTGCTGTAGTGCAGCGGGTCGACCTGGTCTGACACGCCAGCGGTCACGATCTCGTCGTGCGGAATGCAGTCGACCAGGCGCACGTTCTCGCCGCGCCAGGCCAGGTAAGGCACATTCGTCTCCTGCGGGTCAAACACCGGCGCATTGGCCGGTAGCCCGCTCCAGTCTGCAGGCGCACCCGTCGGCTGCGCGCTCGCACCACCCACGAACAGGGCTGCGAACGCGAAGAGGGCGACACCTACAACGAGGCCGAGCTTCAGCCTCGTCGAACCTCTCCCAATCTTCATTACCTCCCCCTCGCTTCAATGATTTTCGACATTGCCCTCGAGGACTCCCAACTCGTGTCAGGCCCCCGGTCAAACGGGTCTCTCAGACCCCTGTGTTGCCTCCTTTCGTCCTTCGCGAGCCCCGGTTCGGCCGAGACACCGTCCTCGCCGGCCAGGCCGGCAGGGCAGAAGTGTTCTAGCTAGGCGGGTTCTACTAGTTTGGGCGCCCTATTGCAAGGCTTTTCGACACTCCTGCCCAAGGGGGGAGGTACGTTCAACAAGGACTAGGCACTCGCCGTCTTTCCACGTAGACTCCACCCCCGCGGATGAGGAACTGGGTCGGTCTTCTTCTCGTGCTCGCAGCCGTGCTCGCAACGGCGAGCGCAGCCACGGCCATCAACCCGAACGACGCGAACTGGGACCTCTCCTGGCCGCAGGCCAAGGTCGAGATGCCGCTCGCGTGGAACCTCAGCACGGGCAACAAGCACGTGATCGTCGCGGTGGTCGACACGGGCGTCGATCCGAGCCTCAAGGACCTCCAGGGCGCGCTCGTGCCCGGCTGGGACTTCATCTCCGGCGGATACACGAAAACCGACCTCGAGGGCCACGGGACACTGGTCGCCAGCATCATCGCCGCGCGAGGCAACAACCACGTCGGGATCGCCGGCTATTGCTGGAGCTGCAGGGTGATGCCGGTGCGCGTGTCCAACGGCGTCGAGTTCGACGACGGCCTCGCAGCCCAGGGGATCAGGTGGGCCGCCGATCACGGCGCTCGCATCATCTCGCTCGGATTCAGCGACGAGGGTGACGATCGGCGAGCGATCCGAAGCGTCGCCGCGGCGATCGCCTACGCCGCGCAGAAGGGCGTGCTCGTCCTCGCGTCTGCAGGCAACACCGGCAGCCTCGGGCTACACCTTTCCCGGCAGCCGACCCCGGCGCGTACGCCGTGGCGGGGACCAACAGGTTCGACCAGCTGTTTCCCTGGTCGACCCGGGGTAACTGGATCCACCTCGCGGCGCCCGGCTGTCAGCTTGCGCTCCCGCGGGGCAACGGAGCCATCCGGCCCTGCGGCACCTCGGTCAGCGCCCCGGCGGTTGCCGGGATTGCCGGCCTCATGCTGAGCGTCAACCCGAGCTTGACCCCGCACCAGATCGTCTCCCTGCTCGAGGAGACCTCGATACCCTGTGCCGGGTATCGGCGGCGGCCGAGTCGACGCCTACGCGGCCCTTCTCGCAGCCGGCGCCAACGCGGCGCTGCGCGTCGGCGGCCAGCCGTTCCGCCTCCGACGCTTCCTGCGCACCACCTGGCACCTCAAGCTGACCGTCCAGGGCAGCCGCCTCGCCGCGACCCTTCGCTCGCCGAAGGCGCGAGCGTGTGCCGTGAGCCTCACGTCCCCCGACTCGGTCTGGGTCGGGAGCAACCACGGGACTGCCGAGTCGCTCGTTGCGACGGTCGCGGCCGGGAAGTATCAGCTCGACGTCTCGTGCAAGAGCCGTCGTCCGCGCCTGGCCTCGCTCACAGTGCGCTCGTTGGCTCAGTAGCGAGCTAGCTATACCGCGCAGGGCGGGCGCCCCGACATGCGCCGCTCCGACAACCGGCGCGCCGCCTGCGTCCGGTTCGAGACGCCGAGCTTCTTGTAGGCGTTGGTCAGGTGGTACTTCACCGTCCAACGTGTGACCCAGAGCCGCTCCGCGATCTGGGTGTTCGTGTAACCGCGCGCTGCGAGCGTGACGATCTCGAGCTCTCTCCGCGTCAGCGCCGGGCTCGCCACGTCGGCGGTCAATGCCGGGATGCGTTCACCGCCCAGGCAAGCCACGACCGTCTCGATCACCTTCTCGGCGCTGGCCGTCTTGGGTAGGTATGCATCGGCCTGGGCGCTCGCCGCCGCGCTGAGGTGAAAGCCGTCGTCGTGCGAGGCGAAGACGATGAGGCGCAGCCTTGGCCGGCGCTCGCGTGCGCGGCCGAGAAGCTCGAGGGCCTCCATCTCCGAGTTGGCCAGCGACAGCGGCGCGATCAGCGCGTCCGGCTGCTTCGAACAGACGAGCTCGAGAGCAACGGCCGGATCGGTCGTCTTCCCGACCACGCGGATGCCGCCCTCCACGAGGATCGTCTCGATCGCGTCGACCCAGATCGGGTGCTCGTCGAGGACTACGACCTCTCCGAGTGCCGCCCGGGCCTGCTGCTTCTCTGGCGTGGCGATACCCACCTCCGCAGTACGCCTTCCGGTCTCTCGAAGTATCAGGAGGATGACTCGAATGGGTATCCCTGGGTTGAGTGACCCATATCCCTGGGACGAGTGATTCCTCACCGGTAGGTACAAGCAGAATCCCCTAAAGGAAATCGCGGTGCGGCCGACCTCTAATGCGTGCCGCCGCTCGGACTTCACCGCCGCCTCTGGCCGCTCGCTGCGCTCACGGCGATCCTCGCCGTCTCGCTGCCTGCGATCACTGTCGCTGCCCGCGGGCCGGCTCAGCCCGACCATGTCATGCGGATCGCGGCCACCAACACGGTTCCGACCGACCCGCTATGGCCGGGGCAGTGGGGCCCCGCGCTCATCGACGCGCCGAAAGCCTGGGCCGTGACGATGGGCTCACCGCGCGTCGTGATCGCGGTGCTGGACACCGGCGTGGATCTCGAACAGCCCGACCTGCAGGGCGCGCTCGTTCAGGGCTACAACATCGTGAAGGGCGACAACGACCCCAGCGACGACAACGGACACGGGACGAAGACGGCCGGGATCGTGGGCGCGCGTGCGGACAACGGCCTCGGCATCTCGGGTGTGTGTCCCCGGTGCTCGGTCATGCCGGTCAAGGTCGTCGGGGCGAACGGGACCGCGACCGACCTCGACGTCGCTTCGGGGATCACCTGGGCGACGAACCACGGCGCCGCGATCATCAGCATGAGTTTCGGCGGGCCGGAGGACAACACGGTCGCAGCGGCCGTGCGCTATGCGCAGAGCAAGGGCGTTCTCGTCGTGGCCGCAGCCGGCAACGGCGGCAGCTCGCAGCCGTTCTACCCGGCTGCCTATCCCGGCGTCTTGAGCGTTGCCGGGACTCAGACGGACGACCAGCTCTATCCGTGGTCGAACCGCGGGAGCTGGGTCGCCGTCGCAGCCCCCGGCTGTGACACCACGACGTCCATGGGGGGTGGCTTCGGACAGTTTTGCGGGACCTCCGCGAGCACGCCCGTCGTGGCGGGTCTGGCCGGCCTGGCCCTCTCCTACTCGCCTGCGGCGTCTGCCGGGACGATCGAGCAGGCGATCGTCTCGAGCGCCCATCGCGTCCAGGGCCTGGGCGGCGGACGCGTGGACGCGGTCGGAACGCTCGCCGCGCTCGGTGCGACGTTCAAGTCGGCGCGCGCCGCGAAGCCGCTGACCGTCAGGCCCGCGACCAGAGCTTCATCCGCCGTCAGGACGCTGCGCGCGAGGGGCACTCGTGTCGGGCACCGGGCCCTGCGAGCCCGCTGGCGCGTGCCGCTGACGATCGCGGGGGGCCGCGTGGCAGCGACGCTCCGTTCCCCGAAGGCACGTTCCTGCTCGCTCAGCCTCCGCTCGGCCGGTCGCGTCTTGCGCTCGAGCAGGCGCGGACGGAAGACCGACTCGGTCGTCGCGAGGCTCGCGCCCGGCAAATACCGGCTCGTCGTTCGGTGCAAGGTACGGCGTCCGCGCGCCGCCTCCCTGACCGTGCACGCCATTTTCCACAAGGTCGCCCACCGCGCGCGACGGTTCCGGTGGCACTCCTGGCCGATCGGTCGTAGGGTCCCGTGATCGTGCGCCGAACACTTCTCCTTCTCGCCGCCGCCGCAGTCTCCTCCGTGGTCCTCCCGGTGGGCAATGCCGCGGCGGCACGGCCCCGGGCGAGGCTGACGGTCACCCCCCGCGCGACGACCTCCGCCACGAGGGCCGTCGTCCGGTGGAAGACGACGACGCGCACGGTCTGCCGCCTCCGTTGGAAGTCGACGGCCGGCGGGTCCGGGCAGGCACGTCCCGCCGTCGCTCGGACGTTCAGGAGCTGTCACTCGCCCGCGACCTGGAGGCATCTCGCCTCCGGCCGGTACACATTCACCCTTGTGGCGCGGGGCCGCCACGGCCACGTGCGCTGGCGCAGCTTCTCGTGGCAGGTCGTTCCGGCTTCCGGTGTCTCGTCCTCTTCCGGCGGCTCGACCTCTTCCGGAGGCCCGACGCCGACCACCACGACGACCACGAACACGCCGACGACCACCGCCACCACGACCACGCCGACGACGACCCCCACGCCGCCTCCGCCTCCGCCTCCGGCTCCGTCCCCGACTCCGACCCCGCCTCCGAGCAGCACCAACTGCGTCGCGGCTCCCTACAAGTATCTCTGGCCGGTCTATCCGGCGGTCTCGAGCTCCGAGCAGCAGTTCGTGGATCTCGTCAACGCGGCGCGGCAGCCGCTCGGCTTGGCTCCTCTCACCGTCAACGCGAGGTTGAGCCTTGCCGCCGACAGCCATTCCTACTGGCAGGACGTGACGTTCGGCTACTCGGGTCTCACGCACGAGCCGGGGTGCAACGGCAGCACTCCGTGGCAGCGCATCGCCGACGCCGGGTACAGCGCGAACTACGAGGGGGAGGTGACGCTCGTGAACTCCGCCGGCGCCACGGCGCAACAGGCGTTCAACATGTTCAAGAGCAGTCCCCCGCACTGGCAGCTGCTGACGAGCTCACTCTTCACGCAGATCGGCGTCGGCCAGAGCGCGTACCACTGGACCGGCGACCTCGGCTAGCGCGGCAAGAGCCTTGCCGGTGCGGCGGGCTAATGCCGGAAATGGCGCCGCCCGGTGAAGACCATGGCGCCCTCGGCCTCCGCCACGGCTGCGATCACGTCCTCGTCGCGGCGCGAGCCGCCCGGTTGCACGATCGCCGTCGTCCCGGCGTCTAGCGCGATCTGCGGACCGTCGGGAAACGGGAAGAACGCATCGGAGGCGAGGACCGAGCCGCGGACGTCGTGGCCGAACTCGGCTGCCTTCTCGACCGCGATCCGCACGGCGTCGACACGGCTCATCTGGCCGGCGCCGATCCCGATCGTCTGCAAATCCTTGGCGAGCACGATGGCGTTCGAGGCGACGTGCTTGCAGACCCGCCAGGCGAAGACGAGGTCATCCCACTGCGGCGCGGTGAGCTCGCCGGTCGCGACCTCCCAGTCCTCGCGGTCGTCGATCTCCGCGTCGGCGTCCTGGACGAGCATCCCCCCGAGGACGCGCTTGTAGTTGCGCTCGCCCGGCTCGCCGGCGCGCCGCTCGCCGTCGAGCAGGATCCGGACGTTCTTCTTCTGCCGCAGCGCCGAGAGCGCGTCGTCGGTGTAGCCGGGCGCGAAGAGCACCTCGACGAACTGCTCCGCGAGCTTCTCCCCGAGCGGCGCCTCGACCTCGCGGTTGACGACGACGACGCCGCCGTAGGCCGAGGTCGGGTCGGAGGCGAGCGCCTTGTCGTACGCCTCCTCGGCATCGGCGCCGACCGCGACGCCGCAGGGATTGGCGTGCTTGACGATCACGCACGCCGGCTGCGCGAACTCGCGGGCCAGCGACCGGGCGGCCGAGAAGTCGTTGAGGTTGTTGAAGGAGAGCTCCTTCCCGTGCAGCTGCTCGACGCGGGAGAGGAGGTGGCGCCGCACGCCGCGTTCGGCGTAGTACGCCGCGCGCTGATGCGGGTTCTCGCCGTACGAGAGGTCGAGCACCTTCTCGAGCGAGACGACGAGCGAGTCGGGCATCTCGTCGCGCGCGTTGAACCACGTGGCGATCGCGGCCTCGTAGGCGGCGGTATGGGCGAACGCCTCGCCGGCGAGCCGCCGGCGCGTCTCGAGCGAGAGCTCGCCGCTGGCGCGCAGCTCTTCGAGCACGTCGTGGTACTGGTCGGGTCGGCAGACGGGCGCACAGTGGGCGAAGTTCTTCGCCGCGCCGCGCAGCATCGAGGGGCCGCCGATGTCGATCATCTCGACCGCCTCGGCCTCGGTCACTCCCTTTCGCGCCGCGACCTCCTCGAAGGGATAGAGGTTGACGCAGACGAGGTCGAAGGTCTCGATGCCGTGCTCCTCGAGGGTGGCGACGTCGTCCTCGTCGTCGCGGCGGGCGAGAATGCCGGCGTGCACGCGCGGGTGGAGCGTCTTCACGCGCCCCCCGAGCATCTCCGGCGACTCCGTCACCGTCTCGACGTGCTCGACCGGAAGGCCGATCGCCTCCAGCGCCCCGGCTGTGTTCCCGCTCGCCACGAGCCGCCAGCCGAGCCCGACGAGGCCGCGCGCGAACGTGTCCACGCCGGACTTGTCCCAGGTGGAGATCAGCGCGCGCAGAGCTCTCTCACCACCTCGGGAAGCAGCCGGTGCTCGACGGACTTGATCCGCTCGTGGAGCGTTTCCGCCGTGTCTCCGGAGAGCACCGGGACGCGCTCCTGTGCAAGCACCGGTCCGCTGTCGACTGCCTCGTCGACGAGGTGCACGGTCGCACCCGACTCGGCGACGCCCGCCGCGAGCTGCTCCTCCACCGCGTGTGCGCCGGGAAACTCAGGCAGCAGCGACGGGTGGACGTTGACCACCGCGCCGGGGAAGCGCTCGAGGAACGTCGGCGTGAGGATGTGCATGTAGCCCGCGAGGACCACGAGTCGCACGCCCTGGCTCTCGAGCCAGTCGGCCATGGCTCCGTCGCGGGCGGCGCGGTCGGGGAAGTCGGCTAGCTCGAAGGCCGCGGTCGCGCCGGACGCGCGTGCAAGCGCGGGGGCGCCGCGCTTGTTCGAGGCGACGGCGACGACAGGCAGCCCTGCATCGATCAGGGCCTGGAGGTTGGTGCCCTCGCCGCTGACGAGCACGCCGATCACACGATCCGCCCGATCACGAGCTCGTCCAGCTCGGGCTCCGGCACGACGGCGCAGAAGCCGATGCCGAGGTTGAAGACGCGGCGCAGCTCGTCCTCGTCGACGTGGCGTGCGAGCCACGCGAAGACGGGCGGGCGCTCCCACGAGTCCCAGTCGATCTCGGCGCTGCGGCCGGCCGGAAGGACGCGCTCGAGGTTGCCGAGAATCCCGCCACCCGTGACGTGTGCGAAGGCGCGGGCACGGCCGCGCAGGCGGCGCACCACGTCGAGGTAGAGCCGCGTCGGCGCGAGCAGGTCGTCTCCGTCGTAGTCCTCCACCTCGAGCACGCGCCGGACGAGCGTGAACCCGTTGGCGTGTACGCCGGCGGACGGGAAGCCCACCACCGCGTCGCCGGCCTCGATGGTCGAGCCGTCGAGGGGCTCGGCCACGATCCCGACGCAGGTCGCGGCGAAATCGAGCTCGCCTCCCCGGTAGACGTCGGGCATCTCGGCCGTTTCGCCGCCGATCAGCGCGACGCCGGCCTCGCGGCAGGTCTCCGCGGCGCCTTCGACGAGCTGCGCGACCTCCTCGAGGTCGATGCGGGCCGCGGTAACGTAGTCGAGCAGGATGAGCGGCTCGGCGCCGCAGGTGATCACGTCGTTGATGCAGTGCGCCGCCATGTCGGCTCCGCAGTTGCGCAGCAGGCCACGGGGGCGGGCGACCATCGGCTTCGTTCCGATGGAGTCGGTCGAGGCCGCGAGGAAGCGGCCGTCGCCGAGAGGATGCAGTGCCGCGAACTGCCCGAAGCCCCGCGCGCCCGTCGACTCGACAGCCGCGCGCAGCCGATCGACGACCGCGTCGGCCGTGGCGAGTGAGACGCCGGCGGCGTCGTACGTCCGTCCTTCCTTGGGCACGCGGCGAGTCTATGGCCGGCCGCGGCTAGATGAACAGCTCGCCGAAGAGCTCCGGCCGGCCCTGCGGGCCGCCGCGGACGAAGCGGACGACGGTGTCGCCCACCTCCACGCTGGCTCCGGTGCGCTCGGCGTCGAGGATGTGCGCGAGCGCCTTCGCCTTGCCCGTCGGATCGTCGGCCCTCAGGTGCAGCTCAGACAGCTGCAGCTCGTCGCCTTGTGCGAGAAGCTCCTCGATCCATTCGCGCGGCGGATGGAGCTCGAGCCGGTAGCCCGCGTTCGTGGAGACGAACGTGCGGCGCCCGCCGTGCTCCTGCACCCGCAGATCGCTTCGCTCGGCGCGCTCGAGCGTGGTCTCGAACTCGTCCTCGTCGAGCACGAACCCGAGGTGGTCGACGCGAGGCGTCGCCCACTGGCCCGGCTGGACGACGACGTTGACCGCGCCCTTCTCGAGCTCGGTCAGCCGGAGCTTGAAGCCCATCGCGTCGAGCTCGCTCCAGGCGACGCCGGGCTCGTACGACGTGAGGTCCTCCCCGATGCGGCCGTGGCGCGCGACGAGGTCGAACGCGAGCTTGCCGATGTAGCGCGCCTCGACCTCGCGGACGCGGCTCGTGACGAGGTGGTAGTGGAAGAGCTGCACCTACGGTCCATGGTGCCAAGCGGACATCCGTCGTCGCGCCGGGTCCGAAGTGGCCGGCGAGATTCGGCGGAAGGAGCTCGAGCAGCCCAAGCCCGCCGACTGAGCTACGCGCGTGCCGGCTCGAACCTGAGCTTGGCGGCTTCGGCGGGCACGTCCGTCGGGTAGTCGCCGGTGAGGCAGGCGCGGCAGAGAGCGGACGCCGGACGTCGCGTCGCCTCGACGAGGCCGTCGTGCGAGAGGTAGGCGAGGGAGGTGGCGCCGACTTGCTCGCGCACCTCCTCGACCGTTCGCGTCGAGGCGATCATCTCGGACGGGTCGGCAAGGTCGATCCCGTAGAAGCACCGCCCGATCACCGGCGGCGACGAGATGCGCAGGTGCACCTCGGCTGCGCCCGCATCGAACAGCATCCGCACGATCTCGCGCGTCGTGTTGCCCCGGACGATCGAGTCGTCGACTGCGACGACCCGCTTGCCGGCCACCTCCGCGACGGGGTGGTACTTGAGCCTGATCCCCTGCCGGCGGAGCTCCTGGTCGGGCTGGATGAACGTGCGCTGGACGTAGCGGTTCTTGATCAGCCCCTCGCTGAACGGCAGCCCCAGCTCGCGTGCGAAGCCGATCGCCGCCGGCGTGCCGGAATCGGGGATCGGCAGGACGAGGTCCGCCTCGGCCGGCGCCTCCCGTGCGAGCTGCTCGCCCATCCGCACGCGCGCGTTGTGAACCTCGATTCCCTCGAGGCGGCTGTCGGGCCGGGCGAGATAGAAGAACTCCCAGATGCAGAGGGCGCCGCCGTCGGCCAGCTCGAGCGCCTGCGTCGCGTGGAGGCCGTCGGCGTCCGCGATCACGAGCTCGCCCGGTGCGACCTCGCGCACGAGCTCCGCGCCCACGAGGTCGAGCGCGCAGGTCTCCGAGGCGAACACCCAATCGTCCTGTATCCGGCCGATCACGAGCGGCCGGAAGCCGTGCGGGTCGCGGAACGCTACGAGCCGCCCCTCCGAGAGCGCGACGATGGAGTACGCCCCGTCCAGCCGGCGCATCGCGCTCGCCACGGCCTCGTCGAGCGGGGACGGGTCGTTCGCGATCAGTGCCGCGATCAGCTCGCTGTCGGAGGTCGTCCCGAGCGAGACGCCTGCCTCCTGGAGCCCCTCCCGGACCTCGCCGACGTTGATCAGGTTGCCGTTGTGGCCCAGCGCGACCGTGCGCGCCCGGCCGTGCTGGACGAGGGGCTGCGCGTTCGCCCACTGCGACGAGCCGGTCGTCGAGTAGCGGGTATGGCCGATCGCGACCTGGCCGCGCAGGCCGCCGAGCTTCCGCTCGTCGAAGACCTGGGAGACGAGCCCGAGATCGCGCAGCGCGGTCAGGCGCCCGTGCTCCGAGACCGCGATGCCCGCCGACTCCTGGCCGCGATGCTGAAGCGCGAAGAGGCCGAAGTACGCGAGCCGCGCAACATCGCGGTCGGGCGCGTAGACGCCGAAGACGCCGCACATCAGCGGTGACCCTCGCGGTTCGCTTGTTGGATGCCTGGGTCGCGAGCACCGAGTGATGCAAGGACGCAGGGAGCGCCGATAGTCGTTTCTATCGGGGCGACTGAGGACGCCGCAGCGCGAAGCCTGATCGCGGGCCAGGCGCCTACGGAGCGGGCCGCGAGGGTCACGACACCGACCCTATCTGGACGAAACCGCGGGAGCCGAGACGCCCGATGCGGTCCGGCCGGCAGGCGAGGATCGCCGCGCCTCGTCGCGAGTCGTAGTCGGCCGGCAGCTCGACGTCGGCCTCGTGCCCGCCGCTCCAGGCCGCGGCTTCCACGAGCGCGGCCGCGATGCCGCCGCTTCCGACGTCGTGGCAGAGGCTCAGATGCGGCGCGGCCTTCCAGAGGAAGCGGATCAGCGCCGCCTCGGCCGCGAGGGAGCCGTCGGGCGACGCCGCGAGGAGCACTGCGTCGCCGCTCTGCCAGCGGCCCGGCACCTTCCGCACGTCGGGCACGAGCCCGACGCAGCCGACTACCGGCGTCGGCGGGATCGAGGCGCCGTCCGCGTCGTTGTAGAGCGAGACGTTTCCGGAGACGACCGGGATCCCGAGCGCCTCGGCCGCCTGCGCGATCCCCTCGATCGCCTGGGCGAGCTCGTGCGCGATCGCCGGCTTCTCGGGGTTGCCGAAGTTGAGGCAGTCGGTGAGGCCGATCGGCTCGCCGCCCGCGCAGGCGACGTTCCGCGCCGCACCGAGAGTCGCCTGCACGCCGGCCCGGAAGCCGTCGATCTCGCCGCGCGCCGGGCCTTGCAGGGAGACGGCCAGACCGCGGAGCGACGGCCGCAGGCGCAGCACCGCCGCGTCGAGACCCGGCCGGCGAACGGTGCGCGAGCCGACCAGGTGGTCGTACTGCTCGATCACCTCGCGCACGTCGAACGCGGGCCGTTCCCTCTGCCGCAGCGGGCGGGGCTCGTCCCGCTGCTCGACCTCGTAGCGCGGACACTCGTCCGTCAGCAGGCGCGCGGGGATGTCGCCCACGACGTCGCCGTCGTGGAACGCCCGCAGCGCGTCCGAGCCGGTCACCTCACCGATCGCGGTGCACGGCAGCTCCCAGCGGGCGCAGACACCGCGCACCGCGTCGAGCATCTGCGGCCGCACGACCGCCACCATTCGTTCCTGCGACTCGGAGATCATGATCTCCCACGGCTCCATGCCGTCCTCGCGCAGCGGCACTCGATCGAGGTGGACGTCGATCCCGGCGCCGTCGGACGCCATCTCCGACAGCGACGACGCGAGCCCGGCCGCACCGCAGTCCTGTAGCGACTCGACGAGGCCCGACTCGACGAGCTCGAGCGAGACCTCGATCAGCTTCTTGCCGGTGAACGGATCGCCGACCTGGACCGACGGGCGCTTGTCGGCGTCGTCCTCGCTCAGCTCGGCGCTCGCGAGCACCGAGGCGCCGCCGATGCCGTCGCGGCCGGTCGTCGCGCCGTAGAGGACGACGACCCGTCCGGCCCCGGTCGCCTTCGCCGAGCGCAGCCGGCCGGTCTCGAGCAGCCCGACGCACATCGCGTTGACGAGGCAGTTCGAGGCGTAGGCGGAGTCGAAGACGGTCTCCCCGCCGACCGTCGGCACGCCGACGCAGTTGCCGTAGTGGCCGATGCCGGCGACGGCCTGCTGGAAGTGGAAGCCCGGCTCGCCGAACCAGAGCCCGTCGAGCAGTGCGATCGGCCGCGCGCCCATCGCGATCACGTCCCGGAGGATCCCACCGATGCCCGTCGCCGCGCCCTGGAACGGCTCGACGGCCGACGGGTGATTGTGGGACTCGACCTTGAAGGCGACGGCCGTCCCGTCGCCGAGGTCGAGCACGCCGGCGTTCTCGCCCGGACCCTGGAGCACGCGCTCGCCTGCCGACGGGAGTCGCCGCAGGAGCGGCGCAGAGTGCTTGTAGCCGCAGTGCTCCGACCAGAGGAGGGAGAAGACCGCGAGCTCGAAGTGGTTCGGCTCGCGCTCGAGCAGCTCGCGGATACGCCTTGCTTCCCAGTCCGTCAGACCAAGGGCACGGTGAAGAGGCTGGGCGGCGACCTCCGTCAGGTGATTCAGTGTAACCGGCGGTGCGGCGGAATCTCACGTGAGCCCGTCGCGTTGCGTTCCACCAGTAGATGCGTCGGCCTGCCGTCATCCTCACGGTGCTCGCCCTCATCTGGGGCGCGTCGTTCATGCTGATCAAGATCGCCGACCGCGAGCTCGCGCCGGCGACCCTGATCCTCGGCCGCGTCGGCTCGGCAGCGCTGCTGCTCGCCGCGATCGCATTCGTCCGGCTCGGCCCTCGCACGACGCTCGCGGAGCTCCGCGGCGCATGGCGCTGGCTCGTCGTCGTGGGGATCGTGAACACCGCGGTGCCGTTCTGGCTCCTCTCCTGGGGCGAGACGCGGATCGACTCGGGGCTGGCGTCGATCATCCAGGGAGCGGTGCCGATCTTCAATGCGTTGCTTGCTTTCGCGTTCTTCCGAGAGGCGCGGGTCTCGGGGCTCCGGCTCCTCGGCCTCGTCATCGGCTTCGTCGGGGTGGCGCTGCTCGTCGGCGCGCAGCCGCAAGGGAAGCTGCTCGGCGCCCTGGCCGTCGTGGCCATGGCCCTGTGCTACGCGATCGGGACGCTGATCGCGGGCCGCCACCTGCGCGGCACGCCGCCGCTCGTGGTGGCGCTCGCCTCGACCGCCGTCTCGACGGTCGCCGCGCTGCCGGCCGGGATCATCCAGGCGCCCGCGGGCATGTGGCACGGCGAGACGATCATGGCGATCCTCGTCCTCGGCTTCGTGGGGACGGCGATCGCGTACCTCCTCTTCTTCGCGCTCATCCAGAGCGCCGGTCCGAACTACGCCACGCTCGTGACGTACCTGGTGCCGCCGATCGCGCTCGCCTACGGCGCGATCTTCCTCGGCGAGAGCTTCGGGGTGACGGCGTTCGTCGCCCTTGCGCTCATCCTCGCCGGGGTTGCGCTCGCCACCGGCTCGGTCCGGCTAGCCTCGCTGCGTGCCGGTCGAGCTGAGGCGCGCGAGCCCGCCTGACGCGGACTTCCTGCTCGAGCTGCTGGCGGACGGCGACGTCAGGCCGTTCCTCGGCCCGCGGAGCGCGGCGACCCGCGACGAAATGCTGGAGGAGATCGAGCACTCGCTCGCGGACCCCGACAGCTTCGGCCGCTTCGTGGTCGAGATGGACGGAGAGCCGGCCGGGACGGTCGGCTTCCACGTCGGGAGCGAGCGCAACCGGATCGCGCGGCTCGAGCGGCTCGCGATCCACCCGCGCTTCCGTGGCCGCCGCCTCGCCGACGAGGCGGCCCGGCAGTTCCAGCGGCTCCTACTCGGGGAGCTCGGCTACCACCGGCTCGAGCTCGAGATCTACGCCTTCAACGAGCGCGGCTGCGCGCACGCCGAGCGCGCCGGCTTCGTCCGCGAGGGCCGGAAGCGCAAGGCGTACCTCAAGGACGGCGAGTGGGTCGACTCGGTGCTGTACGCGATCGTCGCGGAGGATCTGGACTAGCTAGGAGCTCCTAACGCAATGAAGGACGGACCGCCTGGCCGCGCTGGGCGGCGCGCTGCGGCGTCCTCGGTCGCGCGAATAGCGCTGCTATTCACGCTCCCTGCGTCCTTGCATCGCACTCGCCCATCGCGCCCAGTCAGCGCGTCATCATTCCGTTAGAAGCTCTAGGTGAGCCCGCCACCGACGTCGAGCACGACGGTCTTGAGGTCGGTCATGTCGAGCATGGTGTAGCGGCCGCCGATCCGGCCCCAGCCTGTCTGTGTGCCCGACGCACCGCCGAACGGCTCGTGGGCCTCCCAGTAGTCCGTCGAGTCGTTGACGACGACGTTGCCGACGCGCAGGGCATCGAGGTAGCCGAACGCCCGTGAGAGGCTCGACGTGTAGACCGCCGCCTGGAGGCCGAGGTGCGAGTCGTTCGCCGCGGCGAGCGCCTCCTCGTCGGAGCCGACGCGGATGAGCGGGACGATCGGCCCGAACGTCTCCTCGCGGTTGATCAGCGTGTCGAGGGCGACGCCGGCGACGACGGTCGGCTCGTAGTAGAGCTCGGTCGGGTGCCCGCTCGCGCGCGCGCCGCCGAGCACGACCTCGGCGCCCTTGCCGACGGCGTCCTCGAGGTGCGCGTCCATCTTCGCCGCGGTCGGCTCGTTGTTCATCGGCCCCACCTTCGTCTCGGCATCGAACGGGTCGCCGAGCGGCCACTCGGCCGCGACCTTCACGACCTCGTCCAGGAAGGCGTCGTGGACGTGCTCGTGCACGAGCACGCGCTCCGTCGCGCAGCAGACCTGGCCGGCGCAGAAGAAGCCGCCGAAAACCGCCCCGAGGGCGGCACGCGGGAGGTCGGCGTCCTCGCAGACGATCACCGGCCCGTTGCCGCTCGCCTCGATGAGCGAGCGCTTCAGCCCGGCCGCGCGCACGATCTTCTCCGCCGTGCGGTGCGAGCCGACGAACCCGATCCCGTTAACGCCCGGATGGGTGACGAGCCGCTCCCCGACCTCACCGCCGCCGTAGATCACGTTCACCACGCCGTCGGGCAGGCCCGCGTCGGCCATGATCTGCATGAAGTTCGTCATTGCGAGGGGTGTCCACTCCGACGGCTTGATCACGATCGTGTTGCCGGCCGCGATGCCCGGCGCGATCAGCTCGACCGGGATCAGCGTCGGGAAGTTCCACGGCGTGATCGCCGCGTAGACGCCGTTCGGCTTACGGAACGTGAGAATCCGCTTAGCCGGATCCTGCGACGGGATGACCGCCGTCTCCATCCGCTTCACGTCCTCGGCCGCGATCCGGAAGTTCTCGGCCGTCTCGTCGATGTCGGCCAGCGCCTCGCTCTCGTACGGCTTGCCCTGCTCGAGGGTCAGCTCGCGGGCGAAACCCTCCCGCCGGGCATCGATCGCGTCGGCGATGGCGTGGCAGATCTCGGCCCGCTGCCATGGGGAGCGCGCCGCCCACCCGGGCTGAGCGCGGCTGGCAGCCGTGACGGCAGCGTCGACGTCCGCCGAGCTCGCGTCGGGAGCCTCGGCGAGCGTCTCGCCGGTGACGGGGGAGACGATGGGGCGTGCGCTGTCCCCGGTCGCGGCGACCCACGTGCCACCGACGAAGTTCTCGAGCGTGCGGACTGCGAGTGCCATGCCGCGCCGATTCTACGAGCTCGTCGGCGCAGCGCCGACCGGCGGGAGCCGCGGCTCTCGTGCGTTCCTCCTAGCGCACATTGCGTCCTAAACTCGGCGCATGGCCGAACAGCGCCGCGAGCGGAAGGTGGTGACCGTCCTCTTCGCCGACCTCGTCGGCTTCACGTCGCGAGCGGAAACGCTCGACCCCGAGGACGTCGAGGCGATTCTTAGGCCGTATCACGAGCGCCTCCGCAAGGAGCTCGAGCGCCATGGCGGCAGCGTGGAGAAGTTCATCGGCGACGCTGTGATGGCGGTTTTTGGTGCGCCGGTCGTCCACGAGGACGATCCCGAACGGGCGGTTCGCGCAGCGCTTGCGATCCGGCGGCTCGCTCATCTGCTTCGTCGAAGACCCCGACGGTTACTCAACAACATTGAGCTGACCGTGGACGGCTGCTGGTAACCAGCGCTCAGGCGAGAGGACGCTGGCTCAGGCGAGAGTGCGGCTCATCGGAAGAGTGACCGCTCGAGCCGCTCGAGCGTTTCTGTCCAGCCGTCACGATGAAGTTCCAAGCGTTCGGGTGTTTTGAACGGTCCTTGTTCGAGGATGACGCGGGTGCCCGCATCCGCCGGCTCAAACGTCAGCGTGACCAGCGTCTCCTGGTCGTCGGGATCGGGTTCTTCATAGATGAAGGTGAAGACGAGGCGGCGTGGAGTCTCGACGGCACGGAAAGTGCCGCGGATGTGGAAGACCTCTCCGTCTGGCGGCTGCATGACGATTCGGTAGTTCCTTCCCTCCAGCGCATCGAACTGAAGGCGCGGAACGGTGAATCCGGCGGGGCCCCACCAATGCCGGACTTGCTCAGCGTCGACGAACGCAGCAAAGACACGCTCCGGGGGTAGGACGAGGATCTTCTCCAGATGAAGTCGAGTCACGGTCGTCTGGTCTGCCTCGTCCACGCCGTCGATCATGCCAAGAGCAGGGGCGCCATCGTCCCAACGCTCGGTTCCGGCGAGGTGGACGGGACGCTCTACCTCGCGATGGAGTATGTCGAGGGATCGGATCTGCGTGAGCTTCTGCGACGGGAAGGTCGGCTGGAGCCGCAGCGTGCGCTGAGACTGCTGCGACCGCGAGGACGATCGCGAACCCAAGCAGCGATGGAAGCCACGGCGTGTCGGCGAGGAGTCCGCTCGTCACGAGCAACCAGAGCTTGCCCTCGCCAACCGCGCGGGGAGTCGCCGCCATCGACGAGAGCGGCATCCCTGCCAGCCGGTTCGCGGCGGTCCCAGCTCCCGCCACGGCAATGGCGGAGACGACGCCAAGCTGCCTTCCCGCGCGCACGCTGCAGAGGGTATCCGGGGGGCGGGAACGGGATCAATAGCCGACCTGGAGGCGCGACGGACTGCCCCGCGGGCGGACGTTGGTGGGGGCTACGGGTGCGTCTGCTTCGTAAGGAGGGCGTGGATCTGCCTGGTGAGCTCGGCGACCTGCTCGGTCAGTTCCTTGTCCTGCGTCGTGATGTCGGTGTTCGACTGGAGGAGCGCGAGAAGCTTGTCGGTCTCGGTCTTCGCCGCGTGCTCGAGCCGCGTGTGGGACTTCTCGACGCGCTCGGAGTGGAGCTTGTCTCGGTCTGCCTGCCGGGTCTGGGCGAGCAAGATGAGCGGAGCGGCGTAGGCGGCCTGGAGCGAGAAGAGCAGGTTGAGGGCGATGAACGGGTAGACGTCCCAGGCGAAGCCGAGGTGGAGCTGAGTCGAGTTGAGCACCACCCAAACGACGACCGCGATGGTCTGCCCGACGATGTACTGGGGTGTGCCGAAGAAGCGGGCCGCCTTTTCGGCGATCTGGCCGAAGGCGTCGTTGCCGAAGGCGCCGTGGAGTTGTGCGCGACGACCGTCCAGGTCGGCGTTGGCTTCGGCTGGCTTCGCGCTCGACACCCTGTCCTGGGTGTTCTCGGCCTCGGATTCTGCTCCTCCCGCGGCCGGCTCTCAGCCGACAGCGAATGAGGCCACACCGCCTATGCAGACTTTCGGAGATTGAGCCGGACCGGCTCGAGCCTAATGAGCGGCTTGTGCGTACGATCCCGGCGATGACCCGCTACCTGCACACCATGGTGCGCATCACCGACCCCGAGAAGACCCGCATCTTCTACGAGGCGCTCGGCCTCGAGTTCCGCCGCGACATGGACATCGTCCGCGACGGAGAGGTCGAGGCGACGAACTACTTCATGGGCGTCCCCGGGGAAGAGGAAGAGCTCGAGTTCACTTACAACCACGACGGCCGCAGCTACGAGCTCGGCACCGCTTACGGCCACGTTGCGTTTGCCGTCGACGACCTCGACCAGACTCTCGAGCAGCTGAAGGAGCAGACCATCGAACCGGACCGCGAGCCCTACCGTGTTCGCGAGGGTGGTTCCCGAATTTGTTTTGTGAAAGATCCGGACGGCTACCGCGTCGAGCTGATCGACCGCAGCGGGCGCTAGTCCGCCGCAAACTCGACCGGTTCCGGCACGTCGTGGATGTGGCGGATCGGCGAAGGAAGCAGGAACGCCATGCCGAGCAGCGCGCCACCCGCTCCGATCCAGATCGTGTTGTGGACGCCGATCGTGGAACCGAGCACGCCCGCGAGGCTCGTGCCGAGCGGCCGCACTCCGTAGTTGACGACCATGAAGGCGCCCGAGACTCGCGACCGGACCGGCGGCGGCACCAGGCCGGCCTGAAGCACGCCCGCCAGGATGTCGAGCAGCATCAGTCCGAGCCCCGAGATGAACTCGGCCGTGAACAGGAAGGCGATCACGAGCCAGTGCGGGCCCTGGGCGAGCGGCACGAGCAGCAGCGGGGCGGGGAAGAGGAAGCAGCCGATGAGGAAGGCCGGGCCTACGCCGATCGCCGCGGCGATGCGACCGGTGAGCGCCGACGCGACGAGCGTGCCGGCAGCCGCGACCCCGATCACGACGCCGATCGTGGCCGGCGTGATGTGGAGGTAGCGGCTCGCGTAGAGCATGAACATCGCCCAGTAGACGAAGTTGAAGAAGTTGATCGTCGCGACGCCGAGCAGCTCCGCGCGCATCACGGGGTTGTTACGGATCCAATGGAGACCCGTCCCGATGCCGCCCGACTCCCGAGCGGCGCCCGGCGGGTCAGGCACGTCGATCCGCCCGAGGAAGAGCGCGGACCAGAGAAACGACACCGCGTCGACTGCGAGCGCGTACGGCCCGCGCAGGAGCTGGACGAGGACGCCGCCGATGCTTGTCCCGGCGAGGAACGAGAAGCCCCGCGAGCCGTTGAGCAGCGTGTTCGCCTCGATGTAGTCCTCGCGCTCGACCACTGTCTGGAAGAAGCCGCCGAAGCTCACGAAGAAGAACACGCTGGCGCAACCCAGCAGGAACGCGAGGGTGTAGAAGAGCGGCCACGTCAGCTCGCCGAGCGCGAACGCGATCGGGATCGCGAGGGTGAGCAGGCCCCGCGCAACGTCGGCCGCGAGCATCACCTGTCGTCTCCGGCCGCTGCGGTCGACCCAGACACCCGCGTGGAGGGAGAGGAGCAGGTTCGGCAGGAGGTACGCGGTCGTCAGCGCGCCCATCTGGGCGGGGGTCGCGTGCAGGGCGAGAATGGCTGTGAGCGGCAACGCGATGACCGTGATCTGGTCGCCGAGCAGCGACACCGACTGGCCGATGAAGTAGCGGCGGAAGTTCGCGTTCTCGCGGAGCGTGCGCGGGGTGCGTGGGCTCACCGGCCGGAATCTACGTTGAGCCCGCGCGGGCGCAGCGATAGGGTCGCACCGTGTCGGACGACGACCTGCTCGAGCTCGTCCGCGCGGCTCGGCCGCACCTTCTCCAGGCCGATCCGGAGACCGAGGACTATCTGGCTCGCCTCGAGGAGCGGCACGACGAGCTGCGCGCCCTCGTCGAGCGGTTGCTCGAAGACGATTCAGCCGCGGGGGCCGACGCCTGCGCAACGCTCTGGAGCTTCTGGTGGCTGCGCGGCCACATGAGCGAGGGGCGCGAGCTGCTCGAGCGCGCAGCCGCGCTGGACGGGATCGAGCGGGCTCCGGTTCTGAAGGGGCTCGGCACGATCGCGTTCCGGCAGGGCGACCTCGAGGCGGCCGAGCGCGCGTTCGGCGAGCGGTTCGAGCTGGTGGAGTCACCCGCCGAGCGCGCGGACGCTTGCGCCGACCTGGCGCGCGTGGCGCTCCGCCGCGGCGACTTCGCCGAAGTGCGCCGCTGGGCCGAGCGCGGCTACGAGGCCGCCGAGCAAGTGGACGATCCCGGAACGATTCGGCTCCCGCTCCACATGCGCGCCGCCGCCGCGCGGATGGAGGGTCGGCACGACGAGGCCCGCGAGCTCTACCTCCGCAGCATCGAGCTGAACGAGCGGCTCGGCAACGCGGTCAATATCGCGGGCGAGAACCACAACCTCGTCCACGTCGAGCTCCGCAGCGGCAACCGCGAGGAGGCGGGACGCCGCTACGCGGCCGCGAGCGAGTGGATCTTCGCCAACGACAACGCGTACCTGCGGCCGTACGTCTTCCTCGACGCGGGGGTTCTCGCGCTCCACGACGGTGAGGACGAACGCGCCTGCCGGCTCGTCGCCTGCGCCGACGGGATCTTCCGCGACACCGACTCGATTCCGGACCCCGACGACCACGTCGAGCTCGACGAGGCGGTTGCGAAGCTGCGGGAGCGGCTCGGCGGCCGCTTCGACGAGGTCTGGGCCGAAGGGCGCGCGCTGAGCGACGAGGAGGCGCAGAGCCTCGCCCGCACGCAGCTACGCGAGGAGTAGCTTTCGCCGCTTTGCGGCAAGATGGCTGAGTGCGGTCGGCGGCTTCCACTGCGGAACGGGTACGGCGGCTGCAGTCGGTCACCGATGCGGCGCTCGCACACCTGCGTCTGGACGAGCTGCTCGCTGCGTTGCTCGACCGGACCCGGCAGATCCTCGAGGTCGACACGTGCGCGATCCTGCTGCTCGACGACCGGACGAACGAGCTGGTTGCCCGAGCGGCGCTCGGCATCGAAGAGGAGGTCGAGCAGGGCGTCCGCATCCCCGTCGGCGGAGGCTTCGCCGGGCGGATCGCCGCCGAGAAGCAGCCGGTAATCCTCGACGACGTCAATCACGCGCACGTCCTCAACCCGCTCCTGCGGGAGAAGGGGATCAGGTCGATGCTCGGCGTCCCCCTCGTCGTCGAGGGCGAGGTGCGCGGCGTCCTGCACGTCGGCTCGCTCGTCGCGCGACAGTTCGGGGAGGAACAGGTCGAGCTGCTCCAGCTCGTCGCAGACCGGGCCGCGCTGGCGATCGAGCATGCGCGCCTGTTCGAGGCCGAGCGGGCCGCCCGCGAGCGGATCGAGCACGTGCAGGCCGTGACCGACGCGGCTCTCGCGCACCTCGAGGTGAACGAGCTCCTCAACGTGCTGTTGCCTCGGATCCGGGACATCCTCCAGACCGACACGTGCGCCGTGCTCCTGCTCGACGAGCACGCGAACGAGCTGGTGGCCCGCGCCGCGCTCGGGATCGAGGAGGAGGTCGAGCAGGGCGTCCGGATCCCGCTCGGCGCCGGCTTCGCCGGCCGGGTCGCCGCCGAGGCGCGGCCGCTCGTGATCGACGTCAACGAGTACCAGGTCTACAACCCCATCCTCCGCCAGAAGCAGATCAAGTCGATGCTCGGCGTTCCGCTGCTCGTCCGAGGCGAGGCCCTCGGCGTTCTCCACGTCGGAACGCTCACCCCGCGGGAGTTCACACGGGACGAGGTCGAGCTGCTCCAGCTGGTCGCCGAGCGCGTCGCGATCGCCATCGAGCGGGCACGGGTGCACGAGGAGCTCGTCCAGCTCGACCAGCTGAAGCTGAACTTCGTCGCCATCGCCTCGCACGAGCTGCGGACGCCGGCCACCGCCGTCTACGGCGTCCTGAAGACGATCGTGGCGCGCGGCGACGACCTGACGGACGAGCTGCGCGACGAGCTGCTCCGCGTGGGCGTCGAGCAGGGCGAGCGGCTCCGGCGGCTGCTCGAGGAGTTGCTCGACCTCTCTCGCCTCGACGCGAGCGCGATCAGAGTCGACCCGCGGCCTGTCGTGCTCAAGTCCGTCCTGTCGGACGTCGTCCATGCAGCCCTTCCCACGGGCGACGGTGTCGAGCTGGACATCCCCGACGACCTGGCTGCCGTGGTCGACCCGCTCGTGCTCGAGCGCGTCGTCTCGAATCTCGTCGCCAACGCGTGCCGGTACGGCGCGCCGCCGATTCGGATTGGCGTGCAGCAGCGCGACCGCCACCTCCGTGTCGCGGTCGAGGATGCAGGCCCCGGCATCCCGAAAGAGCTCGAGGGCAAGCTCTTCGACCGCTTCGCGCGCGGCGCCGGCGAGACCGGCCACGGCCTCGGTCTCGCGATCGCCCGCGCGTACGCGCAGGCGCACGGAGGAGATCTCGTCTACGACCCGGGCGCCAGTGGGGCTCGCTTCGAGCTGCTCATCCCGCAGGAGCGAAACGGGCCCAGCAAAGCAGTCTGAGCGGGTGTCCTACCCTGACACCGCCTGCTGCAGCGCCGTGAGTGTCTGCGGCCCGACGACGCCGTCCTCCGCAAGCCCCTTCGCGGCCTGGAACTTCTCGACCGCCGCCTGCGTCGCGGGCCCGTAGTCGCCGTCCGGCTTGCCCGCCAGGTACCCGAGCGACGCGAGCGCCCGCTGGAGGTCCTTGACCTGCGACCCCGTGTCGCCGGGCGAGAGCGTCTGGGTCGGCGCTTGCACGGTCGGAGTCGTCACGGTCGTCGTGGTAGCGGACGTCGTCGCCGGAGGCGGCACGGTCGGTGTCGTCACCGGCGGTGCGGCCGCCTTGCTGCCGCTGAAGACGCCGGCGGCCGCGAGGATGGCGAAGAAGAGGGCGAGCAGAGAAGCCGCGACGATCGCCGCCTGCGTCAGGGTTACGGTCCGGCCGAAGACGACGAACTCCCTGCGGCCATCGGTGCCGGCGTCCTCTTCCTCCGGCACCACCCAGACTTCCTCGGCGTCCTCGTAGGCGCCGCGGGCGGCACCGCTCTGTGTCTCGGTCGGCGGTTCGGGCTCGTCGAACCAGTCGTCGTAGCCCGGATCGCGCCCCTCGCGACCCTCCATGGCAGCGGACCGTACCGTGTTCGCGGCCACCGGCACAAGAGATGTAGCCTCGCCTCGGGTGACCGGCCTCCTGATCGTGCTGGCAGTCGGCTTCGCGTGGAGCATCGGCGCCCACTACACGGGCGCGGTGATGGGGATGCCGCACGCGCTGGGGGCGATCGGCGCCTGGCAGGCCCTCGTCCTCATGGCGCCGCTCGCGTTTCTCGGTGCGACGTTCGCAAGCCATGCCGTCGAGCAGCGGGTCGGCTCCGGGCTCACCGACCACCCGCTCTCGGTCAGCCAGGAAGTCGTCGTGATCGGTGTCGCCTTCGCGCTGACGACGGTGTTCAACCGGCTCCGCGCGCCGACGTCGACGATCCAGATCCTCGTCTTCGCGGTGGTGGGTGTCACGCTCGCGGCCGGCCGGGGAGTGCGCTGGAGCGCGATCGGGCACCTGGCCATCGTCTGGGCCTGCGCGCCGGTGGCGGCCTTCCTGCTCGGAGCCCTTCTCACCCGGGGGCTCGACCACGTGCCGCTCGGCGGGCGGACGGGCACAGCGCTCGTCGCCGTCGGAGCGATCGCCGCGTTCGCGATGGGGGCGAACGACGTCTCGAATGCGAGCGGCGCGCTCGTCGGCACCGGCATCTTCAGCCCGCTCGCGGCGGGGGCGGTCGGGGGCGCCGGGATCGCGCTCGGCGTCCTCACCTGGGGGAAGCCGCTCCTGCGCCGCGTTGCGTTCGAGCTCGTCGTCGTCGACCGGGCCATGGCCACGGCGGCGCAGCTGGTGCAGGCGGGGGTCGTCCTCGCGGCGGTCGGGTTCGGCTTCTTCACCTCGATGAACCAGGCGCTCGTGGGGGCGATGGCCGGCGCCGGGCTGGCGCGCGGGCGTGACGCCGTCCACGTCGAGACGCTGCTCTCGGTCCCGCTCGCGTGGGTCCTGGGGCCCGCCGGCGCGATCACGGCCGCCTACCTGTTCGGCCTGCTCGTCCGCTAGAGGAACAGGACGGCGGCGAGCGCGTCGACGACCCGCGGGTCGAACTGCGTGCCTGCGCACTTCCGGAGCTCGAACGTCGCGACTTCGCGCGAAAGCGCCCTGCGGTACGAGCGGTCGGCGGTCATCGCGCTCCAGGCGTCGCAGGCGCAGACGATGCGCGCCACGAGCGGGATGTCCTCGCCGGCGAGCCCGTCGGGATAGCCGTTTCCGTCCCAGTGCTCGTGGCACGAGCGGACGAGCGGACCGACATCGCCGAGGAGGCCGCCGGCACGCTCGAGCATCTCCTGGCCGAGGATCGTGTGCGTGTTCATCAACGCGCGCTCCTCGTCGTCGAGCGGGCCGGCCTTGTTGATCACCGTCGGCGGGATCCTCACCTTCCCGACGTCATGGAGGAGCGCCGTGAACTCGGCCATCCGCTGTGCATGGGCGTCGAGCCCGAGGCGTTCCGCGACGGCGAGGACGAGCTCGACCACGTCGCGGCTGTGCGAGCCCGTGTATGCGTCGTCCGCCTCGATCATGTCGCCGAGCAGGTACGACGTCCCCTGGTAGGCGTTCTTCAGCTCGAGCACCTTGTCGTTCTTCTCTTCCCGCTCACGGCCGATCCGGGCGACCAGCAGCACCATGGGGATGAGGAGCACGACGGCCTCCGGATGGCGATAGGCGGAGAAGGCGGCGAGAAGGCCGAGCGGGGCGAGCACGACATCGAAGCCGTAGGCGTGGAAGACGCTCGCGAGGTGGGCGCGCACCGAGAACCGCATCACGGAGCGAACGAGCACATAGGTCGCGAGGAAGTCGAAGGCGAACTGTGCAGCGAGTGCGGCGGCGTAGTACGGCGTGTCCTGCCAGCGCGGCTCGTGGGTGCCGGCGGAATAGAGGACGAGCGCCGGTCCGACGGCGAACCAGCACGAGACGATCGTGAGGGCGAGCCTGTCGGCGGGCATCCTGCGGCGGAGAACGTCTGGAATCCGGCCGATGAGCATCGCGGCGCAGAGCACGAGTGGCAACGCCCGCAGCGGCAGGACGAACCACATGACGACGAAGATCGCCTCCGTCGGAACCGCGACGAAGCCGGGGAACTCCACCTCCACACGGGAAGCGATCGCGTACGCCGCGAGCACCGAGAGGAGACCCGCGATCGACAGCGGGCGGTGCGAAGGAAGCAGCACAGCCGCCGCGGCGGCGACCGCCAGGAAGGCCACGGCGAGCAGGCCCGTCGTCCCCAAGTGGGCGAGATGCTGCGATTCGCTCTCGCGCTGGAACTCCAGGAGCGCTTCGTCGGTTGGCCGTGCGGCGACCGCCGCGGCGTGAGCCTGGTTCATCGGTAACGAGATCGGCACCGCCGAGGGAAGCTTGAGCGTTCCGGCAAGAACCCTCGTTCGAGGGAAGCATGACCCCCGGTGGAGTGATTGCCGTGCGGCGGGGGCGAGGGCACGATTTGCGCACTGTTCCTGCGGTGTGGAGAGGTGACGAATGAGGGGTAGAGGAATGCGCGTGTTGCCGGCCCTGGCGGTCCTTGTGGCTGCCGCCGGCCTGGCGGTTCCGGCCGCTTCGGCGTCGCTCCTGGGCTCGGTCCTTCCCTCCTGCGGAGCGAAGACGCAGCCGTTCACACCGTGGGGAGACCCCGACTCGTACTGCGCTTTCCCGAATCTCGGCTTCGAGGGCGGGGCGACCTCGTGGACACTGAGCGGCAAGGCCTCCATCGTCGCGGCGAATGAGCCGTGGCACGTGTCGGGCTCCGGCAGCCACGCGCTCCAGCTCGGTCCGGGGGCGACCGCGGTGAGCTCCACGTTGCCCATCAACCTCCTCGACCCGTGGGTTCGCCTTTTCGCGCACAGTTCCGGCGCGAACGGTGCGCTCCGCGTGCAGGTGCGCTTCCACGGCCTCTTCGGCAACCTGACCGGCCTGCTCAACGTCGGCAGCCTGTCACCGGGCGGCTACTCGAGCTGGGAGCCGACGCAGCGTGTGCTCTCGGCGCTCGCGCTGCCTCTGGCGACGACCTCGGCCCAGGTCATCGTCACGTCGGAGGCGACGTCGGGAAGCTGGCAGCTCGACGACGTCTATCTCGATCCCTGCGTCGCAAAGGTCGGCTAGACCTCTCCCATCTTTCGCCCGGAAGACGTGATCGAGACGGCACGCCTTCCCGGCTAGCGTCCTCGTCATGGCGACGAGGGCGGCGACACCGTGGGGACCTGCGGATCTCGTGGAGGAGCTGACCGTCCCGCAGCAGGCGGGGACCAAGCGGTTCGCGTCGAAGGTACAGCTGCTCGAGACGGCGAAGGGGGAGCGGCTCGTCCGTTTCTCCTATGCGGGCCCGGGCGGCGGCACGCGCGGGCCGGTCACGTTCCGGGGGCGAGACATCGGACGGCTGAAAGCCGCCCTCGCCCAGCATCCGGGGCTGGCCGAGGCGCTGGGGATCGGGTCCTGAGGCCCGCTCCGGGTCAGATCGCAGTGAGCACCCGGCCGCGGGCGGCGTCCACGAACGACGCGAGGAGCAGCGCTCCGTCGTCCGAGCCCAGCAGCGGATCGACGGCGTGCTCCGGATGCGGCATGAGCCCCATGACGTTCCCTGCCTCGTTGCAGACGCCGGCGATTCCGTCGACGGATCCGTTGGGATTGTCGACGTAGCGAAGCACGACCTGTGCCTGGTCGAGCTCAGGCGGCGGCAGGTAGCGCCCGTCGCCGTGCTTGACCGGCAGCACGAGCCGCTGGCCCGGCGAGCAGCGGCCGGTGAAGGGCAGGTCGTCGCGCTCGACGGTGAGCCGGACATCGCGGCAGACGAAGCGGAGCGACTCGTTGCGCACCAGCGCTCCCGGGAGCAATCCGGCCTCGCAGAGGATCTGGAAGCCGTTGCAGATCCCGAGTACGAGCCCGCCGGCCTCGGCGAAGCCGCGCACGGCGGCCGTTGCCGCGGAGAAGCGGGCAATCGCGCCGCAGCGGAGATAGTCGCCGTAGGAAAAGCCGCCGGGGAGGACGACCGCGTCGAGATCGGGCAGCTCGCGCTCCTCGTGCCAGACCGGCACGGCCTCCGCGTCGAGCGCGGCGAGCGCCCAGAGCGCGTCCCGGTCGTCCTGCGAGCCGGGGTACGTGACCACGCCCACGCGGGGCTGGGGACTAGCCAACGATCTCCACCTCGTAGCTCTCTATCAGCGGGTTCGCGAGCAGCTGCTCGCACATCCGCTCGACCTCCGCCTTCGCCTCGGCGGCGTCGGCCGCGTCGAGCTCGAGGTCGATCACCTTGCCGACGCGTGCGTCCTGCACCTCGAAGCCGAGGTGGCCGAGAGCCGAGCCGACGGCTTCCCCCTGCGGGTCGAGAATCCCCGGCTTCGGCCTGACCAGGACGGTGGCCCTCACCCCAGAACCACCGTCGGATCGTCGAGGTAGGCCGGGAACGGGATGGTCGTCAGCCGCTCGAACGCCTCGTGGTACTTCGCGCGGGTGACCTGCACGACGTCGCCCGGCAGCTCCGGGCCGGGCTCGGTCTTGTCCCAGCCGGTCGTCTCGCAGTAGTCGCGGACGTACTGCTTGTCGAAGCTGACCTGCGCGCGGCCGGGCTCGTAGGAGTCCCCGGGCCAGAACCGTGAGGAGTCGGGCGTCAGCGCCTCGTCGCCGAGCACGAGGTTGCCGTCGGGATCGAGGCCGAGCTCGAACTTCGTGTCGGCGATGATGATCCCCGCGCGAAGCGCATGGTCGGCCGCTGTCTTGTAGAGCCGGAGCGAGACAGCCTCCACCTCGCGCAGCCGCTCCTCGCCGACGAGCTCCGCCGCCTGCTCGCGCGTGATGTTCTCGTCGTGCCCCTCCTGCGCCTTCGTCGCCGGCGTGAAGATCGGCTCGGGCAGCTTGTCCGACTCGCTCATCCCCTCGGGCAGCCGGTGCCCGCAGACCTCGCCGCTCGCGCGGTAGTCCTTCCAGCCGGAGCCCGCGAGGTAGCCGCGCACGACGCACTCGATCGGCAGCATCTCGAGCCGCCGGCACTCCATCGAGCGGCCGTCGTCGCGGATGCCGAGCATGTGGTTCGGCACGATCGGGGCGAGCACGGTGAACCAGTAGCCGGACAGTCCGGTCAGGACACGGCCCTTGTCGGGGATCTCGGTCGGCAGGACGACGTCGAAGGTCGAGATCCGGTCGGACGCCACGAGCAGCAGGCGGTCGTCGTCGATGGAGTAGATCTCCCGGATCTTGCCGGAAGCGATATGGGTCTCAGGCATGTAGCGGCTCCTCCTTGAGAGCTTCGAGGCGGGCGAAGACGGTGTCGACGTGGCGGGTGTACGCGGCGAGCTCGAAGGCGGCGTCGAGGTCGACGCGTGACGAGATCTCCTCGTCGGCGCGGCAGAGATCGCGGAAGTCGAGCTCCTCTTCCCACGCCCGCATCGCCGCGCGCTGGACGAGCCGGTAGGCGTCGTCACGCGCGAGCCCCGACTCGACGAGCGCGTTCAGGACGCGCTGGCTGAAGAAGAGGAAATGGCTCGCCTCGAGGTTGCGGAGCATCCGCTCGGGCCGCACGACAAGGCCCTCGACGAGCCAGGCGAAGCGGTCGAGCATGTAGTCGAGCGCGAGGAACGCATCCGGGATGGCGACGCGCTCGGCCGACGAATGGGAGATGTCGCGCTCGTGCCAGAGGGCGACGTTCTCCAGCCCGACGAGCGAGCAGGCCCGGACGACGCGTGCGAGGCCGCAGATCCGCTCCGCCACCACGGGATTCCGTTTGTGCGGCATCGCCGACGAGCCCTTCTGGCCGCGGCCGAACGGCTCCTCTACCTCGCCCACCTCGGTGCGCGCGAGATGCCGGATCTCCAGCGCGAAGGCGTCGAGGGAGGAGGCGGTGACAGCAAGCGCCGTGAGGAGCTCGGCGTGCCGGTCTCGCTGCAGGATCTGCGTCGAGCTCGGCGCCGGCTCGAGGCCGAGCCGCTCGCACGCGATCCGCTCGAGCTCGGGATCGGTGGCGGCGTACGTGCCGACGGCTCCGGAGAGCTTCCCGACGCGCATTACCTCCAGCGCGCGCGCGACACGCTCGCGGCCGCGGGCCAGCTCGAATGCCCAGCCGGCAAGCTTGAGCCCGAACGTCGTCGGCTCCGCGTGGACGCCGTGGGTGCGTCCGATCTGCAGCGTCTCTCGGTGTTCCTCGGCACGCGCCGCGACGGCGGCGAACGCGCGGTCGAGGCCGGCGAGGATCAGCAGGCCCGCCTCGCGAATCTGCAGTGACAGCGCCGTATCGACGACGTCGGAGGAGGTGAGGCCGTAGTGGAACCAGCGGCCCTCCTCACCGAGCTGTTCCGAGACCGCGTCGACGAACGCGGCGGTGTCGTGCTGCAGCGTCGCCTCGAGCTCGGCCACGCGTTCCGCGGTCGGCGGCGTCGCTTGCGCGATCCTCTCGGCGGCATCCTCCGGCACCACCCCGAGCTCGGCCCAGGCGGCCGTGGCGGCGACCTCGACCTCCAGCCACGACGCGAGCTTCCCCTCGTCCGACCAGATCCTGGCCATGGCCGGGCGGGAGTAGCGGGCGATCACCGCTCCCAGTCTAGAGGGGGCCGAGGTCGGCGTCGGGCGGCAGCCGATTCCCCCAAACGGGGCACGGCGGTCGGCCGAAACCGCAGGTCCACCAGCTGCACCGCCTGCCGGGCAGGACCCTCTCGGTCTACGAGCAGACCGCGAAGCCGTGGCTTCTCACCGCACAGGGATGCTCGGCCGCGCGAAGGCACGACCGCGGCGTCGTCGTCCTCGACTTCGGCAAGCCGGCGTTCAAGCGGCACGGCTACGGGACGGTGCTCTTCTCGGGCCGCTTCGCGCTCAACCACAAGATCACGAGCGCCATGGTCGCGTACGCGCGCGGCTACGTCTCCTGTCTCCGCGAGGGCTCCGACGCTTCCATCACGCTTGCGCGCGGCACGAGCAACTACCACCCCTCGGTGCCGAGCGCCTACGAGGCGGGCGTACGCTGGGCGCGCGCGACGAACAAGCTCTCACGGGAGCTGCGGCGGCACGGGCTGGCAGCCCACGTGAAGGCTGGGGCCGCGGACGATGCCGAGCCCGCCTGGGATCCGCAGCTCCGCAAGACGAAACAGTTCTTCCACGGCTTCCGCGCGGCGGTGCACGGGCACACGCTCTACGACTACGGCTCGCTCGACGGCGGCGTCGGTGCGATCTGGAGCGCGCGACCGGCCTGGTACGTCGCCGGCGGCATCCGCCACACGAAGGCACTGCCCGAGATCTACAGCTCCGCCATGGCGCGGCAGTGGGCGAAGCTGGCCCGGATCGCCAGCAGCCGCTACCACCGTGGGGTCCGCTTTGCGGGCGTGATGACGCAGGGCACGCAGACCTGCGACTGCGGCCTGCGTCCGCGGGCGGCCTACCGCGTGCTCGCGAACGCGCTCGACGCCGAAGGCGTCGGCCGCGTCTCCTTCCGCGCGGCGCGACGAACATCATCGGCTAGCCCTGCGTCAGGCCCGGAGGATCCGGAGTGCCAGCGCCGCGGCGTTGCGGGCATTGTCGACGCCGACCGTCGCGACCGGGACTCCAGGCGGCATCTGCGCGATCGCGAGCAGCGCGTCGAGACCGTCGAGGACGCTGAGGCTCGAGCGCAGCGGCACGCCGATCACCGGCAGGTCGGTCTGCGCCGCGACCGCCCCGGGAAGCGCCGCCGACAGCCCCGCGCCGCAGATGAGCACGCGCAGGCCGCGGCCGCGGGCGCTCTGTGCGTACTCCGCGACGGCGCCGGGCGTGCGGTGGGCCGAGCGCACCTCGAACTCGTAGCCGACTCCCGCCTCCTCGAGCAGCGTGGTGGCGCTCTGCATCCGCTCGCGGTCCGACTCCGAGCCGACGAGGATCCCCACCAGCGGCCCGTCAGGCACCCTGAGGCTCCTGGCTCGTCGCTGGCAAGCGAGTCAAGCGAGCGAGGTGAGGGCAGTACGAGTGGTACGACCTCGCCGAGCGAGCGAAGGATCGCGCCGCCAGCGGCGAGAGCGCCTCGCGGAGGCCGGCTCCGCCGGCCGGGAGCGTGGCGCGGCCAGGGGTCTCAGGCATCGGCGGCGATGTCGGAGCGGTACTGCATGCCGGCGAAATCTATGCGCCCGGCCGCGTCGTAGGCAACGCTTCGCGCCGCCTCGACCGTCGGACCGGTGCCGACGACGTTGAGGATCCGGCCGCCGTTCGTGACGAGTCTCCCGTCGTGGAGCGCAGTTCCCGCGTGGAGGACGAGCGCCCCGGTCGCCTCTGCTTCCTCGACTCCCTCGATCGGCGTGCCGCTGTAGTCGCTCCGCGCCGGGTAGTCCGGCGCGGCGAGGACGACGGTGACTGCGGCCCGATCCGCAACCTCGGGCTTCTGGGAGAGGTCGCCGGCGAGCAGCGGCAGAAGGTCGCTCTCCAGCCGGGGCAGGAGCGACTGCGTCTCGGGATCGCCGAAGCGGCAGTTGAACTCGATCACGCGCAAGCCGTCGTCCGTTCGCATGAGCCCGGCGTAGAGGAGGCCCTGGAACGGCGCGCCACGGTGCGCGAGCTCGCGCAGGACCGGCAGGTGCACGGTCTCGAGGATCTCCGGCGCCTCTTCGTCGGCGACGTCGGGCAGCGGCGAGAAGGAGCCGACGCCTCCGGTGTTCGGACCCGTGTCGCGGTCCCCGATTCGCTTGTAGTCACGGGCCGGCGGAAAGGCGACCGCGCTCTCGCCGGCGGCGACGGCGAAGAGCGACAGCTCCGGCCCTTCGAGCAGCTCCTCGACGTGGAACGGCTGGCCGAGCGCCTGCGCCGCGCGTAGTCCGGCGTCGAGCTCGTCCTGGCTCCGGCAGACCCAGACTCCCTTGCCGGCTGCGAGCCCGTCGACCTTGACGACGCACGGCGGGCGGGCGACCGGCAGCGCCCTCGCGGTCGGCACGCCGGCCGCTTCCATCACTTCCTTCGCGAACGCCTTCGATCCCTCGATGCGCGCGGCCGCGGCGCTGGGGCCGAAGACCGCGACGCCGCGGTGGCGCAGCTCGTCGGCCATTCCAGCGACGAGAGGCGCTTCGGGCCCGACGACGACGAGGTCAGTCCGGAGCTCCCGGGCGAGCGAGACGATCGCGGCGTGATCGTCGGCGCGCACGGGATGGCAGTGGGCGAGCGTGGCGATTCCCGGGTTGCCGGGAGCCGCATGCAACTCGTCGACGCTGTCGCTGCGGGAGAGCGCCCAGGCGAGTGCGTGCTCGCGACCTCCCGACCCGACGATCAGCGCTCGCACCAGCCGATCCTATTTCACGGCGTTTGAAGTCGGGCCGCGGCGCGCAGGATCCGCCCATGGACGACCCTGGCCTCGATCGCCACGACTGGGAGAGCGAGTGGGAGGCGCTCGACGAGGACGTTCACTCCGACCCGGCCGGCGCACTGCCCGATCTCGACGGGCTCGTGGCACGGATGCTCGAGGAGAGCGGCTACGACCTGACCGACCCGGTCGTGCGCGAGGGCGACGAGCGCGAGGTCGTGGCCGAATACCTCGCCGCGCACGAGATCGTCGAAGCCGCGGAGCGTGGCTCCGACGAGCTCTCGCCCGGGGACGTCGCCGCCGCCGTCAACGGTTACCGCGCCGTCTTCGAGCATCTCGTCACCACCCGCTCCACCGCCGACGCCGAGCTCAACGCCGCCGACGAAGCCTGACGACAGGGTTACGCTGCAGGCGCTGATGGACGCGCCGCCCTACTCGGCAGCCGCCGTCGACGTCCTCCGGCTTCCCGCCGGCGCGACCGAGCGCGACCACGTCGCCGTCGAGGAGCCGCTCGAGATCCGGATCGGCGGGCGACCCGTCGCCGTGACGATGCGGACGCCGGGCCACGACGAGGAGCTCGCGCTCGGCTTCTGCATCTCCGAAGGACTGCAGCCGCACGAGGCTCGGCTGCCGGAGGATCTCGCCGCCAACCGCGTGGAGGTCGACGCGCCCGGCTTCGATCCGGAGCGGCTGCAACGCAGCTTCTACACCTCCTCCTCATGCGGCGTCTGCGGCAAGGGAGCGCTCGAGGCGATCGCAGTCGAGGCAGCGCGAGTCGAATCCGAGCTGCGGCTGCCGTTCGAGCTCGTCGCCTCACTGCCCGACCGGCTGCGAGAGGCGCAGGCAGCCTTCGCTGCCACCGGCGGTCTGCATGCGACCGGGCTCTTCACCGGCGCCGGCGAGCCACTCTGCGTGCGCGAGGACGTCGGCCGCCACAACGCGATGGACAAGGTCCTCGGCTGGGCCTTCCGGGAGCAGCTGCTGCCGCTCGCCGAGCATGTGCTCTGCGTGAGCGGCCGGCTCTCGTTCGAGCTCGTCCAGAAGGCGGCCGTGGCGGGGTGCCCTGTCCTCGTCGCGGTCGGCGCACCGTCGAGCCTCGCCGTCGACCTTGCGGCCGACCGGGGCATCACGCTCTGCGGCTTCGTCCGCGGCGGCTCCGTCAACGTCTACACGGAGCCGTGGCGGATTCGGGCCTGACGGGCATCCTGCTCGTCGGCGGCTCGAGCTCCCGCTTCGGCTCGCCGAAGGCGCTCGCACGGTTCGAAGGGAGAGACGCTCGCCGAGCGCGCCTGGCGGCTGCTCGGCGACGTCTGCGAGGAGCGGATCGCGGTCGGCCGGCTCGGCGGTCTCCCGTTCCCGGCGCTCACCGACGAGGGGACTGGCCCGGTCTCGGCGATCGCGGCGGGGCTGCGCGCCGCGAGCCACGGGCTCGCCGTCGTCATCCCGGTCGACATGCCTCTCCTGACGCCCGATGCGCTCCGGCTGCTGGCCGAGGCGTGTCGCGAGGCCGCCGTCGCGCAGGAGGGCCCGCTGCCGTGCGCGGTTGCGCGGCGGGCGCTGCCCGCGTTCGAGACGCACGAGCGCCGCCTCCGGACGGTGCTCGACGGCCTCGACACCGCGCGGGTGGAGCTCGAGGAGCGGCTGCTCGTGAACGTGAACACCCGAGCCGACCTCGATACGCTCGCCCGTGAACGAGGCCTTCCGCGTCGGCGGCGACGCCTACGACGACTTCATGGGGCGCTACGCGAGGGTGCTGGCGCCGCTGTTCGCCGACTTCGCCGGCGTCGGCTCGGGGATGCGAGCGCTCGACGTCGGCGCCGGAACCGGCGCCCTCGCTGCCGAGCTCCTTGCTCGCGGCGCGGACGTGGTCGCCGCCGACCCTTCGCCGGAGTTCGTCGAGGCGCTACGGAAGCGGTTCCCGGATCTCGAGGTCCACGAGGCCCCGGCGGAGGCGATGCCGTTCGCGGCGGGCGAGTTCGACGTGGCGCTTGCGCAGCTGGTGGTCGCGTTCGTCACCGACGCGCCGGCCGCGGTCGCCGAGATGGCGCGGGTCGCCCGGCGCGTTGCGGTCTGCATGTGGGGCATTGCCGAGGTGGACATGTTCGCGGCGATCGACCGAACGGCCGCCGCGATCGGCTCGCGGCGCCTGGCCGAGCCGCCCCGCTACCGGACCCCGCAGGAGATCCACGACCTGCTCGCCCCGCACGGCGAGGTCGAGGCGGCAGAGCTGGACGTGACCGCCCGCTACCGGGACTTCGACGAGTTCTGGCAGGCGATGGATCGACGCGTCGGGCCCGCCGGGCAGTGGGTCGCCTCGCTCGACTCCGAGCAGCGGGAGCACGCCCACGCCGAGCTTTTCCGTCAGATCGGCAGCCCGACCGGGCCGTTCGAGCTCGGCGCCCGCGCCTTCGCTGCGGCGATCACGCGCGCGTGAGCACGGACGAGCGCTCGGCGCCCGTGCCGACGAGCGTCACCTCGACATCGAGCTCGCGCTCCACGAACTCGACATAGCCGCGCGCCGCGTCCGGAAGCTCGTCGACGGACGAGCAGCCGTCGAGCGGCTCGTTCCATCCCTCGAGCACCTTGTAGACGGGCCGCGCCGCGTGGAAATCGCTCTGGTGGGCCGGGAAGTCGCCCCGTCTCGACGCCGTCCGGCGTTCGGTAGCGGACGCAGACCGGCAGCTCGGCGAAGTGGGAGAGGACGTCGAGCTTCGTCAGCGCGAGGTTGTCGATGCCGTTCACGCGGACGGCGTAGCGGAGGGCGACGAGGTCGAGCCAGCCGCAGCGCCGCTCGCGGCCGGTCACGGTCCCGTACTCGCCGCCGAGCTCGCGCATCCGTGCCTGCTCGTCGCCTTGGATCTCCGAAGGGAACGGACCCTCGCCGACGCGCGTCACGTACGCCTTCGCGACACCGACCACGCGGTCGATCCTTTGCGGGCCGATCCCGACTCCGGCGGCCGCGCTCGCGGCAACCGGGTTCGAGGAGGTGACGAAGGGATAGGTGCCGTGGTCGAGGTCGAGCAGCGTCGCCTGGGCTCCCTCGAACAGCACCTCCTTCCCGTCGCGCAGCGCCCTGTCGACGTAGAGCGACGTGTCCGCGACGAGCGGCCGCAGCCGCTGTGCGTAGCCCTCGTACTGCGCCGCGACGGTCTCGAGGTCGAAGGGCGTCGTCTCGTACACGCGCTCGAGCCAGAGGTTCTTCTCGGCGAGCGCGACCTCGATCTTCTGCCGGAGGATCTTCGGGTCGAGCACGTCCTGGACGCGGATCCCGAGCCGCATGGCCTTGTCGGCATAGCAGGGGCCGATGCCTCGTCGCGTCGTCCCGATCGCGAGCTTCCCGAGCCGCCGTTCGCTCGCCTGGTCGATCGCGAGGTGCCAGGGCATGATCAGGTGCGCGTTGCCGGAGAGGTAGACCTCGCCGGCGGGGTGGCCGCGCCGCTCGAACTCGTCGAGCTCCGCGATCAGCACCTCGGGGTCGACGACGCAGCCGTTGCCGATCACGCACGGCTTGCCGCGGACGACCCCGCTCGGCAGCGCCCGGATCTTGTACGTCTCGTCGCCGACGACGATCGTGTGGCCGGCGTTCGGGCCGCCCTGGTAGCGGCAGACGACGTCGGAGTCTTGGGCGAGCAGGTCGACGATCTTGCCCTTCCCCTCGTCGCCCCACTGCGCGCCCACGATGACGGTGCCAGGCACGTCGAAGAAGTATGCCGCCGCCGAGGCTAGGCGGCTTGGCTCTCGCGGTAGTCGTTACGGGCGTCGACGTGCACCTCGCGTGTGAGACGCCGCAACCGGCTCGCAGTTGGGCCGCCGACACGGCCGGCCAGCTCCCGCCATTCGTGGTTCGTGGTCACGATCACGAGGCGACGCTGCTGTTCCCGCTGGTTGACGAGGTTGTAGATGCGGTCGCGGGCCCAGCTCGACCAGTCCTCGGCTCCGAGGTCGTCGAGGACGACGAGGTCGTAGCCGCTCGGGTTGGGAGGCGGCTCGCCGTCGCCGTAGCTCTCGCGCAGCGCGTTCAGCCAACCCGGCACGTTGAGGAAGAGCGCGGTCGGCTTCGGCTCGCGGTCGCTCCAGATCACCTCGCGCAAGACCGCCACCGCGAGGTGCGTCTTGCCTGCGCCGGGATCGCCGCGCAGGAGGAGGCCCTGGCGCAGGTCGGTGCCCGCTCTGAACTCCTTCGTCCACTGCCGGCAGACGGCGAGCGCGTTACGCGTGTCGGGCACGGGCTCGAAGTTCTCGAACGTGCAGCCGTCGTAGGCGGAGGGGACCCGTACGCGGGCCCAGCGTTCGTCCGCGCGGCGCTGCTCGCCGACGACCTCTTCGGCGGCTCGGCACAGGTCGCAGTAGCGCTCGGCCGCGAACGTCTGGCCGAGGAGGAGGACCTGCTCGGTCGCGAACTCGCGCCCGCACCCGAGGCAGTTGGCTGTGAGGCTAGTGGGCAAGGCTGGCGAATTTCGCGTACTTGCTGATGAAGGCGACCTTGAAGTCGCCGGTCGGGCCGTTGCGGTGCTTGGCGACGATCACCTCGGCGACGCCCTTGTTGCTGTCGTCGGTCTCGTCGCGGTCGTAGTACTCCTCGCGGTAGAGGAACATGACGAGGTCGGAGTCCTGCTCGATCGAGCCGGACTCGCGCAGGTCGGAGAGCATGGGGCGCTTGTCGTGCCGCTGCTCGGGCGACCGGTTCAGCTGGGAGAGCGCGACGACCGGGAGGTCGAGGTCCTTGGCGATCTCCTTCAGGCCGCGGGAGATCGAGGAGACCTCCTGCAGACGGCTCTCCTCGCTGCGCCCGGTCGTCATCAGCTGGAGGTAGTCGACGAACAGGAGGCCGAGGTTCGGCTCGCGCCGCTTCAGGGTCTGCGCGCGGGCGCGGAGCTCGAGCAGGCTGAGTGCGGGCGTGTCGTCGACGTACAGGGGCGCCGATTCGAGCTGGCCGCACGCCTGCGCGAGGCGCGGCCAGTCGTCCTTCGCGAGCTTGCCCGTGCGGATGCGGTGCGCGTCGACCTTGCCCCGGGAGCAGATCAGCCGCTGCGCGACCTCCTGCCGCGACATCTCGAGGCTGAAGAACGCGCACGGCGTCTGCTGGTCGACGGCGACGTGGCTCGCGATCTCGAGGGCGAAGGCGCTCTTACCCATCGAGGGGCGGGCGGCGATGATCACGAGGTTCGCGGGCTGGAAGCCGGCGGTGATCCCGTCGAGGTCCTTGAAGCCGCTGGCGAGCCCGGTCACCTCGGCGCCGGACTCGTAGAGGTGGCTGATCCGCTGGAACGTCTCGACGAGCGTGTCCTTGAAGAGCGTGAGCTCGCCCTGGGCGCGGCGCTCGCCGAGGTCGTAGACGAGCTGCTCCGCGCGCGCGACCAGCTCCTCCGGCTCGCCTTCCCGCTCCCAGCCGAGCTGGGCGATCTCGCCGCCGGCGCGGATCAGGCCGCGCAGCGTGGCGTTCTCGCGGACGATCTCGGCGTAGTGGCGGGCGTTGGCGGTCGCCGGTACGAGCCGGGCCAGCTCGTGCAGGCGAACACGGCCGCCGATCTCGTCGAGCTCGCCGCGCTGCTCGAGCTCGTTCGTGAGCGTGATCGCGTCGACGGGCTCGTTCTTGCCGTAGAGCTGGAGCGCGGCGCGGTAGATCTTCGCGTGCGACTCGCGGTAGAAGTCGCCCGCGTCGAGGATCTCGCTGACCGCGGCGATCGCGCCCGGGGAGATCATCATCGCGCCGAGGACCGACTCCTCGGCTTCCAGATTCTGCGGCGGGACGACGCCGGGAGCGGAAGCAGGCGTCGGGACGGGGGCGAGGGCCATGCGTGGCGATTCCATCATCCGGCCCGCCGGGTTTCTAGGTGTGGGAATGTCCTTTGTGAACAGGTCATTTTCGGCCATTTGCAGGAGAAACAAGCATCTTTGCAGGCGTGCCGGACGGCGCGCCTGTGCACGAATCTCTTGCTAGAAGCGGGAACTTCGTGCGCGATCTGCGCGCAATCCACAGCTCCGTGGACAGCGTGTGTACGTCTTAGTCGCTCGCGAAGCTGGCGCTTCGCTCCCGGGAAAGATCGCGCGCGGAGGCTGGCGCGAGCGTCGTTCGGCCTCGTGCTGCGCGAGCGTCTTGGGGAGCTACTCGTCCCGCAGGGCTGCTTCGGCGTCGGCCCGCCAGTCGGGCTCCGCCTCGGCCTCGGCGTCGGGCTCTGCGGGCGCTTCGGTCTCCTCGGCCGCCTCGGCGGCGTCCGCCTCCGCGAGGATCTCCTCGAGCTCGACCGTCTCCTCGGGCTCGGCATCGGCCTCCTGCTCGGCGCGCTCGGCCGCCTCCATCGCCTCGAGCTCCTCGTCGGACGGCAGCTCACCGCCCTCCGGGACGACCTGCGTCTGCACCTCGACGCGGACGTCCTCGAAGAGCGCGATCGGGATCTCGTAGCGGCCGATGCGCTTGATCGGATCGGTCTCGATCTTGCGCCGGTCGACCCGCACCTTCTGCGTGCTCCACAGCTCGTCCGCGATGTCGGTCGGCGTCACCGATCCGAAGAGGGAGCCGGTCGGCCCCGCCTTGACCTCGAAGCGCAGCACCGCCTTCGAGAGCGTCTCCGCGATCTCGTGTGCCTGCTCGACCGTCTTCGCCTCGTGGCGGGCGCGCTGCGTGTCCCGCTTCTGCAGCTCGGCGACCCGCGCCGGCGTCGCCTCCTGGGCGAGCCGCCGGGGCAGGAGGTAGTTGCGCGCGTAGCCGCGGGCGACGGAGACGACCTCGCCGCGGAGGCCGACATGCTCGACGTCCGAGAGGAGGATGACTTCCACGTCAGCGGTCTCCCCGGTCGCCGCGGTCTCCACGATCGCCGCGATCGCGCCGGCCGCCGCTGCGCTCCTCCGAGCCCTCGGCGACGTACGGCAGCAGCGCCATCTCGCGCGCCCGCTTGACGGCGGTCGCCACCTGAACCTGATGCCGGCGGCACGCGCCGGTGATGCGGCGGCTCCGGATCTTGCCCTTCTCGGAGATGTAGCGGCGCAGCTGGTTCACGTTCTTGTAGTCGACCTCCGCGATGTGCTCCTTGCAGAAGAAGCAGTTGCGGCGCCGGATCTGCCCCTGGGGCCCGCCGGGACGCCTCCGCTGCTGCTGTTGGGTCTTCTCTCTGGCCATCTCTCTCCTAGAAGGGGATGTCGTCGTCTGCCGCGGCCGGGAAGTCGGCGCTCTCCTGCTGCGCAGCTCCCGCGGGCACGAACTGGTTGCCGCCGCCGTCGCCGTCGCCGCGGCCGCCGAGGAACTGGACGCTGTCGGCGACGATCTCCACGGCCTCGCGCTTGCCGCCGCCGTCCTTGGCCTCCCACTCGCGCCAGCGGAGCTTGCCGTCGATGCCGACGGGGCGGCCCTTCGACAGGTACTGCGCGCAGCTCTCGGCCTGGTTGCCGAAGACGGAGACGCTGAAATAGTTGGGCGCGTCGACCCAGTTGCCCGACTCGTCGCGCTTGCGGTCGTTGACGGCGACGCGGAGGCTGCAGACGGGCGTGCCACCCGGCGTGTGCCGCAGCTCCGGGTCCTTCGTCAGGTTCCCGACCAGAACGACGCGGTTGATGTTGGCTGCCATCTCTACTCCTCTTCCTCGGCGGGTTCCTCGGCCGGCTGCCCGTCTTCCCCTCGATCTTCCGGCCGGGCGCCGTCGGCTTCTCCGGCGGCGCTGCCAGCCTCGACGGGCTCCTCCTCCTCTGGGGCAGCGTACTCCGGCTCGGTCGTCTCGGAAACGGCCGTTGCGGACGGGGCCGCCTCGGCGGGTTCGACGGGCTCGGCGGCTCCCGCGGCCTCAGCGGGCGGGGCAGCGGCGGGAGCCACGAGCTCGTCGCGCGGCGCGCTCGTGCGGGAGCCGGCGATGTGGCGGGTCGCGAGGTGACGGAGCACGGCGTCGTCGATCTTGAGGACGCGGGAGATCTCGGCGAGCGTCTCGGCCTCGGCGTCGAAGACGACGAGGTGGTAGACGCCCTCCTCCTTGTGCTCGATCGGGTAGGCGAGACGGCGCCGGCCCCAGGCGTCGTGGCTGTGCCAGGTGCCGTCGCCTTTCTCGACGAGCTCGCGCGTGCGGGCGACGATGTCGTCCTGGCGGGACTCGGCCTGCTCGGGGTCCAGCATCAGCAGGATCTCGTAAGTCGTCACGTCCCGATGTCCTCCCTTCCCATGGTCTCGATGTCGGCCCCGACTGCCGGCGACGCTCGGGACCGAACGGCGCGATGACGGGGCAGGAAGCGGCCGTCACTGTAGCATCGGCGCATGCGCCGCCTCACCGCCTGGATCGGCGGAGCCGTCGGCGGGATCACCGCCTACCGTCTCCTTCGCCGCCGCCCGCAGCCCGCTCCCGCACCTTCGCCGGAGCCCGCGCCGGCCGACGCGGACGCTCGCGCGGAGGAGCTGCGCGCGAAGCTCGCCGAGTCCCGCGCCGCCGAGCCGGCGGTCGAGGAGCCGCTCGCCGAGGACTCCTCCCCAGAGCCGCCAGAGGTCCGGGAGCCGCCGGAGCCGGAGCCGGAGTCGCCCGAGGACCGCCGCCTCCGCGTGCACGAGGAGGGGCGAAGCGCGCTCGACGAGATGAAGCCCGACGGAGCCGCATAGCGGTCCACGAGCGAGTTCAGGCGGGGCGACGGCTCCGGACCGGGAACCCTGAGATGGTCGGTGACCCAGCCCGGAGAGGGGCCGCCGCCCCGCTCCAAAGCTAGGACGTTCCCGCGCGCGGTCGGCTAGCCCAGCCGGGTCAATCTCGTGCAGGCGGACGGAGCGGCGCCGGAGTCGAACCGACCTAGCCGTGGGTTGCACGACCGTACGGGTTTTGAAGACCCGCTGGGCCACCAGGCCCGGCCGCTCCGCCGCGAGCGTACCGACCTATTTGTCGTCTGCGAGGTAATGCGAGTCCCAGCCGGGGGGCTCGTACCCCGTGCCGGGAGGGCCGGCACCGACCGAGAGAACGAGTGTCCCCGCATCGCGGGCCGTTGCCGCCCGCGTCGCCGACGGGTCGCTCACCCACACGCACGTTCCGGCAGGTGCCTCGACCTCCTCGCCCGCGATCGTGAAGGTCGCGTGGCCGTCGACCGTGTAGTACAGCTCGGGCTCGCCGTGCTCGGCGTGATCGTGCTCGGGGATCACGGTGCCATCGTCCTGCCCCCGCCAGATGTTGATGCCGAAGGTCTCTATGCCGAAGTGGTGCCGCACGGGGATCCAATGCGGCCATTGCTTCGATGCGATCTCGTCGATGTCGGCCTTCTCGTAAGCAGCCATGGCGAGACCCTACGCCTTCGCGAGCCGCGCCAGAAGCTCGTCTGGCGGTAGGTCCGCGAGGGAGTCGAGGACGAGGTCGGCTCCGGCCTCCTCCAAGCCGAGGTCCCGGGTGACCTCGTTCGGGATCGCGACGCAGAAGATGCCCGCCGCCTTCGCCGCCAGGACCCCGTTCGGCGAGTCCTCGAAGGCGACGGCGTCGGCGGCGGCGACGCTCAGCGCCTCAAGCGCCTCGAGGTAGAGCGTGGGCGAGGGCTTTGCCCGCGCAGGATCACGATCGGCGGTGCAGATCGCGTCCCAGCCGACGGCCTGTTCGAGCCGTTGCAGGTGCATGTCGACCCAGGTGCGGGTCGCGCTGGAAACGATCGCACGCTTCAGACCGTGCTGCTGCGCGGCGGCGAGGTACTCCTCGATGCCGGGGCGCAACTCCTCGGCTTCGATCAGGGCGATCTCGTGCGCGTAGCGGCGCTCGTTGAGGGCCTCCCGCTCGAGCGGCTCCCCGACGAGCTCCTCGAGATGCGTCATCGGGTCCCAGGGTGCGTGCGTGGTGCCGACGAGCGTCGCCCACAGATCGGCGGGCAGCTCGTGGCCGTGGTCGCGGTAGAGGAGCTCCCAGCCGGCCCGCGACGCGAGCTCCGTGTCGAGGATGAGGCCGTCGAAATCGAAGAGGAAGGCGCGCACCGGCATCCGGCGCAGAGTACGGATGCGGCCGGAGTAGGCTCCGGACGAATGGATCGTCCGGTCAAGGTCGCCTGCGCGCAGGTCGAGCCGGTCGTGCTCGACCGCGAGGCCACGCTCGACAAGCTCGAGGCGGTCGCCGGCGAGGCCGCGGGGCGAGGGTGCCGAGCTCGTCGTCTTTCCCGAGACGTTCGTGCCCGTCTACCCGTCGTCGCTCTGGGCCAAGGCGTTCGCGGGCTGGGAGGCTTCCGGCGCGAAGGAGACGTTCGCGCGCCTTGCGCAGGAGTCGATCGCCGTCGGATCGCCCGCCGAGCGCCGCATCGCCGCAGCGGCGCAGGAGCTCGGGATCTGGATCGTCACCGGCGTCAACGAGGTGGAGCCGGAGCGGCCCGGGACGATCTACAACGCTCTCCTCTACCACTCGCCGGCCGGTGAGCTCGCCCTCCATCACCGGAAGCTCGTGCCGACCAATCACGAGCGGCTCGTCTGGGGCCAGGGCGACGGCCGCGGCCTCACCGCGGTCGAGACCGGCTTCGGCCGGCTCGGCGGCCTGATCTGCTGGGAGAACTACATGCCGCTCGCGCGCGTCGCGCTCTACGAGTCGGGCGTCGAGATCTACGTCGCCTCGACCGCGGACGACGGGGACGACTGGCAGGCCACGCTCGTCCACATCGCGCGCGAGAGCCGCGCCTACGTCGTTGCGCCGGCGCATTTCCAGCGCGAGTCGGCGTACCCCGCGGACTTCCCGCTCGCCGCGGAGATCGAGGGAGCCGGGACGATCGGCCGCGGCGGCAGCGCGATCCTCGCCCCGGACGGCTCATATCTCGCCGGACCGCTGTACGACGAGGAGGCGATCCTGTACGCGGAGCTCGATCCGACACGCCTGCTCGCCGAGCGCCAGCGCTTCGATCCCGTCGGCCACTACAGCCGGCCGGACGTCCTCCAGCTCACAGTTCGCGTGGACGGTGTGACGACGAGTACACGTCCTTCCGCGCGATCTTCCCGTCCCTGAGCGGGAAGACGTCGACGCCGTCCCACTCCTTCGAGCCCGTCGAGGCAGTCCACTCGCACACGGCGAAGTCGTCCCCGACGTAGAGCGCGCGCGTGGTGAACCGCAGCGTCGGGTTGTTGGGAAGATCCGGGCGATGTGCTCGCGGACAGCTGTGGCGCCTTCCGCGCGCTCGTCCGCCGTGTGGTTGTCGAAGACGATGTCCGGATCGTGGAGCTCGTGGATCGTCGTCGAGGTCCTGCGCGTTCCACGCAGCGTTGTAGCGCTCGATCAGGTCGCGGACGTTCACTGCCGTCGACGTAGGACTCTCGCATCTCCGACGCGCCGTGTCACCCCGTCGGCGTCGAAGCGCTCGAGGTAGAGCTGCGCCGTCTTCCGGCCGACGCCGAGGGCGTCGCGGAACTGGGCCAGTGTGATTCCGTCGGCGAGGACGGCTCGCGCCTGCTCGTACGCGGCCGGTGAGATCGCGTAGCCGTCGCCCACCCGCACGAGCCGGCCCTGCTCCTCGAGGAAGCGGGCGAGCGGGGCGTCCTCGACGCGCACCGGCTCGAGGCCGAGCTGCGCCTCGACCGCCGCCGCCTCCCCGGCGCGCGCGCCCAGCTCGGCGGCGGCGCCGGGTCGGTAGAGCTTCGCCCCGCGCAGCTCCAGCCCGAGGTGCGGGACGACGGCCTTGGACCACTCGGCGGCCGGAACGGGAACGCCCGGATCGAGAGGATCGGCGGCGTCGATCGCGCGCTCGAGGTCGGCGCGGAGCTCGTCGATCCACTCCTGAGACCAGACCCAGTCCCCTTCGACGCGCACGGGAGCGTGCACGAACGTCTCGCCCCGCTCCAGGGCTTCGAACCGGGCCGGGTCGGCGTGGCGCGGCGGTGCAGGGTCGAGGACGACTCCGCCGGCCACAGTCGTTCCCGCGCGGAGCACGACGCGGTCGCCGCGCGCGGCGACGACAGGCCGCGAGAGGCGCAACTGCGCGAAGCCGTCGCCGACGCGTGCGACACGGGCTGCCGTCTCGGCGGTGCCGTGGTGGAGCATGACGCGCGGCGGGATCTCGCCCAGCGGCTCCAACGCGACGTCGAGCCGGAAGCTCGGCCTGAAGGTCCCCGGCGTGACGAGGACGTCGCCGCGGCGCAGCTCCTGCCGCTCCACACCGGGGAGGGAGACCGCGACGCGCTGCCCCGCCTCGGCGCGCTCGACCGGGCGGTCGTGCACCTGAACGCTCCGCACTCGCACGCTCCGGCCGCGCGGCTCGACGCGCAGCTCGTCGCCCTCGCCGATCGTCCCCGACCAGAGCGTCCCGGTCGCGACGGTCCCGATGCCGTGGAGGGAGAAGGAGCGGTCGACATGCAGGCGCGCCGGCCCGTCGGCGGTGGGCCGCTCGACGCGAGCCGCGACCTCCGCGAGCGCGGAGCGCAGCTCCTCCAGGCCTGCGCCGGTACGCGCGCTCGTGGCGACGACAGGTGCGCCGGGGACGAGCTCCTCGGCCTCTACGCGCGCGAGCTCGAGCGTCTCCTCGTCCACGAGGTCGGCCTTCGTCAGCGCGACGACACCGTGCTCGATAGCGAGCAGGCGCAGGATCGCGAGGTGCTCATGCGTCTGCGGGCGCGCGCCCTCGCCGGCGTCGATCACGAGGAGGAAGAGGTCGATGCCGCTCGCCCCGGCGACCATCGTCCGGACGAAGCGCTCGTGGCCGGGGACGTCGACGACGGACAGGCTCGTGCCGTCCGGGAGCTCGAGCGGCGCGTAGCCGAGGTCGATCGAGATCCCGCGCGCGTGCTCCTCCGGTAGCCGGTCGGTGTTCTTGCCGGTCAGCGCCTCGACGAGCGCCGTCTTGCCGTGGTCGATGTGACCTGCGGTGCCGACCGTCAGCGGCATTGCATGGACATAGCAAGTTTGCTATATATCGGATTGATGCTCCGCTGGAGTGGCTGGTTCGTCGTCGGCACGCTGTTCGCGGCTGCAGCGTACGAGCTTGCGCTGGCCCTCGGTGCGGGCTCGATCGGGCCAGACCCGGGTGACGACGTCGCAGGAGCCACCGGTGTCCAGGTCGTCGCACTGCTCGCGATGCTCGCGGCCCCCGCGCTCGCGCCCGTCTCCAGCCTCCGCCCTTGGCCGACGGCACTGTTCGCGCCTGCGGCCGCCGTGTTTCTCGTGACGTTCTTCTTCACCTATGACCCCTACTTCGCGCCGAGCCTGCGCCGCTACTCCGACGGCGGCGCGGTGGCAGGACGCTGGATCGCCGTCGTCGCCGCGGTTGCGGTCGCAGATGGCGTCCTAACGCGACTGCAGCCGCGTATCGGCAGATTCATGACGAGCACGGTCGTCGTTCTCGTGTTCGTGACGGCCGTGTTCGCAGGCGACGGCCACTAGCGGGGCCGCGCCTCGATCACGCCGCTCTCGAGGCGCGTCGGCTCCCAGCCCGATGCCTCGAGCAGCGCCCGCCACTCGGCCTCCGTCCGCTCGCGGCCGGCGGCGATGACGAGCATGAGCAGGTCGAGCCACTTCGCCCCGGCGGGCTCGTTGCCGCGCTGGATCACGCTTTCGAGCAGGACGAGCCGTTCGCCGGCCGAGGCGCGGACGGTGCGCAGGATCCGCAGCGCCGACTCGTCGTCCCAGTCGTGGACGATCGTCGAGAGGACATGCGCGTCGCCGTCCGGCACGTGTTCGAAGAAGCTGCCCTCGACGAACGTGCAGCGGTCGCCGAAGCGCGACTCGTCGCGGACGGTCTCGGGCAGGTCGAAGACGATCCCGCGCATCTCGGGATGCCGCTCGAGAAGCGCCTGGAGGAGCGAGCCGTTGCCGCCGCCGACGTCGACGACGGTCTCGTCGCCGCGCCAGCCGACGCTCTCGAGCCGCTCGAGCCGGCCGCGCCAGCCCTGCGCCATCGCCCGGTCGAACGAGGCCCGCTCGGCCGGGTGCGCGCCGAGCCACGACCAGAACTCGTCGCCGAGCACGCGCGGGAAGGAGGCCTCGCCGCTCTTGTCGAGCCCGGCGATCGCTTGCAGCCACGTGCCGGCGAAGAGCCGCGCGAAATCGTCCCAGCCGTCGACGGTCAGGAGCTGCGAGGCCGGCGTGTTGCGGAAGACGCCCGGTGTCTCCTCCGCGAAGATCCCGTCGCTCGCGAGCGCACGCAGGAGGCGGTGCAGCGTGTCGGGGTCGGCGCCAGTCGTGGCCGCGAGCTCGGCGACCGGGTGGGCTTCCTCGCCGAGCAGACGCGCGATGTCGAGCTCGGCGACGAGGCCCAGGGCGCGAGTGACGAGGCCGCCGCGCAGCGCGTCCCAGAGAGCCGCCTCCGGGGGACGCACGCTCACGTGCGGGCAGCGCGAACGGCGGCCGCGGCCTCCTCGGCCTCCTCGTCCGTCAGCGTGAGGCAGTCGAGCAGGAGCCGGCCGTCGCGGACGACTCCCACGACCGGCGGCTCGCCCTCGCGCAGCGGTGCGGCGAGCGACTCCTCGAGCGCGCAGGCGAAGCTGGGCAGCTCGGCAAGAGGGAGCGCGCCGCCGCCGACGCGCCCAACGGTTTCCTCGACCTCGCCGCTGGTCGCCGCGGCGAGCCGCTCCGCGCGGGCGCGCACCGCGGACGCCTTCTGGGCGAGCGTGCGCACGACGGGGATTCGCTCCGGGGCCTCGAGGTGCAGGAGGAGCGTGCCCTCGAGCGCGGCGAGCGAGAGCTTGTCGACCCTTAGCGCGCGCTGGAGCGGGTGCCGCCGCAGGCGCTCGACGAGGTCCGCGCGGCCGAGCACGATCCCGGCCTGCGGCCCCCCGAGCAGCTTGTCGCCGGAGAAGCAGACGAGATCGGCCCCCGCCGAGAGCGACTCCGGCGCCGTCGGCTCGGCTTCGACGGGCGCGATGGCACCGGAGCCGAGGTCGTCGACGAGTGGCAGCTCGTGCCGGCGCGCGACCGCTGCGACCTCCTCGAGCCGCGGCCGTTCCTCGAAGCCGACGACGCGGAAGTTCGACTGGTGGACGCGGAGGAGGACGGCTGTCTCCGGGCCGATCGCGTTCTCGTAATCGGCGGCGCGCGTCCGGTTCGTCGTCCCGACCTCGACGAGCCGCGCACCGGAGCGCTCCAGCACGTCGGGGATCCGGAAGCCGTCGCCGATCTCGATCAGCTCGCCGCGCGAGACGACGACCTCGCGCCCCTCGCCGAGCGCGGCCAGTGCGAGGAGGACGGCGCCGGCGTTGTTGTTGACGACGAGCGCGCCCTCGGCGCCGGTCAGCCGGCGCAGGACCGCGGCCACATGGTCCTGACGGGAGCCGCGGACGCCGTCGGCGAGGTCGAATTCGAGGTTCGAGTAGCCCCGCCCGGCCTCGACGACGTGCGCTAGGGCTTCCTCCGCGAGAGGCGCGCGGCCGAGGTTCGTGTGGACGACGACGCCCGTCGCGTTGAGCACGCGCCGCAGGCGCGGCCGGCGCGTCTCCGCCAGCTCCTCGCGCAGGCGGGCCGTCAGATCTCCGGGGTCGGCGCCGGCCCGGATCTCCTCCCGTGCGCGCTCGATCACCGCCCGGGCCGCGTCGACCGCGAGTGGGTCGCCGGCCTCGCGCGCGAGCTCGTCCACGGAGGGCAGATCGCGGAGCTCCATCGCTCTTGAACGCTACTGCGCGTCCGCCTTCTCGGGCGCGTGGGGGCTCAACTTCCCACCGCTCGCACGGTAGGCCTCGAGCACCGTCTCGAGCGCGACGCGGGGATCGTCCGTGAGGGTCAGGAGCGCGAGATCGTCGGCCGAGACCATGCCGTCCGCGAGCGCGCTTCGCCGCACCCACTCGAGCAACGGAGCCCAGTACGCCTCGCCGAGCAGGACGACGGGGAAGTGAAGGACCTTGCCGGTCTGGATCAGCGTCAGCGACTCGAACAGCTCGTCGGCGGTGCCGAAGCCGCCGGGAAACACGCAGAAGCCCTCCGCCGCCTTCACGAACATCGTCTTGCGCGCATAGAAGTGGTCGAAGGTCAGCGCGAGGTCGAGGTAGTCGTTGGTCTTCTGCTCGTGCTCCAGTTCGATCCCGAAGCCGACGGAGAGCCCGCCGGCCTCCTGGCAGCCGCGGTTGGCCGCCTCCATCACGCCCGGCCCGCCCCCGGTGACCACGGCCCAGCCCGCCTCGGCGAAGAGGCGCCCCGTCTCGCGGGCGACCTCGTACGGCCGCGACTCCTCCGGCACCCGCGCCGATCCGAAGCAGGACACGGCCGGGCGATCGATCCGCTCGACCGCCTCGAACCCGGCGAGGAACTCGTGACCGATCGACTCCGAGTGACGGCGCAGCTCCTTGGCGGCATGGTGCGTCTGGAGGAGCTCGCGGTCCTCCATCACAGCATCCCGCTGTGCCGGGTCGCGAGCAGCCCGCCGACGAGTCCCGCGGCGACGAGCCCGTACAGGACCGCGATCAGCGTCGCGTGCTCCCGGTCCGGCGGTACCGCCTCGACCGGGACGCCGTTCTCGTAGCGAATCCAGCCGCGCCTGGACTCCGAGATCGCACGGGACACGGTCCCGCCGTCGAGGAAGCCGATCGGCAGCGCGTTGAAGGCGTTCAGCAGGAAGCCGATGTTGGCGAGGACGAGGAGCCACACGACTCCCTGTGCTGCGCCGACGGCCCACACCGCCGCCGCGGCCAGGCCGCCGACGAACGGCCCGGCAAGGGAGATGAGCGCGCTGCGCCACGGCGGTAGGCCTGCGTGGCGGACGGTCACGTACGCGCCGAGGAACGGGATGAACGTCGGCAGCGAGACGGGGACTCCCTGCCTGCGTGCCTCGGCGACGTGACCGAGCTCGTGCACGAGGATCAACAGGACGAGGCCGAGCCCGAACTTCCAGCTCCCGAACCAGAACGAATAGGCGGCGAAGGAGACGAAGAAGGCGAAGAACTTCCCGAACACGAAGCCCCACTTGAGCGCCGCTCCGCCGATCACCACTGCGCCGCCGAGGAGCCGCTCGAGCGAGCGGCGGACGATGCCGCGTTCCTGCTCTGCCTGCGCGCTCATGACCCTCGCCCGATCCATTCCTCGCCGCCGGCGTAGACCTCTTTCTTCCAGAGCGGGATTGACGTCTTGAGCGTCTCGATTGCCTCGCGGCAGGCGTCGAGGGCCGCCGAGCGGTGTGGGGCGGAGACGGCGATGACGACGCTCGCCTCGCCGATCTCGACGCGTCCCAGCCGGTGGTGGACGGCGACCGCGCAGAGCCCGTGCCGCTCCGTCAGCTCGGCGGCGAGCCGCTCGAGCATCTCCTCCGCCATCTCCTCGTAGGCCTCGTACTCGAGATGGAGGACGTCGCGCCCGCGCGAGTGGCGGCGAACGGTGCCGACGAAGCTCGTGATCGCGCCGGCCTCGGGGTCCTCGACCTCGCGCAGCACGGCGGGGACGTCGAGCGGGCCGAGGACGAGCCGGAACGAGCCGCCGCTGACCGGCGGGATGACCGCCACCTCGTCGCCGTCGGCGAGCTCGCGGCCCGGCTCGACGTATTCGCGGTTGACGGCGTAGAGGAGGCCGGGCGGCTCGTCGCCCAGCTCGATCCCACTGAGCCCGAGCGCCGGCCAGACGTCCTCGACGCGCGTCACGTCCTCGAGCTCGACGCGCGCAGTGCCCGCGCGTTCGCGCAGACCGGCGAAGAGGCGGACCGTGACGCGCATTCCCGGATCTTGCCTGCACCCGGACTACGATCCCCTCATGGCGGCCACCGGCGACCGGCGCACCGAGTCGGGCATCGAGGTGAAGCCGGTCTACACCGCCGCCGACGCGCCGCGCGAGCTCGAGCCGCCGGGCGAGTTCCCCTTCACCCGCGGGCCGTATCCGGACATGTACCGCGGCCGGCCGTGGACGATCCGCCAGTACGCCGGATTCGCGTCGGCCGAGGAGTCGAACGCGCGCTACCGCTACCTCCTCGAGCGCGGCCAGACCGGCCTCTCCATCGCCTTCGACCTGCCGACGCAGCTGGGCTACGACTCCGACGATCCACGTGCGCTCGGCGAGGTCGGCCGCACCGGCGTGGCGATCGACTCGATCGCCGACATGGAGATCCTGCTCGACGCGATCCCGCTCGGCGAGGTCTCGACCTCGATGACGATCAACGCACCCGCCTCGCTGCTGCTCCTGCTCTACGAACTGGTGGCCGAGGGGCAAGGAGTGGCGCCGGACGTCCTCCGTGGCACCGTCCAGAACGACATCCTCAAGGAGTACATCGCGCGCGGGAACTACATCTTCCCGCCGCGGCCGTCGATGCGGCTCACGACCGATCTGTTCGCGTACTGCGCGGAGCGGATTCCGAGCTGGAACACGATCTCGATCAGCGGCTACCACATCCGCGAAGCCGGCTCGACCGCTGTGCAGGAGCTCGCCTTCACGCTCGCGAACGGGATCGCCTACTGCGAGGCGGCAGTCGAGGCCGGGCTGTCGCCGGACGAGTTCGGCGCGCGGCTCTCGTTCTTCTTCAACGCGCACAACAACTTCTTCCAGGAGGTGGCGAAGTTCCGCGCGGCGCGGCGGCTGTGGGCGCGGATCATGCGCGAGCGCTTCGGCGCGACGAACCAGCGCGCCCTGGCCCTCCGCTTTCACGCCCAGACCGGCGGCTCGACCCTCACGGCGCAGCAGCCGGAGAACAACATCGTCCGCGTCGCGATCCAGGCGCTCTCGGCCGTCGCCGGCGGGGCGCAGAGCCTTCACACGAACGGCTTCGACGAGGCGCTGGCGCTTCCGACCGAGCACTCGGCGCGAATCGCGCTGCGCACGCAGCAGATCCTCGCCGGCGAGGCGGGCACTACCGACACCGCCGACCCGCTCGGCGGCTCCTACTTCATCGAGGCGCTGACGGACGAGCTCGAGGCTCGCGCCCGGGAGCTGATCGAGCGAGTCGACGAGGCGGGCGGTGCCGTTGCGGCGGTCGAGTCCGGGTTCGTGCAGGAGGAGATCGAGCGGGCCGCGTTCGAGTTCCAGCAGCAGGTGGAGGCGGGCGAGCGCGTGATCGTCGGCGTCAACGCCTTCCACGAAGAGGAAGGCGGGCGCATCGAGCTGCTCCGGATCGATCCTGCGGCCGAGCGCCGTCAGCTCGAGCGGACGGCGCGTTTGCGAGCGGAGCGGAACGCCGAAGAGGCGGCTGCGGCGATTCGCGGCGTGCGCGACGCCGCCCGCGGAGACGTCAACCTGCTCCCGCCGATGCGCGAGGCGCTGCGGGCCCGCTGCACGGTCGGCGAGATCTGCGAGACGCTGCGCGAGGAGTGGGGGATGTACGACGCGTTGCGGGCTCGAGCCTGAGAGCTAGCCGGTCCACCACCCGGGCACGATCTCGCCGTCGCTTTCCTCGCCGAGCGGCGCGCCGAAGGCGATGAGCGTGAGCCCGTCGGAGCCGGCCTCGAGGTTGCGCATCACGCCCGGGCCGATCCGCAGGATGTCCCACTGCCGCAGCTCGTGTACCTCGTCGTCGAGCTTGATCCGGCCCGACCCCTCCCCGATCACGTAGATCTCCTCCTGCTCCGAATGCGTGTGCCCGAACGGCATGCGCAGCCCGGCCGGCAGCTTCTCGACGCCGACACCACCCACCTTGCACCCGAGGTCGCGCCTCGGGAAGCGGACGTCCATGCCCTCGGGCATCTGGAACTTCGGGGCGACGTTCTCGACGTCGCCGAGATTGACGATCGTGTAGTCGCTCATGTGCGGGAGGCTACGCCCTCGAGCAGCTCGTCGAGCGGCCATGCCGCGCCTTCTGCCCGGAGCTCGCTCACCCGTTCGACTCCGAGCACGTCGACGATGTAGTTGGCCACCCGCTCGTGCGCCTGAGCCTCGTCCGGACTGGGAATCGCGCCGATCTCGGAGAAGAGCTGATCCGCGGCGCCGAGCAGCGTGGCCGCCCGTTGCGCGTCCTCGGCGAGCATCGCCAGCTCCGAGAACCCGCCGAGGCAGTAGGCGATCACCTCGCGATAGCCGAGCCGGCGCGCGATGGCGAGGCTTTCGGTCAACGCCTCGTGGGCGCGGTCGGGTCGACCGAGGGCGAGCTCGGACCGGCCGAGGTTGTGCAGATTGACCGCGAGGCCGTCCTCGTCGACGCCGGCTCGGGAGGCCTCGATCGCCTCCCCGTAGTAGCGGACGGCGGTCTCGGGGTCGCGGCGCATGTGCGCGATCGTGCCGAGGTTGCCGAGCGCCACGGCGAGGCGGCTCAGCCTGCCCTGCTTGCGGAGGAGCGGCAGGCATTCCTCGTACAGCGCGGCAGCACGGTCGAGGTCCAGCTCGGCGATCGCAACGCCGCCGAGCTCGGCGGTCGACCGCACGATTCCCTCTTCGTCGCCGAGCTCACGGTAGAGATCGAGACTCTCCTGCAGCCATGCGGCAGCCGTCTTCGTGTCACCCTGCCGGAAGGGAAAGATCGCGGCGTGCACGAGGGCCAGAGCCCGGAGCTCCGGCGTCACGCCGTCCTTCCGGACGACGATCCCGTCGAAGACACGGCGTCCCTCGCTGAGGTGGCCCTGCACGACCCAGTACCACCGCGCCGCGACGGCCAGGCGCACCTCGAGCTCGAGCTCGCCGGCGGCGGCTGCCCACGCGAGGGCTGCGCGCAGATTGTCGAGCTCCTCGGCGAGGAAGGCGAAAAGGGACTCCTGGGGATCGGCGCCGTCGTGCCATGCCGTCGCGTGTGCCTCGACTCGCCCCAGGACGTGCTCGCAATGCCGCCGGCGCACAGTCTCCACCTCACCCGACGCCTCGAGCAGCTCGCCGGCGTACTCGCGGATCGTCTCGAGCATTGCGAAGCGGGCGTTGCCCGAAGGACGACGCAGGGGACGGACGAGGCTCTCGTCGACGAGTGACGAGAGCGTCTCGAGAACATCGAGCCCGTTCTCGCCGCAGACGTCCTCGGCTGAGTCGAGAGTCCAGCCGCCCGCAAAGACGGCGAGTCGCGCGAAGAGCGTGCTCTCCTCTTCGCTGAGGAGACCGTGGCTCCATTCGAGCGTCGCGCGGAGCGTCCGCTGACGCGCGGGTAGGTCCTGCGCGCCGCCGACGAGCAGCTCGAGTGCACGGTCGAGGCGACCGCTCATCGTCTCGGGCGGGAGGAGCTTCGAACGTGCCGCGGCCAGCTCGATCGCGAGCGGCAACCCGTCGAGCCTCGCGCACACCTCGGCGACCGCCGTCACGTTGTGCTCGTTCAGCTCGAAGTCCGGGGCGACCGCGCGAGCGCGGGCCGAGAACAGGCGCACCGCATCGTTCGCGACCAGCGACTCGAAGGGCGTGCCGGCGCCGAGGTCGGGGAGCGAGAGCGGCGGTACCGGATATTCGTGCTCCGCGGCGAGCCGGAGCGGCGTGCGGCTCGTTGCGAGCACGAGCAGCCTCGGAGCGGCGGCAAGCAGGCGGGAGACGAGCTCGACGTCCGGCACGAGCTGCTCCAGGTTGTCGAGCACCACCAGCATGCTCCGGTCGCGCAGATGGGCCGCGAGCACGTCCTCCACCGCCTCGGCGGTCTCGGTCGCGCCGAGGGCCTGCGCGAGTGACGGTCCCAGGAGCGCGGGATCCCGGACCGCGGCCAGGTCGACGAAGACGGCGCCGTCACGTAGCTCGGGCCCGAGCTCTGCAGTGGCGGCGAGGGCGAGCCGCGTCTTTCCCGCACCGCCCGGCCCGGTGAGTGTCACGAGACGTACGTCGTCCCGCCGCAGGAGCGCGGAGATCGCCGCCACCTCGAGGCGGCGGCCCACGAGCGGGGTCGGAGGCGTGGGCAGCTGCAGGCGCGCGGGCGCCGGCGCCTCCGGAGCGGCGAGTGTCGGATCGTGCCGGAGGATGCGACCCTCGAGCTCCCGCAGCTCCGGCGACGGATCGATGCCGAGCTCCTCCACGAGCAACTCCCGAGCAGCCCGGCAGGCGGCCAGCGCGTCGGCCTGGCGGCCGGAGCGGTAGAGGGCGAGCACGTGTTGGGCCCGAAACCGCTCGCGGTACGGCTCCGCGGCGATCAGGCTCTGCAGCTCGGGGACGAGCGCGTCGTGATGCCCGAGCGCGAGCTCGGCGTCTTGCAGCAGCTCGAGTGCCTGCAAGCGCCGCTCCTCGAGCCGTGGCGTCTCGGCCTCGGCCAGCGGCTCGCCCGCGAGGTCGGCGAGCGGCGTACCGCGCCAGAGGCGCAGCGCTCCGCGGAGATCCTCGGCGGCGTCGGCCGGCCGCCCGGCGGCCATTGCGTCGCGTCCCCGCTCGGCGAGCCGACCGAAGCGCGTCAGGTCGAGCTCGTCCGGCTCGAGCCGCAGGCGGTAGCCGGTGCCCCGCGTCTCGATCCGGTCGGCTCCTATCGCCCGGCGAAGCGCGTGCACGTACACCTGGAGGGAGGTCACGGCCGAGCGCGGCGGCGCGTCGCCCCACAGCGTGTCGACGAGCCGTTCCCGCGGGACGACGGTGTCGGCATTCAGCAAAAGGAGCGCGAGCAGTGCCCGCTGCTTCGGGGCTCCGAGCGGCAATGGACCGTCGTCGCCGACGGCCTCGACAGGCCCCAGAACCCGGAATTCGATGCTGTTCGACTCTTCTCTCAAGTCAACCCCAAGGCGCTCTTAAGCGCGCCGTTCGATGGTGCTCCCGACCCGCCCGAACCAACTGGAAGGAGCAGCCACATGATTCACGCAGGAGACACGATTCACAACCCGGTCACCGGCGAGCGCATCGTCTTCCGCCAGACGTCGCGCGAGACGAACGGCGAGGCCGTCGTCATCGAGACGTTCGTGCAGCCGAACGGCTTCGTCGCCGCCGCTCATGTCCACCCGAGTCAGGAAGAGCGCTTCGAGGTCCTCCGCGGCAGCGTCGGCTTCCGCGTCGGCCGCAAGAAGCTCGTCGCGGGCCCCGGCCAGCGGCTGACAGTCCCGGCCGGCACGCCCCACAAGTTCTGGAACGCGGGCGAGGAGGAGGCCCACTTCGTCTGCGAGGTCAGGCCGGCACTCCAGTTCGAGGCGCTGCTCGAGACGATGTTCGCGCTCGCCGCCGACGGCATGACGAACCGGAAGGGCATGCCGAACCCGTTGCGGCTCGCCGTGATTGCGAACGCGCACTTCGACACGGTGCGCCTCCCGTTCCCGCCCGCGCTCGTGCAGCGGATCGGGCTCGCCCTCGGCGCTCCGATGGGCCGCCTGCTCGGCTACGAGCCCACCTACGTCCCCGCCGGGCCCGCGCCGGCTGCGGTCGCCTCGATCTGATGCGCCGCCGCCTCTTCTTCACCGGCCTCTTCGCCGCGCTCCTCGTGCTCGCCGCTCTCGGCCTCGTGCTGCGGAGCGGCCGCACCGCCGCGGCCTGAACCCGAGAACCAGAGAACAGAGAACAAGGAGGAACACATGCCCGAACCGCTCACCACTCCACTGCCGGCCTCGTGGCTCGCGAGCCGCCTCGGTGTAGACCTGCGCGAGATCGAGCAGCTCCGCGAGAACGGCGAGCTATTCGCCGTTCGCGACAGGGACGAATGGCTCTATCCGGCGTGGCAGTTCGGGCCCGGCGGCTCGATTCCCCCAGGCGTCCGGGACGCCGTCAGGGCGGCCCGTGCCGCCGGTCTCGACGAGGGCCGTCTCGTGGCCCTGCTCCGCCGGCCCGTCGGCCTCGTCGGCGCCGGCCGGCTACTCGACCTGCTCTTCGAGGGCCGCTCCGACTACGTGATCGACGCCGTTCGGAGCGCGACTGCGGCGTGAGCCGCCGGCCGAGGCACTGCGTTTAGCGCACGGGGCCCGCGTACGCTGGCCCCGTGCGCATCCTGCTCGTCTCGCAGATGTACCCGGGGCCCGATGCTCCCGACCTCGGGACGTTCGTCGCGCAGGTCGAGCGCGAGCTCCTCGAGCGCGGCCACGAGGTCGAGCTGGCCGTCCTCGACACGCGTGCGGGCGGGAAGCTGCGTTACCTGACCCTCGCGCGGCGAACGCTCGCAGCCGGCCGGCCGGACGTCGTCTACGCGCACTTCCTCGTCCCCGCCGGCCTGATCGCCGCCCTCGCCGGCCGCGCGCCGCTCGTCGTCACCGCGCACGGGAGGGACGTCCGGAACATCGGCGCCATTCCGGGTGTGGCGGCGGCGAGCCGCCTCGTCGTCCGCCGGGCGACAACGGTGATCTGCGTCTCCCGCTACCTCGGGTGTGAGCTCGAGACGAAGCTGCCCGAAGCGCGGGGGAAGGTGGAGGTCGTCTCGAGCGGCGTCGACCGCGAGCGCTTCGCGGTCACCGAGCCTCCTGCCGGGCCCCCGGGCTTCCTCTGCGTGGGCGCGCTCGACGAGCGGAAGAACGTCGTGCGCCTCGCCGACGCCTTCGCGCGGCTCGGCGAGGGAACGCTCACGTTCGCAGGCGACGGGCCGCTCCGGTCCCGGCTCGAGGGGCGCGAGCGCGTCCGGCTGCTCGGACGAGTGCCGCACGACGAGATCCCGCGTCTGCTCGCCGAGTCTCGGGTCCTCGCCCAGCCGAGCCTCGTGGAGCCGCTCGGCCAGGCACTTCTGGAGGCGATGTCGTGCGGTCGGTCGGTCGTAGCGACACGCATCGGCGGCCCGCCGGAGTTCGTCGTGCCCGAGGCAGGCGTCCTCGTCGACCCGCTCGACGTCGACGCCCTCACGCGCGGCCTCGAGCAGGCCGCCGCGCTGCCGTGCCCGAACGACGCTGCGCGCGCGGCCACCGAGGACCACGACGTTCGCCGTCAGGCCGAGCGCATCGAGGCAATCCTCACTCGGGCTGTTACGAGCTCTCCTCGAGATCGGCGAGCCTGACCTCGACGAGCGGTCGGATCCGCTCCTCCAGCCCGGCCTCGCGCGCGAGCGCGAGCGCCTGCTCCCAGCTCTCGCGTGCCTTGGCCGGGTCGACGCCCTGCTTGAGCCGGTTGTCGCCGGTCACGAGCAGCTTCTGGATCCGCTCGCGGACGTCCTCCTCCCCCTCCACAAAACGACGCTAACAGGGCAGGATGGACGGGTGCCCTCGCGCAAACCGAAGGCAAAGCCGCTCCGGGTCCTGATCGCCGACGACCACCGGCTGTTCGCCGAGGCGCTCGAGGCGATCCTCGCCGCGGACGAACGGATCGAGGTCGTCGGCCAGGCGGGCGACGGAGAGGAGGCGGTCGAGCTCACTCGGCAGCTCGACCCCGACCTCGTCCTCATGGACGTGAACATGCCGGTGCTCGACGGCTTCGAGGCAACGCGCGAGATCCGTGCGGCGACCGACGCGGTACGCGTCCTCATGCTCACCGGCTCGAACTCGCGTGCCGACGTCGACCGCTCGCGGGAGGTCGGCGCCTCCGGCTACATCACGAAGGATCGCATCGCCTCCGAGCTCGTCGGCGCGATCGTCGAAGTCGCACGTCGGCGGCTACCCTGAGCGCGTGCTCGCGTTCCTCGCTGTCGCCCAGGTGCTCCTCGTCGTCGGCCTCGTGTCGCTCATTCTCATGCACTCCGGCCGCGACGCGGGCATGGGAGGGATGGGCTTCACCCCGGCGTCGCAGGGCGGGACGCACATCGTGGAGCGCAACCTCACACGGGTCACCGTCGTGATCGCGGCGCTCTTCTTCGCGAACAGCATCGCGCTCTTCCACTATCTGGGCTAGCCGCCCTCGCCTGTCGGCGCCGCTACACTGCGCGGGCTCTCGCGCTGGTGGCGGAATTGGTAGACGCGCTAGGTTGAGGGCCTAGTGGCCGCATAGGCCGTGGAGGTTCAAGTCCTCTCCAGCGCACTCGCAAGAAGGCCCTGCACAGGGGCCTTTTCTCTTTCTCGGGCGGGGGAGGCGTCCTGTCCTGCGGCGCCGTCGCGGCTGCGGTTCAAGTGCTGATCCGGAAGACGGGATGGATGGTCGGGCGCGATCCGTCGCAGCTCCTCCGACGGCGAGCCTGGCCCGACTCCGTCGAAGCTCTCTCGGGGTTTGACGGATACCGCGGTTAGATATATCGTCGGGATATATGAGGCAGACGGCGGTCACTCCGGTCGTGCTCGGGCTGCTCGCGCTCGGGCCGCGGTCGGGCTACGACATCAAGGCCGTGGTGGACCGCTCGACGCGGTTCTTCTGGGCGGCGAGCTATGGCCAGATCTACCCCGAGCTGCGCGGGCTCGAGGCGGAGGGCCTGATCGCGGGCGAGGATGCCCCGAGCGGGGCCCGCGGCCGCCGGCTCTACGAGCTCACCGACGCGGGCCGACAGGCGTTAGAGGAGTGGCTCGTCGGGCCGGACACGACGATCGAGTACCGCGACGAGTCCCTCCTGCGCCTCTTCTTCGCCGACGCGCTGCCGCGGGAGCAGGCGCTCGGGCTGCTCGAAGCGCGAAAGCACGGCCACGAGCAGTACGTCGAGGTGCTCCGTGCGATCGACGCCCGCCCGGGCCAGGATCCGCCCTTCGTCGGCCTGGTGCTGCGCTGGGGGATCGATTTCAACGAATGGGGGAGGGACTGGTGCGAGCAGCAACTCCAGCGCCTGCGTCTGCAGAAGGCGAGCTGACCGAGCCGAGCTTCCTCTCCATCTTCCGGGCGGGAGCCTCGGGGCTGCTACGGGAGGGGATCCTGCCGCTCGGCGCCTTCTACGCGGGGCTTCGACTCGAGGGCCTCGCGGTGGGCATCGCCGCGTCCGCAGCCGCCTCGCTCCTGATCTACCTGCACGAGCGGCGCGCAGGTCGTGAGGGCTTGCTCGTCCGGCTCTCGCTTGCCTTCGTCGTCGTCCAGTCAGCCGTGGGGCTCCTCGCGAACAGCGCGACCGTCTACCTAGCGCAGCCCGTTCTGGCCGCCGCCGTCTGGGGCCTCGCCTTCCTCGTCTCGGTTCCGCTCGGCCGCCCGCTCGCCGGGGCGCTGGCCGGCGCGTGGTACCCGTTCCCGCGTTCGTTTCGGGAGACCGACGCCTTCAAGCGCGTCTTCGGGATCGAATCCCTGGTCTGGGCTGCCTACTTCCTCGCGCGGAGCGCCCTGCGGCTCGCGCTGCTGCTCCACGGCTCGCTCGAGAACTTCCTCGCGATCACATTCGTGACCGGGACGCCGGTGATGTTGCTGTTGCTGGCGTGGTCGGTCCGGTTCGCGATCCGCAGCCTTTCGGATTGACGCCGTCCGGAGGAGTCCGTACCCTGCTGTCGAACACACGTTCGACACCGTCCCCGACCCCCGGAGCGTGAGATGCAGACGACAGCCGAGCTGACCGGCCGGCAACGCGAGATCTGGAGCTTCCTCCTCGACTATGTCGATCGGCATGGGTATCCACCCACTGTCAGGGAGATCGGCGCAGAAGTCGGCCTTGCCTCGCCCTCCACCGTCCATGCGCACCTCGCCAACCTCGAGCGCGCGGGGCTGCTGCGCCGCGACCCGACGAAGCCGAGGGCGCTCGAGCTCGTGGGCAGGGACAGGGTTGGCCGGGAGGGGGGCGCTGCGAAGGCCGAGCCCGTCGTCGCAGAGCTGCCGAAGCTGCCGTTGCTCGGCCAGATCGCTGCAGGCGCCCCGTTGCTCGCGGACGAAAACGTCGAGGACGAGATCGCAGTGCCCGAGAGCCTCCACGGCGACTTCCTGCTGCGCGTCAAGGGCGACTCGATGATCGAGGCCGGCATCCTCGACGGCGACGTCGTCGTCGTGCGGCGGGCCCAGGACGCGCGGGACGGCGAGATCGTGGTCGCCCTCGCCGGCGACGACGAGACGGCCGACGAGGCAACGGTGAAGCGGTTCTTCCGCGAGAGCGGCCGCATCCGGCTGCAGCCCGAGAACAGCGCGCTCGAGCCGATCTATGCCCGTCACGTCCAGATCCTCGGCAAGGTCGTGGGGGTGTTCCGCGAGCTTTGAGCGGCGTGACGCCCCTCCACCGGACGCTCGAGCAGGAGCTCATCGCCGTGCTGCGCGGTGCGTCCCTCGAGTGCCCGGTCTGCGGCGAGTTCGTCCTCCACGAGAGCGCGCTCGTGCGCTGTCCCGAATGTGCGATGCGACTGCACGGGCGGGTCGACGCGGCCGCAACCGGGGTACAATCCGGGTTGCAGGCCGGGTGACCGCGGCGACCCTCGGGTCGTCGAGGAAAGTCCGGACACCGCAGGGCAGGACGCTCCCGACATCGCTTGACGACACGAGGGAGGCGGCGAAAGCCGACGGAAAGTGGCACAGAAAACAGACCGCCGGTCGCGGATCTCCGGAGTCGCGGCCGGTAAGGGTGAAACGGTGGGGTAAGAGCCCACCAGCGGCCCTGGCGACAGGGCCGGCTCGCCAAACCCCGTCCGGTGCAAGGCGAACAGGCTCCGCCGACGCGGCCCGCCGAGGAGCCGGGTAGCCGCACAGATGGATGGCCACCCCCGACAGAATCCGGCTTACAGGCCTGCTACCGAGAAGCCCCGCTCCGGCGGGGCTTCTCCATGAAGCGAGCGTTCAGAGGGTCGGCGGCGGCAGCGGGCCCGAGAGGCCCATCCACCTCAGCCAGCGGTGGATGTAGATCGCGAGCTGGACGCCTCCGCCGGCGCTGAGGTGGATGCCGTCCGAGGCAAACCACGAGGAATGGCTGCGCGAGTAGCCGTCCCAGTCGGCGACGGTCAGCCACGGGTAGCGCGCGGAAGCTCCGTGGATCACTTCGTTGGTCAGGCGGTACTGCTGGTTGACGGCACGCAGCGTCAGCCAGAGCACGTGCTTCACGCCCCGGCGCCGCATCGCTGCCAACACCCTTCCGATCCCGGCGGCGTAGACGTGCGGATCGTCGTTGTAGCCCACGAACACGACCGCGGTCGGCCCGATCCTCCGCCCCAGCAGCTCCACCTCGTCGAGGACGCTCGGCGGGGGATGCTGCTGCAAGACGCAGCCCGGCTGCGTCAGGCGCCCACAGGGGACGAGATCGAGCGTGAGCCGGTCGCCCCGCGCGAGCACCTGCCGGGCGGGCGGATCCCAGGTGAACGCCGCCGCGACCGAGTCGCCGAAGATCGTCACGTGCTGGAGCGGTCTTTTCTGTGCCGCGAACGCGGCGGTGGCCGCCCCGCAACACAGGGCGACGACGAGCGACGAGGCGAGCAGCCGGCTCATGGCGCTTGGACCTTAGGCCGAGCCGGGGAGGACGGAAAGGCGATTTACGCCCGCAGGACGACCTCGAGCGAAGTGCCGAGGCCGGGCAGGCTGCGGACGGTAAAGCCGCCCTCGATCGACGACGCCCGATCGCGCATGTTCCGCAGGCCTTGCCCCGCGGCGCCCAACTCGGGCGGCAAGCCCTCACCGTTGTCCTCGATTGCGACGAACCGCTCGCCGGAGGGCCGCTGGCCGATCACGACCTCGGCCCGGGTTGCGTTTGCATGACGACGGACGTTCCCGAGCCCCTCCTGGACGATGCGGAAGATCTCGATCTGCTCGTCGGGGGCGAGGCGGATCGCGGGGTCGATCTCGAGGTCCACCTCGAGCTCTCCGTCAGCCGTCAGAAACTCGACGTAGCGGCGCAGCGCGGAGTCGAAGGGGGCGGTGCCGCTTGCCGACGACAGCGCGAGGATGGCGAAGCGCGCCTCCTGCTGCGCGAGCGCCGCCGCCTCCTTGAGCTGCGGACCGACGGTGTCGATCGGTGCTCCCGCTTCGAGCATCTGGGCGTGTGTCGAGACCGCGAAGAGGTACTGCGCGAGCCCGTCGTGGATCTCACGCGCGACGCGCGCGCGCTCCTCCGCAACGGCCCGACCGAGCTCGGCCGAGCGGATGGCCCGCCAGGCGCCGACGAGCATCAGCGCAAAGGCGAGCAGCCGCAGGAAGTCGCCCGCGGCGACGAACGTCGTGCCGCGCGGCGGCGTGAACACGAGATGCAGCGCTGCGAAGAGCTGGAGCGTGAAGCCGAGCGCGAGCCAGCGGGCGAGGTCGTCCCCGGTCTGTGCGAGCCGCCGGCCCCAACCGACGACGGCGAGTAGGTCGAACAACGCCTGCACGGCGAGTGCGGAAGCGAGGCCGGGCGGCGCGTCGGCCACCCCCGGCAGCGAGGTCAGCACCGGCAGCGCCCCGCCGTGGGCACGAAGGAGAAGCCAGGCAGCGAGGAGTGCGACCGCCGCCACGAGGAGCGTGTCACGCAGCGCCCGGTCGCGGAAGCGGCTGCGGCCGTGGAGGAACGGCGCGACCGCCACGAGACCCTGGGCCACGATGCTGCCGGCGAGTGCCGCCCAGCCGTCGGCCCGATCGAGCGAGCCGCCGTCGAGCACCGGGACGATCGCGAACGCCGCGGTGGACAGCGAGCCGATGAGGAAGCCGGCGGCGAGCAACAGGTCCGTTCGCAGCCCGACGACGGAGAAACGGACGGCGGCGAGGAGCGCGACGAGCACCCCGGCGACCGCCATCGTCGTCTCGATCACGATCAGAAGCTCCGGCCGGTCGTACTGCGTCCGCAGGGTCGGATACCAGAGAAAGAGCACGAGGCTTGCCCCGAGCAGCCCGGACAGGATGACCTCGCCCCAGAGCCAGGCCTGCAGCTCCGTTCGCCGCGTCTTCACCTGGCTCTTGTCGGCAGAAGCACTGCTGCCGATAAGGAACATGTGCCGGCCCGCGTTCTCGTCGTCGACGACCATCCGCTCACCCGTGAGGCGCTGGCGGGGCTCCTGCGTTCGCATGGCTTCGAGCTCGCCGGCCTCGCGGCGGACGGCGAGGAGGCGATCGCGGCCGCGGCCGAGACGCAACCCGACGTCATCCTCCTCGACCTCCTGATGCCCGGCCTCGACGGCCTCTCGGCCCTGCCGCGCCTCCGCGAGGCCGCCCCCGGCTGCGAGGTCGTCGTTCTCACGGCCTCGGGAACAGAGGACAACCTGCTCGCAGCGATTCGCGGCGGCGCCGCCGGCTACCTGCTCAAGACCGAATCGCCGGAGCGGATCGCGGAGTTCCTCGAGGGAGTCGTTCAGGGCGAGGCGGCCCTGTCCGGGCCCGTGGCGCGAAGACTGCTCGACCAGGTGCGGACGGGCGGACGAGGGTCGGGTGTGCCCGACCGCATCGCCTCGGTCCTCTCCGCGCGCGAGGTCGAGGTGCTGCTCCTGCTCGACGAGCACCACAGCACGGATGAGATCGCGTCCCGGCTGTTCATCTCCGAGCACACCGTCCGCTCCCACGTGAAGAGCCTCCTCCGCAAGCTCGGCGTCTCGTCGCGCCGCGAGGCCCTCGAGCAGCTCGCGCTCGCGCGCGCCTGATCAGGCCGTAAATCCGTCGAGCGCCGCGTCGACGAGATGCGGCAGCGTCTCGAGCTCGTAGCCGCCCTCGAGGACGGCCGCGACCCTATCGGCGAGACCCCGGCAGCGCCGGGCGAGCTCGCGGAAGCCGTCCTCGCTGACGCGCATGTCCGCGAGCGGATCGGCGAGGTGCGCGTCGAAGCCCGCTGAGACGAGCACCAGCTCGGGCTCGAAACGCTGCACCGCGGGCTCGACGACGCGCTCGAAGGCCTCGACGTACTCCTCGTCCCCCGACCCGGCCCGTAGCGGCACGTTGAGGGTCGTCTCCGCCTGGTCGTCGGGCCCGCCGCTCCCCGGGTAGAACGGCCACTGATGCAGCGACACGTAGAGGACGGTGTCGTCGTTGCGGAAGATCGCGTCGGTGCCGTTGCCGTGGTGGACGTCGAAATCGATGATCGCCACCCGCTCCACGCCGAGCCGCTGCTGCGCCGCCCGTGCCGCAACCGCGACGTTGTTGAAGACGCAGAAGCCCATCGCGCGTCCGGCGAGGGCGTGGTGGCCGGGCGGACGGACGAGGGCGAAGCCTCCGCGCAGCGCAGCCTCGATCGCCGTCCCCGCCGCGAGCGCCGCGGCTTCGAACGTCGTCGGGGTGCAAACGGTGTCGCCGTCGAGCCAGACCGTGTCCTCGACGGAACGAACGAGCTCCACGTGTTCGGAGGTGTGGCAGCGCAGCAGCTCCTCGACCCTTGCGGCGCGGCCCTCGCTCCAGACGTGCTGGTGCGCCAGGAGCACAGCGAGGCGCTCCGGCCGCTCCGGGTGGGCGCCGGTCGGGTGCAGCCGCGCGAGCGCGGGATGTGTCAGGACGTCGACAATTCCCCCACGCGGACGGCGACCGCGCCAAGGCCGAGCCGGTCGAGGTAGGAAGACGCCTCCGCCCACGCCGGGGATGTTTCTGCGAGGGGAGGAAGGGGGGCGGAGGCGTCCATCGTCGCGATTCGCCGGAAGAGCCTCAAGTCCTCCGCCTCCGCTGCGAATCGGCCGTCGGCGAGCGCCGCCTCGAGCGAGCCGTACCGCGCGAGCAGCTCGGCGGCCTTCTTCGGCCCGATGCCGCGGGCTCCAGGCAGCTTGTCGGACGGATCGCCCCGCAGCGCGATCAGGTCCGGCACCTGATCCGGCTCGACGCCGTAGCGCTCGCGCACCTCGGCCGGCCCGATTCGCGCGAGCTCGCTCACGCCTCGCGTGGGTTGCAGGATCGTCACTCGCCTGCTGGCGAGCTGAAACGCGTCGCGGTCGGATGTCGCCACGAGCACCTCTCCGGGCCATTCGCGTGCCGCGGCAGCGAGGAAGTCGTCGGCCTCGTACCCGGGCGCCTTGGCGACGAGGAAGCCGAACGCGGTCACCACCTCCGGCAGGATCTCGAGCTGCTCGAGGATCGCCTCGTCGAAGACCCTTCCCGACTGGTACGCCGCGAACGCCTCGTGCCGGTAGGTGGGCTCCGAGAGCGTGTCCCACGCGACGAGGACGGCCGCCGGCCGCTCCGCCTGCCAGAGCCGCACGAGCATGTTCGTGAAGCCGACGACCGCGTTGAGCCGGATCGACTTCGGCAGGGCGTGATAGGCCCGGTGGGCGAAGGAGTCGCCGTCCACCGCGAGCAACGTGCTCATCTTCCGCTCCGGCGGCGGCGAAGCCGCCACCCCCGCTCATCGGTGGGCTCCGTCATGCCGACGCTCACAGGGACGCCTCGAGCTCCAGGAGCCGGGCGGTCAGCCGCTCGGTCGCCTCCTGGGACGAGTGCCGCAGGTCCCCGCTCGCCCGCAGGTCATCCATCTCGATCGGCGCGCCGTAGGCGACGCGAAGCGGCCCGAGCCTGAGCAGCCGGTCCGTTCCCGCGAGGGCCGCAGGCACGAGCGGCACGCCGGCCTCCAGCGCGATGCGAGCCGCGCCCGAGCGCGGCCGCGCCTCGTGCTTCTTCATGAGCCCCTTCGTCCGGCGCGTACCTTCCGGGAACATCACCACCACGTGGCCGTCGCGTGCCAGCTGCACGGCGGTCTCGACCGCCTCCATGTCGCCGACGCCGCGCCGGACCTTGAACGCGCCTGCGGCGTCCAGGAGGATGCGCGCAGGCCACCAGTAAAGCTCCGACTTCGCCATGAAACGGAGCCAGCGGTGCGGCCACAGGGGCATCCCGAGCGGCCACGGGTCGAAGTTCGAAAGGTGGTTGCAGGCGAGGACGTAGCCGCCGGTTGCGGGAAGGTTCTCTCGCCCGCGGAAGCGCAGCCGGTAGAGCCCGTACAGGACCGGCCAGCTCACGGCGGCCGCGAAGTTGTAGAAGAGCGGCGGACGCACGCCGTGAGTATCGCGGGCCGAAGCTGTGCTGGAAGCGCCGCCGGCAAAGCCGACGGCGCCCGGCGGAAGACCCCGCGGCCACCTGCGGCGGCCGCGGTGAGGGCTATCGTGACCCGCCGATGGCCAAGCGTCTCGTGATCGTGGAGTCGCCCGCGAAGGCGCGGACGATCGCCGGCTACCTCGGGCCCGACTTCGTGGTCGAGTCTTCGGTCGGTCACATTCGCGACCTGCCCGACAGCGCCGCGGAGATCCCGGAGAAGTACAAGGGCGAGCCCTGGGCGCGCCTCGGGGTGGACGTCGAGCACGGGTTCGAGCCGCTCTACGTGGTCGACCCGGACAAGAAGAAGACGGTCGCGCAGCTCCGCAAGGAGTTGTCCGACGCCGACGAGCTCCTGCTCGCGACGGACGAGGACCGAGAGGGTGAGGCGATCGCCTGGCACCTCCTCGAGGTGCTGAAGCCGAAGGTGCCCGCCCGCCGCATGGTGTTCCACGAGATCACCCGCGACGCGATCGAGCGGGCGCTCGACGAGACCCGCGACGTCGACGAGCGGCTGGTCGACGCGCAGGAGTCACGGCGCATCCTCGACCGGCTCTACGGCTACGAGGTCTCGCCCGTCCTCTGGAAGAAGATCATGCGCGGGCTCTCGGCCGGCCGTGTCCAGTCCGTCGCGACGCGCCTCGTCGTCGAGCGCGAGCGCGAGCGGATGGCCTTCCGCGCCGCCGAGTGGTGGGACCTGCTCGCGACCTTCGACCCCGATTCCTTCGAGGCGCGGCTCGTCTCGGTGGAGGGTCAGCGCGTCGCGCAGGGACGCGACTTCGGCCCGGACGGGAAGCTGCGTGGCGACGCGCGCGCGCTCGACGAGGCGGCCGCGCGCGGCCTCGCAGAGCGCCTCGAGGGCGCCTCCTTCCATGTCGCTCGCGTCGAGCAGAAGCCGTATGTGCGCCGCCCGAGCCCGCCGTTCATGACGTCGACCCTGCAGCAGGAGGCGAGCCGCAAGCTCCGCTACTCGGCGCAGACGACGATGCGGCTCGCCCAGCGCCTCTACGAGAACGGCTACATCACGTACATGCGCACCGACTCGACGACACTGTCCGAGTCGGCCCTCACGGCGGCGCGCGAGCAGGCGACGTCCCTCTTCGGCGCCGACTTCGTCCCGGCGGAGCCGCGCCGCTACGAGCGGAAGGTGAAGAACGCGCAGGAGGCCCACGAGGCGATCCGCCCGTCGGGCGACCGTTTCCGCACGCCGCAGGAGGTGCGTTCCGAGCTCTCCCCGGACGAGCACGCGCTCTACGAGCTGATCTGGATGCGGACGATCGCCTCACAGATGAAGGACGCGCAGGGGCAGACGGTCTCGCTGCGGATCGCGGCCGAGTCCACTGCCGGCGAATCGGTCGAGTTCGGCGCCTCGGGCACCGTGATCACCTTCCGCGGCTTCCTCGCCGCCTACGAGGAGGGCCGCGACGTCGACCGCCCCGCGCAAGAGGACGACCAGGAGCGGCGGCTCCCGAATCTCGCCGAGGGCGACGCGGTCGAGCTGCGCAGCCTCGATCCGCAGGGACACGAGACGAGCCCGCCCGCCCGCTACACCGAGGCGACGCTCGTGCGAACGCTCGAGGAGCTCGGCATCGGGCGCCCGTCCACGTACGCCTCGATCCTCGGCACGATCCTCGACCGCGGCTACGTCTTCAAGCGGGGCACGGCCCTCGTTCCGGCCTTCCTCGCCTTTTCCGTCGTCAGCCTGCTCGAGCAGCACTTCGGCCGTCTCGTCGACTACGACTTCACCGCTCGGATGGAGGACGACCTCGACCGGATCGCGGCCGGCGACGAGCACCGCGTCGAATGGCTGGGTCGCTTTTACTTCGGCGACGGAACCGACGGGCTGCACGACCTCGTCTCGGATCTCGGCGCGATCGACGCACGCGAGATCAACTCGCTGGAGATCGGAGACGGGATCGTGCTGCGCGTCGGCCGCTACGGGCCGTACGTCGAGCGGGACGGCCAGCGCGCGAGCGTGCCCGAGGAGCTCGCCCCCGACGAGCTGACCCTCGAGAAGGCGGAGGAGCTTCTTGCTCAGCCCAGCGGCGACCGCGAGCTCGGCACCGACCCCGAGACGGGTCGGCCGATCGTCGCACGCACGGGGCGCTACGGCCCGTACGTCACCGAGGTCCTGTCCGAGGACTCGAGGGAGAAGCCGCGCACGGCCTCGCTCTTCAAGACGATGTCGCTCGACACCGTGTCGCTCGAGGACGCGCTCCGTCTGCTCCAGCTGCCGCGCGTCGTCGGCGTCGGGGAGGACGGGGAGGAGGTCATCGCCCGGAACGGCCGCTACGGGCCGTTCGTCCAGAAGGGAAAGGAGTCGCGCTCGCTCGAGTCCGAGGAGCAGCTCTTCACCATCGACCTGCCGGGCGCGCTCGCGCTCCTCGCGCAGCCGCGGCAGAGGCGTGGCCAGCGCTCCGCCGCCACGAAGCCACTTCGGGAGATCGGGCCGGATCCGGTCGGCGGCCGCGAGATCGTGCTCAAGGAGGGCCGCTTCGGGCCGTACGTCACCGACGGGGAGACGAACGCGAGCCTCCGCAAGGGCGACGATCCGGAGACGGTCACGCTCGATCGCGCCGTGGAGCTCCTCGCGGAGCGCCGGGCGAAGGGGCCGGCGAAGCGCTCGCCCCGGAGACGCCGCGCGTCTTGAGGGACCTCTTCACCAACTTCGCCGACCGGTCCGCGTCCTATGCTCTCGAACTCGGACGAGCACGGAATACACTTGCCGCGAGGGTCGTTCGAGCGATCGGGTGCGCGCTGGAGGGCAGCCTGCCCGGCCGAGGAGTGGTAACCGGAGGGCTTCCCTCCTAAGGTACGAAGGCTTGCGCAAACGCGAATGGGGCAGGACGAAAGGACTGAGGGAACGCTGACGCAGAACCAGCTCAACGAGTTGCTCGAATCGGAACAGATCCGCGCCATCGTCGAGAGCGCGGAGGAACGCGGCTTCGTCGAGCCGTCTGAGCTCGAGGCCTTCGCGGCCGAGCTCGAGCTCAACGACGACGAGGTCGAGGAGCTCACGCGCGAGCTCGAGCGCACCGGGCTCGAGATCGGGCCGCCGGCAGCCGCCGCACCGGTGGCGCCGCAGGCCGAGGCGGCGAAGAAGGAAGAGCCCGAGAAGCCGGCCGAGCCCGAGCCCGCCGCGCCCACCGTCGCGCTTTCCGGCTCCGCCGACAGCCTGCAGCTCTTCCTCGCCGACGTCGGCCGGCACAAGCTCCTCACGGCGGCCGAGGAGGTCATGCTCGCGAAACGCATCGAGCGCGGCGACGTCACGGCGAAGCGCCACATGATCGAGTCGAACCTCCGGCTCGTCGTCTCGATCGCCAAGGGCTATCGCGGGCTCGGCGTCCCGTTCCTCGACCTGATCCAGGAGGGGACGCTCGGCCTGAACCGCGCGGTGGAGAAGTTCGACTGGCGCCGCGGCTACAAGTTCTCGACGTACGCGACCTGGTGGATCCGCCAGTCGGTGCAGCGCGCGGTGGCGAACCACGCGCGCACGATCCGCGTGCCCGTCCACGTCGTCGAGCGCCAGCAGAAGCTGTCGCGCGCGGCGCGGCGGCTCGAGGTGGAGCTCGGGCGCGAGGCGACGAAGGAGGAGCTCGCGGAGGCGACGGGCTTGCCGATGCAGCACGTCGACGAGGCGCTGGGCGCGGCGAACGCATCCGTCTCGCTCAACCAGACGGTCGGCGCCGACGACGAGGGCGAGCTCGGCGACCTCTTCGCCGACCGGGAGGCGGTCGATCCGTTCGACGAGGCAGAGGAGTCGCTGCGCCGGCAGGGCGTGCGGCGCGCGCTCGAGGCGCTGCCGGAGCGCGAGCGGCGGATCCTCGAGCTGCGCTTCGGCTTCGAAGGCGAGCCCTGGACGCTCGAGGCGATCGGGAACGAGCTCGACCTGACGCGAGAGCGGGTGCGCCAGCTCGAGGGTCAGGCGCTCTCCCGGCTCGGCGCTCTGCGCGACCTCATCTCGGTCGCGGCTGCCTAGCTCCTAGCCCACCACCCGCGCTGCCTCGACCAGGATCGCCTCGCGCCGGAGCGGCGCGACGCGCAGCTCCGGCGGCGGCCGGCGCAGGAACGAGTCGACGAGCAGAAGCTCGTCGAGGTCGGGCTCTCCGGTGCGCCGCGCGGCCGCGAGCCCGGCTTCTACCTCGAGCGCCGCACCGCCGCCCTGGGGCAACGTCCGCTCCGCGGCCACCCGGCCGCCGGCGACGAAGAGAGCGCGCACGTAGCCCGGGTCGCCGGCGGGGAGGAGGACGCAGCACTCGAGCCGCCGCACTCGGTCGAGGCGCCTCAGCTCGCGGCACACCTTCTCGAGAGCGGCGACCCGATCGCGGAGCCGGCCGGCGTCCTCGAACCTCCGCGCCTCGGCCAGCTCCCGGAGACGGCGCTGCAGGCGCGGCAGCGCGGCCTCCGGCCGGGCGAGCTCCTCCGGAGCGAGCACCCGCGCTGCGAGCTGCGCGATGCGTCTTGAACGCAGCGGCCCCACCGGTGAGGGCCGCTTCGAGGCGACGACCGAGTCGTTCCTCTGCCGCAGCCACACGTACCGCTCGGGCCGCGAGACGTGCGCGTTTCCCGGCGGGCGCAGGTCCCTGATCAGACGCAGCTCCTCGATCGCCGCTTCGAGCTCGGAACCGGTCACCCGCCATTCGATTCGCTCCGCCGCCGCGAGCGCCGCCTCGACGGCCGGCCGCTGACGGGTGCTGCGAAAGTACGACCGGAGCCGCGACCGCAGGTCACGCGCTCGGCCGACGTAGAGGACCTGGTCGTTGCGGCCGAGGAAGAGGTAGACGCCGGGGCGGGTCGGAGCGCCGAAGGCCAGGTGCCGCTTGTCGAGGAGCCGCCGTGTCCGCGTCGCCGAGAGGGCCGTGAGATCCGCGACCGTGCGGGCGCCGCGTTCCTGCGCAAGCCCGATCAGCGCGAGCAGCAGCTCGGCGGTCGCACGGGCGTCCGGCAGCGCGCGGTGGCACGGCCTCTCTGCCGTGCCGAGAAACCACGCGAGCTGCGCGAGGCCGAAGCCCGAGACGCGCCCGGCGAGGAGCGTGCGGGCGAGCCGCACGGTGTCGACGACGGTCGAGCCGATGCGTGAGCCCGTCAGCCGCTCGGTCTCGCGGTCGAGGAAGGCGAGGTCGAAGCGGGCGTTGTGCGCGACGAGGACCGCATCGCCCGCGAAGTCGAGGAAGCTCCGCACGGCTTCGGCCGGGCCCGGAGCGCCACGCAGTTGCTCGGTGCGGAGGCCGGTCAAGGCGCTCGCGCCGGCCGCGATCGGGAGCCCCGGGTCGACCAGCGTCTCGAACTCGGCGTCCACTTCGAACGCGCGCAGGCGGACGGCTCCGATCTCGCAGATCCCGGAGCTACCGGGCCGCAGTCCCGTCGTCTCGAGGTCGACGACGACGTACGTCGCCTCCTCGAGCAGGAGCGTCGCGCCGGGCGGCTCGGCGAGCGAGACGGCGTCGCCGCTCCAGGAGAGCCGGGCGTCGGCCTCGACGACGTCCGCCAGCAGCGAGCGCGCGAGCGCGACGGGCGCCTGCCGGAGGGCGAAGAGTCGCCGCGCCGCCTCCTCGGCAAGGACCGGCCCGCGCTGCTCCTCGACGAGCTCTACGAGCCGGTCGGCCGCATCTAGCCTGAGCTGCATGGGTGAGAGCGTAGGCGAACATACGTTCGCACGCCAGCTCGCGGCTCTCCGCGCCGAGCCCGAGGAGGGTTCGGAGCAGGTGACGCAGGCGCTCGGCGGCGAGCCGCTGCGCGTGCTCGAGGAGCGCGGGGAGTGGGCTCGTGTCGAAACCGCCTACGCATATCCCGGCTGGGTGCGCCGCGAGGACCTCGGCGGGGAGGCCGATGCAGAATGGCTCCGGCCGGTTGCCGCAGATCCCGTCGAGCACGCTCGCACCCTGCTGGGCACGCGCTACGAGTGGGGCGGCATGACTGCCGCCGGCATCGACTGCTCGGGTCTTGTCCATATGGCGTTCCGCGCCTGCGGCCGTCTCGTGCCGCGGGACGCGGACCAGCAGGAGGAGGCCGGCGAGAAGGTGTCCGAGGCCGACCTCCGCGGCGGCGATCTCGTCACGTACGGCCCGCCCGAAAGGGCAGACCACATCGCATTCTGGGTCGGCGGCGGACGCATCCTCCACGCGACCGGACGCGCGGGCGTCAACAGCGTCGTCGAGGAGGAGGAACCGGCGGAGCTGCGCGACCGCCGGCGCGCGCTCCTGCGGTTCGGCCGCAGCGCCGATCTGCCCGGCGGGCGCTAGATTTCGCCACTCGCGTGGAGCCGACCGCAAGCGTCCGTCGCACGACAGCCGCGGTCTCGGTCGCGACCGTGCTCGTGCTCGTGGCGGCGCTCGCCGTGGGTTGCGGCAGCTCCGGGCACTCAGCAACGAGCGCAAAGACGGCGACGTTCGCGCCGCCGACGACCGTTGCGACCACATCTGCGACCGCCGACGAGCCACCGCACGAGTTCCCGGACTTCCGGATCGCCATGGACGAGGCGACGGACTATCTCGATCCGGGCCTCTCCGACACGACGGAGGGCTGGGGCGTGATGTGGAACGTCTACCTGCCGCTGCTCGGCTACCGCCACGCCAACGGCAAGAACGGCGCGAAGCTCGTTCCCTACCTCGCGTCCTCGCTGCCGGCCATCTCGCGGGACGGCCGAACGTACCGGCTCACCCTGCGCAACGGCCTTCGCTACTCGGACGGCAGCCGCGTCAAGGCGAGCGACTTCAAGAAGACGATCGAGCGAGACGTCGTGCTCGATTCCGCGGGCGCCGGCTTCTTCCGCAACATCGTGGGCGAGGCCCGGTTCGCGAAGACCCAAAAGGGCGGCATCCGCGGCATCGTCGTGGACGACGCCACGCGGACGATCCTCATCCATCTCGTGACGCCGCAGGGAGATTTCGAGAACGTGCTCGCCTCGGAGTTCGCGGCGCCGGTCCCTGCGGACTCGCCGCGCGCGGACACGTCACTCCATCCGCTACCCGCAACCGGTCCGTACGAGATCAAGAGCTACCAGCCGAGGTCGCGGATCGTCGAGGTGCGCAACCCGTACTTCCAGGCGGAGGCGTGGCGCTTCCACGGCGCAGTGCCCACCGGCAATCCCGACCGCGTCACGTGGGACATCGTCCCGAGTGCCGCGGTCGCGCTCCACCGCGTCCTGAGCGGGCAGGACGACTGGATGAGCTACTACCAGGTCCCGAGCAGTCGGCTCCCGACGATCGAGACGAGATACGAGAGGCGCATGAAGACCTTCCAGCCGGCCAACCTCATGTACTTCTTCATGAACACGCGCGTCCCGCCGTTCAACAGCGTCAAGGTCCGGCGTGCCGTGAACTACGCGATCTCGCGACGGTGGCTCAAGCGCCTCGCGGGCGGCCTGGGCGAGACGACCGAGAACATCCTGCCGCCCACGTACCCGTCCTTCAGCCCGCACCGCCTCTACCGGCACGACCTGCGCAAGGCGATCCGTCTTGTGCGCGAGTCGGGCTACCGGGGGAGGAAGGTCGTCGTCTGGAACCACGACGTTCCCGCAGACCTGCCCTTCACGGAATACCTCGTCTCGGTGCTGAACCGGATCGGCTTTCGCGCGCACGAGAAAGTGGTGACCGCGAGCAACTACTGGACGACGCTCGGCAAGGAGAAGACCCGGGCCCAGATCGGGTTCGCGGACTGGTTCCAGGACTACCCGCATCCGCTCGACTGGTTCGGCGTGCTCCTCGACGGCCGGACGATCACGCCGACTCACAACTCGAATTACGCGAACTTCGACGTCGGCTGGGTGAACCGCAAGATCCAAGCGCTCACCCGAAGCCCGAGGCTGACGCCCCAGGTTGGCCGACGCTGGTCGACGCTCGACCGGGAGGCGATGCGGCTCGCCCCGTGGGCGCCGTTCCTCAACCGGGAGCAGACGAACTTCTTCAGCGCGCGTGTCGATCTCGACTGTTACGTCAATAACGTCTTGTACGAGTTCGACTACGCAACCATCTGCGTCAGCAAGAAATAGTGCGGATTGATAAGACTTCGCCGTGGGCCTTTCGGCCCATGAGCGGGGCCAGCGGCCCAGGCAACGCTTGCTCGCTAACCAGGAGGTGTAGGAGCGTGAGAACGAAGCGAGGGAGATCCGTCGCGTTTGCGGCGGTCGTCGCGGCTGGGCTTGCACTGGTCGTGAGCGCTTGTGGCGGTGGCGGCGGCGGTGGATCGAGCACCACGGTCCAGAGCGGGAGCGGAAAGACGTTCGCCCTGCTGAAGGTCGTCAACGGCACCACCGACTATCTCGACCCGGGGCTGTCCTACCGGCTCGAGTCGTGGCAGCTGTTCCAGGACACGTACCTCGGCCTCGTCGTCAAGGCGCACGTGAGCTGCGGGAAGGACGACTGCACGAAGATCTTGCCGGGGCTCGCGACGACGATCGGCACCGTGACGAACGGTGCCAAGGACTACAAGTTCACCCTGCGCTCGGGGCTCAAGTACTCGAACGGCGAACCGATCAAGGCGAGCGACTTCAAGAAGACGATCATTCGCGACTTCGTGTTGAACTCGCCGGGGATCGGCTTCTTCTCGAACATCGTCGGCGTCGACGCCTGCGAGGCGAACCCGACCAAGTGCTCGGACATCTCGGGGATCGTCACCGACGACACCGCCGGGACGGTCGAGATCAAGCTGAAGGAGCCCGCGTCGGACTTCCTGTACGTGCTCTCGATCCCCTTCACGTCGGTGGTCCCGTCTTCGACACCCCTGAAGGACACCGAGAACCCGCCGCCGCCCGCGAACGGTCCGTACTACTTCGCGAGCTACTCGCCGAGCAAGTCGCTGGTGATGAAGCGGAACCCCTACTGGAAGAAGGGTGAGATCCCGTCGGTCCCGGACGGCAACCCGGACAAGATCACGATGACTCTCACGGACGACCAGGCGCAGTCGGCGCAGCTCGTCGCCTCAGGCCAGTACATGTACGACGCGAACATCCTCCCGACCGATCGGCTCGCGTACTACAAGCAGCACTACGCGAAGCAGATCAACTTCTTCACGACGCCGTCCACGTACTACTTCTTCATGAACCAGCGGACGCCGCCGTTCGACAACCTGAAGGCACGGCAGGCGGTGAACTACGCGATCAACCGCCAGGCTCTCGTCAACCTGCGCGGCGGTCTCGGTGTGCCGACCTGGAACTTCCTGCCGCCGAGCTATCCGCAGTACAAGAAGATCACGCCGACTCCGTACCCCTACGACCTGAACAAGGCGAAGCAGCTTGTCCAGCAGTCGGGGACGGCGGGCATGAAGGTGACCGTCTACACGATCTCCGACGTGGCGGTCGACAAGTCCACCGGCGAGTACCTACAAGGGCAGCTGAAGAAGATCGGCTGGAACGCGCAGATCCGCGAGCTGGCCGGCGCGAACTACTTCACGATCGTCGGCAACCAGTCGACGAAGGCCCAGATCGGCTTCACCGACTGGTTCGAGGATTACCCGTATCCGACGGACTGGTTCAACATCCTTCAGAACGGCAACGACATCCACCAGGTCCACAACAACAACTACGGGAACGTCGACGTCGCATCGGCGAACACCCAGATGGCGCATCTCGCCCATCTGCCGCCGAGCCAGGCGCTCTCCTCGAGCACCAACTCCTCGTGGGCGCAGCTCGACCACGACCTGATGGTGCAGAACGCCTCCACGGCGCCGTATCTCAACGGCATCCTCACGTCGTTCTTCAACTCGAAGATGGACCTCAATTGCGACATCTTCGACGACAACAACGACGACCTCGCACAGATGTGCATGAAGTAGCAATCGGTCGCTGACGGCGCGGCGGTGCTCGTGCACCGTCGCGCCGGCTCGGCCCTTCGATCTACCCTGAACCGCACCAGTGGCGACTACCGGCCAAGAGGAGTTCACCCTTGATACCGCCGCCGAGCTTGCGGCGGAAGAGGGCGAGTCCCGGATCGAGGGCCGGAGCCCCTGGGCGCTCGCCGCCCGCCGGCTCCGGCGCAACTACCTCGCGCTCGCGTCCCTGGGGGTTTTTCTGCTCGTCGTAGTCCTCTGCATGCTCGCCCCGATCTACGCGCACCGCATATCTCATCTGGGCGAGAACGACACGAACGCCAGCGGGACGATCGTCGTGCACGGCAAGAAGGTCCATGTCATCTCCCAGGGCAGCACGACGATCGGGAAGAACGGCCAGGTGAACCTACGCCCGGGAGGCGTTCCGGTCGGGCCGGAGTGGGGCTCTGCGGGCGGCAAGTACGTCCTCGGCGCGGACGAGCTCGGGAGGGACACGGCCACACGTCTTCTCTACGGCGGTTTCAACTCGCTCTTCGTCGGCGGCGTCTCGGCACTCATCTGCACGTTCCTGTCGGTCTTCCTCGCCCTGCTCGCCGGCTACTTCGGGGGAGCCCCCGACTGGCTCATCTCGCGGGTGTTCGACCTGATCTGGGCGTTCCCGGTCGTCCTGCTCGGGATCGCCCTCGGTACCGCGCTCTCGCTCAACGGTTTCCACCACGGGCCGATCGACATCCAGGGCTCGAGCCTCTGGATCCCCATCGCGGTCATCTCCTTCGTCTTCATCCCGTACATCGGGCGACCTCTGCGCGGCCAGGTGCTCGCGCTGCGTAACCGCGAGTTCATCGAGGCCGCGACGGCGCAGGGCGCCGGCCCGTTGCGGATCATGTTCACGGAGCTCTTGCCGAACATCGCCTCGTCGGTGCTCGTGCTGTTCACACTGATCATCGCGAGCACCATCCTCACCGAGGCCGGACTCTCGTTCCTCGGGGCGGGGGTGCAGCCGCCGAAGCCGTCCTGGGGGACGATGATCGCGGATGGCCAGCACACGCTTGCCAACGACCCGTGGCTGAGCCTGTTCCCGGGGGTGATGCTGGCAATCACCGTGCTCTCCATCAACGTGTTCGGCGACGGGCTGCGCGACGCGCTCGACCCGCGGGCGAAGGTGAGGATCGAGCACTGATGAGGCAGGCGAGCTAGATGGTGGCGTTCATCATCCGGCGCGTGGTCGGGATGATCCTCGTCCTCGTCGCCGTCAGCTTCATGGTCTACCTCATCTTCATCGTGATCCCCGGCGGCGACCCCGCGGGGCGGATCGCCGGCAAGGTGGCGACGCCGGGCAACATCGCGTCGATTCGCCACAAACTGGGGCTCGATCACAACATCATCGTGCAGTGGTTCGACATGGTGAAGTCGCTGTTGACGGGCCAACTCGTCTCGTACTACGACGGCACGAACGTCGTGAACCAGATCAAGGAAGGGCTGCCGGCGACGTTCTCGCTCTGCATCGGCGCGGGAATGATCTGGCTCTTCTTCGGCATCCTCGTCGGCACGATCTCGGCGATCACGGCGGGTCGTGCCACCGACCGGATGATCACCGCCCTCGCCCTCATCGGGATCTCGCTGCCCGTTGCCTGGCTGGGGCTGATCCTCCGCTATCTCTTCGCCGAGAACGGCGTGAGCACGATCTTTCCCGGACGGCGGCTACGTGCCGTTAACCCAGAATCCGTGGCAGTGGCTCACCCACATGATCCTGCCGTGGCTGACCCTCGCCGTTCTGTTCATCGGCTTCTACGGCAGGGTGCTTCGGTCGAACATCCTCGACACGATCAACGAGGACTTCGTGCGCACCGCGAAGGCGAAGGGGCTTTCGTCCCAGCGAATCCTCGTCAAGCACGTTCTACGGGCGTCCCTCATCCCGATCGTGACGCTGTTCGGGCTCGACTTCGCGGCCGTTATCGGCGGCGGAGCGATCATCACCGAGGCCGTCTACACGCTGCACGGCGTGGGCTATTACGCCTACCAGGCGATCGGCACGCAGGACCTGCCGCCGCTGATGGGCGTCACCCTTTACGGCGCGACGTTCATCGTCGTCTTCTCGACGCTCATCGACATCGCCTACGCGTACCTCGATCCCAGGATCCGACTCACGTAATGGCCGACCCCCTGCTGGAGGTCAAGGACCTCAAGGTCCGATTCGCGACCGAGGACGGCACCGTTCGGGCCGTGGACGGGCTCTCATTCAAGCTCGAACGCGGGAAGGTGCTCGGAATCGTCGGCGAGTCGGGCTCCGGCAAAAGCGTGACCGCGATGACGCTGATGGGGTTGACGCGGGGAGTCAACGCGGCCTTCGAGGGCGAGGTGATCTACCAGGGAACCGATCTGCTCGGGATCTCGGACAGCGACATGCAGAACTTTCGCGGTAACGAGCTCGGGATGATCTTCCAGGACCCGATGACCTCGCTGAACCCGGTCTACCGGATCGGCGAGCAGATCGCCGAGGCCATCCAGGCTCACGAGCACGTCGGCAAGCGCATGACGCGCAGCCGCACGATCGAGCTTCTGCGCCAGGTCGGCATCCCGAATCCGGAGGCGCGCGTCGACGACTTCCCGCACCAGTTCTCCGGCGGGATGCGGCAGCGGGCGATGATCGCGATGGCGCTGTCGTGCAACCCGTCGATCCTGATCGCGGACGAGCCGACGACGGCGCTCGACGTGACGATCCAGGCTCAGATCGTCGAGCTGATCGGTCGGCTCAAGGACGAGTTCAACTCGGCCGTGATCTTCATCACCCATGACCTCGGCGTGATCGCCGAGATCGCCGACGAGATCATCGTCATGTACGCCGGCCGTGTCGTCGAGCAGGGCAGCAAGCGCGACGTCTTCTATGACCCCCAGATGCCGTACACCTGGGGGCTGCTCGGCTCGATCCCGCGGCTCGACCGGCCGCGCGTCGAGCGCCTGCACACGATCGAGGGGATGCCGCCTTCTCTCATCAACCCCCCGGAGGGGTGCAAGTTCCGGCCGCGCTGCCCACACGCTTTCGACAAGTGCACGCAGGAGCCGGCGCTGGAGAACCGCGTCGAGACCCCCGGCCATCTCGACCGTTGCTGGCTCGACACAGAGTTCAAGCGCGAGCACCGCGAAGAGACGATCTCCGGCGGCTCGGCGGAGGCGGCGTGACCGTCGTCGACCGGGCGAGCGAGCCCGGCGAGGCTCCGCTCCTCGAGGTCCGGCACGTCAAGAAGTACTTCCCGATCCGCAAAGGCATCCTGCAGCGCGAGGTCGCGCACGTCCACGCCGTCGACGACGTGAGCTTCGCCGTGCAGAAAGGGGAGACCCTCGGGCTCGTCGGCGAGTCGGGCTGCGGCAAGTCGACGCTGGGCCGCACGCTCGTGCGCCTGCTCGAGCCGACGGAAGGCGAGATCATCTTTCAGGGGACTCACATCGAGCATCTCGGCACGCGGAAGCTGCGGCCGCTCCGGCGCGAGATGCAGATGGTCTTCCAGGATCCGTATGCGTCGCTCAATCCGCGGAAGCGCGTCGGGACGATCGTTTCCGATCCGATGCGGATCCACGATCTCGGCAGCCGGGCGCAGCAGAAGCGGCGCGTCGGGGAGATCCTCGACACCGTCGGCCTGTCGCCCGAGCACTACAACCGGTTCCCGCACGAGTTCTCGGGCGGCCAGCGGCAGAGGATCGGGATTGCGCGGGCGCTCGCGTTGCGGCCGGAGCTGATCATCGCGGACGAGCCCGTTTCGGCCCTCGACGTCTCCATCCAGTCGCAGATGCTGAACCTGCTCGAGGACCTGCAGAACGAGTTCCAGCTGACGTACATCTTCATCGCCCACGACCTCGGCGTCGTGCGGCACGTGAGCGACCGGATCGCTGTGATGTACCTCGGCAAGATCGTCGAGCTCTCGCCGGCGGAGGAGCTGTATACACGGCCGATCATGCCGTACAGCGAGGCGCTCCTCTCGGCGGTGCCCATCCCGGATCCGGATCTCGCCGAGAAGAGAGAGCGGATCGTGCTCGAGGGCGACGTGCCGAGCCCGATCAATCCGCCGAGCGGCTGTCGCTTCCATCCGCGCTGCCGCTACGCGACCGATGTGTGCCAGCAGGTGGAGCCGCCGCTCGTCGATTACGGGAACGGCCATCTCGCAGCCTGTCACCATCCCCTGAACGTCGATGAGGAGACGCTGCGCCGGGTGGAAGTGGCCGAGGAGCAGACGCCGGCCGAGGCCGGGGCGGAGCTGCCGAAGGACACGTCGGGACGTTCGAATCCGACCGCAGCGCCGGCGCCGACGTCCGACACCCATTCGAGGTAGCGGCGAGCGCTAAAGCGCCTCGTATCCGGCGCCGATACTCGTGTCGTGGATGCCGCTGAGCGTAAGGAGATCCTCAGCCGTTACCTGACGCATTCGCGCCGCTTCGAGGAGGTTGCGGCGCGGCGTCGCGGTACCGGCGGTGCGGACGTGATCCCGCTCCAGAGCCCGCTTCGCGAGCTCGAGCAGGAGCCGACCGGCCGTGAGGTCGAGGTCCTGCAGCTCATTTCCGACGGGCTCGTGAACCGCGAGATCGGCCAGCGGCTGTTCCTGTCGGAGGAAACAGTGAAATCGCACGTGCGGCACCTGCTCGCGAAGCTCCAGGCGCGCTCGCGCGCGCATGCGGTCGCGGTCGGCTTCCGCCGCGGGATCATCGGCTAGCTTCGTCCACAGCCCCAATCCGTCGCTGTGGACAAGGAAAAACGAAGCGCCGGGTGAAGATCACCCGGCGCCCCCGTGAAACCGCCTATCCGTCTGCCAGTTCTTACCCGGATCCCCCACAGGGGGGATGAGCGCAAGCTGTGGATAACGGACTATCCGACGGCTCTACCAAGCCTTGACTTCGCCAACCGCCATAGCGCGGGCGGCGAGGCGTACCAGGGATGCGCGCATTGACTACTCCGATCGATCGGGAACTGACGGCACCGGCAGCCTATACCCCTTTCGGGGGATACGCAAGGCTGAAACGCCTGGTCAAAGGTCTAGCTAGCGGCGACCTCCGCACCGCCGCTTGGGCCGCCGTTCTAATCGCTGCGTCGGTCGCAGCGGTCAGCGGCCTCTGGCTCGACGGCTACCGGCTGCCGCCCATCTGGGCTGTTCTCTTCCTCGGAGCGGTTGCCGCACTCGCCGACCGGCAGAGCGTCGCGGTGACCGAACGAACCACGCTGTCTGTGTTGTTCCTCCCGCTGGTCTTCTCCGCGGTCGCGTTTGGGCCACTTGGCGGGTTTGCGGTTGGTGCTCTCTCAAACGTCTGGGACCTTCGCGAGTCGCGTCTCAAGTGGAGTGTCTATACGCCGATCCGCGGCCTCACTGCCGCGATTGCTGGATTTGCGGCATGGACCCTCGTTTCACACCCGAATGGCTTGGGGCAATATCTTCTGGCGAGCCTCGTTGCATCGGTCGCCGACATTCTCGCCGGGGTGTTCTTCGTCGGGGTAACTGCCGCCGTCCGTGGCATGAAGTTGGCCGACCTCGATGTCCGCTCGATCGGCTCTCACTTACTCCTGAGCGTCCCACTTTACGTTCCGATCTTGGCTCTGTTCGTCTTTGGCTATCACGCCTATTCGCTTTGGGTCGTCCTCGTCTTCTTCGTCCCCACCCTGGCCGCGCAGCGCCTGTTGCACCTCTACCAAGAGGAAAGGGTCGTCAGCCGGGACCTTGCGGGTGCGAACGAACGGCTTCGGCGAGCCAGCCTTTCCTTTGCAACCGCACTCGTTGCGACGCTAGACGCCCGCGACCGATACACCGCGGGTCACTCTGCAGCGGTGGCGATCTACGCAAGAGACATTGCAGATCGCATGGGATTGTCCGATGCACAACAGGAACTCGTCCACCTGTGCGGCCTCGTCCACGACATCGGCAAGATCGGCCTGCCAGCCGGCTTGCTCGAAAAGCCTGGCCCACTGACCCTTGAGGAGCGCCGCCAGATGGAGCAGCACTCCGAGATTGGCGAGCGGATCCTGCGCAACGTCGACGATTACTCGGAGATTGCCGACATCGTCCGCTCGCACCACGAGCGCATCGACGGGATGGGTTATCCGGACGGGTTGCCCGGCGACGAAATCCCACTTCTTGCGCGGATCATCGGCGTCGCGGACGCGTATGACGCGATGACGTCCGATCGCCCGTACCGCGAAGCACTGCCGAGCCGGGTCGCTCGCATGCGTCTCGCTCAGGCGGTGGAGACACAATTTGACACGACCGTCGTCGCGGCGTTCGAGGCAATCCTGGCTACGGCCGACGACGACTATCGCTCCGGGCGGGGCTCCTCGTTCATGCGCGAGCGGTTGCAGTTCGAGCAGGCCGAAGAGGACGCCGCAGTCGCGCTAGACATCGTCACGTAGAGCGCGAGCCGCCTCGAGCCGAGACCGGACACCGAGCTTGTCATAGATGTGCTTGACGTGCACCTTTGTTGTCGAGAGGCTGATGTACAAGAGCCTTGCGATCTCCTCGTTGGTCCGTCCCTGCGCGAGCAGATCGTGAACCTCGCTCTCGCGCGGGGTCAGATTAGTAGTGCGCCTGGCCGCTCGAGGCACTCGTAGTCCGAGTTTGCTCGCGAGTGACGTGTCCGATGAAGCAGACAGCAGACGCTGCAACCAGCCACGCAATTCATTCTCTTCTGCGATGAAAGCGCCTACCGCGGGAGCAGCGCGTACCGAAATAACCACCGGGTCCCAGATCCCAAGGTCGATCACGGCGCGCATTCGAGCAGCCGCCTTGATCGTGTCGCGAACCCCCAGTGCGATGATCGCATCCGCCAGAAGCGACAGGGTCCTCACTTCAAGGCCGCGGCTCGCGCGGCGGGCTTCGGCGGCGAGTACTTGGGCCCGATCGGATTCCCCCGCTGCGGCGTGGAGGAGGGCCTGCCAACCGAGGAATTCTCCGCGCCCCGCTCTACTTAAGTGCTCGACGGGTCCCGGCGATAAAACCTCGAGACCTCGGCTCAGGTCGCCTACGCTCGCATATAGCCGAGCACGCTGAACCGGGAGATTTCCGCGAAAATAGCTCCCGGGTTGGTCTTGCATCATACGTTCGAGCAGCGAGAGGGTCCGAGCGGCTGGACCGAATCTGCGGATTCCGATGAGTGCCTTCGCGCGATAGAGCTGCGCGTAGCCGACTGGAAAATCGATCCCACAAGTCTCTGCGATGCGGGTTAGCGCCTCGATGTGCTTCAGGCCTTCCTGGTAGCGGCACGTCATGATCAGCGCGTAGCTGTAAGTGCTCAAGAGGCCCGTATGTGCTATTGGTTCAACTCCCTCCTTCGCTAGCGATAGCGCGCATCTCGCTACGTCGATCGCCCCCTCGAGATCGCCTTCCAGCTCAGCCAGGCCCAGGCCTCCTGCCGCGGACATCAGCGTCTGTTTCGTCCCAGGCCGCGCGTTGCCCTTGAAAGCTTCGAGCCGCGCTCTCAGATCACGAGTTTGAGGCCCAATGCCAGCTAGAAAATGAAGCCAAAGGGCTTCCTCATGAGTCTCCATTGCATGGGCCAGTGCAGCCGCGGACTCCGCGTGGTCTTGGGCCACTATTGAGCGATCGGTCAGATGAGCTCCTCTGGCGGCGACAAGGTGGGCGCGCGCAGCAAGATCGCCCTCGAGTGAACCCGCGGCCTGGGTGGCGAGAGCCATAGCCCGGTCAAGGGCGTTCCTGCGGAGCTCCGCCTCGCTTTCTGCGTAGTCGATCAGGCCGCCTTCCGCTCCCGCCGCCCGCGCGGCGGCCACCCAGCGCTGCAGGCTGCTCGTCCGGCCGGCGGCGAGGAGGTCGTCCAACGCCGCTCCGATGGCCTCTCTGACGAATGCCGAATCGCGCGCAACCTCGGCAACGCACAGCGCCTCGTCCCAACGGCGTGCGTCGAGGAGCCGGCGGCAACGAGACAGGAGAGCCTCCCGCGTCTCCGCATCCGCCTCGCCGAACCGGCGGATGAGCAGCTCCCGAAGGAGCGGGTGGAGCGAGAGCGACTTGCGCTCTGTCACGGCCAGCAGGCCACGCGCGACGGCATCCTGGATGACATGGTCTGCGTCAGCGCCGAGGATCGTCCGCGCTACCTCGACGTCCGGAACCGACGCGACGGCGAGCAGCATCAGCCCGGTCTGCGTTTCCGCCTCTGCGGCAGCGAGCAGTTCCTGCGCGAGGAAGTCGTAGAGCGTGTGCGAGAGGAGACGGCTCGACGTGAAGTCGACGTCGCCACTCATCGCTGCGAGGCCCAAGACTGCCGGCCAGCCTTCCGCGGTGCGCATCAGCCGCGCTCGGCCCGCGACGGCTCCCACCGCGGCGAGCACTTGCGTCGCCTCGTCGTCGGTCATTGCGAGCTCCTCGACGCCGATCTCGAGACCCTCGCCGTACACCTCGAGTCGCGGCGTGAACCAGTCGGGCCGCGTCCTCGTGGTGATCAGGAACCGGATGTCGAGATCCTCCACGAGCATCGAGAGGAGCTCCTCCGCCTCATCCGTGCCTGCCGCTTCCCACTCGTCCACGACGAGGAGGACGTCTCGCGTCAGCGGCTCGAAGGTGCGGAGGATCGCCTTCCCGAGGGGCTTCGGGCTCGGGTTGACGGCGGCGATCGACGCGACCTTCTGAGGCTCCCGTGGCAGGTTCGGCGCGATCGAGGCGAGCAAGTCGTCGAGCTTCACGGCGAGCACCGCAACGTCTCCGGACGCGCGTGTCGTGCGATGCCAGGCCACCGGGCCGTTCTGTCGCTGCGACCACTGGCGCGCAAGCGTCGTCTTCCCGTACCCGGCAGGAGCTGCGAAGACCGAGACGCGCGAGCCGCCTCCCTCGTCGAGTCGCGCGATCAGCCGCGGTCGCTCGATGATGTGGTCGAGCGCCGGCGAAGCCGCCGCTGTGATCGTCTCCACCATTCCCCTGCCGCGCCCGAACTGGAGGCCCGGGATTCGAGAACCCTACTCCCCTCTCAGCTGCTCGTCACGACTGCTGCAAATGGGGGCCCGCGCTCGGGGTAGGGCCCGAGCGCGGGTTCGCCGTCAGCCCCCGGCGCCGGTAAGAGCCGGCGCCAGCTCCCCAGCGAGTGGGTCCTCGCCGGTGAGCGCCTTGAACGCGGCAGGGATCTGCCGCCGTCTCGGCACGCCGAGCTTCTGGCGCAGCACGTCGCAGTGCGCCTTCGCCGTTCTCGGCGAGATGCCGAGACGCTCTCCGACCTCTTCGTTCGAGCACCCGCGTGCGATCAGCGCAACGATCTGAAGCTGGCGCTCGGTCAGGTCGGGCTTTGTCTCGTCGCTTGCTCTCATGGCCCGGCACGCTACGGCCGGGACGGAGCAGCAGCTATCGGCCGACGGGAGTATTCGGCCGTGCCGCGTGCGACCCGCCGACGAAGCTCGCCTCGTGCCCGCGAGCATTGGCTTCGGCGAGCTCCTCCTGAGTCAGTGCGCCGATCCGCAGGAGCAGGTCGAACTCGTCGCGGAGGTGCGTCCGCATCATCTCCGGCCCGTCCGTGGCGATCGTGAACAGCACGCCGTGCTCGACGAACGTGCGGAAGACGTCGCGCACCGCGTCCTCGTCGGGCAGCGACTTCGTGAGGAGGTTCGAGGTCGGGCAGATCTCGAGGACGACCTCCCGGTCGCGCAGCTCCTTCATGAGGGTCTCGTCGCCGACGGCGAGGATCCCGTGGCCGATCCGGTCGGGGCGCAGGAGCTCGAGCACCTCGCCGATCTCGGCGCGGCCCATCTCGCCGCCTTCCTCGCCGACGTGGATCGTGACCCCGAGACCGGCGGCGCGGGCCTCCTCCACCATCGGCTGTACCTGGGAGTAGTCCCACCGCTCGTGGCCGGGCCGCGGCCCCGCGATGTCGATCCCCACGACGCCGCGCGGCGCCCAGCGAATCGCCTTCTCGACGATGATCTCGTTCTGGCGCGGCGTGAACGTCCGATCCATCATCAGGATCAGGCCCGCGCGCACCTGCCGGTACTCGAGGCTCGCCACGTCGAGCCCCCGGATCGCGGCCAGGATGATGTGGTCGAGGTCGCGCTCGCCTCCGCGGTTCCTCTTCATGGGGTTGAAGCGGAGCTCGAGCGTCGTGATCCCCTGCGAGCGGTAGGCGCCGCCGATCGCACCGTGCACCGACACCTCGACGGCGGCCGGGCTCGACTGGATCAGCTCCGTCCAGTGGTAGATCCCGTCGAGCGAGTCGAGGTCGGGCACGCCGCGCGGGTCGGACACGGTCACCAGCCGGTCGAAGTCCCAAAAGTCCTTGACCGGCAGTGCGATGCCCTGACTGTGGGCGAGCGACCAGAGGATGTCGGAGGAAACCGAGCCGCCGAGGTGGGTGTGCAGCTCGGCTAGACCTTCCATGAGCCGATCTTAGTCCCAGCCGACGACTGCCCATCGGCGGCGCGCGAAGCGCGGCCAGAGCAGCGCGAGCCGAGCTGCGATGAGCACGTCGAGGGCCGCCCAGACGCCGACGATGCCCCAGCCGAAGGAGAGCGCGAGCGCGGCGAGCGTGACGAAGAGGGCGCTCGCCGCGAGCATCGACCACATGAGGTAGCGCGTGTCGCCCGCGCCGATCAGGATCCCGTCGAGGGCGAAGACCGCTCCGCCGATCGGCTGCATCGCGACGAGGAACGGCCATAGGAGCGCCGCCTGGTGCAGGACTGCTGGGTCGCTGGTGAACGCGCGCGGCAGCGCGTACGACAGCGGCGCGAGGACTGCCGCGAAGGCGAGGCCGATGACGACCGACCACCCGATCATGCGGACGGCGGCCGCGTGCGCGCCGTCGGCGTCGCCTCCTCCGAGCATCCGTCCGACGATGACCTGGCCCGCGATCGCGAGCGCGTCGAGAACGAGCGCGATGAAGAGGAAGACCTCGTATGCGATCTGATGCGCGCCGATCTGCGCGTCGCCCATCCGCGCGAGCACGGACGCGGCGACGAGGAACGACGCGTAGAGCGCAGCGGTGCGCACGAAGATCTGCCTCCCGATTCTGAAGAGGGGCTTCATCTCGGCGAGGCTCGGTCGCCGCGAGGGCGCGTACGGCCGCAGGAGCTCGACGACGAAGGCGGCACCCATGCCGAATTGCGCAATTGCTGTTCCGGCGGCCGATCCGGCGATCCCCCAGCCGAAGCCGTAGACGAAGAGCAGCTCGAGCACGAGGTTGAGGACGTTCGCGGCGACGACGATCTCGAGCGGCCGGCGGAGGTTCGAGACGCCGCGAAGATACCCCTGGCCGGCGAGCGCGACGAGCGCCGCCGGCAGTCCGAACGCCGCGATGCGGAAGTAGACGAGCGCGAAGTGGCCCGAGCGGCCGTGGCCGCCCAGGCCCGCGAGGAGCGGCGCGGCGACGATCTCGCACCCCACGAGGAGGACGAACCCGATCCCGAGCGAGGCCCACAGCGCCTGCGCCGCGAGCCGCGCGGCCTCGTCCTCCCGTCCGGCGCCCGACGCCCGCGCCACGACCGCCGTCGTCCCGTAGGTGAGGAAGTTGAAGATCGTGAACGCGCCGGCGAGGACGGTCCCGGCGAGGCCGAGCGCTGCGATCTGCGGCCGGCCTAGGTGACCGACGATCGCGGTGTCGGCGAGGACGTAGAGCGGCTCGGCCGCGAGGGCGCCGAGCGCGGGCAGCGCGAGGCGGACGATCTCGCTGTCGTGCGGGGAACGGAGGCGCACCGGGCCGCCGACGATAATGGCCGGATGCAGCGCTGGAACGAGTCATTGCGGGATCTGAGCCAGTTCGTGCGGCTCCCGTCCAACCGGTTTGCGCGGGTGATGCTGGCGCTGCTCGTTCTCGCGGCGTTCGCCGGACTGTTCTGGTGGAGGCGCGGGAGCCTCGCCGCGATCGGGAGCGCGTTCAGTGCCGTCGAGTGGCAGTGGGTCGTCGTCGCGATCGCGCTCAACCTCCTCTCCGTCGTGGCGCGCACGCTCGCCTGGGCGACCGTGATCCACTCGGCCATGGAGCCGCCGTACCCGCGGCTGCCGCTCGTCTTCTCGGCGTTCTCGGTCGGCCTGTTCGCGAACGCCGTCCTACCCGGCCGGATCGGGGAGCTTGCGCGGGTCGCGGTGCTGACGCGGAAGATGCCGGGACGGAAGGGAGCCTGGGCGACGCTCGTCGGGACGGTCTTCGCGCACCGAGTCTTCGACATCGTGCCGGTGCTCCTGCTGATCCTCTACGTCGTCCTCACCGCGAGCATCCCGGAATGGGCGACCTCGAGCCTGCTTGTCGTGATCGGGATCGGGATCGGGCTCTTCGCCTTCGCGTTCGTCACCGCAAAGCAGCCGAGGCTAATCGCGCTCGAGGGGCTCGGCCAGGTGCGCCGGCTGGTGGCGATGGGCCGCGCCGGGCTCGCCGTGATGCGCTCGCCTGCCGCGGCTGCCCTCGCCGCCTTCTTCCAGATCTGCGGCTGGACCTGCCAGCTCTTCGCCGTCTACACCGCGATGCGCGCCTTCGACATCCATGCGCCGCTGCCCGCCGCAGGCGTCGTCCTGCTAGTGATGAACGTCGTCACCATCTTCCCGTTCTGGCCCGGCAACGTCGGTCTCGTCCAGGTCGCGATCGCGTCCGCGCTGCGCGGGTACGGCGTGCCTTACAGCGTCGGAGTCGCCTACGGGTTCGGGCTCCAGGCGATCGAGGCATCGGTCGGGATCGGGGTCGGGCTCCTCTTCCTCGCGCGCGAGGGGCTGTCGGTCGCGATGCTGCGCGTCATGCCATCCGCGGACAGGGCCGAACTTCCGGCGAACGAGCAGGCGGGGGACGACGAAAGCCGCGAGACCGAGCGCGCGGCCGCCGGCTAGCCGTCGCCCGGTGCGTCCGCGGTCGGCGGTCGCGACTGCTCCGCGCGGCGCGCGAGCTCCTCGACCCGTCCCTCGGCGGCGTCGAGCCGCGCGCGGCAGAAGGCGTAGAGCTCTTCGCCGCGCTCCCACAGCTTCAGCGCCTCGTCGAGTGGCGCCTGGCCGCGCTCGAGCCGCTCGACGATCTGCTCGAGCTCGGTCTGCGCCTGTTCGAACGTGGGCTGCGTCGCCTCGTCGGTCACGGCGTGACCTCCTCGACCCGGGCGCCGAAAGCGCCGTCGGCCAGCGTGACGTCCACGTGTTCCCCTGCGGAGACGTCGCCGGCCGAGCCGACCACGCCACCGGATTCCGTCCGGACGATCGCGTACCCTCGTCCGAGTGTTTGCAGAGGTGACAACGCAGCGAGCTTGGCGGCGCTCTTCTCGAGCACCGCCCGCTTCCGCTCGACCGCGAGGGCGGGCGCGAGCCGCAGCCGTTCGTGTGCACGCTCGAGACGCAGGCCCTCCCGCTCGACGGCGATACGCGGACCGACCCGCAGCCGCTCTCCCGATCGCGCGAGTCGCTGCCGGTCGCGCTCGAGCGAGCGCCGGACGCTGCGCGCGAGGGCTTCGCGCCCGCGGTCGAGCCTGCCGCACAACTCAGTCAGTTCCGGCACGACGAGCTTCCCGGCCGCAGTCGGAGTCGACGCGCGGACGTCCGCCGCAAGGTCGCATAGCGGCGTGTCCTGCTCGTGGCCCACGGCCGAGACGACGGGCACGGGACACTCGGCCACTGCGCGGACGACGCGCTCGTCGCTGAAAGGGAGGAGGTCCTCGAAGCTGCCGCCTCCGCGCGTGAGGACGACGACGTCGACGCCGGGCTCCTCGCCGAGCGCGCGGATCGCGGCGACGATCTCCGCGGCCGCGCGCGGGCCCTGCACGTACGTCTCCGCGATGAGCACCGAAGCCGGCGGGAAGCGGGAGCGGATCGTCGTGACGACGTCGCGCTTCGCTGCCGCGTCATTGCCGGTCACGACCCCGATGCGGCGCGGCAGGAACGGCAGAGCGCGCTTGCGGGCTTCCGCGAAGAGCCCCTCCGCAGCAAGGCTTGTCTTCAGCCGCTCGAGAGAGGCGAGGTGGGCGCCGACGCCGAAGCGCTCGATCGTAAGCGCGCGGAGCTTGAACTCGGCGCGCTGTTCGTAGAGCTCCGGCCTGCCGAAAACGTGTACCCGCTCGCCGTCGGCGAGGTCGAGCCTGAGCGCGTCGAATCTCCCGCGCCCCATCGTCACGCCGACGCACGAGCCGTCGGCGGGATCCTTGAGCGTGAAGAAGACCGTCGCCCACCGCTCGTGCCGACGGAGCTCGGTGACCTCGCCCTCGACCCAGAGGGTCGGCAGGCGTGCGAGCCATTGCCCCACCCCGCGGTTGAACGCGGCGACGGAGTAGACGGTGCGATCGTCGTACGGCAGCGCCTCGACCTTGGCCACGCGCGCAGCGTACTCGCGCCTCTGCGGCGCGGGCCAGGAGCCTAGAGGAGGATCTCGGCGGCCGTCTCGGCCGTGCAACCCCGGCCCAGCATCTCGCAGGCGAGATGGAGGTCCGCCTCGCTCACCGCGAGCCGCTCGGCGAGCGGAAGTGGGTACCCGGCCTCGATCAGGATGTGGAGGCGCCAGCTCTCCACTTTCGACCGTTCGTCGACGAGGGGCTCGAGGATCTGGGTCGTTGTCTCGCTCATGGCCACACCAGGTTCGCTCTGCTACCGACGAACCCTCCCGGCCGTTGTTAGAGCAGCTTCGTAAAGGTTTTTAGGAACCGCGGACGGCGGCGGCCGAGGAGAATCGGCGCAGGAGCTCCTGCAGACGCGCCTCGAGAACCCCGCGCTCCGCATCGAGATCTGCACGGAGATCGTCGATCCGCCGCCGCATCTCCGCCTCGAGCTCTCCAAGCCGCTGGTCGTGTGCGGACACGAGCTCGTCGTGCCGCCGCTCGAGCTCGCTCGCAACGTTCGAGAGGCGGTGTTCGAGCCGCTGCGCGCCCGCATCTCCGACGTGCGCGAGCCGTTCCGCGAGCACCGTCTCCGCTTCTCGGGAGAAAGTGCTCACGGAACGGTCCAGCTCCCGTGCGAGGCGCTTTGCCGCATCCTCTCGCGAGGTCTTGACGAGCTGCGCGAACCGCTGAGCGGCCTCGGCAGCATGGGACGCAACAGCGCGGTCCACCGCGCGCTCGAGCTGCTCGATCTGCCGCCCCGACAGGTCCTCGAAGCCGGCGCGCACGCGCTGAAACGCGTCGGCCTCCTCCCGTTGAGCCTGCTCGGTGAGGTCGCGCTCCCGGCGCGCAAGGCGATCCTCGAGCTCGTGGAGCGCCCTGCGCCGCTCGGCGGCATGGACTTCGAGCTCGCTTCGCACAAGGGCTAGAGCCTCGTCGAGCGTGCGGCTGAGGTCGGCGCGGAGCCGCCCGACGGCCGCTCGCTGCTCCTCGCTCTCGGCCGACAGCCGTTCGGCGTCGGCGGCGAGCCGCAGCTCGAGCTCGCGCAGAAGCTGCTCCTGCCGCTGCTCGAGCTCGGCGATGCGCGTTCTCGTCGTCTCGGCGGTGCGATCGAGATCCTGCGACCAGTCGGCGAGCCGCTGCTCGACCTGCGCCTGGACCTGGTTCAGCTTGTCGCTGAGGGCCACGGTGGCGTCGCGCTCCCGTTCCGCGACGAGGGCTCGCCGCTCCTCCGCAATCTGCCTCTCCTGCTCCTCGAGGCGCGAGCGCGAATCGGCGCGGGCGCGTGCGAGCGTCAGCTCGAGCTCGGACGCACGCGCGCTCTTCTCGCGCTCGACGAGGCCGAGCAGGTCCGCCTGCGCCTCCGCAAGGCGGTCGTCCATGGCGCCGACGCGCTGCAGCGCCAGGCGCAGGAGCACGGCGGCTCCCGCGACGAGGGCGCAGGCCGTGAGCCCGCCCGCGGCGACGGCGAGCGACCGATCGTGACGCAGGGCAAACGCGACCCAGCAGCCGACGGCTCCCGCGGCCTCGAGGAAGACGGACGCCGCGAGCAACCGCGTCGAGGCGAGGCGGAGCGCAGCGCCGGCGAGCGTGAGCGCCGCGAGGACGACGCCGCCGGCGAAGACGAGATCGGCGATGGTCGTCAGCGCCACCGTCCTGAGTCTAGGCCCTACCCCCAGCCCGCACGCAGGAGGAGCAGTGCGACGGCGATGAGCACCATCGCGGCGGCGAGGGCCTTGAGGGCCGCCTCGGGCACCGCCGCGAGCGCGTCGGCGTCGAGCGGCAGCGTCGTCCCGTCGTCGAGCTGCGCCTTCCCCTCGACGGCGACGACGCGGCGCCGGACGAGCCGGACCGGCGTCGAGAGCCGCCGCTGCGCCCAGCTCGAGGCGAACGCATACGCCGCCGCAGCGAGCGCCGCTGTGTGCAGCGTCCGTGCGGATGCGAAATAGGCGGTCAGCACCGGAAACGCTCCCCACGCAGCCGGAAACCAGAGCCCGCCGTGGAAGGCGCCCTCGAAGAGCTCCAGGTTGTAGGCGACGACGATGAACGCGCCCGCGGCGACGAAGACGAGCAGCCAGAGGGTGCGCGAGATGGCGACTGCAATGCCGATCGCCGCTGCCGCGGAGATCGAGACCACGGCGAGGGTCACGAGCATCCGCTGCGGGATGCGCGTCTGCAGCGGTCTCCCCCGCAGCTCGTCGAGAGCATGTGCACCGACACCCATGGCCAGCGCGAAGGCGAGCGTCGTCCAGCCGAGCAGCGCCCAGTCCATGTGCGGCGCGAGCGCGGCACCCACCGCGACGTAGGAGAGGTGCCAGAGCGTGTACGGCGGGTGGAGGAGCGTCAGGTAGTCGCGCCAGCCGCCCGGGCGTAGCGCGTAGAACGCCGGCCGGGGCCGTGCCGCCGTCACGCGCGCCGCCCCCAGACGACGAGCCCGCCGCCGAGGCTCAGCCGCCGCACGTGTACGTCGGCTACTCCCGCGTCCCGCCAGGCGTCGAGAAGCCGCTGCTCGGGCCATTCCCGCCAGAAGTCGCGGATGCTCCCGCCGAGAAAGCGGCCGACGCCGCCCCAGCCGGGCGAGACGACGGCTCCTGCCGCCGGCAACCCCACTCGCACGTAGAGCTCCCAGGGCGGCCGCCACGCCCCGCGCGGCAGCCCGAACTCGAGCATCGCGACCGTCCCGCCCGGCCGGACGACGCGGGCGAGCTCGCGCAGCGTCGCGGGCACGTCGTCGACGTAGCGGAGGAGGTAGGTGAAGGTGAGCGCGTCGAACTCGCCGGCTGCGAAAGGCAACGTCTCGGCGCGCCCATCGCGCAGCTCGATGCGGCCCCTCAGGCCTCCCTGCTCGACTCGCTCGCGCCCTGCCTCGAGCATCTGGGGGCTCTGGTCGACGCCGACGACCTCCCGGGAGGGATCTGCGCGTGCGAGCTCGATCGCCACGGCCGCCGTCCCCGTGGCCACGTCGAGCACGCGACGCGCGTCCGGTGGGATCCGTGAGACGAGGAAGGACCGCCAGCGCGGGTCCTGGCCGAACGAGAGGAGGCGCGCGTAACGGTCGTACGTCGGGCCCAGCGGCGCGAACAGGTCGCGCGCGTGGCGAGTGCGGGCGGAAGCTTCCACAGCCCTATTCTGTCCGCGTGGCGGTCGCCGACGACGTTGCGCGCATCGCGGGCGCCGCCGCCGCCTTCACGGCGCCGGGGGAGGAGCTAGTCGGCGTGCTCGTTGCAGAGACGCTCGGCCGGCGCGTCTACCTGTGCGCGTTCGAGTCGGGGGAGGGCCGCGCGTGGCTCGCGCTGGGCGACGACGCGCAGCCGCTGACCGAACTGCGGCTCGTGCGGGACGCCGCCTCGGTCGCGGCGCTGTGCGAGATCGCGGAGGAGTCCGCCGGGGGAGGCCACCTGCCCGAGCTCCGGGCCCGGCTTGCCGAGCTGCGCGAGACCGACGCCCCCGTCGGGATCGAGGATGCGGAAGCCGCGGCGGCGTCGCTCGCCGAGACGCTGCAGCCCGAACCGCGCGTGGCGAGCAGCGCGTACCTCGACGCGATCGGCTCAGCCTCGCGGCGGCTCGAGCAGGCGCTCGGGGAGGACGGCCCGTCTCCCTTCGCGGCCGCGATGCAGGCGGCGCTCGGCTCCGTGGAGGAGCTGGCGGACGACCTGGAGCGCAATCACAAGTTGCCGCTGACGTAGCCCCGCGGCGCGCGGCTACCCTTGCACGGATGGAAGGCAGCGGCTTCGGATTCCCCTTCGGCGGCGATCCCGAGGAGATCATGCGCGGCCTGCGCGAGTTCGCCGAGCAGCAGGCAGAGAGCGTCCAGGAGGCGCAGCGGGAGCAGTTCGCGACGCTCACGCTGAACACCGCCGTCGAGCTGACCGCGGCCGCGCTGCAGCAGCTGCAGCCGCAGGGTGGGGCCGACGAGCAGGCGATGGCCCTGCGCGACGCGATGCGCGTCCTCTTTCCCGAGGCGGTGGCGCTCGTCAGCGCCGCTCGCCAGGGCTTCATGCGCGAGACCTAGCACCAAGCTGCGGCCCGCGTAGAATCGCCGCGCCCGTGTCGCTGCTCGACTCTGCCCTCGTCCGCGTCCTGCCCGCGGTGCCGAAGCCCGTCGTGCAGCTGTTCTCCTCGCGGTACATCGCCGGCTCGACGCTCGCCGACGCCGTCGGGTGCGTGCGCGAGCTCAACACGGGCGGGAAGATGGCGACGGTCGACGTGCTCGGCGAGGAGATCACGCGGGAGGAGGAGACCCGCACGATCGCCCTGTCCTACCGCGACGTCTTCGCCGCGATCGACGAGGCCGCGCTCGACTCCAACGTCAGCGTGAAGTTGACCGCGCTCGGGCTCGGGTTGTCATATGAGCTCTGCCGCGAGAACCTCCTCGACGTCGTCCGGACGGCGGGCGGCTACGGGAACTTCGTCCGGATCGACATGGAGGACGCGTCGACGACCGACGACACGTTGCGGCTCTACCGCGAGCTCCGCGAGGACGGGCATGACAACCTCGGCGTCGTCCTCCAGGCGCGGCTGCGGCGGACACTCGACGACGTCCGTGCGCTCGCCGACCTGCGGCCGAGCGTCCGCCTCTGCAAGGGCATCTACCTCGAGCCGGGCTCGATCGCGTTCACCGACTACGAGGCAGTGCGGGCGAACTTCCTCGCCTCCCTGGACTCCCTCCTCGATGCCGGCTGCTACGTCGGCGTCGCGACGCACGACGAGTGGCTGATCGGGGAGTCCCTCGCGCGGATCTCGAGGCGGGGTCTGGGGCCGCTCGAGTACGAGCTCCAGATGCTGCTCGGCGTCCGCGAGGAGCGGCGCGACGAGCTCGTCGCGGAGGGGCACCGCCTGCGCGTCTACGTCCCGTTCGGCGAGCACTGGTACCGCTATTCGCTGCGCCGGCTGCAGGAGAACCCGGCGATGGCGGGGACGATCGCCCGCGCCACCGCCGGCCGGGTTCTCCGTCTCGGCGCACGGTGATCTGGGCGCGGGCCGAGGGCTGTCGCGTCACGCTCGCCGACGGGCGCGAGCTGCTCGACCTCACCGGCGGCTTCGGCGTTGCGGCTCTCGGCCATCGCAACCCGCGCATCCTCGATGCCTGGCGCGAGCAGGAGGTCGTGCACGCCCTCGGGGATCTGGCCGACGCCGAGGTGACGGTGCGTCTGCGCGAGGCACTGCCGCGGCCGGCGAAGCTCGGCGTGACGGGCGAGGACGCGGTCGAGATCGCGCTCCGGACGGCGCTGCTCGCCACGGGCCGGCCGGGGATCGTCGCCTTCGACGGCGCCTACCACGGCACCGGGTTGCTCGCGCTCGCCGCGACGGGGTTCGAGCGGTTCCGCGAGCCGTTCGCGCCGTGGCTGCCGGGGCCGGTGCACCGGTTCCCCTACGGCGAGGACCCCGGGCCGCTGCCCGAGGACGCCGGGTGCGTGATCGTCGAGCCGGTGCAGGGGAGGGCGGGCTCGCGGGTTCCGCCGGACGGTTTCCTCGCGATGCTGCGCCGGCGCTGCGACGACGCGGGCGCGCTCCTCCTCGTCGACTCGATCTACGCCGGGCTCGGCCGCGTGGGGGAGATGTGGCCGGGCGAGGAGGTGGCGGACGTGCTCTGTGTCGGCAAGGCGCTCGGCGGCGGCCTTCCGCTCTCGGCGGCCCTCTTCTACCGTGAGCGCCTCGAGAACGTGTGGGACCTCGGCCCGGAGGACGTCTACACGCACACGCATGTCGGAAGCCCGCTCGCGTGTGCGGCCGCGCTCGTCGTGGTCGAGGAGGTGCCGAGGCTGCTCGATCGCGTGCGTGAGGCGGGCGAGCGCTTCGAACGGGCGGGCTGGCGGGGCCGCGGCCTGCTCCGCGCACGCGAGGGCGACGCGGAGGAGGCGCTGGCGAGCGGAGTCCTCGTCGTCCCGGCAGGCCCCGACGGCTCGCTGATCCAGGCGACGCCGCCGTTCACGATCGCAGATGCCGAGCTCGACGAGGCGTTCGAGAAGCTCGGCTGACCTAGGCGGCACGACGCGCGTAGAGCAGGAACGTCGCCGGGATGCGGCGGTCGTGGCGGCGCCGCGAGGTGCCGCCCGGGTACTCCTCGAGCGCCTCGACGTGCAGCCCGGCTCGCGCGAGTGCGCTCACGACCTGTCCCATCCGCCACAGCCGGTCGGGATCGGACCGGTCACGGAAGTAGTCGCTGCGCCAGCGGAGGAGGCCGTCGACGCAGTCCGCAACCGGGTGATCGTCGAAGACGAGGAGCTCGCCGTGCTCGCGCAACGCCGCCGCGATCCCGGTCGCCCAGCCGTCGAGGTCGTCGAGACCGCCGAGGACTCCCTCGCCCGAGTAGACGAGATCGAAGCGGCCACGCCGCAGCTGCCGCGGCAGCGACTGCGGGTCGCCGTCCACCCACAGGATCTTCGGCCACCTCTCGCGCGCCCCCTCGAGCGCCGCCGGCCGGGGGTCGAGGCCCGTTGCGACGGCGCCGAGGTCGGCCAGCGCGGCCGTCGCCTCGCCCGTCCCGCAGAGAAGGTGGAGGACACGCTTCCGCTTCAGGTCGCCGAGCGTGCGCTGCACGAACACCGGCAGCTCCACCGGCTCGGCGCGGGCCCGATGCGCGTCTTCCCAGGCGCGCAGGTTCTCCTCGGTCGGCTCCATCCCTACGCTCCGAGCGAGTAGCCGCCGTCGACGACGAGCGTCTGGCCGCAGACCATCGCCGCATCCGGCGAGCAGAGGAAGGAAACGGCCGCCGCCACGTCCTTGGGCTCGACGAGCCGCCCCGCCGGCGTCCGCTTCACCGAGGCGAGCATCTGCTCCTTGTTCGGGAACCAGTCGAGCGCCTCGGTGTCCACCACGCCCGCCGAGACGCAGTTGACGCGGATCCCGCGCGGCGCCAGGTCGACGGCGAGGTAGCGGACGACCGACTCGAGCGCCGCCTTCGAGGTGCCGATGAGGATGTAGTTCGGGAGGACACGCTGCGCGCCGAGGCTCGAGATCGCCACGATCGAGCCGCCGTCGTCCATCGCCGGCACGGTCGCGCGGGCGAGCGAGAGGAGAGCGCGCGCGTTCGCGGCCAGCGTCCAGTCCCAGTGCTTGTCCTCGGTCTCGAGCGCCGGGCGGATCACGCCGGTCGCCGCGTTGTGGACGACGACGCGGTACGGCCCGCCGGCGGCGGCGAGCTGCTCGACCACCCGCGCGTCCGCGACGTTGCCGCGCACGAGCACCGCCTCGGCGCCGGCCTCCTCGATGAGGGCCGCGGCCTCTTCGGCCGCCTTGTCGTTGCGCATGTAACCGAGCACCGCCCGGGAGGCTCCGTCGGCCACGAGCCGGAGCGCGATCGCCCGGCCGATTCCCCGCGTCCCGCCGGTCACGAGAACCGACGCGCCTTCGAGATTCATCGCCGTCGGGGCAGCGGCTCGTCGGCGGGCGCCGAGCTCGGCAGCTCGCTCCAGCCGGGGCGCGTGGACGGCTCGCGCCGGCTGTCGGCCGCCTTCGAGGACGCGTGCCCGAGCCGGTCGAGCAGCTCCATCTTCTCCTCCGCGTAGCGGCGCACCTCGTGCTCCTCCGGCAGGTCGAGAACGAGCTCGCGCACGCGCGCGCGGAGCTGGTAGGCGAAGTGCGGCGTGGCAGGCCCGACGAGCTCGTCGACGTCGGCGAAGGTCGGCTCCGGCATCGGCGCAGAGCCTAACGAAGGTACGTTCGAGGACGTGCGCCGGCCCTCCCCAGTGGACGCGATGCTGCTCGCCGCCGTCCTGCTCTGGGCGCTGAACGTCACCGTCACGAAGTACATGCTCGAGCACGGCTGGCTTCCGCTCGCGTACGCGACCATCCGCTACTTCGTCGCAATCGCCATCTTCTGGGGCTACACGTGGTGGCGCGAGCGCTCGTTCCGGATCGCGCGTGCCGACTGGAAATACGTCGGCATCGCAGCGGCCATGATCTTCGCGAACCAGCTCTGCTTCGTCTACAGCCTCGAGTTCGCCCACGCCTCGACGGTGTCGCTCCTCTTCGCCACCTGCCCGATGTTCGTGGGGCTGATCTCGATCGCCGTCCTGCACACACATCTGCAAAGGTCGTTCTGGATCGGCGCCGGCCTGACCTTCGCCGGCGTGGCTCTGATCGCGGTCGGCGCCGGCGGGGGGCTCGTCTCCGGCTGGAAGGGCATCCTGCTGGCGATCGCGCTCGCCGTCACCTGGGCCGCCTACACCGTCGCCATCGCGCCGCTGATGCGCCGCTACTCGCCGTACCGGATCAGCTCGGTCGTGCTCGCGCTGGGCTGGGCGCCGCTTGCGCTGGTGAGCATCCCCCAGGTCGCCCGGCAGGACTTCTCCTTCACGGGGACGGTCTGGCTCGGCTTCGCCTACGCCGTCATCGGGCCGCTCTTCCTCACGAACATCCTCTGGTTCACGGCCGTCGACCGGGTCGGCGCTCCGCGGGCGGCGATCTTCAACAACATCCAGCCGTTCTTCGGCGTGCTCTTCGCGCTTCTGATCCTCTCCGAGTCGATCCACGGCCTCGAGATCGTCGGCGGCGTCCTCATCTTCGTCGGCATCGGGTTCGAGCGCGTGCGGCGGCGTCCGCGAGTGCCTGTCGCCGAGCTCGAAGGCCCGGCATAATCGCTGCATGGCCGAAGACTTCATGCCGCTGCTCGGCTGGGATCACGTCGAGCTCTGGGTCGGCAATGCGAAGCAGGCTGCGTACTTCTACGAGCACGCGATGGGCTTCACGCGGACGGCGTACGCAGGCCCCGAGACCGGGGTCCGCGACCGCGCCTCGTACCTCCTGGAGCAGGGCGACATCCGGTTCGTGGTCACGAGCGCGCTGCAGGAGGAGCACGAGATCACGCGCCACCACTCCAAGCACGGCGACGGTGTCCGCGACATCGCCCTCACGGTCCCGGACGCGACGGAGGCGTACCGGCAGGCGGTGTCGCGCGGCGCGCGCGGGGTCATGGAGCCGCGGCGCGACGAGGACGACTTCGGGAGCGTCGAGCGCGCGGCCATCGCCACCTACGGCGACACCATCCACACCTTCGTCGACCGCTCCGGATACGGCGGGCCGTTCCTGCCCGGCTACGTCTCCGAGTCGGCGAACGGCCAAGCCGGCCACGGCGTCGGCCTGACGAACATCGACCACGTCGTCGGCAACGTCGAGCTGGGCCGGATGGACGAGTGGGTGGAGTTCTACGAGCGCGTCTTCGGGATGACGAACATCATCCACTTCGGGGACGACGACATCCAGACCGAGTATTCGGCGCTCATGTCGAAGGTCATGGCGGACGGAAGCGGCAAGGTCAAGTTCCCGATCAACGAGCCGGCCGAGGGCAGGCGCAAGAGCCAGATCCAGGAGTACCTCGACTTCTACGGCAGTGCCGGAGCGCAGCACATCGCGCTCGCCTCGACCGACATCGTCGGCACGGTCGAGTCGCTGAAGGAGCGCGGTTTCGTCTTCCTCGAGACGCCCGACTCGTACTACGAGGACGCGCCGGGCCGCGTCGGCGAGATCGCCGAGGACTACACGGTGCTGCAGCAGCACAAGATCCTCGTCGACCGCGACGACGACGGCTACCTGCTCCAGATCTTCACGAAGACGGCGCAGGACCGGCCGACGGTCTTCTTCGAGGTGATCGAGCGGCACGGCGCGACGACCTTCGGCGAGGGCAACTTCAAGGCCCTGTTCGAGGCGATCGAGCGCGAGCAGGCCCTTCGCGGGAACCTCTAGGAGGCCGCCGGCGTGCTCGACGATGCGAGGGCGGCAAGCCGGCAAGGACGCTCGCTGCGCCGGGTGGGTCACCGCCCGTTTCCGCCGCCCGAGAGCCGCTGGACGCTCGGCCAGACCTGGGAGCACACGTTCTGGGCGCACTGGCCCGTGCCCATGAGCGAGCTTCGTGCGCGCGTGCCGGACGAGCTCGAGATCGAGGAGAACGGCGGCACCGCCTGGGTCGGGATCGTGTTCTTCCGCGTGCGCTCGCTGCGGGCTCGTGGTGCGCTGCCGCTGCCCGGGATCTCGTCCTTCCTGCAGCTCAACGTCCGCACGTACGTCCGCGGCCCGGACGGCCTGCCGGGCGTCTGGTTCTTCAGCATCGACGCCTCGAGCCGGCTCGCCGCGCTCGGCATGCGCCGGATCTACCACGTGCCAGCCTTCCACGCGCGGATCACGTTGGAGCCGGTTGGGGACTGGCGGGAAGTCGAGTGCGTGAGGCTCGGGGAGCCCGCCCGCGTCTTCTCGGGCCGCTACCGGCCGACGGACGAGACCTTCCACGCCGAGCCCGGCTCGCTCGAGTGGTTCCTGACCGAGCGCTACCGCCTCTTCACGGCGGAGGGCAGTGCGGAGATGCATCACGACCGCTGGCTGCTCAGCCCGGCCGAGGCGGAGGTCGAGTTGGCCTCGATCGCGCCGCTCGCGCTCATGGGGGAGCCGATCTGCCACTTCGCGTTCCGGCAGGACTCGCTCATCTGGCCGCCCGAGCCCGTGCGTTCCTGAGGGCTGCGTACGCTTCTGGCGGTGGAGGCCCAGCGGAGAACCGCGCTCTGGTCGGTCATCGCGGCGGTTGCGCTCATCGCGCTCAAACTCGGGACCGGTCTCGCCACGCACAGCCTCGGCCTCGTCTCGGCCGCCGCCGACTCGGGCACGGACCTCATCGCCGCGCTGCTGACGTTCTTCGCGGTCGGCGTCGCCGTACGGCCGGCCGACCCGGGCCACCAGTACGGGCACGCGAAGGCCGAGCACCTCGCGGCGCTCGCCGAGGGCGCGATCCTCGTCCTCGCGAGCATCTTCATCGTCTGGCGCGCGATCTCGCGCCTCGTGCACGGCGGCACCACCGCACATGCGACGTGGTACGCGTTCGCCGTGGTCGGGCTCGTCATCTGCATCGACATCGGACGGACAGCGGCCTCGTGGCGCGCCGCGCGAGCGTACGGGAGCCCCGCGCTCGCGTCGAACGCACTCCACTTCGGTAGCGACCTCGGCGGCTCGGTCGCGGTGCTCGTCGGACTCTTGCTCGTCCGCGCCGGCCATCCAGGGGCGGACTCGGTCGCGGCGCTCTTCGTCGCCGCGCTCGTTCTGCTCGCGGCCGCGCGGCTGATGCGGCGCAATATCGACGTGCTGATGGACCGCGCCCCGGCGGATGCCGAGGAGGCGGCGCGTCTGGCGATCGTCGACGTCGAGCCGCCGGTGCAGCTGCGCCGTCTGCGGATGCGGCAGGCGGCCGGCAAGGTGTTCGCGGACGTCGTGATCGGCGTCGACTACGGGGCGGCCGTCGGCCAGGGCCACGCGGCTGCCGACGCGGTCGAGCGTGCGGTGCAGTCGGCGCTGCCGGAAGCCGACGTGGTCGTCCACGTCGAGCCGATGCGTGCCGACGACGCCGACGTGCGCGAGCGTGCGCACGCCGCCGCGCTCAACGTCCCGCGCGTGCGCGAGGTGCACAACGTCTCGGTCGTCTCGACCGACAGCGGCACCGAGCTCTCACTCCACCTGAAGCTTCCCGGCGACCTGTCGCTCGAGGAGGCGCACGCGATCGCCGAGCAGGTCGAGCGCGCGATCGAGCGTACGGTGCCCGAGGTGTCGTCGGTGCAGACGCATCTCGAGCCGCTAGGGGAGGGAGCGTCGGGTACGGAGGTCGCGGGCGATGCCGCGACCGTGCGCCGCATCGTGCGCACCGAGCTCGGCGTCGACCCGGCGGACCTCCGCTTCGTCGACACCGACGAGGGGCTCGTCGCCTATCTGACCCTGCGCCTCGGCTCGGACACGCTCGCCGCCGCGCACGCGGATGCCAGCAGGATCGAGGAGCTGATCCGGCGCGAGCGCCCGGAGATCGCCGACGTCGTCGTCCACACCGAGCCCCAGTGAAGGCGACACAGTGAAGCTCTGCATGTTCAGTCCGAAGGAGCCGTTCCTCGAGCGGGGGTGGCCGGGAAGGGTCGACGGCGAGCGGGTGATCCAGCTCGCGGCGCAGACGCTGCAGGCGTTCTTCACCGGCGGCGGCCGGGCGCGAAAGCACGCGGAGTACCCGCTTGAGGACGTCGTCTTCCGCGCGCCGGTGCTTCATCCACCCTCTGTGCGGCTCTTCGACGAGGACGGCGACTTCGTCTTTGCGAACCCGGCCGCGATCAAGGCGGCCGGCGAGGATCCGGGAGTGGAAGGAGCCGAGCACGTGGAGCGCGTCGCAGCGATCATCGGCGCCGACGGGGCGATCGGCGGCTTCACGCCGCTCGTCGAATGGGTGGCGCCCGACCTCCACGGCGCGAAGCAGCGCGACTTCGCGCTCACGCTCGGGCCGGTCGTGACCACGCCGGACGAGGGCACGCCGCCCGGCGTCGACTGGGAGCGCCTCGTCGCGCACGCTGCGGAGAACACGACGCTCTACCCCGGAGACCTGCTCGCACGATGAAGGTTGCGGTGGTGGGGGCCGGGGTGATGGGCTGCGCGGCGGCCTGGGCGCTGCGCGAGCGCGGTGCCGAGGTGACAGTGCACGAGCAGTTCACGCTCGATCACCGCCAAGGCTCGAGCCATGGGCGGACGCGGATCTTCCGCGTCGCGTATCCCGACCCCCAATGGGTCCGCTTCGCACAGGAGGCGTATGCGGGCTGGCGGGAGCTCGACCCCGACCTGCTCGGGCTCTACGGGCTCGTCGAGCTCGTCGACGATCCCGCGCTCACATCGGCGCGGGCGCTCGACGAGTGCGGCGTGGCGTACCGCCTGCTCGACGGGGACGAGGTGCGCGCGTTCGGCGCGAGCCTCCCCGACGGCTGGGCGGCGCTGCACGTCGCCGATGCCGGCGTCGTGTTCGCCGACCGGGCGCGTCACGCGTTCCTCGATTCCTCCGGCGTCGAGGTGGAGACGGGCCGGCGGATCGAGTCGACCGACGAGCTCGATGCCGACGTCGTCGTCGTCACCGCCGGACCGTGGGTCCGGGAGCTCGTTCCCGATGTGCCGGTGACCGTGACGCGCGAGACGGTGGCGTACTTCGCCCGCGAGGGCCCGCCGCCACCGTCGATCGTCGACCTGAACGCCGAGACCGGAGGTCACGGGATGTACTCGCTCCACGATCCCGTGCACGGGCTCAAGGCGGGCGCGCACCACGCAGGCGCCGAGACCGACCCGGACATCGACGGGGAGGCCGACCCCGCGATCGTCGAGCGCATCGCGTCGTGGGTGCGCGAGCGGTTCCCGGACGTCGACCCCGAGCCGGTCGCCGCGGAAGCGTGTCTCTACACGACGACGGCCGACCAGGGCTTCGTCCTCGAGCGGCGCGGCCGCGTCGTCGTCGGCTCGGCCTGCTCGGGGCACGGCTTCAAGTTCGCGCCCGCGGTGGGCCGCAGGCTCGCGGAGCTGGCCCTAGCGTAGGCGTTACGCTTTCGCCATGCCGTTCTACCAGCGCCTCGGCGACGTTCCGCGCAAGCGCCACGTCCAGTTCCGGGAGAACGGGACGCTCCTCACCGAAGAGGTGATGGGCCTCGAGGGCTTCACCGGTAACGAGTCGATCCTCTACCACCTACAGTCGCCCTGTCGCGTCATGGAGCTCGCCGGCTTCGAGCCGATCGAGCGGGAGGAGTGGGTGCCCGAGCAGCACGCGCACCGCCACTTCAAGACGTTCGACACCGAGCCCGCCGGCGACGAGATCACGGGCCGCCGCCTGCTCATGTGGAACGACGACGTCGAGATCTCGCTCTGCCGTCCGTCCGGCTCGATGGACTACTTCTTCCGGAACGGCGAGGGCGACGAGGTGATCTTCGTGCACGAGGGATCCGGCACGCTCGAGACGATCTTCGGCGACCTGCCGTACAAGGAGGGCGACTACGTCGTCGTCCCTCGCGGCACGACCTACCGCTTCAAGCCCGAGGGGCCGCAGCGGTATCTCGTCTTCGAGACGCCGGGGCTGATCGAGATCCCGCGCCGCTACCGCAACCAGTACGGCCAGCTGCTGGAGGGCGCGCCGTACTACAACCGCGACATCCACCCGCCGACCCAGCTGCACACGGTGCGCGAGCGCGGCGAGTACCCGGTCAAGGTGCGCGTCCGCGGCGGCTACCAGACGTACGTCGTCGACTACCACCCGTTCGACGTCGTCGGCTGGGACGGCTACCTCTACCCGTGGACGTTCTCGATCCACGACTTCGAGCCGATCACCGGCCGCATCCACCAGCCGCCGCCGTCCCATCAGACGTTCGCGGGACAGAACTTCGTGATCTGCTCGTTCTGTCCGCGCAAGCTCGACTTCGACCCGCTCGCGGTGCCGATCCCGTACCACCACTCGAACCTGCAGTCGGAGGAGATGATCTATTACGTCTCCGGCAACTTCGGCTCGCGGAAGGGCGTCGAGGTCGGCTCGATCACGCTCCACCCCTCCGGCCTGCCGCACGGGCCGCAGCCGGGGCTCGCCGAGAAGGCGATCGGGATGCACGAGACCCACGAGCTCGCGGTGATGTGCGACACGTTCCATCCGCTGAGGCTGACCGCGTTCGCGCGCGATCTCGACGACGGGACGTACTGGCGCTCCTGGTACGCGAACGCGCAGGACGGCGACTCGCCGGCCGAGGGCGCCGACGCCTCGGGCGCCGGGCTGACCTCTCACCTGTAGCGCGCACACGCGTGCCGCTGCTGCCTGTCCCGCAGCCGTTCTCCCTCGAGCTGACGACTGCACGTTTCCGCGCCTTCGGCCTCGACCGGGCGACCGTCTGGGAGGAGGGCGCGCTGTATCGCGCCGTCGGCGGGCGCGAGGTGCAGATCGCGCCGGCGGCCGGCGGCGTCGAGGTCAAGCCGCTCGACGCGGAGACGGAGCCGGTCGTCCGGAAGCTGCTGGGCTTCGACTTCGACCTCGTCGCCTTCTACGCTTGGGCGGCGGGCGACGAGCGACTCGCCTCGCTTGTCGCCCGCTTCCCCGGCTTCCGACCGACGATGGCCCCGGATCCGTTCGAGATGCTCGTCGGCGCGATCACGGCGCAACAGGTCTCGCTCTTCGCGGCCGTCGCCATTCGCAACCGGCTCGTCGAGCGCTTCGGGGAGCGTGTCGGCCGCGTCTGGGCGTTCCCGCCGCGGGAGCGGCTTGCGGTCGCTGCGGAGGAGGAGCTCTTCGCGCTCGGCTTCTCGCGCCGCAAGGCCGAGTACGTGGTCGGGCTCGCGCGCTCCGGGCTCGACCTCGAAGATCTCGCGCTCCTCCCCGACGAGGAAGTGAAAGCGCGACTCACTTCGTTGCGCGGGCTCGGCGAATGGACCGCCGATTGGTTCCTTGCCCGCTATCTCGCACGTCCCCGCGCCTGGCCGTCGGGAGACCTCGCCCTGCGCAAGGCGGTGCGCGCGCTCTATGGTGACGTGGACGTCCGCGCGACCGGCGCGCGCTTCGATCCCTTCCAGAACCTGACGGCGCACTATCTCCTCGCCCAGTTCCTGACACCGTGATCCGCGTCGCAACCGAAGCCGACTCGCAGCTCGTGCAGGAGCTGTGGCACGCCTTCAACGTCGAGATTCCCGACGCACCCTGGCGCGATCCCGACGAGCACGATTTCGCGCCCGACCTCTCCTTCCTCGCAGGAAGCGACGGCCTCATCTCGTTGCGGCGGGACGGCCCGCGTGTCTTCTTCGTCGTGGTTCTCTACGTGCGGCCGAGCGCGCGCGGCGGCGGCCTCGCGCGCGAGCTCATGCGCGTCGCCGCCGAGCACGCACGGGAGCAGGGCGCCGACCATCTCGAGCTCGACGTGCTCGAGAGCAACGAGCATGCACGCCGTTTCTACGAGCGGCTTGGTTTCGTCACGGTCGAGCGGCGGCTGGCCACACCGGTCGATGGGCTGCTGGGCGACCCGGCCGAGGGTCCGACGTTCGGCTTCGTCCACGTGCAGACCGACGACGAGGAGAAGGTTCGGCGCGATGCCGCCAAGGTGCTGCGCCTCGAGCCGGAGACGAAGGTCGGCAGCGGATGGGTGCGGGTGCGCTCGGACGTGACCGACGAGGATCCCGAGAAGCTGAAGTCGCTTGCGAAGGAGCTGTCGTACACGACCGGCGGCGTCGTTCTCTCACTCGGAATCCAGCGGGGCGCCGTCGTGCGCTACGACCTCTTCGATCGCGGCGCCGACGTCGACGAGTACCTGTCCGTCCCCGAGTACTACGGCCCGCTGCCGCCGGGGGACGCCTATGCGCTCGGGGCAAACGCGACCGTCGTCGCGCGGCTGACGGGTGCTGACCCGAAGCGGGTGCGCGAGGTGGCGCGCACGGCGGCCTCGCCCGCCGAGCTCCCCCCGGCGCAGGAGCTGTACGAGCAGCTCGCGACCTTGATGGGGCTCGAGGCGTGATCACGCTCTACGACGCCGGCGCGCTGCCCCTACTGCGCGCGTGTCCGGATCGTCCTCGCCGAGAAGGGCGTCGAGCTCGAGGTCGTCGAGATCGACCTCTCCGACCGGCCGGCCTGGCTGTACGAGAAGAACGCGACCGGCCGCGTGCCCGTGCTCGAGGAGGACGGGCGGCCGCTGCCGGAATCGGCCGTGATCATGGAGTTCCTCGAGGAGCGCTACCCCGAGCCGCCGCTGCTGCCGCCCGACCCGGCCGACCGCGCCGCACGTCCGGCTCCTCCTCTTTCGCGACAAGGAGCTGACCGATCCCTACTACGCGTTCCGGCGCGGGGAGGAGGGAGCGCGCGAGCGAGCTCGACGCCGCGCTCGCGCGGTCTCGACGCCGCGCTCGCGGAGCATCCGTACCTCGGCGGCGCGGAGTACGGGCTCGCGGACATCGCCTACGTCCCCTGGCTGCTGCGAGCACGCGACATGCTCGGAGTCGAGCTCGACGGCTTCCCCTCCCTCTCGGACTGGCTCGCGCGGCTCGAGCAGCGCCCCGCGATCGCGGGCGAGGTCGATATCGTCGCCGCCCTGTGAACGGCGTCGTCGACTCCGCCTGGCTCGCCGAGCACCTGGACGAGGACGATCTCGTCGTCGGCGACGTCCGCGGCCCGAACGCGCACATGCGCGGCCACATCCCCGGCTCGCGGCCGCTCGTGCTCGGCTCTCCGCCGCCGGCGGCGGACGAGGAGTCGGCGCGCGCGCTCGCGCAGGAGATCGCGCTGCGCCTGCGCCGGCACGGAATCACGGGGCGCGAGCGGCTCGTGCTCGTCGATCGCGGCGACGGCGTGGGCGCGATGCCGGCCGCGCAGATGGCGGAGCTCGCGGGCCATCCGCGGGTCGCGATCCTCCTCGGCGGGATGGCAGCGTGGGAGGGCGGGCTCGAGGAGGGAGCGGTCGAGCTGGAGCCCGTGCGCGAGGCCGACCTCGAGCCGAGGCCGCGCGCGCTGCCGACGAGGGCCGAGCTCGCCGGCCGGATCGGCGATTCGTCGCTGACGCTCCTCGACGTGCGGACACCGGACGAGTTCACCGGGCGGCGCGGCAACCAGTGCGACCCTCGCCAGGGCCACATCCCGGGCGCACGGAACCTCGAAGTCGGCGAGCTGTTCGAGGCCCCGGGCCGGCCCGCGCCCGCGGAGCGCATCCGCGAGCTCGTGGGGCTCCCCGAGGGCGCGGAGGTCGTCGCGTACTGCCATTCGGGCTCGCGCTCCGCGCTGGCGACGCTGGCCCTACGCTCTGCCGGCTACGAGGCGCGTAACTACGCCGGCTCCTGGCACGAGTGGAGCCGCCACGACGAGCTCCCGCTCGAGCGCTAGCCCCTCTTGGCAACAGGCGCGCCAGGCCGTAAGGTCAGCGCGTGACCGTAGGCGGCATTCTCGGCGAGGCATGGCACCTCTACACGAGGTTCTTCACGCGCTTCTTCATCGTCGCGGCGATCGTCTTCCTGATCATCAACCTCTTCAACGCGCTGCTCGGGTGGCTCATCGGTACGGGCTCGGTGGCGCTACTGGTCGCCCTCATCACGACGGTCGTCTCGCTCGTCGGCACGTTCTGGCTGCAGGGCGCCCTGGTCTATGCGGTGGAGGACGTCCGCGACGGGAGGATCGACTCGTCGATCGGCGAGCTCTTCGAGCGCGTGCAGCCGTACCTCGGGACGCTGATCGGCGCGGGCATCCTCGCCGGTCTCGGGATCGCCCTCGGCTTCGTCCTCCTGATCGTCCCAGGGCTGATCCTCCTGACGTGGTGGTGTCTCATCGTCCCGGTGATCGTCCTCGAGAGGAAGCGCGTGGGCGAATCGTTCAGTCGCTCGCGCGAGCTCGTCCGCGGCCACGGGTGGACCGTCTTCGGAATCATCATCGTCGCGGTGCTGGCGAGCGCAATCGCCTCGGGCCTCATCCAGTCGATCTTCTCGTTCCTCAATCCGTTCCTGCGCTACTGGATCGGCGGCACGATCGCGAACGCGATCGTCGACCCGTTCCTCGCGGTCGCCCTCACGCTCATGTACTTCCACCTCCGCGAGAGCCCGGCGGCGGAGACGCCGGCGGCGACGCCGGTGCAAGGCGCCTGACGGTCAGGACAGCGCGATCAGCCCCACTCCGCCGGCAACCGCGACGGCGCCCGCGAGCCGCTCCAGGCTCACGCGCTCGCGGAGGAATGTGCCGGCAAGCAGCGCCGCGAGGACGACGCTCGTCTCGCGCACCGCGGCGACCTCGGGCGCGGGTGCGAGCCGGAGTGCAGCGAGCACGAGCGCGTAGGCGCCGAACGAAGCCACGGCCGAGAACAGCGCGCTCCACCCGAGCTGGGCCTGGAGCACCCGAACGCTTCGCCGCGCGGCGACCACGGGGACGGCGACGAGCGCGGCCGGGGCCATGACGAGCTCGAGATACGGCAGTGCGGCGGCGTGGCGGAGCCCCTCCTTGTCGACGAGCGTGTAGCCCGCGATCGCACAGCCGATTGCGACCGCGACGAGTACGCCTTCCGCTCCGCGGTGGACGCCGCGGACGAGGACCACGCCGACGGCGACGAGACAGACGCCGGCTGCCGCTCCCGCCGAGACGTGACGGCCGAGGACGACCGCCGTCCCGAGCAGGACGAGGAGGGGAGCCGACCCGCGCGCGACCGGGTAGACGACCGACAGCTCCCGCCGGCGGTAGGCGGCGACGAGGAGTGCGAAATACAGGCCCTCGAACGCAGCCGAGGCAGCCACGTAGGGCGCGACGGACCACGAGACCGACCACGTCGCCGCCGCGACCGGCGCGAAGAGAACGACGGAGAGCCCGAGGACGACGGCGGTCCGGGCCTCGACGTCCTCCGATCCGCGCAGTAGCACGTTCCAGCCGGCATGGAGGACTGCCGCCGCGAGGGCGAGAGCCAGCGCCTCAGGCGGCACGCAGGCGCTCGGCTGCGGCGAGAAACGACCGGCAGAGGCGGCGCCCCAGCTCGTTCCACTCGCCGATCCGTTCGCGCGTCTCGGCCAGCAAGCGCGGGGCGTCCGGCGGGGGATCGCTCGCGTCGGCGATCCAGCGTTCGAGCTGTGGCCCCGTCACCTCCGGGTGGAACTGGACGCCCCAGCACGTCTCCCCGAGCCGGAACGCCTGCAACGACGCCGCGCTGTGCGCCAGCGCAACCGCTCCCTCCGGCAGCTCGTGCGCGTAGCGGTGCCACAGGAGCCCGTCGAACCGCGGCGGCAGCGACGAGAAGACGGGGTCGGCGGCGCCGGCATCCGTCAGCTCGACCTCGCCCCAGCCGATCTCCGGCACGGCAAGCCGGCCGACCCACGCGCCCGCCGCCCGCGCGAGTAGCTCCGACCCGAGGCAGATGCCGAGCGTGGGCACCGGTCCCTCGAGCGCCGTGCCCAGCCAGTCCACCTCCTCGCGGAGCCATGGGTACAGATCGTCCTGGTCGGGATGCATGAAGCCGCCGAAGACGAGCACGGCGTCGTACGCGTCGAGCGGCCGCGGCGGCGGCGTTCCCCAGCCGAAGCTCCACTCGTCGAGCCGGTGTCCGGCCTCCGTGACGAGGGGAGCGAACAGCTCCGCGCGCGCATCTTCGCCGTGTACGAGCGACAGGACGTCCACTACGCGCCGCCGCTCGCCGCGATCCGGTTCACGTCGAGCAGCCGCCGCAGCTGCCGGGCGTTCGTCGCCGCCTGCGCGACGCGCCCGAGCGGGTTCTCGGGATCCTCCGACGAGGCGTTGTTGTTGAAGAAGGCGAACGCCTGCTCCGACTGGCCGGCGAGCTCCCGAAGCGGCTCGATCCACTCCGCGAGCTCCTCGTCGGTGTAGAGGTAGTCGAAGCGCTCGGCCGCCGAGCCGCCGCGCTTGTTCCACGTTCCGAGGTTGCGGCCGTGGAAGCGGACGTACGCGGTCGGCGACGTCGTGCCGACGACGGTGGGGACGAGGTTCTTCGCCGTGTCCGAGCGCGGCGCGTCGACGACGACGTAGCCGGCGCCGATCCGTTCCAGAAAGGCGAGGCTCTCGGCGCGATGCTCGTCGTCGAGCCACGAGCGGTGCCGGAACTCGACGAGCATCTCGTTTTCGCCGAGCTGCTCGCGCGCCCACTCGAGGTACTCGAGCGAGCTGTCCTTGTACACGATGTACGGCGGCAGCTGGAAGAGGATCCCGCCGAGCTTGCCGGCGGCGCGGAGCGGCTCGAGTCCCTCGAGGAAGCGGCGGAAGACCTCGGCGCGCAGCTCGCGCGGCGGCCGGTCGATGCGGCCGCGCTCGTCGACGGGCATCTCGGCGCGCAGGTCCTCCGGCACGACCTCGGCCTTGACCGGATGCCGCGTCATGAGGCCGAACGCCTTGATGTGCATCGTGAAGCCGTCCGGCGTTCGCTCGGCCCAGCCCTGCACCATCGACTCGCCCGGCAGGCGGTAGTAAGTCGAGTCGACCTCGACCGTGTCGAAGTGCTCCGCGTACCAGGCGAGCCTCTCCTTGGCCGGCAGCTTGGGCGGATAGAACCACTTCGAGAGGGCCTCGTCGGCCCACGAGCACGTGCCGATCCGGACCGTCGCCGCCACGCGGCGGACGCTAGCCGGACACGGCGTTCTGGAGCAGGGACAGCCTCAGCGTGATGCGGCCGATCGTGATGAAGCCGGTGCTCACCGAGAGGGCGGGCTTGAGGTAGACGCCGCCGGCGGTCTCGCCGCCGACCGTGACGACGAGCCGCTTGCCGCGCGGAACGAGGACGGCCTGGTTGCTGAGCGGGATCCGCAGGACGCCTGACGCCTTCTTCAGCACCGCGGCGCCGAAGGTCACCGGCGTCGAACTGCCTTTCACCCCGACGGTTGCGACGAGCCGTTGCCACGAGCGCCCGGCGCCCGAGTAGCGGACGGTGACCGAGCCGTCGCCGAACGTCTCGAACGGTCCTCCCGTCAGCCGCACGGTCCGGCTGGTGGAGGCGCTCGTCGTCGACAGCTTCTTGCTTCCCGGGAGGTTCACGCTCTTGTGTCGCGTGCGTGGGATGGTCGTGTACGACGTGGTCGTCCCGTCCCATGGGTCGTGCGCGAGCTCGATCCCGCCATGCACGCTTCCTACTCCCGCGAGGTAATGCTCGAACCACGCGACGGCCGTGCCGACGTACAGCAGCTGCTCGGCAACCGGGTTCCCCGCCGGCGCATGACCGAGGTCGCCGAGGTACAGCTCCTTCGGACCTGCAAGCAGCTTGTACGCGGCGAGCGCCTGGTCGATGTCGAAGAGGAAGTCGTGCCGCCCCTGCAGCAGCAGCGTCGGGACGGTGAGGGAGTGGAGCTGGGAGCGCGACGAGCGTACCGCCTCCGTGCTCCTGACCGGGGAGGTCACGATGCCGCCGAGCAGGTCCTCGCGAGCCTGGGAGAGTTCGGCGTCCCAGCGGGAGATGGGGATGGCCTGTGTGAGCCGCGCGATCTCGCCCGACTTCGGCACGCCGTTCGGGTTGAGCGCTGCGCCGAGATCGGTCCACGTGATCGCCGGCACGATCGCCTTGAATGGGACGCCGGCGACCGCCGCGTTCCAGACGGCACCGCCGCCGAGCGAGAGGCCTAAGGCGCCGATCTTCGTGTCGGAGACGTCGCCTCGCGCGGCGAACCAGGCGAAGAGATCACTCACGTCCTGGACCTCTTCGGCCCCTCGAGCCCGAACGTGCCGCCGGAGGCGCCGGTGCCGCGCGCGTCGCAGGCGAGCGAAGCGAACCCGGCGGGCGCGAACGCCGCGGCGGCGATCGTCTCCATGAACGTGTGCGTCTGGCCGAGACCGTGGAAAAGCAGCAGCCCGGGCCAGCCGCCGGCGGGCGGCGATCCGTCGGGGAGGACGAGGCCGCACGCGAGCTGCGTGCCGTCCGAGGCGGTGATCGTGAGCTCCTGTGTGGTCGGCGCGGCGGCCGAGGCTCCGGCGCAGACGAGGGCTGCGACGCACACCGCGACGGCGACCCGGATCCGACCCACGGTTCGCACGCTAGCGCGCCTTTACGATGCTCGCCATGGATCCTCGTCCCGTGGGCGTCTTCGATTCCGGAGTGGGCGGCCTTACCGTCCTCCACGAGTGCCTCGTGACGATGCCGAACGAGGACTTCGTCTACCTCGGCGACCACGCGCGTCTGCCGTACGGGCCGCGGCCGCTCGAGGAGATCCGCCGCTTCGCCCGCGAGATCGGCGCCTACCTCGAGCAGCAGGACGTAAAGCTCATCCTCGTCGCGTGCAACGCGGCGACCTCGGCAGCGTTGCCGCAGTTGCAGGAGGAGCTGACGGCGCCGGTCGTCGGCGTGATCACGCCGGAGGCCCACGCCGCCGTGCAGGCGACGCGGAACCGGCGCGTGGGTCTGCTCGCCACCGCGGCGACCGTGGACGGCGGACGCTACGCCGAGCTCGTGCATGCGCTCGACGCGGGCATCTCCTTCCACCCGGTCGCCTGTCCCCGGCTCGTGCCGCTGATCGAGGGCGACGACCCGTACGGCGAGGAGACGGAGCGGGCTGTGCGCGAGTACGCGGCGCCGCTGCAGGCGGAAGGGGTCGACACCGTGATCCTCGGCTGTACCCACTACCCGCTGATCCGCAAGATCTTCGAGCGCGTCTTCGGCCGCGACGTCACCCTCGTCTTCTCGGCGGAGGAGACGGCCCGCGAGGTGGTCGAGACGCTCGCGCGCAAGGGCGTGGAGAACGAGCGCGGGCGCGAGGGCGCCTACCGCTTCCTCACGACCGGCGACCCGGCGGCCTTCCGCGAGCTCGGGCGCCGCTTCCTGCAGCTCCCCGTGCGCGACGTCGAGCACGTGACCGTCGCGACGCTCGAGGCGGCTGCGTGAGAGAGAACGGACGCAAGCCGGACCAGCTCCGCGAGATCTCATTCGAGCCGGACTACCTCGAGAACCCGCACGGCTCGGTCGTGATCACGCAGGGGCGGACGAAGGTGCTGTGCACGGCGATGATCGAGGAGGACGTGCCGCGCTGGATGCGCAACCAGGGTCGCGGCTGGATCACCGCGGAGTACTCGCTGCTCCCGGCCTCGACCGGCGAGCGCGTCCAGCGCGAGGCGGCGCGGGGCAAACAGCAGGGGAGGACGGTCGAGATCCAGCGGCTGATCGGACGCGCCGTCCGCGCGGTAGTCGACTTCGAGGCGCTCGGCGAGCGGACGCTCTGGCTCGACTGCGACGTCCTCCAGGCCGACGGCGGCACGCGTTGCGCGGCGATCTGCGGGGCGTACGTCGCGGCCATGCGCGCTCTCGAGCGCTTCGGTCTCTCGCGTGGCTTCCGCGACTCCGTCGCGGCCGTGTCCGTCGGAGTCGTGGACGGCGTGCCGCTCCTCGACCTCGACTACGCCGAGGACTCGAGCGCCGACACCGACATGAACGTCGTCCTGACCGGCGACGGACGTCTCGTCGAGGTGCAGGCGACGGCCGAGCGCGACCCGTTCGCGCGCGAGACCCTCGACGAACTGCTCGAGCTGGCCACGGCGGGCATCGGCGAGATCGCGGCGCTCCAGGCGGAGGCGATCGCAGTCGAGCTTCCGTGAGGGCGATCCTCTGCTCGCGCAACGCGCACAAGGCACACGAGCTCGAGCGGCTCCTCCCGGGCTGGACGCTCGAGCCGCTCGACCGCGACGACTATCCGCCCGAGACCGGCGCGACGTACTACGAGAACGCGGCGTTGAAGGCCGCCTTCGGACGCGAGCACGCGAGTGGCTGGGTGCTCGCCGAGGACTCCGGCCTGGAGGTGGCGGCGCTGGGCGGCCGCCCGGGCGTCCTCTCGGCACGGTACGCGCCGGAGGGGGCGCCGGCCGTCGCGAAGCTCCTCGGCGAGCTCGGCGGCGTCGAGGATCGCGCCGCGCGCTACGTCTCGGAGCTCGTCCTCCTCTCACCCGACGGCGATGAGCTCCGCGGCACCGGGACGCTGGAGGGCCGTATCGCCGCCGAGCCGCGCGGCACCGAGGGATTCGGCTACGACCCGATCTTCGTCCCGGACGGCGAGGAGCGGACGGTGGCGGAGCTGGGGAACGAGTGGAAGTCGGTCAACTCCCATCGCTCAGGGGCAGCGCAGGCGCTCCTGAGAGCTCTTTCTGCCTCTCGCGCCACCACCAGTTGATCTCGCCGCCGAAGATCATCACGTTCGCCATCACGTAGAGCCAGATGAGGAGAATCGCAGGGCCGCCGAGCGTCCGCAGCGTCACGTTGACGTCCGCGAAGCGCACGAAGATCGGCAGCGCCTGGAACGAGGCCTCCAGCACGAGCGACCCGGCGATGGCGCCCGGCAGCGCCTCGCCGAAGGTGATGCGCGTGTTCGGCAGCCAGCGGTAGACCGCGAGGAGGAAGACGAACACGCCGACGAGCGAGGCGCCGATCGAGACGCCGTAGGCGAGCGCTGAGCTGTCCGCGAACGCCCCGAGGTGGTGCTTCAACACCGTGACTCCGAGCCCGCCCACGACGAGGCTCACGAACAGCGTCACGAGGACGCTCGACATCAGCGCGGCGGCGAGCAGCTTCCCGTGCAGGAAGGCCCGGTTCGGCAGCCCGTACACGATGTTGAGCGCGGACTCGAGAGCGCTGAAGAACGACAGCGACGACCAGAGCAGGCCGACGCCGCCGATGATCCCGAGAGCGGCCGCGTTGTCCTGGACGCGGTGGACGAGCTTGATGATGCTGTCGAGCGACGTTCCCGGGAACGCGTGCTTGAGCTCGCGAACGAAGAAGTCCGAGGCCTCGGCGCGGTGGGTCAGGCCGAAGAGCGAGAGCGCGAGGAACACGAGCGGCACGAACGAGAGCAGCGCGAAGTACGCGACCATCGCCGCGAGGTGGGTGCCTCGGTCGGCGAAGAACTTGTGCACCAGGTGGCGGCGCCGTACCTGCACGGGGAAGAGTCTGCACCTTGATACCGTCAGCAGCCGTGGACGCGGCGCGCGCGCTCGCAGATCTCGTCGAGATCTCGCCACAGATCGAGGCGGCGGCCGTCCTGTCCGGAAACGGCGAGACGGCCGGCTCGGTGGGGATTCCCGAGGCGCGCGGTGGCGTCCTGGCACACGCTGTGCGCGAGCTCCTCGACGGTGCTGCGGCGTTCCGCAGCGACGGCAGTCGGGTCACCCAGCTCCACGCGGCGCTCGCCGACCGGGACTTGTTCGCGGTGACCGGGGCGGATGGGAGGACGATCGTCGCCGCCGTTGCGAGCGGGCGGCCGGCGCCGGGCCTCGTCTTCTACGACCTGAAACGTTGCCTGGCGGCGGTCGCAGATGAGACATAGGCTGCTCCGCCTCGTCGGCTTCGCGGGCGGCGCTCTGGCCGGCACGCTCGTGTACCGGCGCTTGCTCGGGGGAGGACGCGAGCGGCTCGAGATCTACTTCGACGACGGCTCCTTCGTCACGTTCTCGGCCGGGTCGCGGGAGGCTGAGCGGCTGCTCCCACTCGCACACCAGGTCCTCGCGGCCGCGCGGCAGTCATGAGCGACGCGGAGCTCGGCGAGGCCCTCGTCGCGGCGGCCTATCTCGAGGGGGACTTCGTCCTCCGGTCCGGCAAGCGCTCGCGCTACTACCTCGACAAGTACCGCTTCGAGACGAGGCCCGAGCTGCTCGCGCCGCTCGGCGAGCGCATCGCCGACGCCGTCCGCGAGCACGAGCCCGAGGCCGTGCGCCTCGCCGCTCCGGTGCTCGGCGGCGTCGTCCTCGCCGCCTCGGCGTCCCTCGTCTCGGGGCTGCCCTTCCTCATGGTCCGCGATGCGGCCAAGGACTACGGGACCGCGAATCGCATCGAAGGCGCCTTCGAGCCGGGCGAGCTCGTGTGCCTCGTCGAGGACATCGTCACCTCCGGCGGAGCGCTCCTGGAAGCGATCGCAGCCGTCCGGGAAGCCGGCCTCGTCGTCCGCACGGCGGTCTGTGTGGTCGATCGGGAGGAGGGCGGAGCCGACGCCCTCGCGCGCCATGCCGTCCGTCTGCGGCCCCTCTTCAGGGCAGGAGAGCTGCTACAGAGCGAGAAAACCCCCGCAAAACCGCATGGTTGAGCCGCAAACCGTGAGTTGGTAGGGTCGGTCCGGCGCTGCAAGCGATTTAACGACTGGAGGAGAGAGTGTGACGAAGCAGGAGTTCGTATCCGAGGTGGCCCGCCGCGCGCAGCTGTCGAACCGTGATGCGGGCAAGGCCGTCGACGCGTTCCTCGAGGCTGTCGTCGACACGCTGAAGGGCGGGGGCGAGGTTGCGTTCACCGGATTCGGCAAGTTCTCGACCGCGAATCGCGCGGCTCGGATGGGCGTCAATCCACGCAACCCGAGCGAGAAGGTGCACATCCCTGCGGCACGGGTGCCGAAGTTCTCGGCCGGCAGCGGACTCAAGTCGGCCGTCAAGCAGACGTCTTCGTACTAGCGGGCGGGCCCGGGAAGGGCAGCTTCTCCTCCGAGGATCGAGAGGCCGCCTCCGGGCGGCCTCTCTGTGTCCGCTCCGGGCCGTCTCCTATCCTGGAGGTGTGAGCGTGGCGGGTCATTTCGCGGATCGGCTCGTCGCCGCCGTGGAACAGAAGGGCGCGCCGCTCTGCATCGGGCTCGATCCCGATCCCGCGCTCATGCCGGAGGGGCTCGGGGTCGTCGAGTTCTGTCGCGGGATCGTCGACGCCGTGGAGGGCGTCGCGGTCGCGGTCAAGCCACAGTCGGCCTTCTTCGAGGCGCAGGGCGCAAGGGGCTGGGCGGCTCTCGCCGAGGTGTGTCAGTACGCGCGCGAGGCGGGGCTGCTCGTGATCGTCGATGCGAAGCGCGGCGATGTCCCGTCGACGGCCCGCGCCTATGTCGCCGCGCTGGCGCCACTGGCGGACGCGGTCACCGTGAACCCGTATCTCGGGTACGACTCGCTCGAGCCGTTCTTCGTGCGCGACGGGCTCGGCGTGTTCGTCGTCGTCAAGACGTCCAATCCGGGCAGCGCCGAGATCCAGGACCTGCCGCTTGCGGACGGCCGCCCGCTATGGCAGCACGTCGCCTCCCTCGTCGACCGCTGGGGCGATGACCGCATCGGAGCGAGCGGGCTCTCCTCGATCGGGGCAGTGGTCGGCGCAACGCACCCGGACCTGCTCGACACGGCGCGAAGCCTCCTTCCGCGCGCCGTGCTGCTCCTCCCCGGCGTCGGTGTGCAGGGAGGCCGCCCGGAGGAGCTCGCTGCCTCGTTCGCGGCCGGCCCGGCGAGCGCGCTCGTCTCGGCCTCGCGCTCCGTCATCTACGCAGACGGAGGGGCGAGCTGGCAGGAGGCTGCGGCTGCGGAGGCAGCAAGCCTCGCGCGCGATCTGCGCGCCGTAGCCGTTGCGGGCTGACGGGTGGAGCGGGGCCGCGTAACCCGCTTCGCCGCTCCCGTGGCCTTCCTCACGGCGGTCACGATCGGCGCGCTCGTCGTTCGTGCAGGGCTCGAGCACGGCAGGCATCCGAGTCAAACGCCGACCACGACCGTGGCCACGAAGACGAAGACGACGCCCACGCATCGCCACACGCGGGGGCACGTTCAGACATACACCGTCCAGACCGGCGACACGTTCGAGTCGATCGCGACCAAGACCGGGACGACGGTCATCAGGCTCGAGCAGCTCAACCCCGGCGTCGACCCGACGGCGCTACGGGTCGGCGAGAAGATCCGCGTCGAGTAACCTGGCGCGGGGCACCGGCCAGTGATCGTCACCGTAACCCTCAACGCCGCAGTCGACCGGACGCTGACCGTGCCGAACTTCCAGTTCGGCCATCGGCACCGGGCGAGCAACAGCCTCACGAGCGCAGGCGGCAAGGGCGTCAACGTCGCGAGGGCCTTGAAGCAGCTCGAGACGCCGGTCGTCGCCACGGGCCTGGCCGGCGGCCGCACCGGCGACCGGATCGTCGAGGACCTCGGCCTCGAGGGGATCCTCAGCGACTTCGTCCGCATCTCCGACGAGTCCCGCACGTCGATCGCGGTCGTCGACCCGACCGCGGGCTCGCTCACCGAGGTCTACGAGTGGGGGCCGGCCGTGCGGCCGGACGAGCTGCGAATGCTGTCCGACAAGCTCCACTACCTCTCGCGCGTCGCGAGCTTCGTCGTCTTCTGCGGGTCGCTGCCGCGCGACGTCGAGAACGACTTCTACGCCGAAGCGATCCGCGACCTTACCCGGCGCGGCATCCCGTGCATCCTCGACTGCGAGGGCGAGCCCCTCCGGCTCGGCGTCGAGGCGGAGCCCTACCTCGTCTCGCCCAACCAGCAGGAGGCCGAGAGCCTCGTAGGGCAGGAGTTCATGGACGAGGAGGACTTCGTGATGGCGCTCGACACGATCGCCGACCTCGGTGCGCACAACGTCCTCATCACCCAGGAGACCGCGTGCTTCGCGCTCGTCCGGGAGGAGCGGCAGGTCCACCGCTTCCGCGCCTCGATCCCGCGCATCGAGCCCATCGCGGCGGTCGGCGCCGGAGACGTCCTCCTCGCCGGCTACCTGTCCGAGCGCTTCAACGGCCGCCCGGTCGGCGACGCACTGCGGACGGCTGTCGGTTGCGCGGCCGCCTCGGTCGTCGAGCTCGGTGCGGGCCGCTTCGATCGGCGCGAGGCTGCCCGCCTCGCGGGCGGCGTCGAGATCGCAGAGCTGGAGCCGGTCGAGGCCTAGGGCTAACCGACGGAGACGGCGCGGATGCGCCCGCTACCGCCGTGGTTCTCCGCCCAGGCGAGCTGGCCGTTTCCGAGCGAGAACCCGACGGTGTCCCCAGCCGCCTTCGCCAGCAGCTGTACACGACCGGTGGCGGTCGAGACGCCGTACATCGTGCGATTGACGCGGTAGACGATCAGCTGGTCGCTCGCGGCGAGCTGCGTCGCGGCGTGCTGGGAGATCAGGACGCTCCCGAGCTTCGTCTCGTCGCTCGCAGAGAACCACGAGATCCTGTCGTGGGGCCCGCGCTGCGTGAGGACGGCGAGCACGTGGCCGGAAAGCGCGATCGCGGCCGGGATCCCGCCCACGGAAGCGTGGCCGACCGGGCTTCCGGTGTCGGCGTCCACGACGTAGACGAAGTTGTTGGCGCTCGCAAGGGGGCGGCCGGCCTTCGCGACCGTCGCCGGCACGTACGCGATCCGCCCGGTCGATGCGGCGAGCTGCAGCGCCGGGCCCGCCTTGGGGAGCGGCTGGTCTCCGGTTCTCGTCACGATCCGGATTCCACCATCCGCGATCTTCTGCTTGCACGAGCCACCCGAGAGGCAGGCGAGCTTGTCGACGTATTCGACGTCGTCCCACGAGTAGGCGAGCGTTCGGCCGCCTCCCGCCACGCCGCCGAGATGGTCGCCTGTGCCGTCGCTGGCGTGGGCCAGCCGCTTGATCTGCCGCTCAGGCCCGCCCATGGAGCCGGCGAGGACGTAGTCGAACGGCGCGGGCCCGCTCTCGTGGAGCGTCCAGAGAGCCGTGGACATTCGGGTTGCGAAGGCGAGCTGCTGCTGCCCGTCGGCGAGGTCCCAGTGGCAGGTCGTGCTGCCGGACGAAGGCTGGGGCGCGATTCGGTCCGGCGTCCCGGGCGCGAGCACGTGGATCGCATTGCAGGCCTTGGTGTTCGACGAGAGCCAGGCGATGCTGCTGCCGTCCTGCGCGATCGTCTCGATCGGCCCGCCGGGGCTCTTGCGCAGCGTGTGCGCGGTCGGCTGTCCCGCGGCCGCCGCGGAGCCGGCGAGAGCGAGCAGGCCTGCAGTAGCGAGGAGAGCTCGCACGTCTGGAAGGTAGCTCGCTCCTGTAAGGGCCTTGTCAGGATCCCGTCTGCGCAGGTTGGTACCCTGGCCCTCTTGTCCGAGCACGTGGCAGCCGAGCTGAACGCCGACGACGTCCAGCGGCTGCTGGAGCTCGACCGCAAGTTCGGACGCGAGGGGCTGACGTTCGACGATGTGCTCCTCGTCCCGGCCGAGTCGCACGTGCTGCCGAACGACGTCTCGACCCGTGCCCGGCTCACGCGCTCGCTCGAGCTAGCGATCCCGATCGTCTCGGCTGCGATGGACACCGTGACCGAGGCTCGCCTCGCCATCGCACTCGCGCGGGAGGGCGGGATCGGCGTCGTCCACCGCAACCTCTCGATCGAGGCGCAGGTCGCCGAGGTCGACAAGGTGAAGCGTTCCGAGTCGGGGATGATCGTCGAGCCGGTCACGTTGCCGCCCCATGCACCGGTGCGCGCCGCGCTCGAGTTGATGGCGCGTTACAAGGTCTCGGGCGTCCCGATCACCGACGAGGACGGCGTCCTCGTCGGCATCCTCACCAACCGGGATCTCCGCTTCGAGAACGACGTCGACCAGCCGGTCTCGGCGCTGATGACGGCGCGCAACCTCGTGACCGCCCCGGTCGGCACGACGCTCGCGGAGGCGGAGGAGATCCTCCACCGGAACAAGATCGAGAAGCTCCCGGTCGTCGACGCGGACGGAAAGCTGCGCGGGCTGATCACGGTCAAGGACATCCAGAAGAAGATCGAGTTCCCGGAGGCGACGAAGGACGAGCAGGGACGCCTGCAAGTGGCGGCCGCCGTCGGCGTCGGCCCGGACGCGCTCGAGCGCGCGCAGGCGCTCGTCGGCGCGGGGGTGGACGCGATCGTCGTCGACACCGCGCACGGTCACTCGGCCGGCGTCGTCGAGACGGTGCGCCGTGTCAAAGGCGCTGTGCCGGTCGACGTGATCGCGGGCAACATCGCGACCGCTGACGCTGCCAGGGCGCTCATCGACGCCGGGGCGGACGCGGTCAAGGTCGGCATCGGCCCGGGCGGGATCTGCACGACGCGTGTGGTTGCCGGGGTCGGAGTCCCGCAGATCACCGCGATCCACAACGCGGTGACCGTCGCGGCCGACGAGGGCGTCCCGGTCATCGGGGACGGCGGAATCACCTCCTCGGGCGACATCGCGAAGGCGATCGGCGCCGGTGCGGATGTGGTCATGCTCGGCTCGATGCTGGCCGGCACCGATGAGGCGCCGGGCGAGGTGATCATCGTCCAGGGCGAGCGCTTCAAGGAGTACCGCGGCATGGCGTCGCTCGGCGCCATGCGACGCGGCTGGTCGAAAGACCGCTATTTCCAGGGACACGTCGACGACGCAGAGAAGCTCATCCCGGAGGGGATCGAGGGCCGGGTGAGCTACAAAGGCGCCGTCGGTCCGGTCCTCCACCAGCTCGTCGGCGGGCTGCGCCAGGCGATGGGCTACTGCGGCGCGGCGTCGATCGAGGACATGAAGCGGGCGCAGTTCGTCCGGATCACGGGCGCCGGGCTGCGGGAGTCGCACCCGCACGACGTGACGATCACGAAGGAGGCGCCGAACTATCGGCGCTGAGGAGGCGCGAGTCTTGGCGTTTCCCGGCCAGCAGGAGCGGCCGGTGCTGGTCATCGATCTCGGCGGGCAGTACTCCCAGCTGATCGCGCGCCGCGTGCGCGAGTGCCGCGTCTACTCCGAGCTGGTCGGCCACACGATCACGCCCGAGGCGGTGCGCGCGCGGAACCCGTATGCGCTCGTCCTCAGCGGCGGCCCTGCCTCCGTCTACTCGGACGACGCTCCACGCGTCGATCCGGCCCTGTTCGAGCTCGGCGTACCGACGCTCGGCATCTGTTACGGGGCGCAGTTGATGGCGCTCGAGCTTGGCGGCCGCGTCGACCGCACAGGTGTCTCGGAATTCGGTCGAACGTCGATGGAGGTGACCGAGTCGCGGCTGCTGGCCGACACACCACCCCAGCAGACCGTCTGGATGTCGCACCGCGATACCGTCGTCTCGGCTCCCGAGGGCGCGCGCGTCGTCGCGAGCTCGCCTGCTACGCCGGTGGCCGCCTTCGAAGCGGCCGAGCGCGGCCTCTACGGCGTCCAGTTCCATCCCGAGGTCGTCCACACACCGCACGGGATGGACGTCCTGAAGAACTTCCTCTACTCGATCGCCGACGCGCCACCGGCGTGGACGCCGGCCGCGGTGATCGAGGAGCAGGTGGCGCGCATCCGGGCGCAGGTGGGACGCGAGCGCGTGCTCTGTGCGCTGTCGGGCGGCGTCGACTCGGCGGTCGCGGCCTTGCTCGTGCACAAGGCGGTCGGCGAGCAGCTCACGTGCGTGTTCGTCGACCACGGCATGCTGCGCCAGGACGAGGCCGAGCAGGTCGTGGAGACGTTCGGTGAGCACTTCCACGTGCCGCTCGTCCACGTGCAGGCGCAGGACCGCTTCCTCGAGCTGCTCGCCGGCGTCGAGGAGCCGGAGGAGAAGCGCAAGATCATCGGCCGCGAGTTCATCCGCGTGTTCGAGGAGGAAGCGCGGAAGCTCGGCGACATCCGCTGGCTCGTGCAGGGAACGCTCTATTCCGACGTGATCGAATCAGGCGGGACGGAGGGGGTCGCCGCGACGATCAAGTCGCATCACAACGTCGGCGGCCTGCCCGACGACATGAGGATGAGCCTCGTCGAGCCGCTGCGGCTGCTGTTCAAGGACGAGGTGCGGCGGGTGGGGGAGGAGCTCGGAATGCCCGAGCGGATGGTCTGGCGCCAGCCGTTTCCCGGCCCGGGCCTCGCGATCCGCATCATCGGCGCCGTCACCGCCGAGCGGCTCGAGATCCTCCGGCAGGCCGACGCCGTGCTGCAGGAGGAGGTGCGGCGGGCAGGCCTCTACGGCGAGCTGTGGCAGTCGTTCGCAGTGCTGCCGGCGATCCGCTCGGTCGGCGTGCAAGGCGACGAGCGCACGTACGGCTATCCGATCGTGATCCGCGCGGTGACGAGCGACGACGCGATGACCGCCGACTGGGCGCGGCTCCCGTACGACCTCGTGGAGACGATCTCGGCCCGGATCGTGAACGAGATCCCGGGCGTCAACCGCGTGGTGCTCGACGTGACGTCGAAGCCGCCCGCGACGATCGAGTGGGAGTAGCTCGAGGCGCACGCGGCTCGAGCACGATCACATCCTCGACGACGACCTGTCGCCGGATGAGTCCCGGACGACGCGATTCACCTGTATAGGGCACGAGCTTTGCGACCGGATGCCCTGCGTGCGCGACGACGATCTCTTCGCCCGCGCGCACTCTGCGAAGCAGGTGCGAGAAGAGGTCGCGTGCGTCGCGCGTGTTGTACTCGGCCAGGTGGCGTGGCTTGGCGTCGCCAGATGGCGTGGTGTGGCGACATCGCCGAAGGAATCCCAGCAACATGGACAGAAGGTGCCTGCCCAGGGATCACGACGGTGTTACAGATGAGCCGCGACTTCGTGACGCGTCTCGCACGGGCGCGCATCGGGGAGACGTACAACCAATACGCCACTTCGCCGCTCCTGAGCGATCGTCTCCGCTCATACCTTGACGCTCGCCGCACCGCGGAGATCGTCGTCGTCGGAGAGGCGGCTGGCTACAGGGGGGCGCGCATCAGCGGGATTCCGTTCACGTCCGAGCGTCAGCTCACCGGCGCCGGCCCGGCGGAGGCGACGGCGACGATCGTCCATCGTGTCCTCGCGGACCTCGGCGTCGAGGAGGACGTCCTTCTCTGGAATGTCGTCGCGACTCATCCCGGCACGCCCACCTCGAACCGTCGGCCGACGCGGGCGGAGGTCGAAGCCGCATGGCCGTTCCTCGACGAGCTGACGCGTGGACGCGTTGCGATCGCCGTCGGACGGCTGGCGGCCTCGGTGCTGGACGCGCCGTATGTGCGGCACCCGTCGCACGGCGGGGCGGCGGCTTTCGAGGAGGGCTTGCAGCGGCATTTCGCTACAATCGGCCGCCGGCGGGCGCCAGTCCGCCGCTTTCTATGAAGACCTACAGCGCCAAGCCGGGAGAAGTCACGCGCGAGTGGTATCTCGTCGACGCCGACGGGAAGACTCTCGGCCGGCTCGCGACGCAAATCGCCGACACGCTTCGCGGCAAGCGGAAGCCTCAGTACACACCACACGTCGACACGGGGGACTTCGTGATCGTCATCAATGCCGAGAAGATCGCGGTGACCGGCAACAAGCTCGATCAGAAGCGTTACTACCGCCACTCGGGCTATCCGGGTGGCCTGCGCAGCCGGACGCTCCGCGAGCAGCTCGACCGTCGGCCGACCGAGGTGCTGCGCGTCGCCGTGAAGGGGATGCTCCCGAAGAACCGGCTCGCGCGGCAGCAGATCACGAAGCTCAAGATCTACGCAGGCCCCGAGCATCCGCACGAGGCCCAGAATCCCCGCCCCCTGGAGACGGAACAGTGAGCCAGGTCGCCCAGTACCGCGGCACCGGCAAGCGCAAGACCTCGGTCGCGCGCGTCATCCTCCGGCCCGGCGACGGCGCCACGTGGGTCAACGGTCGCACCCTCGAGGAGTACTTCCCGCGCTCTGTCTGGCAGACGATCGCCGTATCACCGTTCAAGGTCGCTGGTCTCGAAGGCCAGTACGACCTCCGCGTTCGCGTCCACGGCGGCGGGCTGACCGGGCAGGCGGGTGCCGTACGCCACGGAATCGCCCGCGCACTCGTCGAGGCGAACCCGGAGCTCCGCGTGCCGCTCAAGCGCGAGGGCTTCCTCACGCGGGACGCGCGTCAGGTCGAGCGCAAGAAGGCCGGCCTGCACAAGGCGCGCAAGGCGCCGCAGTTCAGCAAGCGCTAGCCCGCTCGCCGCTATCGTCCCGCGCCGTGGCGCGCCAGTACTTCGGAACGGACGGCGTCCGCGGCGTCGTCGGCGAGACGCTGACGCCCGATCTCGTCGAGCGCCTCGGCAAGGCGGCGTCTCTCTGGTGCGGCCGCGGGCGCGCCTTCGTGGGCCGCGACACTCGCGAGAGCGGTCCTGAGCTCGAGGAGGCGTTCGCACGGGGCGTCGCCTCTGCGGGAGGAACCGCCGTGCTCGCCGGCGTCCTGCCGACGCCGGCGGTTGCCCTGCTCCGGCTCGACCTCGGGGCCGTCATCTCCGCCTCGCACAACCCGCCGGAGTACAACGGCGTCAAGCTCTTCGACAGCGAAGGTCGCAAGCTCACCGACGCCGCCGAGGAGGAGATCGAGTCGCTCTTCGACGCTCCCTCCGAAGGCGGAGGCGAGATCGTGCGCGTCGGCGTCGCGGCGGACAGCTACCTCGAGCACGTGCTCGAGCGATTCGGCACCGACCTGCACGGCCTCCGCATCGCCGTCGACTGCGCGAACGGCGCGTACGCCGGCCTTGCGCCCCAGGCGTTCGAGCAGCTCGGCGCCGAAGTCACCGCGATCGGGAACGAGCCGGACGGGACGAACATCAACGTCGGTTGCGGAGCGACCGATCTCCGCGCGCTCGCCGACGTCGTCCGTCACGGCGGTTTCGATCTCGGCATCGCCTTCGACGGCGACGGCGATCGCATGCTCGCTGTCGACGAGCGGGGAGAGCCGGTCGACGGCGACCAGATCCTCGCGGTCCTCGCACTCGATCTCGGGGTTGACGCGGTCGCAGTGACGACGATGACCAACCTCGGCTTCCACCGGCTGATGGAGGAGCGGGGCATCCGCGTCGTCGTTACCGACGTAGGCGACCGCTACGTGCTCGAGGCACTCCGGCATGAGGGAATGCTCCTCGGCGGCGAGCAGTCCGGGCACCTGATCTGGCTCGACGGCCAGGTCACGGGAGACGGCCTCGTGGCCGGGCTCCTGCTCTGTCGCGCGCTTCGTGGGCGGCCGCTCTCCGAGGCAACCGCGGTCATGTCGCGGTTCCCGCAGGTGACACGAAACTTGCCGCGAGCGGGCCATGGCCCACTCCCCGACGAGCTTCTCGCGGCGGCGGAACGTGTCAACGCCGAGCTCGACGGCTCGGGCCGCGTGCTCGTCCGTCCGTCGGGCACGGAGCCTGTCATCCGGGTACTGGCGGAGGCCGAGACGCCGGAGGCTGCGGAGGGCCTCTGTGCTAGGATCGCCGCCCTGGTGACACACGAGCTCGGCTGATCCGCCGCGACGCTGCGTCGGGTCTTGAGGCCGGGCTCTTCGTATTTCCGGAGAGCGTTTTTCGGCCCCCGGGGGAAAGGAGCGGACGTGTGCGGAATCATCGGATACGTCGGGCCGCGAGAGGCGAAGCCGCTCCTGCTCGAGGGATTGCGCCGGCTCGAATACCGTGGCTACGACTCAGCGGGCATCGTGCTCCGCGAGGACGGCGGCCTCGACTACGTCCGCGCCGTGGGCAACCTCAGCAACCTCGTCGAGGCTGCAGGCCCGAACGGGTCCCACTCGCACCATGGGCTCGGCCACACGCGCTGGGCGACGCACGGCGGCGTCACAGAGCAGAACGCCCACCCGCTCACCGGCTGCGAGCCCGGCCGGCTGGCCATCGTCCTCAACGGGATCGTCGAGAACTACATGGAGCTCAAGGCGCAGCTCCAGGCGAGCGGTCACACGTTCAGCTCGGAGACGGACGCCGAGGTCGTCGTCCACCTCCTCGAGCAGGAGTACGACGGCGATCTCGCCCAGGCGCTCGCGCGCGTCTACCCGCAGCTCGAAGGCCACTTCTCGATCGTGGCCATCCATCAGGACCATCCCGACCTGCTCGCGGGAGTCCGGCATCAGACGCCGCTCGTAGTCGGCCTCGGCGAGGGCGAGAACTTCCTCGCCTCCTCGATCGCCGCCTTCCTGAGCGAGACCCGCACCGTCATCCATCCGCGTGACGGCGAGGTGGTCGAGGTGATACCGCACGGCGTTCGCTTCTTCGTCGACGGCACCGAGGTCGAGGCACCCGAGCCGCAGGAGATCGACTGGGACGAGGAGAGTGCCGAGAAGGCCGGCTACGAGACGTTCATGCTCAAGGAGATCTTCGAGCAGCCCGACGCCGTGGCCGAGACGATCGGCGACCGTGTCCGCGGCCACAAGCTGATGCTCGAGGCGCTCGGCATGACCGAGCTGGAGGTCAGCAACCTGCGCCGGATCGTGATCGTCGCCTGCGGCACCGCGTACCACGCCGGCGTCGTCGGCCGCTACATCATCGAGGAGTGGGCGCGGATCCCGGTCGAGCCGGACATCGCGAGCGAGTGGATCTACCGGAACCCCGTGCTCTCGAAGGACACGCTCGTGATCGGAATCTCCCAGTCGGGCGAGACGCGCGACACCGTCAACGCCGTCAAGCTCGCACGGGAAAGCGGCGCCCGGACGCTTGCGATCACGAACCTCATGGGGACGCAGATCACGCGCGAGGCCGAGGCGACGCTCTACACCCGCTGCGGGATGGAGGTCGGGGTCGCCGCCTCGAAGACGTTCACCTCGCAGGTCGCGCTGCTCAGCCTGCTCGCGCTCAGGCTCGCCGAGATCCGCCGGACGCTGCCGCAGGACGAGATCGACTTCATCCTCGACCGCCTACACGAGCTGCCGCAGAAGATGCAGGAGTTCCTCGACGGCGACCACCCGATCGAGTCGATCGCGCAGCGATTTCACGACCGTCCGTTCTTCCTCTACCTCGGCCGCCACATCGGCCTGCCCGTCGCGCTCGAAGGTGCGCTCAAGCTGAAGGAGATCTCGTACATCCCGACCGAGGCGTACTCGGCCGGCGAGATGAAGCACGGGCCGATCGCGCTGCTCGCCGAAGGGACGCCGGTCGTCGTCGTGGCGACGAACATCCACGTCTACGACAAGATCGTCTCCAACATCCAGGAGACGCGGGCGCGCGGCGCGCACGTGATCGCCATCGCCACCGACGGCAACGAGGACATCCAGCACCATGCCGACGACGTGATCTACGTGCCCCGCACGCCGAACTTCCTCCAGGCGTCGCTCGCCGTCATCCCGCTTCAGCTCCTGGCGTACCGGATCGCGCGGCTCCGCGGGCTCAACGTCGATCAGCCCCGGAACCTCGCGAAGACCGTCACGGTCGAGTGACCGAGCGTCTCGCACGGGCGTGTGCGGCGCACCCGCGCCGGACGCTCGTGCTCTGGGGTGTGGCGGTGCTGGTCGCGCTGGCCCTCGTGGCGACCTCGCTGCACGGCCTCACCTCGGACTCGCACGTCGTCGGGTCGCCGGAGTCGACGAAGGCTGCCGACGCGATCGCCCGCGCGTTTCCGCGCATCGCCGCCAGCTCGAAGGAGGACGTCGTCGTCGCCACGTCGCGCCGTGATGTCGTCACCTCGCCGCGGTTCCGCGCGTTCGGGAGGCGCCTCGAGGCCGCCCTCCGCGCCACAGGGGACGTGCGCGACCTGCGGCCGGTCGCGGTCTCACCCGACCGCCACTCTGCGCTCGTCTCGCTGCTCATCGTCAGCGATTCGGGGGCCGGGCCGGTCGAGCAGGTCGTCGAACAGGCGAACCGCGGCGGCTTCGAGGCCGGGATCACCGGCTACCGCACGGCGAATCACGACTTCGGCAAGCAGTCGCAAACCGACCTCGAGAAGGGGGAGCTCGCCTTCGGGCTGCCGGCCGCGCTCGTCGTCCTGCTGCTCGTGTTCGGGGCCGTCGTCGCCGGGCTCGTGCCCGTGCTGATGGCGATCCTCTCGATCATCGTCGCGCTCGGGCTCGTCGCGCTGCTCTCGATCGAGTTCTCACTCTCGGTCTTCATCGTGAACATGCTCACGGGGATGGGGCTTGCGCTCGGGATCGACTACTCGCTCTTCGTCGTCTCGCGTTACCGCGAGGAGCGGAAGCTCGGGCTCGCGAAGGAGGACGCCATCGCGCACACCGGCGCCACCGCCAGCCGCGCCGTGCTCTTCAGCGGCACCACGTTCGTGATCGCGCTGCTCGGCATGTTCATCGTCCCGACCTCGATCATGCGGAGCCTCGCGCTCGGGGCGATTCTGGTCGGCATCGTCTCCGTCGCGGCCGCGCTGACGCTCCTGCCCGCGCTGTTGAGCATCGCCGGCGACCGCGTCGACTCCCTCCGCGTGCCGATCCTCGGCCGGAACCTCGGTCGCGCCGACACGGCCGAGGGACAGTTCTGGCGCCGGATCGTGGTCGCCGTGCTCCGCCGGCCGGCGCTCTGGCTCGCCGTGGCCGCGGGCGCGATGCTCGCCCTCGCCTCGCCGATCTTCGGCCTGCACATCGGAGCGAACGGCGTCAGCACACTGCCGTCGAACCTGCCCACGAAGCAGGGTTACGTCCTCCTTCACCGGACGTTCCCCGTCCAGAGCCCGGAGCCGGTGCGCATCGTCGCCGTCGGGGGCGGCCCGAAGACGCCGCTCGACTTCATCGCGCTCAAGAGCGATCTCGCCGCCGATCCGCGCTTCGGTCCGGGCGCGATCCGGCGCTCGCCGGCCGCGAAGACGACGATGCTCATCGTTCCCGTCCGCGGGGACTCGGTCGGGCCGGCAGCGATCGCGGCCGTCCGCGACCTGCGCCGGCACCTGATCCCCTCGGTCTTCGCCGAGAGCGGGGCGCACGTCTACGTCGGTGGGGTCACCGCGGAGAACGTCGACTACTTCGACGCCGTCACGAACCCGACGCCGTATGTCCTCCTCTTCGTGCTGGGCCTGAGCTTCGTCCTGCTGACCGTCGCGTTCCGCTCGATCGTCGTCGCCCTCGTCTCTGTGCTGCTGAACCTGCTCTCCGTCGGCGCCGCATACGGCCTGCTGACGCTCGTCTTCCTCGACGACCGCGGCGCGAGCCTCTTCGGCTTCCAGCACACGCACGCCATCGACGCGTGGGTGCCGCTCTTCCTCTTCTCGGTGCTGTTCGGCCTTTCGATGGACTACCAGGTGTTCCTCATGAGTCGGATCAAGGAGCGCTACGACCACTCGGGCTCGACGCACGACGCGGTCGTCTGGGGCGTCTCGTCGACCGCGCGGATCATCACCGGGGCAGCGCTGATCATCGTCGTCGTCTTCGCAGGCTTCGCGGCCGGGAAGCTCGTGATGTTCCAGCAGATGGGGTTCGGCGTGGCCGTCGCGCTGCTACTCGACGCGACGGTCATCCGCTCGGTCGTCCTGCCGGCGACCCTCGGCCTGCTCGACCGGCGCAGCTGGTACCTGCCGAGCTGGCTCGAGTGGCTGCCGCACGTCGAGGTGGAGCGGCCGCCTACTCCGGGGGACGCCGCAGCCGTTTGACCTGGCCGCGGCGCTTCTTCTGATCGAGGCGCCGTTGCCGTGCTGCGGCGCTCGGCTTCGTCGGCACGCGCTTTCGCTCGACGCGCAGCGCTTCCCGCAGCGCGGCGACGAGCCGTTCGATTGCGAGCTCTCGGTTGCGTGACTGGCTCCGCTCGTCCTGGGCAACCGCCCGCAGCACCGGCCCGGCCCGCGCGATCACCCGCCGCTTCTGCACCGGCGTCAAGGCGTTCGAGGCGTCGACGTCGAAGACGGCGACGACCCGCGTCTCGGCCTTCTGCGCGTGCTGGCCGCCGGGCCCGCTCGAGCGGGAGACCTGCAGCTCGACTTCCGCCAGCGGAAGCACGACCGAGCGTGTGACGCGAATAGAGTCCGTGTCCATGGCCGCGATTCTGCTCGACGTGGACGGCGTCCTGCACGTCTCCGGCCATCCACTGCCGGGCGCGGCGGCCGCGGTGCAGCGGCTCCGCGATGACGGACACCGGCTCCGCTTCGTCACCAACACCACGACGCGCTCGAAGGCGCAGCTCGCCACCGACCTCCAGGCGATGGGCATCGAGCTCGAGGCGGACGAGGTGCAGACGACCGCCGACGCCGCAGTGGCCGCGCTGGCGGGGCGGCGTGTGCTCGCGCTCGTGATGCACGCTCTCGTGGGCGATCTCCAGGGAATCGAGCTCGTCGGCGACAACGTGGACGCCGTCCTCATCGGCGGCGCCGACGACTCGCCCGAGACCAACCTCGTCTTCTCGTACATGAACCTGGCACGCGGCTTCGCGGAGCTCGAGCTCGGCGCCGACCTCTTCTGCCTCCACCGCAACCGCTGGTGGCAGACACAGCGAGGCCCATTGCTCGACTCCGGCTGCTACGTCGCCGGCCTGGAGTACGCGGCGCAGATCGAGGCGACCGTGCTCGGCAAGCCGAGCGCCGCCTACTTCGACGCCGCCTGCCGGGCGCTCGACGCGGAGCCCTCCATGACGTGGATGGTCGGCGACGACCTCGAGACGGACGTCGTCGGCGCGCGGGGTGTCGGGATGCACGCCGTTCTCGTGCGAACCGGGAAGTTCCGGCCGGACGCCGTCGACGCGTCCCGGATCAAGCCCGACGGGATCGTCTCCTCGATCGCGCACCTGCCCGAATGGCTCGAGGAGCACTTGGCGTGAGCGTCCATGTCGGCACCGACCTGATCGAGATCGAGCGGATCCGCCGGTCGCTCGGGCGCTATGCGAGCTTCCGCGAGCGCTGCTTCACCGCCGCGGAGCGCGCCTATTGCGACTCGCGCCCGAACCCGGCGCAGAGCTATGCCGGCCGCTTTGCCGGCAAGGAGGCGGTGGGCAAGGCGCTCGGCTTCGGCGTTGCGCGTGCCTTCGCCTGGAAGGAGGTCGAGATCGTCGGGCGGCCGAAGCCCGCGGTGCATCTCTCCGGCCGCCTCGCCGAGCGGGCGGCCGCGCTCGGCGTCGGCTCGGTCGACCTCTCGATGACGCACTCGCGCGAGCTCGCGCAGGCTGTCGCCGTTGTCTCCGATGGCTGAGCTCGAGCCGCTCTACACGGCGGAGGAGATGCGCTCGGCCGAGGCCGGTCACGACGTCGACGCGATGATGCAGCGCGCCGGAGCTGCCGTGGCGGAGGCGGTCATGCGCCGCTTCCCCGACGCCCACCGCATCGCGGTCCGCGCGGGCGGCGGCGCGAACGGCGGCGACGGCCGCATCGCCGGTGAGATCCTGCGCGCGCACGGCCGCGAGCTCGTCGAAGAGCGGGCCGACGTCGTGATCGACGCGCTTCTCGGCACCGGGTTGAAGGGAGCGCCGCGCGAGGACGCCTCGCGCCTCATCGAGCAGATCAACGGAGCGGGCGTTCCCGTTCTCGCGGTCGACATCCCCTCCGGGGTGAACGCTTCCACCGGCGAGGTCGCCGGCGCCGCCGTGCGGGCGGACGTAACGGTGACGATGCACGGCCCGAAGGTCGGCCTCGCGGTCGCTCCGGGCCGCTTCCACGCCGGCGAGGTGGAGGTCGCGGACATCGGTCTCGAGCCGGCCGAGACCGAGCACCGGCTCGTCACGCCGGAGATCCTCGCTGAGGTGCCGCGCCGCTCGGCGGGCGACAACAAGTACACGGCGGGTCACGTCCTCGTCGTCGGTGGATCGCGTGGGATGACCGGGGCCGCGGCGCTCGCCTCGCGCGCCGCCTTCCGGGCGGACGCCGGGTACGTCACGATCGCGGCGCCGGCCGAGTCGCTGCCCGTCCTCGAGACGCTCGTGCTGGAGGCGGTGAAACGGCCGCTCGACGATGCGCTCGAGGTGGCTGCCAAGGCGAAGGCGCTCGCCGTTGGCCCCGGCCTCGGCCGCGGAGAGGAGGCGAAAAGCCTTGTCCGGCGCCTGCTCGCGGAGGTGGACTGCCCGGCGGTCGTCGACGCCGACGCGCTGTTCGAGCTGGAGCCCGCCGAGTGGCCCGCGCCGCGCGTGCTCACCCCGCACGAGGGCGAGCTCGGGCGACTGCTCGGGCGGGAGTCGAGCGAGGTGGCCGCGAACCGGCTCGCCTCGGCGCAGGAGGCGGCGGAACGATTCGGCTGCGTCGTCGTCCTCAAGGGAGAGGACTCGCTCGTCGCGGCGCCGGGCCACGGAGTCTTCGTCTCGGCCCTCGGCTTGCCGTCACTCGCGACCGCGGGCACGGGAGACGTGCTCACGGGGATCACGGCAGCTTTCCTCGCCAAGGGCATGGAGCCGCAGCGGGCCGCGGCCGCCGCATGTGCGGCGCAGCAGCTGGCGTCGCACGAGGCTCCGCAGCGCTACGGCCTGGTGGCGAGCGACGTGATCGAAGCGCTGCCGCACGCGCTCGCGCGAGACTAGGCTCGTGCACCGCAGCGAGATCACGATCGACCTCGGCGCGATCCGCGAGAATGCGCGGCGACTCCTCGACTCCCTTGCCGGCAGCGAGCTCTGGGCGGTCGTGAAGGCGAACGGCTACGGCCACGGCGCGAGCGATGCCGCGCGGGCGGCGCTCGAGGCGGGGGCTTCGGCTCTCTGTGTGGTCACCGTCGCCGAAGCCATCGAGCTTCGCCGCGGGCTCCCCGAGGCGCGGATCATCGTGATGTGCCCGACGGAAGAGCTGGCCGAGGCGCGCGAGGCAAAGCTCGAGCTCGTCGTCTCCGGCGGAGAGATCCCCGACGGCATCCCGGTTCACCTGAAGCTCGACACCGGCATGGGCCGGTGGGGGCTCGCCGAGCTGCCGCGGCCGCCGGCGAACGTCGTGGGGCTGATGAGCCATCTCGCCACCGCCGACTCCGATCCGACCTTCGCGCAGCGGCAGGTCGAGCGGTTCCGGGAGGCGACGGAGCCGTATCCGCGCCTAACCCGCCACCTGGCGAACAGCGCGGCCGCGCTTCGCCTGCCGGATGCTCGTTTCGACGCCGCCCGCTGTGGGATCGCCCTGTACGGGATCTCGCCCTTCGACGCCGACCCCGGGGATGACGGCCTGCGGCCGGCGCTCTCGTGGCGGAGCCGGCTCGCCCAGACACGCCTTCTCCAGCCGGGAGAGAGCACCGGCTACGGGCGGCGGTTCGTCGCGGAGGGGCCGACCTGGATCGGGATCGTCCCGGTCGGCTACGCGGACGGCTTCCGGCGCGACATGACCGGAACGGAGGTGCTCCTCGACGGCGAGCCCCGTCGGGTGGTCGGCACCGTGTCGATGGACGCTTTCGCCGTCGAGCTCGACCGCGAGCTGCCCGCCGGGACGCCGGTCACGATCGTGGGCGACGGCGTGCTCATCGAGCGCCACGCGGAGGTGGCCGGGACGATCGGCTACGAGGTCGCCTGCGGGATCAACTCCCACCCGACCCGTGCCCGCCGTCTCGTCCATGACTGACCGCTTCGCGCGCACGGCGGAGCGCGTCGCCGCGCGGCAGGACTCGCGGGCGGCGCGGCTCGCGGAAGAGGTACGCGAATTCGCCCGGCCGAGCGGGGACGAACGGGCACTCGACGTCGGCACCGGCGCCGGGGCGCTTGCGCTCGCCCTCGCGCCCCTGGTGCGCGAGGTCGTCGGCCTCGATCCCGTGCCGGAGCTGCTCGAGCTCGCGCGAGCGCGTGGCCTCTCGAACACCGAGTTCGTCGAGGGAGACGGGACGGCGCTGCCCTTTGCGGATGACGCCTTCGACCTCGCCGGAACGCACCGCACGCTCCATCACGTCGCGCGCCCCGACCGCATCGTGGCCGAGCTCGCGCGCGTGACACGGCCCGGCGGCCACGTGCTCGTGGTCGACCAGCTCGCGCCGCCGGACCCGGACGAGGCCTCCGCGTTCCACGCGTTCGAGACCGTGCGCGATCCGTCGCACGCCCGCCTGCTCACAGATGCGGAGCTGCGGGAGCTCTTCGCCGCCAACCGGCTCGCTCTCCTCCGTGAGCGCGATGAGGAGGAGCGGCGCGGGCTGTCGGCTTACCTCGACCTCGCCGGCTGCGAGGGGGACCGCCGTGCCCGCGCCGAGGCGCTCGCGGCCGCTGACCCGCGCCTCCTGGTCGAGAGCGTCGGCTGGTACCTGCTCGAGCGGAGCTAACCCGAGCCGGAGACGCCGCCGTCGAGGTTGGCGAATGCGTCCCGCAGCTGGGCGCGCTCGGCCTCGAGTGCGGTGAACGAGAGCATGAGCCGCCGCTCGCCCTCGTCGGTCAGGCGGAGATAGGCGACCCGCGCGTCCCGCTGCGACTGCTCCCGTTCGATGAGCCCCGCCCCCTCGGCGCGGCGGACGAGCTCGGTCACGGTGCTCTGCGCGAGCTGCATCCGCTCGGAGAGCTCCGTCACCGTCGACTGCTCGCCGCCGTCGGGCGCGCCCTTGATCATCATCAGCAGCGTGTAGCGCTGAGGAGTGAGTCCCGACTGGCGGGCGATCTTCTCGCTCAGCCGGAGGAAGTGCCGCAGGGCGGACCTGAACTCGGCGACGGCGATCACGTCATCGATCGTCGGCATGGTCTGCTCGGCCATGCGGCGATTCTAGGGTGCTTGCGGTGCGCGCGAAAGGGCGTGGGTGAATACGTTCGGCATCACGTCCTGCAGCGCGCCGAGTGGGCCATAGAACCAGGGCACGGTCGTCTCGCCGCGGCCTTCCTCGAGCGAGCGGAGCACGTGGGCGGCGACGTCCTGCGGTCCGATCACGAGCCGGCGGACACGCCTGGGCAGCCACGTCTGCGGAAAGCCCTCCGTCTCGGTGAAGCCGGGCTTCACCGTGTGCACCCGGATCCCCTCGCCGCGCAGCTCGGCTGCCACGGTCCGCGAGAAGGCGAGCTGGGCGTGCTTCGACGCGGAATACGGGCCGCTCGAGGGGCCGGCGACGACACCCGAGACCGAGACGATGTTCACGACGTCCGACGGCGCGGCTGCGCGCAGGCCCGGCAGGAAGGAGCGAAGGCACCAGACGCCGCCGAGGTAGTTGATCCGGATCAGCCGCTCGATCACCTCGGGGTCGCCGCCGATGTATCGCGTTCGGCCGGGCACGCCCGCGTTGTTCACGAGCAGGTCGACCTTCGGGTGGCGCTCGAGGATGCGCCCGGCCACGGCCTCGACGGCCGCGCGGTCGGAAACGTCGCATGGCTCGGCTTCGCCGCCGAGCTCGTCGGCGAGCGCCTGCAGACGCTCTGCACGGCGCGCGAGCAGGACGCAGAGATCGCCGCGGCCTGCGAGCGAACGGGCGATCTCGGCGCCGATGCCCGATGAGGCACCCGTGACGACGGCGACCCGCCGTCGCGTCACTTCGCGCCGCAGGTGCGAACCCGGAGCTCGGCCGTCGCGCTGCGGCCGCCGTGGGTCGTGGCTATCGCCTCGAGGAGGTGACGGCCCTTGCGCAGCTTTCTCAGCGTGCCGCTCCAGAGCTGCACGGGGTTACGTTTGGCGGCGGCGATCTTCCGCCCGTCGAGCAGGAACTGCACCCGCTTGATCCCGCCGGGCGAGCCGGCCGTCACGAGGAGCTGGTCGCCCTTACGCATGCAGCTCCCGCTCGCCGGCAGCAACCAGCTGATCGTCGGCCCGTCGACGACACGCAGCTTCGAGGCGACCGTGCGCGTATTCGGCAGCAGCTTCTTGCTGTTGCTGTCGATGTTCTTGGTCTCCTGGAAGTCAGAGGAGGCGAGCACCATCTTGAGGCGCCCGCGGTGGAGCGCCGGCGCGCCTCTCGGCAGCGGATAGATCGCGAGGCCGGAGATCGGGTCGTAGGCGACAGGCGCGACGAGTACCCCGTGATACCCGATCACGAGGGAGTACGGGTCGACGCCGGACTGTTGGTCGAGGGTCCGCGCAACGATCGTCGGGCGTCCTTTCGAGACCGTGCGGGTCAGCACCCGGAGCGACGGCGGCGTGACGTCGTTCGTCCAGGAGCGGAGGATGTAGGTGCCGGCGAAGCTCTGGCCCGTGTAGAGGTCGCGACCGGAGTCGACGGAGACGTAGAAATGCTGCACGCGCGGGAACTCGGCGCCGGCGGCGGAGACCGGAAGGCCGGAGTCGAACGTCAGGCCGTTGACGTCCACCGGCGTCCCCGCGTATCCCTGCACGCTGCTCTCGTCGAGCGAGCCGAGGAAGAAGGGGTCCACAGAACCGCTCTGCAAGAGGACCGAGACTCCCACGTTCGCGACGGGACGCTTCACGGCGATCGAGTAAACCTTCTCCGCGCCCACTTCCTCCATCGGCGGCGCGTCGGGCGCGAAGCCGAAGGGAGCGACCGGGAAGCGATAGGTGCTCACGCGGCTCATCCCGCTCGTCGTGTTGCCGGTGACGAACCGCTTCAACGGCTTGACGGGGTCGCCTGCGAGGGCCGGCCGGTCGACGAAGAAGAAGTACGGAATCCGCCGCGTCTGCGTCCCCTGGTGGAGGACGACGAAGCCGTAGTTCTCGCCCTGCGCGGCGTCCGCCGAGACCACCGCGGCGACCGGTACATCGACGGTTCCACCCGGGGCGACGGTGACGGCGCCGGGCACGGCGAGATTGGCCCCCGCCGTGGCCGCCTGCTCCACGACGCTGACGGACCAGACACCGGATCCTCCGCCCGCGTCCGAGATCGCCAGGAGCGCCGGCTTCTGGACGGTGCCGGCGCCGACACCGACGTTCTCGAAGGACAGGGCCGTGGGCTCTGTGAAGATGAGCGGGTTCGTCGCGCTCGGCAGCCAGACGAGTCCGCCGCCCTCGTCCGTCACCGGCGCCTCCTGCGTTCGGCTGGTGTTGGCCCAGGCGGCGTTGGCGGTCGACACGAGCGCCGACTTCACCTGGGCCGGAGTCCACGTCGGATGCAGCTCGAGCAGGAGCGCGGCCGAGCCGGCGACGTGCGGGCTCGCCATCGAGGTGCCGTCGAAGACGGCGAAACGCGACTTGTCCGTGTTCGGCAGAGTCGACGACAGGATCTGGCCGCCGGGGGCCGAGATGTCCGGCTTGAGGTCGTGGCCGAAAGCGGTCGGGCCCGAGGAGGAGAAGCTCGTGATGATGCCGCTGCGGCCGGTCTCGAGCTCCTGCACGGTGTGCCCGATCGTCACCGTCGTCTGACCGTTCGTCCCGTCCATGAACGAGCGCAGGTCTCTCCCCGTCGAGGTTCGAGATGATCCCGGCGGGCAGCCCGAGCGGGATCGGGATGGTGTTCGCCTCTCCCTCGTGGTTGTCGACGAGGATCAGGCCGATCGCGCCGGCGTTCTTCGCCTGCTCCGCCTTCGTGATCAAGGGGCACAGGCCTCGCGAGACGAGCGCGATCTTGCCGGCGAGCGAGTGCGCCGGCAGCTTGCCGCGCGGGGAGGCGAGATTCGCCGCGGGGCCGCAGAGGTGCGGGTCGACCGGCTGCCCGTTGGTGCCGGTGATCGTCTCCACGTCGACGACCGTCTTCGCCGTGGTGCTCCACGCCGCAGGCCTCGGCGAGCCGATGGCCCACTGGAACGGAATGCCATGGAGGACGGCGGGGGCGGTTGGCGCCGTCGCATTCAGCGCCGGAGCGAAGACGTGCGTGTTCGAGGTCGCTGCCACCGTGATCGCGGCGGGGGCGGTTCCCGGCGAGCCGACCGAGCCGTCGCCGTACTGGTCGCGATCGTTCCCCGCAGCGATCACCGGCACGACCCCGGCATCCGCGACATTCTGGACGGTGCGGATGAGCGCGTCGTTCGCCGGGTCCGTCTCGGGGCCGCCGCCGGAGAAGTTGATCACGTCCATCCCGTCCTTCACCGCCGCTTCGAATGCGGCGACGATCTCGGGAGTGTCGGCCTCGTCGCCGAACGGTGTCGGGACCGTGAAGACGCGGTAGTTCCCGAGCCACGCCTTTGGTGCGACTCCGCGCAAGCCGGTGACGCGCGGGTGGTTGGAGCTTGCTGGGGCGGTCGTTCCCTCCACGCCCGCCGCGATCCCGGCCACATGGGTGCCGTGGAACGAGTCGAGCGGATCGAGCGGAAGCCGCCCTGCCTTGCCGGAACCGGGGCCGGGGAAGGAGCGCGCGACGATGACCTTCGGCGACGTGTACTTCTTGTTTCCGCGAGGGAATCCGACAGGGTACGAGAACCCGCTCGGGTTGAAGAAGGCGTTCTTCTGGTCGATCCCGTCGTCGACGACCGCGATCTTCATGCCGTTCCCGTTTGCGCCGTCCGCCTGCTCGATCTGCGGGGCGCCGATCACGCTCGGCGACGTGTCGTCGGCCATCGTGTAGTGGAGCACCGGGTAGACGTGCGAGAACGTGTGCAGGCGCATCAGCGCCGGGAGGCTCGAGTCGGGCAGGCTGACCGTCACGGCGTCGAGCACGATCCGGAACCGTTCCTCGACCCGCGCCTGCGGGATCTGTGCGCGGAGCTCCCGCACCGCGCGCGCCTGAGCTGCGGCGAGCTCGGCTACGTAGGCGCGGGCCGTGGCGCTGTGGACGGCGAGCTTGCGCCGCCCCCCGAACGAGTAGAGGCCACGGCCGTAGCGTCGCGCGAGCGGCGGAAGCGCGAGTGCCGCGATGACGCGCACGCGCGGGTGTGCCGGCTGGAGGTGGATCGTGCCCGCGCGGACGCGTGGCCCATGTTGCTGAACCCGGATGGCGTGCCGAAGAGGAAGCCCGGCGGCGGCAAGGGAGGCAGGAGCGGCGAAGGCCGCGCTCAGTGCGAGCAGAAGCAGGGCGCGGCGCACCGGGACAGGCTAGCGCGCGTTACGGCGGTTGGGGCGTCGCCTGAAGACGCAGGTTCACGGTCTTCTCTAGGATCGCGCGGATGGCCGGATCGTTCGAGGGAAAGCGGGGACTCGTCCTCGGCGTCGCCAATCGCCGCTCGATCGCCTGGGCGATCGCTCGCGCGCTCGCCGAGAGGGGTGCAAGCCTGGCCTTCACCTACCAGGGGGAGCGCATCGAGCCGACGGTGCGCGAGCTGGCCGCGTCGGTCGACGCCCCGCTCGTAACGGAATGCGACGTCCGCTCCGACGAGGACGTTGCCCGGGTTTTCGCGGAGGTGGGGGAGGCGTTCGGCGGCCAGCTCGACCTCCTCGTCCACTCGGTGGCGTTCGCGGCCGCCGAGGACCTGGAGGGCCGCTTCACGGATACCCCGCGCGACCGCTTCTGGCTCGCGGTGGACGTGAGCGCCTACTCGCTCGTCGCCTGCGCCCGCGCGGCGGAACCGCTGATGGAGAAGGCGGGCGGCGGGTCGATCCTGACGATGACGTACCTCGGCGGCGAGCGTGCGGTTCCGCACTACAACGTGATGGGCGTGGCGAAGGCGACCCTCGATGCCTGCGTGCGCTATCTCGCCTGGGATCTCGGTGCGAAGAACATCCGCGTGAACGCGGTCTCGGCAGGGCCCGTGCGGACCCTCGCCGCCCGCTCGATCGCGGGCTTCACGACGATGGAGGACATCGTCGAGGAGCGCTCACCGCTCCGTCGGCACATCACCGCGGACGACGTCGGATCGGCGGCCGCCTACCTCCTCGGCGACGGTGCGGGCAACGTGACCGGCACCACGCTGTACGTCGACAGCGGCTACCACGCGATGGGTATGTAGAGATCGTCACGAGCTTGGGCGGGCGAGCCGCTGCGCCTTTGTTCAAGCTGTTCAGGAGAGGCCGCGGGCGGCTTGGTCACTCACGCTCGCAGCGTGGTCGCATGTTGCTCGCCTCTGAGGGTAAACGCGCTGGACGTGGCAGCTCCGCTTTCCGCTCGCCGACCCCGTCGCCTGGTGTGGACCCGGTGATGACGCGGCGATGGGCCTTCATGTTCGAGCCCAGGTCGCAGCGAGGCTGCGGCTTCAGCCGCACGGTCGCTTCGCGCAGCCTGCTGTCCGGGGTCTAAGGGGCGCTGCTGTGGCAGGATCCGGCCCATGCGCCGGGGCCTTGCGTGGCTCGTAGCCGTCCCGCTGATGCTTGCGGGATCTCAGGTCGCTCACGTGCTCGCCTATCGCATCGTCTATCCGCAGGCGAGCGTCCGACTGCGCGACCTCGTCGAGACCGGGCACGGCTACATGAGCGCGCTGCCGCTCGCTCTCGGTGTCGCGGGCGCTGTCGTCGCGCTTTCGCTCGCGGCGAGCGTCGTTGATGCGGCGCGGGGGCGTGGCGTTCGGTCGCTCCCGCCGTGGGCGTTCGCCCTTTTGCCGCTCGCCGGGTTTGGCCTACAGGAATACATCGAGCGCTGGCTCGCCTGGGGCTCTTTCCCGTGGGCTGCAGCGTTCGAGCCGACGTTTCTGATCGGGATCGCGCTGCAGCTCCCGTTCGGCGCGCTCGCCTATTGTCGCGGCGCGCGTTCCTCCTGCGCACCGCCAGGCGTCTCGGGCGTCGTCTCGCGCGCGTTTCGCCGCCGCGGCCTCGCCTCGGCCGCCCTCCGACTGCTCGTGCCGGCGGCGCAACCGCTGCCGCCGCTCCCATCGCTCCTCTCGCGCCGGCTGGGTCGGCGCGGGCCTCCGCTGCTCGTCGGCTGAGTCGAGCCGCCGCCGGCCAAGGCGGCGGATCCGTCGAGGAAGGAGAGAGGATTGAAACGCACGAGCCGCTTGGTGGTGCTCGCGTGCGCGTCCCTCGCCGGGCTGGTGGTCGCGGCGAGCGCGTCCGCGCATGCGCGCATGAGTCCTTCGGTCTCCCTCGCGAACGAGCTACAGCTGTACAGCCTCGCGATACCGACCGAGAAGGCGAACGCGTACACGACGAAGATCGTCCTGACCCTGCCGAAGGGATTCTCGATCGACTCGTTCGTGCCGAGTCCCGGCTGGAAGCGCGTCGAGCATTCGACCGGTTCGGGTGACAACGCCGTCGTCACGCAGGTCACGTGGTCGGGCGGTCACGTGCCGACCGAGGAGGACTCGCTGTTCCAGTTCCTCGCGCAACCGTCGGCGCCGGGGACGTACACGTTCCACGTACAGCAGACGTACTCGGACGGCTCGATCGTCGACTGGTCCGGGCCGGAGTCGTCGGCCGCGCCGGCGCCGACGATCGACGTCGTGAGCTCCGTCTCCGGCGGCGGCACGTCGACCCTGACGATCGTCGCGCTCGTCCTTGGCGCGCTCGGCCTCCTCGTCGGCGGGATCGCGCTCTTCTCGCGTGGGGGCCGTTCGCTGACGTGACCGCACGCAGGCGTGGAGCTGTCGCGGTCGCCGCCGTCGCGCTGGCACTGCTGGTGCCGGCGGCGGCGTCCGCCCACGCCTACCTGATCAAGACCGTCCCGGCCGCGAGCGTGATCCTGAGCAGCCCGCCGCGGAGCGTCCAGCTCACCTACGACGAGGCCGTCGAGCCGCGGTTCGCGATCATCTCGGTCACCGACGTCGACGCGCATCAGGAGACGACCGGCCCGGTCACGCGCTCGCCGTCGAATCCGGACACGCTCGTCGTCCCGCTCGAGCGGGTCGGCGAGGGCTGGTACCTCGTCTACTGGCGCGCCATCTCGGTCGACGGCCACCCGGTGCAAGGCGCGTTCACCTTCGCCGTCGGCCCGAACGCCGGTCCGGCGCCGCAGTTCGCGATCCCGCACATCGCGGGAACGGCCACGTCCACGCCGCTCGTGATCGCCAAGTGGCTCGCCTTCCTGACGGTGATGGCGGCGATCGGACTGTTCGTGCTGCGGATCGCGATCGCGCGACCGCTCGTCCGCCGCGTGTCCGGGACGAGCCTGCGCCCGCTCACGGTCGCCTTCGGCGTCGTCGCCGTGCTCGGCCTGATCGCGATCCCGGCCTACCTCGAGGAGGCGGTCGCGATCGACTCCCTCCGCTCGTTCTGGGACGTCAGCGGGATCGTGCCGCTCTGGCGGCTCACGGCCTTCGGCCGCGGCTACGTCGACGTCGAGCTCTGCTTCGCGCTCTTCGTCGCGGCTGCGGCGGTCGCGATCTGGGTCGACCGGCCCGAGCGCGGAGCGGCGCTCGGTCGCGGCTCTGCTTGCCGCTCAGCGGCGCGCTCGTCGCTGCCGCCTGCCGTCCTCGTCCTGCCGGGCGCGGTCGGCCACGCGGGCCAGACGTCGCCGCGGGGAGTCGCCGTGCTGCTCGACTGGCTCCATCTCGTGTCCGGCTCGCTCTGGATCGGCGGCCTGACCGGGCTGCTCGTGATCTGGGGAACCCTCCCGGCCGCGAAACGGGTGGCCGGCCTCGCCGTCTGCGTGCCGCGCTTCTCGAACGTCGCCTTCGTCTCGGTCCTCGTTCTGCTCGGGAGCGGCGTTGGAGCCTCCGTCCTCCATCTCCCCGTTCTCGACGCGCTCTGGCTCACGACGTACGGGAAGCTGATCCTGATCAAGGCCGGGATCCTGCTCGCCGCGATGCTGCTCGCCTCCGCCAACCTGCTGCGAACGAAGCCCGGACTCGCCCGGGCCGAGGTGAGCGAAGCGTCGGCCCGGCTCCTGCGGCGGCTCGTCTCCGGGGAGGTGCTGCTCGTGAGCGGGGCGATCCTCGCCGCCGCCGTCCTCTCGAGCGTCGCGCCACCGCCGCCGGCCTTCGCCGAGGAGGGATCCGCTCTCGCGCAGGTCGGGCCCGGCAAGGTCGCCTCGACGCTCGTTCGCGGCGGCTACAAGCTCCAGGTCCTGGTCAACCCGAACCAGGCGGCGGCGCCGGACACGTTCGGGCTGCGGCTGACCCGCGGCGGGAAGCCCGTCCAGGGTGCGGACGTGACCCTGGCCTTCGCGATGCTCGACATGCAGATGCCGACCCAGGAGTACCAGCTCGCCGAGACGGCTCCCGGCATCTACACGCGGAAGGCGCCGGCACTGGTCATGGTCGGCCACTGGGCTCTCAACTTCACGATCACACCGAAAGGCGGCCTGCCGTTCAGCGCCCTCGTCGTCGACCGCGCCGGTAGCTGAACACATCCGGATAGGAAGGAGACTTCGACGAATGCCCAACCATCGCCCACGCATCCCCCTCGTGGCGCTCGCCGCCGTCGCCGTACTCGCCGGCTGCGGTTCCGGCGGCTCGAGCACCGGCCTGACGATCCTGCCCGCGCGCACCTTCGCCCTCGCCGGGTTCCAGCCCAGCGGATCGATCCAGCCGGGAAAGCGGACGGTTGTCTCCTTCACGATCCGGACTCCCTCGGGAAAGCCACTCACCCGATACAAGAAATGCTGCGACCCGCACGCCGGAGTCGACCTGCTCGTCGTCCGTAGCGACGACCGCCACGTCCAGTACATCGACGCCGACGCCGAGCCCGACGGACGCGTCAGCGTCCCCGTCGTCTTCCCCACGCCGGGCCGCTACCGGATCGTCGTCGACGCCTATCCCCAGGTGACCGGCCCCACCACGCCGTTCAACTTTCAGCTCTTCAAATGGGTCACCGTCCGCGGCAACTACCGGCAGCAGCCCCTTCCGCCATACCGGTCGACCCAGGTTGTCGACGGCTACCGCTTCCAGATGCAGGGCCACCCCCACCTGAAGGCCATCGAGCCCGGCTTCCTCGTCCTGCACGTCACCGACCCGAGCGGACACAAGGCCCACTTCACCACCTGGCGTGGCGCCCTCGCGCACGCCATCTTCTTCCATCAGGGATCCCTCGCCTACTCGCACACCCACATCTGCAAACCGGGGGCCATCTACTGCTTCTCAGCGCTCGGCTCGGTGCGCGTGACCGGCCAGTCCACGGCACCGGGCATACTCAAGGCCGGCGTGCTCCTCCCCGAGTCCGGGACCTGGCGGCTGTTCCTCCTCACGTACCTGGGCGGCCACGTCCTCACCGTCCCCTTCACCCTCCACGCGACGTGAACCGCACGCGGTCTCAACTCGTCCTCCTCGCCGCGCTCGCCGCGCTCGCCTGCGGCGTCGCCGCCGCGGTGGTCGCGATCAACCTCCTGCGGACGGTGCTCGCGGCATGAGGATGCGGTTCGGGTCAGCGCGGCGGGAAGAGGAAGCTGCGGTGCGGCCGGACGTAGCCGCCGACCTCGAGCACGACCTCGGCGCGCGGCCTGAAGCGAAGCGAGCGCGGGTCGCCGCCTCGACGGACGCCGTCGACGTACACGGAGACCGAGCCGCGGAACGACGCGAGCCGCTCTGGTCCCAGCGGCTGACCCCAGACGCGGAAGAGGCGGCCCAGCGTGGTCCGACCCTCGTAGTCGACGATGCCGCTCGGATCGAGCGTCCATACCCGGGCGCGGCAGCTCGCGTGCAGGACGCGGCCGAAGCGACCACGTGCCCTCTCGAGCCCGATCGCGGCCGGAACGATGACGACGCGGCGTCGGGCGAACAGCTCGACGTGAACGCGTGGCCCATTCTGGAGGGGCGCCGAGCGGCAGACGAAGCGCGCGGCTGGAGACCGCGCCGGCGGGTGGTACCGCGGCCCCGTTCCGACCGGAGTCGGCACGACCCCCAGCGCGGCCGCCGCCCCGAGAGAGAAGGCGCGCACGTACACCGGCGTCAGGTTACGCGGGGCGTCCTCTGCCTGCTCGCGTGCGCCCTCGTCGCGGGCATCGCGACCCCGCTCGCCTCGGCGGACGGCGATCCGGCAAGCGACTATCTCGTTTCCCAGCCGGTCTTTCTCTCCTACGACGCCAAGATCCCGGCAGCGCTCCAGACGCAAGCTCGTCGCAGCAGTCGCCTCCGCGAACAAGAACGGCTACCCGATCAAGGTCGCGCTGATCTGGAGCCGCTACGACCTCGGTTCGGTGCCCGAGTTGTTCGGCAAACCGAAGACCTATGCCCGCTTCCTCGATGCCGAGGACTCGAAGTGCTGGTGGGGCGGGTCGTGTGGATCGGGCCGGTTCAAGACCACCACCCGGCTGCTCGTGGTGATGCCGAACGGGCTCGGCTTCGCCCAGTGGAAGCACAGCCCCGTCAGCGGGTACCGAACGCTCGCGGGGATCAAGGTGACGCGGACGCCCGCAGGCCTGGCCACGGCGGCCACGACCGCGGTCGTCAAGCTCGCCACGGCGGTGGGTGTGAAGGTGTCGACGAGCGGCGGCCCCGCTCCGACAGGGCGGTCGAGCGGCGGCGGCACCAGCCGGATCGAGATCATTCTGGCCGTCGTCGCTGCGCTCCTGCTCGGCGTCGCGGCACGCCTCCTGATTCGACGCAGGGCCGGCCGCTCAGCGCTGCGCTAGCAGCTCCGTGTCTGCCTCGCGGCTGCGCTCGGGAAGCCCCAGACTCAGCGAAACGACGATCAACGCGACGCCGGCGGCGAGCGAGAGCCCGGTCGCGCTCCGCTCCAGCCAGGGCGGAACCGCAGCCAATACCCAGCCGTCACGGAGCGTCGAAACGAGCTCCAACCCCTGGGCAGCAGCGGCAATCCCGATCAGGATCCCGCCGACTGCCCGCCAGGTGCGACGGCTGTACAGAGCGGCCAGCGCGACGGCAACGAGGCAGGTCGCCGCCACCAGTACAAGCTGCCAGGACGAGACGGTCGGCCGCCCGAAGAGCTCGCGGCCGAGCCGCGCGACCGTCGCCGCCACCAGCGCAAGACCCGCCAGTGCCACTCCCACCTGGGCCTCGAGCCGGGCCTCGTGCAACTTCAGCAGCGCCGGGATGCAGGCCGCAACCAGGAGGAGGGGCCAGAACCAGAGCAGCGAGGCGGGCGCCGACTGCCAGAGGCCACCCCGGATCGCCGTGCCACGGCCATCGACCACCAGCGGCACAACCCAGCGGCCGAGGTAGACGTTGCCGGACGGATGCGCCGATAAGGCCGGTGTGTGAAGCCGACCGTCGTGCCACGTCCACCAATGGCGAGAGGTCAGCGCCTTCCACTGTGGCGGCGTCGTCGAGGTGACGCCGCGCGGGACGACCTGGGGGTAGACACGATTGAGGAACCAGGTCGCAGAACGCGTGTTGACAGCGACTCCCGCCGAGGAGAAGCGAAGGTACGGCTCACCGCGCAAGCCGGTGACGATGACCCTCAGGGAGGCCTTCGCACGCATCCAGATCGCCTGGTCGCCGTCCACGATTCGCGCCTGCAGGCCCGGCGGCAGGTAGGAGATTCGAGCTAGGTAGTCCGTGGCCGCCGGCGGAGTTCGGCCGACATGGGCAGAAGCGGTCGCCGGCAACAGTGCGGCGGCGAGAAGCGCCGTCGCGAGCGCGAACGCTCCTCTACGCACGCGCGAACGAGCGAAGCGTCTGCTCGACGTCCGACGCCCGGAACGGGTAGAGGTAGAGCGCCCGCTCATAGCCCCTCGGATCAACGAGGTACGCCGCCTCCGTATGAGTGATCCGGCGCACCTTGATGCCGGCGATGGTCTTCGTCGCGACGCTGACCCCGATCGCATAGGCCTTCCACACGCGGGCGAGCGCCGTCGGAGCACCCACCGCCCAATGCCAGTCGCTCGGCAGGCTCCACTTGCTCTTGTCGAGCAGGAGGTTCTTTCGGGCGTCGGCCCACTGGTTCGTGCTCACCGCAAGGATCGCCGGCCGTTGCGCAGCGGGCAGCTGTGCCACGACACGGCCGAGAACCTTCGCCTCGAGCGGACAGAGGTTGCGACAGAGCGGATCGATGAACGTCACGATGACCGGCCGGCCGCGGAACTGCCGGAGCGAGATCGGACCGCCGGTCTGGTTACGCAATGAGAACCCGGGCGCGAGCTTCTTGCCCATCGGCCAGGTCACATCAGGACCAGCTGCCACACCGGGCATCGACAAAGCCGGCGTGCTCGAGGAACGAAGAACCGCGATCGCAGCTCCCACGCCGATCCCCAGCACAAGTGCGCCGCCAAGCAGGAACCACCGCAGACGGCGAAACGGCTGAGCGACCGGCGATGCGGGCGGCTGCTGCACGGACACGCCAGCCGCAATCTATCGCACGGAGCTATGTCCCCTGGGTCTGGGCCGCGCGGCCGCGCGCCTCCGTCTTGACGCCAACGGTCCGGTATGGGACGCTATGCCGCGTCGGAGCCCGGGGACTGCGCAAGCGGTTCGCGGGCTTCGGCGTTTCCGGCCGTCGTTTGGGCCAGGGCGTTGCCGTATCGGCCCGTCAACGTGAGGTCTCGGTGATGACACGGCGCCTCATCCGTTTAGAAAATACCTGCAAATCCGGCATCTCTCACCACGCGATGGGCATGTAGAGCCGGCCGGCGCGCGACTACGGCCCGAAGCGCTCGGCGAGAGCGACCTCGACGTTCTCCGCCCGCGCCTCCGCGAGATCGTCGGCCGCCCGGCGCGGCGGCTCGACGGCGAGGCCGGCCGCCCGCGCGTCCTCGGGCGTGGCGCCGCGAGCCACGGCATCGTGGAGCTCCCAAAGGTAGGCGAGGTCGGCTTCCGCGATGGCGAGCGCGTCGCCGGCGGTGAGCTCCGGACCGTGGCCGGGCACGATGCGTTCCGGCGGGTCGTGGCGCAGGAGGTCGATCAAGGCGGCGAGCGTCCCGCGGTAGGCCGCGGTCGACGTCGCGAAAGGGAACTCGATCGCGGAGAGGTAGTCGCCGACCGCGAGCAGGTCGAGCTCGCGGCAGCGGAACGCGGTCCCGTCGGGGGTGTGGCCGGGCAGCGCGAGCGTCTCGAGGAGAAGCGGCCCGGCCCGAAAGGCGGTGCCGGCCGGGAAGGTGCGGTCGACGCGCGGCTCGCCCGCGATCTCGACCCCGCTCGCCGCCGCGCGCTCGGCCACCGTCGACTGCTCGGCGCGAGCGAGGACGCGTGCCGCGGCCGCCTCGCTCATCGTCGCCGTGGCGGCGGGGAACGCGGCGATGCCACAGACGTGATCCCAGTCGGCGTGCGTAGCGAGCACCTGCGCGACGCGGACCTCGAGCTCGCCGGCACGCCCGGCGATGCGCGCCACCTCGTCCGCCGAGACGCCCGGATCGACGAGCACCGCTTCGCCGTCCGCGGCGAGCAGGAGCGACGACGTCTCCCAGAGGGCGCTTACGAACCGCTCGGCGACCACGATTCGACGAGCGCTAGCCGCCGCTGATGGCTGCGATCACGTCGAGTCGCGAGCGCTCGGCGACCGGCGTGTCGAGCCCCGCCCGCTCGCCGTCGACGTAGACGTGGAGGTGCCGGCGCAGGGCCGGCCCCTCCTCGACGATCCGGTCGCGCAGCCCGGGCCACTGCGTCTCGAGCGAGTCGATCGCCGCGAGCACCGTCCCGGCCTCGACCTCGACGCGGCGCGGCAGCCCCGGGAAGAGCGGCGTCAGCGTGCCCGGTAGCCGGACGTCCGCCACGTCAGTCGAGCACCGCCACGTCGACCGAGGAGATCGACGGCAGATAGTTCGCGATCTCGGTCCACGTCTCGCCCTCGTCGGCGCTGGCGAAGACCTGGCCGGTGCTCGTGCCGAAGTAGACGCCGGGGTCGTCGTGCGTGTCGATCGTCATCCCCTGGCGCAGGACACCGATGCGCGCATTGTCCTGCGGCAGCCCGGTGCGCATCGCCTGCCAGCTCGAGCCCGCGTCGCGCGTGCGCCAGACGGCCGCCTTGCCCTCGTGCATCGTCCGGTCGTGGCCGCCGTCTACCGGGATCACGTAGAAGGTGTCGCGGTCGTGCGGATGGACTGCGGCTGCGAAGCCGAAGTCGCCAGGCAGGCCCTCGCTGATCTCGGTCCACGACTGGCCCGCGTCGTCGGAGCGGTGCATGCCGACGTGGTTCTGCTGGTACATGCGCTGCGGGTCGGACGAGCGAACGAGCTTGTGTACGCAGAAGCCGACGTCTTCCCAGTCGCTGGGCCAGTCGCGGCGGAGGCCCTTGTTCCGCGGCGTCCACGACGAGCCGCCGTCCTCGGTCTCGTAGGCGCCGATCCCCTGCACGACCGCGAAGAACTTGTCCGAGTCGCCCGGATCGGTGACGAAGCCGGAGATGCCGAGATGGCCCGGCGCCTGGTTGGCGGGATCGTCCCAGACCTCGCTGCCGGGCTGGCCGGCCAGCGTCGAGAGCAGGGAGAAGGTCTTGCCGTTGTCGCGGCTCTCGAAGATGCCCGGCGCCTCGACGCCGACGAGCAGGCGGTCGCCGGCGAGGGCGAGTGTCGAGGCCTTGGAGATCTTGCGTCCGTCCTCGTCGTCGTAGGCGAGGCCTTCGCTGGACTGCTCCCACGTCTCTCCGAGATTCTCGCTCCGCCAGATAGTGGTGCCGTGCCACTCGCTCGCGGCGGCCGCGTAGATCGAGCCGGTCGTGGGGTCGTAGATCGCGTGGTAGATGGGCCAGCCTTCGCAGTACGAGCCGCGCAACGTCCAGTCGCGGCGGTCGTCGCTCTCGAGCAGGAAGGTGCCCTTCCGCGTTGCGACGGTCAACATGGTCTTCGGCATCGTTCTCTCCTCAGCGTTCGCGGGACTCTCGAGAGTGTCGCCCATCGGGCGACCTTGGGGTAGAGACGGGGCGGCGGTGCGAAACTCATCGGTCAGCTGACGAGCGGCTCCCCGGTCTCCAGCAGCGTCTTCAGGCCGCTGAGGACGAACATCCAGCCGGTGCCGGAGACGCTCTCGGCGGTCTTCGGAGCGCCTTCGAGCCGGTCGTGGACGACGGTCAGGAGCGTCGTCCCGTCCTCCTGCGGCTCGACCTCCCACGTGACCCGGCTGGGCTCCTCGGCCATCAGCTCCGGGTTGTAGCTCGACTTCCACTCGTGGACGAGCCTGCGGGGCGGATCGAACTCCTGCACTGACGTCGATCCCCAGTCGTCGCCGCCGTCGGGCGAGTAGACCTTGCGCCACTCGGGCGCGACCTCGATGCGCGCCCCGTAGAAGTAGCGCGCGGTGAACTCCGGTTTCGTGATCGCGTCCCAGATCTGCTCCGGCGTCGCGCGGATGAAGACGGAGTAGACCTGCGTCGTCCCGGCCGTCATCGTGGTCATGCTGTCTCCTCCAGTTCGTGCTTGAGATCGGCGAGCGCCGCGACGCGGTGCTCGGTGAACTTGTCGATCCACCGGTCGTGGATCAGCCGGATCGGCACCGCGTTCAGGAAGTGGAGTTTCTCGCGGCCCTGCCGGCGCGTGACGACGAGCCCGGCGTCCTCGAGCACGCGCAGATGCTTCATCACGCCGAAGCGGGTCATCTCGAGCTCCGACTCGAGCTCAGTGAGCGTGCGGCCGTCGCGCTCGAAGAGCCGGTCGAGCAGGTGGCGTCTCGTCGGATCGGCTAGTGCCTTGAAGACCTGGTCGTCGTCCACGCGACGATCTTACGTGACCTAAAAGTCACATGTCAATCGAGAGCTCGAGCCGCAGCGAGGAGCTCGTCGAGGTCGGGGAGCTCGCCCGGCTCGTAGGCCCACGCGCCTCGCACGACACCGCTTGCGTCGACGAGAAACGCGCTGCGCCGGGAGACGTCTCTCATCCCGTTGTGCTCGAAGGCGACGCCGAAGCCGCGAGTCGCCTCCGCGTTCCAGTCGGAGAGGAGCGGGAAGTCGAGGTCGAGCGCCTGCATCCACGCGACGTGCGTGTAGGGCGAATCGCGTGAGATCGCGAACGGCTCGACTCCCGCCCCCTGCAGCTCCGTTCTCCTGTCACGCAGGAGCTCGAGCTCGTTCGTTCAGGTCGCGGACCAGTCGAAGAGATAGAAGAGGAGCAGCAGCGGGCGGTCGTGGATGAGGTCGCCGATGCTCGCGCGCTCGCGCGGCGTCGTCCATACGACCGCCTCGAGCGGCGCTCTTTCCCCGGTCTCGAGCACGAAGGCGATCCTACGCGGCGGTGGCCGGCTCGGGCTCGGGGGCGACCTCGGTCGCGTCCGCAATCTCCCGGGCCACCTCGACGATGTCCCGGTTGGAGTTGAAGACGTGCAGCTGCCGGTCGGCCCCGTTGCCCCGGCGGAGGATCTCCTCGATGCCGGCGAGCTCCTCCTCCGAGCCGAGGTCGCGCGCGTGCGGGCGGAGCGTCTTCAGCGTCCGACGGACGAGCGCCGCGGCCGGAACCCGGTTGCGGCGGCCGGTGTGGAGGTCCATCACGGGCGCGGACAGCCCGTAGCGCGCTGCGAGCCACTTGTTCTCGGTCGTGAGGATGCGGTGGAACGACGGGATCTCCTCGCCGCGCTCGACGAGCTCGGCGTAGTGCTTGACGAGTGCCTGGCAGTAGGCGGTGATCGCGATCACGTCCTCGAGGCGCGTCACCGCGTCGCAGATCCGGATCTCGATCGTGCCGAGACGCGGGTGGAGACGGATGTCCCACCAGATGTGCGTGTAGTCCTGGATGCAGCCGGTCCTCTCGAGCTGGTTCACGACTCCCGCGTAGTCGGAGTAGTCCCGGAAGCGCGGGGGAGGGCCTGAGCGCGGGAACGCGGCGAACACCATGTGGCGCGAGGAGCGGAGCCCGGTCGGCTCGCCGCGCCAGAACGGCGAGCTCGCCGAGAGCGCCACGAGCTCCATCAGGTGGGCGATCAGCGCGTTCACGACCTGGATCGCCTTCTCCGGGTCGTCCACGGCGACGTGCACGTGCATTCCGAAGATCAGCTCGCGCCGCGCGATGTACTGCATCTGGTCGACCATCGCCCGGTAGCGGTCCTTGGCGGTGATCCGTTGCCGCTCGAAGAGCGAGAACGGGTGCGTTCCCGCCGAGCCGACGCGCAGTCCCTTCTCGCGGGCGATGTCGGTGACGTAGCGGCGGATGCGGAGGAGTTGCTGCTGCACGCCCGCGGGGGTGTGGCAGACGGGCGTGGCCACCTCGAGCACCGACTGCATCAGCTCCGAGTTGATCCGCGGCTCGAGCTCGTGCCCGGCCACGGCGGCGAGCACGGTGTCGATGTGCTGGACGAGGTCGAACGTCTCGCCGTCGAGGAGCATGTACTCCTCCTCGACCCCGAGCGTGTACGGGTCGCTCTGGCCGAATGCGTGATCGAGCACGCTCCCGCCGGGCGGGAACTGCGAGCCCTTGCCCGTGATCGAGGAGGGAATCAGAGAATCGCTCATGCGGTGACGATATCCCCGTTGTTTGCAGGAAGAAAGCGTCGGCCGAGCATGACGAGCGGGATTCCGATCACCACTGACGACGCGATCTTGCCCACGAGCTGTCCCTCGAAGAAGTGCAGCCCGGCCGTGCCGAAGGCGATGACGAGGAAGACGGCGCTGTCGATGGGCGCGCTGATCCCGACCGAGACGATCACTCGCAGGCCGTCGTGGATCCGGCCGCGGAGCGGGGCGCCGACGAGATTGTCCACCGTCTCCGAGGCGATGAAGGCCACGAGACTCGCGCCGACGATGCGCCACGTCGAGCCGACCGCACGATCGAACGCCTGCCCCGGGAACGCCGGCTGCGAGTGCACGACGAGCGCGATGTAGCCGGCGAAGAACGCCGAGCCGACGAAGCCGAGGCCGATCAGGAGCTGCGCATTGATTGCGCCGTCACGCCGGCTCGCTCCCGTGTAGTGGGCGAGCTGGACGAGCGCGAGCGCGACGCCGATCGAATAGACGCCGCCGGGCGCCGCGAGGTGCGTGAACGGCAGGCGGACGATCTTGTTCGCGCCGATCTGTGCCGAGAGGACGACGGCGACGTAGAGGCCGCTGAGGATCGCGAGCCTCATGGCGCGGCGAGCCTACACTCGACCGCGTGGAGGCGCTGCGGGCGATCGACGACTGGGGCGCGGCCGTGGCGGCCGCCGGCGTCACGCGTGGGGACGCCGTCGTCGCGACGCACGGGCCCCGCGACGCCGAGCTGTCGTGGGCTTCGGTCACGAAGATCCTCACCGGCCTCGCGCTCCTGGTCGCGCTGGAGGAGGGAACGGTCGACCTCGACGAGCCGGCGGGCCCGTCCGGCGCGACGCTGCGCCACCTGCTCGCGCACGCGTCGGGCTTGCCGCTCGACGGCGAGCGGCCGCTCACCGAGCCCGGTCGCCGCCGCATCTACTCGAACGCGGGGATCGAGCTCGCCGCCGAATTGCTCGCCGAACGGGCCGGCATGCGATTCGAGGTCTACTTCGACGAAGCAGTTGTCCGGCCGCTCGGCCTCGCGGGCAGCCTCTCCGCCTCGCCGGCCCACGGCTATCGCGGGCCGCTCGACGACCTCCTGGCGCTGGGGCGCGAGCTCCTCGAGCCGACGCTCGTCGCAGCCGAGACGCTCGCCGAGGCGACGAGCGTCCAGTTCCCGGGCCTCTCTGGCGTCCTGCCGGGCCTCGGCCGAATGGAGCCGAACGACTGGGGGCTCACGTTCGAGCTGCGCGACGCGAAATCGCCCCACTGGACCGGTTCCCGCAACTCCGAGCGGACCTTCGGCCACTTCGGCGCGAGCGGAACCTTCCTCTGGGTCGACCCCGACGCGGGCCTCGCGTGCGGCGCTCTCACCGACCGCCGGTTCGGCGACTGGGCGAAGGAAGCCTGGCCGGCCCTCAGCGACGCCGTGCTCGCCGAAGTCTTGGCTCAGAGCTCCTAACGGGACGACCCGGCCCGTGCTTCATTGCGTTAGGAGCTCTTAGGTCCGGTCGCTCGCGAAGTTGAGCCGAACGGCCCATATCCAATATCCGACTTCGGGTCGATTATTGGCCCAGAATGAGCGAGCGCGGCTTTCATCGCATCGAGGACGACATCTCCGAGACGTGGCTCGAGGACTGGGCCGGCGCGGGTCTCGGAGAGCTCGAGGCGTATCTCGCCAAGCATGCGGACTTTCTGCGGTTCGTCGAGGGTCGCGAAACGGCCCAAACGGCGGAGTAGCTCGCTGGGTTCGTAGGGCGCGCGGAGCGCGGCGAATGCCGCGCTCTCGACGCTTAGCTTTCGAAGCCGAGCTGGCGCTCGAGCATGCCCTTCGGCATCGCGCCCACGGCCGAGGCCTTCGGCGCGCCCCCTTCGAAGAGCATCATGTTCGGGATCGACTGGATCCCGTACCGCATCGCGAGATCCTGGTTCTCGTCGATGTTGACCTTGACGAGCTTGAGGTTGTGCTCGTCGGCGATCCGTTCGAGCACGGGTGCGACCGCGTGACACGGCCCGCACCACTCCGCCCAGAAGTCAACGAGCACGGGCTCGTCCGCCTGGAGGACCTCGCTCTCGAAGGTGGCGTCGGTGACGTCGTTAGCCATTGTTTCCTTTCGGTGTCGCGTGATTGGGAGGGCCTGTACCCAGGCTCCCAGTACTGAGAACGCATCGGCCTAGACTTGGCTTCCCCATGCGGGAGCCAATCTTCCAGCCCCTACCGGACAAACCCGATCATCCCGCGCTCGAACGGGCGATGCTCGCGCGCTGGGAGGCGGAGGAGACGCTCGACAAGCTGCGCGAGCAGAACCGTGGCGGGCCGACCTTCTCGTTCATGGACGGGCCGATCACCGCGAACAACCCCGCCGGCGTCCACCATGGCCACGGGCGGACCCTGAAGGACGTCTTCCAGCGCTACCACGCGCAGCGCGGCTTCGAGCTCCGCTACCAGAACGGCTTCGATTCGCAGGGGCTCCACGTCGAGGTCGAGGTGGAGAAGTCGCTCGGGCTCAACTCGAAGCGCGAGATCGAGAGCTACGGGCTCGCCGAGTTCGCCCAACGCTGCAAGGAGCGCGTCGCCCATTTCGCGGGCGTGCAGACGGAGCAGTCGAAGCGCCTCGGCATGTGGATGGATTGGGCGAACTCCTATTTCACGTTCTCGGACACCAACATCGAGTACATCTGGCGTTTCCTCGCGACCGTCCACGAGCGCGGCTGGCTCTACAAGGGGCACCGGGCGACGCAGTGGTGTCCCCGCTGTGGAACCTCGCTCTCCAAGCACGAGCAGGCGGGCGAGGAGAACTACGCCGAGCTCGAGCACCCGTCGCTCTTCGTCCGCTTCCCCCTGCGCGGCCGGGAGGGAGCGTCGCTCGTGATCTGGACGACGACGCCGTGGACGCTGCCGGCAAACGTCGCCGCGGCAGTGAGGCCGGATGCCGAGTACGGGCGGAACGACGTGGGCGAGTGGGTCGCGGTCGCTCGCTATCCGGAGGAGCACTTCGAGGAGCGCGTGCGCGGGTCGGAGCTCGTCGGGCTCGAGTACGAGGGCCCGTTCGACCACTTCGCGGCGCAGGAGGGCGTCGTCCACCGCGTCATCCCGTGGAACGAGGTGTCGCTCGACGAGGGCACCGGAATCGTCCACATCGCGCCGGGTGCGGGTGCCGAGGACTTCGAGCTCTCGCGCGTGCACGACCTGCCGGTCCTCGCTCCGATCGACGAGGCGGGACGGATGCTGCCCGGCTACGGCGAGCTCGAAGGTGCGACGACGGGAGACGTCGTGGTGCCGGTGATCGAGTCGCTGCGCGAGCGCGGCCTCCTCGTGGAGGCGACCTCGATCGTCCACCGCTATCCCGTCTGCTGGCGCTGCTCGACCCCGCTCGTCTTCCGCGTCGTCGACGACTGGTTCATCTCGGCGCAGGAGATCCGCCAGCCGATGCTCGACGGTAACGCGACGGTGGAGTGGACGCCGCCGCAGTACAAGAAGCGGATGGACGACTGGCTGCGCAACATGGGCGACTGGAACATCTCCCGTCGCCGCTACTTCGGCCTGCCGCTTCCCTTCTACGAGTGCGAATGCGGGCACCTGAACGTGATCGGCTCGCGGGCCGAGCTCGAGGAGCGCGCCGTCTCGGGGCTCGAGCAGCTCGAGGAGCTGCACCGGCCGTGGATCGACGCGGTTCGTGTCCGGTGCGAGGCATGCGAGCGCGAGGTCGAGCGGATCACGGAGGTCGGCGACGCCTGGCTCGATGCGGGCATCGTCCACTTCTCGACGCTCGGCTGGCGCAATCCCGAATGGATTCCCGGTGGCTATGCGACCGGCGCCTCGCGCGGGATCTCCGGCGCCGATCTGCCGGACAACGCCTACTGGGAGAAGTGGTTCCCGGCCGACTGGGTCTCGGAGATGCGAGAGCAGATCCGGCTCTGGTTCTACTCACAGTGCTTCATGGCGATCACGCTCGACGGGCGGCAGCCGTACCGGCGCGTCCTGACCTACGAGAAGGTCTACGACGAGACCGGCCGCGAGATGCACAAGTCGTGGGGCAACGCGATCGAGCTCGACGACGCGCTCGAGCGGATGGGCGCCGACGTGATGCGCTGGCTCTACTGCAGCCAGCCGCCGAGCCAGCCGCTCCGCTTCGGCTACGGCATGGCGGAGGAGGTCAAGCGTCGCTTCCTCACCTTCTGGAACTCCGTCAAGTTCTTCGTCGACTACGCGAACGTGCAGGGGTTCCGGCCGGAGTGGTCGGAGCTCCAGCCCGGTGGCGACCTCGCACCGCTCGACCGCTGGCTCGTCGAGCGCACGCACGCCTTCGTCCGCGCCGTGGAGGCGGGCTACGAGCGCTACGAGACGGTCGCCGTGATGCGCGAGTTCGAGGCGTACTACGACGACCTCTCGAACTGGTACATCCGACGTTCCCGTCGCCGCTTCTGGGCCGAGGACGAGGCGGCGCTGCGCACGCTCTGGTACGCGATCGTCCAGGCACTACGGGTGCTCGCGCCGATCCTCCCCTTCATCAGCGACGACCTGTGGCGAACGCTCGTCCTCGACGGTCCGGAGTCGGTGCACCTCGCGGGCTGGCCGGAGGTTGAGGAGCCCGATCGGGTGCTCCTCGACGAGATCGCGGAGGTGCGGCGCGTGGTCGAGCTCGGCCGGCAGGCCCGCTCGGCCTCAGGCATCAAGCTGCGGCAGCCGCTGCGCCGGCTCGTGGTCGAGGGAGCGGACGTCGACGGCCATCTCGCCGAGGTTGCGGACGAGCTGCGGGTCAAGGACGTCGAGCTCGGCCCCGTCGAGGCGGTCGAGCTGCGCGTGAAGCCGAACCTGCCGTTGCTGGGGCCGAAGCTCGGCAAGGAGCTCGCCTCTGTGCGGGCGTCGCTGGCGGCCGGTGAGTTCGAGGAGCTGCCGGGCGGCCGTTTCCGTGCGGCCGGCCACGAGCTGGAGCCGGAAGAGGTGCTCGTCGAGCGCGGTGGCCGCGAAGGCTGGGCCGTCGCATCCGGCGACGGGGTAACCGTCGCGCTCGACCTCGGCCTCGACGACGAGCTCGTGCTCGAGGGAGAAGCGTACGAGCTCATCCACAGCGTCAACTCGCTACGCAAGGAGCGGGGCTTCGAGCTGACCGACCGGATCGTCCTCACCGTCCCCGACTCGCAGCGTGAGCTGATCGACCGTCACGGCGACTGGATCGCGCGGGAAGTGCTCGCGACCGAGGTCCGCGTCGAGGGCGGCGTGGTCTCGATCGAGAAGGCTTAGGCCGCTGCGCGCTCGGCGCGCCGTAGCTCGACGGGAAGCTTGAAGCTCACGTCTTCATGCACCGCTGCCTGTTCGTGCACCTCGGCGCCGCGGGCGGTGAACCAGGCACAGACCTCCGTCACGAGCCGCTCGGGCGCAGATGCGCCGGACGTGAGGCCGACGGTCTCGCAGCCGTCCAGCCAGCTCTCGTCGATGCCGCCCACGTCGTCGACGAGATGGGCCGGGGTGCCCTCTGAGCGGGCCACGTCCACGAGACGCTGCGAGTTCGACGAGTTGGGCGAGCCGACGACGAGGAGCAGGTCGACCGCCTGCAGGAGCTCCTTTACCGCCCACTGACGGTTGGAGGTCGCGTAGCAGATGTCCTCGCGCGCCGGACCGGCGATGTCGGGGAAGCGGCGGCGCAGCACCGCAACGATCGCGTTCGTCTCGTCGACCGAGAGCGTCGTCTGGGTGACATACGCCAGCGGCCTGTCCTGGGGCAGCGAGACGTGTTCCGCCTCCTCGACTGACTGGACGAGGACGATCGCCTCCGGCGCCTCGCCCAAGGTGCCTTCGACCTCCTCGTGCCCTGCGTGTCCGATCAGGACGACTGCGTGGCCCGCCTCGGCATGGCGGCGCGCCTGCGCGTGCACCTTGGTGACGAGCGGGCAGGTGGCGTCGATCGTGGTCAGGCGCAGCTCGGCCGCCTCCCGGCGCACCGCCGGAGCGATGCCGTGCGCGGAGAAGACGACGGTCGCGCCCTCCGGCACGTCCGCCAGCGCATCGACGAAGACGGCGCCGCGCGCCTGCAGGTCCCCGACGACGTGCGAGTTGTGGACGATCTGCTTGCGAACGTAGACGGGGCGCCCATAGAAGGCGAGAGCCCGCTCGACGGTCTCGACCGCCCGTTCGACTCCGGCGCAGTAGCCTCGCGGCGAGGCGAGGAGGAGACGTTTCACCACAACTCCGGCCACCATAGCCGGGACACGTTGGCGCTTCATGAGAACGCCGCCGCTGGGACGGACCCCGCTGCATCTACCTTGCAAAGATGGGCCGTACGGCCCATTGTCCGTCTCGCGAGCGCCTTTTAGGCTCCTCTCACTGGGCGATGCGAACCGCGGCGTCTCTGACGTCTTGCGGGGAGCAATCGGGAGAGCCCGCCGCGCCGACCCCCCGAGCGGCGGGCTTTTCCATTCTTGGGCGCGGTTTTTCGCCCCGCTCGAGCGCGCTCCGTACAATCTGTCGGCCCAGTGAGGATCTCGATCGAGGCAACGACCGTTCGTGCGCTCGGCCGCGCCGCGGCCGCAGCGGTGCTACTGCCTGCGATCCTGCGCCGCGCCGGCGCGCGCCATCCAAGCGGGTCCGGCGTCCGGGAGCTCGAGAGCATCAGCCGCGTCGCCGACGAGCTCGCACGGAGTGCGGACGTCGAGGGCGTCGCGCGGACTCTGCTGGACGAGATCGCGGCGCTCTTCGACGTCGGCTTCGTCGGTCTCACCTTCGTCTCCGACGACGCGCGCGAGGCGTCGGGCTATCTCGCGCGGTCGCTCGGCGAGGACCTCGACTGGTGGCGCCAGCTGCGCCTCGACCTGGAGGGCGAGCCGTCGGGGGTCGCAAGTGCGGTCTTCGAGGCCACGGCACTCACCGTCTACGACACGCAGGCCTCGGGCGTCGTCAGCCGTCGCCTCGTCACCGCGCTCGGAGCGAAGAGCGCGGCTTTCGTTCCGCTGCTCGTCCAGGAGCGCGTGACCGCCGTGATCTCGGTTGCGACGCTCGACGAGCCGCGGATCTTCTCGAACGAGGACCTTGCCGTGATGCAGACGCTCGCGTCCGAGGCGGCCGTGGCGCTCGAGCGCCTGCGCACCAGTCTCGCGCTCGAGGAGGCGCTGGAGCGCGAACGGCTGCTCGCCTCGATCGCCCGGCAGCTCCGGAGCGAGCTCGATCTTCCGGCCGCGCTCGGCGGGGCAGCGGAGGCGACCGCTCGCGCCCTCGACGCATCGCGCTGCGTGGTCCGGATCGGCGAGCTGCCGGACGACCTGCGCCTCGGTGCCGAGTGGCACGACCCGGCGCTCGAGCCGTTCGGAGAGGAGACCCCGGAGCTCGAGCTCCTCGAGCGCGCAGCAGCCGAAAAAGGGCCGGCGATGGAGGCGGTCGAGGCGCTGACGGCCGTGGCCGTCCCGGTTCTCGAGTTCGAACAGCCGGCGGGCTTCGTCAGCATCTACCGCCCCCACGCCCGGGCATGGAGCAAGAGCGACCTTGCCCTGCTCGAGGCGGTCGCCGCGGAGATCGGGCTGGCGCTACGGCTCGGGCGACTGCTCGCGGAGAACGAGGAGCGCCTTGGCCAGCAGAGCGCCCTGCTCCGGGCCGCACACGTCCTCAGCAGCGAGCTCGACCTGGCAGCGGTGCTGCAGCGGCTCGCCGACCAGCTCGCGCAGCTGCTCGACGCCGATGCAGCGGATTGCTACCTCTTCGACCGCGAGCGCGGCATCTTCCGCTGCGTCGCCGTGCACGGCTTCGACCGTTCCCTGCTCGGCTTCGAGTTCCCGGCGGCGCACGGCCTCGCCGGGGCGGCCGTGCGCGAGGGCAGGCCGCTGATCGACAGCGCCTACGGCGAGATCGCGCAGCCTGTTCCCCATCCGGCCTACGACGGGTTCACGGACGTGATCACCTCCCCGATGGTCTGGAGCGACGAGGTGCGCGGGGTACTCGGTGTCGGCCGGCGCGCGGGTCGCCGCTTCACGGAACGCGACGCGGACGTGCTCGAGGCGTTCGCGAATCTTGCGTCGCTCGCGCTGCGCAACGCGGAGATGTTCACGCAGAGCGCGCGCCAGGCGCGGATCCAGCGCGGCTTCTACCGGATCGCGTCGGTCCTCGGACAGTCCCTCTCCCGGCCCGCGACGCTCGAGGCCGTCGCCCAGTCGGCCGCCGAGGCACTCGGGGGAAGCTCCGCCGCCGTGCTCGTCCCCTCGGGCGGGCGGCTCGAGGCCGTCGGGACGTACGAGCTTCCGGCCGACCTCGAGCGCATCCTCGACCAGCCGCCGCCAGAACGTCCGGGGCCGCTCCTCCGTGCCGCGGGCGAGGGCCGCATCCTCGTCTCGTCCTCCATCGCGGACGACGAGCGGCTGCTGCCCGACCTGCAGGCCTCCTCCGCGGCGAACGGCTACCACTCGCTGATCTCCGTGCCGGTCGACGCGCCACGCGAAGACGGCCGGGGCCTCGTTGTCATCTTCTTCTCCGAGCAGCGCACCTTCAGCGACGACGACCTCGAGCTCGCGCGTCACCTCGCCGACGCGACGCGCGGCGCCCTCGAGCGGAGCGAGCTGTTCGAGGCCGAGCGCGGCGCCCGCGCTCTGGCCCAGCAGCTGACGCGCACCGGCCGGTTGCTCACGAGCGAGCTCGACCCGGCGGCGGTCCTCGACGAGGTCGTCCAGCAGGCACCGGCGCTCGTCAACGCCGACGCCGCAGCCTTCCGCCTGCTCGACGGAGAGGAGCTCGTCGTGACTGCCGCAGATGGGCTGGGCGCCGAGACAGCGCTCGGCTCCCGCAGCCCGGCGGGCGGCTGGCTCTCTGGCGACGTCGTGCAGTCGGGGGCGCCCGTCTCCCTCGCGCACGCCGGCGACGACGAGCGCCTGCGCGGCCTCGACCCGCTGCTACAGGCTCATGCCGCCTTCCTGGGTGTCCCGGTGGGCGGCCCGGAAGGAGCGACGGTCGGCGTGCTCGCCGTTTACTGCTCCGTGCCGCGCGACTGGCGCGAGGAGGAGATCGAAGCGCTGCTCGCCGTGGCCGCCAGCACGTCGGCCGCGCTCTCGAACGCCGAGCTCTACCAGCGCGTTGCGCTCGAGCGGGAGCGGTCGGTCGCGATCCTCGCCAACATCGCCGACGGCATCGTCGCCGTCGATCGCGACGGCGAGGTCGTCCTCTGGAACAGCGCTGCGGAGCGGATCACCGGTGTTCCCGCCTCGGTCGCGCTCGGCCGGGCGCCCGTGGATGTCCTGCAGCGGAGCCTCGAGGGACCCGACGATGGCGTGCGCGGAAACCGGCTCGTGCCGATCAAGCGGGGGCGCGAGGAGGTGTGGCTGTCGGTCACCGAGGCGGTGATGCGCGACCCGGTCGGCGCCGTCTCGGGTCGCATCTTCGCCTTCCGCGACATCTCGGGCGACCGGCTCGTCGAGCAGGTCAAGTCGGACTTCGTGAGCACCGTGTCTCACGAGCTCCGTACGCCGCTCACCTCGATCTACGGCTTCGCCGAGACCCTTCTCCGCCAGGACGTCATGTTCGGCGAGGAGGAACGGCAGACGTTCCTTCGCTACATCGCCTCCGAGTCGCAGCGACTGACCTCGATCGTCGACACGCTCCTGAACGTTGCTCGCCTCGACACCGGCGACCTGCAGGTCAACCTCGCCGAGACGGACGTCCGCGACGTCGTCGGACAGGTGCTCGAGACGGTCGCGGCCGGCCCCGACGTCAACGGGCACCGGTTCGTCGTCGAGCTGCCCGACGAGCCGCTTGCTGCGAAAGCGGACCCCGAGAAGCTGCGCCAGGTGTGCGCGATCCTCGTCGACAACGCGCTCCGCTACTCGCCGGACGGAGGCACGGTCACGGTCGGCGCGGCCCGGCGGCAGGACACGGTCGAGGTCAGCGTCGCGGACGAGGGGATCGGAATCCCGCAAGCGGACCAGGAGCAGATCTTCCGCAAGTTCTACCGCGGCGCCGACGCCGAGTTGCGCGCCGGAGCAGGTGGCACGGGCCTCGGGCTCTTCATCGCCCGCGGTCTCGTCACGGCGATGGGGGGCCGCATCTGGGTGTCGTCGCATGAGGGGGAGGGCTCCCGCTTCGCCTTCGAGCTGCCGGCGGAACCAGAATGAGTGCCGACGTGGAGGAGGGGTATAGGCCGCCGGTGAACGCCGAGGGCGAAACGCGCGTGCTCGTCATCGACGACGAGGCGCCCATCCGGCTGCTCTGCCGTGTCAACCTCGAGGCCGAGGGGATTCGCGTGCTCGAAGCCGCGGACGGGGCGACGGGGCTCGATCTCGCACGCGACGAGCGGCCCGACGTCGTGCTCCTCGACGTGATGATGCCCGGCCTCGACGGCTGGCGGGTGGCCGAGGAGCTGCTCGAGGACCAGCGCACGCGCGGGATCCCGATCATCTTCCTCACCGCGCGAGCCGAGTTTCGCGACCGCGCGCGGGGGCTCGACATCGGCGGGGTCGACTACGTGACGAAGCCGTTCAACCCGCTCGAGCTCGCGCCGCTCGTGCGCGGGCTGCTCGACCGGATCGACCGGGGCGAGCGCGACGAGCTGCGTGGCGAGAAGCTCGCCGAGCTGCGCGCCCTCATCGAATCCGAATAGCGCCGTCTTTCGCGTCGCCCGCGAGCCTCTCCTCGACAGCTTCGCGGATGATCGTCGGGAAGTCGTAGCGGATGGATAGCTCCCAATCCTCTTCGACCAGGCGACCGTAGCGCTCGAGCTCGTAGTCGGTGGCGGCGACGACGTAGCTCCGGTCAGGATCGACCGCCGCGACACCCGCGACGTGGAGCGGCCCACGCGGCCTGCCGCGCAGGGGGTTGTCCGTCATCTGCTGGAACTCGGCGTCGTTGCCACGCTCGATCATGTGCGCGAGTTGCGCTCCTGTGAGCGTGGCGACGGCGGGATTCGCGGTGGAGTGACATGCCTCCCAAAGCTCGCGGCGACGCAACAAGCCTGGGGGAAGGGGCCGATCGAGGACGACCGCAGAAGTCGCGAGGCCGACCTCCGCGTCCATGCGCTCGCGAAGCATCTCCGCGATCCATTGCGCGTCCAGCGGCGCCTCGAGCTCGGCGAGTATCTCGTCGAGCGACGCATCGAGGTCCGCCTCGGCCGCCGCTGCCGCCGCCAGCACCGCCGGATGCTGCGGCAGGCTCCCGCTGACCGCGATCACGGAGGCGCGAATCTCGCCGTCGCTCACGTCGACTCTGCCCAGGTGCTCGGCAAAGCTCCCCGCCTGGGCGATCGTCACCGAGCCCACACGCTCTCCCTCGGGGAGCACGTGGTGCGTGTGAGCGCCGATGATCACGTCCACGTCGCCCTGGACCTGCTCGGCGAGCGTCGGATCGAGGGCGGAAGGGTAGGTCTCGGCCTCGATCGCGTACCCCAGGTGGGAGAGACAGACGACGAGCTCTGCGCCGCGCGCGCGCAGCGCGCGTGCACCCCGCCGCACCGCTTCCACCTCGTCGGTCACCTCGATGCCGTAGTCGATCCCGCTGTCGAGGAAGCTGCGAAAGGGATCCGTGACGCCGACGAAGCCGATGCCGTCGATCAAGGCCGTGGGTTGGACGCCGTCGATGGGCGCGAGGTTCGCAAGCAGCAGCGGGTAGCTCGCGGCGCGCGCCTGATCGGCTATCACCTGCGGGCCGTAGCGGAGCCAGGCCGCGTTTCCCACGACGGCCACCTCGCAGCCGGCCGCAGAAAGGAGGCGATGCATCGCGGCGCCCTTCGTCAAGTTCGAGAGCCGCGTGGTCGTCTCCTCGACATCGCCGGCGTCCACATAGATCACGCGGTGCGAGGTCTCGGCGCGGATCCGCTCCACGAGCGTCGCGATCCTGGCGAGCCCCTCGACACGTCCGTGGATGTCGTTCGTGTGGAGGATCGTGACGCGCATCGGGTCCGAGGTTACGCGACCTCGCCGGGCTGCCTACACTGGGGCCTTCGGGGCGTAGCTCAGCCTGGTAGAGCGCCCGCTTTGGGAGCGGGAGGGCGGCAGTTCGAGTCTGCCCGCCCCGATCTCCGCAACCCGACTGCGCCCAGAAGCGTTTCCCCCACATGGCACAGGTGCACGAACGGGAGGACCGGGCTGCGACGTCCCGGCCGGAGCCGGACGAGCCGCGGCTGCCCGATCCCGGCCTGCGTGACTTCTCCCTCCGGGACTGGCGGGAGATCTTCGTCCATGCCTTCAAGGGGTTCCTGAACGACAACGGCACGATGCTCGCCTCGGCGCTCGCCTATTCGACGTTCTTCGCGATCCCCTCCGTCCTGCTCGTCGTGGTCGGTGTCTTCACCCTCGTCGTCGGGCCGGACACGATCTCGACTCTGATGGCGCACTTCTCCCAGGTGATGCCGGGCCAGGCGGCGAGCCTGCTAGGCGGGAGCCTCCACCGGCTCGACCAGCACCCTGCGACCGGGATCACGATGACGATCGTCGGCTTCGTGCTCGCCTTCTGGTCGACGACCGGCGCGATGACGACCTACATGACCGCCATCAACCTCGCCTATGAGCGCAAGGACGGTCGCCCCTTCGTGCGCAAGCGGCTCGTCGCGCTCGAGCTGGTCGCGGCGATCGGCCTCGCGTTCTTGCTGGTGGCCGTCCTTCTGATCTTCGGACCGCCGCTCGAGCAGCTGGTCGCTTCCCACGCCGGCGGCGCCTCCGGTGCGGTCGGTTGGATCTGGTGGATCGCCGAGTGGCCGATCCTCCTCGGCGGCCTCATGTTCGCGTTCGCAACGCTCCTCTACCTCGGTCCCGACATCGAGCATCCGCGCTGGCAGTTCGTCACTCCCGGCTCGCTCTTCGCCACGGCCGTATGGCTCGCCGCCTCGGGCGCATTCGCGTTCTACACGTCGAGCTTCGGCTCCTACAACAAGACGTGGGGGACGCTCGCCGCGGTGATCGTGATGCTCACGTGGCTCTGGCTCGCAGCGATTGCGCTCCTGCTCGGCGCCGAGATCAACGCCGAGACCGAGCGGAGACGGGAGCAGCTGGCAGGCCGGCAGCCCGAGGGCGAGCTGCAGCTGCCGTCGCGCTCGGACTGAACACCCCGCCGGCCTGCTCGTCGGCGAGGAACCGCAGCAGGTAGGCGGTGAACGCTCCGAAGAAGACGACTGCCTCCTCGGCCGCCATCGTCACGCCGGCGATCTGCTGGTCGGCGAGGGGGCTCGGGCCCCAGGTGCGAGGCGCATGGACGTAGAAGGGATAGATCGCGCGCGGGATCAGGGCCAGGAGCAGGCCGAGCGGGGAGGCGAGCACGAAGGCGGCGAAGAGGTAGGCGGCCTTCGCGCCGGCCGAGCCCTTCCCGTGCACGACCGGCCACCAGACGCAGACGCCCGCGGCGAGATAGGTGAGGTGCTCGAGGTGGAGGAGCGAATGCGGATGACGGAGCGCCGCGTCGTAGATCCAGGGCAGATGCCACGTGTAGTACGCCGCGAGCCAGAGCGGCAGCGCGACGAACGGCCGGAACAGTGGGAAGCCGGCGGCTCGCTCGGCGAGCGTCGGCGGAACGGCGAGCACGAGCAGGACGGGGCCCATTCCGCAAGGACGACGTTCTGCAGCAGGTGCGCCCAGAGAAACGTGTGGTTCGCGAGCGGCTCGAGCTCCGTGACGAAGGCGGCGAACACCAGGGCGACGCCGAGGGCGCCGGCGGCGAGGCGCGGCCGCGAGATCCGGCCGCTGCCGCCACCGACCGCAAGGGCGACCGCGAGCGCCGGCGCGAGCACGATCGCCTCCGCCGAGGGATGCATCGCCGTACCGTAGACGTCGGCCGGCTGTGACGAAGCGGGCGGGGGGAGTCGAACCCCCGATTAGAGGATGGAAGCCTCTCGTGATACCGCTTCACCACGCCCGCGCGTGGGCGCCAGCGTAGCGAGCGGCTACTGCGGCGGGCCGCTCGTCGGCGTGATCGTGCCGGTCTGCGGGGTGCCGGTCGTGTCGATCCAGCCGATCGAGACGGCCTGCCCGGGCACGAGCGAGAGAACCGTGCGGCGGACGTCCGCAATCGACGAGATCGTCGCATCGTTCAGCGAGGTGATGATGTCCCCGGCGACGAGCTGTGCTTCGTCTGCCGCCAGGCCCGGCTCGACCCGCTGGATCTGGGCGCCGTTCGAAACCTGCTTGAGGGCAACGCCGAGGAACGCCGTCGGCCCGACGTGGATGGTCGCGTTCGACTTACCCTTCTCGATCGCGCGGGCGTAGAGAAGCGCCTGCTGGATCGGGATGGCGAAGCCGCGGTGGAGGCCCGAGGTCGACCCGGCGGTCACCATGCCGATCGCGCGGTTCCGGCTGTCCGCTAGCGGGCCGCCGGAGTCGCCCGGCACGACGGGCGCGTCCGTCGCGATCACGTTGCGCAGCGTCTCGGATTGCCCGCTCTCGTCCTTCGCGACGATCTGCCGGTGCAGGGCGATGATGCGGCCCGGCGCTGCCCTCGGCGCTCCGCCCAGGCCCTGCGCGTTTCCGCGAGCGACCACGGGCTGCCCGACACGCGTGCGAACCGCTCCGCCGAGCTTGATCGTCTGCAGGCGAGAGGCGTGCGCCAGCTGCAGCACGGCGACGTCCCGGGAGACGGAGTAGCCGACAACGGTCGCGGAGTACTTCCGTTTGGTCGTCACGTCGATGACCTTGAAGGTCGTGGCGCCGTCGATCACGTGATTGTTGGTCAGGACCTCGCCGGAGTGCGAGAGGATCATCCCGGTGCCGGCGGCAACGCCGTTCTCGTAGCCGAGAGTCGTGTAGATGTCGACGATGCCCGTGTTGGCGCCCCTCGGCGCCGCGGCACGCGAGGCGTGCCCGGCGGCGCCGGCCGGAGAGGCGGCTACGGCCGGCGCCAGCGTCGCCAGGACGGCGAGCATGAGGCGTCGCGTCATTCCGGGCACGAGAGCATCAGAACAAAGGTGGATGAGCCGCATCTAAGCAATCCGCAAGGGCCGTGTAAGGGTGTCGGCATCGCTCGCGATCAGTAGCGTCCCCCGCATGGGTGACAGGTCGCCGGAGCAGGAAACCCCGAAGGAGCGGGCCGACCGCGAGCTGATCGAGCTGCTCAACGAGCTGCGAGTCGTGCTCCCCGGCGTCACCGTCCTGTTCGCGTTCCTGCTCGCGGTGCCGTTTGCGAAGGGCTGGGCGAAGGTGACGCACTTCCAGCGCGACGTCTTCATCGTCGCGTTCCTGGCGACCGGTGTCTCGGTCGTGTGCCTGACGGCGCCGAGCTCCTACCATCGGCTCCGCTTCCGGGTCGGCAACAAGGAGCATCTCGTCCACGCGGGCAGCCGACTCGCCATCGCCGGCATCACCGCGTTCGCCGTTGCGCTCGAGGCGGTGGTGCTGCTCGTGATCGACTACGTCTTGTCGACCGGTGCCGCGATCGCCGCGACGGCCAGCTTCAGTCTGGTCGTGATCGCCCTCTGGTACGGCCTGCCGCTGTACGGGCGCCTCCGCGACGGCGACGGCTAGTCGGCCAGCTCGACGCGCTCGATCGAGACCGTCTCCGCGGGACGATCGCCGGCGACGGTCTCGAGCTGCGAGATCGTGTCGACGACGTCCATGCCGCCGGTGACGCGGCCGAAGACGGTGTGCTTGCCGTCGAGCCACGGGCAGGCCTCGGCGGTCACGATGAAGAACTGGCTGCCGTTCGTGTTCGGGCCCGCGTTCGCCATCGCCAGCGCGCCGCGCGCGACGGGGTTGTCGTTGAACTCGTCCTCGAAGGTATAGCCGGGGCCGCCCGAGCCGGTCCCCGTCGGGTCGCCGCCCTGGATCATGAAATCCGGGATGACGCGGTGGAAGATGATCCCGTCGTAGAACCCGTCTCCGGCGAGCTTCCGGAAGTTCTCGACGGTCTTCGGCGCGTCGGCGTCGAACAGCTCGACCTCGATCGTGCCGTGGCTCGTCTGCAGGGTCGCGGTGCTCACTCCGGCGGAACGCTATCCGCGAGCGGCTCGAGCGCGCCGGCGGTAGGTGCGAGAGAGCCCGCCTCCAGTCCGTCGACGACCTCGCGCAGGAGCGCTCGGGCCTCGCTGACGTCGTCCGCGGAGAGGACGGTCGAGACGCCGGCGACGTGCTCGCCGCGCTCGTTGTCCCAGAGCTCGAGCACGACCGTGTCGAGCTGGCGGCGCGGGATGTAAGAGTCCTCGGCGATGCCGACGCGGACAGAGAGGACGCGCCCGTCCGGCAGTGTCGCCTCCTGCTCGAGAGGTTCGCCTCGCAAGGACATCTCGCGGCATTCTGCCGGACGCGGGCCGGCGCAAAACTCCAGGAGGGGTAGGACCTGCGGCTGTCGAATTTGCGCCGGACGGCCTATGGCGCTTCTCCCCGATTGCCGCAACCGTGTCCGCGTGCACGGCTCGAGAGCACTTCGTCTGGTCGCGACAGTGGCCGCGCTCGCCGCGAGCGGGATCCTCGCGGCCTCGGCGTTGGCGACGGGCCGCTCGGAGACGAACCTGCACGCGCTGAACCATCAGGTGCTGGCGGCAGTGAACACGTTTCGCGCCGCGCACCATCTCACCCCGCTGCGGGAGTCCCGGGCTCTCGACCGCTCGGCGCGCGCGCATTCGCTCGAGATGGGGCGGGTCGGCTACTTCGCCCATTCGTCGGCGAACGGGACCGAATTCTGGCGGCGGATCCAGCACTACTACGGCGCGCGGAAACACGCGTCCTGGTCGGTCGGCGAGAACCTGCTGTGGGCAGCGCCGAGCGTCAGCGCCGGGCGCGCGATGCAGATGTGGATCGCGAGCCCCGAGCATCTTCGCAACCTGCTGACGCCGCAGTGGCAGGACCTGGGCGTCTCAGCCGTTCGGGTGTTGCACGCCCCGGGCGTCTTCCACGGGCTGCGCGTCACGATCATCACCACCGACTTCGGCCTGCGGGGCTAGTCGCACGCCTGCCGCGGTGGCGGGCTACGAGGCCTCGGGGGGCCGCTGCTGCAGGGCGTAGAGCGCCCCGATCGCGGGGAACAGCGGCAACCAGAGGTTGAAGATCCGGTACGCGAAAACCGCGAGCACGGCCGCGGGCAACCCGTAGCCGACCCAGGTGAGCGCGAACGGCAGGAGCGCCTCGACGGCGCCGGCGCCGGCGAGCGGCAGCGTCCGCCGCGTCAGCGCATATCCCGTCGCGTAGCCGACGACCACCGCCGCCACCGAGGGCGTGTGACGGGCGAAGGCGGCGAGGCAGACCCAGAGCACGAACACCTCGCCGGCCCAGTAGACCGCCATGCCCGTGAAGGCGGCCACGCCGTGCCGGCGTGGGGCCGCGAGGATCCTCCCGAGGACGGCGATCGCGTCGAGCGACGGCCGCAGGGGTCGCCCGAGGCGACTGCGACAGATCACCTCTCGGTAGCGGACCGCGACCAGTGCCAGCGCCGTGCCCACGGGGACGCCGATCGTCCAGGAGAGCGTCACGGCGCGTTCCGCGGGCCAGTGGTCCAGGAGCAGGATGATCGAGCAGGCGCACGCACCGGCCGCGAGGACGGCGTACTCGAGCGAGCCGAGGCTGAGCACGCGCACGCGCGCCTCCTCCCGAGGGACGCCGAGATCCTGCAGCGCCTCGAGATCGACCGCGAACCCGCCACGGGGGATGAACATCCCGAACCCTGCGGCGACGATGGCGCCCGCACGAAGCCGCCCGAGGCGGACACGCCGGTCCACGTTCGCCACCTCGCGATAGGCAACCGTGTAACCGACGTGGGCGGCGACCGCTCCCGCGATCGCGAACGGAAACCAGTACGTGTTCGCATGCCGGAGATGCGAGGCGACTGCGCCGTACCCAGCGGCCCCTGCGACGAAGATCGTCGCGATGAGCGACAGCGCGCCCGCGACGATCATCAGCATCACGACGTGCTGCGGCTCGTGCTCACGGTGGTGCGCGAGCAGCAAGCCGAGCGGGCCGCGCCTCCGGTCACCCGCGGTGCGCGGGCGCGTCATCGTCTGCTTGTTCCCGGGGCACACACGCGCGATGCGCCCGGGAGGATTCGAACCTCCGACCCGCGGATTAGAAGTCCGCCGCTCTGTCCACTGAGCTACGGGCGCCGCTTCACAGACTAGAGAGCGTGGCGGCGCGGGTAGGGTGCCGCGGGGTGGCGGACGCGCTCGAGCAGCTGAAGGAGCGGCTGGCGGAGGTCATGGACCTCTCGAAAGTGGCGCGCCTCCTCTCGTGGGACCAGCAAACGGTGATGCCGCCGGCCGGTACCGGCCATCGCGCCGACCAGACGGCGACGGTGCAGCGGCTCGCCCACGAGCGCTTCACGGATCCCGCCGTCGGCCGGCTCCTCGACGAGCTGCAGCCGCTCGAGCAGTCGCTCGATCCGGATTCCGACGACGCAGCGCTGATCCGCGTCACACGTCGCGACTACGAGAAGGCGGTGAACGTGCCGGCGTCGCTGCGCGCTGCGATTGCCCGCGCCGCCGCCGAGGCGCGGCCGGTCTGGGTGAAGGCGAAGGCCGAGTCCGACTTCCCGTCGTTCCTGCCGTCTCTCGAGCGGATCGTCGAGCTGAAGCTCCAGTACGTCGACTGCGTAGCCGAGGGCGCTGCCGAGCGATACGACGTCCTCCTCGACGACTACGAGCCGCAGACGACGACCGCCGAGGTGCGGACGCTGTTCGGGGAGCTGAAGCCGCCGCTCGTCGAGCTGATCGCCGAGCTGCGCGAGCGGGAGATGGACGATGCGTTCCTGCACGGGGACTTCCCGCCCGACCGCCAGCGGGCGCTCGCACACGAGGTCGTCGAGCTGTTCGGCCATCGGCCCGACAGCTGGCGCCTCGACCCGACGGAGCATCCGTTCGCGTCCGGCCCGGGGCGCAACGACATCCGGATCACGACGAACTACCATCCGGACTCACTCGAGTCGCTGTTCTCGACGATGCACGAGTACGGCCACGGGCTCTACGGCCATCAGCTGCCGCAGCACCTCGAGCGGTTGCCGACCGGGCAGGCCTGCTCGCTCGGGATCCACGAGTCGCAGAGCCGGCTCTGGGAGAACCTCGTCGGCCGCAGTGTCCAATTCTGGCGCCTCTTCTATCCGCGCCTCCAGGAGACGTACCCGGAGCAGCTGGCAGGCGTCGACCTCGAGCGCTTCCACAGAGGCATCCGCGCCGTCCGGCCCGGCCTGATCCGAATCCAGGCGGACGAGGTGACTTACGGGATGCACGTGATGCTCCGCTTCGAGCTCGAGCAGGACATCGTCGAGGGCCGCGTCGAGCTGCGCGACCTGCCGCAGCGATGGAACGAGAAGATGCAGGAGTACCTGGGCGTCGACGTGCCCGACGACGGGCACGGCGTCCTCCAGGACGTCCACTGGTCGGGGGGGTCGATCGGCTACTTCTCGACCTACCTCATCGGCACGGTGGCCTCGGTGCAGATCTGGGAGGCGGCGAGGCGCGACCTTCCCGAGCTCGAGGAGCAGATCGGCCGTGGCGAGTTCGCCCCGCTGCGCGACTGGCTCGGCGAGCACGTGCACGCGCTCGGACGCAAGTACTCCCCGCAGGAGACGCTACGTCGCGCGACGGGCTCGCCGATTGCCGCCCAGCCCTACCTCGAGCACCTCCGCAAGACGTACGCATAGCTCTCGCCGCGACGGGTACGCGCGGCGAAGGGATGCAACGAGGAGGTTCTTAGGATGACTGACTTGAATGGCAAGAAGGTCGCGATCCTCGCCGCCGACATGTTCGAGCGAGTCGAGCTCGAGGAACCGCGGAAGGCGCTCGAGGAAGCCGGCGCGGACGTCGAGATCGTCTCTATCCACGACGGCGAGATCCGGGGCTTCGACCACTTCGACCCCGCGAACACCGTGAAGGTCGACCGGACGGTCGAGGAGGTCTCGCCCGACGAGTACGACGCGCTCATGATCCCGGGCGGGGTCGGCAATCCCGACCAGCTGCGCGGAGACGAGAACGCGGTCTCGTTCGTGCGGGGGTTCTACGACGCGGGGAAGCCGATGGCGGTCATCTGCCACGGCCCCTGGGTGCTCGTCGAGGCGGGCGTAGTGCCGGGCAAGCGACTCACGTCCTGGCCGACGCTGCAGACGGACATCCGCAACGCGGGTGGCGAGTGGAAGGACGAGGAGGTCGTCGTCGACGGCACCCTCGTCACGAGCCGGAAGCCGGACGACCTGCCGGCCTTCAACCGGGAGATGCTGCGGCTCTTCTCCGGAGAGCGGGTGCCAGTCTGAGCAGGCGAGCAACGGGGCCGCCGACGCGGCCCCGTTGCTCGGTCCGGCTGGGGTTTAGTCGACGACGATGCCGGAGGGGGTTGCTCCGGTGGGGCCGGCCGCCCCTGTCAGCGGGGTGAGGGTGCCGCCGTCGACGGTGAAGCCCGTCACGGCATCGGTGCCCGCCTCGACGACCCAGAGGGTGGAGCCGTCGGGCGACAGGCGTGCATCTTCGGCACCGGCGCCGACCTGCCCGGGGGCGGTGCTCTGGAGGAAGGTGAGCGTTCCGCCGTGTCCGATCGAGTAGCTCGAGATCGTGCCCGACGCGGTGTTGACGACGAAGAGGAAGCGGCCGTCGTGGCTGATCTCGATCCAGCAGGCTGCGCCGCCGTCGTTGGCGACCGGGTCTCCCACCGGGGTCAGCGTCCCGTCGTGGCCGTCGGTGAAGCTGGAAACGAGGCCGGGGAAGGCCGCGCCTCCGCCCGCGGTGTGGGCGTCGGAGACGAACAACTCGTCGGGCTTGGTGGGGCTGAACTCACTGCCGAGCTGCCCCCAGCCCTGAGTCGGAACGAACGCCTGGGCGTCATAGGGCGAGCCGGGAGCGGCGGTAAGCCTTCCGCCTCTGCCGACGGTGAAGCTGTCGATCTCCGAGGTGGCGATGCGAGTGCCGGCGAGCTTGGCTCCGTTGCCGTTGAAGAGCACCTGGCCGGGCTTGGAGTCGTTAGGGAGCACGTAGGTCGAGTCGGGAATCGGCCTCAGGTGTCCACCCGGATTGAGCCTGAAGCCGGTGTAGTTGGTGTCTCCCACGCTGCCGGGGCCGGCGTTGGCGACGTACACCAGATCGTCGGACACGGCGATGCTGACCGGGTCGACGCCTCCCGAGGCGACCGGCGATCCCTGGACGGGTCGGAGCGTGCCGTCGGGCTTGATTCGCAGCACCGAGATCTGGTTGCTGCCGGCGTCGACGGCGAGCAGGTAGCGACCGCCGGAGCTCAGCTGCAGCGAGCCCTGCGATGCGTCGGGGTGCCCGGTTCCGGCTCCGCCGATCGAGAACGGGGAGCCCGGCATCGGCGTCAGGCTTCCGTCGGCGCGGCGGTCGAAGCCCGCGATGCTGTTGACTGGCGCGGTGTTGTCGTTGACGTAGACGTGGCCCACCACGCGGGACTGCCAGCCGGGCGACGCGGCCGCGCTGCCCGCCACCACGACCGCGGCCGCGGCTGCGAGCACGAGCAGAACACTGAAGCGAAAAGCTCTCATCCGTTGACCTCCGGAAAGACGCCCGGGGCTGATTCCCCGGGCACCCGACGACGGTCGCAGGCGTCCCTTTCCTACCGCTTACGCGGCGATGAAGGATCGGTGAAAGGGTGGCGGACGGGACTCGAACCCGCGACCACCGGGACCACAACCCGGAGCTCTACCAACTGAGCTACCGCCACCGCGCGCGCCGAATAGCCTAGCGAGTGGAGGGATACCCTTTCTGCGTTCGGCCCCGTAGCTCAGCGGACAGAGCGGCAGCCTTCGAAGCTGCGTGCGGAGGTTCGATTCCTCCCGGGGCCATAAGTGGGAGCCGCTACGGCCACGCCAGGTGGTTGCGCAGCCGGCCGGTGCGCTCGAGCACGTTCATGCGCGCATCAGTCCGGCGCGCGGGCTCGCCAGGGCGCCGTAGTCCTGAGGCTCGATCCGTCCTGCGGTCTGTAAGAGCTTCGCGACGAGCACGCCGAAGATGAAGCCGCCGACATGGGCGAAGAAGGCGACGCCGCCTCCGTTGGCGGTCGACGAGTAGAGACCGTAGTTCGCTTCGTACAGCTGGTAGAGGAACCAGAAGCCGAGGAAGACCCAGGCAGGGACAGTCACCGGGATGATGGTCGCGAGCCCGAACACCCTCGACTTGGGGTAGATCACGAAGTAGGCGCCCAGCACCGCTGCGATCGCGCCGCTCGCACCGAGATTGGGGACAAGCGCGGCAGCGTGGCTGGCGAAGAACAGCGTCATCAGCGTCTGCGTCATCATCGCGACGAAGCCGCCGGCGAAGTAGAAGACGAGATAGCGCAGGTGACCGAATGCGTCCTCGACGTTCTTGCCGAAGACCGCCAGGAAGAGCATGTTGCCGAGGATGTGATCCCAGCTTCCGTGCAGGAACATCGCCGTGATCCAGCTGACCCCCCAGGGCTCGGGGGCATGGCAGGAGGCGTTGACCGCGCAGGGATAGAAGGAGGCGTGGAAGACGGACGAGTTCAGGTGCGGTAGCTCGTAGAAGATCCAGACCGCGAAGTTCGCACCGATCAGGGAGACGTTGACGATCGGGAAGTTGCGCGCTCTGAGACCGTCCGAGAGCGGAAGCATGTCGGGATTATGCGCCTGATCTCCTGAGCGAGCATGGCGGTGGATGGCACGAGTCTTCTCAACGCTGGCGGACGCTGCGCCACGCGGCAACGACGGCGGCGACGGCCGCACCCGCGAGCACCACGACGAGCGTCTGGCCGTCGATCTTCCCCAGCTGACCCACGGCGGCGAGCAGGACGGCGAGCACGAGCGCGAACATTCCCGCCGCCACCGCGAAAGCGCGCATCAGCCCTCGCCGGGGGCGAGGTAGCGGCCGAACCACTCGAGGATCGCCTCGAACCGCTGCACGCGGTGCACCGGCGATCCCGAGCGTGAGAGCTCGTGGCTCTCGCCGGGGAACCGGAGCATCTCGACCTCCTTGCCGAGCAGGCGCAGCAGTGTGAACAGGTGCTCGCCCTGCTCGACGTTGCAGCGGAGGTCGTTCTCCGAGTGGACGACGAGAAGCGGCGTCTCGATCTCGCGGGCATAGCACGCCGGCGACATCCGGAGCCACTCGTCCACGTGCTCCCACATCGGTCCGCCGAACTGGCGCTCGAAGATCCAGAACACGTCGCTCGAGCCGAAGGCGCTGACGAGCTGGTTGACCGCGCGCTCCGACAGCGCCGCCTTGAACCGGTTCGTGTGGCCGACGATCCACGACGTCATGTAGCCGCCGTAGGAGCCGCCGAGGACGCCGAGGCGGCCGGCGTCGAGGAAGGGGAACCGCTCGAGCGCCGTATCGACGACACCCATCAGGTCCTCGTAGTCGACCGTGCCCCAACCGGGACCGGCATCTCCGCCCGGGCCGCAGATCGCGCGTCCCCACTCCTCGGAGTGACCGGAGCCGCCGCGTGGGTTGGAGAAGAGGACGCAGTAGCCCGCGCCCGCGTAGACCTGGAACTCGTCGAAGAAGCCGCTGTCGTACTGCGTGAAAGGCCCGCCGTGGATCGTGAGCAGCACCGGGTAGCTGCGCCCGGGGTCGAAGCCGGACGGCCGGACCAGCCACGCGTCGACCTCGGTCCCGTCGGCGGAGACCGCCGTGAAGCGTTCGGCGTCACCGAGCTCGCGGCCCGCGACGAAGTCGTCGCAAACGGACGTGATGCGCGTCCCGTCGCCCGCGAAGAGCTCGTGCGGCCGCGAAGAGGTACTCGCCGTGTACACGAGGCGGCCTCCCCGAAGGTCGTAGAGGCCGGTCGACTGCTCTCCGCTGACGAGGAGCTCCGGCTCGCCCGAGCCGTCCGCGTCCACGGTGTAGATGTGGACGTTGCCGGCGTCCTCGACCCGGAACGCGATGCGGGACCCGTCCCACGCCGGCTCGCGGAGGAGCGGGAACGGGGTGCACTGGCGGTCGAGGGATGCGGTGAGGACACGGCGGTCGCTCCCGTCCGGCCTCATCACGCCGATCTGGCCGTGGTGGGGATACGTGCCGTCCTCCGGCTCCTGCCGGTAGGCGATGAGCTGACCGTCGGGGGAGAACGAGGCCATGCTGCCCGACTCGTCCGGCGGCGTCAGCCGTCTCGGCTCGGAGCTCTCCGCGTCGACCTCCAGCTCGTACAGCGCGTCGACGAGCTCGACGTCCCAGCGGTCGCCGCGATTCGACGTGAAGACGATGCGGCCGCCGTCAGGGGACCACGCAGGCTGGTCGTTCTCGCAGTCGCCGTCGGTGAGCTGCCGCTCTTCCTCGCCGTTGCGGCCGACGACGAAGAGGTGCTTGCGGCGGTCACCCGTCCAGCCGACGCTGTCGAGCTTGTAGAAGACCCGCGTGAAGCGGCGCGGCGGGCGGCGGCGCTCGTCGTCCTCTTCGTACGCCTCGTCACGGACGCGACGCACGAAGGCGATGCGGCGGGAGTCGGGCGACCAGGCGATCGAGTCGACGCCCTCGTCCCCGTTCGTCAACCGGCGCGGCTCGCCGCCGTCCGCGGGCAGCACGTAGAGCTCCCCGTGTGCTTTCTCGTCCTCGCCGTCACGATCGGAGACGAAGGCGAGCCAGCGGCCGTCGGGCGACCAGCGCGGCGAGTGGTCACTCCGCTCGCCGGAGGTGAACTGACGCGCCTCCTCCGGGCGGTCGAGCGGTGCCACCCAGATCGCGGAGCGATAGCGGTTCGCCTCGCGGTCGATCCCGTTGACGACGTACGCGATGTTCCGGCCGTCGGGAGAGAGGCGCGGCTCCGCGACGCTCGTCAACGCATAGACATCCTCGGGCCGCATCCCCGCCACGGAGGGCGACTCTAAACTGTGTCCCGCTACCGCGCGGGCGTGGTGGAACTGGTAAACACGCCGGTTTTAGGGGCCGGTGCTCTTACGAGCTTGGGGGTTCGAATCCCTCCGCCCGCATGGAGGGCGCGTGCACGCGCACGGCGAAGGCGACGGCCGAGAGGATCGCGGTCCAGATGGCTCCGGTGCCGCCCAGCATGATCAGCGTCCACGCGCTCACGGCTCCGACGTTCGACCTCGTATGGCAGCTCCCTGCTTGAATGGACGACGTGCAGACCCAGGTCGAGGAGCTGCCGGAGAATCGCGTCCGGCTGACGGTCCAGGTTCCGTCGCACGACGTGCACCACGCCGTCGAGCACGCGGCCGACGATCTCGCGCAGAGCGTCAAGGTTCCGGGCTTCCGCAAGGGCAAGGTGCCGCGCCAGGTTCTGCTCCAGCGGGTCGGCCGCGAGCGGCTGATGACCGAAGCGGTCGAGAGCCACATCGGCGGCTGGTTCTGGAACGCCGCCGCGCGCACGCGAGTCCGGCCGGTCGAGCAGCCGGAGTACGACTTCGAGCTCCCCGCCTCGTCCGACGAGGACTGGGAGTTCTCCGCGACCGTTGCGGTGCAGGCGAAGCCGGAGCTGCCCGACTGGAAGGAGCTCGAGGTCGGGATCGCCGAGGTCGAAGTGCCCCAGGACCTCGTCCAGGCCGAGCTCGACGCGCTGCGGGCGACGGTCGCCGAGCTCGTCCCGGTCGACGACCGGCCGGTGGGTCCCGAGGACACGGTCGTGGTCGACCTCGTCGCCGCCGACGAGACCCGGCGCGACTACGTCATCGAGCTCGGCGGCGGCGCGGTCGTCGAGGAGGTCGAGCAGGGCCTCGTCGGGATGAGCGCGGGCGAGACGAAGGAGATGTCCTTCGAGCTCGCGGACGGGTCGACGCAGTCGCTGACCGCCACGGTGAAGGAGATCAAGGAGAAGGTGCTGCCGCCGCTCGACGACGACCTCGCGCGCGCCGCGAGCGAGTTCGAGACCTTCGCCGAGCTCCAGGAGGACGTCGAGTCGCGCCTGCGCGAGCAGATCGAGGAGGAGATCGAGACGCAGTTCCGCGCAGCCGCCGCGGACGCCCTCGTCGCAGCGTCGAAGGTCGAGGCAGCCGGGCCGCTCGTCGAGTCGCGCACGCGGGAGCTGCTCCGCGGCTTCGCCCGCCAGATCGAGGCCCGTGGCGTCGAGCTCGAGACGTTCCTCGCCATGACGGGCCAGGCTCCGGAGGAGCTCGTCGCGCGGCTGCGCGACGAGGCGCAGCGCTCGGTGGCCCGCGAGCTCGTGCTCGAGGCCGTCGCCGAGCAGCTGGGGCTCGAAGTCCCCGATTCCGAGGTCGAGGAGCTCGTGCGCGAGCAGGCCGAGGCGGTCGGCGACGAGCCCGAGCAGATGCTCGCGTCCCTGCACGAGAGCGGCCGCTTCGAGCTGCTTCGCGACGACCTGCGGCTGCGCCACGCGCTCGACCGTGTCGCCGCCGAGGTCAAGCGCATCCCGCTCGCTCAGGCCGAGGCGCGCGACGCGATCTGGACGCCCGACAAGGAGAAACCACCGACCGAGACGAAACTCTGGACCCCCGACCAGCCGCAGAGGACTGAAGGAGCCCCAACATGAACCCGCCGTCGAATCTCGTCATCCCGTCCGTCATCGAGCAGACCTCGCGCGGGGAGCGCTTCTTCGACATCTACTCCCGGCTGCTCAACGAGCGGATCATCTTCCTCGGAACCCCGATCGACGACCAGGTCGCGAACCTCGTCGTCGCCCAGATGATCCACCTCGAGTCCGAGGATCCGGACAAGGACATCAACCTCTACATCAACTCCCCCGGCGGCTCCGTCTACTCGGGGCTCGCGATCTACGACACGATGCAGTTCATCAAGCCCGACATCGCGACGACCTGCGTCGGCATCGCGATGTCGATGGGAGCGCTGCTCCTCGGCGCCGGCACGGAGGGAAAGCGCACCGCGCTGCCGAATGCCAAGATCCTGATCCACCAGGTGTCGGGCGGCTTCCAGGGCCAGGGCACCGACATCGAGATCCAGGCACGCGAGACGATCAATCTCAAGCGGCGCTTGGAGGAGATCATCGCCCTCCACACGAACCAGTCGATCGAGAAAATCTCGAAGGACATGGAGCGCGACTACTACATGACGGCCGAGGAAGCAGAGCAGTACGGAATCGTCGATCAGGTAATTGCACACCGCTGACGTAGACGAATCGCCCGGACCGAGGTAGAAGAAGAGATATGGCACGCGCAACCGACGGCAACGAGCAGCTTCTCTGCAGCTTCTGCGGCAAGAGCCAGCGGCAGGTGAAGAAGCTGATCGCCGGTCCCGGCGTCTACATCTGCGACGAGTGCATCGATCTCTGCAACGAGATCATCGACGAGGAGCTGACGACTCCGGCCCAGCTCGACCTCGACAATCTGCCGCGCCCGCGGGACATCTACGCCGTCCTCAACGACTACGTGGTCTCGCAGGAGGAGGCGAAGCGGACCCTCGCGGTCGCCGTCTACAACCACTACAAGCGCGTGCAGATGGGACAGGAGGACGACGACGTCGAGCTCCAGAAGTCGAACATCCTCCTGCTCGGCCCGACCGGTTGCGGCAAGACGCTTCTCGCCCAGACGCTCGCGCGGATCCTCAACGTCCCCTTTGCGATCGCCGACGCGACCGCGCTGACCGAGGCCGGGTATGTCGGCGAGGACGTCGAGAACATCCTCCTCAAGCTGATCCAGGCGGCGGACTTCGACATCAAGAAGGCCGAGACCGGGATCATCTACATCGACGAGGTGGACAAGATCGCGCGGAAGGCGGACAACCCGTCGATCACGCGCGACGTGTCGGGCGAGGGCGTGCAGCAGGCGCTGCTGAAGATCCTCGAGGGGACGGTCGCGTCCGTCCCGCCGCAGGGCGGCCGCAAGCATCCGCACCAGGAGTTCCTCTCGATCGACACGACGAACATCCTCTTCATCTGCGGCGGCGCGTTCGCCGGGGTGGACAAGATCATCGCGCGGCGGATCGGCAAGAACGCGCTCGGGTTCGGCGCCGACATCCGCTCGAAGCACGACGTCGAAGCCTCGGAGCTGCTCGCCGAGGTGATGCCCGAGGATCTCCTCAACTTCGGGCTGATCCCCGAGTTCATCGGCAGGCTCCCGGTCGTCTCCGCGGTGCACCAGCTGCGGCGCGAGGACCTCGTCCAGATCCTCGAGGAGCCGAAGAACGCGCTCATCAAGCAGTACCAGCGCTTCTTCGGCTACGACGGAATCGAGCTCGTCTTCACCGACGACGCCATGTGGGAGATCGCCGACCGCGCGCTCGAGCGCGAGACCGGCGCGCGCGGGCTCCGCTCGATCATCGAGGGCGCGCTCCTCGACGTGATGTTCGAGCTGCCGTCACGGCGTGACGTCACCAAGTGCGTGATCACGAAGGAATGCATCGCGCAGGGCATCCGGCCGACGCTCGTCACGAGCGCCGGAGCCGCCGGCGACGAGCCGGACGAGCCGGTCGAGCAGACCGCGTAGTCTCTTCTTCATGAGCGCCATCGAAGCCGGCGCGAGCTTCGGCCCCTCGTCGTGGATCGACATGCCGCAGGAGAAGATCCAGGCATTCGCCGACGCGACCGGCGACCACCAGTTCATCCACGTCGAGCCGGAGCGGGCGGCGCAGACGCCGTTCGGCGGCACGATCGCGCACGGCTACCTCACGCTCGCGCTCCTGCCGGCCATGTCCTACGAGGTGGTGCCCCACGACGAGCAGGACGGCATGGCGCTCAACTACGGCCTCAACCGGGTCCGCTTCCCCGCGCCGGTGCCGTCGGGCTCGCGCGTCCGCGGCTCGTTCCACGTCGACACGGTCGAGGAGCAGGACTGGGGCCGCCAGGTCACGATGACGGCGACGGTCGAGCGCGAGGACGGCGACAAGCCGGTCTGCGTCGCCGAGGTCGTCTTCCGCTACTACCTCCTGCCGGGCGCGTAGCGCCCGTTCTGGATCCCAAACCTTCTTCGATTGCCGCCGGAGAGGTGTAACAGCCGCGATCCGTGGTACGTTTGGGATCCGAAACTGCCATTCAGCGCCGGAGGGGACCAGATGACGCAGGAAGCTCGGATCCACCATGACGTCTCACAACTCGAAGCCGAGTGGCGCCTCGACGATCGCTGGAGCGGGATCGAGCGGACATATACGGCCGAGGACGTCGTCCGCCTGCGCGGCTCTGTCGTCCAGGAGCACACGCTCGCCCGCCTCGGCGCAGAGCGCCTCTGGCAGTTGCTCCAGAACGACCAGCCTGTCCGAGCCCTCGGCGCGCTCACCGGAGGTCAGGCGGTCCAGATGGTGCGGGCCGGGCTCGACGCGATCTACCTCTCCGGCTGGCAGGTTGCCGCCGACGCCAACCTCGCAGGCGCGACGTACCCCGACCAGAGCCTCTACCCCGCGAACAGCGTGCCGGCCCTCGTTCGCCGCCTGAACAACGCGCTCCTCCGCGCCGACCAGATCGACTGGGCGGAAGGGCGGAACGGCACGCATTGGCTTGCCCCGATCCTCGCCGACGCCGAGGCCGGGTTCGGCGGACCGCTCAACTCGTACGAGCTCATGCGCGCGATGATCGAGGCGGGCGCGGGGGGCGTCCACTACGAGGACCAGCTCGCCTCGGAGAAGAAGTGCGGCCACCTCGGGGGCAAGGTGCTCGTGCCGACCAAACAGTTCGTCCGGACGCTCAATGCGGCCCGCCTGGCCGCCGACGTCTGCTTCGTTCCGACGGTGCTCGTCGCGCGCACTGATGCGCTCTCGGCGGCTCTGCTCACGAGCGACGTCGACGAGTACGACCGCGATTTCGTCACCGGCGAGCGGACGCCGGAGGGCTTCTATCGCGTTCGCGACGGAATCGGCGCCGCTATCTCGCGTGGGCTCGCGTACGCGCCGTACGCCGACCTCGTCTGGTTCGAGACGTCGACGCCGGATCTCGGCGAGGCGCGGGAGTTCGCGGAGGCGATCCACGAGCGCTTCCCGGGCAAGCTGCTCGCGTACAACTGCTCGCCGTCCTTCAACTGGCGCAAGCACCTGGACGACGACCAGATCGCGTCCTTCCAGGACACGCTCGGCGAGTGGGGCTACCGCTTCCTCTTCATCACGCTCGCCGGCTTCCACTCGCTCAACGCCGCGATGTTCGACCTCGCCCGCGGCTATGCGGAGGAGCAGATGCCTGCGTATGTGCGGTTGCAGCAGCACGAGTTCGAGCTCGAGGAGCTCGGCTACACGGCGACGCGCCACCAGCACGAGGTCGGCGCGGGCTACTTCGACCTCGTCACGCAGGCGGTCGCCCCCGACAGCGAGACCCTCGCGCTCAGGGGCTCGACCGAGGAGGCACAGTTCACGAAGGAGCCGGTGTGAGCGCCGTGGCCGACATCGAGATCCTCGCTGCGGCCGACGAGTCGGTTCTCACACGCGAAGCGCTCGACCTCGTCGCGCGCCTCCATCGGGAGCTGAACCCGCGACGCCGCGCGCTGCTCGAGCGGCGGCGGGAACGGCAGGCGGAGCTCGATGCCGGCGCGCTCCCGCGTTTCCTGCCCGAGACGCAGGGCCTCCGCGACGCCGACTGGCGGGTCGCCGAGGCGCCCTCCGACCTCCGCGACCGCCGCTGCGAGATCACCGGCCCGGTCGACCGGAAGATGATGATCAACGCGCTCAACTCGGGCGCCCGCGTCTTCATGGCCGACTACGAGGATGCGTGCTCGCCCACGTGGGCCAACCTCGTCGAGGGGCAGCGGAACGTCACCGACGCCGTCCGCCGCGAGATCGCCCTCGAGACGCCCGACAAGACGTACCGGCTGAAGGACGAGGTCGCGACGCTCCTGATCCGGCCGCGCGGCTGGCACTTGCCCGAGCGGCACGCCCTCGTCGACGGGGAACCGGTCTCGGCCTCGCTCTTCGACTTCGGCGTGCACATGGCACGAAATGCGCGCGAGCAGCTCGAGCGTGGGAGCGGGCCGTACTTCTACCTCCCGAAGCTCGAGTCGCACCTCGAGGCGCGCCTCTGGGCCGACGCGTTCGCGCTCGCGGAGGAAGAGCTCGACCTCGGGCACGGCACGATCCGCTGCACCGTCCTCATCGAGACGATCCTCGCCGCCTTCGAGATGGAGGAGATCCTCTACGAGCTCCGCGACTGGGGCTGTGCGCTCAACGCGGGCCGCTGGGACTACATCTTCAGCGCGATCAAGAAGTTCCGGACGCGGGACTGGGTGCTCCCAGACCGGGCGCAGGTGACGATGACCGTGCCGTTCATGCGCGCGTACACGGAGCTGCTCGTCCGCTCCTGCCACCGCCGCGGCGCGCACGCGATCGGCGGGATGGCGGCCTTCATCCCGTCCCGCAAAGACGCCGAGGCGAACGAGATCGCGCTGACGAAGGTGCGGGAGGACAAGGAGCGCGAATCTGGCGACGGCTTCGACGGCAGCTGGGTCGCGCACCCGGATCTCGTGCCGGTCTGCACCGAGGTCTTCGACGCTGCGCTCGGCGACCGGCCGAACCAGCTCGAGCGGCTACGCGAGGACGTGACGCCGAACGAGGCGGCGCTCCTGTCCATCAAGGACACGCCCGGAGAGGTCACCGAGGCGGGCGTGCGCACGAACGTCTCCGTCGGCGTCCGCTACCTCGACTCCTGGCTGCACGGCGTCGGCGCTGCGGCGATCGACAACCTGATGGAGGACGCGGCGACCGCCGAGATATCGCGCTCCCAGATCTGGCAGTGGGTGCGCCACGGGCGCACCGACGAGAAGCTCGTCCGCGACGAGATCGAGCTCGTCGACGCGGGCGACGAGGCGAAGCAGCTCTTCGCCGCCGTGGCGCTCTCCCAGGAGCTCGAGGACTTCCTGACCCTGCCCGCCTACGAACGACTCGACGGAGGAGTGACGAGATGAGCGAGACGCTGATCCGTACGGAGGAGCCCGAGGAGCTGCTGGACGCGGAGGCGCCCTGCACCGCCGAGGTCGCCGAGTGCACGTGCCCCGACTTCTGCGAGCGTGATCACGACAACGAGTAGGCGCGACGTGCGGCGTACACTCGCCACGTGAGCCTCGACACCACCAAGGCCGACGACATCGCGCTCGTGATCGAGGAGGCGATCGTCTCCGGCGAGCTCGAGCCGGGCACCGTCCTCCGCCAGGAGCACCTCTCCGAGCAGTTCAACGTCTCGCGGACGCCGATCCGCGAGGCCCTCAGGCGGCTCGCGGCGCTCGGCCTCGTCTCGTTCGTCCCGAACCGTGGCGTCCGCGTCCGCACGATCTCGCGGGAGGAGCTGCACGAGGCGTTCCTGGTGCGCGCCGAGCTCGAGGCGCTCGCGACCGAGGTCGCAGCGCAGAAGATGACGCCCGAGGATCTCGCGGAGCTCGAGGAGGCCGAGCAGCGCTTCGCCGCGATCTCGAAGGACCTGCGCGCGCGCGAGCCTGGCGACGCCCGTCGCTCGATCACCGGCGACTGGGTGCGTGCGAACCACGCCTTCCACGACGTCATCTACCGCGTCGCCGACCTGCCGCTCGTCGAGCAGCTCGCGAAGAGCGCGCGCCGCTCGTTCTCCGGGCCTGCGGTCTGGGCGCCGGGAGACCATTCGATCGACGGCCTCTACGCGAAGAACGCCGAGCAGCACCGCGCCATCCGGCAGGCCCTCGCCGCCGGCAGCCCCGACGGCGCGCGGGCACTCGCGCGCGACCACGTCCTTTCATCCTTCGAGCTGCTCGAGGCGATCCTCGGGCAGGTGGGCGGCAGCTGGCCGCAGCCGAAGCGCGCGAAGGCTAAGCTCTCCTCATAGTCGCTGCCTGACCACATTTCGCGCATGGATCCGCTCTACAGACCGCAGGGCGTCGAGGAGCGCTGGCAGCAGACCTGGGAAGAGGAGGGGCTGTACGCCGCGGACCCGGCGGCACCCGGCGAGGCGTATGTCGTCATGCACCCGCCGCCCAACATCTCCGGCTCGCTGACGATCGGTCACTGCCTCCAGCTCTCACTCGAGGACACACTCGTCCGCTGGCACCGCATGCGGGGCTTCAACACGCTCTTCCAGCCCGGCTACGACCATGCCGGCATCTCGACGTGGGCGGCGATCGGGCGCACGCTCGCGCAGGAGGGCCGGAACCAGCGCGACCTCGGCCGCGACGGCTTCGACGTGTACGTACAGGAGTGGCTCGAGCGCTACGGCGGCACGATCATGAGCCAGTTCCGCCGGCTCGGCGCCTCGCTCGACTACCGCCGGACGCGGTTCACGATGGACGAGGACTACTACCGCGCCGTCATGCGCTGGTTCGTCCACCTCTACGACCGCGGCTTGATCTACCGCGCGAACCGGATCGTCAACTGGTGCCCGCGCGACCGGACCGCGCTCTCGGACCTCGAGGTCGAGCACGAGGACGAGGACGACACGCTCTCCTACGTCCGGTACCCGCTCGCCGACGGCTCGGGCGACGTGACGATCGCGACCGTGCGGCCGGCGACGATCCTCGCCGACGTCGCGGTTGCCGTCCATCCCGACGACGAGCGCTACTGCGATCTCGTCGGCAAGGAGGTCGTCGTCCCGTTCGTCGAGCGGCGGGTCCCCGTCATCGCCGACGAGCGGGTCGAGCGCGAGTTCGGCACGGGCGCGCTCAAGGTCACGCCGGGACACGACCCGACGGACTTCGAGATCGGTCGCGACCACGGCCTGCCCGAGCTCGCCGTGATCGGGCCCGACGGCCTGATGAACGATGCCGCCGGCGAGCTCGCCGGGCTGACCCAGGACGAGGCCGGAAGGCGCGTGCTCGAGTGGGCTTCCGACCGCGGATTGCTCGAGAAGCGCGAGCACTACCGCCACTCGGTCGGCCACTGCGAGCGCTGCCACAGCCGCATCGAGCCGCTCGTGATGCCGCAGTGGTGGGTGGCGATGGAGGAGCTCGCCGGGCCGGCTGTCGCTGCGGTCAAGGAGGGACGCGTCCGCTTCACGCCCGAGCGCTTCTCCCGCGTCTACCTCGACTGGATGGAGAACATCCGCGACTGGTGCATCTCGCGCCAGATCTGGTGGGGCCACCGCATCCCCGTCTGGTATTGCCCCGACGGCCACCTGACCGTCGCCGAGACGGAGCCAACGGCCTGCGCCGAGTGCGGCTCGGCCGAGCTGCGCCAGGAGGAGGACGTGCTCGACACCTGGTTCTCGTCGGCGCTCTATCCGTTCGCGACGCTCGGCTGGCCCGACGAGACGCCCGAGCTCGCGCGCTACTACCCGGGCAGCGTGCTCACGACGGCGCGCGACATCATCTTCCTCTGGGTGGCGCGGATGATCTTCTCCGGCCTAGAGCTCGATCGGAGAGGAGCCGTTCGCCGACGTGCTCATCCACTCGACGCTCCTCAACCCGGAGGGACGGCGCATGTCGCGCACCATGGGCACCGGGATCGATCCGGAGGAGGCGCTCGAGCCGTACGGCGCCGACGCGACCCGCTACGGGCTCCTCAAGGTGACGTCGAGCCAGGACCCGCGCTTCTCCTTCGGGACGATCGAGGAGGGGCGGAAGCTCGCGAACAAGCTCTGGAACGCGAGCCGGCTCCTGCTGCTGGCCGGCGCGGTGCCGGCCGAAGCCCGGCCCTCGTCGGTCGAGGAGCGCTGGATCCTCGCGCGCATCGACGCGACCCGGGCGGAGCTCGAGGCCGACCTGGCCCGCTTCGACTTCGCGCATGCCGTCGAGCGGCTCTACCACCTCACGTTCGACGACTTCTGCGACTGGTATCTCGAGTCGATCAAGCCCCGGCTCGAGGAGGAGGACGTGCGCGCGACGGCGTTCGCGGCGCTCGAGCGGCTGCTCAAGCTGCTCCATCCGGTGATGCCTCACGTGACGGAGGAGATCTGGACGAACCTGCCCGCGCGCGAGACGCGGCTGATCGTCGCGCCCTGGCCCGAGCCGGAGGCGTGGGAGGGCGAGTTCGAGACGATCGAGAGCGCTCAGACCGCGGCTCGCATCTACAGGCGCAGCCGTGTCCGGATCAAGCTGACGGGCGACTCCGCCCGTATCTTCGATGCGGTCGTGCGTCCGACCGAGGACGGGCAGGGCGACGTCGAAGCCGAGCGCGCACGCGTCCAGAAGGAGATCGATCGCGCGGAGCGCGTGCTCGCGAACGAGAAGTTCCTCGAGAACGCCGCGCCCGAGGCCGTCGCCGGGGAGCGCGAGAAGCTCGAGCAATACCTTGCTGAGCGCGACGCGCTGGGTTGAGTCGCTCAGCCCCTGGCCGGCGGACGGCTTCGGGACCGAGCGGATGCGAGCGCTGCTGCGCGAGCTCGGCGACCCACAGGAGCGGTTCCCGGCCGTCCACGTCGTCGGCACGAACGGCAAGTCGACGACGGCGCGACTGACGGAAGCGCTGCTGGTCGACGCGGGACTCTCGGTAGGCGCCTACCTTTCGCCGCACGTGCGCGGCTGGGGCGAGCGGATACGCGTCAGCGGCGAAGAGGCGGACTTCGAGGCCGCGGTGGCCGCGATTCGGCAGCCGTCCGAGCGGTTGGGCGCGACGCAGTTCGAGGCGCTCACGGCTGCCGCGCTGCTTGCGTTTGCCGAAGCGAAGGTCGACGTCGCGGTCGTCGAGGCCGGGCTCGGCGGCCGCCACGACGCGACGAACGTCCTCCGCACTCGCGTCGTCGTCCTCACGAGCGTCGCCCTCGATCACATGGAGGTCCTCGGCGAGACGCGGGAGGCGATCGCCGCCGAGAAGCTGGCGGTCGTGCAGCCCGGCTGCACCGTCGTCCTCTCCGAACCGGAGTGGCGGCAGCTCGCGGAGGAGAACGGCGCGGGCGCCGTCGTCGTCACGGGCCGCAGCAACCTGGCGCTCGCCGTCGCCGCTGCGGAGTCGTTCCTCGACCGGCCCGTCGACCCGCACGCCGCCGACGCTGTCGCGCTGCCCGGGCGGCTCGAGCGGCGCGATCAGAGGCCGCTCGAGGTGTGGGACGGTGCGCACAACCTCGCCGGCATCGGCTGGCTGCTGCCGCGTCTCCCGTCGGCGCCGCCGGCGGGCTGGACAGTCGTCTGCTCGATCCTCCGCGACAAGCGCCCGGGGATGCTGCTCGAGGCTTTGTCGGTCCTCGGCCCGACGCTCGTCGCGACGGAGAGCCGTAACGGCCGCGCGCTTTCCGCCGCCGAGCTCGCGGCACTCGCCTCCGCGCATTTCGATCGGGTCGAGGCGGTGCCCGAGCCCGCCGCGGCCCGCTCCCGTGCGCTCGAGCTCGCGGGGCCCGAAGGGGCGGTGCTCGTCACGGGCTCCCTGTACCTTCTGGCGGATCTCAGTGGCGAGCCACGCGACCCATAACCCTCCCGACACCCGCTACGAGAGGCTCTCGATCTTCGCCGTCGCGGGCGTCGCCCTCGTTCTCGTGGTGGGTACCGCCTTCGCCGCAGGCTGGCTAATCGGCAGGATGCTCCTGTGATCTTCGGCAGCTTCATCAGCTCGGGTGCCCAGCACGCCATCCTCAACGGCCTCGCCTTCTTCGCGGTCGTGCTCTGGCTCTCGCTCGGCTACTGGACGTACAAGGACGCGAAGCGGCGGATGGAGGACCCGCTGCTCATCGGCCTGGCGACGCTGGTGGCACTCGTGATCCCGTTCGTCGGGCCGTTCGTCTACATGCTGTTCCGTCCGCCCGAGTACCTCGAGGACGTGCGCGAGCGGGAGCTCGAGATCAAGGCGATCGAGGAACGAATCTCGGCCGGCGACCTCCGCTGCCCGGTCTGCCACGCGGAGGTCGACTCGGGCTATCTCGTCTGTCCCGTCTGCACGACGAAGCTCAAGCAGGCGTGCACGAGCTGCGGTTCCCCGCTCGAGCCGATTTGGCAGATCTGCCCCTATTGCGAAACGCCGGTTGAACCGGCCGCGCCGGGGACACCGCCGGCGCTCGGGACGCGCCGCGCGCGGCGTGGCATCGGGCGCTGACCGTGGCCGTCGAGCGCAGCCTCATCCTCATCAAGCCGGACGCCGTCGAGCGCCGGCTCGCCGGCGAGATCCTCGGCCGGATCGAGGCGCGCGGGTTCGAGATTCGCGAGGCGAAGCTCGTCACCGCCTCCCGCGAGCTCGGGGAGGAGCACTACGCCGAGCATCGCGAGAAGCCGTTCTTCGGCGAGCTCGTCGAGTTCATCACGTCGGGGCCGACCTGGGCGCTCGTGGTCGAGGGCGAAGGAGCGATCGCGACGCTGCGGGCGACGATCGGCGCCACCGATCCGGCGAGCGCCGCGCCCGGGACGATCCGGGGGGATCTTGCCTCCTCGATGCCGGACAACCTCGTGCACGGCTCCGACTCGCCGGAGTCGGCGGAGCGCGAGATCGCGCTCTGGTTCGGTGGCTGAGCCCGAATACGTCGCGCTCAACCGGGCGAACTGGACGAAGGCGAACGCCGAGTACACCGACCGGGCGGCCCGAGACGCGTGGGCGCGGGAGGAGATCGGCTGGGGGCAGTGGCACCAGCCGGAGCGGGAGATCCGGATCCTGCCCGACATCGCGGGGAAGGACGTCGTCGAGCTCGGCTGCGGCACGGCCTACTTCGGCTCCTGGCTCAAGCGGGCCGGCGCGCGCCGCGTAGTCGGCGTCGACGTGACGCCCGCCCAGCTCGACACCGCTCGGCGCATGGACGAGGAGTTCGGTGTCGGGCTCGAGCTGATCGAAGCGAACGCCGAGGACGTGCCGCTGCCCGACGAGTCGTTCGACGTCGTCGTCTCCGAGTACGGAGCGTCGATCTGGTGCGATCCCGCACTGTGGGTCGCGGAGGCGGCGCGCCTGCTGCGGCCCGGCGGGGAGCTCGTCTTCATGCGCGGCTCGACGCTGCGGAACCTCTGTGTTCCCGACGAGGGGCCGGCCACCGACCGGCTCCTGCTGCCCCAGAAGGGTCTCTACAGGATCGACTGGCAAGAGGGGGACATGGCCGGCAGCGAATTCCACCCGCCGATGGCCGAGATGTTCGCGATCCTCCGCGACAACGGCTTCGAGCTGCTCGACTTCCGCGAGCTCTACGCGCCGGAAGACGCGGCCACTCACGAGTACTACGCCGAGCCGTCCGCGGAGTGGGCGCGGAAGTGGCCGGCAGAAGAGATATGGCGAGCCCGCCTGCGCCCCCGCTCCTCCTAGCCTCGACCTCGCCGCGCCGGCGGCAGATCCTCGAGCAACTCCGCATCCCGTTCGACGTGGTCGCGCCGCTCTACGAGGAGACGGAGAACGACCCGGTCGCTCACGCGCTCGGCAAGGCGCGGTCGGTGCTTGCCCAGGCCGACGGGCGCCCGGTGCTCGGCTGCGACACCGAAGTCCTCTGCGACGGACGTCTCTACGGCAAGCCCGCCGAGGCCGGCGACGCCGAGGAGATGCTCGAGAGCCTCGCCGGGCGCACGCACGAGGTCGTCGCCGGTCTCGCGCTGATCACGCCGGCGTGGGAGGAGGTGCACCGCGAGGTCACCCGCGTCGCCTTTCGCGAGCTGACGCCGCGCGACATCGCCTGGTACGTGGCGAGCGGAGAGTGGGAGGGCCGCGCTGGCGGCTACGCGATCCAGGGACAGGGCGCTGCCCTCGTCGAGCGGATCGAGGGCGACTACCTCAACGTCGTCGGCTTGCCCGTCGCCTTGCTCGTCCGCCTCCTCGCGCAGCGCTTCCCGGGCACCTACGGCTTCGGATGAGCGAGAGCGCTGTTGCGGCTGCCGTCGCCGTCGCGGCGGAACACGGCCTGCGGAGCGACGACCCCGTCGTCCTCCGCGACGCGTGGCACGTGCTCGTCCACCTGCGGCCGCTGCCGCTCGTCGCGCGCGTCTCGAGCGGGCGGCCGTATCCGGCAGGGCCGCCGGAGGACGACGTGATCCGCGAGCTGGGCGTCGCAGCTCACGCCGCGCGTGCCGGCGCCCCGGTCGTGCCGCCGTCCGACCTGCTCGATCCGGGCCCGCACCGGCACGGCGGCCATGTCGTGGCGTTCTGGCGGTACGTCGAGCCGCGCGGCGTGCTCGATCCGCGGGCGGCGGGTCGAGCTCTTCGCGCCGTTCACGATGCGCTCGTCGACTACGAGGCGGAGTTGCCGGTCCTTCACGTCGACGATCTCACCGGGATCACCGACCGCCTCGAGCCGTCCGCGGACGTCGAGCTCCTCCGTGAGCTCGGCCTGCGGCGGCCCGAGGGCCCGGCGCAGGCGATCCACGGCGACGCACACCTCGGCAATTGCCTGCCGGGTCCGCTCTGGCACGATTTCGAGACGGCCTGCCGCGGCCCCCGCGAGCTCGATCTGGCAGCGCTCGCCGCCTCGGCGCGGGAGGGAGAGGACGAGGCCGCGCAGATAGCGCTCGAGGCGTACGGCGAGCACGACGCGGACCTGCTCGAGGAGCTCGTCCCGGTGTACGCCGCCTGGATCTACGCGTCGTTCATGGCCGCGCTACCGCGCCGGCCGGAGCTGCGCCCGGTGCTGGAGGAGCGGCTCCGCTGGCTCCGGGCGACGTACGCCTGAAGCAGATGACCCCGGGCGAAGAGCGCAGCTCTTCGCCCGGCGACCAAATCGGGGTGCCCAGATTCGAACTGGGGACCTCTCCGACCCGAACGGAGCGCGCTACCAGGCTGCGCCACACCCCGAGACAGCGCCATAGGGTAGCGGGCGGTGGCTGAGCTCAAGGCCGTCCTCTTCGACGTGGACTTCACGCTCGCGCGGCCGGGGCCCGAGCTCGGGCCGGAAGGCTACGTCCGCGCGGGCGAGCGCCACGGGTTGGGCCTCGATCCCGCCCGCTACGAGACGGCTCGCGACGCCGCCCTCGTCGACCTCCGGCGCCATCCCGAGCTCGAGCACGACGACGAGATCTGGTTCCGCTTCACCGAGCGGATCGTGCGCGGGATGGGCGGCGACGCCGACACGGCCTACAACTGCGCGGTCGAGATCACGCGCGGCTGGGAGCGGCACGAGAACTTCGAGCTCTACGACGACGTGCCGGACGCACTCGCCGCCCTCCGCTGCGCCAAGTTCCGCATCGGCCTCGTCTCGAACTCCGCGCGCGACGTGCGCGAGTTCGCCCGCCACCACGGCCTCGACGTCGACGCCGGGATCAGCTCCTTCCACCACGGCCGCACCAAGCCGCATGCGTCGATCTTCCGCGCGGGGCTGGACCTGCTCGGCGTCGAGCCGGCCGAGGCAGCGATGGTCGGCGACACGATCGCCGACGACGTGGAGGGCGCACTCGCGCTCGGGATGCGCGCCATCCTCCTCGACCGCGAGGGACTCCACCCCGAGTTCGAGCCGAGGATCGAGACGCTGAACGAGCTACCGCATCTCCTCGGTCTTTAGCCCCTTCAACTAGAACCCAGGCGCAGTTCCGTTACCCAGGTCGCGAGACCAAAGGTCTCGCGAGCTATTTCTCGAGGAAGGGCCGGATCAGGTCGATCGGTGCGGGGAAGATGATCGTCGAGGTGTTGCCGGCGCCCAGCTCGAGCAGTGTCTGCAGGTAGCGCAGCTGGAGCGCGATCGGGTGCGGCTCGATCACGGCGGCCGCGTCCTTCAGCTTCTCCGCCGCCTGGAACTCGCCCTCGGCGTTGATGATCTTCGCGCGCCGCTCGCGTTCTGCCTCCGCCTGGCGCGCCATCGCGCGTTGCATGCCCTGCGGGATCTCGACGTCCTTCACCTCGACGATCGAGACCTTGATCCCCCAGGGCCCGGTCGCCTCGTCGATGATCTCCTGGAGGATCGCGTTGATCTTCTCCCGCTCGGAGAGGAGCTCGTCGAGCGAGTGCTGGCCGAGCACCGACCGCAGCGTCGTCTGCGCGATCTGCTGCGTGCCGACCATGTAGTTCTCGATCTGCACGATTGCCGCGCGCGGGTCGACGATCTTGAAGTACGTGACGGCGTTCACGCGCACCGGCACGTTGTCCTTCGTGATCACCTCCTGCGGCGGGATGATCAGCGTGATCGTGCGGAGGTCGACCTTGACGAGCTGGTCGACGACCGGGATCTTCCAGACGAGGCCGGGACCGCGCGGTGGATCGAGCAGCCGGCCGAATCGGAACATGACCGCCCGCTCGTACTCCCGCAGGACCCGCACGAAGCCGAGCACGGTCTGATCCTATCCCTACTTTCGAACGGTGAGCCGCAGGCCGTCGACCGCCTGCACCTCGACGTGCTCGCCGGGCACGAGCTCCGAGTCGTCGGCCGCTTCCGCCTGCCAGAGGGCGCCGTCGACGAAGACGAGCCCCGGGGCACGCACCTCCCCCGTCTGCCCGACCATCGTCTGCACGCCGGTCGCCACGGGCAGGCGCCGCGCGGCGAACCCCTTGCCGAGCGCGAAGGTCCACAGGCCGGCTATGGCGCAGCCGATCCCGATGATCAGCCACGTGTTGACCCGGTACGGGGCCGGTTCGTTCTGGAACAGGAGCGACAGCCCGAAGCCGAGCGCTATGAGGCCGCCGACCGTGAGCGTGCCGTGCGTCGGTGCGTGGAGATCGACGATGAGCAGCACGATGCCGAGCACGACGAGGGCGACGCCTCCCCAGCTCGGAGTGAGCACCGAGAACCCGTACAGAGCCAGCACGAGGCTGACGGCGCCGAGCGCGCCCGGAAGGACGATTCCGGGGTGAAGCACCTCGAAGATGAGGCCGACGATCCCGAGCAGGAAGAGCAGGCTGATCAGGTTCGGGTTGATGATCGTGTTGAGGAAGCGGGTGAAGAAGCCCGGCTTGACCGTGTCGATCTGCGCGCCCGCGAGGTGCAGCGTGTAGGGGCGCTGCGCGTACTTCGTGTGGTAGCCGTCGAGCTTCTTCAGGAGGGCCGGGAGCGTCGGCGCGATGAAGTCGATCACGTTCATCTGCAGCGCCTGCTCGGCGGTCAGGTTCGAGGCCACCCGCACGGCTTTGGCCGGCCACGTCGCGTTGCGATGATGTGACTTCGCGAGCGCCGTGAGCGAGGCCACGGAGTCGTTGATGATCTTGCGGCGCAGATCCGAGCCGAGGTTCGCGCCGCTCGAGTCGATCGGCGTCGACGAGCCGATGTTCGTGGTCGGCGCCATGGCCAGGACGTCGGCGGCCTGCGAGACCCAGACTCCCGCCGAGGCGGCGCGGGCTCCTTCCGGCGACACGTAGACGATCACGGGCAGCTTCGCGTTCAGCTCGGCCTGGTAGATCGTCTTCATCGAGGTCGAGAGCCCTCCGGGGGTGTCGAGGAGAATGACAGCGGCGTCGTAGTCGTCCCTCGCCGCGCGCGAGAGCTCGCTCGTGAGGTAGCCCTGCGTGACCGGGTTGATCTCGAGATCGGGCCCGAAGGTAATCGCGAGCACCCGCGGCTGTGAGGTCGCGGCGCCCGCCCCGCCTACGAAGACGAGCGAGGCGAGCGCGACCAGCCCGAGCAGGAGGGCCCGCTTCATCGCGGTTCAGGATACGCCGCGCCGATGACCTGGAGGCGTACTCTTTCGGTATGTCTTCCTGGATTGCTTGGGCCATCGTCGCCGTCGTCCTGGCAGTCGGCGAGATCTTCACGCCGGGGCTCTTCTTCCTCGGCCCGATCGCGCTTGCCGCCGTGGCCGCCACCGTGACCGCAGCGGTGGGCGGGCCGGTCTGGCTGCAGGTCGTCGTCTTCGGCGTCGGCTCGTTCGCGGCGGTCGGTCTCCTGCGCCCCATCGCGCGGGCGCACCTGACGATGCCGCGCGCAATCCGGACGGGCGCCGCAGCGCTCGAGGGCGCAAGAGCCATCGTGCTCCAGCGCGTCGACGACCAGGGCGGTCGCGTGAAGATCGGCGGAGAAGAGTGGAGCGCCCGTTCCTATGTGCCCGACGAGGTCTTCGATCCGGGCACGCAGGTCGAGGTCGCGCAGATTCAGGGCGCCACCGCGCTCGTCTACAGATAGGGGTTCTGAATGGTCGCCGGGATCGTCATTGCAATCGTCGCCGTCATCGTCCTCGTCACCATCGCGCGGACGATCCGGATCGTGCCGCAGGCGCGTGCGGGCGTCGTCGAACGCTTCGGCCGCTACTCGCGCACGCTTTCGCCTGGCCTCGCGATGGTCGTCCCGTTCGTCGACCGCGTGCGCCCGCTCCTCGACCTGCGTGAGCAGGTCGTCTCGTTCCCCCCGCAGCCGGTGATCACCGAGGACAACCTCGTCGTCAACATCGACTCCGTCATCTACTTCCAGGTCACGGACGCCAAGGCGGCGACGTACGAGATCGCGAACTACATCCAGGCGATCGAGCAGCTCACGGTGACGACGCTGCGCAACGTGATCGGCGGCCTGGCGCTCGAGAAGACGCTCACGTCCCGCGACGAGATCAACGGGCAGCTGCGCGGGGTGCTCGACGAGGCGACGGGCAAGTGGGGGATCCGCGTCAACCGCGTCGAGTTGAAGGCGATCGACCCGCCAGCGTCGATCCAGGACTCGATGGAGAAGCAGATGCGCGCCGACCGGGAGAAGCGCGCCACGATCCTGCAGGCCGAGGGCGAGCGCCAGTCGCAGATCCTCCAGGCCGAGGGCGAGAAGCAGGCGGCGATCCTCCGCGCCCAGGGGCAGCGTGAGGCGACGATGCTCCAGGCCGAGGGACAGGCGAAGGCGATCGAGACGGTCTTCCAGGCAATCCACGAGGGGAAGCCGGACGCCGAGCTGCTCGCGTACCAGTACCTCCAGACGCTGCCGCTGATCGCGCAGGGCGAGGCGAACAAGGTCTGGATCATCCCGAGCGACCTCCAGCAGGCGGTCGGCAGGATCGCCGGGGCTGTGCAGGGGATCGCCGCTCCGCCAGCGCCTCCGCAGGTGACAGACGGGCAGAAGCCCGAGTAGGCTCTGCCTGCCTTGACCGAGCGTGCGGCAGCCGGGGAGGAGAAACGGCGGCAGATCCTCGATGCGGCCGTGCGGGTCTTCGCGCGCAAGGGCTTTCACGCGAGCCGGGTCGGCGACATCGCCGAGGAGGCGGGTGTCGCCCACGGGCTCCTCTACCACTACTTCAAGTCGAAGGACCAGGTACTCGAGGCGGTCTTCCACGAGAACTGGAGCGTGTTGCTCGCGCGGATCGCGAGCGTGGAGGAGAGCGACGAGCCGGCGGCCGACCAGCTCCGCCACATCGCGGCCATCGTCCTCCGCACCTGGCTCCACCTGCCGGAGGTCGTCACCGTCGTGATCCGCGAGTTCGGCCGCAGCCCGGAGCTGGCCGAACGCATCGGCGATCTCGCGCAGCCGATCGACGCGATCCAGCGGGTGATCGAGCGCGGGATCGAGCGCGGCGAGTTCCGCAAGGAGGTCGATCCGCTCGTGGCGGCGACGGTCGTCTACGGCTCGATCGACGAGCTGCTCACGGGCTGGGTGCTCGGGCGCCTGCCGGCGGGGGAGGAGGATGTCGTCGCGGCCGAACGGACGCTGTGCGAGGTCAGCCTGCTCGGGCTGCAGGAGCCTTAGACACGAGCTCCGCGAACCGCGCCGCGCCCACGTTCCCTCCCGACACCACCACGCCCACCGTGGCGCCGCGCGCGTCGAGCTTCCCGCTCAGCAGGGCCGCGACGCCGACGGCGCCGCTCGGCTCGGCGACGAGCTTCAGCCGGTCGAAGAGGAAGACCATCGCCTCGACGATCTCGTCGTCGCTGACCGTGACGACCTCGTCCACGCGGCTCCTGTTCACCTCGAACGTGAGCTCGCCCGGCTCGGTCGCCTGGAGCCCGTCGGCGATGGTGCGCGGGACGTCGATCCGGATGCGCTCGGCGGCCGCGAGCGAGCGGCGCGTGTCGTCGCCGGCCTCGGGCTCGACTCCGACGACGCGGATCCCCGGCCGCAACGCCTTCGCCGCGGTCGCGCAACCGGCGATGAGGCCGCCGCCGCTCACGGGGACCAGGAGAAGGTCGAGCTCGGGCGCTTCCTCGAGCAGCTCGAGCGCGACGGTTCCCTGGCCGGCCATCACGAGCGGGTCGTCGTACGGCTTCACGAGCTCGAGGCCGCGCTCCGCGGCGAGGCGCGCGCCGATCTCCTCGCGGCTTTCCGTCCAGCGGTCGTAGGGGACGATCTCGGCGCCGTAGCCGCGCGTCGCGTCGAGCTTCGCGGCCGGGGCGTCCTCCGGCATGACGATCGTGGCGCTCGAGCCGAGCAGGGCCGCGGCGATGGCTACCGCCTGGGCGTGGTTGCCGGAGGAGTAGGCGAGGACGCCGCGCCCGAGCGTGTCCTCGTCGAGGGAGGAGATCTTGTTGTACGCGCCGCGGAACTTGAAAGCGCCGCCTCGCTGGAAACACTCGGCCTTGAGGCTGAGGCGAGCGCCGGTGCGCTCGTCGAGCGTCCGCGAGGTGAGGACGGGCGTGCGGTGGGCGACGCCCGCGAGGCGCCGCGCCGCGCGCTCGACGTCCTCGAGCTCGATCATCGGCACGGAGCGGCGCCGCGGCGGAAGAGGCCGAATCCCCACAGTCGACCGGCGAACAGGTAGTACGCGGTGCGGGCGCGCTTCGAGTCGCGGACGAGCGCGTCGTAGCCGGGGCACGTGACCGTCCGCAGCGTGCCGACGCGCTGGTGCACGTCGAGGGGCGTCGCCCCGAGCCTGAGGCCGTGGGGCCCGTGCCAGCCCGCCGGGCGCCAGAGCGTGTAGACGGCCGAGACGCGCCCGCCCTCGAACTCGACCGCGAGCCCCCGCTTGGCGAACGGCCGGTACGTGAAGTACCACGTGCGGCGCGGGCAGGCGCTACAGGCGCCGTAGAATGAGCCGAGGGCGGCACGGACGGCTCCCGGAGACTCCCCGAGCCGGACGGCGCCGAGCGAGCGTCCCGGCACGAGCGTCCCTGCTCTCGGCAGCCCGGCCGCGGCGGGCGCGGCGAGTACGAGAGCGGCCACCGCCGTCCCGATCAGGCTCCGACTCATATGCTCGGAGTATGTCGCTCTGGGAAGCCGTCGCAGATCTCGAGGTTCGTGTCGACGACTACACCCTTCGGCGGCGCGAGTTACAGACTCCCAGCGGCTGGACGCGTGTGACGACGACGGTCGCGCTTCAGGGCGAGGGCGTGACGGGGGAGGGGGAGGACGTCACGTACTCGGCCGAGGACCACGACCACGTCCCCGACGACCTCATGCTCGCGGGAACGTGGAGCCTCGAGGATCTCTCGCGCCACCTCGACGAGCTCGAGCTCTGGGGCGGCGACCCGGAAGACCACAGCGGGCAGGATTTCCGCCGCTGGGGCTTCGAGAGCGCGATGCTCGATCTCGCGCTCCGGCAGAACGAGCTCGGCCTCGGGCAGGCCCTCGGGCGCGAGGAAAGCCCCGTCCGCTTCGTCGTCTCGACGCGCGCTGCGCCGGAGCGGTGGCTCGAGGTCGCACCGGAGCTGGAGTTCAAGCTCGACGCGGAGAAGGACTGGAACCGGCAGCTCCTCGCGGCGTTGCGCGCGCTCGACCGCGTCCGCGTCGTCGATCTGAAGGCGTACTACCGCGGCACGAGCGTCGACCTCGCGCCCGATCCCGAGCTCTATCGCGCCATCGTCGAGGAGCTTCCCGACGTGGTCGTCGAGGACGCCTGGCTCGACGACGGCCTGCGCGAGGCGCTCGCCGGCGCGGAAGATCGCCTCAGCTTCGACGCGCCCGTCCACTCCCTGAGCGACCTCGACGGGCTGCCGCTCGAGCCGCGCTGGCTGAACATCAAGCCGTCCCGCTTCGGGACGGTGCGCGAGCTGCTCGAGACCATCGAGGCGTGCGAGGAGCGCGGCATCCAGCTGTACGGCGGCGGCCAGTACGAGCTCGGGCCGGGGCGCCTCCAGATCCAGCGGCTCGCAAGCGTCTTCTATCCGGACGGTCCGAACGACGTCGCGCCGTCGGCGTACAACGAGGGCGACCCGCGCGAAGGACTGCCGCAGAGCCCGCTGCCACCGCCCGAAGGCCCCGGCCTCTCCTAGAAGGGCTAGCGGAACGCGTTCTCGCCGGTGAGGGCCTTCCCCACCGACAACGTGTGCACCTCGTGGGTGCCCTCGTACGTGAGGACCGTCTCGAGGTTGTTCATGTGGCGGATCACGGGGTACTCCAAGGTGATCCCGTTGCCGCCGAGGATCGAGCGCGCCGTGCGGGCCACTTCGAGCGCGCCGCGGACGTTGCCCATCTTCCCCATCGAGACATGCTCGGGCCGCAACCTGCCGTCGTCCTTCATGCGGCCGAGGTGGAGGGCGACGAGGAAACCGCGATTGACCTCGAGCGCCATCTCCGCCAGCTTCTGTTGCGTGAGCTGGTAGCCGGCGATCGGCTTACCGAAGACCATTCGCTCCTTCGCGTAGTCGAGCGCCGTCTCGAGGCACGTGCGCGCCGAGCCGACGACGCCGAACACGATCCCGAAGCGCGCCTCGTTGAGGCAGGAGAGAGGTCCGCGCAGGGTCGAGACCTCCGGAAAGCGGCTCGCCTCGGGCACACGCACGTCGCGGAGGACGAGCTCGGAGGTCACCGAGGCACGCAGCGAGAGCTTGCGGTGCATGAGCGGCGCGTCGAATCCGGGCATGCCCTTCTCGACGAGGAAGCCGTTGATCTCACCGTCCTCGGTGCGCGCCCAGACGACGGCGACGTCCGCGATCGTGCCGTTCGTGATCCACATCTTCGTGCCGTTGAGGATCCAGTCGGAGCCGTCGCGCTTCGCGGTCGTTCGCATCGAGCCCGGGTCGGACCCCGCATCCGGCTCGGTCAACCCGAAGCAGCCGATCTTCTCGCCGGCGTGCATCGCCGGCAGCCAGCGCTGCTTCTGCTCCTCGGAGCCCCACTTCCAGATGGCGTACATCGAGAGCGAGCCCTGCACCGAGACGAGGCTGCGAATGCCCGCGTCGCCCGCCTCGAGCTCCTGGCAGACGAGCCCGTACATGACCGAGCTCGCCCCCGGCAGCCCGTATCCGTCGAGGTGCATCCCGAACAGGCCGAGCTGCGCGAGCTCGGGAATCAGCTCGGTCGGCAGCTCGCCGCGCTCGAACCAGTCGCCCACGTACGGCTTGACCCTCTCCGCGACGAACTGACGCACGGTTTCCCGGATCGCGCGCTCCTCGTCGTCGAGGAGGGCATCGAGAGCGAGAAAGTCGAGGGGATCGATCTCAGTCTGCTTGGCGGTCGTCGCCACCTCCGCATCGTACGGATCTAGACGGTTACACCGTCCCGGGCTATCGTTGACTGATCAGTCAATCAAGCACGCTGGAGGGCCAATGGCCGCGATCGACGAGAGCACCGCGACAGGTGTCTCCTTCGCGCTGACGGAGGAGCAGAGGGAGCTGCGGCGGCTCGCCCACACGTTCGCCGAGAGGGAGATCAGGCCACGCGAGCCGGAGCACGACGCCGACATGCGGCATCCGGCAGAGCTCGTCGCGCAGGCGCACGACCTCGGGTTGATGAACCTCCACGTGCCGACCGAGTACGGCGGCCTCGGCCTCTCCGCTTTCGACGGCATGCTCGTCGGCGAGGAGCTGAACTGGGGCTGCTCGGGGATCGGAACCTCGATCCTCGCGAACGGCCTGGGCGCCGGCCCCGTCATCCTCTTCGGCTCGCCCGAGCAGAAGGCACGCTGGTTGCCGCCGCTCGTCGAGCAGCCGATCCTGTGCTCGTTCGCGCTCTCGGAGCCGGGCGCGGGCTCCGACGTCGCCGCGCTGCGGTCGACGGCCGCGCGCGAGGGCGACGAGTACGTCCTCAACGGCTCGAAGACGTTCATCACGAACGCCGGCCACGCCGAGTGGGCGGTCGTCTTCGCGAAGACGGATCCGGCCGGGGGGCGCCGTGGGATCTCGGCGTTCGTCGTCGAGATGGGTTCGCCCGGCGTCACGATCGAGAAGCACCTCGAGAAGATGGGGCAGCGGGCGACGGACACGTCCGCGTTCGCCCTCCACGATGTCCGGGTGCCCGCCGAGAACCGCCTCGGCGACGAAGGCGACGGCTTCAAGATCGCGATGGCGACGCTCGACTTCACGCGGCCGGGAACGGCGATCGGCGCGGTCGGCGTCGCGCAGGCGGCGTACGAGCACGCACTCGAGTACTCGAAGGAGCGCGTGACCTTCGACCTCCCGATCGCGATGCACCAGGCGGTCGGCTTCATGATCGCCGACATGGCGACCGAGATCCAGGCCTCGCGCCTGCTCTGCTGGCAGGCCGCCTGGCTGCTCGACCAGGGGCGCGGCAGGGAGGCGACGCTCCACTCCTCCTTCGCCAAGCGGTTCGCCGCCGACACGGCGATGAAGGTCACGACCGACGCGGTTCAGGTGCTCGGCGGCTACGGGTACATCAAGGAGTACCCCGTGGAGAAGCTCATGCGCGACGCGAAGCTGTTCCAGATCTACGAGGGCACGTCGCAGATCCAGCGGCTCGTGATCGCGCGCGAGATCTTCACGCCGAAGAGCTAGCTCTCGGCGGCCTCGATCGCCTCGGCGAGCCACTCGGGCACGCGCGTCGGCCGCATCGTCCGCGCATCGACACAGGCGTGCTCGGTGTGGCCGTCCGCCACGAGCTCGTCTCCGCGCACGATCGCGTACTCGTACCGGAAGCGGGCGCCGCGGAGGCCGAGGCAGCGCGTGTGGACGAGGAGCTCGTCGTCGAAGCGCACCGGAATCCGGTAGCGGCAGAGCGACTCGAGGACGATCGCCTCGATGCCGCGTTCGCGCAGTGCCTGGTAGCCGCCGGCGTAGGCGCGCAGGTACTCGACGCGGGCGACCTCGAACCAGACGAGGTACGCGGTGTTGTGCGCGATTCCCTGCGCGTCGGTGTCGGCGAAGCGCACCCGCACCGGGACCGAGAACGTGAAGCCTTCCATCGCCGTTCAGTATCTCGTCATGAGCGTCGACCGTCTTGCGGAGCTGCTGCGAGAGCGGCAGCCGTGCGTCGTCCTCACCGGCGCGGGGATCAGCACGGAGTCCGGGATCCCGGACTTCCGGTCCGCCGAAGGAATCTGGGCGCGCTACGACCCGTTCGAGGTCGCGCACATCGATGCGTTCCGCCGCGATCCGGCGCGGGTCTGGGAGTTCTACGTCCTGCGGCTCGAGGCCCTCGCGCGGGCCGAGCCGAACGAGGGCCACGACGCCCTCGCCGAGCTCGAGGGACGGGGCCGGGTCCGGGCCGTCGTGACGCAGAACGTCGACGGTCTGCACCGGCGTGCAGGCTCACGCGAGGTCGTCGAGGTGCACGGCTCGCTGCGCGAGGCCGAGTGCATCCAGTGCGGCGTCCGCGTCCCGATGGCCGACGCCGTCGCGCAGCTGCCGCTGCCGCCGTGCCCGGAGTGCGGCGAGGTCCTCAAGCCGGGCGTCGTCATGTTCGGCGAGCTGCTGCCCGCAGCCGCGATCGAGCGGGCGCAACGGCTGGCGGCCGAGGCAGGTCTCCTCCTCGTCGTCGGCTCGTCGCTCGAGGTGCATCCCGTCGCCGCGCTGCCGGGCGACACGCTCGCCTCGGGCGGCGCGCTCGCCATCGTCAACCGCGGCGCCACGCCGTGGGACCCGCGCGCGGAGCTCACGATCGACGCCGGCGCGGGCGAGACGCTGCGCGCGCTCGCCGCCGCACTCGATATCGTCGGGGCCGACCGATCGAGGAGGAGCGATGGCTGAACGGAGACAGGATCTGCTGGGCCGCTTGGCCGACATCAGCGAGGCGTCGATTCAGCGGCTCGCGGACGCACCGGGCGCCGACCGCGCCCTCCAGGCGCTCAAAGGGCTCGGCGACCGCGTCGACGAGCTGCAACGCAGGACGCGCGGCTTCGAGGAGCTCGAGCGTCGGCTGAGCACGCTCGAGAAGAAGGTCGACTCGCTCGCTAAGCCCAAGTCGCCCCGTGCGGCGGCGTCAGGTGGCCGCCCCAGGACGCCGAAGAGCGGCTCGACGCCCAAGAAGCCTTGAGCGGGCCGAACGCGACGACCCGGCCGGCGACGCTACTCGACAGGCACGCGTAGCCGGAGCGCCGCAGGCACGATCTCGAAGCGTGCCGGCGTCGTTCCGATCGGCTCGCCGTCGACCTCGAGAGGCAGCGGCTCGCGAGCTTCGATCCTCACCGAGGAAGACCTCATGAGCTCGACCTTCGGGTGCGAGAGGTAGCGGCCGCTGTAGAGCTTCGGCGCGGTCGTGAGAAAGTCGAGCTTCGTGACGTCGCCGATGAGGACGACGTCGAACAGGCCGTCGTCCTGCCCCGCGTCCGGTGCCAGCTTCATGCCGCCTCCGTGGTAGCGGCCGTTCGCGACGATCACGTCGTGCAGCGGGCCTTCCCGCCGGACGTCGCCGTCGAGCCCCACCACCACCTCGGTGTTCTGCCAGGCGAGGAACTCGCGTGTGAGCGCGTAGAAGAACGTCGTCCTGCCGCCGAGCGCCTTCGTCATGCCGTTCGCGCGTCGTGCGACGGCGCCGCTCATCCCGGCCGAGCCGACGTTCGCGAAGAAGCGGCTCGTGCCGTCCTCGAGCTCGACTCGGCCGAGGTCGATCGTCCGCGTCTCGCCGCCGAGCGCAACGCGGACGGCGTCGTCGAAGCGGCTCGGGATGCCGTGGGTGCGGCCGAAGTCCTGCCCGGTTCCACATGGCAGGACGGCGATCTCGGAAGCCGTCCCCTCGACGCCGTTCACAACCTCGTTCACCGTGCCGTCGCCGCCGACGACGACGAGCAGCGAGTCTCCGGCCTCCCCGGCCGCTTGCGCGAGATGGCCCGGGAACTCGGACAGCACCTCCTCGCCCTGCAACCCGAGCTGGGCGGCGCGCCGGCGGAGCTCGGGCCAGCGCTTCCCGGTCGCCCCGTTGCCGGACGCCGGGTTGACGAGAAAGACGGTGCCCGCGCTAATCGGCGGTGACGGTCATGAGCGCCACGCGGGTCATCCGATCGACCGCGGCGCGCAGCTCCTCGTCCGTGATCCGGGTGAAGACGCCCTCGACCACGATGTCCGACACGGTGAGGAGGCAGCCGCCTTGAACGTCCGGCACCTTGGCGATCCCGCCGATCGCGGTGACCGTGAAGAGCGCGGCGGCCTCCATCTCGACGGCGAGGATGCCGCGGCTCGACCAGCGCTCGAGCTGACCCTCGTTGGGGTTGTAGAAGACGTCGCTCGTGACGATCGGCCCGACGTGCATCGGCTGCTCGAGCTCCTTCGCCGCGTGCACGGCGCCGTGGATCAGCTCCCACGAGGCGGTCGGGCAGTGCGCCTCGTTGCCGACGAGGTGCGTCGCCGTCGAATCTGCGGGCACGGCCGTCAGGGCCACGACGAGATCGCCGAGGGCATGGTGCGCCTGGAGGCCGCCGCAGGTGCCGACCCGCATCAGCCGCTTGCAGCCGAGCTGGATCAGCTCCTCGAAGACGATCGTCGCGCCAGGGCAACCCATCCCGGTGCCCTGGACGGAGACGCGCTTCCCCTCCCAGGTGCCGGTGAAGCCGAGCAGCCCGCGCTCCCCGTTCACCTGCTTCGTGTCGTCGAGGTACGTCTCGGCGATGTACTTCGCGCGCAGCGGGTCGCCGGGGAGGAGGACGGCGTCGGCGTAGTCGCCAGGCTCGGCTCGGAGATGAATCGGCATCTGGCGACTCTATCCGGGTGGAATGATCCAGCCGTGGCGGCAACCGTCTCGCCGACGCTCGACCAGGTGCTTGCCTTCTGCGCGCAGGAGCCGGTCGAGCGTGTCTTCCTCGAGGACATCGCGCGGCGTGGGCTCGGGCGCTTCTCGGCCGTCGTCGCCCCCGACGGGAGGCTCGCTGCGCTGTGCCACATCGGCGCCAACATCGTTCCCTCCGGCGCCGGCTGCGCTGCCTTCGCCGCGTCGGCGGCCCGCAGCGGAGCGCGGATGGTGATCGGCGAGGAGCGGGCCGTGAGCGCGTTGTGGGAGGAGGCACGCGCGCGGATGCCGCGGCCCCGTGACGATCGTCCGGGACAGCCGGTCTATGCGCTGCGCGAGCCGCCGCAGCCTGGGGAGACAGGGCTTCGCGTGGCTCGCCTGCTCGACCTCGACCTGCTCGTCCCGGCGTGCGCCGAGGCGCATCGCGAGGAGATCGGCGTCGACCCGCTCGAGCGCGACGCCGAGGGCTTCCGCTGGCGGACGCGCCAGCAGATCGAGGAGGGGCGCTCGTGGCTCTGGGTCGAGGACGGTGTGATCAGGTTCAAGGCCGAGGCATCGGCGTGGACGCCTGCGGCGGTGCAGCTCCAGCAGGTCTGGGTCGATCCGCAGGCACGCCGCCGCGGCTACGGGCGCCGCGCGCTCGCCGACCTGTGCCGGCTCCTGCTCGAGCACGTCCCGGCCGTGTGCCTCTTCGTTCGCCCGGAGAACCTGCCCGCGCTACGCCTCTACGACTCGATCGGCATGAGCCGCGAGCTCACCTATCGATCGCTCGTCTTCTGAGACGGCACAATCCGCGGATGGAAGAGCTGCGCGACCGCGTCGAACGCTTCGTCCGCGAGCACGAGCTGATCCCGCCCGGCGGCGAGGTCACCTGCCTCGTCTCGGGCGGCGCCGACTCGACCTGCCTGTGGCACGTGCTCGGCTCGCTCGGCTACCGCGTCTCGGCGCTGCACGTCAACCACAAGCTCCGCGGCACCGAGTCCGACGAGGACGCCCGCTTCTGCGCCGGCGTGCTCGGCGCGGAGGTCGTGGAGCTCGACGGCGGCGGTCTCTCCGAATCCGCCCTGCGGGACCAGCGCCGCTCGGTCGCCCGCGACCGGTTGCGCGCCACCGGCCACACGGCCTCGGACCAGGTCGAGACGATCCTCTACCGGCTCGTCTCCCGCGGTGCAGCGACCGGCATCGCCCCGCGCAACGAAGACGGGATCGTTCACCCGCTCCTGCCGCTCTGGCGCGAGGAGACCGAGGAGTACTGCCGGACGGCCGGGCTCGCGTTCCGCGTCGACGACTCGAACGTCGCCACGAAGCGAGGGCTGATCCGGGGCGAGATCCTGCCGCTCCTCCGTCGCCTCCACCCGGCGGCGGACGAGAACCTCCTGCGCGTGCTCGACTCGCGCGAGACGCTGCCGCCGGCGCTGGCCGAGCTGCTCGCCGCGCCCGTCGGCTCGAAGCGTGTCGACCTCGGCGACGGCCTTCAGGCCGTGCGCGAGCACGAGCGCCTCTGGCTCGAGCGTGGCCCGGTCGACCTGGCCGGAGAGATCCGCTGGGGCGATTGGGTCATCCGCTCCGAGCTGCCAGGCCTTAGAGTGCGCGGATGGAGGCCCGGCGACCGTTTGGCGGGTAGGAGGCGGAAGATCCAGGACGTGTTCGTCGACGCGAAGGTGCCGCGCTCGGAGCGCGAGGCGTGGCCCCTCGTCGTGCGCGGCGACGAGGTCGTGGCGGTGCCCGGCATCGTCCAGCACCCGGAGGTGCACGCTGTCCGCGACTGAGCTGGAACAGGCGGTGGGGGAGATCCTGATCGAGGAGGAGCCGCTGCAGCGCCGGATCGCGGAGCTCGGCGCCGAGATCTCGGCCGATTACGAGGGCCGCGACCTGCTCCTCGTCGGCGTCCTCAAGGGCGCCGTCTTCTTCCTCGCCGATCTGATGCGCCACCTGACGGTGCCGTGCGAGATCGACTTCATGGCGATCTCGAGCTACGGCGCGTCCACGGACTCCTCGGGCGTCGTCCGCATCCTCAAGGACCTCGACATCAACATCGAGGGCCGGCACGTGCTCGTCGTCGAGGACATCATCGACTCGGGCCTGACGCTCTCGTATCTCGTGCGGAACCTCGAGGCGCGCGAGCCGGCGTCGCTCGAGGTTTGCGCGCTCCTGACGAAGCCGGAGCGGCGCGAGATCGACGTGCCGGTGCGTTACACGGGGTTCGAGATCCCGAATCGCTTCGTGATCGGCTACGGGCTCGACTTCGGCGAGCGGTACCGGAACCTCCCGTACGTCGGAGTCCTGAACGATTCCCTCGTGCTCGCAGGCGCGTAGCCGACGGGTTCGCCGCCCCGTTACACCGGCATGCCGCTGGTACCCTCATCGGGGACATCGTGAATCGCTTCTTCCGTAGCGCGCTCTTCCCCCTCGTCATCATCGCGGCGCTCGTCTGGCTGGCGTTGCAGACGCTGGGCACCCACAGCGCAAAGAACACGCCGACGACGACCTCCCAGGTCTACACGCTCATCAGCACGCACCAGGTCGACTCGAAGGGCGTCACGATCGACCCGAACAAGCAGTCGCTGACGCTCACCACGATCGACGGCGATCACTACAGCGTCCACTACGCCTCGCCGCAGGCGGAGGCGCAGCTCGAGCAATCGATGGTCAAGAACCACGTGACCTTCAACTCGAAGGGCGTCGGCTCGTCGCCGTGGTGGTCGATCCTCACCGGCTTGCTGCCGTTCGTCCTCCTGTTCGGCTTCTGGATCTTCCTCATGAACCAGGTGCAGGGCGGCGGCTCGAAGGTGATGAGCTTCGGCAAGTCGCGCGCGAAGCGGATGACCCCCGACGCCCCGAAGATCGGCTTCAAGGACGTGGCCGGCGTGGACGAGGCGGTCGAGGAGCTGCAGGAGATCAAGGAGTTCCTCGAGAACCCGAAGAAGTTCCAGGCGCTCGGCGCGCGGATCCCGAAGGGTGTCCTCCTCTACGGGCCTCCCGGCACCGGTAAGACGCTGCTCGCGCGCGCGGTCGCGGGCGAGGCCGGCGTGCCGTTCTTCTCCATCTCGGGGTCGGACTTCGTCGAGATGTTCGTCGGCGTCGGCGCCTCGCGTGTGCGCGACCTCTTCGAGCAGGCCAAGCAGGCGTCGCCGTGCATCGTCTTCATGGACGAGATCGACGCGGTCGGCCGCCATCGCGGCGCCGGTCTCGGCGGCGGCCACGACGAGCGCGAGCAGACGCTGAACCAGCTGCTCGTCGAGATGGACGGCTTCGAGATGAAGGACAACATCATCCTCATCGCCGCGACGAACCGGCCCGACATTCTCGATCCGGCGCTGCTGCGTCCGGGCCGCTTCGACCGCCAGATCGTCGTCGACCGGCCCGACCGCCTCGGTCGCCGCAAGATCCTAGAGGTGCACACCAAGGGCAAGCCGCTCGCGCCCGAGATCGACCTCGACACGCTCGCGTCGGGCACGCCCGGCTTCACCGGCGCCGACCTCGCGAACCTCGTCAACGAGGCAGCGCTGCTCGCGGCGCGCCGCGGCAAGAAGATCATCGAACAGGACGAGCTGGAGGAGGGGATCATGCGCGTCATCGCCGGCCCGGAGAAGAAGGCACGCCTCCTCTCCGAGCACGAGCGCAAGATCACGGCCTACCACGAGATGGGCCACGCGATCGTAGGCCACTTCCTCGAGCACACCGACCCCGTCCACAAGATCACGATCGTCTCCCGCGGCCAGGCCCTCGGCCTCACGATCTCGCTGCCGACGGAGGACAGGTACCTCACGACGCGCACGGCGCTCATGCACCAGATGGGCGCGATGCTCGGCGGCCGCGCGGCCGAGGAGATCGTCTTCCACGAGGTCACGACCGGCGCGGCGAACGACCTCGAGAAGGTGACGCAGACGGCGAAGCAGATGATCATGCGCTTCGGGATGAGCGAGAAGCTCGGCCCGCGTGTGCTGGGCCGCGGTCACGACCAGCCGTTCCTCGGGCGCGACTACGGCTCCGAGGCCGACTACTCGGAGGAGATCGCGCGCGAGATCGACGACGAGATCCGGCGCGTGATCGAGGAGGCGCACGAGCTCGCGCTGTCGGTGCTGCGTGCGCACATGGAAGAGCTGAACCGGATCTCGTTCATCCTCATCGAGCGCGAGACGATCGACAGGGATCAGTTCGAGCGCCTGCTCGCCGGCGAGGACGAGGCCACGGTCTTCCCGGACGAGGCGCCCGCGCAGCCGGAGGAGCCGCAGCCGGAGGGCGAGCCCAAGCGCCAGCGCCAGCCGCGCCCGCGCCCGTTCCCGCTGCCGGGCTCGGCCATGCAGGGCCCCGATCCGGCAAACAGCTAGCACCACCTCCTTCCCGGCGCCGCGTCGGGTGAGAGGACGGTCGCCCAACCGAGCGCCCCGTACCTTGAAGGGGTGGGCGCAAGGCTTGCCGCATACGACCCGCGTTGGCCGACCCTCTATGGACAAGCCCCAACACCAGCGCGACCGCCAAACGCACGATCACGCTCACAACCTGCGCCGAAAGGGGCCATTCCGGAACACTGGCCCAGCCGAGCGTTCTTCTTGCGGAGTTCGCTAGCTCGCTCCCTCGGGTCGCTGGTCGGTTGGTGCGACGCGGATCTTTCGGGCTCGGCGGGTCCGGCGCCGGCCACGGCCGAGGAGCTCGAGGCCTAGGTACACGTCTTACCTGTTCACCCTGCCGAGGCGGGGATCGATTAGAACTCGGCTTATGCGGATCGCGGTGTTGGCGCGCGTCCCGGGCGTGGTCGTGTGGCTCGACCGGCAATTGCGCGAGCTAGGGCACGAGTGCGTTGGCGTCGTGACGACGGAAGGGCCGCGCGGTCGTTACGGCGACGAGCCCCTCTCTGCCCTGATCGATGCTCGGCCCCTGCATCTCGACGTCCTCGTAGCGGGCGGAACGAAACGCTTCGCGCAGTTGCTCGCGGTGCTCGAGCCGGACTTGGCGATCAGCGGCGGACTCCCCGTACGGATCCCAGAGGACGCGCTCGAGGTGCCGCGCCACGGGATCGTCAACTGCCATCCGGCGCTCCTTCCGCGCTACCGCGGACCGAACCCGATCGGGTGGGCGCTCCGCAACGGGGACCAAGAGTTGGGCTTCACCTTCCACCGCATGGACGGCGACTTCGACACCGGACGCATTCTCGCCCAGGGCACCGCGTCGCTTGCCTGCGCCGAGCGTGCCGAGGACGTGCTGCAAGCGCTGTTCGGCGTCGCTACCTCGCTGTTGCCTCACGCGCTTGAGCGCGTGGAAGTAGGCGACCCCGGCGACCCCCAGGCGGAGGAAGACGCTAGCTACGCAGGGTTCTTCGAGCCCGACTACGCCGAAATCGACTGGACGCGAACCGCCGAGGAAGTACACAGGCAGGTACGAGCCTGGTGGCTCGCCGCAGCACGCGACGGGGTCCGAGGCCCGCTCGCCCAACTCGACGGCGCGCGAGTGATTGTGCAGCGAACGCGCCTCGACGCCGCCGAAGGCGGCACGCCCGTCGAATGCACCGACGCGCCGATCTGGATCCTCGAAACGGCACCTGCCGCCGCCTGAGCTCAGGGGTCATTCCAGAACACTCGCCCAGCCGACCGGACTGTCACCCGCTGTCGGCTGCTAGCTCTTCCGGATACACAAACCGCCAGTACCACCAGCGCTTTACCGTGTCCGCAGCATCCTGGTTCGTCCCCGCCTCGACACCATCGATTCCGCGGAGATCCTTGCTAACTCGGTAGCGATCGCGCTGACGCTCGCATCCTCCTCCAGCATCCTCCAGACGGTAGGGACGTAACCCTCGTACTCGCTCAGAGGAACGTCCACTCCGATCGGGGCCCAGACCGCCCAGAGGAGCAGGCCAAGCTCCGGGGAGTGCTTGCGGAACCGATCCCTGATCGACTGCGGTTGATCGTCCACGCTCCCCGGACGTCAGCGAGCAGCATCAGGGGTCATTCCGGAACACTGGCCCAGCCGAACGACCTCCCTCTCGTGAGGGGTTGTCCCAGGCGGATGTCGTTGGCGATAGAAACACGACCTGAAGCGATTGATTCCCTCACTCACCGGGATTGCAGCGCTAGTGGCTGCGACAACCGCCTTCGCGGCACCCACCGCCGCGACGATGGCCAGGCTGGTCAGCGTCACCTCGCCCGTCGCACGAAACGCACACGCAACGCTTGTCGCGCATGTTGCCCCCGCGCAGCGCTGCAGCATCACCGTTCACTACAAGAGCGGCCCTTCACAAGCCCAGGGCCTCAACCCGAAACGCCCCGTGCACGGGCGCGTGTCATGGACGTGGATGGTCGGGGGGAACACGACGCTCGGTAAGTGGCCGATCACGGTGAGCTGCGGCAGCGCAGGCTCGTTCCAGACGCACTTCAAGGTCATCCACTAGCGGGGCCGTCTCCTCAGGAGTCATTCCGGAACACTGGCCCAGGCGAGGTTCCACAAGTCTGGCTGGGGCCTCTAGACGCCCTCCTCGGCGACGAGGTCACGGATCGCCTGTCGCTCGTCGTCCAATACGTTCTCGTCCACGAAGCGATACTCCGCCGCTGCGCGCAGCACGCTTCGCAGTTCGTTGCCATCGAAGTGGGATAGGAAGTGGCGAAGGAACGAGCGTCCGAGTCGTCCGAGACCGGTGCTCGTCGAGCCGATCACCCAGGTAACGGCGACGTCGAACGCTGGTACTCCACGCCGCGCGTTCGTCCAGTCGAGAACGACGGGGCCATCTGGCGAGAGGATCACGTTCGCGGGATGCAGGTCGAGGTGAAGGAGACGATCTCCGTCCCCGACTGCAGGCAGGCCCTCCGGCGCGTCGATCTCGTGTAGCTCACGATGGAGCTGCGCGAGCAGCGCGGCAAGCGCCCGTACCCTCGCCGGGTGGCCGCGAGCAACCTTCCACATCGTCGGCCCTTCGATCTTCTCAAGCGTGAGGGCATCGGCGCTGATCTCAAGCACCTCGGGCACCGGATAGCCGTGGAGGCGTGCGTGCCGCATCACGAGCTCCTCGCGTTCGGGATCCCCGCCGCTCTTGAAGCGGCGCAGAACGCGACCGCCGCCAAGGTCAAAGACCTCCGATGCGCGCCCCGCCGCGATCAGCTTCGGCTCGGCCTTCACAACTCGGCCATGCTCGAGCGCCGCGCCGCGCTGCGACCACCACTCGCTCCATACGCCGCAAGCAATGCTTCCACGGCACGAGGCTAACGCGCGGCGCAGGGGTCATTCCGAAACACTGGCCCATGCCACAGTTACCAAGCCTCGGCGGGCTCGGGCCGGCTTTCGGAGCCACCCCTCAGTACGTATTGATCGCTCGTCGCTTGCCCAGTTGTCCGATGCGGTTGACGCGCGTCAGCCTCTGCCTCAGGGTGGACCCAACGCTCCCTCTCCGGAAGGGGGGCTTCGACCCGAAGGAGTCAGGGTGAGTAAGTATCTCGGTACTCGACGTCGGTTGGTCATATTCGGACTGGCCGTCGCCCTCGCAGCAGCGGCAGCGACGAGTGCGTGGGCGGCAGCATTTAGCGGTGGGGGATCGCCACCGGCCAGGTTCACCGTCCAATTCAACGGAACAGTCGTCCAGGCCACGTCGTACTCCATCGACGGAACGAGCATCCCGCCTAGGGGCCCGAAGGGCGCAACGACGCAGGGCTACAAGGTCGTAATCGATGCTCCTGTCCTCGATAACGCGCTCGTGACGGCGTTCCAGAACGGCCAGATCGCTGATGTGAAAGTCACCCTCTACGACGTCGAGGCCGAACAGCTGACCACATACGACTTTGCGAATGCGACCGTCGGCTCGTACCAGCAGACCGGCAGTGAGTCGGGTCCGTTCCAGCAGGAGCTTGTACTCACGAGCAGTTCGCTCACCGTCTCGTAGCGTTCGCAGTGGGTTCGCAGGGTCGTGCAAGCCCGGCGACCTGCGGACCCGTGGCGATCTCTGCGCCCGCGGCGAGAGCCGACGTAGCCGCCCGGTCAGCCTCGCTCGCAGACTCGTTCGCCCGACCCGCGGCCCCTCGGCATCAGGTCGCCTCTGACGCGGCCTGCAGCTGCGGGGATTTCGTCGGCAAGAGGGGGCCGGGTATCCGGTTTCCGAGTCGAAGGAAGCCGGCTCCCGTCAGTGCCAGCGCCAGGGCGCCGCCCCACCAGATGGTGTCGGGTGACGTCCCGAGCAGCACGCCGCCGACCGCGGGGCCGAGGGCCACGCCGACCAGGAAGCTGAGCTGGTAGAGCGACATGTAGCGGCCGAGCAGATGCGGCGGCGCGATTTCCGCGACTAGCGGGCCGAGCACGATGAACTGGCCACACTCAGCGATCGCGATCAGGATCGCGACGCCGGCCAAGACGGTGGTAGCGGCGAGCGTCGAGTGCGTGAGCGTTGCGAGCGGGACCGCGAGCAGGCCGATTGCGAATATGGCGCTGGTGGCGAACAAAGCGCGAGTGCGGCGCATCCGCGCCACCATCCGTGTCGCCGGTACCTGCGCTACGACGATGAAGAAGGTGTTGATGAAGACGACGACACCGATCCCAACGGGCCCGACAGGTGTATGCGCCTGCGCAAACGGCGGGAGGATGTAGGAGAAGAACGCGCCGCCGATCATCACGAGCGCGAGGTTGCCCGCGATCAGGGCGAACAAGAGCCGATCCCGAGCAACGGCTCGGAAACCCCGTGCGCCCTCGCTCGCCGACGGAGCATCCGCGAGGCCAGGATCCGGGATCCAGACGAGCACAACCAGCGCGAAGACGACGAACGTGACTGCGTCGAAGAGGTAGAGGCTCTGGAACGCCTGGAGGTGATGATGGGTGGCCGCGACGATGACGCCCGCAACCGTCGCGCCGAGGCCGAGACCGAAGTTGCCCGCGACTCGTCGGAGCGCGGTCGATGCGGCGCGCTGCTCCGCCGGGACCAGGGTCAAGGTCAGGACTTGGCCGGCGGTTCCCACCAATCCGAAGCCGGCACCGCCGACGGCCGAGCAGACGAAGCCTTGCCAGGGACGGTCGACAAAGGCCAAGCCCCCGTAGCCGAGTGCGTTCAAAACATTGCCCGCGATCAGGATCCGCTTCGCACTGAAACGATCGAGCAGCGCACCCGAAGGGAGCGTTACCACTGCGGCCGTGCCCATGACCGTCGCCAGCACCAGCCCCGCGGTCGCCGTCGAGAAGCCGCGGACCGCGTGGAGGTAGATGATCTCGAAGGGAAGGATCAGTCCGGTGCCGAAGTTGTTGAGCGCGCCCCCGCCCTGAAGAACGAGGACAGGCCTCGGTAGGCCCGTACGCCACACGGCGAACACACGTGCGAGCGTGCTGCCCCAACGTTGCGTCTGCATCAGCTCATCTCCGATTCGCGGTTGTTCGGACGTCAAAGACACCGCGATGCGGCGAAACGGACCGCGGTCCGTTCCCGACGGACCTGGTGTCATTGATGCGATGACCGTCGATCTCGAGCGGGCCAAGGGAGGCGACGAGCGCGCGTTCGCGTCGCTGGTCGAGCCGTTCCGGCGCGAGCTTCAGCTGCATTGCTACCGGCTGCTCGGCTCCGTGCAGGACGCCGAGGATCTCGTCCAGGAAACACTGCTCGCCGCCTGGCGCGGGCTCAACGGCTTCGAGGAGCGGGCGTCGCTGCGCTCCTGGCTCTACCGGATCGCAACCAACCGGAGTCTCAACGCAATTCGCGAACGCGGGCGCCGCCCCGCCACGGAGAACACCATGAGACCGTCAAGAACCCGCCGCGCCGTCGAGCCCAGCTGGCTCGAGCCTTACGCGGACAGCGCGCTTCCGGATCCCGCTCCCGGACCTGAAGCACGCTACGAGCAGCGCGAAGCGATCCAGCTCTCGTTCATCGTTGCGCTGCAGCAGCTGCCTGCGAAGCAGCGCGCAGCGCTCGTGCTGCGCGACGTGCTCGGCTTCCGCATCCACGAAGCCGCCTCGATCCTCGAGACGACGCCGCAGTCGGTCAAAGCCGCGCTCCAACGCGCACGCGCAACGCTCGACTCGTACACCGTCGAACGCGAGCAGGCGCCGCTCCCCGACTCGCCGACCGAACGGAACGTTCTCGCCACCTTCGGCGACGCCGTCGAAGCCGGCGACACGGCGCGCCTCCTAACCCTGCTGAGCTCCGACGCTCGTGTGACCATGCCGCCGAGCCCGGGCGAGCTCATCGGACACGAAGCGATCGGCGGGTTCCTCGACGACCGCGCCGAGGTTCGCGGGGCCCCGCTGCAGCTACGCCCGACCCGCGCCAACGGCCAGCCGGCCTTCGGCTACTACCTGCGCTCGCAGCCTCGGGGCATGATTGTGCTCACGCTGAGCGGGAGCAAGGTCGACGAGATCACCTTCTTCGCCGACCCCGCGCTGCCCGGCCGCTTCGGTCTTCCCGAACACATCTAGCCGACAAGGATGGGTTCGACGTGAAATGGAAGCCGCCGTCAGGGGTCATTCCGGAACACTGGCCCAGCTCAGAGTCTTGCCGTGCCGGCTCTAGCTAAGGCCGTGGTTCAGTGCAGCATCGTGAGCAGTTTGGTTGTAGGGACGAAGACGAGCTTCCCGCGCTTGCCCTGCCCGGGCGCTGCGTAGACGAGCCCGCGTGCATCCATCGCCATCGCCCGATAGCTGCCGGGCGACGTCGCGATCGTGACGTCCTTTCCGGTCGTCAGGTCGATCAGCTGGAGTCTGTTTCGGCCCTGCAGGGCGGCGAGCCGCCCGTACACGGAGAGTGCCGGCGCGACGTTGCCCGGCCACGGAGTGTTCGCCACCGGCCGGGTCTGCAGCAGTGCGCCCGTCGTCCAGTCGAAGACCTCGAGCTTGGTCGTGTACGTGGAGGACCCGGCAGTCTCGGGATTCGTCTGTGTGAGCACCACGAGCCGGTCGCCGCTGAGGGCGACGGAGTTGAACATCGTGCTCGCCCCGACGTCGGGCCCACAATCGCCACACGGAGGCTGTGGCGGCACCGGCGTGTCGAGGACGATCTCGCGGAGCAGCTTCCCGCCGGTCGAGTAGATGCCCACGGTCGGCTCGCTGGTAGGCGTCGAGGGATCGTCGGCCGGCCAGGCTGCCAACGATCGCAGCACGGCGATGTGGCCGCTGTTCACCGCGGTCGCCACGATCGCGCCCGATCCGCGAGCGATCGAACGCAGCCCGCTGGGCGTGATCAGGCTGAGCTTCTCGCTGCTGGTGGTCGCGTCGTTCGATTCCCAGGTGCTGACGGCGAGCACATTGGCGCCGCCGGCGACGCCCGCGATCCAGCCGCCCACCGCATGCGCGGAGGTCTCCCGGCCGAAGATGTACCCCTGCTTGATCATCCTCGCGCGTCCCGCAATCGGAGCGGTGTAGAGCTTCTCGCCCATCTCGGTGTTGCCGAAGTCCTGGCGCTTGATCCAGGCGACCCGCGTGCCGGCGATCGCAAGCTCCGACGCAGTGTTTGTACGGGCGGCGTTGCTGTAGCGGCCCGTCACGACAGAGGTGGCGCCCGTGACCACGTTCCAGACATCGATCCTGCCGTTACTCACATACGCGACACGCGGGCCGTCCATCGCGACCATCCAGATCCCCATCTCCGTCCGCTTCACCCTGTTCGGCTGCGGCTTGGCCGCACCAGCCTGCGCAGAGGCGACCAACAGCGCGAGGAACAAGAACGCGAGGGACAGCCCCGCCACACGAAGCGTTCTCATCATCCTCACCTCCACCCAGAATCCTCGCGCACGCGGACGCCCGCGGCATCAGGGCCTTCCACGATTTCGCCGTGGCTCAGCCGCCCCCAGCGCTCAGGGGTCATTCCAGAACACTGGCCCAGCCGAGGCTCGTTCGCCGGGCAGCGAAGCTCTTCCGAGGCTCGCAGCCGAAGTCCGAGCCGTCAGCAGTTGAGCGATGTCCCGGTGCGCGCGCCGCAGACGGCTTTGTCGAGGATCTCCTTCGGGCCGACCGTGACCTTCAGCTTGTACGGCTTGTCCTTCGATCCCCGTGGAGGAGTCACCGTGCAGGCGTAGTCCCAGAATGATCCCGATGCCGGGTCGCACCGAACGCGGTAGCCGGGCAGGTACCGGCCGATCTTCTGCGCCGCCTGGTCAGCCGAGAGCCTTCCGGAAGACCCACACGCGGCGACCGCGCTGATCAGTACCACCAGCAAGGCGACGACGAGAGCGTCTCCCGCACGACGTGGGAGCGCACGCATCGATGAACGGCGCGGACGGCGTTTCGCCTCCGCCGCGGGGTGGTCCTGGGCCATTCGACGAGTCTAGGGGTCACCCCCCGAACCATCCAGGGCGGCCCGACCTGTCGCCTGGCTACCTGGTGCAGCTCGAGATCAGGGTCGGCTTGGAGCCGCCGACCGGGACGCGCCAGGTCGACCAGCACTTCTGGCTCCCGGGCAGCGAGTTGGCGACCAGCTCGCTCGAGTCCGGCGACCACGCAGCCGTCGGCGCGTACTTGAGCTGGAGGAGACTGCGCACCTTCCCCGTTGCGGCGTCGACGACGGCCAGCTTGCCAGTCGACCCCGGGCCCGACTCGAAGGCGATGTACTTGCCGTCCGGCGACCACCCGAACACGTTCTCGACGTTGCGGGGAACGAGAGCTCGGCTCTTGCCACCCCCGGCCGAGATCAGGCGCAGCGCGACCGACTTCCCTGCAGGCGCGACGTAGGCGATCTTCCCACCCTTCGGCGACCACAAGGGCTGCCGGCCGACTTTCACCAGCTGCCGGAGGTTACTGCCGTTCGTTTTTGCCGTCCAGATGCCGAACGTCTTCCCGGAGTTGTTCGACGCGTTGCGCTCGAAGACGATCTTCGTCCCGTCCGGCGAGAGGCTCGGATCGATGTTTTCGAGCTTGGTCCCGCCGGCCCTGCCGACGACGGCTCCCGACTGAGCGTCGAGGATCGTCACCGGCCCCGAACAGCTCAGGCACCCGGGATAGAACAGATTGGTCGCGATACGCGTTCCGCTCGGGTTCGTGACCATGGAGACGGCGTGGGGCCGCGCGATCCTCTGCGGCTTGCTCCCGGGCGCGATCCGGAAGATGTCTCCGTCCCGCAGGTAGAGGATCCCGCTCTGCAGCCAGGCGACCAAGCCGGGCGGGTCGGCGCAACGCTCGCTGCAGACGGTGTAACGGAGCGGCTGCGTGTTCGTCCCGTCGCCGTTCGTGGTGCAGAGTGCCTGCAGGATGTCGTTCGGGTTGCGGTGGCCCTTCGCCGGCGGAGGCCAGCGCGTGCCGTAGTACGCGATCTGGGTCCCGTCCGGCGACCAGATCGGTTGGCTCACCCGCCGGCACGGCGAGATGCGCGTGGACGAGGCGCTGCTCGTGGCCGCGACGAACGCGAGAAGGACGACGGACGCGAGGAGGACGCAACGGAACATGCTCCCAGGGTACGACGCTCGTCTAATGACCCACTAACGGGAAGCAACACTTGGTCAGGTTCGCGAGCGCCGCCGGACGATGCGCCGTTCGGCGAGGGCGGGCGAGAGGCTGGCGGCCCAGACGATGATGGCCGAGCTGAACGCGACCCAGAAGTAGATCGCCAGCACCACCCCGAAGCCCCCATAGTCGCGTGCGTACAGGTCGACCCAGTACTGCATGACGTAGCGCGAGACGATCATCAGCAGTACGAGCCCGAAGGCGGTCAGAGCAGCGGCGGGGAGCAGGTCGCGTTGCGAGACCAACCCGTGCGTGAGCAGCCGCGGCGCCCAGGTGAAGAACAGCACGAGCAGGGCGACCCAGCCGATCGCGAGGATCTTCCCGACCCATGATGGACTTCCGTTGAGCTCGGTCAGCTGGACGAGAAGCAACAGGATCAGCCCGTAGAAGCCGACCAGAACCGCTGCATACAGGGCCTGATCGGTCTGCCGCGTCGGCAGGGTGACCTGCCAGGCGCGCACGTGCACGAGCTGCAAGACGCGGCCGAAGCCGAGCCCGAAGAACAACGCACCGGCGATGGCGAACAGCGCCGAGCCGAGCTCGTGCGTCCGTCCCGCTCCGAGCACGCCTCGGATCAGGTCGGCGGTGGGCGCGTTGAGGCTCAGGTGGTGGACGAGATGCGATGCCAACGCGTTCGAGTGCGGGTCCAGGAACTCCTCCATCACCAACAGCGCCGGGAGAACGGCAATCAGGACATAGAGGGACAGCAGCGCCGACTGCAGCGGCCCGTCGACCGCCCGGTAGCGACGCCACGCGCCGATCGCCACCCCCGTGGCCGAGCCGGGATCCTGCTGGTCCACCCACTCGTGCACCCGCCTCGACACGCCGTCGAGCCTCGATCGCGTGCTGTGCACCGCCATGACCGCAATGCTCGCGCAGGAATGCCGCCAGGCCAGGTGTGCCTACAGGCGGATGTCGAGGCGGTCAGTGCTCGAGGCTGTTCTGCCACTCGCTGCGGGGAAGGACGGCGAAGGTCTCGCCGTCGCCGGGCTCCCGCCCGAGCACATCTCGAACCGCCTGCGAGCGCGACTTGCGCGCCGGCAACCCCGGTCTTCGGCCGACCTCGCCGACGACCCGCCACCTATCGGGACCTACCTGCTGCATGACCACGTAGCGTCCCGCGTCGGGGCTCACGCCGGGGACTCTAGGACGATCCGGAGCTACCGGTCGTCGTCGCCGATCGCCGCCGGGCGCAGAGGCTGCTGCTTCATCCGAAGCATCGCCTCGATGTAGAGCTCGCGTACCACGTCCATATCCGGCCGGGGATCGTCCCGCCACGACTGCGGCAGCGAGTTCCGGAGCCGAGCCCGTGCGGTGTGCTCTTGCTCCCAGTGCTCGAGAAGACGGCGGTCGATCATCGCAGGCGGTATGTCGGCACGAAGGTCGAGCCGCTTTAGGATTTCGGTCGTGATGCCCATCGAGGAGCGGTTTCCGCGGCCGTCAGTGATGGGCGTCGTCAACGTCACGCCCGACTCGTTCTCGGACGGCGGCGCCCACCTCGACCCCGACACGGCCACCCGTGCTGCGCGCCGCATGGTCGAGGAGGGAGCGGCGATCGTCGACGTCGGAGGCGAGTCGACGCGGCCCGGCTCGGAGGGTGTTTCCGCGGACGAGGAGCTGCGGCGCGTCATCCCCGTCCTCGACCGCCTCGGCGGCGACCTTCCGCTCTCGATCGACACGTCGAAAGCCGTCGTGGCGCGCGCGGCGCTCGAGCGCGGCGCGATCCTGGTCAACGACGTCACGGCTCTCCGCCGGGATCCGGAGCTCGCCGGCGTCGTCGCGGGTTCCGGATCCTATCTCTGCCTGATGCACATGCAGGGTGAGCCGCGGACGATGCAGGCCGAGCCGCGCTATGACGACGTCGCGGGGGACGTCGCCGCCTTCCTCGAGGAGCGGCTCGCGTTCGCGGTCGCGCAGGGAGTCCCCGAGGAGCGGATCTGCCTCGACCCCGGCATCGGCTTCGGCAAGACGGTCGAGCACAATCTCGAGCTCGTGCGCCGCCTCGACGTCCTGCTCGCGCTCGGACGGCCGGTGCTCGTCGGCTTCTCCCGCAAGAGCTCCCTGCGCAAGCTCACGGGATCCGACGACCTGCTCGGTGCGAGCGTGGCGGCGGCGGTCGCCGCCTTCGAGCGCGGCGCGACGATCCTGCGCGTGCACGACGTCAAGCCGCACGTCGACGCCCTCGCCGTGGCCGCGGCAGTCGCGTGATCACGGTCGAGGTTCGCGACCTGCGCATCTTCGGGCGGCACGGCGTCCACGCAGAGGAACGCGAGCGCGGCCAGGATTTCGTCTTCGACGTGGAGCTCGAGGTGGGGGAGCGCGGGGCGAGCGACCGGCTCGAGGACGCAGTCGACTACGTGGCCGTCGCACAGACCGTGCGCGAGGTCTCGGACGCGACGCGGTTCGCACTGCTCGAGGCGCTTGCAACTGCGGTCGCCGACGAGCTCGCGCGGCGCTTCTCCCCCGAGCGGCTCCGTGTGCGTGTGCGTAAGCCCGAGGTCCGGCCGGCGGGTCTCGACGGCACGGCGGCAGCGGTCGTCACGAGGCCGTGACGCGGGCCTATGTCGGCCTCGGGGCGAACCTCGGCGACCGCGCGCGCACGCTGCGCGAGGCTGTCGACGCACTCGGGGCCGAGGACGGAATGGAGATCGTCGCCGTCTCGACGCTGCGCGAGACGGAGCCGGTCGGCGTCGGGGAGCAGCCGCCCTTCCTCAACGGGGCAGTCGCCCTCGATACGACGCTCGGCGCTCGCGAGCTCCTCGACCGCCTGCTCGCGGTCGAGGAGCGCTTCGGCCGCGTCCGCGTCCCCGGCGAGCACGGCGCGCGGACGCTCGACCTCGACCTCCTCCTCTACGGCGACGAGCAGATCGAGGAGCCGGGGCTGACCGTCCCGCACCCGCGCCTGCACGAGCGCCGTTTCGCCCTCGAGCCGCTCGGGGAGCTTGCTCCCGGCCTATTCGTCCCCGGCCGCGGCGCCGTGGAGCCCCTATTGGCAGGAGTAGACTGACCCGCATGTCCCACCTGGACGACCTCGACGAGTACGAGGCCGAGCTCGAGCTGGCGCTGAAGAAGGAGTACCAGGCGGTCTTCGCGCTCTTCCGCTACTGCGTGCTGACCCAGGACGCGACGTACCTCTGCAACAGGCTCGACGTCCAGCAGGCGGCACCGACCGCCGCGGGCGGGCTTCCGTTCTTCCAGCTCGAGCTCGAGGACGTCTGGGTCTGGGACAAGAACCGGCCGACGCGGATCATCCCGCGCGCCAAGGTCTTCACCTCGGGTGACGTCACGGTCGAGGAGCTGCGTGGCGAGGGCGACGAGCCGCAGCTGACTGCCGAGGCGCTCGCCGAGCGCATCGGCGAGCCGCTCCGCGGCGACGACGAGCTCTAGAAGCCCTTAGCCGAGCTCGCCGCTCGCCTCGAGGAACAGCCCCATCTGGGTCCCGACCCGCTCGCCGCGCTCTGCGCCGACGACGCCGTAGTTCTCGACGATCAGCTGCGCGCGCGAGTTGATCCGCACGAGCTCGTCGCTTGCTCGGATCTGCGCGATCGCCTCACGTTCGCCCCAGAGGAGGAAGAAGCCGGCGAGGTCGCCGCCGTGTGGCTCCAGGAAGGCGGCGTCCCAACTCTCGATCTGCCCCGACTCCTGCAGCCGTGTCCACAGCTGGACGGCTTCGTCGAAGACCTTGGCCGCATTCTGCTCCCGCCCGCGCACGGGCTGTCCGAAGCCCACCATCAATCCGAAATCAGCCATGTCGGTTCCTCTCCTGAGTTCGCGGTCGAGGGCGATTACACACGGTGTACGCTCGCCGCGCAATGCTGCTCGCGGTCGACGTCGGAAACACGCAGACGGTGTTCGGCCTCTACGAGGGGGCGGAGCTCGGCGAGCGCTGGCGCATCGCGACCGAGGCCCAGCGGACTGGAGACGAGCTCGGCGCGCTGCTGGGCGACTTCCTCGATTTCACCGCGATCGACGGGATCTGCCTCTCCTCGACTGTCCCGAGACTCATCCCGGAGTACGAGCACCTCGCCGAGCGCTGGGCGAAGGTGCCGCTACTCGTGCTCGGGCCCGGCGTTGCAACGGGCATTGCGATCCGCTACGACGACCCCCGCGAGGTCGGCCCCGACCGGATCGCCAACGCGGTCGCTGCGCGGGAGCGCTTCGGCTCGCCGGCGATCGTCGTCGACTTCGGCACCTCCACGAACTTCGACATCGTCTCGCCGGACGGCGACTACGTGGGTGGCGTGCTCGCCCCTGGGATCGAGACGTCGATGGAGGCGCTGTTCAGCCGCGCGGCGCGGCTCGTCAAGGTCGACTACGTCGAGCCGCCCCAGGTGATCGGCAAGACCACCGCCGGCGCGCTGCAGTCGGGGCTCGTCTACGGCTTCGCGGGTCAGGTGGACGGCATCGTCGACGCGGTCCGCGGCGAGCTCGGCGTGGAGGCGCCCGTGATCGGCACGGGCGGCCTCGTCGACCTGATCGCCCCGCACTCGCGGACGATCGGCCACGTCGAGCCGTTCCTCACGCTCGAGGGTCTTCGCCTGGTGTGGGAGCGGAATCGGGCTCGGTAGTGCGCCACGGCCAGCCGAGCAGGCCGAGGCCGGCGAGGATGCACACCCCGCCGACGACCGCCCAGAACGTGCTGCCCGTCATCGACGAGCCTTCGATCACGTTCGTCCCTTGTCCGACCCAGACGACGCCGGTCAGGACGAGGACGACTCCGAGGATGCGTCTCGTGATGGTCACGGACTAACCGCCTCCGTAGACGGAGATCGGGAGCGCGTCGAGCGTCACTTCGTCTTCGGCGGCCGGCAACTCCGCCTCGAGCCGCTCGACGAGTGGCGCCGCCCCGGGCGCTGCCGCAAAGAGGCGCGTCACGACCTCGTCAGTCGTCCCGAGCTGCACGAGCTCCTGCTTGAAGGGCTTCGGGAAGCGGCCGTGGCCGAGGTACCAGCCGTAGAACTTCTTCAGGAAGCCGACCGCCCGCTGCTCGCCGAGCTCCCGCACCGCCTCGCGAACGAAGACCACGAGCTCCGCCGCGACCTCCTCGCGCGTCGGGCTGAACGACTCGCCCTCGACGATCTGCCGCAGTGCCCACGGGTTGCCCTGCGCGCCGCGCGCGACCATCACGGCCGCCGCGCCCGTCTGCTCGAGCACAGCGAGCGCCTTCTCGCGCGACGTGACGTCGCCGGAGGCGATCACGGGGACGGTGACTCGTTCGACGAGCTCCGCGGTGAGCGCGTGGTCGGCCTCGCCGGTGTACATCTGCTGCGCCGAGCGCGGATGCAGCGTCAGCGCCGCCGCGCCCGCCTCCACGAGCCGCGGCCCGAGCTCGAGGCAGGCGCGCGAGCCGTTCTCGACGCCGCGCCGCATCTTCACCGTCACCGGAACACCGACTGCATCCGCCACCGCTTCGACGACCCGGCAGGCGAGCGCTGCATTCTCCATCAGGTGCGCGCCGGCTCCGGTCTTCGTCACCTTCCGCACCGGGCAGCCGAAGTTCATGTCGACGATGTCCGCGCCGGCGCCCTCGACCATCCGTGCGGCGTCGGCCATCGCGCGCGGCTCCGCGCCGAAGATCTGGATCGCGAGCGGGTGCTCGTCGGCCGCGACGCGCAGATAGCCGAAGGTCCGTTCGTTGCGATGCTCGATCCCGGCCGCGGAGACCATCTCGGAGCAGACGAGACCTGCGCCGAACCGTCGCCCCTGGCGGCGAAAGGCCTGGATGCTGACCCCGGCCATCGGCGCGAGCACGATCCGCGAGGGCACCTCGACGCCGCCGATCGACCACGGCTCCCGGAGGTTCAGCGGCATCCGGCGATGGTATCGGTGGGGGTGTTGACGGCAGTTGATCGCGGGGGTACCATCCGCCCCCGCCGGACGGCGGGTCGCCGCCGGCCGTTTCGTTTTGCGGGGTCCAGGAGGACAGCCTTGAAGGAAGTCATCCTCACGCCTGACGGCTACAAGAAGCTCCAGGCGGAGATCGAAGAACTGTCGACGGTGCGGCGCCGCGAGGTCGCGGAGCGCATCCGCATCGCACGCGAGTTCGGCGACATCGCCGAGAACGCCGAGTACGACTCGGCGAAGAACGACCAGGCTCATCTCGAGGCCCGGATCGCGACGCTCGAGGAGCGGCTCAAGAACGCGCGCGTCGTCACGAAGAAGGAGATCCGCTCCGGCGAGGTCTCGGTCGGAACGACGGTGCGGCTCAAGGACATGGGCTCGAACAAGACGGTCGAGTACCACATCGTCGGGTCGGCCGAGGCAGACCCGGCCGAGCTGAAGCTCTCGAACGAGTCCCCCGTCGGCAAGGCGATCATGGGCCACAAGAAGGGCGACGTGGTCGAGGCGCCGACTCCGCGGGGCGCGAAGAAGTTCAAGATCATGGAGATCAAGGCCGCGTAGACTCGCGCGGCGATGACCCTCCCCAAGCGTTTCCCCGACCGGGACGAGGTCGCGGCCGTGCGCGCCGAGGCCGAGCAGCTCGAGCCCGGCGCGACCGACGACTCCACGAAGCGGCGCCTCGCGGGCCGCGTGATGGCACGGCGGGACATGGGGAAGCTCGTCTTCCTCGACCTCGTCGACCGCTCCGGACGCATCCAGCTGATCTGCCCGGCGGAGCGGACCGGCGAGCTCGACGTCCATCTCGGCGACGTCGTCGGCGCTACCGGCTCGCCAGCCCGCTCCCGCCGGGGCGAGGCGTCGCTGCAGGTGGACGAACTCGAGGTTCTCGCACGGATCCGTGCGCCGCTCCCCGACACGTTCCACGGGATCGAGGACGTCGAGCTGCGTTACCGCAAGCGCTATCTCGACCTCCTGATGAGCGAGGAGTCGCGAGACGACGCGATCAAGCGCACGCGGATGGTCTCCGCTATCCGCGCCTACCTCGACGGCGAGGGCTTCCTCGAGGTCGAGACGCCGATCCTCCAGCCGCGGTACGGCGGCGGCTTCGCAGAGCCGTTCGTCACGCACTCGGAGCTGCTCGACGCGGACCTCTACCTCCGCATCGCCGATGAGCTCTACCTCAAGCGGCTCATCGTCGGCGGGCTCGAGAAGGTCTACGAGCTCTCGAAGGACTTCCGCAACGAGAGCTACTCCTACAAGCACTCGCCCGAGTTCACGCAGGTCGAGTGGTACGAGGCGTACGCCGACTACAAGGACACGGCCGCGCGGTTGAAGGAGCTCGTTCGGCGCGCGGCCGAGGCGACGATCGGCGGTACGAGGACGACGTTCCGCGGTCACGAGGTCGACCTCGCGACCTGGCAGGAGATCCGCTTCGTCGAGGCGCTCGACGCCCACGGCGTGTGGACGCGCGACGAGGCCGAGCTGCGCGCGAAGCTGACCGACGCGGGAGTCGACGTCTCGCGCGACCGCAGCTGGAGCCAGCTCGCCGACCACGCCTACTCACACTTCGTCGAGCCGGAGCTGATCCAGCCGACGATCGTCTACGACTGGCCGATCGAGCTGTCGCCGTTCGCCCGCACGACCGAGGGTGACGAGACGCTCGTCGAGCGCTTCGAGGCGGTCGTGAGCGGGATGGAGATCGCCAACGCCTTCAGCGAGCTCAACGACGCGGAGGAGCAGGAGCAGCGGTTCGCCATGCAGGAATCGGAGCGGGAGGCGGGCGCCGCCGAGGCCGAGCCCGGCGACCCCGACTACGTCGAGGCGATGGCCTACGGCATGGCTCCCAACGGCGGCTGCGGCGTCGGCGTCGACCGGCTGGCGATGGTCCTGCTCGGAAAGGACGCCATCCGCGACGTCATCCTCTTCCCGGCGCTGCGCCTGCGCGACTAGCTCCCGAGCCGTCGGAAAGACCCGAACAGGTCAGTCCAGCGGCTCGGTACAGCCGAGGAGGTCGGCTACGATGGGCGAACCTTCGACCGGCTGACGGCGTCGGAAACGAAAGGAGTCGAGGGACTTGTTCGAACGGTTCACCGAACGGGCTCGCCAGGTTGTCGTTCTCGCACAGGACGAGGCACGGGCGCTCAAGCACAACTACATCGGCACCGAGCACATCCTGCTCGGGCTGCTCCGCGAGGAAGAGGGTCTCGCGGCGCGGGTGCTCGAGTCCCTCGACATCACGGTCGAGGAAGTGCGCGCGCAGGTTGCGCGCATCGTCGGTCAGGGCGACGAGGTCACGACCGGCCAGATCCCGTTCACGCCGCGCGCGAAGAAGGTGCTCGAGCTCGCGTTGCGCGAAGCGCTGTCCCTCGGCCACAACTACATCGGCACCGAGCACATCCTGCTCGGGCTCGTGCGCGAGAACGAGGGCGTCGCAGCCCGGATCCTGCTCGACTTCGACGCCGACGCCGAGAAGATCCGCAACGAGATCATCCGCATGCTCTCCGGCCCCGGCCGCCGCCAGGCGGGCGCGGGTGGCCCGGCAGGTGAGAAGTCGAAGTCCTCGAAGCTGCTCGACCAGTTCGGCCGCAACTTCACGAAGCAGGCCCAGGAGGGCAAGCTCGACCCGGTGGTCGGCCGCCAGACGGAGATCGAGCGGATCATGCAGATCCTCGCCCGGCGCCAGAAGAACAACCCGGTGCTGATCGGCGAGCCGGGCGTCGGCAAGACGGCCATCGTCGAGGGCCTGGCCCAGCGGATCTCCTCGAATCAGGTGCCCGAGATCCTCAAGGGCAAGCAGATCTACAGCCTCGACCTCGCCGCCCTCGTCGCCGGCTCGAAGTACCGCGGCGAGTTCGAGGAGCGGCTGAAGAAGGTCATGAAGGAGATCCAGCAGCGCGGCGACATCGTCCTGTTCATCGACGAGCTCCACAACCTCGTCGGCGCGGGCGCGGCCGAGGGCGCGATCGACGCGGCCTCGATCCTCAAGCCGGCCCTGGCCCGCGGCGAGCTGCAGACGATCGGCGCCACGACGCTCGACGAGTACCGCAAGTACCTCGAGCGCGACGCGGCACTCGAGCGGCGCTTCCAGCAGGTGCGCGTCGAGGAGCCCACGGTGGACGACTCGGTGCAGATCCTGCGCGGGCTGCGCGACCGCTACGAGGCGCACCATCGCGTCACGATCACCGACGAGGCGCTCAAGGCCGCGGCCGAGCTCTCCGACCGCTACATCCAGGATCGCCACCTCCCCGACAAGGCGATCGACCTGATCGACGAGGCCGCCTCGCGGCTCCGGATCAAGTCGATGTCGGCGCCGCCGCGCTACCGCGAGCTCGAGGACGAGATCGAGCGCGTCCGCAAGGAGAAGGAAGCGTCGATCGAGAACCAGGAGTTCGAGAAGGCCGCCTCCCTCCGCGACAAGGAGCGGAAGCTCACGCAGAAGAAGCGGGAGCTCGAGGAGCAGTGGCGCAGCTCCGAGAACCAGGAGGAGCAGCCGCAGGTCGGCGAGGAGGAGATCGCCGACATCGTCTCGATGTGGACGGGCATCCCCGTCTTCAAGCTCACCGAGGCCGAGTCCGCGCGCCTCGTCCGCATGGAGGAGGAGCTGCACAAGCGCGTCATCGGCCAGGAGGAGGCGATCGTCGCGGTCGCCAAGTCGATCCGCCGCGCCCGCGCCGGCATCAAGGACCCGAAGCGGCCGACCGGCTCGTTCATCTTCCTCGGCCCGTCCGGCGTCGGCAAGACCGAGCTCGCGCGCACGCTCGCCGAGTTCCTGTTCGGCGACGAGGACGCGATGATCCAGGTCGACATGTCGGAGTACATGGAGAAGCACTCCGTGTCCCGGCTCGTCGGCTCGCCCCCGGGCTACATCGGCTACGACGAGGGCGGCCAGCTCACCGAGGCCGTGCGGCGCAAGCCGTACTCGGTGCTCCTGCTCGACGAGATCGAGAAGGCGCATCCGGACGTGTTCAACATCCTCCTCCAGATCCTCGAGGAGGGGAAGCTGACCGACGCCCAGGGGCGCCGCGTCGACTTCCGGAACGCGATCGTGATCATGACCTCGAACCTCGGCGCGGCGCAGATCTCGAAGAACACGGGCTTCGGCTTCACCGTCGGCGACGAGTCGGGGCTCTCGTACGACGAGATGAAGAGCCGCGTGATGGGCGAGCTGAAGAAGGTCTTCCGGCCCGAGCTGCTCAACCGGATCGACGAGGTCATCGTCTTCCACAAGCTCTCGAAGGACGAGATCATGTCCATCGTCGACCTCCTGCTCCGCCGGCTGCGCGAGCAGATGGCGACCCACGAGGTCTCGATCGAGCTCACCCACGAGGCGAAGGAACTGCTCGTCGACAAGGGCTACGACCCGGCGATGGGCGCCCGGCCGCTGCGCCGCGCGATCCAGCGCTACATCGAGGATCCGCTCGCCGACTTCGTGCTCGGCCGCGAGCTCGAGCCGGGCTCGACGATCCTCGTCGCGCGCACGCGCAACGACGACGGCGAGCCGGGCGACGACGTCGACATCACCTTCATCCCGGGCGAGGTCACGCCCGAGAAGGTGACGGTGCCGGCCGAAGAGCCGGCCGCGTCGGCCGACGGCGAAGAGCCGGCGAGCGAAGAGGAATAGCGCGAGGGCGGCCCGAGTCCGCCCTCGGCCGTGCGTTCGCGGGCCCCGGTCGGCGAGTGAAGCGACGCGATGAACCACCTGAAAGGTGACGTGTGAAGTGGCGTCCCTGCGAGATGATGCTCCTCGTAGAGCACGACCTCGGTGAGCCCCGATGCGGCGGGGGCTCCCGAGCTCCCTCCAGAAGCGACGGAAGCGGCCCTGCGGCGGGGCCGCTTCCGTTTCTAGCTCGCGGGTGCTGCGCACCGCTCGCTGGGGACGGAACTCCGCGCTGTGCTGGCTTTCGATGCTCTGGACGGTTTGGCTCCCTCGTGCGCTCGCGCGCGGCGGAGGCCGGCACGAGCGCAGTCCGGCCTCCACGTACGCTCGCGCGTACGCTCCGGCCTCTTGTCCGGGTTCTGGACGCAGCGGCTTCCAATCTTTGGCACGAAATCACGAGGATTCCGCGTGGGTTCGCGTCCGCCCTCGGCCGTAGGGTGGAGGAATGGCGAAGACGGCGGCCGTTCAGTTCAGCTGCACGGAGTGCGGGTACAGCGCCGGGCGCTGGTTCGGCAAGTGCCCCGGCTGCTCGGCCTTCGGCACGCTCGTCGAAGAGCCGGTCGAAGCCGCGGCGGGCGGTAGAGTCGCGGTCGCGCGAGCTCCTCTGCGGCTCGTCGAGGTCGAGGCCGAGGAGGCCGCGCGGATCCCGACCGGGATCTCGGAGCTCGACCGGGTTCTCGGCGGCGGGCTCGTGCCCGCCTCGCTCGTGCTGCTCGGCGGCGAGCCCGGCGTCGGCAAGTCGACCTGCTCCTGATGGCCCTGCGCGCGATCGGCGAGACGCGCTCCTCCCTGCTCGTGACGGGCGAGGAGTCCGTCGCCCAGGTCAAGCTGCGGGCGGAGCGGCTCGGCGGAGCGGGAAACGTCCAGATCCTCGCCGAGACCGAGCTCGAGACGGTCTGCGAGACGCTGCGCACCGAACGGCCGGCCGTGTGCGTCGTCGATTCGGTACAGACGCTCCACGCGGCGGAGCTCGGGTCCGCGCCGGGATCCGTCGGGCAGGTGCGCGAGGCCGCGGCGCGGCTGCTGCGCGTCGCGAAGGAGCAGGGCGTCGCGACGATTCTCGTCGGACACGTGACGAAGGACGGCTCCGTCGCAGGTCCGCGAGTGCTCGAGCATCTCGTCGACTGCGTCCTCCAGTTCGAGGGCGACCGCTACCACGCTCACCGCGTCCTGCGGGCCGTGAAGAACCGCTTCGGCTCGACGAACGAGATCGGCGTGTTCGAGATGACCGGAGGCGGCCTCACGGGCGTCGCGGACCCCTCGGAGGTCTTCGGCCGGACGGTTCCGGGCGAGCCGGGAGCCGCTGTGGCCTGTGCGCTCGAGGGGACGCGGCCGATCCTGCTCGAGATCCAGTCCCTCGTGGCACAGAGCGAGCTCGCGATGCCCCGCCGCGTCGCGACCGGCATCGACCCGAAGCGGCTCGCGATGATCGTCGCGGTGCTCTCGCGCCACGCCCGCGTCGCGCTCGGACAGGCGGACGTCTTCGTCAACGTCGCAGGCGGCGTGCGCATCGACGAGCCGGGCGCCGACCTCGCGGTGGCGCTCGCGATCGCCTCCGCGGCGCGGCGCGTGCCCGTGAAGGCGGGTCTCGCCGCGTTCGGGGAGATCGGCCTCACAGGCCGCCTCCGCACCGCGGCGCAGGCCGAGCGGCGGCTGGAGGAGTGCGCCAAGCTCGGCCTCTCCACCGTCCTCGCGCCTACGGGTACGGCGACGACTGGCAAAATCGAGGTTGAGGCCGCAGAGACGCTGCGGCAGGCGATCAGGTCAGGGCTGGATGGCGATCGATCCGAAGGAGACGACTGAGCGCAAAGCCGATCGCCTGAGCGATCTCGGCTTCACGCGCATCCCCTCCGAGGAAGACCCTCGCCGCAACCCCGAGCTTCTCGCCGCGATCACCAAGGTCGCGCCCGGGTCGGGGCTTCGCGAGGCCGTCGACGACGTAATCCGCTCGCACGAGGGGGCGCTCATCGTCGTCGGTGACCCGAACGAGCTCTCGTTCCTCTACTCCGGCGGCATCCGGCTCGACGCACCGTTCCGCCCCCAGCTTCTCTACGAGCTCGCGAAGATGGACGGCGCGATCATCGTCGACGAGGCGGTCAAGCGGCTCGCGTGGGCGAACGTCCAGCTCATGCCGGACCCGACGATTCCGTCCAACGAGACCGGGACGCGCCACCGCACGGCGGAGCGCGTGGCGAAGCAGACGGGCGCGCTCGTCGTCTCCGTCTCGCAGCAGCGCGAGACGGTCACCGTCTTCGTCGGCCCCGCGCGGTACCAGCTCGATCCGGTCGCGGACGTGCTCGCCAAGACGAACCAGGCTCTCGGCACGCTCGACACGTACCGGCAGCGGCTCGAGCAGGTGCTGACCAGGCTGACCGCGCTCGAGTTCCAGAACGCGGTCGTGCTCGACGACGTGCTCATCGTCCTGCAGCGCGCGGAGATGACCTCTCGCATGGCCGAGCGGATCACGCGCGACTGCGCCGAGCTCGGCACTGAGGGTCGCCTCATCCGGCTGCAGCTCGAGGAGCTCATCGGGAACGTCCCGGCCGAGCGGGACGCGATCGTGCGCGACTATCACGCCCTCGGGCCGGGAGAAGACGCAACGGCAGCGCTCGCCGTGCTCGCGGGGCTGTCCTACCAGGAGCTGCTCGAGTTCGGGAGGCTCGCCGAAGTGCTCGGCTACGACCGCAACGTCAATCCGCTCGACCACTCGGTCGCCTCGCGCGGCTATCGCATCCTCTCCCAGATCCCACGCGTGCCGGAGCCACTCGTCCGCCGTGTCGTCGCCGGCCTCGGGAGCCTCGACGCGGTCGTCCGCGCGTCGCAGCGTGAGCTCGAATCCGTGGAAGGCGTGGGCGCGGTGCGCGCGCGAGAGATCCGCGAGGGCCTGCGCCGATTGCAGGAGCACAATCTCGTAGATCGCTATCTACAACTCTGAGAATGGCCCAAGTTTGGCTTAGCCAGGCCGTTTCTGCTACACTTGTCTCCGGTGGCCGGCGCACAGCAGCGTGCCGGCTTTCTTGACGGAAGAGCGGCTTTTAGCCAGGGGAGGTCGGGCTTGTACGACGTCGGCGACAAGGTGGTCTATCCCCACCATGGGGCGGGAACGGTCGTCAAGAAGGAGAAGCGCGAGGTTCTCGGAGAGCAGCGCGAGTACCTGACGATCAAGATCCTGCACAACGACATGACGGTGCAGGTCCCGTCCGAGAATGCCGAGAAGGTCGGTCTCCGGCGCGTGATCGGCGAGAAGGAGGTCGGCGTCGTCCTCACGGCGCTGACGGGCGTCTCGACCGAGATGCCGAAGAACTGGAACCGGCGCTTCAAGCACAACCGCGACAAGATGAAGACGGGCGACATCCTCGAGCTCGCCGAGGTCGTCCGCAACCTCGCCCTGCGTGACCGCGAGAAGGGGCTTTCGACCGGCGAGAAGCAGATGTTCGTGAAGGCGAAGAAGATCCTCGCCTCCGAGCTGATGTACGCGAAGGACATGGACGAGGAGACCTGCGCGGACTGGCTCGAGGAGGTCCTCGCTTCCGACAGCCCGCCGAAGAAGAAGCCCGCGGCGAAGAAGAAGGCCGCTGCGGCCGCGGCCTAGGCGGGCCGCCCTGACATGTCCGTCTGGGCCATCCTCGTCGCTGCGGGGCGGGGGGAGCGGCTCGGGCTGGACCGACCCAAGGCTTTCGCGAAGCTCGGAGACGAGCCGCTGCTGGCCGAGCCGCTGCGGCGACTCGAGGCCTCTCCGTGGGTGGACGGGATCGTCGTCGTCGCTCCGCCCGGCTGGGAGGAGCCTGCGATCCTCCTCGCCGAGGAGGAGGGATGCGGCAAGGTGCGGGCGTGCGTGACCGGCGGCGAGACGAGGAGCGACTCTGTGCGGGCCGGCCTCGCCGACGTGCCTGCCGACGTGCTCGTCGTCCTCGTCCACGACGCGGCGCGCCCGCTTCTGTCGGACGACGTGATCGAGCGCGTGCTCGCGCCGCTCTCGGAGGGCTGGGACGGCGTCGTGCCCGGCCTTCCTGTCGACGACACGCTCAAACGTGTCGGCCCCGACGGCGGAGTGGAGGAGACCGTGTCCCGGGACGGGCTCTGGTCGATCCAAACGCCTCAGGCGTTCGCGGCGGACGTTCTCCGCCGGGCCCAGGCGAGCGGCGCCGACGCGACCGACTGCGCCGGCCTCGTCGAGGCGGCGGGTGGCCGCGTCAGGGTCGTCCGCGGGCGACCCCCACCTGCTCAAGGTGACGTCGGCAGCGGATCTGGAGATGGTGGCGGGATGGCGCTGAGGGTCGTCGTCTTCGACGTCGGCGAGACGCTCGTCGACGAGAGGGCCACCTACGAGCGCTGGGAGGCCGAGGGCGCAACCTCGCTCGTGTTCGCGGATCGCGACCTCCACGACGACGCGCGGCCTTGCTTTGCGGCGTTGCGCGCGCGCGGCCTACGGCTGGGGGCCGCCGGGAACATGTACGCCGTCCACGAGGACTTCCTCCGCCCGCACGTCGACTTCGTCGGCTCGTCCGAGCGCTGGGGCGTCGAGAAGCCGGACCTCGGCTTCTTCGCGAACGTGGTCGAAGCCGCGGGCGTTCCGGCCGAGGAGATCGTGTACGTCGGTGACCGAGTCGACAAGGATGTCGTCCCGGCGCTCGCCGCGGGGCTGCACGCCGTCCGAATCCGCCGAGGCGAGCACGCGCACGTCGAGTCGCCGGCCGGCACCGTCACCATCGGCTCGCTCGACGAGCTGGCGGAGGTTCTCGCGGATGCCTGAGTACCGCGTCGGCACCGGCTTCGATGCGCACGCGCTCGAGGAGGGCGTTCCACTCGTGCTCGGCGGCGTCCGGATCGACCACCCGCGCGGGCTCGCGGGCCACTCGGACGGCGACGTCCTGGCGCACGCGCTCACCGACGCACTCCTGGGCGCCGCCGGGCTCGAGGACATCGGCGCGCTCTTCCCCTCCGGCGACCCCGAGCTCGCCGGCGCCGATTCGCTCGAGCTGCTTGCCCAGGCGTGGGAGCGCGTCCGCGCGGAGGACTGGCAGCTGGCGAACGCGGACGTCGTCCTCGTCGGCGAGCAACCGCGTATCGCTCCGCACCGCGAGGAGATGCGGCGCCGGCTGGCTGCCGCGCTGGGAGTCGAGCCGGCGCGGGTTGCCGTCCGCGCCACGACGACCGACGGCCTCGGCTTCGCAGGTCGCGGCGAAGGGCTCGCCGCGCAGGCCGTAGCTCTCCTCGTCCGATGAAGCTCGCCCTCGTCACGCACGCTGAGCATCCGAAGCTGCGGGGAACGCTTCCGAGCATCTGGCCCGAGTTCATGTCCCACGATTCGGTCGTCCAGTCGTTCTGGCCGCGCCTCTACGACGAATACCCCGACTTCCAGCTCTGGGTCGTCGACCGCGAGGTCGGGCCGCGCGGGACCATCGGCTACGCGTGCAGTGTGCCGGTCGGCTGGAACGGGAGCCCGTCGCCGCGCGGCCTCAACTGGGCCTTGACCGACGGCGTCGAGGGAGCGCCGACGACGCTGTGCGCGGTCGTCGCCGGCGTCGTGCCCGAATACCGCGGCTACGGCGTCGCCGAGACGATCCTGCGGCGCCTCGCCGCGATCGCCGACGGCCACGGGCTGGACGCACTGGTGGCGCCGGTGCGTCCGACCTGGAAGGACCGCTACCCGCTCGTCGCGCTCGATCGATACGCAAGCTGGCGGCGCGGCGACGGCCTCCCGTACGACCCATGGCTGCGCACCCACGAGCGGCTCGGCGGCGAGCTTCTGGCGACGGCCCCGCGCTCGATGACGATCTCGGGGACTCGTCCGGAGTGGGAGGGGTGGACGGGGATGGTCTTCCCCGAGGACGGCGACTACGTCGTTCCGGGCGCGCTCGTCCCGGTCCACTTCAAGAACGGCCGCGGCGTATACGTCGAGCCGAACGTCTGGGTGCGGCATGCGTTCTAGTTCGGAGGGCTAGCGGCGCTTCTTCTGCTTCTCGAGCTGCCGGCGCATCTGGCGATTCGTCACCTCGGGCGTGGGCCCGCCCTGCTGATCCTGCATCTCGAGCAGCGCAGCGCGCTCCTCGCGCGTCAGGCGCGACATCGCCTTCTGTGCCCGCTGCGGATCGTGGAGATGCTTCGCGTGCGGCTCGAGCTTCCGCATCGCGCTCGCCAGCTCCGGATTCTGCCGCTCGATAGCCGCCTTGGACGCCTTCTCGAGCATGCGCCTCAGGAACGGCACTTTCGCCATCAGCGCGAACAGGGGCTTCAGATAGCGCCCGTTCTGGATGCGTCCGAGCACGCCGAGCACGGCGATGACCGCGAGCAGGCCGAGCAGGATCCAGAGCGGGATCAGCAGCGTCACGAGATCGGCGACGAGCATGGCCAAGGATGGTACCGAGCTAATCCGGCAGGGACACGAGCCTTCCGTCCACCTGCACCAGCCCGTCGTGCACGAGAGAGGCGACTGCCTCGACGTCCTCCGGCTGCACGCCCGCAAGGACTTCGCGAAGAGCCGACGCCCGCCGCTGACGGAACGAGCCCTCGAACGGCCCCTGTCGACGGCTCGGCTCGAACCGCCGGCCGCGCGACGGGCACGAGCCGGCGAGCGGACAGACCTCGCAACGCGGGATGCGCGCGAGGCAAACGGACTTGCCGAGATCCATCAGCGCCTGGGCGGCGGCGGCCGAAAAGGCGTGCTCCGTGCGCTCCGAGACGCGCCGCACGTTGACGTCGACGGGCAGAACCGGCCGGCCGAAGGCGAAGCAGGAAACGGCATCCGCCGTGTAGCGGCCCACGCCGGGCAGCTCGGTCAGGTCGTCGGGCCACCCGTGGGTCGCGACGTGCTGCGCCGCACGGTGCAGAGCGAGCGCACGCCGGTTGTAGCCGAGGCCCTGCCAGTCGCGGATCACGTCGGCCGCGGGCGCAGCCGCGAGCGCGTCGACCGTCGGCCAGCGCTCGAGCCAGCACCGCCAGCGCGGCACGACGCGTTCCACCTGTGTCTGCTGCGCCATCACCTCGCTGACGAGAATCGCGTATGGGTCGCGCGTCCGCCGCCACGGCAGGTCGCGCCCGTGCTCGCCGAACCACTCGAGGAGAAGATCCTCCACGACGCGGAACGTAGCGCGCCGGACGGCTCGCGACCGCAGGCATCATCCGGCGGATGCGCCGCCTCCTCCTGGTCGCCGGGGCCTTGATCCTGCTCGCCGGCATTGGGGCGGCCTACTACGAGTCGACGCACCGCTACGGCGGCAGCGTCAGAGGGACGACGACCGAGTTCGTCCCCACCCAGACCGCCCCGGCGCCGCAGCCGGGCCCGCTTGTCTCGCCCATGTTCGGCGGCCAGCCGCAGCACCTCCATGTCGGCGTGGGACGGATCAGGCCGCCGTTCCGCCGCGACTGGGTCTCCGGTGGGACGTCGCTCGTCGAGTTCCCGCCGGCGATCGCCTTCCGCTACCTCTACTACGCCAGCCTCAACGGCAACCTCGACGCAGTCTCCAGCCGGAACGGCCGTCGCCTCTGGACCGTCCACGTAGGGCGCTGCGAGGCCGCCTCGCCGGCCGCGGATCGCCTCGGCCGCGGCTCGGTGTACGAGACGTTCCTCAACCGGCAGCCGTGCGGCCGGAACGCGGCGCGGAGGGGAGACGGCGAGCTGCTCGCCGTCGCCGCCGGGCCTTCGCATCGCGTCCGCTGGACCAAGCGGCTCGGCGCAAGCGAGACGTCCCCGCTCCTGGTCGGCCACCGCTTGTACGTAGGGGACGCCGAGGGGAACGTCTACTGCCTCCGCACCGTCGACGGCAAGACGATCTGGATGCGCCATGTCGGCGGATCGGTGAAGGGAGCGCTCGCGTACGATCGCGGCCGCCTTTTCTTCGGTGCCTACGACGGCCGCCTCTATGCGCTCAGGGCGACCGACGGGACGCCGCTGTGGCGGGCCGAGTCGAACCGCGACTGGTTCGGCGGTCACGGGACGTTCTACTCGACGCCGGCCGTCGCGTACTCCCGCGTCTATCTCGGCTCGACCGACGGCCATGTCTACTCCTTCGGCGAGGAGAGCGGCAAGCTGCGCTGGTCGCACTCGACCGGCGGCTTCGTCTACGGCTCGCCTGCCGTCTGGCGCGGACGCATCTACGTCGGCTCGTACAGTCAAACGTTCTACGCCTTCGACGCGGCGACGGGAGCGGTCCTCTGGAAGTTCCACGCGAACGGCCCGATCTCGGGCTCGGCGACCGTCGTCGACGGCATCGTCTACTTCGCCACCCTCCACCGCCGCACCTACGGGCTCGACGCGCGTACGGGGAAGCAGCTGTGGACGTTCCCGGACGGCGCGTTCACTCCCGTGGTCACGGACGGCCGGCGGCTGTATGTCGTCGGCTGGGGGAAGGTGTACGCGTTCAGTCCGCGCCGGAGGTTGCACGCCTCGAAATCCGGGCCATAGATACGCGTGGCCGAGGAGATGGTCGAGCTCGACGTCGACGGCACCGTCGTTTCCGCTCCGCGCGAGCTCGTGGACGGGCTGGCTGCGGCAGCCGCCGCCCGCGCGGGCATCTCGGCGCGCCACCGGGACCTCTCGCTCCTCCTCGTCCGCGCGCTCGAGACGGGACGCACGCGACTCGGCCCCACGGATGTGCGTGCGCTGTGCGCGGTGCTCGAGGAGGGGCGTCACGACGGCCTCGGCCCCGCCGCCGCCGAGCTGTTGCGGGTCGTCGCCTAGAGCTCTTAACGCTTCCGCAGGAGCGCGGCACCCGCTGCGGCACCGACTCCGGCAACGAGCGAGCCGGCCAGGCGCCGGTGCTTCGTGAGGCTCGTCTGGAAGCTGTGCGCGTGAGCCTTCTCGTCGAACGGTCCGTGCGCGCCGCGGTCCTCGTCGCTGTCCACCGGGTAGAAGAGGTTGTCGTGATCCGGGCCGCCGTTCAGGGGCTGCTTCGTCATCTGCCCGCTGTAACCCGTCTTCGCGAGGTACCAGTCGAGGAACCACGGCGCGACGCGCTCGCCGACGACATTGAGAACGGTCGGCACCCCGACATAGATCTGCCGCCGTTTGTGGTAGGCGGCCCAGTGGATCGTGTCCGCCGCGACCTCAGGCTGGTAGATCGGGGGCACCGGCTGCGTCTGCTTCGGGAGCTTCGTGCGGCCCCACGTGAACTGGGTCGTGTTGACACCAGGGAGATGGACCATCGTTACGTGGATGTCCCAGCCGTGATGGCGGATCTCGGTGATGACCGACTCGGTGAACCCCTTGCACGCGTGCTTCGCGCCGCAGTACGGCGCCTGCAGCGGGATGCCGCGGAAGGCGAGTGCCGAGCCGACCTGCACGATCGTGCCGTGGTTCCGCCGGCTCATCCGTTTCAGCGCGGCTTGCGTTCCCCAGACCATGCCGTGGTACGTCACGTCGGTCGCGCGCCGGTACTCGTCCGGCTCGACGTCGAGGAACTCGGCGTAGATCGTCGCCATCGCGTCGTTGACCCAGACGTCGATCGGGCCGAATTCGTCCTCCGTTGCCTGTGCCGCAGCCTCGACCTCGTCGGCGTGGGCGACGTCGGTGGGGAGGACGAGCGCCTCTCCGCCGAGTTCCTCGACCTCTCGCGCCGCCGCCTCGAGCCCGGTGCGGCCGCGGGCGACCAGGGCGATCCGTGCGCCGTCCTGGGCGAACCTGCGCGCTGTCGCGCGGCCGATGCCGCCGGAGGCTCCGGTGATGACGACTACGTCGGACATCGCCTCTCGATCTTCCCCGCGTCCAGAAGCTCAACCTTCCTCCAGGGCTAGCGAGTCAGGATCTCGACCGTGTCGCCGTCGTGCAGCTCGTGCTGCCTCCCGACCTGTTGTGCCTCGAACCGCGCCGAAGGGCCCCACACGCGCGCACCGGTACAGCTGTCGCGCAGCTCGTGGTGGATCGAGTCGGCCACGCCGAGAACCGTCGCCGGCGGCCGCAGGGCGACCGGATCGCCGCCGTCGCGGAGGTAGACCCGGACGAGGCCTGTCAGCGCCCACAGCTCTTCCCGCAGCCGGTCGAGGCTCGCGTCGTCGAGAACGGACACCGGCAGCACCCGAAGCTCCGGATGCCTGAACGGCACTGACTCGTCGCACTTCGTCGCGGCGACGAGGGCGGGTAGCTCGATCCCTGCAGCGGCCACCTCGGCGCGGATGATCTCGAGCTCCTCCGCCGGCCGGTCGCAGGCATGACACCAGAGGATCCCGTCCGCGTTGCGAAGGACGCCGAGCAGCGCACGGCCGCCTCCGCGATCGTCGGCCGCTCCCTCGATCAGGCCCGGGATCTCCACGAGCTGGACGAGCACGCCGCCGATGCGCGTGGTCGCCGCGACCGGCCGCGTGGTGGTGAAGGCGTAGTCGCCCGTGCGGATCTGGATCGCCGACAGAGCCTGCAGTAGCGACGACTTGCCCGCGTTCGGCGGCCCGACGAGGGCGATCTGTGCGGCGCCCTCCCGCCGCACGGAGATCGAGTCGCGGTTGACGACGCGCTTGCGCGTGCGCGTAGCCGCCAGCTCGCCCTCCACCCACTTGCGCAGGTCGGCGTACGGGCCGTTTCGGTAGCCGGGCAGCTCGGCGAGGATCGCGCGGAGCTCGCGGATCCGTTCCGCGCCGTCCTTGCCGGTGAGCCGGCGCTTGATCAGTTGCTGCTGGGTGCGATGTGGCATCGGCATCGCGACGTACACCTCCGTTTTCGGGCGGGATCGCGTCGCGTCCCGCCGCTTCCCTAGGACGCTGTGGTGGGAAGCGGCGAACTAGCCGTTTTGGCGGAGAACCGTTGCGCGCCAGGACTCCATCGCCCGCCGAGCTTAGCTCCTACACTCGCCGGATGACCAGAGTCCGCTTCGCGCCGAGCCCGACGGGCTCGCTCCACCTCGGCAACGCGCTGAGCGCGGTCGCCAACCGCCGCTTCGCCGACGAGCACGACGGGCGGCTGTTGCTGCGGATCGACGACACGGATCCGGCGCGGAACGTCGCTGGGGGGCTCGAGGCGATCCTCGCCGACCTCGACTGGCTGGGTCTCGGCTGGGACGAGGGTCCGGTGCGGCAGAGCGAGCGCTACGTGCGGCACCGCGAGGCGGCGCATCTCGTCGGCGAGCCCGACGCAGAGGGCGCCCTCCGCTTCGGTCGCACGACGCTCCTGCGCGCCGACGGGAGCCCGACCTACCAGCTGGCGACCGCAGTCGACGATCTCGACTTCGAGATCACGCACGTCCTCCGCGGCAGCGACCACCGTCCGAACACCGAGCTGCAGGCAGCGCTGATCCGCGCCCTCGGCGGCGAGCCGCCGGAGTACATCCACCACGGGCTCCTGCTCGGGCCCGACGGGAGAAAGCTCTCGAAGCGTCACGGCGCCTCGTCGCTGGCCGACCTGCGCGAGCAGGGCTTTCCCGCCGAGGCAGTGCGTGCGTATCTCGAGGAGCTCGCGCTGCCGCGCCACGACGTCCACCTCGACCTCCCGCGGCTGCGGCGCCTCTCCACCGAAGCGCTGGCGACGTTGAGCGACGAGGATCTCGCGGCGCGCGTCGGGGTTCCCGTCTCGGTGGCACCGGTCTTGCGCGGCGCGCGGGATCTCGCCGAGGCCCGCGCCTATGCGGCGCTCGTGCTCGAGCCGGGGCAGGCGGAAGTCGACTCGCCGGAGACCCTCGCGCGCTTCCGCGAGCTCGTCGAGGCGGGAATCGAGCCGCGTGCCGTGGTGCGGGAGCTGAAGGCCGTGGGAGCCGACCTGAAGGCGGTTCGGCTGGCGCTCACAGGGCACGAGCGCGGCCCCGAGCTCGCGGCCGTGATCGCCGCGCTACCGCCGGACGAGCTCGTGCGGAGAGCGACGTAGGCTAGAAGCCGTGCGCGTCCACGACACCCTCACGGGCTCGCTCGTCGAGCTGCCGCCTCCGCCCGGCCCGATCGGGATCTACTGGTGCGGCCCAACCGTCTACCAGCGAATCCACGTCGGCAACGGCTACGCCGTGAACGTGCTCCCGCTATGGCTGAAGCGCTGGCTGGAGCACCGTGGCTACGAGACGAAGGTCGTCGTCAACATCACCGACATCAACGACAAGATCTACGACGCGGCGCCCGGCCACAGTGCCGAGCTCGCCTCCGACGCGACGCGCTGGTACTTCGAGGACACCGACCGGCTCGGGCTCGGCCGTCCCGACGTCGAGCCCACCGCGGCCGAGACCGTTCCCGACCAGATCGTGATGATCGAAGAGCTGCTCGACCGCGACTTCGCCTACGAGGTCAAGGGCGACGTCTACTACCGCGTCGCGCAATTCCCCGACTACGGCCGGCTCTCGCGGCAGCGGCTCGACCAGGTGGAGGATGAGGAGCCGAACCCGCTCAAGGAGGATCCGCGGGACTTCGCACTGTGGAAGGCGAACAAGCCGGGCGAGGACACCTGGTGGGACTCGCCGTGGGGACGCGGCCGGCCCGGCTGGCACATCGAGTGCTCGGCGATGGCGGAGAAGTACCTCGGCACGAGCTTCGAGATTCACGGCGGCGGGCTCGACCTCAAGTTTCCCCACCACGAGAACGAGATCGCGCAGTCGCGTGCGCTCGGGCACGGCTTCGCCCGGATCTGGATGCACAACGGGATGCTCAGCATGCGCGGCTCGGAGATGCACAAGTCGCTCGGCAACGACATCTCGCTCAAGGACGCGCTCGACCGGTGGGGGCGCGAGACGCTTCTCTTCTTCTTCCTGACCGGCCACTGGCGTAAGCCGCTCGACTACTCCGACGAGACGCTCGAGCAGGCCGGCGCACAGCTCGAGACGTTCCGGAACGTCTTCCGCTCGCCGAGCGAGCCGGTCGGCAACTGGGCCGAGCTGGAGGCGGCGCTCGACGACGACTTCAACACGCCGGAGGCCCTGGCCGTGATGCACGGCTGGCGCGACCACGAGCTGCTGCGGCGCGCGTTCGGGATCTTCGGGCTCGACTCGATCGGCGAGGCCGAGGAGGCGCCGGCGGAGCTCGCCGCGCTTGCGGAGCAGCGGCGCGAGGCGAGAGACGCCAAGGACTTCGCGGGAGCGGATCGCCTGCGCGACGAGATCGCCGCAGCCGGCTGGGAGGTGCGCGACGTCGCGGATCCTCCCGGCTACAGGCTCGTCCGTCGCCCGTGACGCGCGAGCTCGTCTACGGGCGTCGTCCCGTGCGCGAGGCCTTGCGCGGCCCCCGCGAGGTGCTCGAGCTGTGGGCGAGCGAGCGGGCGGTGCGCAGCGAAGCCTGGCTGCGCGAGGTCGAGCGGCCGCGAGTGCAGACGAAGCTGGAGCGAGACCTGACGGAGGCTGCGGTCACGCGTGACCACCAGGGAGTCGTCGCGTGGTGTGAGCCCTACCGGTACGCCGACGCGTTCGAGCTCGCCGCAGGCCCGGCTCCGCTTCTCGCCTGCCTCGACCAGGTCAGCGACCCCCGGAACCTCGGCGCCGTGATCCGGAGTGCCGAGGGCGCCGGCGCGAGCGGCGTCGTCGTACCCGCGCACGGCGCGGCAAGGGTTACCGCCGCGGTCTGTCGCTCTTCCGCCGGGGCCGTGGAGCATCTTCCGGTCGCCGTGGTGCCGAACCTCGCCCGCTACCTCGGGGAGGTCAAGAGCGGCGAGCTCTGGGTCGCCGGCGCCGTGGGCGGCTCGGGCACGCCGATGTGGGAGGCCGACCTGTCCGGCGGGATCGCGTTCGTCTTCGGCGCCGAGGGCAAGGGGCTCCGCCCGCTCGTACGGCGCACCTGCGACCTCGAGGTCTCGATCCCGCAGCTCGGCCGGGTCGAGTCGCTCAACGTCAGCGTCGCAGCTGCGTTGTTGCTCTACGAAGCTCGCCGCCAGCGCGATGGCTGAGACGACCCTCTACCTCTTCGACGGCTTCAACCTCCTGCACGCCGGCGACTTCGGCTCACCGGATGAGCTGCGCGACCTGCTGGCGAGCTGGGTCGCCGCACAGGGTGCTCGCGGTGTTCTCGTCTTCGACGGCGAGGGCACGAACGAGCGGCACGGTCCCCTGGAGGTGCGCTGGGCGAAGGACGCGGATTCCCTGCTCGAGCGCCTGGCCGCCGAGCACCGCGGAAGCGAGCAGGTGGCGATCGTCTCCTCCGACGCCGCCGTGCGCGGCACGACGGGGATCGAGGTGCGGAAGGTGGCGTCTCAGACCTTCCTCTCCGAGTTCGCGCCGCCCCGCCAGCCGCCCTCGGCACCAGGCGATCTCCGCGACCGCCTCGACCCCGAGACTCTCGCCCGGCTCGAGCGATTACGCCGCGGCGAACGCTAGCGTCCGTTAGCGTCCTGGGTCCAGGACAAGCTGGGTCCATAGCAATTGGACTTGTAAAATCTTGGACCGCTTGCTATCTTCGCCTCGACCACAGGGTGAGACTTCACCCTCGGACGTCGGGAGGGCTCAATGGCTGCCCGCACCGCAACAGCGCGCTCGCCGCAAAAAGTTCAACGAGAGCTGGAAGATCTGCAGCTCGTCATCAAGGCGCGGAACGGCGACAAGGTCGCCATGGACGCCCTGATCCGCCGCTACACCGGTTTCGTGCGCCTCAAGGCGAGCTCGTACTTCCTCGCCGGCGGCGACAACGACGACCTCCTGCAGGAGGGCTTGATCGGGCTCTACAAGGCCGTGCGGGATTTCCGGGCGGACAAGGAGACCTCGTTCCGCAGCTTCGCCGAGCTCTGCGTCACGCGGCAGATCATCACCGCGATCAAGACCGCGACTCGCTTCAAGCACGCGCCGCTCAACACCTACATCTCGTTCAGCCACACGCCGGCCGGCCAGGACGGCGACGGCGAGTGCACGCTCGGCGACGCGTTGCCGGGCCCTGCGGTTCATGAGCCGCCGCTCGTCGTGATCTCGACCGAGGAGCTCCAGAGCCTCGTCTTCAGCCTCGGTGCCGGCCTCTCGCCGCTCGAGTCCGACGCGCTTCGGCTGTATCTCGAAGGCTCGTCCTACGAGGACATGGCCGAGCAGCTCGAGTGCGACACGAAGACGATCGACAACGCGCTCCAGCGAGTCAAGCGCAAGATCCTCGCGCACCAGAAGACACGCGAAGTCGTCCTGTAGAGGGCGGCGCTACGCTGCCCTGCGCTGGCCGGAGTAGCTCAGCTGGTAGAGCAACGCCCTTGTAAGGCGTGGGCCGTCGGTTCGAGTCCGACCTCCGGCTCTCGGAGATTTTGTGTTCCAGCCGTTTGTGTGCTGTAATCCTGTCTTATGAAGACAGATAAGGATGTCAGCCGCAATGAAGACGCGGCAGCAATTGAGTTTCGGCTTGATCCTGCTTCCGGCGTGCCGACCTCGCAGCAGCTTGTGCAGCAAGTGGAGCATGCGTTGCGGCTCGGCTATCTGAAGCCCGGCGATCAGCTGCCGAAAGTGCGGGATGCGGTGGCGTCACTCGCGATCAATCCGAACACCGTGCTGAAGGCATATCGCGAGTTGGAGATCAAGGGCCTCACCCAGGGTCGGCCGGGCCAGGGGACGTTCATCAAGGCGACGCTCAACCAGGTGGGGCTGCCGGAACTGACCAAGCTTCGTCGCTCGCTTCTTGGTTGGTTTTCCCAGGCTGACACGGTCGGACTGGATGCGGACGGGATGGCGGCGCTGTTCGCGAGTGTGTTGCGGGATTTCGCTGAGAGCCGCGACGGCGGCGCAGCTGACGATGGCTCGGAGCGCGTCGCGTGAACGTCATCGAGGCAAACAACCTCGGCAAGCGTTTCGGCAGTACCTGGGCGCTAAGCGAGTGCTCGCTCGCGGTCCCCGCCGGTCACGTGGCTGCGCTGGTCGGCCCGAACGGCGCTGGCAAGACGACTCTCCTGAATCTGGCGGTCGGCCTGGTTACGCCGAGCGCGGGCACCGTCACGGTGCTCGGCGGGCAGGCTGCCGGGTCGCCCGTCGCCTTGGACGGCATCGCGTTCGTCGCCCAGGACATCCCGCTCTACGGGAACTTGTCGGCCGCCGACATGCTGCACCTGACGCGCAACCTGAACCGACGATTCGACCTGGCATCAGCAGAGGCCCGACTAAGCGAGCTGGAGATCCCGTTGAAGCGGAAAGCGGGCAGGCTGTCGGGAGGCCAGCAGGCGCAACTTGCACTGACGCTGGCGCTGGCCAGGCGACCGCGGCTGCTCATCCTGGACGAGCCGATGGCGATGCTCGACCCGGTCGCCCGACACAACTTCATGGCCATCGTGCTGACCACGGCCGTCGACGAGGGCGTCTCTGTGCTGCTGTCCTCGCACGTGCTGGCCGAGTTGGAGCGAGTCGCCGACTTCCTCGTACTCCTCTCCCACGGACGCGTCCAAGTCGCCGGTGAGGTCGACGAGCTGCTCGCCAGCCATCGTGTGCTGACCGGCCCCGCCGCCGAGGCCGACAGATACGCCGAGCGGCTGACGGTCGTGCACGCCCGCCGCGGCGGAGCGCAGACGCACCTCCTGGTCAGGAGAGACAGCGACGCCGGTCCCCTACCGCCGGAGTGGGAGGCGCATCCGGTCGGCCTCGAAGAACTCGCGCTTGCCTACCTGCGCGAGCCTGCTGCCGCGGCTCTGCCCGGCCCGACCCGCCACGCGACACCGGCGGCGGTAGCGAGATGAGCGCCGTGACCGCACCCGTCGACCCGGAGCAGAACCCGCTGCGGCCGTTGCCATGGCGGCGGATGGCCTGGGTCACCTGGCGGCAGCACCGCTTCGCCCTCGCTGGCATGGCGCTGCTCCTTGGCGGGCTGGCGACATATCTGTGGATCCTCGGGCAGCGGCTGCACCACGCCTACGCGGCCGCGATCACATGTCACTCAGCAAGCTCGGTCGCCTGCGTCGACGCGATCAGCAACTTCAACAGCCTAGACCGCTTCTTCCTGGGTGGCTATGTGCTGCAGCCGCTGCCCGCGCTGATCGGGGCATTCGTCGGAGCGCCACTGCTAGCGCGGGAACTGGAGACCGGCACCTTCCGCTACGCCTGGACGCAAGGGTTCGGCCGGTGGCGCTGGACGCTCGCCAAGCTGGTCCTGCTCGCGCTCGTCGTAGTTGCCGCCGCCGCAGCGATCAGCCTGCTCTTCTCCTGGTACTACCAGCCGTACTTCGGTGCAGGCAACAGTGCCCTTTCGCTCCGGGCCTGGTCACCGCTTGACGCCTACCTGTTCGACCTGCGTGGGACAGCTTTTGCCGCCTGGACACTCGTCGCTTTCGCGATCGGCGTCCTGGCGGGCGCGCTGATCCGCCAAGTCGTCCCTGCGATCGCGGCCACCCTTGCCGCCTACACCGCTCTCGCCATCGCAGTCGGCATGTTCCTACGCCAGCACTATCTGGCGCCGCTGGCCACCACCCGCCTCAACCTGCCGAGTTCCGCCTGGATCGTGGGCCAATGGTGGACGAAAGACGGCAAGTTCGCCTACGCCGCGTGGCCTCCCAACAGTCTGGCTTTCCATCTCTGCCCACCCTCCGTAGTGGGGTCAGGCAGGAAGTCCAACTCGCAGTTCAACGCCATGGTGCAATGTTTCAACCGGCACGGCTACGCCTTCTGGCACCACTACCAACCCGCGAGCCGCTTCTGGACATTTCAGACGATCGAGAGCGGCTGGCTTCTCGCCCTCTCCGCGCTCCTCATCGCCGCGACCGTCTGGATCGTCCAGCGCCGCGCGGCCTGAGCAGAGCGTTAGCCGCCAGCCACCATCTGCCGCCGAACACCAGCACCTTCATCGACTAGCGCGCCTTGCGTGCCCGGCAGCCGTCTCTGGGCTGCGTCTGTCTTGGACTCCTGTCCGCTAGCGCTGTTCGGCGGAGGTGAGAGGCCTAGCCGGCTAATCGCTCAGCCGCCTGAGGCAGCGAAAGGCGAGGATCGAATGCCTCGGGCCTTGACTTTGCACAGCAAAGTATGATTCACTTTGTCAGACAAAGTTCAGCGCAAAGGAGAGCGGGACATGAACGAGCGCTTCGACACCTTTAGGCCACCACCACCCGAGCCCGATCCCTGGGAGGCGGTCACCGCGACCGAAGCGGACGAAGACGATCTCGACCCCCGCGCGGCCGCGGCGCTCCTCGACCAGACCACACGCCAAGCCAAACGCCGGTTCGAGCTGCAGTCGCCGATCGTCACGCTGGTCGCCGCCGTAACGGTTCTGCTTGCCTATGGCGCCGTCTGGCTCTCGGTCCGGCATCAGCACCCCTACACCGGGCCAACCGGAACGGGGCTCGGCGTGCTCTACGGAGTGCTCGCTCTCTGGATCGTCTTCATCGTCACCGTCACGCGCCGCGCTCGAAGCGGCGTGGGCGGACGCTCGTCCCGGGAGTTGCGGCTCCAGGGCATCGTCTTCGGATCGATCTGGATCTGCGTCTATGTGTTCCAGGGCGCTCTCCACCACGCCAACCCGACGCATGCGATCGCCTACGGCGTCTATCCCGCAGTTGCCCCACTGATCGTCGTAGGTGCGGCGGCGGCAGGCTATGAAGCAGCACGGGAGAACTGGTCCCGAGCGACCTTCGCAGCCGCAGCAGTTGCCCTCGGGGCCTTCGCTGCCTTTGCGGGCCCCGCGAATGTCTGGGGCGTCGTCGGCATCGGCCTCGCTGCCCTGCTCGTCCTCGGAACCGTCGCCCAAGTCTGGCGGACACCCACCTGAGATGGTCGAAGTCAGCACAGCAGAACTCGATCCCCTCATCCACGTCCCGGCGCGCCTCAGGATCGTCGCGACCCTGGCCGCCCTACCCGAGGGCGACACACTCTCGTTCACCCGCCTGCAAGAGATGATCAGTCTCACGCCCGGCAACCTGATCACGCATCTACGCAAGCTCGAAGCAGCCGGGTACATCGAAACGACAAAAAGCGGCAACGGCACAACCTCCCGCACCACTGCCTCCCTCACGCATCAGGGGAGAACAGCCCTTCAGAGCTACGCCGCCGCGCTTCGCACCCTCCTCGAAGAAGTGTGACACGCTCGCGCATTTGAGGTGCCCTGGACCGCCAGATCATGCGGTCTCGGAGGCCGCTTGGAAATCTCCCTCCTCTCTCTCTCTCTCTCTCTTCAGCTTCAGTCCGTCCGCAGTGCCCGGCCCGCGGCGATGAGTACGCCCGGGAGCTCGGCGGCGATGCGCGACTTGCGCACGTAGTCGTCGGCCCCGGCGAGCCGGATCTCGAGTACCCGCTCCTCGTAGTCGTGTCCGCTGACGGCGACGATCGGCAGCCCCGGCCGGCTCTCGCGCAGCCGGCGCGTGGCTTCCACGCCGTCGACCACGGGCATCTCGATGTCCATCACGACCGCGTCGGGCGACACCCGCTCCGCGAGCTCGACGGCCTCCCGTCCGTCGCGGGCTCGTCCGATCACGCTGAAGCGGCCGTCCTGCTCCAGGAGAAGGACGATCGCGTCGAGGAATGCCGCGTCGTCCTCGGCGACGAGGATTCGGATGGGATTGGCCACGCGATGCGGGCGGGTACCCACCGCCGCTGACCGTGAATCCGGCTCAAGCCGGTGAGCGCCTGCTCGAGGTCGGCCCAGAGTGCCTCGGGATCCTCGAGCCCGACGCTGAGACGGAGGAGTCCCGGCGGGACACGGTCGGGCTCCCAGCGCACGCGGCTCTCGATCAGGCTCGTGACGCCTCCGAGTGAGGTCGCGTTGACGATCATCCGCGTCGACGTCTCCACCTTTCGTGCCGCCTCGGCGTCGGCGACGTCGAACGAGAGCAGGCCGCCGAGCCCCGGGTAGCGGACGATCTCGACGGCCGGATGTGCGTCCAGCCGGGCGGCGAGGAAAGCCGCCGTCTCGGTCTGCCGCCGCACGCGCAGCTCGAGCGTCTTCAGGCCGCGCAGCAGCAGCCACGCCGGGTCCGGGGCGGCGACGATGCCGGTGCGTCCGCGGAACGTCCGCAGCTTTTCCGCCGTTGCGTCGTCCCGGCAGGTGACCGCCCCGAGCAGCACGTCGTCGTGGCCGGCGAGGTACTTGGTCGCGCTGTGCAGGACGAAGTCGGCGCCCCGCTCGAGCGGGCGCAGGTGGACCGGCGTCGCGACCGTCGCATCGACGACGACCGGTGCGGGATGGGCGACGGCCGCCTCCAGGTCGGGCATGGTCAGAAACGGATTCGACGGCGCCTCGAGCCAGACGAGCTGGACGGCTTCGGGCGGCGGCCCCGTCTGGTCGAACTCGACGACGCGGAGTCCCCACGGGGCGAGCGAGGCGAACGTGAGGCCGGTGCCGAAGTATCCGCCGTAGGCCAGCGCGATCGTGTCGCCCGGTTCGAGCACCGACAGGACGAGCGCCGTCGTCGCGCCTGCGCCGGACGGGAAGAGAAGGGCGGTGCCGCCGTCCAGCTTCCCCAGATCGGCCTCGGCGGCCGCGACGGTGGGGCTGCCGTCGCGCTGGTAGTAGAAGTCGCGCAGCTCGCCGCGCTCGTCATACGGCCACAGCGTCGAGCGGTCGAGCGGCGTGGACATCGGCCGAGCCTATACCGGCTCGGGCTCGAGCTCGTCGAGCCGTCCCAGCCGGCCGAGTGCCGGGAAGAGACGGGGCCAGGACGCTGCCACGCCGATCATGAGCGCGCCTCCGAGCACGACGGCGCGCATGGTCCCGAGGAGCGACGCGACCGCACCCGACTCGAAGGCCCCGAGCTCGTTCGAGGCGCTGATGAAGACCCACTCCACGGCGCTCACGCGCCCCTGTAGCTCGTGCGGCGTCACGAGGAGCACCGTGGTCGAGCGGATGTTCATGCTGATCATGTCCGCGAAGCCGCTGACGGCGAGCGCGGCGAGCGAAAGCGGCAGCGAGCGCGAGAGCCCGAACACGATCATCATCGCGCCGAAGATGCCCACGACGACGAACAGCGTCGGCCCGGCGCGGTAGGGGAGCGGGCGCCGGGCCAGGAGACCGCCTGCGAGGAGGGCGCCGACGGAGGGCGCGGCCCGCAGCATCCCGAGCCCCACAGGCCCGATGTCGAGGATCGTCTGCGCGAACACGGGCGCGAGCGCGATCGAGTCACCGAGCAGCACGGCGACGAGATCCAGCGAGATCGCGCCGAGCAGCATGCGGGTGCGGACGATGAAGCCGACCCCGGCGGAGAGGCTCTCCCAGGTCAGCGCCGTCGTCGGCGCGACCGCCACCCGTGAGGTGATGCCGAGGATCGTGACGAGCGCGATCAGGGAGAGCGCGGCGGCCGTGATGTAGACGGCGACCGGCTCGATCGCGAAGATCACGCCGCCCAGCGCCGGGCCGACGACGATCCCGATCTGAGACGCGACGCTGCGGAGCGCGACGGCTCCGGGGAGGAGCTCCGGCGGCACGATCTCCGGCGTGAGCGCGCGGCCGGCCGGGTTCGTGATCGCCGACGCGAATCCCGCTGCGACCCCGATGCCGAGGAACGGCCAGAGCTTGTCCGCGCCCGCGAGGGTGATCACGACGAGCGCCGCCGCGATTGCGACCTGGACGGCGAGCCCGACCGCGACGACCAGCCGGCGCTGGGCATGGTCGGCGAGCTGGCCGGCCGGCAGGGCGAGGAACGGCAGCGGCAGGAACTCCGCCAGCCCGACCAGGCCGAGGTCGAGCGGGTCGTGGTGAATCGAGTAGACCTGCCAGCCGATCGCGACGACGAGCATCTGCAGCGCGAGCCCGTTCGCGAGCGAGGAGATCCAGAGCAGCGCGAAGCTGCGGAGGCGCAGGGCGGGCGGCAGACGGTGCCTCACGAGCGCGAACGTTAGGCTCCGCGGCGGTGGCCGAGGGACACGAGACGACCGCGGGCAAGCTGGAATGGCTCGAGGAGCTGCGCGGACAGGCACTTCATGCCGGCAGCGAGAAGGCCGTTGCCCGGCGCCGCGAGGAGGGGAGGCTTCTCGCCCGCGAGCGCGCCGAGAAATTGTGCGATCCCGGGTCGTTCGTCGAGCTCGACCGCTACGTCCGACATCGGGAAGTCGAGTTCGGAATGCGCGAGAACCGTCCGTACGGCGACGCCGTCGTCACCGGCTACGGGACGATTTTCGGCCGCCGCGTCTTCGTCTTCTCGCAGGACTTCACCGTCTTCGGTGGCTCGTTGAGCGAGGTCTTCGCCGAGAAGATCTGCAAGGTGATGGACATGGCCGTCAAGTACGGCTGCCCGGTGATCGGCATCAACGACTCCGGCGGCGCGCGGATCCAGGAAGGCGTCGTCTCGCTCGCCGGCTACGCCGAGATCTTCTGGCGGAACGTCCAGGCGTCGGGAGTGATCCCGCAGATCTCGCTCGTGATGGGCCCGTGCGCGGGTGGCGCCGTGTACTCGCCGGCCATGACGGACTTCGTCTTCATGGTGGAGGGCTCGTCGTACATGTTCATCACCGGCCCCGACGTAGTGAAGACCGTGACGGGGGAGGAAGTGACGTTCGAGGAGCTCGGCGGCGCTGCGACGCACGCCTCGAAGTCGGGCGTCGCCCAGTTCACCGCGGCCGACGAGGAGACATGCCTCGAGGACGCTCGCTATCTCGTCTCCTTCCTGCCGCAGAACAACGCCGACCGGCCGGCGTGGAGCGCACCGGCGGATCCGGTCGATCGCGAGGACGCCGAGCTCGACTCGCTCGTCCCCGACAGCCCGAACCGGCCGTACGACATGCACGACGTGATCCGGAAGGTGGTCGACGACGGCGATTTCCTCGAGGTGAGCGAGCGCTTCGCGGAGAACATCGTGTGCGGCTTCGCGCGGCTCGGCGGTCACGCAATCGGCGTCGTCGGAAACCAGCCACAGTCGCTGGCGGGCGTCCTCGACATCGACGCCTCGAACAAGGCCGCCCGTTTCGTCCGCACCTGCGACGCCTTCAACATTCCGCTCGTGACCTTTGTCGACGTTCCGGGCTTCCTACCCGGGACCGCGCAGGAGTGGGGCGGGATCATCCGCCACGGCGCGAAGCTCCTCTATGCCTATTGCGAGGCGACCGTGCCCAAGCTGACAGTGATCACGCGCAAGGCGTACGGCGGCGCGTACGACGTCATGAGCTCGAAGCACATTCGCGCGGACTTCAACTTCGCCTGGCCGACGGCGGAGGTCGCGGTGATGGGGCCCGAGGGCGCGGTGAACATCATCTATCGCGACCGCCCGGAAGACGAGCGGCCGGCGCTGATCGCCGACTACAAGGAACGCTTCGCGAACCCGTACACCGCTGCCGAGCGCGGCTACGTCGACGACGTGATCGAGCCACGGCGCACGCGCCCCGTGCTGATCGACGCGCTCGAGACGTCCCTCACGAAGGCGGAGCCGCGCCCCCGCCGCAAGCACGGCAACATCCCCCTTTAGTGCACCGGGCGAAGAGCTGCGCTCTTCGCCCGGTGTTGAACGTAGCGAGGGTTCGAAGCGTTAGACCGCGCTCTCCGGTTGGCGGAGTTCCTCAGACCGCGGAAACGCGGAGCGTTTCCGCGTTACCCGGAAGCAGCTCCTCGCTCAGCGCCCGGACCACCGCAGGATCGAACTGCGACCCGGCGCAGCGCTCGAGCTCGGCCAGCGCGTCTCGCGGGCTGAGGGCCTCCCGGTAGGCGCGCTCGGAGGTCATGGCGTCGTAGGCGTCCGCGACGAAGATGATTCGCGCTCCGAGAGGGATCTGTTCGCCGGCCAGGCGGTCCGGATAGCCGGCGCCGTCCCACCGCTCGTGATGGTGGAGCACCCACTCCGCGACCGGCTGGACGCCGAGGCTCTCCAGCATCCGGAAGCCGATCTGCGGGTGCCGCTCGAGCATCAGCCGCTCCGCCTCGCTGAGCGTGCTCGACTTCCGTAGCACCTCCTCCGGGATCGCGAGCTTGCCGAGGTCGTGGAGATTGCCGGCGAGCCGCGTGAGCTCGACCGCCGGCTCGTCCGCACCGAGGCGGCGCGCGATCCGCGCCGAGTAGTCGCCGACGCGCTGCGAATGGCTTCCCATGTAGGCGTCACGCTCGTCGACGGCCCTTGCGAGGCTCTCCGCCGCGCGGTACTGCGCGGCACGGTCCGGAGTGTCCGCGAGCTGTCCGAGGTTGGCGCGCAAGATCGACTCGGCGGCATAGGCGCGCACGCGGTTCTTGCCGTCCTTCTTGGCCCAGTACAGGGCGCTGTCGGCGAGCCGGATGAGCTCGTCCCGGCTGGTGCCGTGCGTCGGGTACGTCGCGACGCCTGCGCTCACCGTCACCGGACCGACGCCCTCCACGTCGAGAGCGGCCACGCGCTCGACGATCGAGCGGGCCACGGCCGTCGCCTGCCGCTCGTCCTGGCGAGGCAGGAGCACGGCGAACTCGTCCCCGCCCAGCCGGAACGATTCGCCGCCCTGCCGCAGCCGCGACGCCACCCGGCCGAGGACGAGATCCCCGACGGGATGTCCGAAGCGGTCGTTGATCGACTTCAGGTCGTCGAAGTCGACGAGGCAGAGGGCGAGCGGCGTGCCCTCGGCCTCCGCCGCGACGAGCTCCCGCTGGAGTCGCTCGTGGAAGCTCCGATGGTTGCCGAGGCCGGTGAGCGGGTCGGTCAGGGCGAGGCGCATGGCGCGGATCGCCTTGAACGTCGAGCGCTGGTAGAGGGCAATCGCCAGCAGTGGGCCGACGAGCGCGAGCATGAGCGGCGGGTCGCGCTGCCAGAGCACGATGAGCGTCAGCGCCGCAGAGGCCATGAACGCGAACGGCGCCGTTGTCTGCCTGATGTTCTCCCGGGCGATGCTGACGAACGACCGCCCGGAGTCGGCCGAGAGAACCGCGCTGATCAGGACGAGGTTGACGACCCAGTAGTAGAGGAAGCCACAAAGCACGACCCGCGCGACGAGGACTCCGGCCGAGTTCCCCTGGACGTGCTCGACCGCGATGCCGGCCGCGAGCGCCGAGAGCGCGAACATCGAACCGTTGTAGGCGACACGCAACGGTGGGCGGCGCTGCAGCAGGTGGGTGAACGTCGGCCCTCCCGCCGCGACGATCACGCCCGCCGGCCATCCCAGCAGGATGATCGCGGAGACGGAAAAGACGAACCCGAGCGTCACCCCGCCGGCTCCCATGCCCTCCACCGGAACGGGGAAGCGCTCGGCGAGCGCCATGCTCGCGAACAGGCCGAGGAGTGCCGCGACATCGGACGCCGAGCGCGGTGCGTCCGCGTAGCGATAGATGGCAAAGCCGACAGCGAGGACGCCCGCGACGATCACGGGCGCCACCACCGCGAGCACTCTGGGCGGAATCGCAGCGGGAGTCTTCACCGTCGCGAACCAGCGAGCTCTTCGCCGTTCGATCGAACCCAGATGCCGACCGGTGACCGCCGGCTGCTGATCACCGCCACCGTTCCTCCCCTACGAGGTGTCGCCGGTGTTTACCAGCCGTAGTTGTGCAACGCGCTGATATTCCCGAGCGTCACCGCGACAGTCGCAGCGATGGACAGGAGAATCACCAGGCGAAACTTCCACTCAAGCATTGTGCCTCCAGGGAGATTTCGTCGAAGACGCCAGACGCAAGAAATTGTGGCTGCGGCGACGTCGAGCCGAAATCACCCGAAGGGGGTAGTGGGGTCACTCGAAGGGGGTAACCGCAGCGGTTCCCGCCTCCACGTTCGAGTTACTCGAGCCCGGCCTCGTGCAGCGGCCGGCGGCCCCAGGCGAACCGCTTCCGATACCAGCCGCTGAGCTGCGCGAGCGCGACGCCTTCGTCCGAGGACTGGATGAACCAGCCGTTGCCGACGTAGATCGCCGTGTGGAAGATCTGTGGCCCGGTCGAGTGAGTGCCGTTCGTGCCGAAGAAGATCACGTCGGCGGGCTGCAGCTTCGCGAAGGAGATCCTCTTCGCGAGCGGGACATCGACGCTCATCGTGTACGTCGTCCGGCCGACGATCGTCGCAGCGAGGTTGCCCTCGTTCGAGTAGTGCTGGAGCTTGTAGACGCGCCAGACGAAGCCCGAGCAGTCGTAGCCGCCCGGTGCGGTGACGCCGAAGTCGACCTCGGGCCCGTCGTTCATGCCGCCCCAGACGTACGGCATCCCGATCCGCGAGAAGGCGACCGCGAGGATGCGGCGCTGCCAGTCGTTGAGCTGCGGGAGCGCGAAGGAGTCGGCGAGGCTCTGTACCTGTTCGATCTGCCAGCTGTCGGCGAGCGGGCCGAGCTCGAGGATCTGCGCCGCCGAGTACGCGGCTTCGGCGCGGGTGGCGGGATCCTGTGGCCTCAGCTCGAGAAAGTCCTGCGCTGCAGGATGGTTGATGCGCAGGCCGAGCAGGCGGGCCACGACCTCGAAGCCGAAGCGGCCGGGGACGGCCAGGCCGGCGGCACGGGCGCCCTGTGCGAACTCCTTTGCCGCCTTACCGAGATCGAGCGCCTGAACAAGACCGCGATCGAGCTGGGCCATGGTCACGTGCGCGTCCGGGTTCGCGACGGTCGGCGCAGTCGTCGTCCCGCTCGTGGTCGTCGTGTCGGTGGCGGTTGTGTCCGTGGAGGTCGTGTCGGTCGAGCCCGAGTCGGACCCCGGCAAAGGGGGTGCTGCGAGCTGCTGCTTGAGGCCGGCCGAGAGATTCGCGAGCGTCTGGCGTGTCACGGCCGAGTTGGGCTGGAACTTGCTGGCGCTCGTTGCGCCCATGAGCCCATGTGCCACCACGGTGGCGATCTGGGGCGCCGCCCAGTCGGGCAGGCGACCGGCAGCCCCCGGTGCCGCGGCAGCCGCAAGGGCAGCCATCGCGATGGTGGCCGCGAGCGTGACGAGACGCTGACCCACGTTCCGGTCATCGGCGGGCGCCCCGGAGGGCATTACCCTCTTTCCGGGGTGGAGTCTTCTCACATCACGCCGGAGCCCGACGAGGCCGAGCGGAACGCGATCCTGGCGGCGCTCGCCGCCGAGCAGGGCGACGAGCCGCCCTCGTCGCCATGGGTCGAAGGCACTGCGCGACAGGTTCCGGGATCTCGTGCACGCGGAGTTCCTTCACCACACGTTGAGAGCGAAGTTCTTCGCCCGTAACCAGGGCGAGCCGCCGGCCGTTCCCACGACATGTGGGAGGAGTGCATCCGCTGCAACGAGGCCCCCGCTGTCGACGAGCAGGGTTACTGCGGCCATTGCCACTGGGCCGTCCGGGCCGAGGTCGAGGAGGGGTTCTACGCCCTCCGGGAGTACCTGCGCGCGTGGGCCCGCTTCGACGACTGGTGCGTGGCTCGCGGGATTGCGGCCTAGCCGGTCGCGCTATTCCGGCTGGGCTCGGCTGAGCAGTCGCGGCGCGCTACGGGCGTAGTCGAGGCCAGAGAGCCACGTCAGGACGACGGCCACGAGCAGCGCCCACCACGCCGCGCGGTCGGTCCAGGCTCCCGCGGCGGCGAAGCCGGCGATGGCTGCTGCGACCGCCTGAGCCCACGTCTTCAGCTTCCCGAGGTCGCGTGCCGCGAGAACGACGCCTCGTTCGATCGCGGCCTGTCGCAGGCCGGTGACCAGCACCTCCCGGACGACGATCGCCGCCACCATCCAGCCGGGCGCGACGCCCTGCTCGACGAGCATCACGAGCACCGAAAGGACGAGGATCTTGTCGGCGATCGGGTCGAGGAGCGAACCGACGGACGTGGCGCGGCCCTGCCTGCGGGCTAGCCTCCCGTCGAACCAGTCGGTCGTCATGGCGACGCAGAAGACCGCCGTCGCCCAGTAGTCGTGATGCGGGAAGTTCCATGCGTAGAGCACGACGACGAGCGGGACTGACGCTGCGCGCGCGACGGTGAGCTGGTCGGCCGGCGTCATGGCACTGGGCACGACGTGGAGAATACGGCCCGCTCATGTTCGACAAGGTTCTGGTGGCCAACCGGGGTGAGATCGCGATTCGCGTCTTCCGCACGCTTCGCGAGCTCGGCATCGGCACGGTCGGGGTCTACTCGGAGGGGGATCGCGCAGCGCTCCACGTCGCGTACGCGGACGAGGCGTTCCTCCTCGGGCCGACGCCCGCGGCCGAGAGCTACCTCGCCGTCGAGCGGATCCTCGACGTGGCGCAGCGTGCCGGGGCCGAGGCCGTCCACCCCGGCTACGGCTTCCTTGCGGAGAATGCCGCCTTCGCGCGGGCCGTGGAGGACGCGGGGCTTGTCTGGATCGGGCCGCCGCCCGCCGCGATCGAGCTGATGGGCAACAAGACGGCCGCTCGCACGGCGATGCAGAAGGCGGGAGTCCCCATCATCCCCGGCACCACCGATCCAGTCGGATCGGTCGCAGAGCTGCTCACGCTCGGCGAGGAGATCGGCTACCCACTCCTGATCAAGGCGGCGGCGGGCGGCGGTGGCAAGGGCATGGAGGTCGTCGAGGCGCCGGCCGACGCCGAGGAGGCGTTCGAGCGGGCGCGCCGACAGGGGCAGTCGTACTTCGCGAATCCGGACGTCTACATCGAGAAGCTCATCGTCGACCCACGTCACGTCGAGGTGCAGGTGCTCGCCGACGCGCACGGCAACGTCGTCCACCTCGGCGAGCGCGACTGCACGATCCAGCGCCGCCACCAGAAGCTGGTCGAGGAGACGCCGTCACCCGCCGTGGACGAGGAGCTGCGGCAGCGGATCGGCGCGATCGGCGTCGAGGCGGCTCGGGCCTGCGGCTACCGCTCCGCCGGGACGATCGAAGGGCTGCTCACGCGCGACGGCGACTACTTCTTCATGGAGATGAACACACGCATCCAGGTCGAGCACACGGTCACCGAGGTGGTGACGGGCCTCGATCTCGTCCGCGAGCAGATCCTCGTCGCGCTCGGAGAGCCGCTCTCGCTGCGGCAGGAGGACGTCGAGCTCCGTGGCCACGCAATCGAGTGCCGGATCAACGCAGAGGACGCCGCGCGCGGCTTCCTCCCCGCGCCCGCGCCGGTGACCGCCTACCGCGAGCCGTCGGGGCCCGGGGTGCGCGTCGACTCGGGAGTCGCGGCCGGCTACGAGGTCTCGGGCTCCTACGACCCGATGGTCGCGAAGCTCATCGTGCACGGCGTCGACCGTGAGCACGCGCGGCGGCGCATGCTGCGGGCGCTCGACGAGTTCTGGATCGAGGGGCCCACGACGCTGATCGGCTTCCACAAGGCGCTCCTCTCGCATCCCTGCTTCATCGCGGGCGAGACCTGCCATGGCGTCGTCGAGTCGGACGAGCTCGCCGCCCGCGCGGCCGAGCTCGATGGGACGGCGGTGCCCGCGCCGCCCCCAAGCAGCGAAGGAGCGAAGGGTCCGCAACGCGGCGGTCGAGCGCGTCCGTACCGTCGAGGTGGACGGGCGGCGGTTCGAGGTGCGGCTGTCGGAGCCCGAGCCCGAGTGGCGCGCACTCGCGCGCAGGCGCCGCGAGCGGGTGCGGCAGGAGGGCCGCGGCGCGGGCGCGCGCGACGCCGTCGTCTCACCGATGCAGGGCATCGTCCTCGCAGTGCGTGTGGCCGACGGGGACGCGGTCGAGCCCGGCCAGGTCATCTGCGTCGTCGAGGCCATGAAGATGGAGAACGAGGTGCACGCCCATCGTGCCGGCACGGTCCGGAGCCTGTCCGTCGAGCCCGGCCAGACCGTCACGACCGGCCAGGTCATCTGCGTGGTCGACGACGACTAGCCCGAGCGCAATCCGCGGCCCGCAGATGCGCGTAGAGACGAACGACCCAACGTAGGAGGAGACGAATGTTGAAGAGAGCCATCGTGGCCGCCGGATTGGTGCTCGCGCTCGCCGCCGCCGGCACTGCGGCCGCTTCCCGCCAGAGCAGCTCCGGCCTTCTCGCCGCGAAGCACTCCGCGGGCGCGACGGTCATCACGCTGCACAAGACGAGTCTCGGGAAGGTGCTCGCGACGAAGTCCGGGATGACCCTCTACATGTACAAGCCGGACGGCAAGAACAAGAGCAACTGCTACACGGGCTGCGCCGGCTTCTGGCCGCCGCTGATCGCGAACGGCAAGGCCAGCGCGGGCGCCGGCGTCAAGGCGAATCTGCTCGGCGTCGCGATGCGGAAGAACGGCTCGCACCAGGTCACGTACCACGGTCACCCGCTCTATCGCTTCAGCGGCGACACGAAGTCCGGTCAGACGAAGGGCGAGGGCTATCAGAGCATCTGGTTCGCCCTCAACGCCTCCGGCAACAAGGTTGCGAAGACTGCGGCCGGCGGCGGCGGGTCGCCCCCCACGACCACCAACCACGGCTACTAGGAGCCAGGCGCGCAGGACTGAACTGCGCGGTCCACCGGCGTCGCGTCGTTAGTGTCCGGCGCCGGTGGACCTCTACGAGTACCAGGGCAAGGATCTCTTCCGCAGAGTCGGGATCCCGGTCTCGGAGGGACGGCTCGCCACCTCGCCCGAGGAGGCGCGCAAGGCGGCGGAGGAGCTCGGGGGTCCGGTCGTCGTCAAGGCTCAGGTGCTCACCGGGGGCCGCGGCAAGGCCGGCGGTATCCAGCTGGCCGCCGACCCGGCCGAGGCGGAGGAGAAGGCGCGGCAGGTCCTCGGGCTCGATATCCGCGGCCACGTCGTCCGCACGCTCTGGATCGAGAAGGCGTCCGACATCGCGCGCGAGTACTACCTCTCCGTCACCTTCGATCGCGGCGCCAAGAAGCCGCTCTTCATGTTCACCACGCAGGGCGGCGTCGAGATCGAGCAGATCGCCGAGGAGACCCCCGAGGCGCTCGTCCGTCTCCACGTCGACCCCCTCGAGGGCTTCCAGCCCTGGGTCGCCCGGCGGCTCGTCTTCGGAGGCGGCGTCGAGGATCCCTCGGAGCAGAAGCAGATCGCGGCGATCGTCGAGAAGCTCTACCGCGCCTTCGTCGACTTCGACGCGATGCTCTGCGAGATCAACCCGCTCATCGTCACGCCGAAGGGCGAGGTGAAGGCGCTCGACTCGAAGTTCACGGTCGACGACAGTGGCCTCTTCCGCCATCCCGACGTCGCGGAGTGGCGCGACCCCACCGCCGCCGATCCCATCGAGACGTTCGCGCGCGAGAAGGGCGTCACGTACGTGAAGCTCGACGGAACCGTCGGCGTGCTCGCCAACGGCGCCGGGCTCGGGATGTCGACGGTGGACGTCGTCGCGCACGCCGGCGGCCGGCCGGCGAACTTCTGCGACCTCGGTGGGGGCGGCAGCGCCGAGGGCGTCGTCGACGCGCTCGAGGTGATCACGCGGGACGAGCAGGTGCGCTCGATCTTCTTCAACATCTTCGGCGGCATCACACGCTGCGACGAGGTGGCACGCGGGATCCTCGCGGCGCTCGACCGGCTCGACATGTCCCGCTACCCGATCGTCGTCCGGCTCGACGGCACGAACGCCGCGGAAGGCCGGCAGATCCTCGCCGACGCCGGCCGTCCGAACATCCATCCCGAGGCGACGATGCTCGACGGGGCACGCCGGGCCGTGGAGCTGGCCGCGTGACGGACGTCTGGAGCGACCGCGCAAAGGCGTATCGGGACAGTGCCACGCACGCTGCCGGAGCCGACCTCGACCTCGTAGTCGCGTGGAGCGAGCCCGGGCCCGGCGTGACGGTGCTCGACGTTGCGAGCGGGGGCGGTCACGTGGCGCGGCGCCTCCGAGAGCTCGGCGCTCAGGTCGTAACCGTGGACGCGGCACCCGGAATGCAGCCCGACGTGATCGCGCCGGCCGACCACCTCCCGTTTGCCGACGCGAGCTTCGACGCCGTCGCCTGCCGCATCGCTGCTCATCACTTTCCGGACGTGCTCGCCGCGCTACTCGAGATGACCCGCGTCGCGCGCCACTCGGTCGTGATCTGCGACAACGTCTTCGTCAGCGAGAGCTCGGAAGAGGCCGACCGGCTGCGGGATCCGAGCCACGTGCGCAACTACGGCGTTGCCGAGTGGCACAGCTTCTTCGAGCTCGCCGGGCTCGAGGTCGGCGAAGAGGCATTCATGGTGCGCGAGACCGGCTTCGAGGACTGGCTCGCGCGCACGGAGACGCCCGAGGCCGACCGCGTTCAGATCCGGGAGCTGCTCGGTGACCGCGTACGGGATGGGCGGCTCGAGCTGCCGACCGTCGTGCTGAAGGGAGTAAAGGGGATCTAGTGGCGATCATCCTCGACAACGACACGCGCCTCGTCGTCGCCGGCCTGACCGGCTCCGAGGGCCGCTTCCACGGCCTTCGCAACCGCGCCTACGGCACGAACCTCGTGGCCGGCGTCACGCCCGGCAAGGGCGGCCAGGACGTCGAAGGGGTTCCCGTCTTCGACACCGTCGCCGCGGCGGTGGAGCAGGCGGGCGCGAACACCTCGCTCATCTTCGTCCCCGCGCGCTTCGCCGTCGACGCGATCTACGAGGCCGTGGACGCCGGTGTCGGCACCGTGATCTGCATCACCGAGCACATCCCCGCGCACGACATGCTGCGCGCGTACACGTACTTCCGCGGCAAGGGCACGACGATGATCGGACCCAACTGCCCGGGTGTCCTCTCACCGGGGAAGGCGAATGCCGGAATCATCCCGGCCGAGATCTTCAGCGAGGGAAGCGTCGGGCTCGTCTCGCGCTCCGGCACCCTCACCTACCAGATCGGCCATGAGCTGACACAGCTTGGTCTCGGCAACTCCACGATCGTCGGCATCGGCGGCGATCCGGTGGTCGGCTCGTCGTTCGTCGACGTGATAGAGAAGTTCGAGGCAGACCCGCAGACCGAGCTGATCGTGCTCGTGGGCGAGATCGGCGGCGACGAAGAGGAGAAGGCGGCTGCGTACGTCGCCGAGCACGTGACGAAGCCGGTCCTCGCCTACATCGCAGGCTTCTCGGCGCCGCCGGGCAAGACGATGGGCCACGCGGGCGCGATCATCTCCGGCTCGTCGGGCACGGCGCAGGGCAAGAAGGAGGCGCTCGAGGCCCGCGGGATCGAGGTCGGCACGACGCCGACCGAGGTCGCGCAGATGGTGGCCGAGCGGATGAAGTAATAGCCTCGCGGTGTGAGCGTCTGCGCCGCGTGCGGCTACGAAATCTCCGAGAGCGCGAAGTTCTGCCCCGAGTGCGGCGCGCCGGTGGCGCCCGCGGTGGCGCCGCGCGAGCAGCGTAAGACCGTCACCGTTCTCTTCTGCGACGTTGCCGGCTCGACCGAGCTCGGCGAGTCGACCGATCCCGAGGCGCTGCGTGCCCTGCTGGCCCGCTACTTCGAGCGGATGAAGGACATCATCGAGCGTCACGGCGGCAGCGTCGAGAAGTTCATCGGCGACGCTGTGATGGCCGTCTTCGGCGTGCCCGTGGTGCACGAGGACGACGCGCTTCGTGCCTGCCGGGCGGCGCTCGAGATGCGCGATGCGCTGCCTGAGCTCGGGATCCGCGGGCGGATCGGCCTCAACACGGGCGAGGTCGTGACCGGCACCGAGGAGCGGCTGGCGACCGGCGACGCCGTGAACGTCGCGGCGCGGCTGGAGCAGGCAGCCGAGCCGGGAGAAGTGCTCGTCGGGCCCGAGACCATCCGGCTCGTGCACGACGCGGTCGAGCTGGGGGAGGAGCGGCACCTCGAGCTGAAGGGAAAGTCGGAGCCGGTCGCCGCCCACCCGCTACTTGCCGTCGTCGGCGAGCTCAAGCGCCGCTCCGACGTCCCGATCGTGGGTCGCGACCGGGAGCGGCGGGCGCTCGACGACGCGTGGGAGCGGGTCCGCTCGGAGCGGGGGTGCCATCTCTTCACGATCCTCGGCGCCGCCGGCGTCGGCAAGTCTCGTCTCACCGCCGAGTTCGTCGGCTCGCTCGACGATGTGCCGGTCGTGCGCGGGCGCTGTCTCTCGTACGGCGAGGGGATCACCTACTGGCCGCTCGTCGAGGTCGTGCTGCAGCTCGGCCGGCGCCCGTCCGACCCCCGCGCGGCGGAGGCGATCGCGTCGCTGCTCGGCGAATCCGACGCGGCGGCGACCGCGGACGAGATCGCCTGGGCGTTCCGGAAGCTGCTGGAAGAGGCCGCGCCGGTCGTCTGCGTCTTCGACGACCTGCACTGGGCCGAGCCGACCTTCCTCGACCTGGTCGACCACGTCGCCGACTGGAGCCGCGACGCCCCGATCCTGCTCGTCTGTATCGCGCGGCCAGAGTTTCTCGACCGGCGGATGACCTGGGCGGGCGGCAAGCTGAACGCGACGACGGTGCTCCTCGAGCCGCTCAGCGCCGAGGAGACGGACGAGCTGATCGAAGGGCTGCTCGGAGATGCACCGCTCGACGACACGCTCCGCGGGCGCATCCGCGACGCGGCGGAGGGCAACCCGCTCTTCGTCGAGCAGATGCTCGCGATGGTCGAGGAGTCTCCGAACGGGGACGTCGTCGTCCCGCCTACGATCCAGGCGTTGCTCGCGGCGCGCCTCGACCAGCTCGATGCCGCAGAGCGAGGGGTTCTCGAGCGCGGCTCGGTCGAGGGGAAGATCTTCCACCGCGGCGGCGTCGAGGCGCTCGCCCCGGACGAGGCGGACGTGCGACCAGGCTGATGTCGCTCGTCCGCAAGGAGCTCGTCCGGCCGGACAGGACGCAGCTCCCGGGTGACGACGCCTTCCGCTTCCGGCATCTCCTCATTCGCGACGCCGCCTACGACGGCCTACCGAAGTCGGCGCGCGCGGAGCTGCACGAGCGCTTCGCGGAATGGCTCGAGGCGCACGGACGGGATCTGGTCGAGCTCGACGAGATCCTCGGCTACCACCTCGAGCGGGCGCACCGCTATCGGGTCGAGCTGGGGCTCATGGGCGACGAGACGGACGAGCTCGCGCGAAAGGCTTCCGAGCGGCTCGCCGCGGCCGGCGAGCGGGCCCTGATCCGTGAGGACGCTCGGGGGGCATGTGTCCTGCTCGAACGGGCGCGTGCGCTTCTGCCTGTGGAGGAGCGCCCGCTGGAGCTCGAGATCCTGATGGTCCACGCGCGATTCGGCGTGGGTGATCTGGCCGAAGCGCTCGTCGTCGCGGATGAGCTTGTTGCACGTACCCGCGCCGAGGGCGACCGGCCGGCCGAGCTCCGGGCGTTGATGGCCCGCGCGTTCGTCGCGCATCTCGCGGAAGCCGCCAAGGTCGCCGAGATCCGCCCACTCGTCGACGAGGCCATCGCCGTCCTCGGCGAGTGCGGCAACGACGCCGGCCTGGCCGAAGCCTGGCTCGTCGCTTCGGAGAACGAGCTCGGCGCCCTCCGGTGGCGGGCCATGGCGCTCGCCCTCGAGCGAGCGGTCGATCACGGCAAGCGGGGAGGCAACCGCGTTGTCGCCCACGTCGCGGAGGGACACCGGACCCCGCCCTATGCGTACGGCCCCTTTCCCGTCGAGGAGGCGCTCGCATTCTTCGACGAGCACCCTTCCGCGGGTTCCTTTCACCCGGCGTTTCGCGGACAGCTCGAGGCGATGCGCGGCAACTTCGAGGCCGCACGCGAGGCTGTCAGGGTGGCGCGCGAGCGTGCCCGCGAGCTCGGCAGCCGACTTGCCGAGGCCGGGCATTCGATGCAGGAGGCGGAGGTCGAGCTTCATGCAGGTGATGCCGAGCGTGCGGCCGAGGTCGCGCTCGAGGGTGTGGCCGCCCTCGACGCGCTCGGCGAGCGCGGCTGGCTCTCGACCGTCGCCGGGCACGCTGCTGAGGCGCTCTACCGCCTCGGCCGCGACGAGGAGGCCTGGCGACTCACGGACAAGGCGGAGGAGGCCGGGGCGTCCGACGATGTCATCACGCAGATGCTGATCCTCCAGGTGCGGGCGAAGCTCCTTGCCCGGCGGGGCGAGCACGCAGAAGCCGAGCGGCGGGCGCGGGAGGCTGTGGCCTGGGGCGAGCCGACCGACGCGCTCGAGTACAAGGCGAACGCCTTGCGTGATCTCGCCATCGTCCTCTCAGCTGCCGGCAGGCACGACGAGGCGCTCGAGGCCCTCGACGAGGCACGGCCGCTGTACGAGGAGAAGGGCCACACCGTCGGCGTCGCGCGCGTCGCGGAGCTGCGCGGCGAGCTCGCGGCTACCCGGTCGTGAACGAGCTCTCTCCTCGCGCGTCCGACGCGGATCGCGAGCGCGCCGTGCACGTCCTGCGGGAGCATCTGGTCGCAGGCCGGCTCACACTCGAGGAGTTCTCGCAGCGAGTCGAGGCCGCGCTTCGGGCGGGCACCGCCGAAGATCTCGCCACCTGCTCCGAGGCACTTCCGGCAGTGCGGCCCGCGGGCGGCCGCCGCCGCCCGTCTCGTGTCACAGCCGCACTGTTCGCGCATGTCATCCGGCGCGGCCGGCTCCGGCTTCCGCGGCGCGCCGTCGTCCTCTCCGGCTTCGCCGACGTGGACCTGGACCTACGCGATGCGGAGATCACGAGCGACCGGACCTCCGTCACCGTCCTCGCCTTCTTCGGCAACGTCGACGTATACGTCCCGGAGGGAATCTGGGTCGACGTCAGCGGGCTGAGCGTCGTCGGGCACCGGCGGGAATGGGGCCGCCACGCGGCGCAGCCCGACGCTCCCGTCGTGCGGGTGCGGGTGGCGGGCCTCTTCGGCACGGTCGACGTCTGGCGGGTGCCCACCGAGCTGAAGGGCAACTACGGCGAGGTGATCCGGGCGCTGCGGGCCTCCCAGCGCGAGCTGCCCGGATAGCCGGAGGCACGGTTACCCTCCGCGCATGATCTCGTTCGCCCGCGGTGTCCCTGCGCCCGAGTGCCTCGCCGTCGAGGAGCTCGCCGACTGCGCCAGGGTCGCGCTCGAGCGCGACGGCCGCTCGATCCTGAGCTACGGCCCCGGCGGCGGCTACGGCCCGCTCCGGGAGTGGCTCGCCGAGCGCCACGGCGTCGAGCCCTCCCGCGTCGTGCTCACGAGCGGCTCGCTGCAGGGCTTCGTCTTCCTCGCCGAGCAGTTGGTCCACGCTGGGACCCGCGTCCTCGTCGAGGCGCCCACGTACGACCGGCCACTCAAGATCCTCGCGCGGCTCGGCGCCGAGATCGTCCCGGTCGAGATGGACGACGAGGGCCTCGTCCCGGAGGCGCTCGAACAAGCGCTCGCGACCGGCGCGCCGCCGGCCTTCCTCTACACGATCCCGACCTTCCAGAATCCGAGCGGGCGCACGCTCTCCCTCGAGCGGCGCCTCCGCCTGGCGGAGATCGCCCGCGAGCGGCAGCTGCTCGTGCTCGAAGACGACCCGTACGGGCTCGTCCGCTATGACGGGGAGCCGCTCCCCAGCGTGTTCGAGCTCGCCGAGGGCGAAGGGATCGCCTACTGCTCCTCCTTCTCGAAGACGGTCGCCCCGGGCCTGCGTGTGGGCTGGTTCGTCCTGCCTCCGCAGCTGGCGCGCGAGATCGAGGCGCTCGCCGTCTCGACCTACATCTCGCCGCCATACCTCTCGCAGGCGACGGTGCTCGAGTTCCTGCGGCGAGACAGCTTCGAGCCGAATCTCGAGCGCGTGAACGGTCTGCTGCGCGAACGCCGCGACGCGATGCTCGAGGCCCTCGCGCGCGAGCTGCCGGAGGACGCGAGCTGGACGCGGCCCGACGGCGGCTACTTCGTCTGGCTGGATCTTCCGTCCGGGCCGGCGAGCGATCAGCTGCTCGCCAACGCGGAGGAAGTCGGCGTGACGTTCGTCAAGGGGAGCGACTTCTTCCCCGGGGGTCGCGGTGGCGAGCGCTCGCTGCGACTCGCCTTCAGCTTCGTCTCGCCGGACGAGATCGCCGACGGTGTCGCTCGGCTAGGAGGGCTCGTTCGAGCGGCGTCGCCTGCGGCGCTCTAGCTGCCCGAGGAGGATCCCGCCGAGCAGGCCGACACCGAGCGCGAGCAGGATCAGCCAGACGAGCGACACCCCCGCGGTCGCCAGCACGAAGTGGACGTTCACCTGCCTCCGGTTCTCGATGACGAAGGCGATCGCGTACGCGACGAGCAGCCCGAGGACGATCAGCCGCACGTACAGCCGCGGCTGCCAGCGATCGGCGACCTCGTCGGTATCGATCCGGGGGCGGCGCAGGAAGCGCATAAGCCCGAATCCTACGAATTAGGCAGCGGCGGTTACTGTCAGCGCGCGCGGGACGAGGCGAGGCTGGGGCGGCGGCGCCAGCCGTCCGACGGACTGAATGCGGAACGTCGGGCAGATCGTCTCGCCGGGAAGGGCGCAGAGGCCCGCTCGGCGGAAATAGCAATCAGCGCATGTTGGGCTGGGACGTTTGCTCATCCTCGTCTTTGCTCTAGAAAGTCCGGGCCGCTCTCGAGGTGCGATGATAGGCGGAGATCCCGCGGAAGCAAGCGTTGTCGCAGACGAAAACTGACGAATTTCCGGCAGTTTCGAACGACCGGAAAACGATCTGTTCTATTGCGCTTGCGGCAGCGTTGCCAAGGCGTGCAACGCCTGGCTGAAGTTGCGGACCGGGATGATGCGAAGCGGCCCGGCATAGCGGCGGGCGGTCCGCGCGTTGTCTCCGGCCGGGACGAGGAAGACGTCTGCTCCGGATGCTCGCACGCCGTACGTCTTCTGCTCGACGCCGCCGATCGGGGCCACCGTGCCGTCCAGCTCCATCTCGCCGGTCGCGGCGACGCGATGACCGCGGAGGACATTGCGTCCGAGCTTCTGCATGACCTCGAGCGCGAAGGCGAGGCCGGCCGAGGGCCCGCCGATGCCGCTCGCGTCGATCGAGACCCGGATCGGAAGCTTGATCTGCGCGGCCTGGTCCGGGGCGAAGCCCACGAACGCGTGCCCGGGCTCCTGCGGTACGGCGATCGTCCGGATGCGGAGCGCTCAGCGTCCGGCCCCCGCGATGGACACGCAGCACGACGACGTTGCCCGGCTTCACGCGTCCGAGCGCATGTCGAAGCGCCGCGATCGTCGGTGTCGGGGTGCCGTCGACGGCGAGGATCACGTCCATCGGCTGGAGCTTGCAGGGTGCATGCGTCCCGGCGATGAGCTGGGAGACGACGACTCCGGTCGGCCGGACGACGACGTGGTAGCCGAGATGCTTCAGCGCTACTGCGGCCGCCACGCGCTGCGAGAACGCCATCTCCTGCAGCTGCGCCTGCTCCGCCTCCGCGGCCGTGGCGCACGGAGGAACGATCGCGCCGGCCGGCTCGAGCGACCCGTGCCGGTGGATCCAGGGGAACAGCGCCTCGAACTCGCTCGCCTGACGCTCGACGACGTCCACGAAGTAGAGGGTCCCGGCCTTGGCGGGGTGGGCGTTCTGGACCTGCACGAGTGGCGCCACCGGATGAGCGACGTCCGGGAGCAGGATGTACTGGCCGGAAGGGACTCGGAGGAGGATCAGCACCGCCAGAACGAGGAGGACGACGGTTGCGCCTGCGACGCGCCACGGAGTGAGGCGCCCCCTCAAAAGAGGAACCGCTTCAGGCCGCCGTCGACGACGAGTGTCTGCCCGGTGACGTAGCGCGCTCGCTCGGAGGCGAGAAAGCAGACGACGTCGCCGAACTCCCGCGGCGTGCCCCAGCGCCGCAGCGCGATCTCCTCCAGCTGTGCCTCGCTCGGGCCGTCCGGATAGAGCTCGTCGAGCCTGGCCGTCGCGATCCGGCCAGGCGCGACGCAGTTGACCGTGACGCCTTTCGGCCCGACCTCCCGGCTCAGCGTCTTCAGCCAGCCCGTGAGCGCCGGGCGAAACGTGTTCGAGATGGCGAGATGGGCGGTCGGCTCCTGCGCTGCGAGCGACGTGACGGCGACGATTCTCCCCGCCGGGCTGCGCTCGAGGTGGCCCAGGCAAAGGCGGACGAGCGTCACCGCCGGTCGCAGCAGCAGCTCGTAGCCGGACTCGAGCGCCGCCTCGTCGGCGTCCATTGCCTTTCCCGGCGGGGGGCCGCCGCCGTTCCAGACCAGGACGTCGAGGCCGCCGAACCGTTCGACGGCGGTCGACACCGCCCGCTCGAGGTCGGCATCCTCGCCCACGTTGCCGGCGACGGCGACGCCGCCGAGGCGGGCGGCGTGCTCCTCGAGGTGCGCTGCGCGACGCGCGAAGAGGACGACGTTGGCGCCCTCCTCGGCCAGCGCCTCGGCGCTGGCGAGTCCGAGGCCCGACGAGGCGCCGCAGACGAGCGCCGTGCGGCCGCTCAGCCCGAGATCCACGAATCCGGCAGCTCTCCGGAGCTTGCGACCACGCGCGTCGTCATGCCGCCGCGGGCGGCGAACTCGCCTTCGACCTCCACGAAGCGCGGCGCGCCGTCCGCGACGAGCTGCTCGAGCACCTCGTTCACGACCTCCTCCTGGAAGATCTTCCGTCCGCGGAACGAGGTCAGGTAGTCGCGCAGGGACTTGAGCTCGAACAGCTTCGCGTCCGGGACGTAGCGGATCGTGAGCTCGCCGAAGTCGGGCGCGTCGGTGAGCGGGCAGATCGACGTGAACTCCGGCGCGCCGAGCTCGACGAGGTAGTTGCGCCCCTGGAACCGGTTCTCGAGCGTCTCGAGCACTCAGGCGGAGAGCACGCCGACGACGTCGCGCACTGCCTCTGCGCTGTGCTCGAGCGCCGCCCGCTCGTCGTCCGAGAGATCGAGCTCGACGATCTCCTCGATCCCGCCGGCGCCGAGCTTCACCGGCACTCCGATGTAGAGGCCGTCGATCCCGTATTCGCCGTCGAGGTACGCGGTGCAGGGGAGGACGCGCTTCTGGTCGAGCAGGATGGCGTCGGCCATCTCCGCGACCGCCGCACCGGGCGCGTACCACGCCGAGGTGCCGAGCAGCTGCACGATCTCGCCGCCGCCCTTGGCGGTGCGCTCGACCATCTCCTGGATCCGCTCCTCGGAGACGAGCTTGCGCAGCGGGACGCCGCCGACCGTCGCGGCGGAGACGACGGGCACCATCTGGTCGCCGTGGCCGCCGAGCACCAGCGCCTGCACGTCGCGGACGGAGGCCCCGGTCTCCCAGGCGATGAAGGTGCGGAAGCGGGCGGTGTCGAGGATCCCCGCCTGGCCGAAGACACGCTCCTTCGGGAACCCCGAGGCGCTCTTGGCCACGTGGCACATCGCGTCGAGCGGGTTCGAGAGGACGACGATCGTGCAGTCGGGGCTCTGGGCGACGATCTGCTCGGTGACCGAGCCCACGATCTTCTCGTTCGTGGTCACCAGGTCGTCGCGCGACATTCCCGGCGAGCGGGGCAGTCCGGCCGTGATCACGACCACATCCGAGCCGGCCGTCTCCTCGTAGCCGTTCGTGCCCGTGATCTGCGGCTCGAAGCCGAGCACCGGGCCCATCTGGTTCAGGTCGAGCGCCTTGCCCTGCGGCAAGCCCTCCTTGATGTCGGTGAGGACGACGTCGGCGTAGTCGCGCGCCGCGAGGAGGTGGGCGGCGGTCGCGCCGGTCGCTCCCGCGCCGACGATCGTGATCTTCCGTCTCATACGGCTACCTCGGCCTCCAATTTCTCGATGACCGCGTCCGCGACCTCGCTCGTCCCGACGGCGGTCGGGTCGTCGCGGCTCGGCTTCATGTCGTAGGTGACGCTCCTGCCTTCGGCGATGACGGCGGCGATCGCCTGCTCGAGCCGGTCGGCAGCGCTGCCCTCGTCGAGGTGGCGGAGCATCAGGACGCCCGACAGCATCTCGGCAATCGGGTTGACCTTGTTCATGCCTGCGTACTTCGGCGCCGAGCCGTGCGTCGGCTCGAAGACGGCGACCGTCTCGCCATAATTCGCGCCCGGAGCGACGCCGAGCCCGCCGATCATCCCGGCCGCGAGGTCGGAAAGGACGTCCCCGTAGAGGTTCGGCAGGACGAGCACGTCGTACTCCTCGGGCCGCTGGACGAGCTGCATGCACATGTTGTCCACGATGCGGTCGTCGAAATCGACGTCCGGGTTCTCGGCCGCGACCTCGCGGGCGACGCGCAGCCAGAGGCCGTCCGTGTACTTCATGATGTTCGCCTTGTGGACGGCCGTGATCTTGCGGCGGCCGTTCCGCCGTGCGTAGTCGAACGCGAACTCGAAGATGCGGCGCGTGCCGGTGACCGAGATCGGCTTGATCGAGATGCCTGCGTCGCGGTGACGCAGCTTCCCGCCCTTCGATTCGATCCAGCGGATCAGCTCCTCGGCGTCGGGCGTTCCTTCCTCGTACTCGATCCCGGCGTAGAGATCCTCGGTGTTCTCGCGCACGATGATCAGGTCGACGTCCTCGAAACGGGTGCGGACGCCGGGGTAGCTCTTGCACGGGCGCACCTGCGCGTACATGTCGAGCTCCTTGCGCAGCGCGACGTTGACCGAGCGGAAGCCGCCGCCGACGGGGGTCGTGATCGGTCCCTTCAGCGCGCAGCCGGTCTCGCGGATCGCGTCGAGGACGTCGGGCGGCAGGGGGTTCCCGCCGTACCGCTCCATCACGTCGGCGCCCGCCTCGCGCACGTCCCACTCGATCTCGGCGCCGGTCGCCTCGAGAACGCGCCGCGTCGCCTCTGTCAGCTCCGGCCCTGTGCCATCGCCGGGAATGAGAACGACTCGGTGCGCCACGGCCGCGAGCGTAGCTGAGCGGTTTTACGAGGCGCGTCGTTAGGCTCCGGCGGTGACCCTTGCAGAAGCAGCGGCGCGCGCCGGGGAGCTCGCGGAGAGCGGGGCGGAGCAGGAGCTCGCCTCGTTGCGGAGCGAGTGGGACGACGAGCTGGAAGCGGCTGCCCGCAGCGCGGACTTCCGCGAGCGGGCGCTCGCCTTCCGCGCGATCGGCCTCTTCCGCTGGCGCGCGAAGGAGGAGCTGCTGCGGCGGGGTCTGGACGATGGGAGCCCGGCGGCGCGCGGCTCCGCGCTCCTCTCGGTCGAGCTGCTCGCGCGCGACCACCCGAGCACGGTCAACTCCGTCCGGCCGGTGCTGCACAAGATGATCGCCGACGGGGACGAAAACTCCGCGGTGCGCCGGCTCGCCGTGATGGCGCTGAAGAACGGCTCTGCGCAGCGTGAGACGATCGTGCAACTCGAAGGGCTGGCCACGGACGACGACGCAGACGCCGACCTGCGTCGCGCAGCCGGCGCCGTGGCGCACGGGCTGAAGCAGAAGTCGCAGGCGAGGCGTTAGGGCGTCAGCCCGCGCACGAACTGCAAACGCGAGCCTCGATATGCCGGCCGCACGAGGGGCAGACCCGGCGGCGCCGGCGCTGCTCGAGCGCGCTCTTCTGCAGGCCTGCCTGCATCATGAGCCACGCGGCCGCCAGGGTGCTGACTGCGCCGATCGCGACGTGTGGATCGAGGTGCATTGCTACTTCCTGGTCGCTTGCGTCGTGTGTTTCTTGCGGCGCGCATGCGGGTGCGCCTGGAAATACAACTCGCGCCGCCTGCGATCGGATACGTGCGTATAGAGCTCTGTCGTCGCGAGATCGGCATGCCCGAGCATCTCCTGCACGGCGCGCAGGTCGGCGCCGCCCTCGAGCAGATGCGTTGCGAACGAGTGACGCAGAAGGTGCGGGTGGATGCGCTCTGGCTCCAGCCCGGCCCTTGCGGCCAAGCCGCGGAGGATGAAGAAGACACCGGCGCGGGTGAGCGGCCCGCCGTTCGCGTTGAGGAACAGCTCGGGGCGGTTGCGCCGCTCGAGGTACGGGCGACCGCGCGAGAGGTAGCGGCGGAGGGCATCCACGGCCTCCCGTCCGATCGGGACGACGCGCTCCTTGCTCCCCTTGCCGAGACAGCGGACGAGCCGGTTCTCGAGGTCGACGGACTGCCGGTCGAGCGAGACCGCTTCGCTCACCCGCAGCCCGGCTCCGTAGAGGAGCTCGGTGAGCGCTCGGTCGCGGAGTGCCCGTGGCGTCGTGCCCGCCGCGGCGTCGAGCAGGCGCTCGACCTCGGCCGGCGAAAGCGTCCGCGGCAGCGTCCGCCGGCGCCTGGGCAGCTCGACATTCGCGGCGGGATTGTCCGTGCGCGCGCCCAGGAGCACCTGGTGCCGGAAGAACGAGCGGACGGCGGCGAGCCGGCGCGCGACCGTCGTCGGCGCGAGGCCGTCGGCGCGGAGCTGCGCGACATAGGCGGCGAGGTCGTCGGGGCTCGCGTCCGCCGGTGAGCGGCCCGACCCAGAGCGCGCGAGCCAGCCGGTCAGGTGGCCAAGATCGTGCCGGTACGCCTCCACGGTGCGAGGCGCGAGCCGCGCTGCCGAGAGGGCGAGGAAGCCCTCGACGGCGGGATCGGATTGCTGCCGCTTCGCCACGGCCGCTGACTTCGTCCCGGCGAGCGCGACGCCTGCTCGAATATGGCCGTGGAGCGCAAGCGCGTCCTCGTGCACGGCTTCGTCCAGGGTGTCGGCTTCCGCTATGCGGTCGAGCGGGCCGCGCGGTCGGCCGACGTCTCCGGCTGGGTGCGGAACCGGCCGGATGGGACGGTCGAGGCAGTCTTCGAGGGCGAGCCCGAGGACGTCGAAACGCTCGTCGAGCTCTGCCGGAAGGGGCCACGCGGAGCCCAGGTCGAGCGCGTCGAGGTCGAGGAGGAGTCAGTCGAGGGCCTGAGCGGCTTCCACGTGACCGGCTGAGGGCTCGGCGCTGGCCCAGACGATCTCGCCACGGGCAAGGTCGAGGTCCTCGAGCTGGTCGCGGCGCAGGCGTGCCGTGAGGCGCTCGCCGCTTCCGTCCGCGAGGTCGACGCGGGCGTCGGCGCCGAGCACCGCGATGCGCTCGACCTCCACCTCCACCGCGCCGTCCCCGGGCCAGCGCCTGAGCACGACCTCGTGCGGGCGCACGAGGCGAGAGCCCAGCCGGACGGCGTCGCCGACGAAGCGCAGTACGAACTCGGAGGCGGGCGAGTCGTAGAGATCGGCGGGCGCGCCCACCTGCTCGAGCCGGCCGCGATCGAGCACTGCGACCCGGTCGGCGACCTCCATCGCCTCCTCCTGGTCGTGCGTCACGAAGACCGTCGTCACGTGCACCTCCTCATGGAGTCTGCGCAGCCAGTCGCGCAGCTCGGCCCGCACGCGCGCGTCGAGCGCCCCGAACGGCTCGTCGAGCAACAGGACGCGCGGCTTCGCCGCGAGGGCGCGCGCGAGGGCCATGCGCTGCCTCTGGCCGCCCGACAGCCGGGAGGGATAACGGTCTGCAAACCCTGAGAGCTGCACGAGCTCGAGCAGCTCGTCGACGCGCTCCCGGATCTCCTGTTTGGGCCGCTTCCGGATGGTGAGGGCGAAGGCGACGTTGTCGCGGACCGTCATGTGCTTGAAGGCCGCGTAGTGCTGGAAGACGAATCCGACGTCGCGGCGCTGCGGGGCGAGCCCCGTCGCGTCCTCTCCCGAGAGAAGCACCTCGCCGGAATCGGGGCGCTCGAGACCGGCGACGATCCGCAGCAGCGTCGACTTCCCCGAGCCGCTGGGGCCGAGGACGGCGGTAAGCGAGCCCTCCGGGATTTCGAGCGAGACGTCGTCGAGGGCGAGGAAGGAGCCGAAGCGCTTGGTGACGTGGTGGACCTCGATCGACATCAGATGGTCTCCTCCCGGGGCCTGGTCAGGGTCATGACGACGAGCACGAGCACGGCGATCGCTGCGAGGACGACGGCCACGGCGTAGGCGCCGGACGTGTCGAAGTTCTGCAAGAGGTCCTCGACGCGCAGGGTCGCCGTCTCGGTCTTGCCTTCGATCCGGCCGGAGACGACGGCCACCGCTCCGTACTCGCCGAGGCAGCGAGCGGTGGTGAGGACGACGCCGTAGATGACGGCCCAGCGGATCGACGGCAGGGTGATCCGCCAGAACCGTTGCCACCGTGAGGCGCCGAGCGTGGCGGCAGCCTGCTCCTGCTCGGTGCCGAGCTCGCGCAGCGTCGGGATCACGGCCCTCGCGACGAAGGGAACGGAGACGAAGATCGTGGCCAGGACGATCGACGGCAAGGCGAAGAGCACCTGGATGCCGTGCGCGCCGAACCAGCTCCCGAACCAGCCAGTGCGCCCGTACAGGAGGTAGAGCGCCAGGCCGACGACAACTGGGGAGAGGGCCAGCGGCAGGTCGATGAAGGCGTTCAGGAGCCCCTTGCCGCGGAAGCGGCGCCGCACGATGGCGAGGGCGCAGAGGATGCCGAAGAGGGTGTTGATCGGCACGGCGATCGCGGTGGCGAGCAGCGTGACCTTGAAGGCGTGCACCGTGAGCGGGTCGGAGAGCGCCTCCCAGACCGGGTGCAGGCCGTGCTGGAAGGTGCGGTAGAAGACCATCCCGAGCGGCGCGAGGAGGATCGCGAGGAGGTAGCCGATCGCCACCGCACGGAGCCCGAGGCGCCTAGCCACGCTCGTGCCTCGTCACGAAGAAACGGAGCGCTCCGATTGCGAGCAGGAGCACGAAGGAGGCGGCGAGCAGCACGACTGCGACAGCCGCCGCGCCCGCGGTGTCCCCGCTCTCGATCCGGCTCAGCACGAACACCGATGCGACCTCGGTCCGGTACGGGAGGTTGCCCGAGATCAGCACGACGGCGCCGATCTCGCCGAGCGCGCGCGCGAGTGCGAGAACGACGCCGGAGAGGATGCCGGGGAGGATGTTCGGCAGCACGATTCGCCGGAAGACGGTCAGCTGACCGGCGCCGAGCGACCGGGCCGCCTCCTCCATCTCGATGTCGAGTTCCAGCAGCACCGGCTGCACCGTCCGGATGACGAACGGCAGCGTGACGAACAGGAGCGCGAGCACGATCGCCATCCGCGTGAACGCGACGTTGATCCCGACCGGAGAGCGGGGCCCGTAGAGGGTGAGCAGCGTGAGCCCCGCGACGATGGTCGGCAGCGCGAACGGCAGGTCGATCACCGCGTTCAGGAGCGACTTGCCGCGGAAGTCGTCCCGCACGAGCACCCATGCGGTCACGGTGCCGAGCACCGCGTTGAGGAGCGCCACGACGGCTGCGGCGCCGAGCGTGAGCTTCAGCGCCGCGAGCGCCTGCGGGCTCGTCACGACCTGCCAGAAGGCGTGACCGCCGTTCTGCTTCGACTCCCAGACGAGCGCGGCGATCGGCAGGACGACGACGACCGTGAGGAACGTCGAGATGACGCCGAGCGAGACGGCCGTGCTCGCGCGTCCGCCTGCGCGAGCCGCAGCGCGCGGAATGACGCTCCGGGCGTCGGCTGTGGTCGCGGCCTCCAGTTAGGGGCCTCCGACCTCGCGCTCGATCGCGGCCATCCGACCGGTGTTCGGATCGAACCAGACCTTGTTCGCCTTGTTCCAGCCGCCGAAGAGTGGATCGGCGATCTTGAACAGGGTGCGCGAGCCGAGCGCGTAGCGGGTCCGCCATTCCTTCAGCGCGGGCGCCTTCAGGACCGACTGGACCAAGGGGCGGTAGCCGTATTTCGCGAAGATGCCCTGCGCCTCGCGGGTGTGGGCGTAGGCGATGAACTGCTTCGCCTGGCTCGGCGCCTTGTTCAATGCCACCATCGGCAGCTGGATGAGCATCGTCTGCCCGGGGACGACGATGCGGATCTTCGCGCCCGCGGCGATCGCCGTGTACGCCTCGCTCTCGTAGGTGATGAGCACGTCGCCCTTGCCGGCGAGGAACGTCTGCATGGCGTTCGAGCCGGACGAGTCCTGCGAGACGACGTGCCGGAAGAGCTGCACCACGAACTGGAGCGCCTTCTTGTCGCTCATCCCGAGCTTGCGCATCGCGCCGTACGCCGCGAGCACGTTCCACTTCGCCGAACCGGAGCTGAGTGGGCTCGGCGTCACGACCTGCACGCCGGGCTTGATCAGGTCCTTCCAGGTGTGGATGTGCTTCGGGTTCCCCTTGCGCACGGTGAACGCCACGACGGAGTTGGCCGCGATTCCGCCGTACGGGGCGTGGCTCCAACTCTTCGAGACGAGGCCTGCGGCGACGAGGCTGTCGATGTCGAGTCCCGTCGAGAGGAAGGCGATGTCGGCGGGCTGGCCGGCGGCGATCGCCCGAGCCTGGGAGCCGGAGGGGCCGTATGACTGGCTGAAGGAGACGCCGTGTCCGGCGGAGGAGTGCGTCCAGCGGTAGATGAGCTTCGCCATCACGGGCTTCGGCGTCGAGTAGGCCACCAGGTTCACGGTGGTCCCCGCTACGTGCGCTTGGGCGGCTCCGGCGCAGCCGAAGACGACGGGCAGAACAAGTGCAAAGAGGAGGAGTCGGCGCATCTGGGCGAGCCTTTCTGAGAGTGTCTCTACCGGTTTAGTAGGTATTGGCGATGCTGATTATTGCCATAAGCGAACACGCACCGCAAGTCGACCCGAATCAGGTCTTCGGAACGAGATCCGCGAGCGTCGTCTGCTCGAGGACGCCGCGGATCTGGGTGCGCAGCTCGAGCCAGACGCCGCGCAGGCCGGCCGCCGCACCGTCGTACTCGAGCTCGTCCGGCCGCACCCCTCGCACGGTGGCGATCGGCCCCTCGAGCTCTCGGATGACGTCGGCGATCGAGATCTCCTCCGCGGGCCGGGCGAGCTGGTAGCCGCCCACGGCGCCGCGCTGGCTCGCGACGAGACCGCCGCTACGGAGCTGCCCGAGGATGCTCTCGAGGAACTTCGGCGGGATGTGCTGCGCCGACGCGAGCTGCTCGGCGGTCATCAGCCCCGGCGGAGCCGCAGCGAGCTCCGCCATCGCCCGAAGCGCGTAGTCGACCTTGGCCGAGACCCGCATCCCCGCATTCTTCCCTCCTCGGCTACGAGCGGGGATGTGCTCGGTCGTAGACCCGGCGCAGGTGGCGCGGGTCCACGTGGCTGTAGACCTGCGTCGTCGAGAGGGAGCTGTGGCCGAGCAGCTCCTGGATCGTCCGGAGATCGGCGCCTCCGTCGAGGAGATGGGTCGCGAAGGCGTGTCGGAGCCGGTGCGGGTGGGGGACGATCCGGCGCAGCGTGCTCGTGTCGAGGCGGCGGCCTCGCGCCGAGAGGAAGAACGCGTCGTTCGCGCCTTTCGCCTGCGCGGGCCGTCCGTCGCGGAGGTAGCGGGCGAGCCAGAGCGCCGCTTCTTCGCCGAGCGGCACGACGCGCTCCTTCCCGCCCTTGCCGTGGCGGATGTGGACGAGCTCCTGCTCGAAGTCCACGTCCCCGAGATCGAGCCCGACCGCCTCGGCGCTGCGCAGGCCGGCCGAGTAGACGAGCTCGACGAGCGCGCGGTTCCGCAACGCGATCGGGCCGTCGCCCTCGAGTGCCTCGAGCGTGTGCTCGATCTCGGCGGCCGCAGGCGCGTCGGGCAGACGGCGAGCCCGGCGCGGGGCGAGGCGTCCGTCGGGAACGCGGTCGGGCCCCAGCGCGTGCCGGAGAAACGCCCGGACGGCGGCGAGCTTCCTCCCGATCGTCGCCGGCGCGAGCTTCCTCGGGCGCCGACCGTGCCGCGGGCCGCCGAGCCAGGCGACGTACTCGGCGAGGACGCGGACGTCGACGGCGTCGAGGCTCGTGCCGTGCTCCTCGAGCCAGACGCAGAACTCCTCGAGATCGCCGCCGTACGCGCGCCGGGTGCTCTCGCTCAGCGCCGGCGAGGCGAGGAAGCGATCGGCCGCGGCGCGAGCGTCCATGCAGGCGACTTCGACGCGAGCGCCCTGCCGCCTGCGGCCGACGGTTCCGGCGCCGGTGGCGAAGCTCGGTGCGCTAGCGTCATTTCCCGTGATCGCCAAGCACGACGTGCTCGTCGTCGGGGCGGGCTGCGCAGGCATGCGCGCCGCGATCGAGGCCTTCGACGCGGGTGCGGACGTGGCGATGATCTCGAAGATCCACCCGACCCGGTCGCACTCCGGCGCCGCCGAGGGCGGCATCAACGCGGCGCTCGGGAACGCGTCGGAGGACAACCCCGAGATTCATGCCTACGACACGGTCAAGGGCTCCGACTACCTCGGTGACCAGGACGCGATCGAGATCCTCTGCGACGAGGCGCCCGGCGACGTCTACCAGCTCGAGGGCTGGGGGGCCGTCTTCTCGCGGACCGAGGACGGCCGTATCGCGCAGCGACCTTTCGGGGCGGCCGGCGCGCCGCGCACCGCGTACGCCGCCGACATCACGGGACACGTCCTCGTCCAGGTGCTCTGGGAGCAGGTCTGCAAGCGCGACATCCTCACCTACGAGGAGTACTTCGCCTGGCAGCTCGTCGAGAACGACGGCCGCTGCCAGGGCGTCATCTGCTGGGACCTGCTCGACGGCGGCCTGAAGACGATCGGGGCGAAGACGGTGATCCTCGCCACCGGCGGGGCCGGGCGGCTCTACGTCGGGACGACGAACGCGTACTCCTGCACGGGGGACGGGATGGCGATGGCGCTGCGCGCCGGCCTGCCGCTGAAGGACATGGAGATGATGCAGTTCCATCCGACCACGCTGGCGCCGACGGGTGTCCTGATCACGGAGGGCTGTCGCGGCGAGGGCGCCTATCTGCTCAACAAGGACGGTGAGCGGTTCCTCAAGCGGTACGCGCCGAACACGATGGAGCTCGCCTCGCGCGACGTCATCTCCCGCGCCGAGCAGATGGAGATCGACGCCGGCCGGGACGTCGACGGCAACGTACTCCTCGACCTCCGCCATCTCGGCGCCGAGCGGATCATCGAGCGGCTGCCGGGGTCCCGCGAGCTTGCGCTGACGTTCCTCGGGGTCGACCCGATCTACGACCCGATCCCGGTGCGGCCGGGCGCCCACTACCACATGGGCGGCGTCGCCACCGACGTCTGGGGCCAGACCGAGCTCACGGGCCTCTACGCGGCGGGCGAGTGCGCGTGCGTCTCCGTGCACGGCGCCAACCGGCTCGGCGGGAACGCGCTCATGGAGACGATCACCTACGGCAAGCGCTCGGGCCTGCATGCGGCGGAGTGGGCCTTGTCGCACACGACCGTGCATGTGCCGGACTCCGTCGAGCGCGACGCCGAGCGGGAGCTCGGGGCCCTGCTCGACCGCAAGGAGGGCGAGCGCCCCTGGGGCATCCGCGACGAGCTCGCCAACACGATGCACGAGAACTTCGGCGTCTTCCGGCGCGAGCGCCAGATGGAGCAGCAGGGCGAGATCGTCGCCGGCCTCCGCGACCGCTACCAGCACGTGCTCGTCGAGGACAAGGGCGAGGTCTTCAACAGCGACCTGACGCAGGCGATCGAGCTCGGCTTCCTGCTCGACCTCGCCGAGTGCATGGTGGTCGCCGGCATCGAGCGAAAGGAGAGCCGAGGCGCGCACGCGCGTCCCGACGACTATCCCGACCGCGACGACGAGAATTTCCTCAAGCACACGATCGTCCGGCTGGTGGACGGAATGCCCGAGCTCTCCTGGGAGCCGGTCCGGATGACGAAATGGCAGCCGCAGGAGAGGAAGTACTGATGCAGGTCGCGCTCAAGATCTGGCGCTACGACTCCGCGACGGGTGAGCGGGCGCTGAAGGACTACGAGATCGAAGCGCCCGAGTGGGCGACGCTCCTCGACTGCCTCGACATCGTCAAGGACCAGCACGACGGCTCGCTCGCCTACCGCAAGAGCTGCCGGATGATGATCTGCGGCTCGTGCGGGATGCGGATGGACGGCGCCGCGGTGCTCGCGTGCAAGACGCGGATGTACGACATCGCGCAGGCGGGCCGCATCCCTGTTGTCTCGGCGATGGGGAACCTCCCCATCCGCAAGGACCTCGTGGTCGACATGGATCCGTTCTGGGCCAAGTTCAAGGCGATGAAGCCCTGGCTGCAGCCCGGCTACGAGCGGCCCGAGGACGGGCGCGAGTACCGGATCTCGCAGGAGCGGATGAACGTCGTCCACAAGGAGTCGCTCTGCATCAACTGCGGCTGCTGCGTCTCGGAGTGCAACGCGATGGAGTCGGATCCCGAGTTCCTCGGGCCGCAGGCTCTTGCGAAAGGGATGCGGTTCGTCGGTGACCCGCGCGACGCGGCGACCATCGAGCGGCTCGAGGACTACAACTCCGAGCACGGGATCTGGGACTGCACGCGCTGCTATTTCTGCAACGAACGCTGCCCGAAGGGCGTCGACCCGCGCGACGCGATCGCCAAGCTCGGCGCCGAATCGGTCGCGCGAGGAATCGATCGCGACATGGGCGCGAAGCACGCGAAGTGGTTCGTCAAGTCGACCGAGACGACGGGCTGGCTCCGCGAGACCGAGCTCGTGCCGAAGACGCAGGGCGTCGTCTCCGCGATCAAGCAGACGAAGTTCGCGCTCAACCTCGTCCGGCACGGCAAGGTGCCGCCGCCCTTCCCGCCGCACGTGGCGGCCAACGTGAACGAGGCGCGGAACCTGCACAAGCTCGTCCGCGAGCAGGACCGGCAGGGCGCGCTCGGTCAGGTGCAGGGCGAGCATGCGCTGGCGAAGCTCGACCACGGGTACCAACCCGAGTCGCTCGAGGAGATCTACGACCGGCCCGGCGCCGCCCCGAGGCCCTGGCTACCCGAAATCGAGGAGGACAAGGCTTGAGCATGGGCGTAGGCTCGACGGAGCCCACCAGGAGCGGAGACCCCGGCTTGGCCGGGGGCGGAGCGGGAACAGGCGAGACGCCTCTGAAGAGGGTCGCCTACTACAAGGGCTGCCTGGCTTCGCTCTCGGCGAAGGAGCTCGACACGTCGACGCAGGCGCTCGCGCCGCAGGTCGGGCTCGAGCTCGTCGAGCTCGAGTCGGTGACGTGCTGTGGCGCCGGCGACATCCACGAGGCGGAGCCGGACTACTACCTCCACCTCAACGCGCGGATCCTGGCCTACGCGGAGGCGACCGGCTGCGACATGCTCATGACGGTCTGCAATGTCTGCACGCTCAACCTGCGGCAGGCGAACTACATGCTGCAGGGCGACTCCGACCTCCTGGCGCGCGTGAACGAGAACCTCGAGACGGTCGGCGTGCCGCCGTATTCCGGCGGCGTCGAGGTGCGGCACCTGCTCTGGGAGATCGCGGAGGGCCCGGGCTACGAGAAGCTGAAGCAGGTTGCCCACCGCGGCCTCAAGGGACTGAAGGTGGCGCCGTTCTACGGCTGCCAGATCCTGCGGCCGTCGAAGATCCTCGGCTTCGAGGACCCCGACCGCCCGTGGTCGCTCGAGCGGATCATCGAGGCGTGCGGGGGCGAGGCGATCGACTACCCGGCCAAGATCAAGTGCTGCGGCTTCCCGATCATCCAGGCGCGCGAGGAAACGGCGCTGGGCGAGATGATCCAGCCCGTCGAGCAGGCACTCGAGGCCGGCGCGGACGTGATGGTGACGCCGTGCCCGCTCTGCCACCTCTCGCTCGACGCCTGGCAGTCGAAGCTCGAGGCGGCGACCGGACGGGAGTTCAAGCTGCCGATCCTCCATCTCGCGCAGCTCGTCGGGGTCGCGGCCGGGCTCGAGGAGTCGGAGCTGAAGTTCAAGCGCCACGTCGTCGACCCGCGCCCGGCGCTCGAGCGGCTGGAAGTCTGAACGGTGGCCCCGGTGGTGGGCGCCTTCCTGCTCTGCCGAGCGAAAGCCAAGCAGACCGAGGCCGCAAGGAGCGCCGATAGCTGTGCCTATCGGCGCGACTGAGGACGACGGTATGCGCCGGTTTGCAACCGGCAGAGCAGACAAGCGTGCCCACCACCGGGGCCACATTAGGTTCGGCGCGCTCGCCGGCGCCGCGGTCGGCTGGGGCCTGCTCGAGGCGGGCTGGGTGCGGCTGCGCGAGCTCGACGTCGAGCTGCCCGGGTTGCCGGCCGAGCTCGACGGCCTCCGGATCGTCCACCTTTCGGACTTCCACTTCGGCGTGCCTTCGCCCGGAGTCGGCGCCGCCTGGCAGGCGGCCGTCTGGGCCCGTGAGCGGCGGCCGGATCTCGTCGCCATCACCGGCGATCTACTGACGCATCCGCGGGGCGAGCCGATGCTCCGGCGCCTCGTTCGGCTCCTGCCCCCGCCGACCGTGGCGGTGCTCGGCAATCACGACCTTGCAATCAGCCGCGACCCGCAAGCACGCGCGTCGAACCTGCGCGACCTCGAGCCGGCGACGCTCCTGCGTGACGAGGGCCGGCTGCTCACTCTCCGGGGGCGGAGCGTCTGGATCGCGGGCGTCGATCCGCGGCTCATCGTGCGCGGGCGGCTGAAGCTCGACCCGAACCGACTTGCCCGCGAAGCCGACCTGTCGATCCTCCTCTGCCACTACCCGCGCGTCCTCGAGTGGCTCGAGCCCGGCCGCTTCGACCTCGTCCTCGCGGGTCACATGCACGACGGCCAGATCTGCTTGCCCTATCCCGGCGGCAAGGTGACCCTGGCGCATCCGAGCGCGCCGTACACCCACGGCGTCTACCGGAGCGCCGCCGCGACGATGCATGTCTCCCCGGGGCTGGGCACCACCTTCGTGCCCCTCCGGTTCGCCGCGCGACCCGAGGTGACGGAGCTGACGCTGAGACCGGCGGTAGGCTGACCCGGCTATGGCCGGTCAGGCGTCGATCTCGATCGAGATCCTCGCCCGCTACGCAGCCGACGCGGCGCGCGAGGTGGAAGGAGTGCGAGAGCTCGCGGAGAGCCCGCTCCCGCGCCGGCACGCGGTCCGAGTCTCGGGTGCGGACGGCGCTGTGCGGATCGAGCTGCACGTCGTGACGAAATGGGGCGCATCGATCCCCACGGTCGGCAGGCTCGTCCAGGAGCGGGTGCGCGAGTACCTCCACAGCATGGCGGACGTCGACCCGGCCGCGGTGGACGTCGTCGTCGACGCGGTGGGAGAGGACACTTGAGCACCCGCATCTCCGGGCTGACCGGCGCGACGCTGCCGACGGCGCCGAGCGTCTGCCACGAGTGCATCTGGTGGCAGACGCGGAGCGGGCGCAGCATCGACAAGCGCAAGTGGATCCGCGACGCCGAGGAGGAATGGGGCGCCTGGGGGACGGTCTACCACGACGACGACGGGCGGCTGCTCGGGTCGATGCAGTACGGCCCCGCGGAGCTCTTCCCACGCGCCCGCGAGCTGCCCGCGGGACCTGCGAGCAGCGACGCCGTCCTCGTCACGTGCGCCTACCTCACGGATCCGTCCCGTCCCTGGGTGATGCAGTCGCTCTTCCTGACGGCGATCGGCGACGTGAGGGAGCGCGGAGCACGGGCGCTCGAGGCGTTCGCGTACCGCTACCCGGAAGGCGAGACGACTTTCGAGCGCTTCCACGTCCACCGGACGATCTTCCCGTCCGACTTCCTGGCGGACTTCGGCTTCCTGCCCGTGCGATCGCAGGGCCGCGTCGAGCTGGCGCGGCTCGAGCTCGGTGGGCTCCAGCCTGTGGAGGAGGGGGCACGGGAGAAGGTGCTCGCCGTCGTGCGCGAGGCGTTCACGCCGGCGCCGGTGCCACAGCGGCCCTAGCCGACCGCTGCCAGGACCCGCGCCAGCGGTACGAAAACGAGCGTTGCCTTGCCGTAGGAGCGGGCGCCGAATCCGTTGCCTGCGTAGACCAGGCCGGCGCTGCCGACGTGGGCCAGGCCGATCCCGCCACGGAGATTGCCGACGTCCTGGTCCTTGCCGGTCGAGAGATTGACCGCGTGAAGCGACCCGCTGGCGGCGGAGGGGTGCTGCGCGTTCATGGTGTAGATCGCGACGTTGCCCTGGACGTCGAGGTTCGCCGGCACCTGCTTCACGCCCCCCTTGGCGGAGAGTGTCTTTCGGAGAGCTCCGGTCTGGGTGCTGTAGACCTCGAGCGTCCGTGTCCTTGTGAGCACGACGAGGTTGTGGCCGCTGAGTGCGACCTCCTCCGCGCTCGACGGATTCACCGTCCGCAGCAGCTTGCCCGCCGACGAGTACAGGCCCACCGTCCCGTCGGTGCGGAGCGCCGCCACGCGTCCCGCGTCGGCCGAGGCGGCCTGGATCGTGGCCGGCCCCGTCGCGACTTGCTTCATCACGGTGCCCTCGAGCACGTACAGTCCGCCGTCGGTCACGGTGCCCGTATCGTCGGTCGTCCACCGGTTGAGTGCGATCAGGTTGCCGGAGCCGACGAGCCCGCCGAGCCACGTCCCTGCGCAATGGGGATTGGACGCCCACGCGCCGGCGCCGCAAAAGTCGCCGAAACGCTGCTCGGTCGCGATCTGCCGCTCCTTCGGCTTCGTCACCGAGGAGGCATACACGTAGTCGTCGCCCTCGATGTTGCCGCCGACGTTGAGCGTCCAGGCGACCCGCGAGCCCGCCATCGCGATCTGTGTAACGCCCGAGCCGCCGGAGTCGTCGGCGTCGGCGGTGTGCTTGCCGCTGACCGTCGTCGTCTTTCCGGTCTTGACGTTCCAGACGAGCAGCTTGTTGTCGTTCTTGCCGAGTGAGGCCCTGGCGTCGTAGGCGACGCGGTTCCCGTCGAGCGTAAGTGCCTCGATCGCAACCTTGAGGTGCCTGGCCTGACGATTGTGGGTCGTCGTTGTTCCCGCCGCGCTCGCCGCCAGCCCGAGGCCGGCCAGGCCGGCGCCGAGGACGAGCACAAGGGCTGTGGGCATCTTCATCCGCGCCGAATGTAGATCCGCTGCATTAGGAAAAGATCAACCTTGCGTCAGATATCTGGTCGCGCCGTCCTGGGCGACGCGGAGACTCATCACCTCGTGCTGCGGATACCGCGCGCGGAGCTCGCCCGAGATGTCGCGCTCAGCCCATACGACCACGGTCGGGCCGGAGCCGGACAATGTCACGCCGAGCGCGCCATCCGGGAGCTCGGCGCGCAGCTCGGAGAGAAGCGGGGCGGCGGCGGCGCGGTACGGCTCGTGCAGTCGGTCGTCGTGGCTCGCGGCGAACAGGCGCGCGTCGCCTGATGCGATCGATGCGCCGAGCAGCGCCGCTCGTGCGGCCGTGAACACCGCATCCGCACGGGGCACTGCGTCGGGCAGCGCCAGCCGCGACTCGGCTGTCGAGACACGGGCCTCGGGGATGACGGCGATCGGCAGCGAGGGCAGGTCGTCGGCGACCCGCGCAACCCGACCGTCCCAGGTCAGGCAGACGCCGCCCGCGAGGGCGGGCGCGAGATTGTCCGCGTGGCCTTCGAACGGCAGTCCCGCCTCGAGCAGCTCCTCGACGCTCGGCTCGACGCCCGCCGCCCTGGCGCCCGCGACGAGGCCGAGCGCGACGATCGCGGCGCTGGAGCCGAGACCGCGCTCCCGCGGGATCCGGCTCGTCCACGTGAACGCCGAGCCCGCGGGTGAGGCATAGACGGAGAAGGCGCGAACCCCCAGGTGCGACTCGTCGGCGTCGTCCCCGTCTGTCACCTCCAGCTCATTCCAGAGATCGAGCGCGGCGCCGGCGACGTCGAAGCCGGCGCCGAGGTTGGCCGTCGTGGCCGGTGCGCGGAAACGCGTCACGCCTCGACCGCGGCCGGATCCTTCAACCCGTGGCCGGTGACCACGCAGACGACGCGCTCGCCTTGCGCCGCCGTGCCGCGGGCGAGGCCGGCGATGCCGGCCGCCGACGCAGGCTCGGAGAAGACGCCCTCGAGCGTGCCCAGGGCCCTCCAGGCGGCGAGGATCTCCTCGTCGCTCACCGTGACGACCGAGCCTCTCGAGCGCTCGATCGCCTCCTTCACCCACCTCGCATGCACCGGCTCGACGATGCGGATAGCCGAGGCGACGGTGTCCGGCCGCTGCGCCGCTTCGACCGGGTACAGCCGCGGCAGCCGGCCGACGAGCTCCTCGAACCCCCGCGCGACCGCACGCGTGTTGCCGCCGCCGCCGTACGGCAGCGTCACGACGTCGGGTAGGCCCCCGAGCTGCTCGACGATCTCGGCCGCGACGCTCATCTGGCCCTCGATCCGGTCGTCGCTGCCCCCCGAGTTGACGAACGTCGACCCCGGCTCCGACGCGAGCTGCTCGGCGTGCGCGAAGGCATCCGAGAACGATCCCTCGATCTCCACGATCTCGCCGCCGACAGCGCGCACCTGCACGAGCTTCGAGGCTGCGATCGCGCCGGCCGGAACGACGATCACAGCTTCGATGCCTGCACGCGCGGCATACGCGGCGCACGACGCGGCGGTGTTGCCGGTCGACGCGCACACGAGCCGCGTGACGCCGCGTTCGATTGCGCGCGTCGTCGCGACGGCCATGCCCCGATCCTTGAACGATCCCGTCGGGTTCGCGCCTTCCCACTTCAGCCACAGCTCGCAGCCGTAGCGCTCGCCGAGCCGTGGTGCCGCGAGCAGCGGCGTATTGCCCTCGCCGAGCGTGATCGGGATCACGCAGCGATCACCGGCGCGATGAACGGCCGGCCGAGCATCTCGGGTGAGGCTGCGAGCTCGTCGAGCGCAGCTTCCACGGAGCCGATCATCGCATCGTGGACGACGAGGTCGAGCGCGGCACCGCCGGGCTCGACGCGCTGGACGAGCTGCGCGATCGAGACCTCGTGCTCGGCGAACGTCGCCGCGGCGTGGCCAAGCACGCCCGGGCGATCCGCGACGTCGAGATGCACGTAGAAAGGGGCTCTCCAGGCGGCGGGATCGAGCTTCGGCAGCTCGCGCCAGCACGCATCGTTCTGGAGGAAGCCGGTCCCGGACGTCCCGACCACGCTGACGAGGTCGGCGACGACGGCCGACGCGGTCTCGATGCCGCCGGCCCCCGGCCCGCCGAGCGTGACCTCGCGGATCGCGTCGCCCTGCAGGACGATGGCGTTCGAGCTCCCCTCGACACCGGCGAGCGGGTGCGCGTGCTCGACCAGCGCCGGCTGGACGCGCACGTCGACGGCGCCGTTGGTGAGGGTCGCGATCCCGATCAGCTTCACGGCCGCGCCGAACTCCGCCGCCGCGGCCACGTGCGCCGGCTCGATCGCCTCGATCCCTCGGCACTGCACATCATCGAGTAGGACACGCGAGCCGAAGGCGACCGTCGCGAGGATCGCCATCTTTGCCGCTGCGTCCGCGCCGCTGACGTCGTCCGTCGGATCGGCTTCGGCGAATCCGAGGGACTGTGCCTCGGCGAGGGCCTCGGCGTACGTACCGCCGCGCTCCATCTGCGAGAGGACGAAGTTCGTCGTGCCGTTGACGATGCCGATGATGCGGTGCACGTTCTCCGCGACCAGGGACTCGCGTAGCACCTTCACGACCGGCACGGCGGCGCACACCGAGGCCTCGAAGCGGAGCTGGACGCCGGCGGCGGACGCGATTGCGAACAGATCGGCGCCCTCGCGCGCCACGAGCTGCTTGTTGGCGGACACGACCGGTTTGCCGGCGCGCAGGAGCTCGCGCACGTAGCCGCCGGCCGGCTCGACCCCGCCCATCACCTCCGCGACGACGTCGACGCGGGGGTCGTCGCGCACCGCGGCGAAGTCGGCGGTCAGCACACCCTCGTCCGCCGCGAAGCCGCGCTCCTTCGCCGGCTCGCGCACGAGCGCGCGCACGACGGTCAGCCGGTGCCCTGTTGCGCGTTCGATCTCGTCGCCGCTCTCGGTGAGGATCCGGGAGACCGCCGAGCCGACCGTGCCGTAACCGAGGAGACCTACGCCGACGTCAACGGACGCCATGCCGTGTCGAGCACCCTCTCCGCGATCTGAACAGCGTTCAATGCCGCACCCTTGTTGAGGTTGTCGCAGGCAAGGAAGAGCACCAGCCCGTTTTCGCCTGCGCGATCGCGCCGTACCCGGCCGACGAGCACGTCGTCGGTCTGCGCCGCCGCCGCCGGCGTGGGTGCCTCGACCAGGCGCAGCGCCGGAGCCTCGGCGAGCACGGCTTCGGCCTGCTCCGGCGTAAGTCCGTCCTCGAGCTCGAGCCAGACCGCCTCCGCGTGGCCGACGAGCACGGGCACGCGCACGGTCGTGGCGCTGAGCGGCAGGTCCGGCAGGTCGAGGATCTTCTGCGTCTCGGCGCGAATTTTCGACTCCTCGTCGGTCTCGTCGCCTTCCCACGTCCAGTCGAACCCGACGTCGTGCTGCTCGACGGCCTCGTTCCTCAGCTGCTCGGCGCGGGCGGCGCCCTTGCCCGAGGCGGCCTGGTAGGTGGAGACACGGACGCTTCGCAGTCCTGCGGCATCGTGCAAAGGCTTGAGGACGCACGCCAGCGGGATCGTGCAGCAGTTCGGGTTCGCGAGGATCCCCTCGTGCTCGGCGACCCGGTCGCCGTTCACCTCCGGCACGACGAGCGGGACGCCCGGGTCGAGCCGGTAGGCGGACGACTTGTCGATGACGACGGCGCCGCCCCGTACGGCGTGGGGGACGAGCTCCTGCGACGCGCTCGTCCCCACGGAGAAAAGCGCGACGTCGATATCGCCGGCGGCGAGCGTTTCCGGTGTCGCCTCCTCGACTTGCGCACCGTCGGCAAGCATCGATCCCGCCGAGCGTGACGAGGCGAGCACGCGAACGTTGTCGAAGCCGCGCTTGCGCAGGATCCGCACGGTGACGCCGCCGACGGCGCCGGTCGCGCCGACAACCGCGACTCGCGCCTCACGCATCGACGCGCTCCTCGGCGAAGATCCGGAATTTGTCGTGCACCGCCCGAACCGCCCGCTCGACCTCCGAGGCGCGCACGACGCAGGAGACGCGGATCGACGATGTGGAGATGATCTCGATGTTGATCCCCGCCTCGGCGAGAGCGTCGAACATGTCGGCGGCGACGCCGGGATGGCTCTTCATCCCGGCACCCACGAGCGAGACCTTCGCGATCTCGTCGTCGAGGTCGATCGAGGTCGCGCCGATGTCGGCGGCCAGCTGGTCTAGGATCGGCTTGGCGGTCGCGAGGTCACTGTTCGGCAGCGTGAACGAGATGTCGGTCGTGCCGTTGGCCGAGACGTTCTGCACGATCATGTCGATATTCACGCCCGCGTCGGCGAGCGCCCGGAAGACGCGGGCCGCGATCCCCGGGCTGTCGGGGACGGAGACGATCGTCGCCTTCGCCTCGGAGACGTCGTGGGTGACGCCGGACACGATCGCCCTCTCGAGCATCAGATCTCCTTCCTCGGCGATCCACGTGCCCTCGCTGTCGTTGAACGACGCGCGTACGTGGAGCGGCACACCGTAGCTGCGTGCGATCTCGATCGACCGGGCCATCATTACCCTCGCGCCGGTCGCCGCCATCTCGAGCATCTCCTCGTAGGTGATCGTCCGGAGCTTGAGCGCGTCGGGGACGACCCGAGGGTCGGCCGTGAACACGCCCTCGACGTCGGTGTAGATCTCGCAGACTCCGGCCCCAAGGGCGGCGGCGAGTGCGACGGCCGTCGTGTCCGAGCCACCGCGGCCGAGCGTCGTCACGTCGTGCGAATCGGCGGACACGCCCTGGAACCCGGCGACGAGGACGATCCTGCCGGCCTCGAGCGCGTCGTTGATCCGCGTGGCGCGCACCTCCGCGATCTTCGCCTTGCCGTGGACGGTGTCGGTGACGATGCCCGCCTGCGAACCGGTGAGCGAGATCGCCTCGTGGCCGAGGTCCTGGACGGCCATGGCGCACAGTGCGTTCGAGATCCGCTCGCCGACCGAGATGAGCATGTCGTATTCGCGGGGATGCGGGCGCGGCGAGATCTCGTGCGCGAGCCGGATCAGCTCGTCCGTGGTGTCGCCCATCGCCGAGAGGACACCGACGACGCGCCGGCCGGACTCGCGCGCACGGACGAGCCGCCTCGCGACCTCCTTGATCTTTCCGGTGTCGGCGACCGATGAGCCGCCGAACTTCATCACGACGACGTTGCGGCTCGAGGATTCGGTGTCCGCCGCGATCTCCGGCACCGATTCGTAGTGCGTCGCCGCCACGCCTACATCTCCCTGCGTCCGGAAAGCGCGCGGCCGAGCGTGACCTCGTCCGCGTATTCGAGGTCGCCGCCGACCGGCAGCCCGCTCGCGAGGCGCGTCACCCGGACACGGTCACGCAGCCGGCCCGCGAGGTAGGAAGCAGTTGCCTCGCCCGTCGCGTTCGGGTTCGTGGCGAGGACGACCTCCACGACCCCGTCGCTCTGGACGCGGTGCATGAGCTCGTCGATCCGCAGGTGCTCGGGCTCGACGCCGTCGAGCGGCGAGAGCGCGCCGCCGAGCACGTGGTAGAGACCGCGATACTCCGCAGTCCGCTCGAGCGAGACGACGTCGACCGGCTGCTCCACCACGCAGATCCTCGTCCGGTCGCGTCGGGCGTCGAGGCAGATCGCACACAGCTCGTCCTCGGTGAGATTGCCGCACTCGCGGCAGAAGCGGACGCGCTCCTTCACCTCCTCGATAGCGCCGGCGAGCGCGAGCGCCTCCTCCTTCTGGGTCTGCAGGAGGTGGAACGCGAGCCGCTGCGCCGTGCGGCTGCCGATTCCCGGCAGGCGCGTCAGTTGTGCGACGAGGTTCTCGACCGACGGGCTGAGCATGCGCTGAGGGTACTCGTCCGCTTCGGACGGGTCAGCGCGAGAAATCGAACGTCCAGCCCCAGATCACGACACCGATCAGGGCGAGGACGATGATCGCCCAGAGCCAGTTCGAGAAGATGTAGCGACCGCGCAGGTTGCGCTTCGGTGACGGCTGCGGGGCGTTCACTCTCCGAGGCCGGGGAGGCCGAGGCCGCCGAGGCCCATGTCGCCGATCATCTTCTCCGCCTTCGCCTCGACGCTCGCCCTGGCCGAGCGGAGCGCCTCGTTGACCCCGGCGAGGACGAGGTCGGCAAGCGCCTCCGGATCGTCCGGGTCGATCACGTCGGTCGAGATCTCGATCGCGAGAACCTCGCCGGCGCCGTTCGCGGTCACCTTGACCAGACCGCCGCCGACAGACGACTGCGCAGTCTCCCTTTCCGCTTCCTCCTGCATGCGCTCCACCTGCGCCTGCATCTCGGCGGCCTGCTGCATGAGCTTCTCCATGTCGAACGAGGACATGGCTCTAGCCTTCCCGTTCCCGCGCGTCCAATGTCTCCTTGAGCAGCTCGAGGACCTGCTCCTCGCCCGCCGGCTCCTCGTCGACCGCCGGCGCCTCGCGCGCCTCGCCGAGTTCGAAGGCGAGCTCGAGTCGGCGGCCCGTGACGTCGTAGAGGGCGTCGGCGAGCAGGCCCGCGTTCTTCGGGTCGCGAGCGAGGTCGAGGTGGAACTGGGCCGACGGCGGGAACTCGAGCGTGAGCGTGTCTCCGCTCAGGTCGGCGGGATGCGCTTCGCGTAGGAGGGACGCCGTCGGGATTCCGCCTCGCTCCTCGACGGCCGGCAGGACGGTGCGAGCCCAGGCTTCCTGGAGCTGCGAGAGCTCGAGCGATGGAGCGCCGACCGCGACGGGAACGGGCACGGGAACCGGTGCCGGCTCGGGAACCGTCTCCTCCTGCTGCGGCGGTGCGGCCGCGGTCGCCGCGGGTGCCGTCCCCTGCTCGAGCCGCTCGAGCCGGAAGGCGATCGACTCGCGAGAGAGGTCGCTCGCCGGCCGGGTGACCTTCACGAGGGCGAGCTCGAGCGGCAGCCGCGGATCGCCGCCCTGCCGCATGTCGTCGACCGCCACCTCGAGCAGGTCGATCAGGCGCAGGACGCTCGCTTCGCCGAGCTGGGTGGCCTGCGCCCGCAGCCGTTCCCGCGCTTCCTCGCTGCTGGCAGCCGCCTCCGGCACGTCGCCGAGGTGTTGGGCGAGCATGAGCTGCCGCAGGTGCTCGATCAGGTCGAGGACGAGGCGGCCGAGGTCGTGCCCGCGCTCCGACAGCTCCTCGACATAGGTGAGCGCGCCCGCCGTGTCGCGGTCGATCACGAGGTCACAGAGCCGGAAAAGCGCCTCTTCCTCGACGGTCCCGAGCAGCTCGAGCACCGCCTGCACCGTGACCTTGTTCCCGGTCGCGGACGCGAGCTGGTCGAGCGTCGAGACGGCGTCGCGGTAGGCGCCGCGACCGCTGCGCGCGACGAGCGCAAGCGCCTGGTCCGGCGCGTCGATCCCTTCGGCGTCCGCAATCTGACGCAGCACCTTGACCAGGTCCTGCAGGCGCGGGCGCTGGAAGACGAAGGTCTGGCAACGCGAGCGGACGGTCGGCAGCACCTTCGAGAGGTCGGTCGTGCAGAAGACGAATACGAGATGCGGCGGCGGTTCCTCGATCAGCTTCAGGAGCGCGTTCCAGGCGGCGTCGGTGAGCTGGTGCGCCTCGTCGAGGATGTAGACCTTGTACTGCCCTTCGACCGGCTGGAGGACGACGCGGTCGCGGATATCGCGGATGTCGTCGATGCCGCGCTGCGACGCCGCGTCCATCTCGATCACGTCGAGGGACGTGCCGGCAGCAATCGCGAGGCAGGCGTGGCACGTGCCGTCTGGTGTCGTCGTCGGCCCCTGCGCGCAGTTGAGGCACTTGGCGAGGATGCGCGCCATCGAGGTCTTGCCCGTTCCGCGCGGCCCGGCGAAGAGGTACGCCTGGCGCACCGCCTCCGTCCCGATCGCGTTGCTCAGCGTCCGGACGACCGCCTCCTGCCCGACGACTTCCTCGAAGCTCTGCGGACGGTATTTCCGGTAGAGAGCGGCCACACAGCGATTCAAGCAGAACGCCGCGCGCGCAACCCGCTCGTAGCCGCGCCCGACACGCGCGGGCGTGTCCCGCCGCCGAACGCCGTCACAGGCGAGCGGCGAAGCCGCTCGCACTGAGCGAGCGGAAAGCGGAGCCGAGGGCGAAGCGGGCGAAGCGGGAAAAGGGCCAGACCTGACGCACACGTGGGAGGAACTACTTAGCGCTGCTTCCTCCCGGATCTGACGCGGTTCGCAGGCTCCCACTGCACGAGGCCTGGCCCGCGGCCAGTGTAGCCTCGGGCCGCATGCCGGACGATGCCCGCCGCGCCCTGCTGACGAGGTTCTTCGACCACGCGCCCATGTTCCCGCCGGCGAGCTTGCCACCGGACGAGGCGCTCGCTGAAGATCGGCGTGCCCGGGAGAGCGAGCACGCGTGGCTGCTCGGCCGGCTCGTGTGGCCGGCGGCGCAGCTTGCCGAGGTGCCGCAGGACGAGGGCCGGGCGCTCGCCGTCGTCGAGGCCGGCCACCGGGCCGCCGATGGCGGCCCGGGGTTTTCGCTGGGCGCTGGCGGCTTGGCCGCCGGCGCTTCCAGCATGGAGCGGCAGGACGAGGCGGTCTACCTGGAGGGTGTGCCGCTCGACGAGGTCTCATCGCGCGGGCTGCGCGCGAAGATCCGCTGCGGCGGCGAGCGTGTGCCGGAGGTGGAGGAGCTCGCCGGCTTCATCCGCGGCTGCCGCTCGCGCGGCCTCGTCTTCAAGGCGACGGCGGGACTCCACCATGCCTACGCCACCGAGGCAGGCGAGCACGGCTTCCTCAACCTCCTCGCGGCCGCCGTCTTCGGCGACGAGGAGGACGCGCTGCGCGAGCGGGCGGCCGCCTTCGCGCTCGACGCTGCGTCCTTCCGCTGGCGCGATCGCGAGGCTCCGCCGGCCCGGCTCGCCGACGTCCGCGCCTCACTCTTCCACTCGATCGGCACTTGCTCGTTCTTCGAGCCGGTCGAGGAGCTCGAAGAGCTGGGGGTCCTCGCGTGACGGGTTTTGGGGCACTCGAGTCCGGCGGCCTCGCCTGGTGCGAGAACGGCGAGGTCGTCGACCTCTCGGGCCTCGGCGACGTGTTCGCCCGGCCGACGCTGAACGACCTGCTTGCCGCCGGCCGCTCGGCGTGGGAGGAGGCGGTCGCGGGCGCGCGCTCACACGACGGGCCGCGCGTGGCCGAGAGCGAAGCGCGCGTCCGACTCCCGTTCGAGGTCGCGGACTATGTCGACTTCTACTCATCGCTCGAGCACGCGACGAACCTCGGCCGCATGTTCCGGCCCGACCAGGAGCCGCTGCTGCCCAACTGGCGTTGGCTTCCCGTCGCGTATCACGGCCGCGCCGGAAGCGTCGCCGTCAGCGGGACGGACGTCGTCCGGCCGCGCGGCCAGCGGAAGGCGCCGGACGAGGACGCTCCGACCTTCGGCCCCACGCGCCGTCTCGACTTCGAGCTCGAGCTCGGATTCGTCGTGGGCGTGCCGACGGAGCTCGGCGACTCCGTTCCGGCCGAGGCGTTCGCCGACCACGTCTTCGGCGTGGTGCTCGTGAACGACTGGAGCGCGCGCGACATCCAGGCGTGGGAGTACGTGCCGCTCGGCCCGAATCTCGGCAAGTCGTTCCAGACCTCGATCTCGGCCTGGGTGACGCCGCTCGCGCTCCTCGAGGACGCGCGCGTCGAGGCGCCGCTGCAGGAGCCGCCGCCCCTGCCGCATCTCGCCGGCGGGCGCGACTGGGCGCTCGACATCGGGCTCGAGGTGCAGCTGGACGGCGAGACGGTCTCGCGCGGCAACGCGCGGACCCTCTACTGGACGCTCCCGCAACAGCTCGCGCATGCGACGTCGAACGGCGCGCCGCTGCGGACGGGCGACCTGATGGCGTCGGGGACGATCTCCGGCTCGGAGCCGGGGTCAGAGGGCTCGATGATCGAGCTCTTCCGCGGCGAGCGCTTCCTCGCGGACGGGGAGGAGGTGGTCCTCTGCGGCCGCGCCGCGAACGGCGTCGAGCTCGGCGAGGTGCGCGGGCGCGTGCTGCCGGCCCGCGCCTAAGATCGGCCGATGCCGCCCGCCTATCGTTTCCTCGATCGCTGGGTGGTGGACGCTCCGATCGACCGCGTCTACGACGCGGTCGGCGACGTGCTCGGCTACGAGCGCTGGTGGACAGACTTCGTCATCGGTGCGACCGGCGACCAGGCTCCACCCGAACCCGGGAAGAAGAACGAGTTGCTCGTGAAGGCGTACCTGCCCTACAGGGTCAACTTCGGCCTCGAGGTGCTCGAAGCGGAGCGGCCCCGGCGCATCTTCTCGCGGCTCTCCAAGGACTTCGCCGGCTCCGGCGAATGGACGCTGGCGGAGACGGACGGCACGACCACGGCGACGCTGGACTGGCGGCCGTCCGTCAACCACGCGCTCATCCGGCACCTGACCCCGGTGCTGCGCCCACTCTTCCGCTCCAACCACACCTGGGCGATGCGGCGAGGCGAGCGGCAGATCCGGGAATACCTCGACGCGACCTGAAGCCGACGCTCAGCTGTCGATGCGCTGCTGTCGACCGACACGGTCGCCTGGACGTCAGGAGCTGGTGATTGGCAACGGGCGGCCGAGATGGAAGCCCTGGGCGAAGTCGACGCCGTATTCGACGAGCATGGTCAGGGTCTCGGCGTCTTCGACGCCTTCGGCGATCGTCTCGTAGCCGAAGTCCTTGGCCAGCTGTGCGATGGCTTTGACGAGATGCTGGTTGGAGATGTCGGAGGCCAGGTTCCGCACGAAGTCGACGTCGATCTTCAGATACGCGAGGTTGAACGTCTTGAGGTAGGTAAAGCTGGCGAACCCCGTGCCGAAGTCGTCGAGGGCAACGCGGCAGCCGATGTCGGTGAGCCCCGCGATGAAAGCCTTTCCGGCTTCTAGGTCCTTCATCAGGGCGGTTTCCGTGATCTCGAAGACGAGGTTCGCCGGATCGGCGCCGGCCTCGCGTAGCTCGTCCTCGATGAAGGTGAGCAGGCTGAGGTCGCCGATCGAGTCGGCGGAGAGGTTGGCTTCGACGTTCTGACCGCTTGCCGCGATCCGGGCGGCTTGGCGGATGACCCAGCGGTCGATCTCGGCGATCATCCCGTACTTCTCTGCGACCGGCAGGAAGCTGCCGGGCGCGATGATCTCGCCGTTGGGACCGATCATCCTTAGCAGCAGCTCCTGACTGGGCTTGCCGCCGGCAAGAGGAACGATGGGCTGTGTGGAGAGCGTCAGCCGGTCCTCGTCGATGGCGTCCCTGATCCGTCCGACCCAGGCAAGCGTGTCGAGCTCGCGACGGGTCCGGTCGTCCTCGGCCTGCTCATCGCTGGTATCGCGGAAGACGACCACGACGCCATTGGCCTTCCACCCGTTGCGCAGCGGCGCGGCCGAGTAGGAGACAGGGCAGATCGTCCCGTCCTTGCGCGTGAACGCCTCGTGGCTTCTCCGCGTGGGCTTGCCCAACTGGCGGACCTGCAGCAGCGGGCACTCCTCTGCAGAATGAGGTGATCCGTCCGCGTGCTGAAAGTGGACAATGTCGTGCATCGACTTGCCGCTCAGGTCGTCCTCACTCCAGCCGAGGATCCGCTCTGCAGCAGAGTTCATGAACGCGACACGACCTTCGTCGTCCAACGCGTAGAGACCCTCGACCATCGTGTCCATCATCGTCGAGCGGAAGTCTTCGGCCTCCGTGCGCTCGGTTACGTCGGTCACGACCACCCCGACCCCGATGATTTCGTCGTCGACCATAACGGGGTAATAGCTGGCCAGCCAGTGCCGGCGATCCCGCGTCAACGCCCGCACACGATCAACCTGGAGGTTGACTACCGGCTCGCCCGTGTCGAGCACGCGCCGATACACGCTCTCCATCTGAGACCAGATATCCGGAACCAGCTCGGCGACGGACCGGCCGATCTGCTCCTCGACCGGCGCGCCGTTGACCTCGGCAAGAACGCTGTTCATGCGCACGACGCGCATCTCACGGTCGACCAGGGCAAAGCCGATCGGCGCGCTCTCCTGCAGCGTCTCGACGAGCACCAACGATTCGGCCGTCGCGCGCTGCGCCTCCACAAGCTCGGTGACGTCCTGCACAGCGCCAACCATGCGCACGGGGTGTCCATCCCTCTCCTCGGCGAGCTCGGAGAACGAGCGCAGCCAGCGGACGCCGCCATCCGGCCACACAACCCGATAGGTCACGTTCGGCAGCCGGCCTTCTCGCCGCGCTGCGTCGAGCTCCAGCGCAACCCGGTCCCGGTCGGCGGGATGCATCTGCGACAAGACGTACTCGGGCGAAGGCGTGACCTCGCCCCGCCGGACACCGAGCAGGCGGTACATGTTCTCCGACCACAGCAGCTCGTCGGACTCGAGATCCCACTCCCAGGTACCGGTTCGGCCCAGCTGCTCCGCCCGGTCGACCGCGGCACGGCCCGGTTGGGTCCGAACAGAACCCGATGACCGCAGACCCAGAGCGTCCGCATCGGGACGATGTGGAAGTGTCATCGCCATACGAAGAGGTTGGTCCCATACCGCGATGCACACCACCGCGAGAACTACCCCGTACGTTGCGGGAATCTACGTACCCACGGTTAGGTAAGCCGCCTTCCGCGGCACGCGCCCGGTCCCTGGGAATAGTTCTGTCTCCACGGCCTTTCTAAGTGGGCGCGGCTGGGATCGAACCAGCGACCCCTCGCGTGTGAAGCGAGTGCTCTCCCGCTGAGCTACGCGCCCGGAAGGCGCTTACTCTAGCCGCGCCGTTTCTGAGACGCTGTAACGCTCGGGGCCGATTCCGACAGATGGGGTCATGACATCCGACATCGATCGCCGAACGGCCGAGGAGCGCTTTCGCGAGGTCTTCACGCACCTCGGCGCAGTCACGGCCTACGCGCGGCGGCGTGGCTCGCGCGACGCGGACGGAATCGCTGCCGAGGCGATGAGCATCGCCTGGCGGCGGCTCGCCGACGTGCCGCGCGACGACTCGTTGCCGTGGCTCTACGCGACCGCCCGCAACCTGCTCCTCGCGGAGCGCCGCGCTGCCGGCCGAGCCGCCGCGGCCGGAGCGGCCGAGCCGTCAGTCTCCGCGCCCGAGCTTCATGAGCTCGACCCGCAGCTCGACCGCGCACTCCGCACGCTAACGCCCGCCGACCGCGAACTGCTCCTGCTCGTCGCCTGGGAGGACCTGGCGCCGGCGCAGGCGGCGCGCGCCCTCGGCGTCAAACCGACGGCGGTTCGTGTCCGCCTGCTGCGGGCGCGCCGGCGGCTCCGGGCCGCGCTCGAGGAGGAGCGTGGCCCTGCAGCGCTCGTCCAGCTCGACGTGGAGGGAACATGACCGACCAGAACCTGAACCGGCTCCGCACCGCAAACCCGTTTTCTGCCGCGACTGCCGTCGATGCCGACGCGCTGTTCGACCGGATCGTGTCCGGGCCCCCCGACCGCCGGCTCGACCGTGCGCCGCGGCGCTACCGGCGGCCGGTGCTCGTGCTCGTCGCGGCCGTCGTCGCCTGCGGGCTCCTCGCGTCCGCCGCGTACGCGATCTCCGGCTGGATCGGCGGCCACATCATCGACGGGCCGACCGTGCAGTCCGAATACACAGCCGCGCAGAAGCAGCTCACGATGCCTCCCGGTTACGAATGGCCGCCGCTGAACTGGCCCTCGAACTCGGTGACGAGCCGCGGCGCGGGAGGCGCGTTCGCCGTCTCTCTCGACCAGGACGCCTGGGAGTGCTACTGGGTCGATGCGATCCACTCCGACAACGCTGCCGCGCAGCGGCGGGCCAGGACGGTGCTCGACGAGCTGATGACGAACAACATCGTCGTCGCCCCGGCGGGCTCGCCCGAGGACTACACGCCGCCGGAGTCGTCCCAGAGGCCGACACTCGCGTTCGCCGACGACGGCGGGTACGAGTACAAGCAGCGCACGTACGCGGCTGCCGCCGCGGGCCACCCGCGGTTGCTCGAGCAGAGCTGCCGCGCCAACGGCCCCGGCTCGCACGGCTGAGCTCATGATCACCGCCGCGCCCGGGATTGGCGACCGGGCGCGGCGGCAACACCGAGGGCATGCCCGCCGGCTCCGCCTTTCTGTCCGCCCGCGCGATGCGTCGCCTCAATGTCGCCCTCGCGATCTGGGCTGCGTTCTGGCTCGCCCTCGCCGCCTACACCGCATACGAGGTGGCGGCGCTGCGGACGCTCAGCCATACCGTCGTCAAGGCCGGTGCGGCTACCGAGTCGACCGGGCACGCGCTCGCGGCACTCGCGCAGCTCCCGCTCGTCGGCGGCCAGCTTTCGGGCCTCGCCGCGCAGGCGATTGCCGCCGGCGCGAGCGCTCGCGCGAGCGGCGCCTCGACCGCCACGACGGTCGACCAGCTCGCCGTTCTCCTCGGCATCGCGATCGCCCTCATCCCGACGGTGCCCCTGCTCGCGCTCTACCTGCCGCTCCGTCTTGGCTGGAGACGGGATCGCAACGCGGTCCGGCAAGCGGTCGCCCGTTGGGACGGGGAGCGCGGTCTCGAGGCGTTTCTCGCGCAGAGGGCGCTTGCGCACCTGCCGTTCCACGAGCTCCGAGAGCTCGGCTACGACGGCAGGGCCGACTCAGCGTCGAACGCAGAGCTGGCGGTGGCCGAGCTACGGCGCCTCGGTCTCGATCGCCCCGCGCGGCGACCGCTCACGCTGCGCCGCCCGCGCGAGCGGGTTCTGCGGTGATCGAGCAGAAGCCGCGTCGCCGGCTGGGGTGGCGGCAGCGCGGTGAGACGGGGCCGGCCGAGCCGCCGCCGGCCGGACGTCTCGCGCGAGGCTACGGCGCCGCAGTCGTCTGGCTCGCACCGCTCCTCGTCCTGCTCGTCGCAGCGGCGACCTACGGGGCGTATCGCTACCTGCCGCCGATCACAGCGGCTCCGACGTCGGGAAGTGCCCTGCTGCCGAAGCATCCCGAGGCGCTCGCAGTCGAAAGCGAGTCGCGAAAGCTGTTCGGCGCACCTGTCGCCACGCCATACGCCGTCGTCCAGCGAGACCCGCATGGGCTCTCGGCCCGAGTCCAGCGGGAGACCCTCGCGAAGGCCGTCAAGGTCGACAAGGCAAAGGTGCCGGAGCTTCGCGGCATCCTGGCGATTCCGATCATGAACACGCTCGGGATCGTTCCCTCCTCCCGCGAGCACGGGACGACGATCGTCACGTACCTCTACTTCCCGAACAAGACCGATGCCGGCACGGCCTACGCCGACACCGGCCGCTACGCCCGCTACCTCGGCCCGCGACTCGATGCCGTCGGGGCCACCGGCGCGGAAGGCGCACGGATCGAGCAGTACAAACTCCTCGCGAGCCGGATCCACTGGACGGAGGGAGCGACCGTCCTGCTGATCGTCCTCATCGTCGGGATCGCGCTGCGCGCGGTCCTGGCGCCGATCCTGACGGTGCTCTGCGCCGGGCTCGCCTTCCTCATCTCGCAGCGCCTCCTCGGCTGGCTCGAGGCCAACTCGAACCTCGCGATGCCCGACGAGCTGACCGGCGTCGCCGTCGCCTTGATGCTCGGGATCGTCACCGACTACTCCGTCTTCTACTTCAGCACTGCGCGTGAGGCGTTCCGAGACGGGTTGCCGACACGCGAGGCGGCGCGCCGGTCGACGGTGCTCAACACCCCGATCGTGTTCACGGCGGGGGCCGTCGTCTCCTTCGGCGTCGCGTCGCTGATGCTCGGGACGCTCGGCTTCTTCCGGTCCTTCGGGCCGGGAATGGCAATCACCGTTGCGGCCGGTCTTCTCGTCTCGGTGCTGCTCTTGCCCGCCATGCTCCGCCTACTCGGGCCCGCCCTCTTCTGGCCGGGGCTGCGACAGGGGCCTCCGCCTGTGCGCCGGTGGCGGAATAAGGTCTCGCATCTCGCGACGAGAAAGCCCGTCGCGCTACTGCTCGTGCTGGCCTCCTTCGCCGCGCTCGCCGCGGCGGCGACCGGCCTTCGCGGGGGGCTGCCGCTCGGGCTCCAGCTCGTGCAGGGCCTGCCGGCGAACAACCCGGTGGCGGTCTCGGCGCGGGCCGCGGGGCGAGGCTTCGCGCCCGGGGTCGTCTCACCCACCGAGCTCCTCCTGCGGGCCCCGGGAATCCAGCACCGCCGCGCCGCTCTCGGGCGGCTCGAGACGGCTCTCGAGCGGCAACCGCACGTGGCCGGCGTGGTCGGCCCCCGCGATCAGCCCATGAGCTCCCGGATCGGACTCGCCTTCGCGCCGCGCGGAGGAGCGGCCCGCTACGCGGTCATCTTCGACAGCGATCCGACCGAGGCGCCCGCCATCCGGCACTTCGAGCGCCTGAAGCGAGCCTTGCCCGCCTTGCTACGGCGCTACGGGTTCGGCGGCGCGAGCGTCGGCTGGGGCGGAGAGACGGCACTCGGAGCCGAGACGGTGCACGCGACCGACGTGTCGCTCTGGCGCGTCATCGGCGCCGCCTTCGCGGTCAACTTCCTCTTCCTGCTCGTCTTCCTCCGCTCGCTGCTCGCACCGCTCTATCTCCTGCTGGCGAGTGCGGCGGCGCTCGCTGCGACCTTCGGCCTGACGGTCTATTTCTTCACCGACGTCCTGCACGCCTCGGGGCTGCCGTACTACATCCCGGTCGCGTTCTCGGCCCTGCTGCTGTCGCTCGGCTCTGACTACAACATCTTCGTCGTCGGGCGAGTGTGGAAGGAGGCCGACCGGCGGCCACTGCAGGAGGCGGTCGCCGTCGCTACCCCGCGCGCGAGCCGCGCGATCACGGTGGCGGGCGTCGCGCTCGCGCTGAGCTTCACGCTCCTCGCGATCATCCCGATCACGCCCTTCGCCGTGATGGCGTTCGCGATGGGCGTCGGGATCCTGCTCGACACGTTCCTCGTCCGCTCGGTGCTCGTGCCGGCGCTCGTGGTCGTGTTCGGCCGCGCCGGCCGGTGGCCGCGAAGCAGCCCCGCGGCGGGGCCGGAGTACGCATCCGATGCCGCTTCTGCGCCGTTGCAGCGGCAAATCCAGGGGAGGAGAGATGAGCGCAGCGCCGTCTGAGACTGCGGTTGCCGGCCGCACGGCCGGCGCCCCTGCCCGGCCACGTGCCGGCCTCCGGCGGGAGATCGGCTTCATCGGCCTGCTCTGGGCCTCCGCCGGCTCGATCATCGGCTCCGGCTGGCTGTTCGGCGCCCAGAAGGCGCTGATCGCGGCCGGCCCGGCGGCAATCATCTCCTGGGGGATCGGCGCGTTCGCGATCTTCCTGCTCGCGCTGACGCACGCCGAGCTCGGCGGGATGTGGCCCGTCGCGGGCGGCACGGCCCGCTTCCCGCACTACGCCTTCGGCGGCGCCGCGGGCGCATCCTTCGGCTGGTTCTCGTGGCTGCAGGCGGCGACGGTCGCGCCGATCGAGGTCTTGGCGATGATCACCTACGGCCAGCACTACCAATTCGCCAAGGGTTGGATGAAGACCACTAGCGGCGGGACGAGCGTGCTCACGACCAGCGGGATCGTGGCGGCCGTGATCCTGATGGCGATCTTCACCTCGATCAACTTCCTCGGGATCCGCAAGCTCGCGCACACGAACAGCGCGGCGACGTGGTGGAAGGTCGGGATCCCCCTGCTGACGATCTTCGTCCTGGGGATCGTCAACTTCCATGCGAGCAACTTCACCGCTGCGGACGGCTTCAGCCCCTTCGGCGCGAAAGGTGTCCTCGCGGCGGTTTCGACGAGCGGGATCATCTTCGCGCTGCTCGGCTTCGAGCAGGCCGACCAGCTCGCGGGCGAGAGCTCGCGGCCGAAGCGCGACATCCCGCGCGCGGTGATCTTCTCCGTGATCATCGGCGCGGTCATCTACCTCGCGCTGCAGGTGGTCTTCCTCGGCGCGCTGCCGCAGTCCCAGATCGGCAACAGCTGGGCTCACGGCGCCTACACGACGATGACGGGGCCGTTCGCGCAGATCGCGACGCTCGTCGGCGTCGGCTGGCTCGCGGCCATCCTCTACGTCGACGCCATCATCTCGCCGGGCGGCACCGGCCTGATCTACACGACGTCGAGCTCGCGCGTCTCGTACGGCCTGAGCCGGAACGGCTACTTCCCGACGGCATACGAGGCGACCGACCGTCGCGGCGTGCCGTGGTTCGGGCTGGTCACGGCGTTCGTCGTGGGCTGCGTCTGCTTCCTTCCGTTCCCGAGCTGGACGTCGCTCGTGGGCCTGATCACCGCGGCGAGCGTCCTCATGTACGCGGGCGCCCCGCTTGCCCTCGGCGTCTTCCGGCGGCGGCTGCCGAACGCGGAGCGGCCGTACCGGGCGCCGTTCGGGCCCGTGCTGGCTCCGGTGGCGTTCGTCGTCGCGAACCTGCTCATCCTCTGGTCCGGCTGGGACACCGTGTGGCGACTCGGCGTCGCCATCCTCATCGGCTACGTGATCCTCGCGGCGACGCGGCTGTTCAACTGGAACCCACGCTCGCCGCAGCTCGACCTCAGGGCTGCGAGCTGGCTGCCGTTCTACCTCGCCGGGATGGGCGCGATCGTGTACCTCAGCGACTTCGGCCCGATGACGAACCCGGTCTTCCCGCTCTGGTGGGACATGGTGGCGGTCGCGATCTTCAGCGCAGGGATCTACTTCTGGGCGCTGGCCGTCGCGCTCCCGACCGAGCGAATCGAGGAGATGATCGGCGACGTCGAGCTGCCCGAGGAAGAGGGCTTCGCGACGGACGAGCCGCTGACGCGGCAGCCGAGCTAGTCCAGGACGACGGCGGCGGGGCGGTGCCGAGTGCGCCGCACCGCCGCCAGCGCCGCCGCGCAGAACACGGCGGAGACGAGGTACGGGACGATGTCGCCGGAGGCCGCGGCAACCGCTCCTCCGGCAGCCGGGCCGATGAGGGCTCCCAGCGCCCAGGCGGCGTTCATCAGGCCGAAGGCCATCCCCTGCGGGAGGCCGCTCCGCTCGGCACCCTCCGCGATCAGCACGAAGGCGGGAGTGAAGAGCACGCCGTACGCCCCGGCGGCGAGGATGACGAGCGGGACGTAGGCGACCGGGCCCGGGCCGAGCGCGAGACCCACCGAGAGCGCGGCGCCGGCCCCGAGCGCCATCTGGATCGGGAGCAGCATTCCGCGCCGGTCGAGCCAGCGGCCCGCAACCGGGGAGAGGACGGTCTCGAAAGCGGCCCCGACGAGCCAGACGGCGCCGATCGCAGCGGCTCCCCAGCCGGCCGCCGCGAGGTGGAGCGGTGCGAGCGTCGAGAGGACGCCGAAGAGGAGCGACGGCAGCGCCATCAGCCCGAGCCCGGCGGTGAAGCGCGAATTGCGGAGCGCACGTCTCAGCGCGGACAGCGAAGGAGCCTGCGGCGGGACCGGCTCGAGGCGCAGGGTCCACACGGCAAGCACGACCGCAAGGCCCGCGAGCGCCGTGAAGACCACGTCGCGGCCGACCAGCGCGGCCGCCGCTCCGACGACCGGTCCGAAGAGGGCTCCGAACACGGCGGCGCCCATCGCCGTCCCGATCAGCTCGCCGCGGCGATCGCGCGGGGCGGCGGCCAGGAGCCAGGCGAAGGCGCCGGCCCACGTGAAAGCGCTGCCCGCGCCCTGCAGGAAGCGCGCCGCGGCGAGAGCCGTGAAGCCGTGGGCGAAGGCGAAGCCGAGGCTCGAGAGCCCCATCAGCGTCAGGCCGATGAGGACGGCACGCTGCGCGCCGATGCGCGCCGCGGCGGCTCCTCCCGGCAGGCCGCCCATGAGCGCCCCGGCGGCATATGCCCCCACGAGCACGCCGGCGCCCGCCTTCGACAGATGGAGCGTGTGGGCGAAGTGGGGGAGGAGCGGCGTGAGCGCCGCGAAGAGCATCGTGTCGACCGCGACGAGCGCGCAGACCAGGAGGAGCAGGCGGCGCATTCCGCTGAGCGTATTCACCGCGTACGGTTCCGGTGTGACGATCCGGGGTGCCGGCGCCGTATGAGGGGCGTGAACGCCCTGCCGGCAGCCGTCCGACCGCCCGGCCGCGTGGGCGCACCGGCGTTCGCGGACGTCGTGGCGGAGCACCTGGACGCCGTCTACGGCTACCTCGTCTACCTGACCGGCGACCGCGCGGCGGCTGAGGATCTCGCGGCCGAGACGTTCGAGCGGGCGTTCCGGAGCTGGCGACGCTTCGACCCGCGGCGCGGCGCGCCCCGCACGTGGCTCTGCCGTATTGCGCACTCCGCGGCCGTCGACTGGTTCCGGGCCGAGGCCCGACGACAGCGGCGCGAGGAGACGTACAGCCGTGACGAGGCGCAGCTCGCAGACTCCGTCTTCGCCGAAGGGCTCTCGCCGGAGCTCGATCGGGCCCTCGGGCGGCTGACACCGGCCGAGCGCGAAGTGGTGGCGCTGCGTGTGCTGCTCGAGCTCGACGGGCCGAGCGCCGCGCGCGTGCTCGGGATCAGTACGACGGCTTGCTCGACCCGGCTCAGCCGGGCGCTGAAACGACTGGAGGAGGAGATGACCGATGTCCGCGAATGATCGGAGCGAACTGGCCGGCTACGGGGCGCTCGTCTCCGAGCTGCGGACGACGGCGCCCGTCGCGCCCGAGCAGCTGCGGGAGCGCGTGCTCGCGCTCGCGCCCGGCCGGATGTCCAGGAGGCGGAGGCTGGTGCTCGTGGTCGTGCCGCTCGCCGTCGGCGCTCGCCGTCGGGGCGGCGCTCGTGCACGGCTTCGTCAGCTCGGGCTCGCACCCGCAGTCGCGGAGCCCCCTCGGTGCGGCCGTGCACGGTCTAAGCGGCGATCCCGGGAACTCGTCACGTAGAAGACAAGGTTTTCCGCGCACGCGGACTGCGACCACGACGGCGTCCGGGCCGCCACTCGAGCGTGCTCTCGCCCCAGCACACGCGCGATGCGGCGGTCGCGATCCCGAAGCACCGGCTCGTCCATGCCGACGCCTCGCTCGAGGTTCAGGTGCCGAACCGCTCGGCGCTCTCGCACGCGACGAACAAGGCGTCGCAGATCGTCGGCTCTCTCGGCGGCTACGCGCAGTCCGTCCGCTACCAGAGCTCCGACCACGGCTACGGCAACGCGCTGCTCGCGCTGCGCGTGCCCGTCCAGAAGGCGCAGGTCGCGATCGCGAGGCTCGGCGGCCTCGGCAAGCTCCTCTCGCAGCAGGTCTCGACCAAGGACCTGCAACAGCAGCTGACGCGCCAGACGAACGGGATCGGGTCGCTGCGGCGCTCGATCGCCGTCTACATGCAGGCGCTCCAGAACCCATCGCTGCCCGCCTCCCAGCGGGTCACCCTCCAGATCCGGCTCGCCAACGCCCGCCACGCGATCACGCAGCTGCGGCGCGCACGCACCGGCACCCTTCAGTCCGGCGCGACCGCCGACATCTCGCTCGTGCTGACGACGCGCCAGCACGCGGTCGTCGTGACCCCGCATCGCAGCGGCCGCCTCGGGAGGCTGCTCGGCTCGGCCGGCAACTTCCTCGCACTCGAAGGGATCATCGTCCTCTACGCGCTGATCGTGCTCGCCCCGCTGCTCGTCCTCGGCGGGTTGGCCTGGTGGCTCCTGCGCGAGCGCCGGCGGCGCGAGGAGCGGCTACTCGCTTCCGCCTGATCTGCTGGAATACGGCTCGTGCTCGCCTCGGAGCTCTCGACCGCCCACGAGATCGGCCTCATCGTCGTCGCAGCCGTCTTCGTGATCTTCGCGCTCGTGTCGTCGTTCCTGGTGCCGCGCTACAAGCCGGACTTCCCCGGCCCGAACGGCATCGGGGTGTTCGCCGTCGCGTCGATCGTCATGTTCCTGTTGATGGTCGCGGCGATCAACTTCTTCGGCTAGGCCGCAGTTCGGAGAGGCGCCAGGCACCTCGCTATCCTGTGCGGACTTCGGAGAAGTGGCCGAGTGGCTGAAGGCGGCGCCCTGCTAAGGCGTTATGGGGCTGAATGGCTCCATCGAGGGTTCGAATCCCTCCTTCTCCGCTAGCGCAGTGCCCGCCGCGGGTCTGCGCGCACCCGCGGAGGGGTGGCAGAGCGGTCGAATGCGGCGGTCTCGAAAACCGTTATCCGTCGTTAGGCGGATCGAGAGTTCAAATCTCTCCCCCTCCGCTCTTCATGCCGAATGCGAGGCGAGCAATCGGCTCCAGGCCATCCCCGGAGTCCGAAGGCCACGGCGGCCGAGAAGTCGGCCGGCGCGTCCGCGCTCTCTCAGAGGCCCAGCAGCAAGAAGCGGTAGCCGCCGCTTCGAACACCACCGAAGGCGTCGCTCCGCGCCCGTCTCCGGGAGCGAGTGGAGCCCGCCCTGCGTCGCCGTCGCCCGGCTGGGCGGCGCCGTCTTCTCCCCGTCGCCGGAATAGCTCTGGTGAGTCGCGGCCCCACCGACTGCGCCTGCGCGGCCTCAACGGCTCCAGGATCTGGCAGGATCGAGCGGGTCCGAGGCGAAGGCGTCCCCACTGCCTCCCGCGTCGGGTGAGACGATGTCGAACGCGCCCGACGACGTCTTGGCACCGCGCAGGTAGCTTGGCGCGCGTGCCGCCTTCCAGACGTTCGCGGTTCAGAGCGCGGTGGATGGCGGTGGTCGTGGGGTTCGCCGTCATCGTGATCGTCGTGGTGATCATCGCGACGCGCGGCTCGTCGCCGACCACGGGGTATGACGCCTCCTATCCGCAGTGCTCGGGTCCCTATCCGTCGAACCCGCTGTTCGGGATCGTCGGCGTCAACGGCGGGTTGGCGAACAACGCGAACCCGTGCCTCGGCGGCGAGCTGCGCTGGGCGCGCGACACGCCGGGCCAGAAGCGCCCGAGGCAGCCACCCCTGTCGCTGTACATCGACACCGGCAACCCGGGCGGACATCAGATCGCGGACTGGCCTAGCGGAGGCACCACGCCGGCCTACGGTTCCTGTAACGGCTTGCTGACGAATGCCTGCTCGTACCTCTACGGCGAGCAGCGCGCCGCCCACTCCTACCGCCTCGTCGCCGCCCTCGACCCGACAGGGGCCAAGACCGCGCCGTGGTGGCTGGACGTCGAGCTGGCGGCGAGCTGGGCCGGCACCTACCAGCTCAACATCGCCGCGCTGCAGGGCTTCATCGCCGGCCTGCACAACGCGGGCGCGACCGGACCGATCGGGATCTACTCCACCAGCGCCCAGTGGCACGAGATCACGGGGCTGACCGAGCAGACGACACAAACGGCCTTCAACGGCCAGCTGCCCGACTGGGTGGCCGGAACCAAGGCGACACTCACGCAGGCGCGGCAGAACTGCACAAGCGGCGGCTTCACCGGCGCCGCGCCGACCCTCGCGCAGTACCGAATCGGCCGGCTAGACGCCGACTTGCGCTGTAGCTGAAGCTGACCACATCCCGCGGCGCGGTGCCTTACGTCATGGAGCCCGGAATACTCACGGTGTGGAAGACGGTGATCGCCCGCCGATCTGCCCGCGCTGCGGCGTGACCATGGTGCCCGCCGCGCTCAGCGCCGACGACAATCACGAGGGCCCCCTCGGCCGACACAGCCGTGGAGTCTATGGCCCAGTGGGTGCTGCAACCCTCGTCGGGTGAGCGTCACGTTGAGTAGCCGCTAACCGGGACACCTTTCTCATCGAGCCCTCCGGCGCGGATCGTCGCGGCCATGTCTCTCGACTCTTCACGGTAGATCGAGCCGTTCTCGAACTCAATCACCGGGTAGAGCTGCTGCCCGGAGAGGCGCCGCAGATCGGCGCGCTTGCCCGGCCGCAGCGGGCCGGTCACGACCTCGTAGTCGATCCCCTGCTCATCCAACGCCTTCTGCACGCGCCAGCACGGGCCGAACTTCCACGGCGTCGAGCACCGATGGAGCTTGACGCCCATTCCGGCGACGATACTCCGCCGCGTCCGGCCAATCGCGTTCGGCCGATAGAGCGCCCTGACCGACTAGCCGGACTCGTCTGGCGTTCGTGCGGCACCGCCGTCGCGGAGAGCGTCGAGGAGCGAGCCGACCTCCTGGTAGGCGAACAGCGGGTGGCGAAGGTGAGCGCGCGGGTTGATCCGGTAGCGGTTGCGTCGGCCTTCTCTTGTCCGAACGACATAGCCGTCGGCCACGAGGTCAGCGACGATCTTCTGCGCTGCGCGTTCGCCGATGCCGACCTTGTCGGAGATCTCGCTGATCCGGATCCGGGGATCGCGGGCGATGCAGAGCAGCACGTTGCCGTGGTTGCTGAGGAAGGCCCAGTTGCTGCGGCCATCAGTCCTTGCTCCGCCTTGATTGACGTCCTCGGAACCGTGGCCCTTGAAACCTGCTTTAGAAGCAGTCATTATCGGAGACTCTACCGGTGAAGGTGGCGTGGGAATCCGCCCGCAGGCCGTAGTCGGAGAAAGGGGTTTCGGGCATGTCTCTCGATCAGAAGAGAGCGCGGTGGTTCGGCGTGCTCTTCCTCATCACCTTCGCCACCTCGATCCCGGCGCTGGCGCTCTACGAGACCGTCCTCCGTCATCCGGTCAGCTACACCGCAGGTGCCGGCCACGACAAGCAGGTCTTGTTTGCCGCCCTGCTGGAGTTGCTGCTGATCGTCTCCAATATCGGCACCGCGGTCGTGATCTTCCCAATCCTGCGCCGCCAGAACGAGGAGCTGTCACTCGGCTATGTGACCGCGCGGATCATGGAATGCACGTTCATCCTCGTCGGCATCGTCGCCATGCTCGGCATCGTCACGCTACACCAGCAGGTGGCGGGTTCGGCCGAGGGCACGGTCGCCTACACGCTCGCAGCGATCAAGGATTGGACGTTCCTTCTCGGGCCGGGCTGGGTCGTCGGCTGGGGCAACGGGCTGATTCTCGGCTACCTGATGTATCGCTCTCAGCTAGTGCCCCGAGCGTGGTGCTGGCTCGGCCTCATCGGCGGCCCGCTGATCATCATCACCGGGACGGCCGTGATGTTCGCGGGCAACAACCCGAGCAGTTCCCTGAACTCCGTGAAGAGCGTCCTCAGCATTCCCGAGATCGCCTGGGAGTTGTTCCTCGGCATCTATTGCGCTTGGAAAGGCTTCCGGCCCGAGTCCCCGATCCTGCGAGCCGACGCACGCGAGGGGCCCGTGGACCCCGTTCCGGCCACATTACGCGCCTAGCAGGCTGGGGTCGCGCGAAGCAGATCCAGACGAGAGATTGAGCAAAGGAAAGAGATGTCCGACACTTCCGCCTATCCCGTGCGCGTCGAAGGCAAGCTCGACGAGCCACTGAGCCGCTGGCTCTGGCTGGTCAAATGGCTGCTGGCGATCCCGCACTACGTCGTTTTGGCCTTCCTCTGGATCGCCTTCCTTGCGGTCAGTATCGTCGCCTTCTTCGCCATCCTCTTCACCGAGCGCTACCCACGGTCGCTCTTCGACTTCAACGTCGGTGTCCTCCGCTGGACATGGAGGGTCAGCTTCTACTCCTTCAACGCCCTCGGAACCGACCGCTACCCGCCCTTCACGCTCGGCCCGGCCCCCGACTATCCGGCCACGCTCGAAGTCGCCTACCCGAACCACCTCTCGCGCGGCCTCGTCCTGGTCAAGTGGTGGCTGCTGGCCATCCCGCAATACCTCATCGTCGCTCTGTTCGCCGGCGGAGCCTCAAGCGGCGGCCTGGTGACGCTGCTCGTCTGCATCGCGGGCGTGGCCCTGCTCTTCACCGGAAACTATCCCCGCGGTATCTACGACTTCGTGCTCGGCATGAACCGCTGGGGGTTCCGCGTGGTTGCCTACGCCGCTCTGATGACAGACGAATACCCGCCTTTCAGGCTCGACATGGGCGGCACCGAGCCAGATGCGGCACCCGACCAGACACCCGCCTCGGCGCCGCTTGCAGGCGCGATGTCTTGAACTGAGACCTCAGGCAGCGGTGCCGGTGCGTGCCGCAAGCGCCTGTTTGAGGACCGTGAGCGCTCGCTCGGTGTCGCCCTGCTCCTCGTAGATCTCGGCCATGGCCGTCAACGCTGCGACAGAATCCTTGTTGGGGCCCGGTGCCTGTTCGACGGCCAGCTCGTAGAGCTCGAGGGCGCGGGCCGCGTCTCCCTGCTTCCGGAAGATGTCGGCGACCGCGGAGTAGGCGCGGGCACCGTCTGCGGGTGCGGCGGAGTTGAGCCGCGGTGCGATGCCCAGAAGGAGTTCCGCTGCTTCGTCCGCCTCGCCGAGGGCGGAGAGGGCGCGGGCTCGCTCGATCGTGAACATCGCCGCATCCGTTGCTTTGCCGGCGGCAGCGACGATGGGCTCGCCCTCGTCGACGAGCTCGAGTGCGGCCTCGGGGTTGCCCCGGTCGTTCTCGATGAAAGCGAGCAGCAGCAGTGCGCGGGCGGCCTCGAGCGTCTGCTCGCTCGCCTTGAGGGTGCTCAGCGCCAGCCGCGCGTACTCGGCAGCACGGTCAGGGTCGCCCTGTGAGTGATGCACGCGGGACTGCGACCAGTAGAGGCTCGCGCGCAACATCGGGTCGATGGTCCGCCGGGCGAGGTCGAGAACCTCGCCGAGCGTCACGTGTGCTCGGCCGTAGTCGCCCTGGTCGACATAGGCATTCGCGAGCAGCACCGCGAACCGGACCTGGTCGAAGTCGTCGCCGCGCGCTCGCGCCTCCTCCAGGAAGCGCTCGAAAAGAGCAAGCGCCTCGTCGAATCGGCCCTGGGCCGCGTAGCCGCGACCCAGGGCGTTGGCCGCGGCCGACACATCTCCTGGGCCGAGCTTGCCCGAGTCGAGGGCTTCCTCCAGCAGTGCGATGCCCTCGCCAAGCTCGCCGCGGCGTAAAGCCAGCCGCCCGAGGCCGAGCTGCGCACGCGCAAACGTCGCCGGCGAGTCTGCACCGCCACGCGCCGCTTCGTAGAGCTCCGTGGCCCGCGCTTCGTCTCCGAGCCGCAGGGCGACCTCGGGCTCGAGCAGCTCCGAGCTCAGGCCCTCGCCGTCGAGCCGGCCCGTCGCGAGAAACTCCGGGCTCACGCCGAGCTGCTTTGCGAACTCGTGAAGTATCTGCAGAGAAGGAATGCGCGCGCCGGCCTCGATCCGGGAGATATAGGCGGCCGTACACCCCTCGAACGACAGCTCGCGCTGTGTCAGGCCCGCGTCCTCCCGTGCCTGGCGCAGGCGTTGACCAACAGCCACCGGATCGTCGACGTGAGTAGAGGCCCGGCGCGGCACAACGCTCCAGACTACAGGCAGATTCAGGGTAAGTCCCGGGAATTGCTGGTGGCGGTGCCATGCGGAAGCGCCGCCACCAGGCCCTACCGGGCTAGACGTCCGGCCAGGGGGTGCCGCCGAGCGCGAGCGCAAGCAAGATTGCGCTGACGGCGACAGCCAGCAAGGTGATCCTCGCCTTCACGGGACCGTCCTTTCGTTGGTTGACGGAACAACGTCAAGAGATAACCGATGTTGTATGTCTAGCGTCGGATGTTGCTATCGATTGTTGTGCTGATGTCCGAAGGCGATAAACTCGAGGCGACTTGGCAGACTGCGGCCAGAGACGACTAGCGATCGCCGAGTACCGCATCGTGTGCGTTGTCCGCCGCGCCGACGGCGCGTTGCGAGCGCTCGGCTACTCGGAGGACGGCAACGGCGTCATGTACGACGGCACCTGGACGCTCGGACAGGCCCGGCAGGCCCTCGAGCAGGGCCACCGGCTGTACACCGTTAGCCCGTCGACCGGCGGCCGGGCAGAGTTGGAGCTCCAGGGCGAGGGCATCCAGAGCCCGGACGACACCCTCGACGACCTTCCGCCCTGCGGCTAGCTCGATAACCTGAGCCGGCTCGGAGAGGTGTCCGAGCGGTCTAAGGAGCGCGACTGGAAATCGCGTACGTGCTGAAAGGTGCGTCGCGGGTTCAAATCCCGCCCTCTCCGTCCGCGGCGGCCGGGCCTCGCGCCCGGCCGCGATACTTGCGCGATGCCGTCGCAGTCGCCGTTCGTCGAGCTCGAGGTCGGATCGCGCATCGTCAAGGTGACGAACCCGGACAAGGTCTTCTTCCGCACACGCGGCGAGACGAAGCTCGACCTCGTCCAGTACTACCTCGCCGTCGGCGACGGGATCGTACGGGTGCTCTACGAGCGGCCGACGCAGCTCAAGCGGCATCCGGACGGCGCCGAAGGCGAGGCGATCTACCAGAAGCGCGTGCCGAAGCACCGGCCCGACTGGATCGAGACCGCGACCGTCACCTTCCCCTCCGGCCGTACCGCCGACGAGCTGTGCGTGACCGAGCTCGCGCACGTCGCCTGGGCCGCGAACCTCGCCACGATCGACTTCCACCCCTGGCCGTCGCGGCGGCGGGACGTCGAGCACCCCGACGAGCTCCGTATCGACGTCGATCCGCAGCCCGGCACCGGCTTCGCCGAGGCGAAGCAGGTCGCGGCCGTGGTGCGGGAGACGCTCGACGAGCTCGGCTTCACCGGCTGGCCGAAGACGTCGGGCAACCGAGGCATCCACGTCGCCTGCCGGATCGAGCCGAAGTGGGGCTTCCGCGAGGTGCGGCGCTGTGCGCTCGCGTTCGCGCGCGAGGTCGAGCGGCGTGCGCCGAAGCTGGTCACGACTGCATGGTGGAAGGAGGAGCGCGGCGAGCGCGTGTTCATCGACTACAACCAGAACGCGCGCGACCGGACGATCGCCTCCGCCTACTCCGTCCGCGCCCGACCCGATGCGACCGTCTCCGCGCCCTTCCGCTGGGACGAGCTCGACTCGCTCGAGACCGAGGACTTCACCATGGCGACGATGCCGGCGCGCTTCGCCGAGCTCGGCGACGTGCAGGCGGAGATCGACGACACCGTTTGCGATCTCGGCAAGCTCTTCGACTGGGTCGAGCGCGACGAGGCGGAGGGTGTCGGCGAGGCGCCTTACCCGCCGAACTTTCCGAAGATGCCCGGCGAGCCGAAGCGCGTCCAGCCATCGCGCGCGAAGAAGAGCTAGGCGCGGAGCAGGTCCTCGACGGCGAGGTCGTCCCGGCTGCGCGGCGGGCGCACCTCGCGCCAGGTGCAGTCGCTCGGGTTCTTGTCCGGCCGGAAGCGGAGCAGGCGCGTGCCATGGCGGAACCGCCGCTTCTCGAGCTTGTCGAAGCGCACCTCGACGACGAGCTCGGGGCGCAGGGGCGTCTCCTCGAGCTCACCCGTGCCCCAGCGGTTCGGCTCGCTGAAGCGCCGCTCGCTCTTCTCGTCGACCAGCGGCAGCACCTTGGCCGCGATCTCGGCCTGGTTCTTCGCCCCGACCGCGGCCGAGCCGACGTAGTCGAGGTGGCCTTCGTCGTCGTAAAGCCCGAGCAGGAGCGTGGCGATGGTCGAGCGGCCGCCCTTCTTCCAGCGGATCCCGGCGACGACGCAGTCGGCCGTGCGGTGCGGCTTGACCTTGACGACGCCGTCGCGAGAACCGGGCAGGTAGGGGAGACCGAGCCGCTTCGCGACGACCCCGTCGAACCCCGCGGCACGTAGCGTCCGCAGCCAATCCTCTCCCTGCTCGACGTCGTCGGAGACCGGCGAGAGCTCGAATCCCTCGCCGACCTTCTCGAGCTCGGCGCGCCGCTTCTCGATCGGCCGCTCGTGCACCGGCTTCCCCTTCCAGAGCAGCAGGTCGAAGGCGACGAACGTGGCCGGGATCTCGGCCGCGAGCTTGCGAACGCGGCTCTCGGCGGGATGCAGGCGCATCTGCATCGCATCGAAGTCGAGCGCGCCGTCGCGGGCGATGACGATCTCGCCGTCGAGCGCCGAGTGCGGCGGCATCAGGTCGCCCAGGACCCGCAGCTCGGGGAAGTAGCGGAGGAGGGGACGGCCGTTGCGCGACCAGAGCGCAAGCTCGCCGCCGTCGTTCTCGAGCACGCCGCGGAAGCCGTCCCACTTCGGCTCGTAGCGCCAGCCGCCACCCGCGGGAAGCTCGGCGACGAGCTCGGCCTCCATCGGCGGGAACGGGACGTCGGGTCCGGGTGTCTCGGGCATCGCTGCGAGGAACCTAGACGAGTCGTTCGCAAGGCGCGATACTCGGTGTCGTGGGGGGCGTCGAGGAAGAGCAGACCCGCGCCGCCAAGGTGCAGGACGCGCTGTACCGCATCGCCGAGCTGGCGAGCGCAGCCCAGGACATGCAGGAGTTCTATCGGGCCGTGCACGCGGTGATCGGCGAGCTGATGAACGCGACGAACCTCTATATCGCGCTCTACGACGACGAGCGAAAGCTCATCAACTATCCCTACTGGGCAGACGAACGCGACGACGACTGGCCCGACGCGAACCAGTGGGTCGAGTTCGGGGACCGGCAGGCGAGAGGCGTGACCGGCTACGTCATCCGCACGGGCGAGCCACAGCACCTCTCCGGCCGACGGATCGAGGAGCTCGTCGAAGAGGGCGAGATCGACCTGCTCGGCTACATCGCCGCGGACTGGCTCGGCGTTCCGCTCAAGTCCGAGGGAGCGCGAACGGTCGGCGTCCTCGCGATCCAGAGCTATGCAAAGGAAGTTCGTTACACGGAACAGGACAAGGAGCTGCTCGCCTTCGTCGGCCAGCACGTCGGCTCCGCGCTCTCGCGGGCTCGCGCGATCGAGGAGACGCGGCAGCGGAACGCGGAGCTGGCGCTGATCAACAGCGTGCAGGAGGCGCTGGCGGGCGAGCTCGAGCTGCAGGCGATCTACGACGCAGTCGGCGACAGGATTCAGGAGATCTTCGACGCGCAGGGCGTCTTCGTCTCGGTCGTGGACGAGGCGACCGGGCTCGTGCATTTCCCGTACCTCATAGAGCGCGGTGAGCGGATGTGGCATGACCCGATGCCCTTGGGGCCCGGGTTCACTCCGCAGGTCCTCGAGACGCGCGAACCGCTGATGATCAACGAGGACCTTGCGGGCCAGGCCCAACGGCAGGGCAGCACCGTACTGGGCGACGAGATGCCGAAGTCCATTCTGTTCGTCCCACTCGTAACAGGCGGCCGTGCGGCCGGCGTCGTCTCGCTCGTGAACTACGACCGTGAGCACGCGTTCACCGACGCGGATCAGCGCCTGCTGACGACGCTTGCGGGAAGCCTCAGCGTCGCGCTCGAGAACGCGCGCCTCGTGCACGAGACGCGGCAGCGGAACGCCGAGCTGGCGCTGATCAACAGCGTGCAGGAGGCCCTCGCCGGCGAGCTCGAGATGCAGGCGATCTACGACATCGTGGGAGACAAGATCCAGGAGATCTTCGATGCCCAGGTCGTCGACATCGGCATCTTCGATTACGCCGCCGGGCTGACTCGCTATCCCTACGCGATCGAACGGGGCGTCCGCTATCCGGACGAACCACACCAATCGAGGACTCACCCACCACGCGCCAGCTCCTCGAGACAAAGGCTCCGATGCTCGTCAACGACGTGCCCGCCGCGGAGCGAGAGCGGGGAGTGGCCTACCCCGTCGCGCAGGGCGAGCCTGCGCTCTCGGTTCTCGCTGTTCCACTCGGCGCAGGAGACGAAATCCGCGGCCGGATCTCCCTCCAGAACCTCGACAGGACGAACGCGTTCTCCGAGAACGACGTCCGCCTGCTGACGACGCTCGCCGGCAGCCTCAGCGTCGCGCTCGAGAACGCGCGGCTCGTGCACGAGACGCGGCAGCGGAACGCCGAGCTGGGGCTGATCAACGGCGTCCAGGAGGCTCTGGCAGGCGAGCTCGAGATGCAGGCGATCTATGACGTCGTCGGCGACAGGATCCGGGATGTCTTCGACGCGCAGGCCGTGCAGATCGCGACCCTCGACGAAGCGACGGGCCTCACGCATTACCCGTACGGAATCGAACGCGGTGAGAGGCTGCACGTCGAGCCAGTCCCACTGGCTGGCTTCGAGAAGCACGTGATCGAGACGCGCGAGTCGCTGCTGCTCACCGAGAACCTCGACGCCGAGATCGAGCGGTACGGGAGCGAGATTACGGCCGGCGAGCCTTCGAAGTCAGTCCTGTTCGTTCCGCTCGTCACCGGCGGCAAGGCGACCGGTGCCATCTCGCTCCAGAACGTCGACCGCGAGCACGCCTTCGACGAGTCCGACCAGCAGCTTCTGGAGACGCTCGCGGGCAGCCTGAGCGTGGCGCTCGAGAACGCGCGGCTGGTGCACGAGACGCGGCAGCGGAACGCCGAGCTGGCGCTGATCAACAGCGTGCAGGAGGCACTGGCGGGCGAGCTCGAGCTGCAGGCGATCTACGACGTCGTCGGCGACAAGATCCAGGAGATCTTCGACGCCCAGGTCGTGGACATCGCCATGTTCGACTTCGCGGCCGGGCTCACGCACTACCTGTACACGATCGAGCGCGGCGTTCGCTTCCGACGAGCCGACGGTCCTCGAGCGCTCGCTGACGCGAAGGAGCTCCTCGAGACGAAGACGGCAGTCCTAGTGAACGACGTGGATGCCTGGTTCGCCGAACGCGGTACGAAGCAGTCCGTTCCCCAGGGAGAGCCCGCGCGGTCGATGCTGCTCGTTCCGCTGGGCTCCGGCGACGACATCCGAGGCCGGATCTCTCTGCAGAACCTCGACCGGACGAATGCCTTCTCGGAGAGCGACGTCCGCCTGCTGACGACGCTCGCGGGCAGCCTGAGCGTCGCGCTCGAAAACGCGCGGCTCGTGCACGAGACGCGGCAGCGGAACGCCGAGCTGGCGCTGATCAACAGCGTGCAGGAGGCGCTGGCGGGCGAGCTAGACATGCAGGCGATCTACGACACCGTCGGCGACAGGGTGCGGGACATCTTCGACGCGCAGGTCGTTTCGATCGTGACGCTCGACGACGGCGACCGGGCTGATCCATGAGCCGTACCTGATCGAGCGCGGCGAGCGACTGCAGGATGAGCCGCGCGCTCCGATGGGCTTCACAGGGCATGTCCTGCAGGCGTGCGAGTCGCTGCGGCTCACCGAGAACCTCGCCGCCGAGGCCGCGCGGTACGGGAGCGAGATCACGGCCGGGGAAGGGACGAAGTCGGCTCTGTTCGTCCCGCTCGTCACCGGCGGCAGGGCGACAGGTGTGATCTCGCTCCAGAACATCGACCGGGAGCACGCCTTCAGCGAGTCCGACCAGCAGCTCCTGGAGACGCTGGCCGCCAGCCTCAGCGTCGCGCTCGAGAACGCGAGGCTCCTGCACGAGACGAGGCAGCGGAACGCCGAGCTCGCGCTGATCAACAGCGTGCAGGAGTCGATCGCAGGTGAACTCGATCAGCAGGCGATCTACGACGTCGTGGGCGAGAAGTTGAGGGAGGTGTTCCAGGCGCAGGCCGTCGACATCGCCGTGCACGACGAGACGGCGCAAATCCTGCGCTTCGTCTACCAGATCGAACGTGGCGTCCAGTTCCCCAACGTCACGCTGCCGGTCGTCGGCTTCCGGAAGCACGTGATGGAGACGCGTCACCCACTTGCGATCCTCGAGGACATGGACGCGGCGCTCGTCGAGTACGGCAACCCGGTGGCGGTCACGGGCGAGCCGTCGCACGGCTCCGCGATCTTCCAGCCGCTGGTCGTCGGCGGCCGGGCCACAGGCGTCATCTCGATCCAGAATCTTGACCAGGAGCACGCGTTCGACGAGTCCGATCAGCGGCTGCTCGCGACGATTGCCGGCAGCCTGGGAGTGGCGCTCGACAACGCACAGCTGGTGGATGAGACGCGACAGCGGAACGCCGAGCTGGCGTTGATCAACGGGGTGCAGGAGGCGATCGCGGGCGAGCTCGACCAGCAAGCGATCTACGACGCGGTCGGCGACCGGATTCGGGAGATCTTCGACGTCGGAGAAATCTTCATCGCGGTCCCGGACGAGACCGCCGGGCTCATGTACTACCCGTATTTCAGCGAACGCGGCGAACGGTCGTTCCCGGAGCCGAACCCGTTGGGACGCGGATTCTCGGCGCACGTCCTCGAGACACGCAAGACGTTGCTGATCAACGAGGGCATGGACAGGGAAGTCGAGCGTTACGGCAGCTCGCTCCTGGGCGAAGAGATGCCCAAGTCCATCCTTTACGTTCCTCTTGAATCGGCCGGCCGTGCGAGTGGAGTCGTCTGTCTCGCGAGCTTCCGAGAGCACGCCTTCGGCGAGTCGGACCAGCAGTTGCTGGAGACATTGGCCGGCAGCCTCAGCGTCGCGCTCGAGAACGCGCGGCTCGTGCACGAGACGCGGCAGCGGAACGCCGAGCTGGCGCTGATCAACAGCGTGCAGGCGGCGATCGCCGGCGAGCTCGACTCCCAGGCGATCTACGACATCGTGGGAGACAAGATCCGGGACATCTTCGACGCGCAGGTCGTGGACATCGGCATCTACGACGAGGCGTCGGGTCTCATCCACTTCCCGTACGCCATCGAGCGAGGCGAGCGCTACCCCGACGAGCCGATGGAGGTGATCGGCTTCCGCAAGCACGTGATGGAGAGCGGCGCGCCTCTCCTGATCAGCGAGAAGATGCTGGAGGCAACCGAGAAGTACGGAAATCCGGCGCTGCTGACCGGCCAGCCGTCCAAATCGTGGCTCGGCGTACCGCTCGTCGGTGGGGGCAAGGCGACCGGCGTGATCTCGCTCCAGAATGTCGATCGAACGCACGCCTTCGACGAGGCCGACCAGCGCCTGCTGACGACGCTCGCCGGCAGCCTGAGCGTCGCGCTCGAGAACGCGCGGCTCGTGCACGAGACGCGGCAGCGGAATGCCGAGTTGGCGCTGATCAACAGCGTGCAGGCGGCGATCGCCGGTGAGCTCGACCCGCAGGCGATCTACGACCTCGTCGGCGACAAGCTCCAGGAGGTGTTCGACGCGCAGGTCGTCGACATCGCGGTCTACGACGAGCCCTCGGGGGTTCTGCACTTCCCGTACACGATCGAGCGCGGGGTTCGCTTCCCGGAGGAGACGCTCGAGCTGATCGGCTTCCGCAAGCATGTGATGGAGACGCGTGAGCCGCTCCTGATCGAGGAGGGCTGGTCGGCGCTGGCCGAGCGCTACGGCAATCCTCAGGTGCTCAGCGGCGAGGCACCGAAGTCCGCGCTCTTCGTCCCGCTCGTCGTCGGCGGACGTGCGACCGGCGTCATCTCGCTGCAGAACGTCGACCGCACCCATGCCTTCGACGAGGGCGACCAGCGGCTCCTGACCACGCTCGCCGGCAGCCTCAGCGTCGCTCTCGACAATGCGCGGCTCGTGCACGAGACGCGGCAGCGCGTCACGGAGCTCGGGACGGTCAACAGTGTGGGCCAGGCGCTCTCGTCCCAGCTCGACCTCGACGCGCTGATCGAGCTCGTCGGCGAGCAGGTGCGCGAGACCTTCGATGCCGACATCGCCTACGTGGCGCTGCATCACGAGGCGGAGGGGAAGATCGAGTTCGCCTACTACTACGAGAGCGGCGAACGTCGGCCCGAGGCTCCCATCGAGTACGGGCAGAACCTCACGTCACAGATCCTCGGCTCACGCGAGCCGCTCCTTCTCAACCGGGAGGAGCACTACGCAGGCCAGTCGAGCGTCGGGACGCCCTCGCGCTCCTACCTCGGAGTGCCGATCCTCGTGGGCAGCAAGGCGATCGGCGTGATCAGCGTGCAGAGCATCGAGGAGGAGGGCCGGTTCGGGGAGGCCGACTCACGCCTGCTCGCCACGATCGCCGCCAACGTCGGGGTCGCGATGCAGAACGCGCGCCTCTTCACCGAGGTGGAGCGGCAGCGCGAGTACTCGGCATCGCTCGTCGAGATCAGCCCGGCCGCGGTCGTCGTGATGGACGCCGACGAAAGGGTGATCGACTGGAACCCGGCCGCAGCAGAGCTCTTCGGCTATTCCGCCGCAGAGGCCCTGGGTCAGCACGTCGACGACCTCGTCTTCGGCGACACCGCGCGCGACGAGGGGCGCGAGGTCACGGCGGAGGCGATGCGAGACGGTCGCGCGCAACGGATCACCACGCGCAGGCGCAAGGACGGCACGCCCGTCGACGTCGAGCTGATGCTCGTCCCGCTCATGGCCGAGGGAGCACATTCGGGCTTCCTCGGGATCTACCACGACGTGACCGAGCTCCAGCGCGCCCGCCAGGAGGCCGAGGCGGCGACGCAGGCGAAGAGCGCCTTCCTCGCCACGATGAGCCACGAGATCAGGACGCCGATGAACGCCGTGATCGGCATGACCGACCTCCTGCTCGGCACCGAATTGACCGGCGAGCAGCGCGAGTTCGCCGAGGTCGTCCACTCGAGCGGCGACGCGCTGCTGCACGTGATCGACGACATCCTCGACTACTCGAAGATCGAGGCCGGCAAGCTCGACCTCGAGCGCGAGCCGTTCAGCCTCCGCGATTGCGTCGAGGGCGCGCTGGACATCGTCGCGCCGCGGGCCTGGGAGAAGGAGATCGAGCTCGGCTGCCTGATCGACGAGGGTGCCCCCGCCGGGATCGTGGGCGACGAGGCGCGCCTGCGCCAGGTGCTCCTCAACCTCCTCTCGAATGCCGTCAAGTTCACCGACGGCGGCGAGGTCGTCGTGCTCGTCGACGCCGAGGCGACCGGGCCCGGCTCGTACCGGGTCGCGGTCGCCGTCCGCGACACCGGAATCGGGATCCCGGCCGACCGCATGGACCAGCTGTTCACGTCGTTCAGCCAGGTGGATGCGTCGACCACGCGCCGCTTCGGCGGCACCGGGCTCGGGCTCGCGATCTCGAAGCGCCTCGTCGAGCTGATGGGCGGCACGATCTCGGTCGAGAGCGAGCAGGGAGAAGGATCGACCTTCCGCATCTCGCTGCCGGCCTCGGCGGCCGACGTCCCGACGAAGATCGCGCTCGACGAAGGCCTCCCACACCTCGCCGGCAAACGGATCCTCGTCGTCGACGACAACGCGACGAACCGGGAGATCGTCCGCCGGCACGCGCTCTCGTGGGGGATGGAGCCGGTCGCGGTGGAGCTGCCGGCCGCCGCACTCGAGCTGATCGAGCAGGGCGAGCAGTTCGACGTCGCCGTGCTCGACATGATGATGCCGGAGATGGACGGGCTCGCCCTGGCAGGGGAGATCAGGAGCCGGCGCAGCGCGCAGGAGCTGCCGCTCCTGCTGCTCACCTCGCTCGGCCGCCTGCCGCAGTCGGAGTCGAGCAGCGTCTTCTCGGCCCAGCTCTCGAAGCCGTTCAAGGCGTCCCAGCTCTACAACACGCTCCTGCAACCTGCTCACTGCAGGCGGGGCCGACCAAGAGAGGGTGGAGCCTGTGACCGACGGCAAGCGTGCGAGGTCGGCGCTGCGGATTCTGCTCGCCGAGGACAACGCCATGAACCAGAAGGTGGCGCTTCGCCTCCTCGAGCGGCTCGGCTACGGCGCCGACGTGGCGGCGAACGGGCTCGAGGCGATCGAGGCGCTCGAGCAGCAGCCGTACGACGTCGTCCTGATGGACGTGCAGATGCCGGAGCTCGACGGCCTCGACGCCACGCGTCGCATCTGTGAGCGCTGGCCGGCCGAGACGCGTCCCCACATCATCGCGATGACCGCGAACGCCTTGCCCGAGGATCGCGAGGCGTGCTTCGCGGCGGGATGAACGACTACGTGGCGAAGCCGATCCGCGCCGAGGAGCTCGCAGCGGCGCTCAAGCGCGCGAAGCCCATCGGACGAGCCGACGGCGACGCCGGTTCGGACGCGGTCGAGTACATCAGCCTCGACGACGAAGCGCTCAAGAACCTCCGCGACCTCGGCGGCGACGACTTCCTCGACGAGGTGATCGAGGCGTTCCTCGCGGATGCGCCGGCGCTCGTGGCGACCCTTCGCCGCTCGCTGGAGGAGCAGAGCGCCGAGGAGCTGCGACGGGCGGCGCACACGCTGAAGTCGAACGGCGCGACGCTGGGCGCGGGAGAGTTCGCGGAGCTGTGCCGCACTCTCGAGCAGCGCGCCAAGGCCGGCGAGCTCGACGACGCCTCGCAACTCGTCGACCTCATCGAGCAGGAGTACCGGCCGCTCGAGGAAGCCCTCGCCGCTCTCCGCACGGAATCCCCCGCGTGAGCGGCTCGGCGGCGCCGCCGGGCACGATCCTGATCGCGGACGACAACCGTGTGAACCGGCTCCTGCTTGCCCGCGGGCTCGAGCACGATGGGCACACCATCGTGTTCGCCGAGCACGGCGGAGAGGCGCTCGACCTGTTGCGGCAGCAGCCGTTCGACCTGATGCTCCTCGACGTCCTCATGCCCGAGCTCGACGGCTACGAGGTTCTCGCGAAGCTGAAGGACGACCCGCATCTCCGCGACATCCCGGTGATCGTGACCTCGGCGCTCGACGAGATCGACAGCGTCGTGCGGTGCCTCGAGATGGGCGCCGAGGACTACCTGACGAAGCCGGTCAACCCGGTGCTGCTGAACGCGCGGATCAGCGCGAGCCTCGAGAAGAAGCGCCTGCGCGACCAGCAGCGGGAGCTGATCAGCAAGTTCGCCACGAGAGAGGTGGCGGAGGATCTGCTGACGTCCGGGTTCTCGCTCGGCGGCAAGCACGTCGAGGCGTCGGCGATGTTCTGCGACATCCGCTCGTTCACGACGATCGCCGAGGCGCGAGAGCCCGCCGAGACGATCGAGCTGCTCAACGACTACTACCTGCTGATGATGGACGCGATCGGCGGCGAAGGCGGGGTCGTCAACCAGATGGTCGGCGACGGCCTGATGGCGATCTTCGGAGCTCCGGTGCCGCGCGACGACCACCGGCAGGCCGCCGTGCTCGCGGCGCGCCAGATGATCGACCTGATCCGGCTCTTCAACGAGGAACAGGCGGCGCGCGACAAGGTGCAGATCCAGATCGGCGTCGGCATCGCCTCGGGCCGCGTCGTCGCGGGTTACACCGGCACGCACAACCGGGCGACCTACACGTGCGTCGGTGACACGGTGAACGTCGCAGCGCGTCTCGAGTCGCATACCAAGGAGCTCGACCGACCGATCCTGATCGACGAGAACACGCGGCAGGGCATCGCGGACGGGATCGCAGTCGAGGCGCAGGGCGAGCTGCTGATGAAGGGCAAGACCCAGCCGACGAAGGTGTACGCCGTCCTCGTCGACGCAGTCGTCGCCGAGACCGCTTAAGAGCTCGCAACCGGCGCGCAGGCAGCGCGCGTCTAACCTCGCGGGATGCGGAGGGTGGTCGTGACCGGGCTGGGCGCCGTGACGCCGATAGGCGCCGATGCGCCGTCGACGTGGCGCGCGGCAGTCGCCGGCGAGAGCGGCATCGACTTCATCGGCTCCTTCGACGCGAGCGACTTCCCGGTGCGGATCGCGGCGGAGGTGAAGGACTTCGATCCGAGCCGGGTCGCCGCGCCGAAGGACGCGCGCAGGCTCGACCGGAACGTCCTGCTCTCACTGGGGGCGGCACGGGAGGCGGTCGCCGACGCGCGGCTCGACGGCGCCTATCCCGCGGACAGGGTCGGCATCCTCTTCGGCACCGCGATCGGCGGGTTCCTCGGGATCATGGAGCAGGCCGATGTCCTGCGCGAGCGCGGCCCGGACCGCGTCGCGCCGACCTTCATCCCGAACGTCCTCGTCGACACCGCGAGCGGACAGCTCGCGATCTCGCTCGGCTTTCGCGGCCCGAACTACGCGCCCGTCTCCGCCTGCGCGACCGGCTCGACGGCCGTCGGCGAGGCAGCGGAGCTGATCAAGCGCGGCGATGCCGACGCCGTCCTCGCGGGCGGCGCCGAGGCGTGCCTTCATCCCCTGATTCTCGCCGGCTTCTGCGCCATGCGTGGCCTCGTGGCCGAGGACGAGCATCCGCCCCGCGCGTCGCGCCCCTTCGACGCCACGCGCGCGGGCTTCGTCATGGGGGAGGGCGCGTGCGTGCTCGTGCTCGAGGAGCTCGAGGCGGCGCAGCGCCGCGGCGCGACCGATCTACGCCGAGATCCTCGGCTACGCCATGTCGAACGACGCGCACCATCTCGCGCAGCCGGATCCCGCGTCGGTCGGCGTCACCGAGATGATGCGGCACGCGCTCGAGCGGGCGGGCGTCGAGCCCGAGCGCGTCGGCTACATCAACGCTCACGGCACCTCGACGCCGCTCGGCGATGCGGCCGAGACGGCGGCGATCAAGGAGGTCTTCGGCGAGCACGCCTACCACCTCGCCGTCTCCTCGACGAAGTCCGTGACCGGCCATTGCTTCGGTGCGGCGGGCGCGATCGAGGCGATGATGTGCGTCCTCGCCGTCCGCGACGGCGTCCTGCCGCCGACGATGAACTACGTCCATCCCGATCCCGAGTGCGACCTCGACTACGTGCCGAACGAGGCCCGGAAGGTGCAGGTGGAAGTCGCGCTCTCGAACGCGATGGGCCTCGGCGGCCACAACGGCTGCGTCCTCGTCGGGCGCGTGCCGTGAGCTGGGAGGGGCCGCCGGCTCCGTACCGGATCGAGACCGAGCGGCTCGTGATCCGCTGCTACGAGCCGCGCGACGCGGCTCTGACGAAGGATGCGATCGATTCGAGCCTCGACCACCTGCGCGCCTGGATGCCGTGGGTCGAGCACGAGCCGCAGACGCTCGAAGAGAAGACCGCTCTTCTGAAGTCGTTCCGCGCCCACTTCGACGCGGGCGAGAACTTCACGATGGGCATCTTCTCCGCGGACGAGTCGGAGCAGCTCGGCGGCAGCGGGCTCCACCCTCGGGTCGAGCCGGGCGGGCTCGAGATCGGCTACTTCATCCGTGCGAGTGCGACGCGGCAGGGGTACGTCACCGAGTCGACCGCGGCGCTCACGCGCGTCGGCTTCGAGATCTGCGAGGCCGACCGGATCGAGATCCGGATCGACCCGGACAACGAGGCGAGCATGGGCATTCCCCGCAAGCTCGGCTTCGTCGAGGAGGCGACGCTGCGGCGGCGGCTGCCGGGCCGCTCGGGCGGGCCGTTACGCGACGTCACGATCTTCACCATGTTCCGCGAGGACTTCGACCCTGAGATCGCCCCGGGAATCCGCGCCTTCGACGCCCGCGGCGAGCAGTTGATCTAGCCGCGCAGCACGTCGACGGTGAGCTCGTCGAGCGAAGGGACCACGGCGTCGGCGAGCGCGAGCGCCTCCTTGTCGGGCGGGTAGCTCGCGTTCGGGATCGCCACGACGCGCATCCCGGCCGACTTCGCCGAGCGGATGCCGGCGTGGGAGTCCTCGACGGCCGCAGAGCGCTCCGGGGCCACGCCGAGCCGCCGGGCCGCTTCGAGATACACGTCGGGAGCGGGCTTCCCCCGCTCGACCTCCTCGGAGGAGACCGTGGCCCGGAAGAAGCCGGCGAGCCCCGCCAGCTCGAGCACCTCCTCGAACACCTCGCGGTTCGACGAGGACGCGAGCGCGAGCGGAAACGCCGCCGCCGCCCGCTGCACGGCCTCCCTTGCGCCCGGCAGCAGCGGCAGCTCGCGCCGGTACGCCTCGAGCATTCGCGCCACGACGGCGCGGTTGATCTCGTCCGGGGCGTCGGGGACTCCCGCCTCCTCGTGCAAGAACCGAGACCATTCGGGCGCGCTCATTCCCATCATCGCCCGCTGCACCTCGTCGTCGTAGCGGCCGCCGCGCTCGCGCACGTAGCGCTCGCGCACCGCGTCCCACACTTCCTCCGACTGGAGCAGAACCCCGTCGAGGTCGAAGACGACGGCCTCGATCACGTCAGACCGAGTGGTACGTGCTCTCGCGGTAGACGAGCGCCTGGCGCGATGGGCCGTGCTCGAGCGTGAGGAGATCGGCGATGAAGAAGGTGTGGTCACCGGCGTCTGCCTCGCTGCGCGTCTCGGCCTCCATCCAGCCGAGCGCGCCCTCGATCAGCGGCGCGACCGTCCCCTCCCGCGTCGGCACGCCCTGCCAGTGGACGATCGGGGGATAGCCCGCGGCGAAGCGGCGCGCAAGCTCCTCCTGCTCAGAGCCGAGGAGGCTGACGGCGAAGCGGCCCGCGCTGCGCAGGAGCTCGTAGCAGGAGGCTTCCTTGCCGATCGAGACGCCGATCAGCGGTGGCTCGAGCGAGAGCGAGACGAGGGAGGAGACGGTCACGCCCATCCGGTCCCCGTCGACGTCGACGCTGAGGATCGAGACGCCGTGCGGCCAGAGCCGCATCAGGGCGCGCAGATCGTCTCCCGCCACCATCGCGAGAACGCTACAGACGAGCGGCGGGGGTGAGATTCGAACTCACGGAGCCCGCGAGGGCTCAACGGTTTTCAAGACCGCCCCGTTCGACCGCTCCGGCACCCCGCCGCGCGGGACAGTGTGGCAGGAGTGGAAGGAGGGGGCTCGTGGGGGAACCATGGGTTCCCCCACGGTGAAGACCGCCCCGTTCGACCGCTCCGGCACCCCGCCGCGCGGGACAGTGTGGCAGGAGCGGGACGAGGCAGAACGCGGAGCGCCCCCGGGCGGACGCTCCGCGCGACTCGCCTTGTGAGACGGATCAGGCCGGCTGCGCCGGCGGCATGCGCTTGCGCGTGGCGCCGAATCCCGCGGCCGAGATGAGAACCGCTCCGGCTCCGACGATTGCAGCGAGCTCGCCCGACGACATGCCGCCGCCGCTCGACGTGGCCGCCGGCGAACCTGCGACGCTGGTTTGCTGCACGGCAAGATTCTCGTCCTGCTGTAGCGCCCTCTCGGCTCCCGCAGACTGAACGGCCGGACCCTGGACGGTGGCATGAGGGTTCGCATTGAAGGTGGTCTGGGCGGCACCGCCGCCGCCGCCGGTGTCCGCGGGGAAGGCGGCAAGCGATGGACCAGCGCCCGCGCCGACTGCGGTGACCGCGACCGCGAGCACGGCCGCCTTCTGGCGGAGGCTGTGTCCTTCGACGTCGCGCTCCTCGAAAACCCGCGTCAGCTCGCGCTCGTCGAACCAGAGGGCGATCTCAGTGTCCTCGGTCGAGGCCAGCAGTTGCTCGAGCGTCTGCTCGTCCCAGTCGACTGCGACCGTCGCGTGCGCCGTGAAGGCGTTGTCGTCCGCCGTCTCGACCCGGTCGAGGTCGAGGATGAGCGTGGCGGGGAAATCGCTCTGCGCTGCAGCGTCCTCGATCTCGGCGCGACTCACGACCGTGCCGATCGCGCCCGCCGGCGCGCCGACGCCGTCGAAGGCGACGAGCTGCGCGTGTGTACGTAGATCCTCCATCCTGGCTCCTTTCGTCCGCTCCCCTACCCAACGAGACGGGCGGAACCGCCGCGGTCTTCCGCTACTCGTCGATGCGGACCGAGACGACGTGGTCGTAACGCACGTACTCACCCGAGGCGAGCCGGATCCAGATCTGCGCGTAGGGCCCATGCCGGTTGAGGAAGCGCGTCAACTCGTCGTGCGGCGTCAGCTCCGGAGGTACCGGCAGCTCGTGCTCGCCGTCACGGCCGGTGATGCGCACGAGCATCGTCATGTCCGGATTCTCGCGCACGAGTCGCGGCCGATCCAGTCCTCGACGCTCTAGTCTCGCTGGGGATGGCGACCATGAAGGATCTCGACAAGCTCGCACTCGCCCTGCCCGAGGCGACGAAGGAGGTCGAGGACGGCCGGCCGACCTACCGCGTGCACGGGAAGATGTTCTGCTTCCACCGCAGCCGGCGGCCGGACGCCGTCGATCCCGAGACCGGCGAGCGGCTCGACGACGTGCTCGTCTTCCGCGTCGCCGACCTGGACGTGAAGGAGCTGCTCCTCTCCGACGCGCGCGGCATCTTTTTCACCACGCCGCACTGGGACGGCTACGCAGCAGTCCTCATGCGCATCGGCGACCTCGACCGGCTCGACCAGGACGAGCTGCGCGACCTCGTCGAGGAGGCCTGGCTGACGCGGGCCCAGAAGCGGCTTGCGAAGGCGTGGCTGGCCGAACGGGACGAGCCCGAGGAGAGCTAGTCGCGGACGCGCTCGCCGCCGAGCGTGCGGGGTGCGCCGAACTCCCAGAGCGGCTCGGGTACCGAGACCGAGCCCCCGTCGTCCTGGAAGTTCTCCATGAGGGCGATCATCGTCCGGGCGGTCACGGCCGTGCCGTTCAGGGTCGCGACATGCTCGGGCTTCCCGTCGCGGCGGGTGCGGATACCGAGCCGGCGCGCCTGGTAGTCGGTCGTGTTCGAAGTCGAGGTCAGCTCGCGGTATCGCTCCTGGCCCGGGAACCAGCCCTCGATGTCGTACTTCTTCGCCGCCGATGCGCCGAGGTCGCCGGCAGCGACGTTGACTACGCGGTAGGCGAGGCCGAGCTCGCGGATCAGCTCCTCCTCGATCTCGAGCAGGTGCTCGTGCTCGTCGCGCGCACGCTCGAGGAACGTGTAGGCGAACATCTCCACCTTGTCGAACTGGTGGACGCGGAACATGCCGCGCGTGTCCTTGCCGGCGGCGCCTGCCTCGCGGCGGAAGTTCGTGGAGTACCCGGCGTAGCGCAGCGGCAGCCCGTCGGCGTCGAGGATCTCGTCGCCGTGGTAGGCCGCGAGCCCGACCTCGCCGGTGCCGGTGAGGTAGAGCTCGTCACGCTCGACGCGGTAGATGTTGACCTCGTCGGTGGGGAGGAAGCCGGTGCCGTACATGGCGTGCTCGCGCACGAGAACCGGCGGCAACATCGGCACGAACCCCTTGTCGACGAGCCGTGCGAGCGCCCAGCGGTAGAGCGATAGCTCCAGCAGCGCCACGTCGCCGACCCGGTAGACGAAACGGGAGCCCGAGACCTTCGCGCCGCGCTCGGGGTCGATTCCCCAGCCGAGCGTCTGCGCGAGCTCGAGGTGGTCGCGGGCCGGGAAGTCGAAGCTCGGCGGCTCGCCCCAGCGGCGGATCTCGACTGCGTCCTCGTCGGTCAAGCCGTCCGGAGCCGACACGTCAGGCGGGTTGGGAACACGGTCGAGGATCTCCTGCCGGCGCGCCTCCGCCTCGTCGAGTTGCGCCTCCAGAGTCTGCAGCTCGGCCTTGACCCTCTCGAGCTCCGCAAGCTGCTCGGCTGTCGGTTTCCCTTTGAGCTTGCGCGCAGCCCGTAGCTCCTCGACGCGCGGTTGCACGTCGAGCACGGTGCGGTCGGCGGCGAGGAGCTCGTCGAAGAGCTCGCCCGCGCCCTTGCGGGCAAGCGCTCGCGCGCATCTCCTCCGGCGCGGCGCGAGCTGCCTTCAGGTCGATCACCCCGCTGAGTCTAAGTAGGCCTCGAGGAGAAGGGCCACACCTTGCTCCTGCACCGAGGGCACGACGAGATCGGCGCGGGCGAGCACATCCTCGTGGGCGTTCGCGACGGCGACACCGAAGCCGGCCCAGTCGAGGAGCTCGCGGTCGTTCTCCCCGTCGCCGCAGGCCACGGTCTCCTCGGGCCGGAAGCCGAGCCTGTCGGCGACGAACTCGAGCCCGCTCCCCTTGCTCACGTCCGGATGGGCGAACTCGAGGAAGTACGGGAGCGACTTCGAGATGAAGAGCCGCCCCGCGAAGCGCGGCTTCAGCTCCGCCTCGAGCTCGTCGAGCGCGTCGGGGTCGCCGACGGCGACGAGCTTCGTCGGGTCGCGATCGAGCCAAGCGCGGAGGTCTCCGACGACGTGGATGTCGAGGTGCTGAAAGTCGGCGTAGCGTCTCGCCTCCGGTGTCACCTCGGCGACGTAGAGGAGGTCGTCGAGGTAGCAGTTGAGGTGGAAGCCGGCCGCGATCACCGCGTCCATCGCCTCCCTTGCTTCGGCCAGCGGGACGGGGACGTGGAGGAGGAACTCGCCGCTCGCCGGGTCGGCCACGACGGCTCCCTGGTAGCAGACCACGAGATCGTCGAGCCCCGCCTGCTCGAGGTACGGCCGCACGGATCGGAACATGCGGCCCGTGACGACGACCACGTGCACGCCTGCGTCACGCGTGCGGGCGAGCGCCTTCTGCGTCCGCGGTCGCAGCACGCCGTCCTCGGCGATCAGCGTCCGGTCGAGGTCGAGCGCGAAGGCGGCTACGCGCCGCGGGAATCCCTGCGGGAGCCCGACCGCTACGGCGCCTTGCCGCCGGTCGAGGACACGACGTAGGCGGCCACGTCGGCGATCTGCTGGGTGCTGAGCGAGCTCTTGAACGACGGCATCTGGGCGCCGCCGTTCGTCACCTGTGCGGTGACGGCGCGGTAGTCCGGCTTCAGTGAGTCGAGGTTCGGCCCGATCGTGCCGGTGGAGTGTGCCGCGGCGAGCGTATGGCAGTTGCCGCAGCCGGCGCTCGCGAACACCGCCTTGCCCTTCGTCGGGTCTCCCTTGAGATGGAAGGCGGGGACGATCGGGAACGTCGGCCCGGAGGCGACGGTGCCGATGACCGTGTTCGGCGTGGGGGAGACGACGCCCTCCGCGCCGCAGCCTGCGAGCACCAGGGCGCCGAGCGCGGCGGCGGCGATGAGTGCAGGGCGACGCACCGCGCAGGACTCTAATGAACCACTAAGTCCGCGGCCGGGGGAACCGGTGGCGTGCACCCGCTCAGTACCATTTCGAACATGAAGCGCAGATCGTTCGGACGCGACAGGGGCCTCACCCTGCGGATGGTTGCCACCAGCGGGCTGCTCGGTCTGCTCTACGTCATCTTCGCGGTCGTCCTCTTCAACGTCCTCAACGTCGGGCTCGCCCCGATGCTCGTCATCGTGATCGGCCTCGCGTTCTTCCAGTACTACACCTCCGACAAATTGGCGCTTGCCGCTTCCGGGGCGAAGATCGTCTCGCCCGAGGAGGCGCCCGAGCTGCACGCGATGGTCGAGCGGCTCTGTGCCATGGCGGACCTCCCGAAGCCGCGTGTCGCGGTCGTCAACAGCGACGTCCCGAACGCGTTCGCGACCGGCCGGAACCCGAAGCACGCAGCGATCGCCGTGACGACGGGGCTCTGGAGCCGGCTCGAGCCGCAGGAGATAGAGAGCGTCCTCGCGCATGAGCTCTCCCACGTGGCGAACCGCGACGTGCTCGTCATGACCGTCGCGAGCTTCTTCGCCATGCTCGCCGCGATGCTGACCCGTTTCGGCCTCTATGCCGGGATGTTCGGGGGCTTCGGCGGAGGCGGCAACCGGAGCAGCAACAACAACAACCAGGTGCCGATCTGGCTGATCGTGTTCCTCGTCTCGGTCGTCGTCTACGCGATCAGCTTCATCCTGATCCGGACGATCTCCCGCTACCGCGAGTACGCGGCGGACCGGGGCTCGGCGATCATCACCGGAGCGCCCGAGAACTTGATGAGCGCGCTCCAGAAGATCTCGAGCGGCATCACGCAGATCCCGCAGCAGGACCTGCGCGAGGTGCAGGGCATGAACGCGTTCTTCATCGTCCCGACCAACTGGAAGACGACGATGAGCGAGTGGATGATGGACCACCCGCCGATGGAGAAGCGCCTCGCGGCTCTCGCGCAGATCGCCCGCGAAATGGGCAAGCCTGTCTGACTCGAAAGCTGCGCTTTCGAGCCACGGTTAGGGAACTCCGCCAACGGGAGAGCGTGGTCTAGCGCCAGCTAGATCGGAGAGTCGTAAAGCGCGAGCCACTTGCTGAGATCGGGCTCGATGGGCAGCTCGGGCTCGAGCTTCGCTTTCAGCTCTAGCTCGCGCGCATTGTCGCGCTCCTGTTTCTCGCCGGTCGGGATGAACGGCCACCACGTCCCCGTCTTGAAGCCGTAGATCCAGTAGACGGGATGCTCGCCGCCTCCCGTGCCGCCGTCGAAGCGGAAGGCGGCGGCGAGGAGCTGGCCTCCGAAGCCTCGATCCTCGAGCTCCGACGCGACTGCATGGACGCCGGTGATCTGGTCCTCGAGGTCGGAGTCCCGGACGATGATCCACTCGAAGCCGAACGTGTCGGTCTTGCGGTCGAGCTTCGAGCCGTTGTCCTGGGCGACGCTCGTGAGCAACTCCTCGATGTCGCGGTCGGCCTGGTCGAACTCCCCGGCCGAAAGCGGCTTGAAGATCGCTGCACCGGTGCCCGCGGACTTCAGCGAGCACTCCGTGTCGAGCGTGACGGCCGCGGTCGAGAGCGCGAAAAGACGCTCGGCCGCCGGCTCCTGCAGCTTCTTGCGGCCGAAGAGGATGTCGCCGAACCGGGTCAGGACTCGGTGGTTTCCTCGGCGGGCGCGGTTGCGGGCTCGGCCGGCGCGGCGTCGGCGGCCGGCTGCTCGGCTGTCGCGGGCGCCGGCTCGGCGTCGCCGGCCGGGATCTCCTTCTGCGGTGCGCCGGAGCCGACCTCGGCCTTGAGCTTTGCGAGCTCGTCGTCCACCTGGCCGGAAGCGGAGATCTGCGCCAGCTCTCGGTCGAGCTGGGTCTTGTCGCCGGCGGTGAAATCCTCGAGCGCTCCGCTCGCCGTGAGCTCGTCGATCGCGGAGGCCCGGGCCTGCAGCTCCTCGGTCTTGTCCCGCGCGCGCTGGATCGCCATGCCGGTGTCGTTCATGTGGCGTCCGATCCCGGTCGCGGCCTCGCCGATCCGCACCTGCGCGTCGGCAGCCGAGTATTGCGCCTTGAGGACCTCCTTCTGCGAGCGGAAGGACTCGACGCGCGACTCGAGCGTCTGCTGCGACTGGATCAGCTGCTGCTGCTGCTGGTCGAGCTGCTGCACCTGGGTGTCGAGCTCCTGGAGCTGCTGCTGAACGGCCGCCTTCTTCTCGAGCGCCTGCCGCGCGAGGTCCTCGCGATTCGCGGCGACCGCCTGGCGCGCCTGGGTCTCGAGCTTGACGACGTTCTGCTCGAGCTTCTGCGTCTGCAGCTCGAGCCGCTTCTTCGCCGTGACCACGTCCGCGACACCGCGTTTGACGTTCTGCAGCTGCGTCTGCATCTGCTCGTACGAGTAGTCGAGCGTCTGCGTCGGGTTCTCGGCCCGGTTGAGCAGTGAAGAGAACTTCGACTTGATGATCAGCGACGCGCGTGAGGCCAGGCCCGCCATCAAACCTCCTCGTGGGTAACAGCGACTAGCCTAGCGCCATGCTCGTGGAGCGGAGCACGCATCCCGACTGGCTCAGCAACGCCTACCTGCTCGCGGTCGAGGGCGGCCCGGCGGTGTTCGTCGACTCCGGCGCCGACCTCGCGCCGCTGGTCGCAGCGGTCGAGCGGTGGCGTGCGACGCCGGTCGCTCTCCTGCGGACGCACGGGCATCAGGACCACGTCGAGCACGAAGAGGAGCTCGTGGGGCGGTACTCGATCCCGGTCCTCGCCGAGGCGGGCGAGTGGAAATGGGACGGCCTGCAGGTCCGCGCGCTCGCGACGCCCGGACACTCCGATGACGGCCTCTCCTTCGTCGTCGGCGACGACACCGTCGCGACGGGCGACACCTTGTTCCGCAACGCGGTCGGCGGCGGTGACGTGGCGACGGTGCGGCGGTCCGTGATGGAGGTGCTCCTCGAGTTGCCGGACACGATGCGCGTCCTGCCAGGTCATGCCGACGAGACGACGATCGGGCGCGAGCGGCGGGAGAATCCGTTCGTGCGCGTGTGGAGCGGAGACGAGCCCGAGGGAAGCGAGCGCGTGCGGGTCGGCGGACGTGAGGCGACGCTCCTCGTCTGGTCGCCCGACTACGACGGCAAGGGCAAGGCGTGGGTGCGCTTCGAGGACGACGGGAGCGAGTCGACGGTCGGCGGCTCCCGGGTCGAACGCAGCTGAAGGGACCTGTCCGAAACGGACAGTAGGTTCCTCGGCGTGCGCCTCATCGTCGCCCGCTGCGAGGTCGTCTACTCGGGTCGCGTCTCGGCCGTGCTGCCGGAGGCAGTTCGCCTCCTCATCCTGAAGGCCGACGGCTCGGTGCTCGTCCACGACGACGCCGGCGGGTACAAGCCGCTCAACTGGATGACGGCGCCGACCTTCGTCGCCGACGAGGGCGACCGGCTCGTCGTTACGAAGCCGAAGAGCGAGGACGCTCTCGAGATCCGCCTGCTCGAGGTGCTGAGCGACGTCGCACACGACATGGGGGAGTCGGCGGCGCTGCAGAAGGACGGCGTCGAGCGCGACCTGCAGGAGGCGCTTGCGGCCGCGCCGGAGGCGCTCGGCGAGCCGCTGACGCTCGACCGGCGCGAGTGGCAGACCGAGATCGGGCCGGTCGACCTCATGTGCAGGGACGACGGCGGCGAGTGGGTCGCGGTCGAGATCAAGCGAGTCGGGACCATCGAGGCCGTCGAGCAGCTGACGCGTTACCTCGAGTTCATCCGCCGCGACCCGGCGAAGGCGGGCTGCCGCGGCATCCTCGCCGCCGGAAGGCTGAAGCCGCAGGCAGTCGCGCTCGCCGAGTCTCGGGGGCTGCGTTGCGTCGCGGTCGACCTCGCCGTCCTCCGCGGCGAGCGCGAGCCCGAGCTGACGCTCTTCGCCGCCTAGCCCGCGATCGCCGCGATTGCCGCCGCCACGCCCGCCCGCACGCCGTCCGGGTGGGCGTAGGCGGCTGAGCCGAGCAGGAGCATGACGCCGTCGCGTGTGCCAGCCCGCTCGAGCTGCTCGCAGACGTTGTCGGCGCCGATCCCGCCACCGATCACCGCCGTCGCGGGCCGCGCAGCTGCGATCTGCTCCCGCACCTCCTCGTCCGTGTCGAAGGTGCGTGGCGAGAACGACCCGACCTGGACGTAGTCCGCGCCGAGCAGCCGCGTCAGCTCGGTGAGGACGCGCGCGGACACGGAGACCGGCCCGCCGCGGCGCAGAAAGGCCGAGCCGACCCGGTGGACGAAGATCGGCAGGCCGTATTCGCGCAGCCTCGTAATCGAGCCGAGCCCGGCCAGGAACGCGTTGACCATCAGCGCCCGCGCCCCGGCATCGACGATCGCGGCCACATCCGCGCCGGTGACGTTCGCCGCGTAGAGGACGTGCTGCGGAAGCGCGGCGTTGATCGCACGAACACGCTCCGGCGACGACCGCTGCAGCTCGTCGTCCTTGACGAGCGCCGCGCCGCCGGCCGCGAGCTCCGCGGCGACCTCAGCCGCCGCCTCCGCTGCCAGCCCGAGCGCCGGCTTGACGATCGCGCCGACCGAGACGCCCGGCTCCGCAGGAAACGCCGGCCCCGGCAACCCTTCCGGCCAGTCCACCTCGACGAGCCGGCATGACTCGACGTCGCCTCGATCGGCCCACTCGCCGGCAACACAGGCGGCGAGCAGCTGCTCGGCGCTCGTCTCCCCGTCGAGCGCCGGGAAGTCGAGCGTCACCCGCTCTCCCTCCACGTCCAGCACCCGCGCCCGCACACGCTCCGGCCCGTCCGGCAGGCTCACCGACTGCAGGATCGCGAGCGTCTCGCCCCAGGCCGGCGGCCGGATTTCGAAAACTGCGCGCACCCTCATATCGTAGGACCCTCGTCGCGCCCCAAGGAGGATCGAGATGGCAGTGAAGTTGCACCGCTGCAGCGGCCAGTGGGTGAAGATCAAGGCGCATCCGTGCTGGCGGGTGGAGAAGGCGCTCAAGGACATGGGCATCGAGTACGAGCGCGTCCCGGGCTCGTCGACGTCCCGCGAGAAGCGCACCGCTTTGATCGAAGGGACAGGCCAGGACAAGTTCCCGGCGATCCAGTTCGAGGACGGCAGCTGGTACCGCGAGGAGTCGAAGGACATGGAGCGGACGATCCGCGAAGGACAGCTGATGGAGAGGGACACGGCGGGCGCATCCGCGGAGGTCGGCCGGGAAGACGCCGAGCTACACTGAGGCGCCGCGGGGCTATAGCTCAGTTGGGAGAGCGCCTGGATCGCACCCAGGAGGTCGCCGGTTCGAGCCCGGCTAGCTCCATCGCCCTGTTGCGCTTATTACAACGTCGCCCACGGGGTGGGTTCCCGCCGAGGTCGGCGAGAGCGAGGCCTTCGATCCGTGGGTGGATACCGTGGGCTCGTGTCGCGGAGACACTCTGGGTGGAAGGCGTTGGCCGAAGCTGTAGCGCCGGATGCGCGGGTAACGCGCCTACGTCGCCTCACGGGGGGAGCCGGAGGGACCGATGCCTATGACGTAACACTCGACCGGGCCCCGCGCAGAGTGGTCGTCAAGCTCTACCCCGACGCTGACGGCACGGCATCGTCGGAGTGGAGTCGTCTCGAGTTTGCCCAGCGGGTAACGGCACCGGTGCCTGAGCCGATCGCAGCTGATCTGGAGTCGGTCTGGTTCGGCAGGCCCGCTGTTGTCATGTCCCGGTTGCCGGGGCGCCCGGACGTGACCCCCAAAGACACCGACTCGTGGGTCGCCGCCCTCGCACAGGCGCTGAGCCAGTTACACGAAACGGTGTTGGACGGGGCCGCACGTGCGCTCACGCCACCCCCGCCGATCGAGACGTGGCACCCCCCAGCGGGAGAACACGATCCCCTGACCGCAGCCGCAGTCAGCGCCGTCACAGCCCGTCTGTCTTCGCTCTCCTCCGAGCGTGTCTTCACGCACGGGGACTTCCATCCGGGCAACGTCCTCTGGCATCGCGGCCGTATCAGTGGCGTCGTCGACTGGAGCGCAGCACGACTCGACGCTCGATGGTCTGAGCTCGCGTATTGCAGGGCCGATGTGTGTCTCCTCCTCGGGCCTGATGTCGCCGATCGCCTGGCCGACGCATACTCGGACATCGTCGGCGATACCTCCGACGACCTTGCCGTGTACGACGTCATCTGGCTGTTCAACATCCGGCACCATGCCCAGGTGGCCCTCGAGGCGTACCGAGAACAAGGCCATGTACCCAACCGTCAATTGTCACTCGCACACCTCGATCAGCAACTGCGGCGAGTACTGAGACGACTCGACTGATAACCGCTCACTCCACGCGGCTACCGCTCCGTAACCGCCGTAGGATGAGGCAGTGAGCGTACAGAGCGATCTTCAACACGAGATCGACTCGCTGCCGCTCGTCGACACGCACGAGCATCTCCACAAAGAGGATCGGTGGGTCGGCGACGGCCCCGACATCCTTCAGGATCTGTTCGGCAATTACGCGACGAGCGAGCTGCTCGTTGCAGGGGCGCCGCCGGACGCTGTCGAACGGCTCCTCGACTCGTCGGCGGGCGAGCTGGGTTCGCGCTTCTCGCCGGTTCGGGACGCCTGGGAGGCGATTCAGCTCACCGGCTACGGCGAGGCGGTGCGGCTGATCGCGCGCGAGATCTACGGGCTCGAGGACCTGACGGTCGACGGGCTCGAAGCGGCACAGGTAACCCTTACGTCGTTGCGGCGCCCGGGTGAGCGTCTGCGGCTGCTTCGCGACGTGGGGCGGCTCGACCACGTGCAGGTCGACGACTTCGAGCCTGCGTGCCTGCCGGACGCGTCGGGACCGGACTTCTTTCTCTACGACATCTCCTGGGAGAAGTTGGCCAAAGGGGACGTGACAGGCCTAGACGTGTGGAGCCTCGAAGAGCTCGGCGCTGTTCTCGGCGGGGTGTTCGAGCGCTACGCGGCATGTGCGATCGCCGTCAAAACGCAGCACGCGTACTTCCGCACGCTGGCGTGGACAGAGCGCACGGATGACGAAGCGGCGCGCGCCCTGGCGGCGGTGTTGGCCGGCGGCGAAGTTGACGAGAGCGCCCGTCTGGCGCTCGGCGACTGGTGCCTCGCGCGCGGGGCGGAGCTCGCCGCCGAGCACGACCTGCCCCTCAAGATCCACACCGGCCATCTGGCAGGCACCGGTTCGATGCCGGTCGATCGTGTGCGGCCGAGCCATCTCTGTGGGCTGCTCGCGCGCTACCCGGAGACGCGGTTCGTGCTGATGCACATCTCCTATCCGTACAGCGACGAGCTCATCTCGATCGCGAAGCACTTCCCGAACGTCTGGGTCGATCTGTGCTGGGCGTGGTCGATCAACCCGTATAGCGCAACCGACTTCGTGCGCCGCTTCCTGCACGCCGTCCCCGTCAACAAGCTCTTCGCGTACGGCGGCGACACCGGCTGGCCGACGGCGTCCGTTGCGTATGCGGCGCAGGCGCGGCGCGGCCTGGCGCGCGCGCTCGAGGCCGAGGTTGCCGCAGGGGACTTGACGGAACGCCAGGCGATCGCCGTCGCGCACCGGGTGATGCGCGACAACCAGTACGCCTGCTTCGACATCGAAGGGACGCGGGCGGCCGTGTACCGCGCAGCGAGCTAGGTGCGTAGGCGGTGGCATCGCTCGTCTGCCAGATCGTCAAAGGCCTTGGAGCGGCTCAGCGCATGAGACAATGGACAGAAGCCTGACCAGACGTTCCCGGGGGGTTTAGAAGCTGTCCGACTAGCTCCATGTCTCAGCCGTCGCCGTGATCGTGGTGCGAGGCGAAGAAGTGCACCCACGGCTGTGCGTACCGGATCGTCGCGACGGCCACGATGGCGCCGACCACGATCGCCCCCGCGAGAGCGAGTCGCCGCATTGCGGTTCCCGGGACGGCGTTCTCCGGTGGCACCGTCCGCCGCTGCCAGTCGGCAGCCACGAGCTGCGGGATCGCCCGCAGGTGCGCGAGCACGTGGATCGCGGTGACGACGAGCCAGACGACGAACGACGCCTTGTGCAGCCCGACGAGGATGCCCCCGGCCGGCCCGACCACGAGCAGCGCGACCCCGGTGGCGAAGACGGCGAGCGTCGCCGCCACGACGAGCGGCGCCATCAGCCGCAGCGGCAGTAGCGGCGGCCCGCGCCGGGCGTACTCCTGCGAGCCCGAGTAGAAGCGCATGAAGCGCCAGCCCGTGCTGCCGAGCTTGAGCAGGACAGGAGGGATCAGCAGCATCCCGATCAGCACGTGCCACCAGACGAGCTGGCCGATCGAGAGGATCGTCACGCCGAGCGCCGCGAGCAGGACGATCAGCACCACTCCCGTCGCCGCAGTCAGCCGCTCGTTCCCGTCCACCCCACCGCTGGGCTCGGGCGGTGCCTCGATTTCGCGACTCAGTTGCTCGGTCGCCGACATACTCGTATGGGAGCGGAGCGGAATGAGAGCGTCCTGAGGTGCTTCATCCGTTTCTCATGCCACACGCGACAATGGAGCGGTGCGCGTGCTCGTGGTCGAAGACGAGGAGAAGCTCGGGCAGCTGCTCGGACGCGGGCTGCGCGAAGAGGGGCACGCCGCCGATGTCGCTGCGCGCGGCGAGGAGGCGCTCTGGATGGCGCGCGCGGTCGACTACGACGCCATCGTCCTCGACGTCATGCTGCCCGGCGCGGACGGCTTCGAGGTCTGTCGCCGGCTGCGGAGCGACGGCGTCTGGTCGCCCGTCCTGATGCTGACCGCACGCGACGCGGTCGACGATCGGATCGGCGGCCTCGACGCCGGTGCGGACGACTACCTGACGAAGCCCTTCTCCTTCGACGAGCTGCTGGCGCGGCTCCGCGCGCTGACCCGGCGTGCCCCCGTCGCGCGGCCGTCGGTGCTCGAGGTCGGCGACCTGCGGCTCGACCCGGCTGCGCACCGGGCCTGGCGCGCCGAGCAGGAGCTCGACCTCTCGACGAAGGAGTTCTCGCTCCTGGAAGTGTTCATGCGACGGCCGGGCGTCGCGCTGACGCGGACGCAGTTGCTCGACGGCGCCTGGGACATCGCGTTCGAGAGCCGCTCCAACGTCGTCGACGTCTACGTCCGCTACCTGCGCGAGAAGATCGACCGCCCATTCGGTTGCCACTCGATCGAGACGGTGCGCGGAGTGGGCTACCGGCTGCGAGCCGACTCGTGACCCAGCTGCCGATCCGGATCCGGCTCACGCTCGGCTTCGCGCTCGCGATGGCGCTCGTCCTCGCCGCGGTCGGGGTCTTCGTCTACCAGCGCGTCTCCAACGAGCTGCTCGCCGGCGTCGACCAGACCCTGATCGCGCAGGCTCGAGAGGAGAGTGGGTTGGGCCATGTCGACGCCGACACCGGCGGCGGGACCACCTACGCCCAGCTCTTCACGCCGACCGGTGCGCTCCGAGCCTCACAGCCGCGGGACTTGGCGCCACTGCTCAGTCGCCGTCTCGTCGCCGAGGCGGCCGCCGGTCGCCTCTACCGCAACACGACTCTTCCCGGCCGCCGCGGCGAGTGGCGCATCCTCGCCGTTCCGGGCGCCAGCGGCAAGCGAGTCGTCGTCGTCGCGCGTTCGCTCGCGCCGCGCGAGAGCTCGCTCGACCATCTCCGCCACGAGCTCGTCCTCTTCCTCCCGCTCGCCCTGCTGGCCGCGTCCCTCGGCGGCTACTGGCTCGCCGCCCGCGCGCTGAGGCCCGTCGAGATCCTGCGCCGCCGCGCCGGCGCCGTTACGGCCGACCGTCCGGACCTGCTGCCCGTTCCCCCGACCCGGGACGAGATTTCGCGCCTCGCGACGACCCTAAACGACATGCTCGCGCGCCTCCACGCCGCCGTCGAGCACGAGCGCCGGTTCGTCGCCGACGCGAGCCACGAGCTGCGTACGCCACTCGCCCTGTTGCAGACCGAGCTCGAGCTCGCCTTGCGCCGCCCGCGGTCGCGAGACGAGCTCGAGCAGGCGCTTCGCTCCGCCGCAGAGGAGACGCAGCGGCTCACGCGGCTCGCCAACGACCTCCTGTTGATCGCGCGGGCCGACCAGGGCCCGCTGCCGATCCGCCGCGAGCCGATGCCGGCCGCCGACGTGCTCGAGGGCGTCGCCCGGCGCTTCGAGAACCGCGCCGCCTCGCTGGGACGCGAACTGAAGGTCGAGCCGAGCGAGCTGGTGCTCGACGCCGACCCGATCCGCCTCGAGCAGGCGCTCGCGAATCTTGTCGAGAACGCGCTCACCTACGGCAAGGGCGCCGTCCGGCTGTGCGCCGTCGAGCACGGCGACGCGGTCGAGCTCCACGTCACGGACGAGGGCGAGGGGTTCCCGGAGGAGTTCCGCGCGCGGGCCTTCGACCGCTTCAGCCGCGCCGACGAGGCGCGAGGGCGCGGTGGTTCCGGCCTCGGCCTGTCGATCGTCGAGCTCGTCGCTCGAGCACACGGCGGCGAAGTCGGCTTGCGCAATCGTCCCGACGGTGCCGACGTCTGGCTGTCGCTGCCACGCGCTCGCGGCCTCGATCCTGCTCGCGAGCCGTCGCTCGCGGCCAGATGACGAGCAGCAGGGTGACGCTGGTCGTGCTGCTCGCCGCCTCGGCGGTCGTCGGCCTTGCGGGGTGTAGGAGCGGACACAAGGCGGGAACCACCGGCCCTAGCTCGACGGCGAAGCCGCCGGCGACCGCGAAGCCTCCGGCGGCGGAGGCCGGCCTCCTTCCCTGGCGGCTTCCTGCGCCGATCAGCCGTGAGGTAGTGGCGCCTCGGATCGGGACGCGGAACCTGGTGGTTCTCGGTGGGATCGCGGCGAACGGCTCGTCGGCCAACGGCGTCTATGCGCTCGACCTGCGCACCGGCGCACTCTCGCCGCAGGGCACCCTGGTGCAGGCGACGCACGATGCGGCCGGCGCGGCGCTCGGCCGGCGGGTGCTCGTGCTCGGCGGCGGGACAACGGCTGCGACCGCGTCGACCCAGATCGAGAGTGGCAGCAGAACGGTCGCGGGACGCTCTCTGCCACAGGCGCGCGCCGACGCGGGCGCGGTGACGATCGGACGCACCGCGTATCTCGTCGGCGGGTACGACGGCGCGGCCTTCGATCGTGAGGTGGTGGCGACGACCGACGGGCGCAGCTACCGCCCGGTCGCCCCGCTGCCGGTCCCGGTCCGCTATCCGGCGCTCGCCGTGCTCGGCTCCCGGATCTACGTCTTCGGCGGGCTCGCGGCGAGCGGGCGTCCCACCGATGCAGTGCAGCTCGTCGACCCACGCCGGCGGACGGCGCGCGTCGTCGGGCACCTCCCGGCGCCCGTCTCCGGAGCGGCCGCCGGGGTGCTCGACGGCACGGTCTACCTCGCGGGCGGCGAGAAGGGGTCCGCTCCGACGCGCGCGATCTATGCGTTCGAGCCGAAGGGGTCGTCGTTCCTGCGCGCAGGGTCGCTGCGGGTCGCTGTGGCCAACGCTGGGTCGGCGGTGCGTGGCGGGCGCCTCTGGATCGTCGGGGGCGAGACAGGCGGCGGCAACCCGACCGCCGACGTCCAGGTGATCGTCCCGAACGCGCGCTTCGGAAGGGCCGGAGCCGCCGGCGCCGGATCGCCGTTCTCCGGGGACGAGCTGCTCATCGCCGACCGCGGGAACGACCGGCTGCTCCTCCTCGACGATACGAACAGGATCGTCTGGAAGTACCCCTCACGGGCGCGGCCGGCGCCACGCGGCGGCTTCTACTTTCCCGACGACGCGTTCTTCATCCGACACGGGACGGCGATCATCTCCAACCAGGAGGACAACGACACCATCGTCGAGATCGCATACCCGTCCGGGCGCATCGTGTTCCAGTACGGCCACCCGAGAACCCCGGGCGCCGCATCCGGCTACCTGAACACCCCGGACGACGCCTACCTGCTCCGCTACGGGAACATCACCGTTGCCGACCCCGGGAACTGCCGCGTGCTCGTCCTCGCCCCGGGCACCAAGCGCGTGCTTCATCAGATCGGCAACCCGGGGCGATGCGTTCACGACCCGCCGGCCGCGCTCGGCTCGCCCAACGGCGACACGCCGCTCGCGAACGGCAACCTGCTCATCTCGGAGATCAACGGGAGCTGGGTCGACGAGGTCACTCCTTCGGGACAACTCGTCTGGGACACGCAGCTCCCGCTCGGCTACCCCTCGGACGCCCAGCAGATCGGACGCGACCGCTACCTCGTCGCCGACTACGAGCACCCCGGTGCAATCGTCGAGTTCGACCGGCGCGGGCGGATCGAGCTTCGCTATCAGCCGACGAGCGGGCCGGGGGAGCTCGACCACCCGTCCCTCGTCGAGCTCCTCCCCTCGGGTGTCTTCATGGTCAACGACGACTACAACCACCGCATGCTCGCGATCGACCCGGCCACCCGGGCTGTCGTCTGGCAGTACGGCGTGACCGGGCATGCGGGAACGGCCCCGGGGCTGCTCGACACCCCCGACGGCTTCGACCTCCTCGCTCCGGACGGAACGACGCCGACCCATCCGGCGACCGGTTGAGCTAGGCGAGCAGGCTGCGGATCGCCGCGAGCCGTTCCGGCTTGACGCGGAAGTAGGCCCAGCTTCCGCGTTGCTCGCGCTCGACGAGGTCCGCATCGAGAAGGACCTTGAGGTGATGGCTCACCGTCGGCTGGGAGAGCCCGAGCGGGCTGGTGAGGTGGCAGACGCACGCTTCCCCGTTCGGCTGCGCCTGGATCAGGCTGAGCAGGCGAAGCCGAGCCGGCTCCGCGAGCACCTTGAGCAGCGCCGCGAGGCGCTGCGCATCGGGCTCCCCGATCTCGCCCTCGAGCAGCGGGGCGCAGTCTGCGGCGAGCAGGGCGAGCGGCTTCACGTGGCGAAGGATATTGACAGCGGTCGATGTCATGGGCAAAGATGCACATCGACCGTCATCGATCCCTAGGAGCAGGCGATGTCCGAGATGCTCGACCCGATCACGCGCCATCAGATCGAGCATGCAGCCGAGGAGCTGCACGAAGAGTTCGCTGGGATCTTCTCGACCGAGACGATCGCCCGCTACATCGAGGAGTCGAGCGACCTGCTGAGCGGAGCGCGGATCTCGACCTACGTGCCGCTGCTGGTTCACCGCTTCACGCGGGAGCGGCTCCAGGCGCTCGCGCAGGCGCAGGGAGAGGTGGCGAAGGCGCAGCCCGAGGTCCTGTTCGTGTGTGTGCACAACGCGGGCCGCAGCCAGATGGCCGCCGGCCTCGTGAAGCTGCGCTCGGGCGGACGCATCCACGTCCGCTCGGCGGGCTCCGACCCGGCCGACCGGATCAACCCGGCCGTCGTCGAGGCGATGAGCGAAGTCGGCGTCGACATGGCGCAGGAGTTCCCGAAGCCGCTCACCGACGAGGTCGTCCGCGCAGCAGACGCCGTGATCACGATGGGCTGCGGGGACGCCTGCCCGATCTACCCCGGCAAGAAATACGAGGACTGGGAGCTGGAGGACCCGGCCGAGCAGGATCTCGAAGCGGTTCGCCGGATCCGCGACGAGATCGACGAGCGCGTCCAGCGCCTGATCGGCGAGCTGCTGCCGAGTGGCTGACACGCCGGCGCTCGCGCGCTCCCTCGTCGCAGAAGCGATCGGCACCTTCGCGCTCGTCTTCGCCGGCTGCGGCGCCATCGTCGTCGACGCGAAGACCGGAGAGCTCGGCCATCTCGGCGTGGCCTTCAGCTTCGGGCTCGTGATCATGGTGATGATCTACGCGCTCGGGCACATCTCGGGCGCGCACTTCAATCCTGCCGTCACCCTCGCCTTCGCACTGACGCGGCATTTCCCGTGGACGCGCGCCGTGGCCTACTGGGGCGCGCAGGTCGCCGGGGCGCTGCTCGCCGCTGCCCTGCTCCGCGCTTCCCTGGGCGACCACGCGCACGACGGCGCGACGCTTCCCAGCGGCTCACAGGGCCAGGCGTTCCTCTGGGAGCTCGTGCTCACGTTCTTCCTGATGCTCGTGATCATGGCCGTCGCCACCGACTCGCGCGCGGTTGGCGAGGCCGCCGCAATCGCGATCGGCGGGACGGTCGGGCTCGACGCGCTCTTCGGCGGCCCGATCACCGGCGCGTCCATGAACCCCGCGCGATCGATCGGCCCCGCCGTCGTCTCCGGCGAGCTGCACGCGCTCTGGCTGTACATCCTCGCCCCGGCCGTCGGCGCCGCGCTCGCCGGCGTCACGTACCAGTTCCTCCGCGGCGAGCGAACCCGCCCGGCGGGCCTGCCCGTCACCCGCTGAATCGGAGGGTCAGGCGGCCTGTGGTGCCGGTGCCTCGGCCAGCAGCTCTCGGGCCGTCGGCTCGTCGTTCGCCGCGAGCTGCGCGCGCTCGGCTTCGAGCTCGCCGCGAATCAACTGTTCATGCTCCCAGCAGTAGGTGCTGAGCGTGAACGTGTCGCAGTCCGCGAATCCACAACCGTGCAACATCGGCATGGCGCCATCCTAACCGTTCCGTAACAAAATGGAACCTTGGGCGTCACAGGCTCAGCCCACTGGACCTCGCACGTTGACGAAGATCGTGCCGCCGACGGTCTCGTAGATCGCGGCGCAGCGGAGCGAATTGTCGGTGACTGCGTCGAGCTCGTACGTCCGAGCGGACTCCGAGAGGCCGAGATCGCCCGCGGCGGCACGGACCGAGGCCACGGCGGAGGGCAGCGACTGGCAGCGCTTCGCGACCGGCCGCAGCTTGTCGGCCAGCTTCTCGAACGTCGTCTCCGGGCCGGTCGCGGCCGCGCCGGCGATCAGGGTGACGGTCTCGCTCGCCGGGTCGACGACGTCGGCGTTCGTGCACGAGCCCTGGTTGCGGACAGTGACCGTCCAGCCTCTGAAGCCGAGCCCGGCGAGCCTCGCCCGCGCGAGCCTCGTTGCAGCCGCGCGATTCAGGCAGCCCGAGTTGAGCCCGTTGATGTAGTCGTCGAGGGACTCCTGAAGCTGGATCAGCGCCACGTTCTGCGAATGCCCGGGCAGCGGCTTCCATCCGGAATGCGGCTGCTCGCTCCGCGGGATGACCGACACGCCGCCGTTCCCGTTGTCGTAGGCCGCCAGCGGCGGCGGAGTCGTGCCCAGGTCACGCTGCCATTGCAGCGCACAGTCGGCCGCAGGGTCGCCCGAGCTCGCCGGGATGATCGTGTCGGTTCCCGCGATCACGCACTCGATGCTCGTCGTCTCCTGCGCCGACGATCCGAAGATCGCCCAGCTGGCCGCGGCCGTTGCGGCCGCGACGACGACCGCGAGAGCGAGCACGAGCGGGCGGTGGCGGCGCGTGGCCCGGCGGACGGGTTCGCGGCGGCCGAACGGCAGAGTCGTCAGTTCCGCCAGCAGTTCCTCACGGCCGGCGTCGCCGAAGACGGCGGCCGCTTCCGCGTCAGAGACGGGCGAAAGGCGCCGCAGGGAATCGATCGAGCTACGTCCACTCATGCTCTTCTCCTCCGGTGATTCGGATTTGCGAGGCGGGGAGGGCGTCGCGCAGCCGCTTCCGCGCGCGGTGCAGGCGCAGCCGGACTGCAGCGCGGTTCGTCCCGAGCGCGACTGCGATCTCCTCCCTCGTCAAGCCCTCCCAGGCGAAGAGCGAGAGAAGCTCTCGGTCGGAGTGGCTCAGGGAGGCGAAGGCGCGCGCGAGCTCGCTCGCAGGCTCCTCCGGGCGCGGCGCCTCGAGCACTGCCGGGTCGACGCTCTCCGCCAGCCGCTCGCCGAGGGCGGTGCGCCTACGCTCGCCTCGGCGCTGGTTCGCGATCACGCGCCGCGCGACCCCGAACAACCAGGGCCGCAACTCGTCGCCGTCGGGGCAGGAGTCGAAGCGGCGCCACAGGGTGGCGAAGGTCTCGGCGATCGCCTCCGCGGCGTCTTCGGGCTCGCGAGCCCGCCGCAGCACGTACCCGCAGATCGGCGCGTACAGCTCGCGATAGACCGACTCGAACCGTGCGCGGCGCCCGAGGGGCCCTTCGTCCATCAGGCCATCCTGCTCGTGAGGGCTCCCGTGCACAACCGGAACATGTCCGGCTTCGGCGGCAGCGTTTCAGGCGCGAGGAGACACGAGCCCCCGCCCGGGCCCGCGTCACTCGTGGAGCTCAGTTGGCGGATCCGGGCGGCGGTGCTCCGCCCCAGCCGCCGGGCCGACCCATGGGGCGGGCCATGACGTTGAACGAGCTGTCGAGGTGGTACTCGACGGTGCTGCCGTCCGACTTCGTCACGGTCACCTCGTAGCCGTTTCCGAAGTAGTCGGTCGTCACGTCGCCCGCCGTGCCTCCGCCCGCGGCCTGGACGGCGGCCGCCTGTGCCTTCGTCGCCGCCTCGCCCGTGACCGCCTTCTCGGCGTCCTCGTGCGCGGCGGTGCCGGGCGCCGGCATGTTGCTGATCGCCGGCGGTGGATGGCCGGCCACCGTCGCCGGCGTCGTCGTCGCGGTGCCGGAGTGGGAGGTCGCGGCGCCGGCTACGGCGGCACCGCCGACGGCGGCTCCGCTGAGGGCTGCGACTCCTAGCCCTACCTTCTTGACCTTGTCGAGCATGGTGCTCCTTTCGATCGACCGGGCCTCGTGCCCGGGCTCGAGAACCACGATGCAGCGGCCGGGTTGGAGGGCGCTTCCGCCGCGCTGGGAAGGTGCTGAGGATCGAATTCCCGGCGTCTTCCCAGGAGATTCACAGCGAGTCGTGTCAAGGTTCGAGGCATGAGCGAGGCGAGCACGAACGGGGGCGGGCGCATCCTCGTCGTCGACGACGAGCCGTCGATCGTCGACGCGGTGGCGACCGCGCTCCGCTACGAGGGCTTCGAGGTGCGGGAGGAGGGAACCGGGCGCGGCGCGATCTCCGCGGTGGCCGACTTCGACCCCGATCTCGTCGTGCTCGACTGGATGCTTCCCGACCTCGACGGGGTGGAGGTCGGACGGCGCCTGCGCGAGCGCGGCTTCAAGACCGCGATCCTCTTCCTGACCGCGAAGGACGCGGTCGAGAACAAGGTCGAGGCCCTGCGGGCGGGCGGGGATGACTACGTCACGAAGCCGTTCAGCCTCGCGGAGGTCGTCGCGCGCATACAGGCGATCCTGCGGCGCACGGCCGGCGAGCTGCCCGGCGACGTGCTCGGCTTCGCCGACGTGACGCTCGACGAGGCCCGGCACGAGGTCCGCCGCGGCGACACGCGCGTGGACCTGACCGCGACCGAGTTCTCGCTGCTCCGCTACTTCCTCCTCAACCCGCGCCGCGTGCTCTCGAAGGGGCAGATCCTGCAGAACGTCTGGCGCTACGACTTCGGCGGCAACTCGAACGTCGTCGAGACGTACGTCAGCTACCTGCGCAAGAAGCTCGACGCGCTCGGGCCGCCGCTGATCCGGACGATCCGGCAGGCCGGCTACATGCTCGACGAAGGGGAGTAGGTGCGCCGCCTCTCGCTGCGGGCGCGCCTCCTGCTGGGCGTCGTCGTCCTCGCGGCGCTGGGGCTCGTCGCCGCGGACATCGCGACCTACTCGTCGTTGCACTCGTTCCTGCTGACGCGGGTTGACAACACGCTCCAGGCGGACCATGTCGGCGCGGAGCACCAGGACTTCGAGCACGGCAACGTCTCGCCGAACGAATATGTCCAGCTCCGGACTACGGGCGGGAGGCTGATCTACTCGTCGGACGTTCCACACTTCCCGGGCACCAAGGCGCCGCCGCGGCCGAGCCTCCCGAGGACGATCACGGGCCTGCATCGGCAGGGACCGGATCTCGTCCGTTATTTCACCGTCCCCGCGGTCGGTGGCGAGGGCCGTTACCGCGTGCGTGCCTCGATCGACGACGGCTCACCCAACATGCTCGTGATCGCCACGTCGCTGAGCGACGTCGACAGCACGCTTCACCGTCTGCTCCTCATCGAGCTGCTCGCGACCGCGGCGGTCCTCGCAGCGCTCGCCGCGGTCGGCCTCTGGGTCGTGCGCCTAGGCTTGCGGCCACTCCGGGAGATCGAGCTGACCGCGGCGGCGATCACGGCGGGGGACCTCTCCCGGCGGGTCGCGCATCCAGAGCCGCAGACCGAGGTGGGGCGCGTCGGTGCCGCGCTGAACACGATGCTCGACCGGATCGAGGCGTCGGACAGGCGCCTCCGCCGCTTCGTCTCCGACGCGTCGCATGAGCTGCGCACGCCGCTGGCCGCGGTGCGCGCCTACGCCGAGCTGTTCGACCGCGGAGCCGCCGACCGTCCCGAGGATCTCGAGCGGTCGATGTCTGGGATCGCGCGCGAATCGGAGCGCATGAGCCTCCTCGTCGACGACCTGCTGCTGCTCGCGCGCCTCGACGAGGGACGTCCTCTCGAGCGGAAGCCGGTCGATCTCGCCGCGGTCGTCCGGGAGGCGGTGGACGCTGCTCGCGTCGTCGAGCCGGCCCGGCCAATCGAGCTCTCGCTCGAACAGGCGACGGTGACGGGCGACGAGGCCCGCCTCCGCCAGGTGCTCGACAACCTGCTGGCGAACGCGCGGGCGCACACGCCGGCAGGCGCGCCGGTGTCGGTCGAGCTCCGGCGCGTCGACGGCCGCGCCGAGCTGACCGTCGCCGACCGCGGGCCCGGCCTCGGCGAGGAGCAGGCGGCGCGCGTCTTCGAGCGCTTCTACCGCGCGGACAACTCGCGCGCCCGGGCGAGCGGCGGCGCCGGCCTCGGTCTTTCCATCGTCGCCGCAGTCACCGAGGCCCACGGCGGGAGGGCCGAAGCCCGGCCGACGCCCGGCGGCGGCGCGACCTTCGTGATCACGCTGCCGCTGGGCGCCGGCTAGCCGGCCGCGCTACGCGGCGAGCTCTTCGGGGAGAGGCGCCGCGAAGGTGTAGACCGCGGCCTCGTCCTTGCGGCGGTCGAGCGTGAGCGGGACGAGCATCACCGCGGCGACGGCGAGGACGATGCCGAGATCGAGGATGGCGTTGAGGAGAATCGCGTTGTGGAGAGTCATGGTCGCTCCTTGCGGCTCGTTTTCTTCGTGGTTTCAGACTTCCCGCCGCGCATGTGACCCTCCTGGATGCAACCTGTGAAGGTGCTGCGAACGACCCGTCGGAGCCGGTGTCTCAATCGTCGGCGCCCTCGTCGTGCGGCCGCCCCTTTGTGGGACGGACTGTCCAGTGCGGAGCGGCGGGCAGGTTGGCCCGCGGGCTCAGCCGGCCCACCGGGTCGTTGCTCGCAGCCGCGCTGCCGAGCAGCAGGACGTTCGCAGCGATCGCTGCCGCGGCGACAACCGCGACCGCGAGCAGGATGAGCAGCGTGCGGGTCACGCGGCCTCGACCCTGGCGATCGAGATCGCGCCCATCGGGCACGAGTCGCATGCCTCGCGGACGGCTTCGTCCTCGCTTACGCCGGTGCGGAGGACGGCGAGCCCGTCGTCACCGAGCTGGAAGACGTCGGGGGCGAGCGCCTCGCAGACGCCGTAGCCGTTGCAGAGCGAGCGGTCGATCGAGACCCGGTACATCACATGCTCCTTTCGGGGGCGGGACGTGTGGGGCGGCCGAGAGCCCGCCAGGCCGTGGCGAAGGCGACCGCGCCGACCGCCCCGAGATAGAGGTCGTGTGCCCACGGCTGTGTCGAGTCGGTCCCCGACGCGAAGCCGTGGACGGTGGCCAGGAGGAAGACGAGGTACGTAGCCCAGTGGAGCCGCCGCCAGTTGCGGGCGCCGATTCTCTTGCGCAGCAGGAACGAGACGTAGATCAGCGCCATGAGCTCGGCAGCGACCACCCCGGTCGCCACTGCCGCGGCGCGGTAGGGGGATGCGCCGGGTACGAACAGGCCGGCAAGCGGCATTCGCAGCGTGCGATCGAGCATCAGCGTCGCACCGTGCAGCGCGAGCATTCCGAGGCCGAGCAGGGCGAGGAAGCGGTGCACGTCGGTGGTCGGCGCGGGCCTGAGCGCACGCCCGAACGGCCTCGATTTGAGCACGAGCCCTGCGAGCACCGAGGCCGTCAGCAGGCCATACGCGGTCAGTCCGCTCGCGCGTGCCAGCAGCCAGAACGTCGGATCGGTCTTCACGAGGTCCTCGTGATCACGTGGGCCGGCAGGTTCACGACTTGCACCGGCGCAGGCACCGCCGTCGGTGCGGCCACGGCAGCCGCAGCCGTCTGCGCGGCCACGGCGGCCGCTGCCTTCACTCGCGCGATCTCCACGCGGCGCGCCTTCAATTGCACGCGGTACCTCGCCCAGCGTGCCGCGACGACCTTCTGGACGAGCTTCGCCTCATGACGCAGCTGCGTCTCACGGACAGCGAGCGCGCGCAGTCGCGGGTCGGCCGTCGCCGTCGCCCACGGGTGCGCAGCGACGACTGCCCACGCGAGGAAGAAGACGACGAGTGCGAGCGCGAGCGCGTAGATGCGACCCTGGTGGCTAGTCATCTCCGCCTCCACCGCCCTCGGCCTCGTGGGAGCCGTCGTCGCCATGGTGGCGGTGGACCGTCACGACCACGGGAGGGGGTTGGTGGTAGACGATCCGCGGAGCCGAGGGAGCGGGCGCCGCGGCCGGCGGCCGAGCCGGAACCGTCGGAATCTTCGGAACCTTCGGTAGGGAGGGCGGGTGCGCCCTGAGCTCCTGCTGCAGCTTCGCTGCGAAGGTGCTCAGCTGCTTCGTGCGGCCCGAGACGGCCGCATCGTTCGCCTGCCGCGCGGCGGAGCCCAGACCGGTCGTCCGCGTGACGGCGACCGCCCCGAGAACGGCGGCGATCGCGACGAGGAGTGCGACGAGAGTGACGTTGAACTTGTGCATGCCGCCGACGCTAGGTGGCGATGCGTGAAGCGGGGCCCAGCTGCCGGCGAGGCTTCGGCCAAGGCGCAGCAAAGATTCGGCTAACTCCGGATGCCGGACCGTCGCGGTGGCCCGACACTGGGACTGTGCACATCCTTGTCGTCGAGGACGAGGACGCCATCGCCGACCCGCTCGTGGCTGGGCTGCGTCGGGAGGGCTACGACGTCTCGCGCGTCGCCAACGGGGGAAGCGCCCTCGAGGCTCCGACAGCGGACCTGGTCCTCCTCGATCTGCGCCTGCCGGATATCGACGGCCTCGACGTCTGCCGGAAGCTCCGTGAGCGCTCTCGGGTTCCGATCATCGTCCTGACAGCCCGTGGCGAGGAAGCCGACCGCGTGGTGGGGCTCGAGCTCGGGGCGGACGACTACGTCGTCAAGCCGTACGGGCTGCGCGAGCTCATTGCCCGCATTCGAGCGGTCATGCGGCGGGCTGCGTCGCTCGGCGCCGACGGGACCCTGCGGGTCGACGGGCTCGAGGTGGACGAGCGCGCCCGTCGCGCGATCCTCGACGGCACCGAGCTCGAGCTGACGCCGAAGGAGTTCGACCTGCTCGCCGCGCTCGCGCGTGACCCGGGGGCGGCGATAAGCCGGCAGCGCCTGCTGGCCGAGGTCTGGCAGACGAGCTGGTACGGCTCGGCCAAGACGATTGACGTGCACATCGCCGCGCTACGAAGGAAGCTGGGCGATCCCGGCTGGATCGAGACCGTGCGCGGCGTCGGCTTCCGGCTGCGCGCGCCGTGACCCTCCGGCTTTTGCTCGGCTACCTCGGGGTGACGCTGTTCGTGCTCCTCAGCCTCGAGGTGCCGCTCGGCGTACAGAACCAGCGCACCGAGCGCCGCAACCTCACCGCGAACGTCTCGCACGACGCGATGGTGCTCGCGGCGGACGCCGAGGACGCAGTGCAAACGCCCACGCGAAAGCAGCTGAGCGCGCTGGCCGCGGTCTCCTCTGCCTACGCCAACCGCACCGGGGCGCGAGTCGTCATCGCCGACCGCCGCGGTCGTGCACTGATCGACACGAACGGCCGCATCCGTGGCGCGGAGAGCTTCGCGTCGCGGCCCGAGATCGCGGCGGCGCTCGCAGGCAGGTACCCGCGCGGGGTCCGCCTGTCGAAGACGCTGCACGGGCGCCTGCTCTACGTCGCGGTGCCGATTGCCTCGGGCGGAAGAGTGCACGGGGCGCTGAGGGTCACATATCCATTCGCCGCCGTCGACGCGCGCATCCGGCACTACTGGCTCATCCTCGCGTTGATAGGTGTCGTCGTCCTGGTGGGGGCCGCCGCCGTCGGCATCGGCGTCGCCCGCTTCGTGGCCCGGCCGTTGCGGAATCTGGAGCAGGCGGCGACGGCGGTCGGCGAGGGACAGCTCGACGCACGCGCGCCGGAGCGGGAGGGACCGCCGGAGGTGCGCTCGCTCGCCGTCGTCTTCAACGAGACCGTCGCGAAGCTCTCACGGCTGCTCCGGTCGCAGGGAGAGTTCGTCACCGACGCGTCGCACGAGCTGCGGACCCCGCTGACGGCGCTCCGGCTACGGCTCGAGAGCCTGCCGCCGAGCCAGGACCGCGACGCGGCTCTGCACGAGACCGACCGCCTCCGCGATCTCGTCGACGGCTTGCTCGCCCTCGCACGGGCAGATGCCCGTAGCGAGGCGGCTCTACGCGTCGACGCGACTGCGCTCGGGCGCGAGCGCCTCGAGGCGTGGCTGCCGCTTGCAGACGAGCACGGCGTCGCCCTCGTCGCGCAGCTCAACGGCCCCTTACCGGTGTCCGCGGCGCCGGGCCGCCTCGCGCAGGTCCTCGACAACCTCCTGTCCAACGCGCTCGAGGCATCGCCGGCCGGCGGGTCGGTCACCTTCTCGGCACTTGCCGCTCCGCCCTGGGTGGAGCTGCACCTCCGCGACGAGGGCCCCGGCCTCACGCCCGAGCAACGCGAGCGCGCGTTCGACCGTTTCTGGCGCGCCGGGTCCGGCGGAGACGGCTCCGGGCTGGGGCTCGCGATCGTCAGGCAGCTCGTCGCCGCGGACGAGGGCGAGGTCGAGCTACGCGACGCCTCGGGCGGGGGCGTCGATGCCGTTGTCCGGCTTCGTCCTGCCTGAACGTTTACCGAAGCTTGTCCTGGCGCTCGCCCCTCCTTTGCAGGCGGCGGCGTAGAACGGGGGCATGAACACAAACCGCCCGATACTCGCATTGGCCGCAGTTCTGGCAGCGACCGTCCTCACCGGCGGCGCGGCGATCGTCGGGCTCGTCCACCGGCCCGCGCCGCCGGCGACGCCTGCCGCAGTCGTCCAGCAGCAGGCCCCCGCCGCGCAGTCGTGGAGCGAGGAAGGTGACTGATCATGCAGCGCGTCTGGGTCGTCGTGCTCTCCGTCTGGGCAATGCTCGCGATCGTTGCGGTGCTCGCCTGGTCGTCCCGCCCCCCGGCACCCCTGCCGGCAGCGTCAGCGCAGACCGTGGTCGTGAAGGGCCCCGGCGGCAAGCAACGGCTCGTCGTCTTGAAGGCGCCCGCGCACGCCACGACTGCGACGTCGGCGGTGGCGAGGCCGTGAACGCCCTCCACCGCATCGAATGGCGCGCAGTCGGCACGACTTGCGCGGCCGCCGTCACGGCCGGCGCGGGCGACGAGGCCACGACGCGGCCGGCGCTCGCGGCCGCGCAGGATGAGGTCGCCGTCTGCGAGAGCGAGCTGTCGCGGTTCGATCCCAGGAGCGACCTCTCCCGCCTCAATGCCGCCGACGGCCGGTGGACCCTCGTTGGCCGCCGGCTGCTCGAGGCGCTCGGTCTCGCGCTTCGCGCACGAGAGGACACCGGCGGCCGCTTCGACCCCACCGTGCTGCCGGCGCTCGCAGCGGCAGGCTATGACCGCTCGTTCGAGTTGCTCGAGGAACGGCCGGCGGCACGGGCGGACGGCTGGCGCGCGGGGGCCGCGATCGAGCTCGACGAGCGCCGCGGCCGCGCCAGGCTGGAACCGGGCGCTGCCGTCGACCTCGGAGGAATCGGCAAGGGCTACGCCGCCTCCCGCGCGCTCGATGTGATGCTTGCAGCCTCCCCGTCCGTCGTCGGCGGTCTCGTAGACCTCGGCGGCGACATCGCCGTCCGCGGCGAGGCTCCCGAAGGTGGTTCCTGGATCATCGCAGTCGCCGACCCGCGCCGCCCGGACGACACCCTCGCAGTCCTCGCCCTCGGCGCCGGCGGCGTAGCCACCTCAGGCCGCGACGCGCGGCGCTTCGGCCCTGCTCGCTCCCTCCATCACCTGATCGACCCCGAGACCGGCGAATCGGCGCTCGGCGGGCCGCTGACGGTCACCGTCGTCGGGACCGACGCCGCCGAGGCGGAAGTGCACGCGACGACCCTCGCAATCGCCGGTCTCGGGGAGGCCGCGGAACACGTACGCGAGTGGCCCTCGATCTCCGCGCTCTACGTCCCGCACGCCGGCCCTGCGATCCCGCTCGGCCGGCTGCCGCTCGCGGAGCAGCGGCTCGTGGTGAGGGCTGCATGACCGCCTTGCCCGTCGCCTGGCTCGTCGCGCGCGCTGCCGGCCTGGTGGCGTTCGGACTGCTGACGCTGTCGGTCTGGCTCGGTCTGGCGATGAGCACCCGCCTGCTGGGGCCGAAGCGGCAGAAGCCGCTGCTCGCGCTGCACCGGACGCTCGCGTGGACGGGGCTCTCGATGGTCGGCCTCCACGTCGGTGCCATATTGCTCGATCCGGTCCTCCACTTCGGGGCTCTGGCGGTGCTCGTTCCCGGCATGGCGACGTGGCGTCCGGGCGCGGTCGCGCTCGGTGTCGTCGCTGCTTGGGTGAGTCTCGCGCTCGCTGCGTCGTTCAACGCTCGCCGCTGGATCGGACAGAAGGGATGGCGGCGCCTCCACTACGCGAGCTTCGCGGCCTTCTGGCTCGCCCTCGGGCACGCACTGCTGGTCGGCACCGACCTCAGGGGATTCGGCGGGCCGATCACGGCGCTCCTCGCCGCGGGGCCGGTTCTGTGGCTGACGTTCTATCGGCTGCTCATGCCGCGGGCGGCGCCCGCCCGGGCCGCGCTCGCGCGGCCGGCACCGGCCTGATCCGCGCTCACGGACTCGGCTCGAGCCCGGCGAGCCGCTTCCGCAGTAGCCGGTCGAGCTCGCGCCGCTCGCGGGCGCCGAGCGTCGAGAGAAGCCGTCCTCGTTCGCCGCGTGCAAGGGAAGGGGTGAGGCCGGAGATCGACTCGGTCTTCGCGCTCGACGAGTTCGGGGCCGCCTTCGCCCCGGTGCGAGGCTCGGCTCTAGCGCGGCAAGGTCGTGATTGCGCTTTGAACCTGCGGGAATAGCGCGCCACGCGGGCGGCGGCAACTACGATGCGACACCTGCACCGCCGTCCCACGAGGAGGAGCGTTGGCGATCACCGACCGGCCGGATAACAGACTCGCCGTGCACGGGCTGAGCGTCGCAGGGCGCGTGCTCCGCAACCCGACGACGTCGCAGCTCTATGCGGCCGCACTCGAGCGCGGTGAGGCGGTCCTCGCCGAGGACGGGCCACTCGTCGTCGACACCGGCCGCTTCACCGGCCGCTCGCCGAAGGACAAGTTCATCGTCCGGGAGGACGGCTCCGAGGACAGGGTCTGGTGGAGCGACGTCAACGCCGAGATCTCGGAGGAGCACTTCGACGGCCTGCGCGCGAAGGTCGCCGCGCGCCTCGAAGCGAGCGACGTCTACGTGATCGACGCCTTCTGCGGCGCCGATCCGAAGCACCGACTCTCGGTCCGCGTCCTCACGACGCACCCGTACCACGCGCTCTTCGCGAAGACCATGTTCATCGAGCCCGCCGAGGCCGACCTGGCCGGCTTCGAGCCGGACGTCCTCGTGCTCCACGAGCCGGACGTCGAGGCGGAGCCGGATCGGGACGGAACGCGCACCGGCGTCTTCATCTGCCTCCACCCGACGCGCGGCGAGATCCTGATCGGCGGCACGTTCTACGGCGGCGAGATCAAGAAGTCCGTCTTCACCTTGATGAACGACCGGCTGCCGCTCGAGGGCGTCATGCCGATGCACTGTTCGGCGAACGTCTCGCCGGACGGGAGGGACGTCGCGATCTTCTTCGGCCTCTCGGGCACGGGGAAGACGACGCTCTCGGCGGACCCCGAGCGGCTCCTGATCGGGGACGACGAGCACGGCTGGGGGGATGAAGGCGTCTTCAACTTCGAGGGCGGTTGCTACGCGAAGACGATCCGCCTCTCGGCCGAGGCCGAGCCCGAGATCTGGAAGGCCGTGCACAGCTTCGGCACCGTGCTCGAGAACGTCATGGTGGACGAACGCGGCGTGCTCGATCTCGACGACGACTCGAAGACCGAGAACACCCGTGCGGCCTACAAGCTCGAGCGAATCGCGAACGCGCTGCCGGCGAAGCGCGCCGGCCATCCACGGTCGGTGATCTTCCTCGCCGCGGACGCCTTCGGCATCCTGCCGCCGATCGCGCGGCTCAGCTGCGAGCAGGCGCTCTTCTACTTCCTCTCCGGCTACACGTCCAAGCTCGCCGGCACCGAGCTGGGTGTCACGGAGCCGCAGCCGACGTTCTCGACGTGCTTCGGGGCGCCGTTCCTGCCACAGCCGCCGACCACGTACGCGAAGCTGCTGGGCGAGAAGCTCGAACGGCACGACGCGACGGTCTGGCTCATCAACACCGGCTGGACGGGGGGGCCGTTCGGCGAAGGGCACCGGATGCCGATCCAGGCGACGCGCGCGCTGCTCGCCGCGGTGCTCTCGGGCGAGCTCGGCGATGCCGAGCTCCGGACGGATCCCGTCTTCGGCTTCCGAGTGCCGGTGACGGCCCCCGCCGTAGACGAGAAGCTGCTCGACCCGCGTTCGACCTGGGCCGATCCGGAGGCGTACGACCGGAAGGCCCGCGAGCTGGCGCAGATGTTCGCCGACAACTTCTCGACGAAGCACGCCGACGCGCCGGCCGACGTCGCCGCGGCCGCACCGACGCCCTAGCGCAGCCGCGGCCTAGCGCAGCCTCGCCCGAGCGTGGCCCTCGCGCGCCCGCAATTTCCACTGCCGCAGCTCCTGCTTGCGCAGCAGCGCGTTGTGGCGGATCGCGATCGCGTGCAGCTCGCGCTGAAGCTTGCGCCAGCTCTGGAGACGCTCGTGCGGCAGCTCTCCGGTCTCGACCGCGGCCAGCACGGCGCACTCCGGCTCGTGCGTGTGCGTGCAGTCGCCGAAGCGGCACTCCGCGGCGAGCTCCTCGACGTCCGCGAACGTCGCCTCCAGGGCGGCCGAGCCGACGTCCCACAGCTGCACCTCGCGGAGACCGGGGGTGTCGATCACGAGCCCGCCTCCCGGGAGGACGAGCAGCTGGCGGACGGTCGTCGTGTGGCGGCCCTCGTCGTCGTCCTCGCGCGTCTCGTGCGTCGCCATCACCTCCTCGCCGAGCCAGCGGTTCACGAGCGTCGACTTCCCGACGCCCGAGGAGCCGAGCAGAACGGCTGTCGTGCCGTCGGCGATGCGGGCGCGCAGGGCGTCGCAGCCCTGGCCGGTCACGGCCGAGACGACGTGGACGGGGACGCCGAGCGCGACCGACTCGACCTCCGCCGCGAGCGACCAGGGGTCGTCGAGCCGGTCGGCCTTCGTCAGGACGATCTCGGGGGAGGCGCCGCTCTCCCAGATCGTGACGAGGTAGCGCTCGATGCGGCGGGGCTCGAGGTCCGGCCCGAGCGACGAGACGACGAACGCGACGTCGACGTTCGCCGCGAGCGTCTGGGCGCTCGTCGTCCGTTCGGGCGAGTTCCGGACGATCGCGCTGCGGCGCGCTACGACCTGGCGGATCAGACCGTCGGCCAGGCCGACCCAGTCGCCCACGGCCACGTCGAGGCCGTCGTGCACGAGCTTGCCGGGCAGGCGGGAGCGGACGGCGTCGGCCGCCGTCCAGACGTCGAATGCGCCGCGGTGTACGGCGGCGACGCGGCCCGGAACGAGGCCGGGCTCCAGGTTGTCGGCGAGCTCGGGGTTCCAGCCGAGATCGTCGAGGTCGAATCCAGACAACGCATGCTCCTTCACAAAAAGAGATGGGACACCGCGCGCGTCCCACGGAAGGAGCGCCCGGCGTTAGGTCAGGAAGACCGAGGAGGCCGAGGGCACAGTCATTTGTTCAGGCCTCCTTTCGCCGGGAGCGGACTGAGCCAGCCTAGGCCCGCCGGCAGCGCACGTCAACCCCTCGCGCGAAGCGGCGCTCCCGCGGGTGCTGATTGACGGAATGCGCGGCAGAGTGGTAGGAATTCTGCGCGATGCGCAGCGAAGACGTCCAGCCGCTCCGGATCTCCCCGAGCGGCTCGGAGCGAGGCCCCGTCGCGCCGGCCCGCCGGACCGACGAGCTCGACCGTCGCATCATCGAGGCGTTGCAGGCGAACGGCCGCGAGTCGTTCCGCTCCATCGCCTCGCGCGTCGGGGTTTCCGAGGCGACCGTGCGTGCCCGTTACGGCCGGCTGACCGCGGAGGGGATCCTCCAGGTCGTCGCCGTCACGAATCCGCTCGGGCTGGGCTACGAGCAGGCGCTCGTGGGCGTCAAGACATCCGGCTCGCCGGAGAACGCGGCCGACGCGATCGCGCGCTGGCCCGAGGCCGACTACGTCGTCGCGACGGCAGGGCAGTTCGACCTCGTCGTCGAACTGGTGGCGGCCGACCGGCGTCATCTGCTCGAGCTCACGAGCCGGCTGCGTTCGCTGCCGGACGTCGTCTCGACCGAGACCTTCGTGTACCTCGAGATGTGGAAGCAGCTCTACGACTGGGGGAGTGGCATGCCGAACGAGGAGGAAACCACGAGATGAGCATCACGCAGGGCGCGACGTCCGCAGCCGATCTCAGGCGGCTGGCGAACGACCACCTCTGGCTCCACTTCACGAACATGGGCAGCGGCCAAGAGGCGCCGATCATCGTGCGCGGCGACGGCTGCTATCTCGAGGACGTCCATGGCAAGCGCTACCTCGACGCGCTCGCGGGGCTCTTCTCCGTCAACCTCGGCTACGGCTTCGGCGAGGAGATCGGACAGGCGGCACTCGAGCAGATGCGGGAGCTGCCCTTCTACACGAACTGGACGTACGCGCATCCGCGGGCGATCGAGCTGGCGGCGGAGATCGCGTCGCTCGCGCCGGGCGACCTCAATCGTGTCTTCTTCGTCTCGGGCGGCTCCGAGGCGGTCGAGTCGGCGTGGAAGCTCGCGCGGCAGTACTTCGCGGTCCGCGGCGGCGCGTCCCAGGTGGCGGGTGTCGAGCCGGGAGAGATGATTCCTCGGCAAGTGGGTGGTCCACCTCCCGGCCACAAGTACAAGGCGATCGCCCGCAACGTCGCCTACCACGGCACGACCTTCGGGGCCCTGTCCATCAACGGCGTCGAGGCGCTACGCACGCCGTTCGAGCCGCTCGTCCCCGAGGTGCGGCACGTCAGCAACACGAACCGCTATCACCGGCCGCTCGACGAGACGGAGGAGGAGTTCACGGCCTTCCTCCTCGACGAGCTCGAGCGGACGATCCTCGAGATGGACCCCGAGACGGTCTGCCTGGTCCACATGGAGCCGGTGCAGAACGCCGGCGGCGCCTTCATCGCGCCCGCCGGCTACTGGCGCGGCGTGCGCGAGCTCTGCGACCGGTACGACATCCTCCTCTCGGCCGACGAGGTGATCACGGGCTTCGGGCGCGTGGGCCACTGGTTCGCGTCCGAGCGCTACGACATCCGCCCCGACATCGTCACCTGCGCGAAGGGGCTCTCCTCCTCGTATGCGGCGATCGGTGCGGTCATCGCCACCGACCGCGTGATGGAGCCGTTCCTCGCGGCCTCGTCGATGTACACGCACGGGATCACGTTCGGCGGACATCCCGTGATGAGCGCGATCGCGCTGAAGAACATCGAGATCATGAAGCGTGAGCGGATCATGGAGCACGTCCTCGGCAACGAGGACGCCTTCCGTGCGACGCTCGGCCAGCTGCTCGAGCTGCCGATCGCCGGCGACCTCCGCGGTACGGGCTACTTCTACGCGCTCGAGCTCGTGAAGGACAAGGAGACGCGGGAGACATTCTCCGACGAGGAGTGCGACACGCTGCTGCGCGGGTTCCTCTCGCCGCGGCTCTTCGAGAAGGGGCTGATCTGCCGGGCCGACGACCGCGGCGACCCGGTCGTGCAGATCTCGCCCCCCCTGATCGCGACTCAGGCAGAGTTCGACGAGATGACGGGGATCCTGGGCGACGTCCTAGCCGAGGCGTGGGAGCAGGTGCATTGACGCTCGAAGCCGCTCAACCGACCAAGCGGGCCGACGCAACTCAGTACGACGTCCGCCTCATCGGGCTGACGAAGCGGTTCGACGACGTCGTCGCCGTCGACGCGATCTCGCTCGACATCGACCGCGGTCAGTTCTTTGCGCTCCTCGGGCCGTCGGGCTGCGGCAAGACGACGACACTCCGGATGATCGGCGGCTTCGAGGAGCCGACCGAGGGCCGGATCGAGCTCGGCGGTGTCGACGTCGCGCCGCTGCCGCCGTACAAGCGCGACGTGAACACCGTCTTCCAGTCGTATGCGCTGTTCCCGCACCTCTCGATCTTCGAGAACGTCGCGTTCGGGCTGCGACGCCGTAGCGTCAAGGGCGGCGAGCTCCGCAGCCGCGTCGGCGAAGCGCTCGAGCTCGTCGGCCTCGCCGGGCTCGAGCGGCGCAAGCCGCGGCAGCTCTCCGGCGGGCAGCAGCAGCGCATCGCGCTTGCTCGCGCGCTGGTGAACCGGCCGCGGGTGCTCCTTCTCGACGAGCCGCTCGGCGCGCTGGACCTCAAGCTGCGCAAGGAGATGCAGCTCGAGCTGAAGCGGATCCAGCACGAGGTGGAGATCACCTTCGTCCACGTCACCCACGACCAGGAGGAGGCCATGACCATGGCCGACCGGATCGTGATCATGAACGGCGGCCACATCGAGCAGCTCGGGACGCCGACCGAGCTCTACGAGCGGCCACGGACGGCATTCGTGGCGGGGTTCCTCGGTGTCTCGAACCTCCTCGACGGGGAGGTCCTCGGCGAGGGAACCGTGAAGCTCGTGGACGGCACGATCGTCCGCGTCCCGCCTGAGGCTCTCACGCGGACCGGCACCGTCCAGATCGGCGTCCGCCCGGAGAAGCTCCGCATCGGAGGCGGAGAAGCGAACTCGCTCTCGGGAACCGTGACCGAGAGTGCGTACATCGGGGTCTCGACGCAGTACATCCTCGACACACCGGCCGGGGCAGTGGCCGTGTACGTGCAGAACGACCGGCCGGGTGGCCAGGTCGCGACAGGGGAGCGGTTGACGCTCAGCTGGAGCCCGGAAAGCACCTTCGTCGTCGACGCCTAGGAGGGCATGTAATGAGCGATCGCATCACCCGCCAGGTCTTTCTTCGCCGCGCCGCGGCGAGCGGCTCGATTCTCACCGTCCCCGGCCTCCTCGCTGCCTGCGGAGGGAGCAGCCCGTCGACGAGTGGCGGCACCACCGCGAATCAGCTTGCGAAGACGCTGCACTTCTCCAACTGGACGCTCTACATGGACACGAACAAGAAGACCCATACGTTCCCGTCGCTCGTCGCGTTCCAGAAGAAGTACGGCGTCCACGTCGCCTACACCGAGGACATCAACGACAACGCGTCCTTCTACCACAAGATCCAGCCCCTGCTGGCCCGGGGGGAGTCGACCGGGCGCGACATCGTCGTGCTCACCGACAACGACCGCTATCTCGGCCTGATGCTCGAGAAGGGCTATGCGGAGAAGCTCGACAAGAGCGCGATTCCGAACATCAAGAACCTCATCGATGTCCAGAAGCATCCGAGCTTCGACCCCAACCGCGACTACACGCTGCCGTGGCAGTCCGGCATGACGGGGATCGCCTACAACGACACGCTCAGCGACCCGGTGCTCTCGGTCGGCGAGCTGCTCGAGAATCCGAAGTTGAAGGGCAAGATCACGGTGCTCAACGACATCGGCGACGCGATGACGCTCGTGATGCTCGCGAACGGCGACGACCCGGCGAAGGTGACCGACAAGTCATGGAATGCCGCCTTCAACCGGATCAAGAAGGCCTCCGACAACGGCCAGATCCGCGCGTTCACCGGCAACGACTACGCGGTGTCGCTCGCGAACGGCGACCTCTCGGCGGCGATGTCCTGGTCGGGCGACATCGCGCAGATCGGGAACGCGCACATCCATTGGAACGCGCCCAAGGACGGCGGCGCCATCTGGACCGACAACATGCTGATCCCGAAGGGGGGCGACGTCTACACGGCGTCGGTCTACATGAACTACGTGTACGACCCCAAGGTCCAGGGCCTGATGGAGGCCGGCGACCCGAAGCAGAACATCACCGGCATCTACTACATCCCGCCGGTCAGCGGCGCCGCCGAGTGGGCCAAGAAGTTCAACCCCCCCATCGCGAGCAATCCGCTCATCTTCCCCTCGACCGAGACGCTCAACAGCATGCACATCTTCGACAACGCGGCGTTGAACAACGAGAAGTACCAGACCCAATGGAACAACCTCATCTCGAGCTAGCGAACTGGGCCTCTTCCACCGCCATAAGGGGCTGACGCCCTACCTGCTGCTTGCGCCGGGGATGCTCTGGCTCGCGATCTTCTTCGTCGTGCCGCTGGGCTTCCTCGCCTACCAGTCGCTGCAGTCCGGGAACGTCGACTTCGGCTACGCGTTCACCTGGGCCTGGGGGAACTACTGGCACGCCGTCCGCGACTACCGCACGCAGTTCGTCCGGTCGCTCGAGTACGCCGGCCTGGCGACCGTCATCGCGCTGGTCGTGAGCTACCCGGTGGCGTACTGGATCGCCTTTCGCGGGGGCCGCTGGAAGAACCTGCTGCTGCTCTTCATCGTCGCGCCGTTCTTCGTCACCTACCTGATCCGGACGCTCGCGTGGCAGACCATCCTGGCCGACCACGGGTTCGTCGTCCGTACGCTCATCAACCTCCACGTCCTCGGTTCGGGCGGCAGGCTGCTCGCAACCGGGACGGCGGTCGTCGCCGGGATCACCTACAACTTCCTGCCCTTCATGGCACTGCCGTTGTACGTCTCGCTCGAGCAGGTCGACCCCCGGCTGATCGAGGCAGCCGAGGATCTCTATGCCAACAAGATCCGCGCCTTCCTCCGGGTGACGCTGCCGCTCTCGCTCCCGGGCGTGGTGGCGGGCACGCTGCTGACGTTCATCCCGGCTGCCGGCGACTTCATCAACGCCCAGCTGCTGGGCGGGCCCGGCAACCACATGATCGGGAACGTGATCCAGTCGAAGTTCCTCGAGTTGAGCGACTACCCGGCCGCGGCCGCGATGTCCTTCATCCTGATGGGGGCGATCCTTGCCTTCGTCGCGATCTACTCACTGGTCGTCGGGACCGAGCAGCTGACGGGGACAGCCTTGTGAGTGCCGTAGCGGCTCAGCGCGCACCGGCGAGGCGGAGCTTCCTCGCCTCGACCTGGGGGCGAGTGAGGCGGCATGTCCTGACCGTCTACTCGATTCTCTTCTTCGCGTACCTGATGCTGCCGATCGTGGTGGTCGCGCTCTTCTCGTTCAACAACCCGCCGGGGAAGTTCAACTACACGTGGCACAGCTTCACCTGGAACAACTGGCGCTACTGGAACGGCGTCCCGGGGATCCAGAGCGCGATCGTCCTCTCGCTCGAGATCGCGTTGATCGCGAGCCTCGTCGCAACCGCGCTCGGCGCGATGATCGCGCTGGCACTCGTCCGCTACAGGTTCCGGTTTCGCGCGGCTACGAACATCCTGATCTTCCTGCCGCTCTCGACGCCGGAGATCGTGCTCGGCGCCTCGCTGCTGACGCTCTTCCTCCATTTCACGTTCGTCCAGTTCGGCTTCTGGACGATCCTCGTCGCGCACGTGATGTTCTGCATCAGCTTCGCGGTCGTCACCGTCAAGGCGAGGTTGATCGGCTTCGACCGCCATCTCGAAGAGGCAGCGATGGACCTCGGCGCGAACGAGTGGAAGACCTTCCAGAAGGTGACGCTGCCGCTGATCGCGCCGGCGGTCCTGGCGGCCTTCCTCCTCTGCTTTGCGATCTCGGTCGACGACTTCGTCGTGACGTACTTCAATGCGGGCACCTCCGTGACGTTCCCGATCTACGTCTGGGGGGCGGCGCGCATCGGCGCACCGGCGCAGGTCAACGTGATCGGCACGGCGATCTTCGTGATCGCCATCTCGGGAGCCCTCGCCAACGTGCTGATCCAGATGCGCCGCGAGAGGAGGGCTTGAGCCTCCCGTCCTTGGAGCCGCGGCTCCCTTCCTGGTGGCTCGAGGACGCGCTCGCGAAGGAGGGAGATCCGCCGCCCGCGCCCACGCTCGCGGGAGACGCGACCGCGGACGTCGCGATCGTCGGCGGTGGCTACACCGGGCTGTGGACGGCGCTCGCGCTGCGCGAGCAGGCGCCGGACCTCCGCGTCACGCTGCTCGAGGCGGAGATCTGCGGCGACGGGCCGAGCGGGCGGAACGGCGGCTTCGTCCACGGCTACTGGGCGATGCTCGGCTCGCTGCTGCCGCTCCTCGGCGAAGGGCGGGCGCTCGAGCTCGCGCGCGCAGGCGAGCGGATCGTCCCCGGCATTCGCGCCTGGGCCGAGAGCCGCGGGGAGGACGTGTGGCTGCGCGAGGCCGGCATGCTCGAGGTGTCGGCCGCACCCGCCCAGGACTCGGCCGTGGAGAGCGCCGTGGCCGCAGCCGGGCTGGTGGGCCGCGAGGACCAGGCGGTTGCTCTCACGCCGGAGGAGGTGGCGCGGCGCATCTCCTCGCCCGTCTTCCGCGGCGGCGTCTTCTACCCCGACGGGGCGACCGTCCATCCGGGCCTGCTCGTGCGTGCGCTGCGGCGGGCGGCGCTCGATGCGGGAGTGATCATCCACGAGCGGTCGCCGGTGACGGCCGTGCGTGCCGGTTCACCCAACGAGCTCTGCACCCCGGTTGGCGTCCTCCGTGCTCCCGAGGTCGTGCTGGCGACGAACGCCGCCCTCGCCTCCTGGAAGCCCGCTTCCCGGAACCTCACGAACTTCGGCTCGTACGTCGTGCTGACGGAGCCGGCTCCCGAGTTGCTCGCGAAGATCGGCTGGACCGGAGGGGAGGCCGTCATCGACGGGCGGATGTTCCTCCACTACTTCCGCACGACGAACGACGGGCGGTTGCTGATGGGCAGCGGCAGCGGGCCGATCGGCTTCGGCGGCCGCCTCGACGACCGCTTCTCGCGCGACCTCCCGTCTGCCCAGCGGGCCGAGGCAGGGTTGCGGCGGCTGCTGCCGGGTCTTGCCGGTGTCCGCGTCGAGCGGGCGTGGGGCGGGCCGATCGACGTCTCGGCCGACCACCTGCCCTTCTTCCGTACGAAGCCGGGCACCCGGATCCACTACGGCGCGGGCTATTCCGGCCACGGCGTCGGGCCGGCCTGGCTCGGCGGGCGCATACTCGCCTCGCTCGTCCTCGGGGCCGCCGACGAGTGGACGCGCCTGCCGCTCGCGAAGCGCGCGGTGCCGCGCCTGCCGCACGAGCCCTTCCGCCGGGCGGGGGGCGGGCTCGTCCGCTGGGCGATCATGAGCTGCGAGGCGGCCGAAGAAGAGGGCCGGCGCCCGCCGCTGACCGCGCGCGCCGGAGCCGCGTTGCCGCGGTTGCTCGGGATGGAGCTCGGCACGCGCTAGCCGCCGTTAGGCTCGGCAACGGTGGATGTCACCGTTTGCGACGTCGGGCCGCGGGACGGCCTCCAGAACGAGCCGGAGGTGCTGCCGCCCGAGACGCGGGCTGAGCTCGTCGAGCGCCTCGCCGCGGCCGGGTTGCCGCGCATCGAGGCGGTCAGCTTCGTCCGCGACGACCGCGTGCCGCAGATGGCGGCCGCGGAAACGGTGGTCGAGCAGCTACGAGGGCGCGAGGGAGTCGAGCTGTCGGGACTCGTCCTCAACGAGCGCGGCTGGGAGCGCTTCGCCGCAGCAAAGCTCGACCGCCTCGACGTCACCTTCGCCGCCACGGAGGCCTTCAACCTGCGGAACGGGAACGCGACGCTCGCCGAGGCGGTCGACCGGGCGGGGGCGATCCTCGCCGCGGCGGGGGACACGCCTGCGACCGTGACGATCTCGTGCTCGTTCGGGTGCCCGTTCGAAGGCCGTGTGGATCCCGGCGTCGTCAGCGAGCTCGCGAACCGGTTCGCGGGTCGCGCCGAGATCGTCCTCGCCGACACGATCGGCGTCGCGACGCCGTCGGCGGTCCGCTCGCTCGTCGAGCGGGCGGGCGCGGACGGCTTCCACGGCCACAACACGCGCAACACCGGCTACGCGAACTGCGTCGCCGCGCTCGAGGCGGGCGCGCGAGTGCTCGACGCCTCCGTCGGCGGTCTCGGCGGCTGTCCCTTCTCGCCTCGCGCGACGGGCAACGTCGCGACGGAGGACCTCGTCTACCTGCTCGAGGGCGAGGGCGTGGAGACGGGCGTCGACCTCGACGCGCTCGTAGGCGTCTCGCAGTGGCTCGAGGGCGTCCTGGGCCGCACGCTCGAGGGCTACGTCTACCGAGCCGGTCCCTGGCCGCCCGGATAGACGACGCCCGCGTCGATCAGCCTGCCGATCTCGTCCTCCGAATAGCCCACCTCGCGGAGGATCTCCCCGGTGTGCGCGCCGAGCGCCGGCGGCGGCGCGTGATGGCGCACCCGCTCTCCGTCGGCCGAGAGCGGCGCCGCGACGGTGACGAGGTCGGCCACCGCCCCGCCCGGCAGCGACTGGAGGATCCCGAGCGCCTCCGTCTGCGGATGGCGGGCCGCCTCGCCGACGTCGTGCACCGGCGACGCCGGCACGCCCGCTGCGACGAGTGCCTCGAGGAGCTCCGCCGAGCCTTGCTCCCTCGTCCGCTCCTCGAGCAGGGCGACCAGCTCGGCCCGGCGGGCGACCCGGTCCGGGTTCGTGAGGAAGCGCGGGTCGGACGCGAGCTCGGGCATGCCGAGGACGCCGCAGAGCGCGGCGAAGAGCTTGTCGTTGCCGGCCACGATCATCAGCTCGCCGTCGCGCGCCGGGAAGACCTGGTATGGCGCGATCTGCGGGAATGCGCTCCCCTCACGACCCGGCACGAAGCCGCTGCCGAGATAGCCGACGAGCTGGTACGCGAGCAACGAGAGCGCCGTCTCGTACAGCGAGATCTGGAGTGTGCGGCCGACGCCTGTGCGCTCGCGCTCGTACAGCGCTGCGAGCACGCCGAGCGCCGCCCAGACTCCGGTGCCGAGGTCGATCAGCGACACGCCCACGCGCGCCGGTGGGCCGTCGGCCTCGCCGGTGACGCTCATGATCCCCGACGCGGCCTGCAGGAGCGGGTCGTAGCCCGGCCGGCCGCTCAGCGGTCCTCCCGCTCCGAAAGCGCCGATCGAGCAATGGACGAGGCGCGGGTTGCGCGCCCGGAGCTCCGTTGCGCCGAGGCCGTGCCGCTCCGCCGCTCCCGGTCGGAGGCTCTGTAGGAACACGTCGGCGCGGTCGACGAGGCGCAGCACGATCTCGCGGCCCCTCTCGTCGCCGAGATCGACGGCGAGCGAGCGCTTGCCGGCGTTCGCGGCGAGGAACATCGCGCCCTCTCCCTCCAGAAAGGGCGGGCCCCAGGCACGTGAGTGGTCGCCGGCGAGCGGTTCGACCTTGACGACGTCGGCGCCGAGCGCCGCGAGCAGTTGCGTCGCGGTCGGCCCGGCGAGAGAGGACGTGACGTCGACGACGTGGGCTCCGACTAGCGGACGCAGCTCGGTCACGGCGTCTCGAGTGAGTAGAGCCTCGCGGGCAGGCCGCCCATGACGACGTCGCGCTCGTAGCTCTCGCCGATCTTCTCCGCAACGCGCACCGACCGCTCGTTGCCGTGGCGGATGATGGAGATGAGGCGCGTGAAGCCGTGTTCCGCAATGCCCCAGTCGCGCATCGCGAGGGCCGCCTCCGTCGCGTAGCCCTGTCCCCAGTGCTCGCGCGCGACCATCCAGCCGAGCTCGACCTCGGCACGCTCGCCGGCCTCGCCGAAGTTGGCGACCTCCCATGTCTCCCCGTCCCAGACGAGGAAGCCCGAGCGGCCGATGACCCGGCCGTCCTCGCGTCGCTCCATCGCGAACAGGCCGATTCCATTCGCCTCCCAGCGCTCGAGCCAGAACGTGATCCCCTGCTCGACCTGCTCCCGCGTGGCGGTGCTGCCGCCGCCGATGTAGCGAACCGTCTCGGGATCGGCGTACGCGACGGCGAGGTCGGCCGCGTCCGCGAGACGCGGCTTCCGGAGCAGGAGTCGCTCGGTCTCGATCGTGGTCATCGTGGGTGCTCCCAGACGACGGCTGCGCCGGTGTCGAACAGGGTCACGGTCTCGACCGGCTCTGCGCCGAGTCGCTTCGCAAGCCGCTGCGAGCGGACGTTCGCCGGCGCGACCAGCGAGACGAGGCGCTCGACTACGCGCTCACGGTAGGCCCACTCGCGTGCCGCGCGCACCGCCTCGGTCGCGTAGCCCTGGCCCCAGTGCTCGCGCGCGAGCGCCCAGCCGAGCTCGAGCTGCGCGTGCTCGCCGGCGTTCGCGAACGTCGTCTGTGTCCACGTCCGCACGTCCCAGACGAGGAGGCCGGTCCGGCCGAGCCAGCGCCCGTCCTCGCGCCGCACGATGGAGAACGGGCCGCAGCCGTTGTCGTCCCAGCGCTCGAGCCAGCGCCGGACGACGAAGCCCGGGTCGGCGGCCGCCTCGGGATGAACGCCGCCGATGAACTCCATGGCGATCGGGTCGGTGATGAGCTCGAGCGCCGCCTCCGCGTCCTCGGCCACCGGCATCCGCAACAGCAGCCGTTCGGTCTCGATCACTGGAATGCGCTCCGGCGCCGGCGAAGTCGCCGCGTCCGCTCCCGGGTGAGCTCCGCCGAGCCTACGCTCACAGTGGAAGCATGATCGCGCGCTCGAAGGCGATCACGACCTCGTCGCGCTGGTTCAGGCCGTGCGTCCGGACGCGCACGATCCCGGACTCCGGCCGGGACTGCGATTTTCTCTTCGAGAGCACCTCGGTCTCGGCGCGGATCGTGTCTCCGGCAAACACCGGAGCGAGCAGCCGCACCTCGTCCCAGCCGAGGTTGACGCCGCGCTCGGACACGTCCGCGACGGAAAGGCCCGTGACGAGCGCGAGCGTGAACGTGGAGTCGACGAGCGGCCGTCCCCACTCGGTCGTCGCGGCGTACTCGGCGTCGAAGTGGATCGGGTTCGTGTTCAGGGTGAGCAGCGTGAACCAGACGTTGTCGGCCTCCAGTACGGTGCGCCCGTGGCGGCTTCGGTAGACCGCCCCGACCTCCAACTCCTCGTACGTGCGACTCACGCCGGAGATCATCGCAGCGATGCACGAGCTCGCTCTCGAGCAGCGGCGCGACCTCGGCGTGCGCGCTCCCTGGCACGTCGGCGACGTGACCTGGGGGCTCCGCCAGCACGAAGGGCGGGAGGACGAGTGGACGATCCGGGTCTGGAAGGACGGTGACCGAACCGTCGCCTGGTCGTGGTTGAAGGGAGAGCGGGCCCTGCTCGAGTTCGACGTCCGGCGCGACCGCCTCGACCTTCTCGACGAGATCCTCGCCGACCCGGACGCGCGCACGGCGGTCGCCTTCGAGGACGACGAGGAGGTGCGCGCGGCGCTAGAGCGGCACGGTTTCAGCGAGCCGGGCGACACGAACGTGAACCGCCAGGGGCCGCTGATGCACTTCCTCGCGCGCGACCTGCCCGACGCTCCCGCGCCTCCGCCTCTACCGGAGGGCTTCCGCTACCGGACGGTCGAGCCGGACGATCTCGCCGAGCGCGTCGCGATTCACCAGGACGTCTGGGCGCCGTCCCGCGTCACCGAGACGAGCTTCGCGAGCGTCCAGGCTTCCTGGCCGTACCGGGCTTCCCTCGACTGCGTCGTCGAGGCTCCCGACGGCCGCTTCGCCGCCTACTGCCTGATCTGGCCGGACGACGAGAACCGGGTCGGCGAGCTCGAGCCGGTCGGAGTGCGAGAGGAGTTTCGCCGCCGCGGCCTCGGGGCCGCAGTCTGCACGTTTGCCCTTCGCCGCCTTCATGAGGAGGGCGGCCGGGAGGCGATCGTCTACTGCGTCACCGATGCGGCGTGCGGTCTCTACGAGTCCATCGGCTTCCGGCGCCACGCGACGCTCGTCGGCTACTCGCGCTGACGCTTGAGAAGCTTGTCCAACGCCGATTCGAGCTGACCCTCGACGTAGGCGTTGATGCGCTCCTCGAACCGCGTCTCCATGTTCTCCTGACGCGACCGCGGGGCCTGGGTCTTCAGCGGCTTGCCTGCGAGCGAGCGCCCGTCGATCGTCAGCTCGTAGATGTGCTCGTGCTGCACGTCCTTCAGCTCCTGCTGCCCGAGGTCGTGGACGGCGACCCCTTCCGGTAGCTGGTTGCCGAGCAGCGCGCGGGTCGTCTCCGAGATGAGGATCTGGCCCCCGTGGCCGGCGGCGGAGATGCGCGCGGCCCGGACCACGTCGAGCCCGAGATAGCCCTCCTCGCCGATGTGTGGCTCGCCGGTGTGCAGCCCCATCCGGACGTTCATCTCGACCCCGTCGGGCCACTCGTGATCGCGAAGCGCCCGCTGCGCGTCGACCGCGGCCGCCACCGCGTCGCGCGCACGCGGGAAGGAGAAGAAGAAGGCGTCGCCCTGCGTGTCGATCTCGGCGCCGCCGCGCTCACCGAAGGTCTTGCGCAGGAGACGACGGTGATCGTCCGAGACGCGTCCGTAGCCCTCGTCGCCGAGCTCCTGCAGGAGGCGCGTCGAGCCCTCGATGTCGGTGAACACGAACGTGACGGTGCCGACGGGAAGCTCGGGCATCGCGCTTACGCTACCCCGGTGAACCGGCTCGCGCAGGAAACGAGCCCGTACCTCCTCCAGCACGCCGACAACCCGGTCGACTGGCAGCCGTGGGGTGAAGAGGCCTTCTCGCAGGCCCGGCAGAACGGGAAGCCGCTGCTCGTCTCGATCGGCTACTCGTCCTGTCACTGGTGCCATGTGATGGAGCGTGAGTCCTTCGAGGACGAAGCTACCGCGGCTCTCATGAACGAGCTCTTCGTCAGCGTCAAGGTCGACCGCGAGGAGCGGCCGGACGTCGACGCCGTGTACATGGATGCGGTCGTCGCGCTCACCGGCCAGGGAGGCTGGCCGCTCACCGTCTTCCTCACGCCCGGCGGCGAGCCCTTCTTCGGCGGCACGTACTTCCCGCCCGAGCCGCGGCACGGGCTGCCGTCGTTCGGGCAGGTGCTGCGCGCGGTCGCCGACGCGTACCGGGAGCGGCCGGAGGACGTCGCCGCTCAGGCGGAGGCGCTCGTTGGCGCGCTGCGCCGGTCGGGCGAGGCCGAGCCGTCGCGCGAGCCGCTCACGGAGGCGCTGCTCGCCGAGGCCGAGCGCGTCCTGCTCTCCCAGCTCGACCCACGCTGGGGCGGCTTCGGGCATGCGCCGAAGTTCCCGCCCGCCTCGGCGCTCGAGTTCCTCCTGCGGCGCGGTGCGCTCGATGCTGTCCGCCTGACGCTCGACGGGATGGCGGCCGGCGGGATGTACGACCTCGTCGGCGGCGGCTTCCACCGGTACTCGGTCGACGCCCAGTGGCTCGTGCCGCACTTCGAGAAGATGCTGTACGACAACGCGCTCCTCGTCCCGCCGTACCTCCACTCCTGGCTGCTGACGGGGGAGGAGGGCTATCGCGAGGTGGCCGAGCGCACGCTCGACTACATGCTGCGCGAGCTGAGGCTGCCGAGCGGCGGCTTCGCGTCGGCGCAGGACGCGGACACGGACGGCGTCGAGGGGCTCACGTACACGTGGACGGCGGAGGAGGGAGCGCCTGCCGAGCTCCTGCAGCCGTTCGAGCACGGACGCTCGATCCTGCGCGGAGAGCTCGACGAGGAGACCCGGGCACGGCTGCTGCAGATTCGTGACGGCCGAGTCCAGCCGGCGCTCGACGACAAGGTCATCGCCTCGTGGAATGGGCTTGCGCTCGCCGCGCTCGCCGAGGGCGCGCGCCGCCTAGAGCGCCCGGACCTCCTCGCGGCGGCGGTCGAGCTCGGAACGCTCCTCTCCGTCGAGCCCCTCTGGCGAACGCTCCGCGGCGGCCAGGTGAAGTACCCCGGCTTTCTCGACGACTACGCGAATGTCGCACACGGCCTCTACGAGCTGCATGTCGCGACCGGCGACCTCCGCTGGCTGCGCGAGTCGCGGAGGATCGCTCTCCGCGCGGTCGAGCTCTTCGGCGACCCGGAGCGGGGCGGCTTCTTCCTCACGCCCGCGGACGGCGAGCCGCTCGTCGCGCGGCAGAAGGCGTTCGACGACAACCCGATGCCGTCCGGGAGCTCGATGCTCGCCTTCGTCCTCCTCCGGCTCGCCAGGATCTGGGGCGACGACGAGCTCGAGCGACAGGCGGTTGGAGCGTTGCGCCTCGTGCGCGACCTGCTCCCGCGCGCCCCCCAGGCGTTCGGCTGGGCCCTTTGCGCGCTCGACCTCCATCTCTCGCCGCCACGGGAGCTCGCGATTGTCGGCGGCGCGGAGTCGGCCGTCGCCCGCGCGGCGCTGGGCGGCTTCGAACCGAACGCAGTCTTCGCTTTCGGCCCCGGCGACGACGTCCCGCTGCTCGAGGGCAAGGCGCTCGTCGACGGTCGGCCGACCGTCTACGTCTGCGAGCGCTTCGCCTGTCGGGCTCCCGTGACCGAGGCCTCCGAGCTCGGCTAGAAACGCCGAGGGGGAGCCGGAGCTCCCCCTCGCTTGACTCGCTTCTGTGCGGCTGCTTAGTGCAGGCCGTTGACGATGACGCCGAACGTGTGCCAGTCGCCGCTCGCGCCGCCGCTCCACTTGGTCATGATCAACTGCTCGATCGGGAAGGTTCGCGTGTTCGAGGTCTGGATTCTGAACCCCGGATACGTGAACGGGTTCTTCGTCGTGTTCATGTGGCGCAGCGCCTTCATGAGACTCGCCCGCGTCGGGTTCTTGCCCGCGTGCTTGAGCGCGTAGACGAACGTCCACGCCACGCCGAGCCCATAGGGGATGTTGAAGTCGCCCTGTGCGAAGTCCTGGTCGAGGCTCGGGGCGTACTGATGGATGATCTGCTTCGCGAGCTTCGCCCCCGGGGCGCTCGCCTGCGTGGTCTGGCTCGTGATGTAGTTCGTCGAGATGACGCCGTCCAGGTTTGCTCCGTTCTGGGCGGCTGCGAGCTCGAAGACACGGTTCGCGGAGACGTTGTTGAGGAACGTCAGCGGGCTCCATCCGATCAACGTCCGGGCCACGAGCGACTGGATGCTCGCGGTCGGCGTCGCGAAGATCGCGAGCGTGTCGGCGCCGTGTGCCCGTAGCGCGACCATGTGTCCGGCGATCACCTGTGCCGAGTCGCCGAGGTTGTAGGACTCGGCATCGACGATCTGGTTCGCCTTCGATCCGAGCCCGGTCTTCAGCCCGGCGAGGTAGTTCTTGCCGTAGGCGTCGTTCTGGTAGATGACGCCGATCTTCGCGCCCGGCTTGTTCTTGAGGATGTAGTGCGCGTAGAGCTTCGCCTCTCCCGGGTAGTCCGGCTGCCAGCCGAGCGTCCACGGCTTCGTCGAGCCCTGGCACGCATGGTGGACGCAGTTCCCCCAGAACGCATCGCCGGTGGCGACGAGCACCTGCGGCACCTTGTGTTTGTTGAGGTAGTTCCACGTGGACAGGATCGGCGCGGTGCCGAGGCTGCCGACGATTGCGAAGACGTGATTTTGCTCGACGAGCTTCGTGGTCTGCGGCACCGTCTGGGACGGGTCGTACTGGTCGTCGAGAACGATGTCCTCGATCTTGCGGTGGTTCACGCCGCCGTGAGCGTCGACGTACGCGTAGTACGCCTGCTCGGCCGCAGGGATCGTCTTGTATAGCGCGGCCGGCCCGGTGAGCGGGAACGTGCCGCCGATCACGATCTTGTGCTTCGTCACTCCCGGCGTGGTCTTGTGCGACGCACCCGCCGTGCCCGCGACCGCCGCTGTGGCGGCAAACGCACACAACAGCGCGCCGAGCTTCTTACGGTTCACAACCATCCGTCCCTCCGATTTCGGGTTTGTGTCCGTAAAGACGATTTCCGGCGCAGTTTGATGGAGATTGACTCGCGGTTCAAGCGCGGGCGAGCGCACGCAGGCGCGCAAGCAAGCCGGCGAAGCCGTCGGGGAGCAGGAGCATGACGAGGACGACGGCGGCTCCGAACACGACATCTCGGCCGTGGTTGGAGCCGATGACCGGCACGCTGCTCGAGACGGTCGGGAGGAGGCCGATGAACGCCGCGCCGGCGAGGACTCCCCAGAGCGACCCGAAGCCCGCCACGGCGGCGCCGACGAGGAGCTGGAGCGAGAGGACGATCCCGAACTCGTCGGGGGCCGCGAAGCCGTTCGTCGCGAGGACGAAGAGCGAGCCGGCGACTCCGGCGTACGCGGCCGAGATCCCGAAGGCGAGCGTCTTGTAGACGGGCAGCTCGATCCCCGAGGCGACGGCCGCGATCTCGCTGTCTCGGACCGCGCGGAAGGCGCGCCCGACGCGGCCGCGCAGGATCAGCCAGGCGAGCACGAAGAGGATCGCGGAGGCAGCCCAGGCCGCGCCGTAGAGCCAGAGGTGACTGACGGTCCGCGACGTCTGGACTCCGTCCCTCCCGCCGAGGAAGCGCGACCACTTCAGCGGCAGCTGCGGCACCGAGACGGCGAGCGCGAAGGTCACGAGAGCGAGGTAGACGCCGGAGAATCGCAGTGCCGGCAGTCCGACGAGCACGCCGAAGAGGAAGCAGATCGCGAAGGCCGCGAGCATCGTCACGACGAGATTCGTGTGGTGGTCGCGCGACAGGACCGCGGTCGTGTAGCCGCCGATGGCCATGAAGGCGCCGTGGCCGATCGAGATCTGGCCCGTGTAGCCGGTGAGGATGTTGAGGCCGAGCACTCCGATGAAGAAGATCCCCACCTGTGCGGCGAGGGCGACGTGGTAGGCGCTCAAAACGAACGGAAGCGCGACGAGCACCCCCGCCACGGCCGCTAGAGAGACGAGCGCGGGCAGGCGGCTCATACGCGCCGCACCTCACGGCGGCCGAAGAGGCCCGACGGCTTGACCAGGAGCACGACGATGAGGACGGCGAAGGCGAACGGCAGCTGCAGCTCCGACGTGATCGCCGGCACGTACTGGACGATGAGGGTGAGAGAGACGCCGAGGAGAAGGCCGCCGACGACCGCGCCCGCCGGGCTCTCGAGCCCGCCGAGGACGGCGGCGGCGAACGCGTACACGAGGATCGGCTGCATCAGCGTCGGCTCGAGCGTGAACTGTGACGGCTCCGCCATCAGGCCCGCGACGGCGCCGAGCACCGCGGCCAGGCCCCAGCCCACCGCGAGCATCCGGTCGACCCGGACGCCGACGAGCGCGGCCTCCGCCGGCCGGATGGCCGCCGCGCGCATGCCGAGGCCGAGCTTCGTGAAGCGGAAGAGCAGCCAGACGAGGAGCACCGAGAGGAGGACGACGGCGAGCATCCCGAGGTAGAGCCGGGGGATCGCGACACTGCCGGCGTGGTAGACCCTTGTCCCGAACGGCGACGGGATGAACTTGAAGTCACCGCCCCAGATCCAGTTGACGACCCCGTCGATCAGGATGAAGAGGCCGACCGTGACGATCACGGCGGCGATCGCCGAGCGGTGGAGGACGGGCCGGATGAGGGCGACCTCGAGCACCGTTCCGAGCACGAACGCCATCCCGAGCGTCGCAAAGAACGCCTCCCAGTACGTCAGTCCCCACTGGATGAGCTGCCAGGCGACATAGGTGGTCGCCATGGCGAGCTCGCCCTGGGCGAAGTTGATGATGCGGGTCGCTCGGTAGACGAGTACGAGCGCGAGCGCGAGGCTGCCGTAGACGGCACCGAGCGCAAGCCCCTCCACCGTGAGCTGGGCGAACGTCGCGCTCCGCAGCGAGCCGACGAGGAGTGCGGCCGCGGCAGCGGCGAGGAGCAGCCAGGTAAGGGGCACAACGCCGCCGAGCGCGGCGCTGCGGCTGCGGAAGCTCGGGTTGGGGGAGCTCTCGAGCGTTGCCATCTTGCTTAGTAGCCGAGGTAGCTGCGGCGGACGGAGTCGTCGGCCCGGAGCTCGTCGCTCGTGCCCGAGAGCACGACGCGGCCCGCCTCCAACACGTAGCCCGTGTGGGCGGCCTGCAGCGCGAGGTGCGCGTTCTGCTCGACGACGAGGACGGTGAGGCCCTCGTCCTCGTTGAGCTCGCGGACGATCCGGAAGAGCTCGGCGACCAGGACGGGGGCGAGCCCGAGCGAGGGCTCGTCCAGGAGCAACAGCCGCGGCCGGAGCACGAACGCACGGGCGAGCGCGAGCATCTGCTGCTCGCCGCCGCTCAGCGTCCCGGCCTCCTGCCTCCGCCGCTCCGAGAGCCAGGGGAAGTAGGAGAAGACGCGCTCGAGCTCGGGCTCGATCGAGCCGCGACGTGTGTATGCGCCGAGGCGCAGGTTCTCCCAGACGGTCAGCTCGGCGAAGGTGCCGCGGCCCTCCGGGACGTGGGCGACGCCGAGGCGGGCGACGCCGTCGGGGCCGAGCCGGCCGAGCGGGCGGCCGGCGAACGCGATGCGCCCCGAGCGGCGCACCGTGCCCGAGACGGCGCGGAGGGTCGTCGTCTTGCCTGCGCCGTTGGGGCCGAGCACCGCGACGATCGAGCCTTCCTCGACCGCGAGCGAGACCCCGTGCAACACGTGCACCGGGCCGTAGCGCGCCTCGACGTCCTCCAGCTCAAGGAGGACGCTCACGCAGCGATCTCTCCGCCGAGATAGGCCTGGATCACGGCGGGGTCGCGCTGCACGTCGGCAGGCGCGCCGGCCGCGATCGTGCGGCCGAAGTCGAGCACGTGCACGTGCTCGCAGACCGCCATCACGAGCCGCATGTGGTGCTCGACGAGCAGGATCGTGAGCTCGCGCTCTTCGCGCAGCCGGCGGATGAGGCCGACGAGCGCGTCCACCTCCTCGTGGTTGAGACCGCCGGCGGGCTCGTCGAGGAGGAGCAGCCGCGGCCGGCTCGCGAGCGCACGCGCCAGCTCCACGCGCTTCAGCGTCCCGTACGGAAGGCCGGACGCTGGACGCTCAGCGTGCTCGGCGATCCCGACGTCCGCGAGCATCTCGAGCGCCTGGCGCCGCTGCTCGCCCTCCCGCTGCAGGCGCGAAGACGCATGCGCGCCGACGAGGACGTTCTCCAGCACGGTGAGTCTCGGGAACAGCTCGAGGTTCTGGAAGGTGCGAGCGATCCCGAGCCGGATCACGCGGCTCGGGCGGACGCGCCGGAGCGAGCGGCCGTCGAAGGCCACGTCGCCCCCGTCGAGCCGGTAGAGGCCGGTGATCGCGTTGAAGGCCGTCGTCTTCCCCGCGCCGTTCGGGCCGATCAGGCCCGCGATCGAGCCTTCGGCGACCTCGAGCGAGACGTCGTCCAGCGCGACGATGCCGCCGAAGCGCAGTCGAGCGTGGTCGAGCGCGAGGAGCGGCACGTCAGTCCGCCGCCTGCAGCGACTGGCCGCCGGCGGACTGCATCCCGGCGATCATCCCGGGGGGAGCGGCGCCGTCCGGGAAGCGGCCGAGCAGCTCCGCGAGGAGCGCATCCGGCTCCCAGCCTTCCGGCGCGTCGAACAGCTCGCTCGCGCTCCACCCCCGGAGGGCGTTCACGGCGCCGCCCCAGACGTGGAAGACCTGGCCGGTGATCGCCTGCGCCTCGTCGGCGCAGAGCGCGACGACGACTGCCGAGACGTTCGCCGGATCGAGCGGGTCGAAGCCCTCCGTCGGCCCGCCCGTCTGGAACGTCTCCTCGGTCATCCGCGTGCGCGCGTTGGGCGCGAGGCAGTTGACGGTGACGCCGTAGCGCTGGAGCTCCTGAGCGACGATGATCGTGAAGCCCGCGATACCTGCCTTTGCGGCGCCGTAGTTCGCCTGGCCGACGTTGCCGAACACGCCCGAGGGGCTGGACGTGTTGACGACGCGGCCGCGCACCTCATCACCGGCCTTCGAGCGCTCGCGCCAGTAGGCGGCGGCGTGCCGGGTGGGGCCGAAGTGGCCCTTGAGGTGGACGGCGACGACCGCGTCCCACTCGTCCTCGGTCATGTTCACGAGCATCCGGTCGCGGAGGATCCCGGCGTTGTTGACGAGGATGTCGAGCCGGCCGAACTCGTCGATCGCCTGTTGTACGAGGCGCTCGGCTCCGGCGAAGTCCGCGACGTTCTCGCCGTTGGTGGATGCCTCGCCGCCCCTTGCGCGGATCTCCTCGACGACCTGCTCGGCCGGACCGGGGTCGGAGCCCTCGCCGGCGAGCCCCGCACCGAGGTCGTTGACGACGACCTTCGCGCCGGCCTGTGCGAGCGCGAGCGCGTGCGAGCGGCCGATCCCGCGCCCTGCCCCCGTGACGATCGCGATCTTGCCGCTCAGATCGGGCACGGCGAGAGGCTACTACGGCTTGGGCGCCACCCACGCGACGACCCACACGCCGAGCTTTTCGCGTCGGGTGACGTACACGTAGATCGTGTGGCGCCCGGCGGCGTCGTGACCGTCGGAGCGCAGGAGATCGAAGACGACGCGGTAGAGGCGGGTCGCGCCGGGCCGCAGGCCCTCGGGCAGGCGGCGCGGCAGCGGCTGCGCGGTGGCCGAGACGATGCGCGTCCGGACGCCGAGGCTTTCCGGAGCGAGTTTGGCTGTGTCCCGTGAGTCGCCGACGGCGATCGGCGTCCGCTGCGTCCTCCCCGAGTGGCCCGCTGTCACTCCCACGGTGGCGAGGTCGACGAAGAATCGGGTCTCATCCGGCGTCACCTTTCGCCCGAGCAGATGCTCGAGCTCGACCCCGAAGTCGGACTGATCGGGCGGCGGCGCTTGCGCCCTGCGCCAGTCGTGGCTCGGCTGCAGGTAGTAGAGCGGCGTACCGGTCGCCACGCCGCGCTGGCCGGCGAGCGGGCGGCAGCGGAAGGTCCCGAGGTTCACCTCGCGGCAGGCGGCCCACGCCGGCACGCCCCGCGGCGGCACGCGCTCGGTTCCGGACGGCCCGGATCCGCCGACGCCGCCGACTGTCTCGATCTCGGTCAGGACTGCGAGCGCACGGATGAAGTCGTCGCCGACGTTCGCGAGGTCGGAACGGACACGGTCGATCTGGGCCGGGTCGGCGCCCGCCGCCTGCGCCTTGTCAAGCGAGTCGAGCATGCCTTGCCGTGTCAGGGGCGGCTGGCTGTCGGTGCTCTCGCCGAGCTCGTAGTTCCGGGTCCCCGGTGCCATGACGCCCGAGACCTGGCAGGTGAAGGAACCGGTCCTCGCGCTTGGGCACGCGAGCGCGAGCGGCGCCGCCCCATGGTAGGCGTGTGTCCGGTTGATCGAGAAGCGCGCGCTGTTGCGGTCGTTCGTGTGCAGGAAGGGGAGGAGGCCGGTCTTGTCGGCGGCGATCGCGGCGCCGGCAAAGAGCAGGAGCGCGGCGAAGGCGATGATGGCGACTGTCCGCCGCCGCCGGCGCGTCGCGCGCACGCTGACCGAGCCCGCGTATCCCGCGGCCAGCAGCGCGTCCGGGTCGACCGCGAAGTCGGGGACGAGCAGGTCGAGTGCCTGTCCGACCATCGGGTCCTTGCCGGCGATCATGCGAGCACCTCCTCGTCGAGCGCCGCTCGCAACGTCTCGTGCGCGTGATTCAGGGTGGCCGAGACGGTGCCTCGGCGGACGCCGAGCGCGGCTGCGATCGCCGCGTAGTCGAGGTCGGCGTAGTAGCGGAGAAAGAGGGCGAGCCGCTGGCGCTCAGGCAGCGCGGCGACCGCCGCGCGGACGGCGTCGCGCCGCTCGTCGACCGCGTTCTGCGCGGGCGCCTCGGCGTGCGGATCCTCGGCGACGAGCGGGGAGCGGGCCCTGACGTTGCGGGCGGCGTTCACGACCGCTTTCCAGAGCCAGGCCTCCATGGTTCCCAAGCCGCGAAAGGTCGCCCGCCGCGCGAAGGCGCGCGTCAGCGCCTCCTGGACGGCGTCTCGGCCGCCTTCCCGGCTGCCGGCGATCGCCGTCGCGACGCGGAGGAACTCCCCCGCGCGCGCCCGGTACGCGGTCTCGACGGCCGCCGCGGTCGCGTCCCGACGGCGAGGCGGGTCGAGCAGCTGGGAAGAGGGAAGGTCGGCCATCTACCCGTACGACACGGTTCGCGCCTGCCGTGTTTAGTCCCGCTCCAGATAGCGGGGCGACGCGATTCGCAGGCGCTTCTCGACGTCCGCCTTCACGCGGGCGAGCGTGCCGGTGGGGACGTCGCCGGCCCGGATGCGCGCGGCGAGCTCCCGCTGCTCGGTGTCGTCCTTCGGCGGCAGCCGGCCGAGCTCGCGCCGCACGATTCCGAGCGCGTTCAGCGCCACGAGCATGCGGAAGCGGAGCCGGTGGTCGGCGAGTGTGGGGAGGATCTCGCCCGCCAGGAACTCCTCGATCGCCTCGGCGAGCTCGTCCGGGGTCGGCCGCTCGCTCACGCGACGCCCCGCCGTTCGAGCAGCCGGCAGATCTCGTACTCGACCTCCGCACCGAGCCGGCCGAGGATCGCGAGCTCGACGCTCCGGTCCTGTCCGCTCAGATGCCTTCGCGCCTGCGTCAGGCAGCCGATCGCCCAGCCGACGTTGCCGGCGAGCTCCCAGTAGTCGAGCTCCTCCGGGCGCACGGCGAACCCCGTCAGCTCGTTGTAGCGCTCGAGGTACGGCTCGACGTCGCCGATCCCGCCGAGCCGCTTCTCGGGAACGCCGAAGCGCCAGGCGCGCACGAGTGCGAAGGAGAGGTCGCGGGCCGGGTCGTCGAGGTGCGCGAACTCCCAGTCGAGGACGCCGACGAGACCGTTCTCGTCCACGGCGAGGTTGCCGATGCGGAAGTCGCCGTGGACGACGACGGGCTCCCGCGGCGGCGGCCGGTTCTCGCGTAGCCACCAGAGCCCGAGCTCGATCGCCGGGTGCGGCTCGCCGAACTCGTCGAGCTCCTCCACCAGTCGGTCGACGGTCGCGTGCTCGAGGAACGGCAGTCGCCCCGGCGGCAGAGCGTGGATCTTGGCGAGCTCCTCGGCCATCTGGACCGGCAGCCCGTCCGCCACGGGCATGCGCACGATGCGGCGCCCGATCGTCTCGCCCTCGATCCGCTCCATGACGAACGCCTCGCGCCCGTCGAGGTCCTCGATGTAGGCGACCGGCTCGGGCACCTTCACGCCCGCGTCGTAAGCCGCGCGCAGTACCTCGAACTCGTGCTGCAGCGAGAGGGTGTGACGGTGGATCACGCCGCCTCCCGCGCGGCGAACGAGGAGCCGCCTGTCTGCGGTGTCCACCGCCCAAGCCTCCTTCGACGCGCCGCCCGCGAGCAGCACCGGCTCCGAGATCGGCCCGAGCACCACCTGGAGCGCTTCGCGCATGTCTGCGATCATCGCGCCTGTGTCGGATCGGCGCGAGCGCCTGCGGGCGTTCATGGAGGAGCACGTCTATCCCAACGAGCGCGCGCTCACGCGGGAGGACGACGCGGCCGAAGCGCTCGTCCGCGAGCTGCAGCAGAAGGCAAAGGACGCCGGCCTCTGGGCGCCGCACCTGCCGCCGGAGGCGGGCGGCTCGGGATCCGGGTTCCTCGAGTACGCGCACCTCAACGAGGAGATCGGCCGCAGCTTCGTCGCCCAGCTCATCTTCGGCTGCCAGGCGCCGGACGCGGGCAACGCGGAGATCCTCCACCTCTACGGCACCGCCGAGCAGAAGGAGCGGTTCCTGCAGCCGCTCGTGGCCGGCGAGGCGCGCTCCTTCTTCGGCATGACGGAGCCGGAGGTGGCCGGGTCCGATCCGACCCTTCTCCAGGGTCGCGCCGAGCGGGACGGCGAGGAGTGGGTGATCGACGCGCACAAGTGGTTCTCGTCGGGGGCCGACGGCGCCGCGTTCGGGATCGTGATGGTCGTGACGGAGCCGGAGGCCGAGCCGCACCGGCGCGCCTCGATGATCCTCGTCCCGACCGACACCCCGGGTTACGAGCTGGTACGGCGCATTCCCGTGATGGGTCACGAGGGCCGCGGCTGGGTGACGCACTGCGAGACCCGCTTCACCGGCGTCCGCGTGCCGCTTTCGAACACGCTCGGCGAGCCCGGCGACGGCTTCCGGATCGCGCAGAAACGGCTCGGGCCGGGCCGCATCCACCACGTCATGCGCTGGCTCGGGCAGATGGAGCGCGCCTTCGAGCTCATGTGCGCGCGGGCGCTCGAGAGGGAGGCGTTCGGCGGCCCGCTCGCCGAGAAGCAGACGATCCAGAACTGGATCGCCGAGTCGGCCGCCGACATCCAGGCCTGCCGGCTGATGACCTTGCAGGCGGCGGAGCGCCTCGACCAGGGGGATGAGGCGCGCGTCGAGATCTCCCTGATCAAGTTCTTCGCCGCGCGCGTGCTGGGCGAGGTGCTCGACCGGGCGATCCAGGTCCACGGAGGTCTCGGGCTCACCGACGACACGCCGCTCGCGCTGATGTGGCGGATGGCGCGCGGCGGGCGGATCTACGACGGGCCCGACGAGGTGCACAAGGCGGTGGTCGCGCGCCGCATCCTGCGCGAGTTCGCCGACGGTGGCACGTGGCGCTTCACGTAGCGCTGCACGGCCCACGCGTGCGGCTGCAACCGCTCGAGGACCATCACCACGACGAGCTGTTCGCGATCTCGCGCGATGCGCGCATCTGGGCGTTCCAGCGCGTGCGCGCCGACGAGTCGCTGGAGCGGTTCGACGAGTGGTACGCGTCGATCCAGCTCGGCTTCGCGCACTACCTCGACGACCGCCTCGTCGGTCACACGAGCTTCGGCAACGACCGGCCGCACGACCGGGCTGTCGAGATCGGCAACACGTGGCTCGTTCCCGACGCCTGGTCGAGCGGGGCGAACGCCGAGGCGAAATACCTGCTCCTGAAGCATGCCTTCGAGGACGAGGGCTACCTCCGCGTGGAGTTCAAAACGGAGTCGACGAACGAGCGCTCCCGCGCGGCCCTCGCCGCGTTGCCGGCCGAGTTCGAGGGCGTGTTCCGCAAGCACATGCTCGTCCGCGGAGGCGAGCGGCGCGACTCGGCCTGGTACGCGGTGATCGACGACGACTGGCCCGATGTGAAGGCGGCACTGGAGCGCCGTCTCGGTTGGCGCGAGTGAGCGTCGAGGTCGTCTTCGAGACGCACTCCACGAGTGAGGACAACGAGGCCGGGATCGCCACCGGCTGGCTGCCCGGGAAGCTTTCGCCGCGAGGGCGCCAGCAGGCCCGAGAGCTCGGAGAGCGCCGGCGCAACGACGGGCTCGCAGTCGTCTTCACCTCCGACCTGTGGCGCGCGGTCGAGACCGCCGAGATCGCCTTCGCGGGATCGCCGACGCCGCTAATGCCGGACGCACGGCTGCGGGAATGCAACTACGGCGAGCTCAACGGGGCGGAGAAGCCGATCGAGACGCCGGGCGAACACATCGATATCGCATTTCCCGGCGGCGAAAGCTGGCGAGAGGCGATCGAGCGGGTCGCGGGCTTCCTCGCGGAGCTGAAGCGCAACCGTGACGGCGAGCGCGTGCTCGTGATCGGCCACTCTGCGACCCGGTTGGCCATCGAGGTCGTGGTCAACGGGCAGCGGCTCGAAGAGCTGCTCGTCGAGCGATACGAGTGGCGGCCCGGTTGGGAGTACGTCCTCTAGGTTGGAGCGATGACCGTCGTCTATCCAGGCCCCGAGGGCTCGCACTCGGACGCCGCGGCGGCAGCCATGTTTCCGGCTACGGAGAACGTGCCCGTGAGCAGCTTTCGAGGGGTCGTCGAAGCCGTGGTGGACGCGGTCGGCACACAGGGAGTGCTCCCGATCGAGAGCTCGCTTTCAGGAGCGGTGCCGGAAACCCATGACCTGCTCAACGAGTACCCGCTCTCGATCGTCGCCGAGGCGGTGCTCCCGGTCACCCACGCGCTCCTCGCTCCGCGGCGCGTCCCGCTGGCCGAGATCCGTCTCATCCGATCGCACCCGAGCGCCTTCGATCAATGCCGCCGGTTCCTCCACGGCCTCCCAGACGCGCGGATCATCTCGAGCGCGACGACCGCGGACGCCGCGCGCGAGACGGCGATGGGCGGCGATCCGAGCGCGGCTGCCATCGCGAGCGCCGCGGCCGCGTCTCGGTACGGGCTCGTGTCGCTCGCGGACAACATCAACGACGCTCCCGCATTCACCCGCTTCGTCGCGATCGCGCCATACACCCGGCTCGACGCCGATCGCGAGCGCGCGCGGACCGCGTTCACGTTCGTAGCCGACCACCGCCCTGGAGCCTTGTGCGCCGCGATCGAACCATTCGCCCTCGCCGGTCTCGATCTGCTCCGCCTCGTCTCTCGGCCACTGCCGGCTACGCCGTGGAGTTACCGCTTCGACGCGGTAGTCGCAGGCCATCCGCTCGATCCGACCGTTCGGCGGGCATTCGCAGAGCTTCGTGAGGCGACTCGCTCCTACCGGATCACCGGCGTGTACGAGGGCGCGGAGGCGCACTGACCAGCGGGAGCGGCTAGAGGATGCTCGCGTGGGCCGGCGTTCCTCAGTGGCGCCCCGGGCGACACTAGGCGTGGCACGTTCGGGCGGTCCGGCGGAGACATAGGTGTAGGTTGCGTGCAGACACCGGTGCCAGGGTGCCGGTTACCGATGAGAGGAGCAGCGATGTATATCGTTGCGATCCACGCCATCGACGATCCCAAGAAGTTTTGGGACGGCGCACAAGCGCTGGAGCTTCCGGAGGGAACGACTCTCCACAGTTCGATCCCGAACGAGGACGGCACGCGTGCCGTTTGTTTGTGGGAGTCAGGCTCAGTAGCCACGGTCGAAGGCATCGTCGAAGGTGCGGCTGGAACCATCAGCACGAACGAGTACTTCGGCGTGAACGAGCAGAACGCGATGGGACTCCCCGCCATTCCGGTGGCAGCGAGTTAGTGGTCGGCCGCGAAGGCCCTGCTTCGGTGGGGCCTTCGGCGAAGCGGTGCGGTCGGGATCGCGAGAAGAGATGGTTCGACGTACGCCACCGATCAGGCGAGGGCGCGTTCGAGAGCAGCGCGGCCGGCGGGCTCGCCGTGCGTCGGCAGCACGAACTCCACGGGCTTGTCCAGCAGCGGCCTCAGGCCGGCCGCGACCTGCTCGACCGTGACGCCTTCCGGCAGCCAGCCTGCGGGGATCTCGAGCCCGTTGCCCAGGTCGATCAGCGTATCGCCGGCGATCACGGCGCGAATCCGCTCGCTCCAGAGCACGAGGTCGAGCTCGCCTTCACGGCCCGGATACGCCTCCATCCCGAATAGCGAGTCGCCGATCGCGTAGCGCGTCGCCGGGACGAGCTGGTCCTCGGGGCGATCGGGCGCCGGCGCCCACACGGGAAAGCCAAGCGGGGCGGCGTCGCGCTCATGCCAGGTGGAAGTGAGGACCGTGACTACCTCGCGCGATCCGAACAGCGCCCGAACGTCGTCCGGAACGGCGATCGGGTCGATGAGGATCAGCCGCTCGCCGTCGTCGATCGCGTACGCCGACACCGGCCCTTCCCACTCGGGATGCGTCGCGGTCCAGTGGTACACGCCGCCGGGAAGCATCCTCGGGATGCTATGCACACACGCGATGTGGGGTGTCGGCCGATCAGGGGTGGTTGGGGTCGGTGGCGAGAAAGTCGAGGAGGAGCGTGGCAAGCTCCTCGGGTTTCTCTTCGGCAACGTGGTGTCCGCAGTCGATCGTCGCACTGCGAATGTCGGTCGCCCATGCCTCCCAGATCTCTGCGATGTCGATGCCGTAGTCGAGCTCGGGGTCGTCCCGGAGCAGTGAGACGACCAGAAGTGGGCATGTGATTCGGCGGCCGGCGGCGCGGTCGGCTTCGTCATGCTCGCGATCTTCGCGCAGGCCTGCCCGGTAGTCCTGCAGCATCGCGTGAACCACCTCCGGGTTGCGGAGTGCGCGTCGTAGGTCGGCATACGCCTGCTCGCCCATCTGGTCGGCCGTCGCCGTGTACCAGGCATCAGGATCGGCGTTGATGAATGCCTCGGCGGGCTTTCCCAGCTGGCCAAAGAACCACCAGTGCCACCAGCTGAGCGCAAAGCGCCAGTCCGCTCTCTCCAGTCTCTCGATCAGCGGCATCGCTTCGAGCACCGCGAGCCGCTCGACCCTCGCCTGATGCTCCAAGGCCAGCCTCGTGGCGACGTAGGCGCCACGGTCGTGACCGACCACGGCGAAGCGCTCGTGACCGAGCGAGCGCATCACGCCCACGATGTCCCACGCCATCGCCCGCTTCGTGTACGGCTCGACCCTCGACGACTCGCCGTATCCGCGCAGATCGGGGCACACGACGGTGTGGTGAGGCGCGAGCCGCGAGGCGACCATGTGCCACGTCGCGTGCGTGCGCGGATGTCCATGAAGCAGCACAACCGGCGGCCCGTGGCCTCCATGCCGAACGCGCAAGCTCGCTCCCGCCCCGCCGTCGATCCGCTCGAGGGTGAACCCATCGAAGAAGGCCAACCCACGCATAGTGCCCCGGCGGCGCCCAGCTCAATCGCGATAGCGCTCGGGTGGGCCGGCGTTCCGGAACGATCCTTGAGCACTCAGCTCACAGAGACCGGCAACGGCGCTCCACGGCAAGCGTTGGTCCGTTGTTGGAGTCGCGGCGTAGGCTCGGCGTGAAATGAGGCTGCGCAGCCTGTGGATAGGGGTTGGTTCCGCGCTCATGGTCGCCACCGCGGCCGGCTTCGCCTTCGATGCGCCGAGCGGGAAGGCGACGACGGCGCAGACGGGATCCGTGTGCGGAAGGGCCGGGGGCGTTGCCACCTGGTCTCCGAATGGCAAGCGGATCGCCTATGTCGGACGGCTTCATGCGATCTGCGTTGCATTCGTCGACGGCACGCACGCGCGGCCGCTGCCGTACACCGTTTGTACCGGGCGGTGCCGCCGCGACCTCCCCGACCCGCCGATCCAGCTCGATTGGGCACGGCCGAAGCTGCTGCTGTATCTCGCGGACTTCCAGCTCTTCAAGCTCCAGATCGGGCAGAGGCCGCAACTGCTCGGAGATGTTCAGGGAGGGATCGAGGAGTTTGCGGTCGATGCGAGAGGCGACCGTGTTGCCCTCGGTAGTTCCGCCTGTCCAAACTGCCGGGGGCCGGTCACGGTCCTGAGCGTCCCTGCCGGAACGATCGTCGGCCAGATCGGGGGACCTTCAGCCGACAACGACTTGCCAAGCTTGTCTCCCGATGGGAAGCGGCTCGCGTTCGTGGCCGCGACAGGAGTCGCCTGGACGGCTTCGGCCGACGGGAGCGACCAGCAACCGCTTAAAGAATGCGGAGGTACCCCGATCTGGTCTCCGAGGGGCGACAGGATTTTGTGTTCTGGCTTAACGGCTCGACCTCCTCGGCGTTGTTGCTCGTTGTCGCTCGTCCCCCCGCAGGGCGGTCCGGCCATCACGCTCGTCCCACGGGGTGTGACGCCCAACATCCTTGGCTGGTCGCCCAACGGCAAGAGCGTTGTCTTCCTGACCGGGCACTGCAGTTGCAGACTCGCCGTTGTCGAAGTCAGCACGAGGAAAACACGCTGGCTTCCGTCCGCCCACGCGAGGTACGCAGCGTTCGCGGCGAACGCCGCGGACTGGTCGCCCGACTCGCGACAGCTCCTCGTCACTGCACCGTCGCAGGCCTTTTCCAACTGCTCTGTACTGTGGCGAGTCCCAGTTGAGGGCGGCAACGCGCGACTCCTCCGCGACTGCCAATAGACCGCAACACTCGCTTGGGCCAGTTCGAGCATGACCCCAGAACGCGACTGTGGGGAAACCCTTGATGCGTGAGGCGAAGCTGCGCACAAAGATCTCGGTAGCCAAAGAGCCAACATGAGGAGGACTCAAGATGCCGCCACTGCTACCACCGCTTCCGCCGCCGTTCTCGCCACGATTCAGACCACTGCAGCTGGCGGCGGCTTTTCTAGTCGGCTGGATGCTGCACTCCCGTCAGAAGCACGACGACCCCGGCAAGAGCTAACGACTGGGTCGACAGCGGTCGGCTGGGCCATAGCGCCGAGGGTCTGGGGCTTCGTAGCGGACTCTCTTGTATGCGCTGCTCGTCGGGCGTAGTGTGATTTTCCTATCTGCCGGATGGTCGCGGGATCAGCCTGCTGGCCGTCGGCGGGGTCTGGAGCCCCAAAATGGACATGAAGTCACGGCTCTCGCTGCTGTGGATCTTCTACATGTTCAACGCCGCCTACATCGACATTACGACGCTCTACTACAGCGTCTTCATCAACCATAAGGCGGAGGTGCATTACACCCAAGCATTCCTTTTGGGCGCTGCTGTGCTGATCGAGATCTCGATTGCGATGATCGTCCTCTCTCGCGTCCTCAAGTATCGGGCGAACCGCAGAGCGAACATGGTTGCCGGGGTGTTTCTTGCGGCTGTCCAACTTGTCACGCTCTTTGTCGGAACCCCGACCTTGGCTTACGCCTTCCTCTCGGTCGTGTTGATAGCGACCTCGGGGGGCGTCGCGTGGCTTGCCTGGAAATGGTCTAGCGACGAGGTTCCGCAACAGGTCGAAAGTCAGTCCGCTAGTGCTGGAACCCTCGTGGCGCAACCCACGCCGTTAATGGATTGAGACGAGGACGCTCGCCTGGGCCAGTGTTCGCGAGTGACCCTGGCGGAAGGGTTCTACGGCCCTCAAGACTCGACCGATGAATTGCGTGGAGCCGAGGGGTCAGGTACTCAGACGAACATCCACAACTGGCATGCAGAGGGGGCCCGAATGGCTGAATGGGAGAAGAAGATTGGCGCGATCAATCTGATCGTCGGCGACCTGGAGCGCTCAAAGGCGTTCTATCAGGAGGCCTTCGGACTGCCGCTGCAGCACGAAGACGAGGACACGGCGATGTTCCGCTTCGCAGACACGTACGTCTTTTTGCAGCGCGGTGCAGCTCATCAGGACGGCCCGTCAAGCGACGCACTTAGCCTGGCGCAGAAGGGGGTCGGGCAATTCGTCATCTTCGTTGACGACGTGGACGCGGTACGCGCCGAGCTGGACAAGGCCCAGGTGGCGACTATCAGCGGCCCGGCCGACCGTGGCTGGGGTATGCGCACGCTCACCCTCGCCGATCCGGGCGGATACACCTGGGAGATCACGCAAGAGCTGCCCAGCGCTCCCGGCTCCTCGTAGGCCGGCTCTCTCGACGGCGCCAGTGTTCGGGAATGACGCCTGAGCGGCGACCGTCCTCTAGCGTCTGACTCTGTGTTCGCAATCACCGGCGGACCCTTCCTCGGTGCGCTGGTGGGCCATTGCCATGACCGGAATCGACGCTTCGACCTCTCCCCCTCCCTTGCCGCGTTGGTTCGGACCTAGAGCCAGCCCAGATGATCCGGCCGTCTCGGCCCTGATCGACCGCGTCGCGCGCGGGGCCGGATGGGCAGACATTGGCGGTGGGTTCAACCTCAACGTGCGGATAGACGCTGAGTCGCCGGTTGTCCTCCGGGTTCATAGGCCCTGGGTCCGCCGCGGCCGGGTCGCGGGACTGCGGCGCTTGCGGGAGCGGCTCCAGCGGACGCAAGTCCGCGTCGCTCGGCCGATTCGGATTTCCGGCTCCGACTTCCTGAGGGTCGCTGATCGTTGGGCTGAGATTGAGGAGTTCATCGATCACGTGCAGCCACGGGCGTGCGAGGACTCCTACGTCCGCTTATTCGAGGAGCTCGGACGCCTTCACACCGTGCTCAGAGCAGTCTGGGAGCCCGGTCCGCCCGAACCCCTCGACGACCACAGAACCCTCGGCCAACTGCGTTACTCGGTCGGCTTCACACGCCGCAGGCTCGGACCCCGCAGCGAGCCGGTCGTGCGTCGGATGCGCCGACTGACCGGCGAGCTCTCCAAGCTCCGGGAGGGCCTCGAACTGCCATGCACTCCGATTCATGGGGACTACAAATTGGGCAACGCGGGAGAACTGTCAGACGGCTCATGGGCCACCTTCGACCTGGACTTCGCGAGGGTCAGGGAGCGGCTGTACGACGTCGCGGCCAGCCTGCACCACGTCGCACAGGGCGGCGAACTGCTCGAGCCGCGACGACTCCTCGACGCCTACGAAGGCACGGCTCCGGAACCGCTGACTCGCGACGAGCACCGTTGGCTTCCCGGGGCTCTGGCCCTTGTGCCCTTGCACTGGGCTGCCACCGCGGGGCTCGTGGGCGACGGCATCCACGAGGCCGAGAGCGCAATGACCGCCGCCGAGGCCTGGTGGTCGCGCCGGGCTGAACTCTCGTCGTAGTCCGGCGGCCACGGCAGAGCAGCCGTCCTAGGGACAGAGCACTCGGTTGGGCCAGTGTTCCGGAATGACCCCTGTTTCGTCGCGACGTTGACAGCGTTCCGCAGGAGCGAGAACATCCCTCTACAACGGCTGAGTTCTATGTCAACCAGGCAACGGTTCCGCTCGGCGTCGCCGTGTTCTCCTGCGCGTGTGGGGCGACGCGAGTCCAGTACGACCTGAAACGCAGTAGCCCGACCGGCTGGTCGACGGTCGCAGACGGCTCAGATCGTTGTCCGCATTGCGCGAGCTCAGATCGGGCTCCGAAATCGCGCAGACCCAGTACTGAGAGCCAGCGCACGATCGAGTCCCGCCCTGCACCCTGAGATCGCTCGCCAGGCCGAATAGCACTCGCCTGGGCCAGTGTTCGAGAATGACCCCTGAGCATCGAGCGCCGCCGACCTTCCAAGACGCTCCGACTTACCCCGAAGGCGCGAAGGCGGACTCGGCCAGGCGGCGCAGCCGAAGTCTAGAGGCGGAGTCGCTCGGCTAGGCCAGTGTTCAGGAATGACCCCTGAGCTAGAGGAGGGTCTGATGCCGCGGGCTAACTGCCACCCGTCTACTTCTTCGCCTTCTTGGCCTGCCGCTTCTCTTTCAGCGTCATTTGAGCCGGTTTCTTTTCCATGCTCTTCTTCGTGTTCTTGTCCTTGGTCGCCATGATCTGACCTCCTTCTGGGGTACGGGTGAGACTCTCAGCTGTGGCCTAGGATGTCCATCACACTCCGCGGGCTCAGGTATCGCTTCATTGGCGTCGCGGCTCTGCCGGACGCATCGTCGCGCTTCCATCTTCGTCGACTTCAACCACGTACCGTCCGGGGTCTGCGCCGCTCGTAAAGCGTTTGAGACCTTTCGGGCGTCGCGAGATGATCGCGTGGGTGTCGGCGCGGGTCTCGACCACGTAACCCTCTTTGACCTTTTGGTCGAGGAAGGTGTCGAGGCCGTCTCTGCGCCTGCCAAGGGGATCGATCTCACCCACGAGCCCGAGTATGGCAAGTCAGGCTTCTTCGCCGAGGAGAGCGGCTAGCCAAACCCTCGCGCCCAGGAGACAACGCTCTGGCCTGGGCCAGTGTTCCGCAAATGACCCCTGATGGGCGATGCTGTTCGGGATGGAGGCGAACGGATCGGTCGTAGTCGTGAACAGACAGGCGTGGTCAGGCGATCAACGCCTTGCGACAGGAGGTCGTCCTGGATGAAGGTCTTCAACCTCTACAACGGCGACTTGGATAACTCGACGGAACGCGAGGGCTGGAACGTTAGGGCGGCGAAGGTCGGTGAGGACATCGGCGGTGAATTGATCGGCGCAGGACTGTACGAGGCACAACCTGGCAACAAGGTCTGGCCGTATCACACGCATCACGCCAACGAGGAGTGGCTCCTCGTCGTTCGCGGTCAGCCCACGCTCCGCACGCCCGAGGGGGAGCGCCAGCTTGACGAGGGGGACGTCGTCTGCTTCCCGCGCGGCAAGGCGGGGGCGCACCAGGTCTGGAACGGAAGCGACTCCCCGATTCGTATGCTCATGCTCTCGACACTCGTCGTTCCGGACATCGTCGAGTACCTCGATACGGGGAAGGTGGGCGCACGCAGCGTGGCAGGTGAATTAATCATGTTCGGTCGGCCGGGGCCCGAGCTCGACTACTGGGAAGGCGAGGAGTAGCTGGAAGCGGCCTAGGAAGAGGGCACTCGGCTGCGCCAGCGTTCCGGAATGACCCCCGAGTGCGGCGCTACGCTCCGCGCATGGGTGCTGGGGAGAACGACGGAGGTCCCAGGATCACTGCGAAGATCGTGCGGTCGAAGCGCTTCAGGTCGGCGCTCGCGCTCGGAAAGAGCTTCGGAACAGCGGTCTTCGAACCGACCTGGTGGCCCGAGGACACAGGCAAGGTGTCGTACCGACTCGACGGCGCTACGTACTGGATCGGGTCAACCCGCCGCGAGGGAACTCCGATCGGCGTAGTCGGCAAGGCGGAGAAACCCGAGCTACGCCTTCCGGGCGGGAACTGGTCGCCGATACCGGAACTGGAGGCGATGCGGGGTCTCGTCAGCACGAGCGATGACCACGTCCGCGCCGTCGTGCACCAGGAACAGCAGACGATCCACCTGATCGGCTACGCGTCCGAGGCCGAGCTTGTACAGGCCGTGCAGAGCTTCCGGCGAGTCCCGGCGGAATCGGACTAGAGCCGCGCCACGGTAGAGGACGCTCACCTGGGCCAGTGTTCCGGAGTGACACCTGAACCTACTCGCCCGACCTAGTTTTTTTGTGTCGCGACGACGCTCGGCCAGATTTGGGAAAGCGTGCCGCGCAGTGTGCAGCGCGCGATCGGCTGGCCGCCCTCATCACTGTCGTTCGCTGAGGAGATGCGGGCGAGGAGGCTGTAGCCGCTGCAGAAGCGGGCGGCGTTGCGGGAGTAGCCAACCACGAGCGCACGCCACCCGGCCGCTTGCGGGCGCCAGTAGCGCATCGTTACCTGTGCCGAGGCGACGGGCGGGAGCCGCTGGCCGAACAGCTGAAGCGCTCCTGCTTCGCCGTAGTTGTCGGTGATGATCACGTTTGTGCCTCGCGCATGTTGCTCGACCAGGTGCACGTATGCGGGCCAGCCGATCTCCGACTGATAGTCGCTGCGGGCCTTCACGACTCCGTCCGACACCGCGGTATGAAGCGGCAGCACGGGCAGCGCGAGCGGCAGGGTCACGAGGCCGACCGCCACGAACACCGCGCCAGCCAGCTGGAGGCGCCGGCGCGTCGCCCAGCGGTCGAGCGGAATCGCGCCGGCGGCGAGCGCGAACAGCAGCACCGGCAGTGCGTAGTACGACTTTCCTCCGAGCACGAAGTACGCGACGACGGTGCCCACCACCGTCCAGCCGAGCGGACGTAGCGCGCGATCGCGGACGAGCGAAACGACGCCGGCGACGGCGACCGGAAACGCCACGAGCGTGAGCACGACCACGTTGACGAGGAACTGCGGCCTGGTTTCGTCGCTCCCGCTCGGCGGCGGGTTGAGGAACCAGTGCAGGCTCGTCCAGCCATGCCCCGCCTCCCAGACCAGGTTCGGGACGAGCAGCACGGCTGCGATCGCCACCGCCAGGGGGAAGCCCGACGAGCGCAGTACATCGCGACGCCAGACAAGGAAGGTTGCGATCAGCAGGACGAGGACGACCGCGAGCGTGTATTTCGTCTCCAGCCCGATACCGACGGCGAGTCCGAGCAGCGGCCACGAGCCGCGCCCCAGTGCGAGCCGTAGCGCGAGCCAGAGGACGACCATCGTCATCAGCTGATCGAGCGCGACCGGCTGAAAAAGCAGATTGGTCCCGAGCATCCCCGGCACGAAGCCGATCAACACGGCGGCAAGCGTTTGCGCACGCCGCGTCGCCCCGAGCTCGCGAGCCACGAGCGCGCCTACCAGCACTGTTCCTGCGCTCGCAAGAATCGTGACCGCACGCAGGCCAACCAACGACCAGCCAAACAGCACACGCGACAACGCCGCGAGCAGCGCCGTCACCGGCGGGAACTCGACGTACCCGCCCTGAAGATGCAACCCAGCGACCGCGTAATACAGCTCATCACGATGCCAGCCGTACCGCCCAGCGACAGCAAACTCCAGGACGCACTTCAGCACCACCACGACGAGGACAGACCTGGCCGCGAACGGAACGACGGCCTTCACTGCCGGGCCCGTGGGCACGCCCCCAGCCTAAACCTCAGCGACTCTCCGCCTAGCGGCGTCCCCTACCCGACTTCGCACCACCCAGTCGGGAGGACGGTCGCCTGGGCCAGTCGGGAATGACCCCTGAGCCGGGCTCTAGTACGTCGTGGCGTCGTCCACGTCGGCGACCGTCGGTCCCATCTTCAGCCGCATCCCGCCGCGTTCTAGGGCTCCGGAGGCGAGAAGGCGCTCCCGGAACGCCTTGGCCTGCTCGACGGATGGGAACTCGACGCGGATAAAGCCTTCGTTCGGGTTGTCAACGGCCCGCGAGACCACATGGCCCGTCGCGCCGCTCTGCCTGCGACCCGCCGGATCCTCGTCGAACATCGCCTTCCAGGTGTCGTAATCGTCGACCTCGAAGTTCATGACCATGATCGCCACGGCTGCTCCTTCCGTCAGGGAACTGGGCCGCTGCACGATGACCGCACCGGCACGGAAGACCGTCTCATGCCCGATTCGGGCCGTCAAGGCAGGCGGCTGTCGCCTGGGCCAGTGTTCGGGAATGCACCCTGGGGGCGGGACACGGCCTGGTCGCGGAATAGGGTCGCCACCGGATGGATGCTGTGGAGAGACAGGTCGAGGCGTACAACGTTGGCGACGTCGATGCCTTCGTAGCGAGCTATGCGAAGGAGGTCGTGTTCGAGGACGCCGACGGCGGGTTGCAGACGAGTGGGCGCGATGAGATGCGAAAGCGTTACGGGGAGCTGTTTGCGAGCTGTCCGAACCTCCGGGCGGAGATCCCGGCCCGAATCCGGGTCGGTTCGTACGTCGTGGACGAGGAACGGGTCAGCGGCTTACCAGGCGGCGACATTCACGCCGTCGCGATCTACCGGCTCGACCACGAGGGCCTGATCGACCGGGTCCGATTCCTCCGCTAACTCGACAGCCCAGGGGCCGTGGCTCTCGCCTGCGCGAGCGTCCTCTCGCCTGAAGCTGCCGTTGACCGGCTACGCGGTCTGGCCGCGCCGGACGATCTGCGTGCAGCGGGCACTCGCGACGAGCTCCCCGTCCTGGTACAGCTCGGCCGCGCAGAAGACGACGCGGCGGTTCCGCTGCACGACGCGGCCCTCGGCGCGCAGCGTCCCCGGCCGTGCCGAGCGGTGGAACTCGGTGCGGAGGTCCGCGGTGAGGAAGTCCTCGTCGTCCGCCATGGTTGTCCAGCAGGCGCCGCCCATCGCCGTGTCGAGGAGCGCCGCGACCATGCCGCCGTGGACGATCGGCCCGGACGGCGCGTGGAAGGAGTACTTGGGCGTCGCGTCCCACTCGATCACGGCGCGGCCGTCGGCCTGCTCGAGGCCGCGGTAGCGCAGCGTGTTCCAGACATGCGGGTCCGGCGGCGGCGCCTCGCCCCACGGCTTGCGCGAGCGCGGGCTCATCGCGGTCCCGGGACGCCGGGAAAGCGGAACGGCTCGACGCGATTCGGCTGCACGACCCAGGCACGGCCCGTCTCCTCGTCCGCGGTGATCCGCAGCGCTGCTTCGGCCACGAACGACGGCTCCATGAGCGGCGCGATCGGGTTGTCGCGCAGCTCGTCCCGGACGATCGGCGTGTCGGTGAAGCCCGGGCAGAGCGCGTTGATGCGGATCCCTCGCTCCGCGAGCCCCGGCGCGGCGGCGCGAACCCAGCCAACGACCGCGTGCTTCGTCGCGGTGTACGCGGGATCGAACGGCATCGCCGTGAGCCCGGCGAGCGAGGCGGTCGCCACGATCGATCCTCCGCCGGGCATGAGCCTGCGCGCGAGCTCACGCGTTCCGAAGACGACACCGTCGAGGTTCGCGCCGACGATGCGCCGGTACTCCGCCACGGGCAGCTCCGCGGCATCGGGGTAGCCGATGCCGATCCCGGCGTTGAGGAACGCGGCGTCGAACTCGCCCTCGAGCGACTGCCACGCCTCCGGCTCGGACACGTCGAACTCCGGCAGATCGAGGGAGAGCGGGTCGTCGAGCAGCGCGCAAATCGCAGAGCCGATCCCACCGCGGCCGCCCGTGACCAGTGATTTCACGGGACGAGCACGACCTTGCCGACACTGCGCCGTGACTCGACGAGCTCGTGGGCGCGCTCGACCTCGTCGAGCGGGAACTCTGCCCCGACGACCGGGCGGATCGCACCCGCGCCCCACAACTCGAGCAGCTCGCGCGTGCAGTCCGCGACCACGTCGGGCGCGAGTCGCATCAGCCTGGCGAGGTACACGCCCTGCACGCCAACGCTGCGGCCAACGACCTGCGCGGGCTGGAGCTCGGGCCACATTCCGCCCGCGTAGCCGATCGCGACGAGCTGGCCGAGCGGTCGCAGCCGGCCGACGGCTCGCTCGAAGAGCTCGCCGCCGACCGGGTCGACGACGACGTCCACCCGCAGATCGTCGGGGATCTCGTCGTAGACGTACGCCTCCTCGGCGCCGAGCTCGAGGCAGGTCGAGAGCTTCTCCTCCGAGCCGACCGCGGCGACGACCCGCGCTCCGAGAGCGCGCGCGACCTGGATCGTCGCGGTCCCGACGCCGCCGGCCGCGGCGTGCGCGAGCACGACTGCGCCGTCGCGCAGCCGCACCTGCTGGGTCAGCGGCACGTATGCGGTGAGGAAGGTGAGGAGGAAGGCCGCGCCCTCGGCGAAGCTCGCCTGCTCGGGGAGCGGCACGAGCGCGACGCGATCGACGGCCGCGACGTCGGCGTAGCCGCCGTTGCGGCCGATCAGCGCCATCACGCGCGTCCCGTCGTCGAGCTCGCCCGCGATCTCCGCGCCGAGCACAGCCGGCAGGTCCGGCATCTCCGGGTAGCGGCCGTGCCGGATCAGGATGTCGAAGAAGTTGATCCCGGCCGCGCGCACGCGCACGAGCGCCTGCCCATCGCGCGCCTCCGGGTCCGGCATCTCCCGCAGCTCGAACGGCGCGTCGACCGCCGGGAGGACCGCGGCCCTCAAGTCGTCTGCGCCGGCTCGGTCGCGAACTGGTCGCGCAACGCCGTCTTGCGGAACTTGCCGACGCTCGTCTTCGGGATCTCGGCGACGAACTCGATGCGGTCGGGCAGCCACCACTTCGCGAACTGCGGCGCGAGGAGCTCCCGCAGCTCGTCCGCGGTCGCCGAGGCGCCCTCCTTGAGGACGACCGCCGCGAGAGGCCGCTCACCCCACTTCTCGTCGGGCACCGCGATCACCGCAGCCTCCGCCACCGCCGGATGGGCCATGAGCGCATTCTCGAGCTCGACCGAGGAGATCCACTCCCCGCCGGACTTGATCACGTCCTTCGAGCGGTCCTTGATCTCGATGAAGCCGCGGGGATCCATCGAGACGATGTCGCCCGTGCGGAACCAGCCGTCGTCCGTCCAGCGGTCGGCGGCTTCGGGCGTCTCGAAGTAGCTCGCCGCGACCCACGGCCCACGCACCTCGAGCTCGCCCATCGCCTCGCCGTCCCACGGGACCTCCTCGTCGCCGGCGCGGACGCGGACCTCGACGAACGGAAGCGGGATGCCGGCCGTCGCCTGGATGTCCCAGCGCGTGTCGGCGTCGGCCTCGGCGAGCTCGTACGGAAGCGCGGCCGTCGAGGCGACGGGCGACGTCTCGGTCATCCCCCAGCCCTGGCAGATCTTGAGGCCGTGCCGCTCCTCGAAGGCGGCGATCAGGGCCCGCGGCACCGCCGAGCCGCCGACGAGCATCGCCTTCATCGCGGAGAGATCCCAGCGGCCCGGCTCCGCATCGAGCCGCGCGAGGATGCCCATCCAGATCGTCGGCACGCCCGCCGCCCACGTGACGCGCTCCTGCTCCATGTTCTCGAGCAGGCTGTCGGCGTCGAGGCGCGGGCCGGGGTATAGAAGCTTGGCGCCCTGCATCGTCGCGAGGTACGGGTAGCCCCACGCGTTCGCATGGAACATCGGGACGACCGGCATCACGACGTCGCCGATGCCGACGCCCATCCCGAGCGGGTTGTTCGCTCCCACTCCCAGAGCGTGAAGGACGGACGAGCGGTGCGAGTAGACGACGCCGCGCGGCCGGCCGGTCGTGCCGCTCGTGTAACACATCGCCGCCGCCTCGCGCTCGTCGAGCTCCGGGTCCTCCCACTCGTCGGGATCCGCCGTCGCGAGCAGCTCCTCGTACGAGTCCTCCACCACCCAGACGTGCTCGATCGGCGTCTCCGCCCGGAACTGCTCGAGCAGCGGCAGGAGGGCGCGGTCGACGATCACCGCGCGATCGCCCGCGTGGCTCGCGATGTACGCGAGGTCGTTCGCGTGGAGACGGAGGTTGAGCGTGTGCAGGACGAAGCCGCCGCACGGAATGCCGAAGTACGCCTCGTGGTGCTGGTGGTGGTTCCAGCAGAGCGTCGCCACCCGGTCGCCGCGCTCGAGGCCCGCCTTTCGCAGCGCCACGGCCAGTTGGCGTGCGCGGCGCAGCGTCTCTCGATGATTCGTGCGGTGGAAGCTCTTGTCCGGGAGCCGGGTGACGATCTCGCCGTCGCCGAAGAACGTCTCCGCGCGGCCCAGCAGGTGCGTGAGCGTGAGCGGAAAGTCCATCATCAGGCCTTCCATCGGGCTCATTCTCCTACGACAGGAGCGCGTCCGCGAGCTCGAGGCGCAGCTCGGCAGGTCGCCGGCCGAAGCCCTCGAGCCAGAGGGCGCGCTTGTAGAAGCGGTGGAGAGGGTGCTCCCAGGTGAACCCGATGCCGCCGTGCACCTGGATCGAGCGCTCGCAGGCGACGACGGCGGCCTCGGTCGCGAACGCCTTCGCCGCGGCGGCCGCGAGGGGTGCCCGCTCGTCCTTCTCCGCGACGCACCAGGCGGCCCAGTAGACGAGCGAGCGCGCGAGCTCGACGTCGGTGTACGTCTGGGCGAGTGGATGGGAGACGGCCTGGTAGGTGCCGATCGGCTTGCCGAACTGGACGCGCGTCTTCGCGTGCTCGATGCCGAGGTCGAGCGCGCGTTGCGCGACGCCGAGCGCCTCGGCCGCGCTCGCCGTGCGGGCCCGCGGCAGGTTGCGGTTGCCCGCGAGCGACTCCCCGTCGCCGCGCTCGAGCACGCCGAGCGGACGTGAGGGATCGACGCTCTGGCGGCCTTCTCCTAGCGCGGAAAACGCGGTCCCGCCGTCCGCCACGACGAAGTCGACGGCGCCGAGCCAAGGGACAAGCCGTCGACGTCGACCGACCACCGCTCCTCGCCCGCTGCGACGCGAGCGCGCTGCTCGGCCGAGAGCCACGGGAGCGCGAAGCCGACGGTGGCGAGGTAGGGGCCGGGATAGCACGCGTAGCCCAGCTCCTCGAGCAGCAGCGCCTCCTCGACGAAGCCGAGCCCCGCCTCGGCGACGTCGAGCCACCCGAGGTCGGCGAGCTCGCGCCAGCGGTCGTCCTCGGCCTCCCAATCGCGGTCGAGCGGGAAGCGGTCGGCGAGCCACGCGCGCGCCTGCAGCTTCAGCTCGACCTGGTCCTCGTTGAGCGCGAAGTCCATCAGCGGCTCCGGGGAAGCCCGAGCACGCGCTCGGCGATGATGTTGCGGAGCACCTCCGACGTCCCTGCCTCGATCGTGTTGCCCCGGCTGCGGAGCTGCTGGTGGTTCCACCAGCCGTCGTCGAGAATGCCCCCCGACTCGCCGAGCTCGCGCGCGAGCATCGTCAGCCGCTGGTTCGCCTCCGACCAGCGCAGCTTCACGCCCGAGCCCTCGGGGCCGGGAACGCCGGTGCGCTCGTACGTGCCGAGCGCGCGGTAGCTCGTGTAGCGGAGAGCCTGCAGCTCGATCCACTCGCGCGCGAGCGCCTCACGCCCGCGCGCGTCGAGATCGCGCTCGCGTGTCTCCTCGAGCAGCCGCCCGAACGCCGCGTCGAGGGTCGCCGTCAGCGCGAAGCCGAGCGTCGCACGCTCGTGCAGGAGCGTCGTCATCGCCACCTGCCAGCCGTCCCCTTCCTCGCCGAGCCGGTTCTCGACCGGCACCTGGACATCCGTGAAGAAGATCTCGTTGAACTCCGCCTCGCCGGTGATCTGGCGCAGCGGCCGCACCTCGACGCCCGGCGCGTGCATGTCGACGAGGAGGTACGTGAGGTTGCGATAGCGCGGTGCGTCGGGCTCGCTCTGCGTGACGAGGATGCAGAAGTCGGCGATGTGCGCGAACGACGACCACACCTTCTGCCCGTTGACGACGTAGGCGTCGCCGCGGCGCTCTGCGCGCGTCCGCACGGCGGCGAGGTCGGACCCTGCGTCGGGCTCCGAGAAGCCCTGGCACCAGATCTCGTCGGCCGCCAGGATCGGCCGCAGGTGACGCGCCTTCTGCTCCTCCGTCCCGTGCGCGACGATCGTCGGGCCGGCCATGCTGAGGCCGATCACGCCGACGTGGGACGGGGCCTGGACTGCGGCGAGCTCCTCGTAGAGGATCGCCTGGAAGCTGTGGGGCGCTCCGGCGCCGCCGTATTCCTTCGGCCAGGTCAGCCCCGCGTAGCCGCCCTCGTACAGCTTGCGGCTCCACTCACGGATGAACGGATCCTCGAAGCGCTGTGCGCCGCCGCGGCCGCCGCGCTTGTCGGCCGGAAGGTTCGCCTCGACCCACGCGCGCAGCTCGGAGCGAAATTGCGCCTCTTCCGGCGTGTCCCGGAGATCCACCGCCGCGAGCCTAGTCGGTTAGCGCTCGAACAGCTTCCAGTGCCCCTCGGAAACGACCTCGACGGCGCCGTCGACAACCTGGATCGCGGTCTCGTCGTCGATCGCGTACGCCGGGCCTGCGATCTCGGCCGCCCACTTCTCCGCCTCGGCCATGGAGTTGCCCGGCATCCCCTCGCGAGCCAGGTGCGGACAGATCGAGAAGTCGACGATTCCCAACGTGCTGTCGTCGCCGGCAGGTCCGCCAGCCCGGACTGCCGCATCCAGTGGCACAGGTAGAGGGCGTCGCCGCCCGCCACGAGCAGAACGTCCGTCTCCCGGACCCAGGGAATCCAGCGCTCGCGCTCGATGCTGGGCAGCGCGGTCAGCTCCAGCACTCCTACGGATTTCCATTCCAGCCCGCACATGGGGAGGGGGACCGGCCGCTGATGAATCCCCACGCCATGTCGGGGCTGACCTGGGGGTGACCGTACTGCGCGGTGGGGATGCAGAGGGCGTTCGACTCGGCGATCGGCTTGCCGAGGAGATCGACCAGCGCGTCGTGGATGCTCGGGTTCTTGATCCCGGCGGAGGTGAGAAGGAGCTTCACACGGCCGCCGGAACCAGCTCCGCCGGCGTCTCCGCGACGACACGCCGCCGTTGCACCGGCAGCAGAGTGACGGCGCCGAGGATCGCGGCGACGCCGATCCACTGCGTCCAGGTGAGGTGCTGGTTGTACGCGTAGATGCCCGCGATCACGGCGACGGCCGGATACGTGAGCTCGGCGAGGGACGAGAGAACGGCCGGGGTGCGCTGCAGCCCGTAGTAGTAGAGCGTGAGCGCGAGCAGCCCGGTGACGAGCGCCAGGTAGAGGATGAGCCCGCTGTCGTGGCCGTTGGAGTAGGCCGGGGCTCCCATGATCGGCAGCGCGATGGCGCTTGCGATCAGGCCGAAGAAGAAGCGCAGCGTGAGGACGTGCTGGAACTCGAGCTCGCGGGACATGTAGCGGCCGAGCACCGTTCCCATTGCCCAGAGCACTGCCGCGGCGGTCGCCTCGGCGATCACGACGGCGCCTTGGGCCGACGGCTGCAGCGGATGCGGCTGGTTGACGAGCCAGAAGCCGGCGAGCGCCGGCAGGAAGAACCACGCGAAGCTCGGTCGCGGCCGCTCGTGGAGCAGGAAAGCCGCGCCGGCCACGGCGACGAACGGCTGCACCTTCTGGATCACGACGGGGGTGATGTAGTCGGAGTGCCCGATCAGCGCGTCGGTGAAGAGGATCGTGGCGATCGCCGATGCTCCGGCGCCGACGACGACCGCGGCCGCGACGTAGGTCCGGCCGGCACGGAATACGGCGCGCAGCGCGGGGAGGAGGAACGGCAGCGTCAGGGCGACGAGGATCACGTGCTCGCCGAAGACGATGGTGGTCGCCGTCGTCGTCCCGCTCATCGTCTTGCGGATGATCGGGTCCGTGCCCCACATCGCCGCGGCGACCGCGACGAGAATGACTCCCGGTACGCGCGCGAGCCTCATGGCCGCTCGAAGCGTAGAAGATCGTCCACGGTCTCCCGAGCGCGGATCAGGCGTGCTTCGCCGTCGCGGACGAGCACGACCGCCGGGCGTGGGACGCCGTTGTAGGTCGAGCCGAGCGCGAGTGTGTAGGCGCCCGTCGCCGGCACGGCGAGCACGTCGCCCGGCCGCGGCTCGGGCAGCTCCGCCGCCTCGACCAGCACGTCGCCCGACTCGCAGTGCTTGCCTGCGACCCGGTAGACGCCCGTCGGCAGCTCCTCCGCCCGGTTCGCGAGCAGCGCCTCGTAGCGGGCGCCGTAGAGCTGCGGGCGTGGATTGTCGGACATGCCGCCGTCGATCGCGGCGTACGTGACGCCGCCCGACTCCTTGACCGAGCCGATGCGGTAGAGCGTCACGCCGGCCCGGCCGACGAGCGACCGCCCGGGCTCGAGGATCAGCGAGACGCCCGCCGGCGCCCGCTCGGCGAGCGGACCGACGAACTCCGCCACCGACGGCAGCTGCTCGTCGCGGTTGTGGCGAACGCCGAGCCCGCCGCCGAGGTCGAGCACGCGCGGCCTCCACTGCAGCCGCTCGAGGAACGCGAGCACACGCTCGAGCGCAAGGACGCTCTCGTCGGTCCTGCCGAGCTGCGAGCCGACATGGATGTGCACGCCGTCGACCTCGAGCCCGAGCTCGCGTGCCCTTTCGATCTCGCGCTCGGCCGCCTCCGGAGCCAGGCCGAACTTCGACTCCTCGTGTGCGGTCCGGATCGAGCGGTGCGTCACGGCCTCCACTCCTGGCGTCAGTCGCACGAGCACGCGCCGCACGCCCGCGGTCGCCGCCGCCTCGGCCTCGCCGGGCGAGTCGAGAACCACGAGCGCGCCCGCCTCCGCGGCCGTGCGCAGCTCCTCCTCCGACTTGTTGTTGCCGTGGAAGACGATCCGCACGCCCGGAATGCCGGCGGCCCGCGCGAAGGCGAGCTCGCCGAGGGTGGAGACGTCGGCGCCGACGCCCTCCTCTGCGAGCAGCCGCAGCAGCGCGACGTTCGCGAATGCCTTCGTCCCGTAGACGATGAGCGCGCCCGGCGCCGCGTCACGGTAGGCCTGCACCTGGGCGCGGATCGTCTGCTCGCAGTAGACGAGGAGCGGCGTCCCGTGCCGACTCGCCAGCTCGCTCGCGCGAAGACCGCCGAGCGAGAGCTCGCCGTCCTCGATCCGGGCCGTCTCGGGAAGGATTTCGAGCACCCTGCTAGTATCGGGATCCCAATGCAGGAGCTGCTTCTTACCTAGTCCAGGGAGACACGCGCGGCGAGGCCGCGCCGACCTCCCAAGGCCTCTCCTCGGAGAGGTTTTTTCGTTCTAGAGGACGTTTCGATGACACCGAGGTACGAACCCAACGAGATCGAGGCGAAGTGGCAGCGCGTCTGGGAGGACGAGCAGGCGTTCCACATCGCCGAATCCGGCTCCCGGGGCGCCGACGCCCGAGAACCACTGGTACCAGCTCGAGATGCTGCCGTACCCGTCGGGCCCGAGCCTCCACATGGGCCATGTCCTCAACTACACGATGGGCGACATCCAGACGCACGTGCGTCGCCGCAGCGGCTGGCATGTCGCACGTCCGATGGGCTGGGACGCGTTCGGCCTGCCGGCCGAGAACGCGGCGATCCGCGAGGGCAAGCATCCGCGCGTGACGATCGAGCGCAACATCGCCAACTGCCGCGCGCAGATGAAGCGGCTCGGCTGGGCGATCGACTGGGACCGTGAGGTCTCCTCCCACGATCCGCGCTTCTACCGCTGGACGCAGTGGCTGTTCCTGAAGTTCTGGGAGAACGACCTCGCGTACCGCAAGGAGGCGCCCGTCAACTGGTGTCCGAAGGACCAGACGGTCGTCGCGAACGAGTACGTCGTCGACGGCCGCTGCGAGCGCTGCGGCACGCCCGTCGAGCTGCGGCACATGACGCAGTGGTTCTTCCGGACGACGGCATACGCCGACGAGCTGCTCGAGTACGAGGGCGCCGACTGGCCGGAGCGGACGAAGACGATCCAGCGCAACTGGATCGGCCGCTCCGAGGGCGCCGAGATCCTCTTCCGCGTCGACGAGACGGGGGAGGATCTGCCGGTCTTCACGACGCGTGCCGACACGCTGTTCGGCGCCACGTTCTTCGTCGTCGCTCCCGAGCACCCGTTCGTCGAGGCCCACGCGAGCGAGGAGGCGAAGGAGTACGCCCGCCACGCCGGGACCCGTCCTGTCGAGGAGCGCGCCGCGGAGACGAAGAAGACCGGCGTCTTCACGGGCCTCCACGCGGTCAATCCGATCAACGGCGAGCGGCTGCCCATCTGGGTCGCCGACTACGTCCTGATGGACTACGGCACGGGCGCGATCATGGCCGTTCCGGCCCACGACGAGCGAGACGGCGAGTTCGCCGAGGCGTTCGGACTGCCCACCAAGGAGGTGATCGACGAGGACGGGAGGCTCGTCAACTCGGACGGCTTCGACGGGCTGCCTTCGGCGGAGGGCGCCCGCGCGATCGTCGCCGCGCTCGAGAAGGAGGGGCGGGGCCGCGCCACGGTGTCGTATCGGCTGCGGGACTGGAGCTTCTCGCGCCAGCGCTACTGGGGCTGCCCGATTCCGGTCATCTACTGCGAGAGCTGCGGCGCCGTACCGGTGCCCGAGGACCAGCTGCCCGTGCTGCTGCCGGAGATCGAGGACTACGCGCCGAAGGGCAAGGCGCCGCTCGCCGGCAACGAGGAGTGGATGCGTGTCGACTGCCCGAAGTGCGGCGGAGAGGCGCAGCGGGACCCTGACACGATGGACACCTTCGTCGACTCGTCGTGGTACTTCCTCCGCTACATCGACTCGCACAACGACGAGGCGCCGTTCGACCGGCAGGTGGTCGACTACTGGCTGCCGGTCGACCAGTACATCGGCGGCATCGATCACACCACCGGGCACCTGCTCTACTCGCGCTTCTTCGTCAAGGCGATGAACGACTGGGGCATGGTCGGCTTCCGCGAGCCGTTCGCGCGCGTGTTCCACCAGGGGTGGGTCACGCTCGGCGGTTCGAAGATGTCGAAGACGAAGGGGAACGTCGAGGGGCCGGACGAGATGGTCGACCGGTACGGCGCCGATGCGGTGCGCCTCTACATCCTCTTCATGGGGCCGGCCGACCAGGACATGGAGTGGACGCCCGACGGCGTGGAGGGGATCGTCCGTTTCCTGCGCCGGCTGTGGCGCGTCGTGCACGAGGTGGCCGAGGCGGCGCCGTCGCCCGGCGAGCGCGAGGGCGCCCTGTCGCGCAAGGCGAACGAGACGATCGCGCGCGTCACGCGACGACGTCCTGCGCCGCTTCCAGTTCCACACTCCGATCTCGGCGGTGATGGAGCTCGTGAACGAGCTCGGCGGCGCGGTCGACGCGCCCGACGCGCGTTTCGCGACCGAGACGGCCGTGTCGCTGATCCAGCCGTACGCGCCGCATGTCGCCGAGGAGCTGTGGGGAGTTCTCGGCCACGAACGGCTGTGGGAGGCGCCGTGGCCGGAGGCCGACGAGTCGCAGCTCGTGCGCGACACGTTCGAGCTCGTCGTGCAGGTGAACGGGAAGGTGCGCGACCGCTTCGAGGTCGATGCGAGCCTGAGCGAGGAGGAGCTCGTCGCGCGGGCGCGCGCCAGCGAGCGGGTGCGGTCTTACCTCGACGGTGGCGAGCCGCGCAAGACGATCGTCGTCCCTCGCAAGCTCGTCAACTTCGTGATCTAGCGCTCCCGAGGCTGCGGCCGGTCGACGTTCCAGTGGCGACCGACGGCTGCGTACCAACGCAAGTCGTCCTCGTACTCCCGGGGCGTGAGTAGGAAGCGGCTGATCACGCGCTGGCCTCCCTCGAAGTCGCCGTAGAGGATGTCGACGCTCATGCGTTGCGGCGCCTCGACCGCGCGGCGGGCGGCGCGGTATCCGTCGCTCGCCGGATCGCGGAACGAGCCCTGCCAGAAGCCGACGTCGTCGGGGGCGATGTAGAGGTCACGGCTGAGCATCGTGAAGTCCTCGAGTGGGGTCGGTTGCATGTCGGCGCCGAGCTGGATCTCCGGGAACAGGTGCCAGCCGTGGAGGACGGCGATCCCGGTGCCGACGTTGCGCACGGAGATCACGAAGTAGACCGCCGCGTCCGTCGCGCTCGCGGCGGCCTGGCCGCCCGGCACGTGGAACCAGACGTCGTCCTGGAAGCCGGCCTTGACCTCGGGATCCTGGGCGCGGGCAGGGACCAGCAGCGGGCGCCGGGCGGCGAGGAGCGACTGCTCGGCGACGCGCGCCGCGCGGTTGGCGGAGCGGACCGAGGCAAGGGTGACTCCTGCGAGTGCGAGCGTGCCGGCGGCCGTCGAGAGCGCGGAGATCGTCACCCAGTCGGCCACGGCGCGAGTTTACGGAGCCGCGAAAGATTCGACACAGAGGGGCCACCGTTGCGTTGTCACGATGGACGACGTGGACGCTCGCCTCTCCGGGCTCTCGCGACGGCAGCTCTTCGGCGCTGCCGCCGCGGTTGCGGTCCTGCTCGTTCTCGTCGTCCGGCACCTCGGCGGCGGAGCGGGACGGCGGCGCCCGCCGTGACGCCGCTGCGAACGCCTGCCCCTGCGAAGCCGGCGGCCGCGAAGCTGCTCGTGATCGACGTCGCGGGAGCGGTGCGGCGGCCGGGCCTCTACCGCCTGCGCTCGGGATCTCGCGTCGACGACGCGATCGCGGCTGCCGGTGGCGCGACGGGCAAAGCGCAACTCGACGCGGTCAATCTCGCGGCGCCTGTCGCCGACGGCGAGCAGGTCGTCGTCCCCGGACGCGGCGCGGGCGCTGTGGCCGCCGCGGCGAGTCCTCCCGCCGCCGGCTCCTCGCCGTCCGCGCCGCTCGACCTCAACACGGCGACGGCCGAACAGCTCGACTCCCTACCGGGGGTCGGACCCGTGACGGCGCAGAAGATCCTCGACTATCGGCAGGCGCACGGCGCGTTCCATTCCGTCGCCGAGCTCGAGGGCGTGCCCGGCATCGGTCAAGGAAAGCTCGCTCAGCTGAAGGGGCTCGTGATCCCGTGAGGTGAGCCTCCGCCCTCCACACGCATTTGCCGGCGCGCTCTGCCTCGGCTTCGCCTTCGCGAACGTCGGACGACCGGCCGTGGTCCCCACGCTCGTGATTGCGGCGTTCCTCGGCACGCTCGGGCTCGCAGCCGACGATGGGCGCTTCCGGTGGCCGGCCGTCGCCGCGGCCCTCGTGGCCCTCGCCTGGAGTTGGGGAAGCGTGCGGCTCGGCCAGCTCGACCACACCGTGCTGGCAGCCCGGATCGGCACCTTCGAGCCGGCAGTCGTCGAGGTCGAGGAGCCGCCGCGTCAGGGAAGCTTCGACCAGCGCATGCGGGCGGTCGTGCTCCGCTGGGGGACGCTGCGGACGCGCGAGCCCGTCCTGCTCGAGCTCCCGCTCGGCCGTGCTCCGCCGCAGGGGGCTCGGCTGAAGCTGCTCGGCGGCTTGCGGGTTCCTCCCGGGCCGTCGAACGGCTTCGACGAGGCGACGTGGCTGCGCAGGCAGGGAATCCACGCGGTCCTGCGCGGGGAGTCGTGGCACGTGGTCGGACGGCGCGGCGGCGTCTCCGGGCTCGGCGACGACGTCGGACGCTGGCTTGCGGGTGACAGCGCCCTGGGCCTCGACGGCGGGCGCCGCGATGTGATCGAGGCGATCGTCCTCGGCCGTTCGTCCGGGATGGACCAGACGCTGCTCACAGACTTCCGCGCCTCCGGCCTCTACCACTGCCTCGCGGTCGACGGCCTCAAGGTCGCCGCGGTCGCCGGCGGCGTCGCGGGCCTCTTCCTACTCGCCGGCCTCGGGAGCTACCTCGCCCAGATCGCGGCCCTGTTCACGGTCGCGGCGTACGCGCTCGCAGTCGGGCTCCATCCGAGCGTCGTGCGGGCGGCACTCGCGGCCGCCCTCGGGTCGCTGGCCTGGCTGGCCGCTCGGGAGCGCGACCGCTGGCAGGCGCTGCTCGTCGGCGCCGCAGTGCTCCTCGCCTGGAACCCGTACACGCTGCTCGACGCCGGCTTCCAGCTCTCGTTCGCGGCGGTCGCGTCGATCTTCGTCGTCACGCCTCGCGTCGTCCGGGCGCTCGAGGGCTACCCGGTCTCGCACGAGCTCGCGCAGCTCATTGGTGTCTCGACGGCGTGCGGCCTCGCCACAGCACCCGTCACCTGGTTCCAGTTCCATCAGATCTCGCTCGTCACCGTCCCTGCGAACGTCGTCGCGGTTCCGGTCGTGGTCGAGGTGCTGGGTCTCGCGCTCCTGACCGCGGTGGTCGCGCCGATTGCGCCCCCGGTCGCTTCTGCGATGGCGCAGCTCAACGGCTGGGGTGCCTGGTTCGTCGCAGCGTGTGCACGCGCCTTCGGAAGCCTGCCCGGGGCCCAGATCACGTCTCCTCGCGCGGCTGCCTTGCTCGGCCTGGGAGCGGTCGGCGGCGCCGCCTATGCTTGGCAACGTGGCGAGCGAGCGCGAGCTGAAGCCGGTCTACCTGCTGACAGGGACCGACCGGCCGAAGATCGCGGTGGCGCTACGGCGCCTGCGGGCGCGGATCGGTGAGGACGCGACCGAGCAACTCCACGCGGCTGAGGCGACCGGGGAGGACGCGGTCGCCGCCTGCAACGCGCTCGGCCTCTTCGGCGGCGAGGCACGTCTCGTCGTGGTCGAGGGGGTCGACGCGTGGAAGTCGGCGGATGTGAAGGAGGTCGAGTCGTATCTCTCGGCGCCCGCGCCGGCGACCGTCCTGGCGCTCGTCGGCGACGGCGTGAAGCGCGACTCCGCGCTCGCGAAGGTGGTGGCAAAGGCCGGCGACCTCCTCGCCTACGACGTGCCGAAGAAGCAGCTTCCCGAATGGGTCGGCGAGCAGTTCACGCGGCTTGGCGCGTCCGCCGACCGTGACGCGTGCCGGGCGCTCGTCGAGGCAGTCGGGGACGGCGTCGGCGACCTCACTTCGGAGATCCAGAAGCTCGCGACCTGGGCCAACGGCGAGCAGATCACGCGCCCGGACGTCGAGCAGCTCGCCGTCGGGCGCGCCGAGACACCTATCTTCGCCGTCACCGATGCCTGGGGGAGACGAGACGTCGCAGCCACCCTGCGCGCGACCGAGTCGCTGCTCGACCGCTCACATCGACCGCGTTCGGGCGAGCTGATCCGGCTCGTCGCCTCGCTCGTGGGTCACATCGGCCGCGTCCGCAAGATCTCGCGCCTCGCGGACGAGGGCGTCCGCTCGAGCGAGATCGCGAGCCGGCTGAAGGTGCACCCCTTCGTTGCGGAGAAGGCGGGGAAACAGGCGGGCAACTTCTCGCCGGAGGAGCTGGCGCAGGCCACGGTCCGGCTGGCCGAGCTCGACGCAGGCGCGAAGGGCGGCTCACGCCTCCCGCCCGAGCTCCAGCTCGAGCGCACGGTGATCGAGATCACCCGCCGTCCCCAAGAACGGCCGGGCTAGCCCCTACTCGTCGGACTTGCCGGCGGCGACCTTCGCCGCTTGGGACTTGCGCCGCGCAACGGTGTTGCGGTGGAGGGCGCCTTGCGCCACGGCCCGGTCCAGCCACTGCACGAGCTCGCGGTGGCGCGCCTCGGTCTCCTCCGCGGTGCCGTCCACGACCGCCTCGTTCAGGCGACGCATGAGCGTCTTCGCCGTCGAGCGCCAGCGGAGGTTCTCCTGCCGCTGCCGCGCCGCCTGGCGGACGCGCTTCTCTTGCTGCTTGATGTTCGGCATCTCGGAAAAAGGCCCGCAACTCGCGGGCCGGGCGATGGTAGCAACCCCTCTCCCTATGCTGCCCTCGTGGAGGACGCCGAGCGGCAGCGGCAGGAGCGGCGGCTGGAGCGGGACCGCCGCCGGCGTGAGCGGGGGAAGCCGTACTTCGAGAGCGATGCAGCTCTGGACTCCTGGCCGATCGCGCAGGATCCGGCCGAGCAGGCCACCACGATCCTCCGTCCGGCCCGCGATCGCGGCGAGCTGACCGAGCTCGAGGCGCTGGCGCTCGACCAGGAAGGGCAGGCGACCCAGATCACGGCGGCGGCGCCCGCCGTGGCGCCCGTAAGGCCGGATGCGGACGTCGGCAGGGGCCTGGCCCGCTCGGGGGTCATATTCGCGATTGCGACCGGGATCTCGCGCGTGATCGGGCTGGTGCGGGAGATCGCGCAAGCTGCGATCTTCGGCATCTCCGGCCCGGTCAACGCGTTCGAGATCGCGTTCCTGATCCCGAACACCGTGCGGTCCCTCGTGGCCGACTCCGCGCTCTCGGCGGCGTTCGTCCCGGTCTTCAGCGACCTGCTCGTCAAGGGGGAGGCGAAGCGCGCCTGGAGAGTGGCCTCCTCGCTCTTCTGGCTCATGCTGGTCGGGCTTGGAGGCTTGACGGCCCTGTTCGTCGTGGTTGCGCCGTGGGTGATGGGCATCTTCGGCTATGGGCCGGGCGACAAGTTCGGCATGCTCGCGGCCGGCCTTGCTCGGATCCTCTTCCCGCTCGTGCTCATCCTCGGGCTGACCGGGATCGTGGTCGGGATCCTCAACAGCTACGACCACTTCACCGTGCCCGCGCTGAGCCCGGTGCTCTGGAATCTGATCATCCTCCTCGGCCTCGGTCTGGGCGTGCAGCACTCGAGCTCCCACTCGACGAGGCTCTACATCTACGCCGTCTCCATCCTGGTGGCGACGATCGCACAGTTCCTGCTGCCGCTCCCCTGGCTGCGTGGGCGGGACGACCGGCTGCGCATGGTGATCGACATCCATGACCCGGCAGTGAAGAGGACGTTCGTCCTGATGGTCCCGATCACGATCGGTCTGGGCCTGATCAACATCAACGCCCTCATCGACCAGCTGTTCGCGACTCACTACCTGGACCCGCACCTCGCGCCGGCCGCCATCGTGCGGGCGTTTCGGCTCTACATGCTGCCGCAGGGAGTGTTCTCCGTCGCGGTCGCGACGGTGCTCTTCCCGCTTCTCTCGCGGCATGCCTCGCGTCAGGACTGGACCGCCTTCCGGAGCACCATGAGCACGGGGCTGCGCCTGATCTCGTTCCTGCTCGTGCCGGCGAGCGCGGCGGCTGCTGTCCTCGCGACCCCGATCGTGCGCCTCCTCTACCAGCACGAGCACTTCACGGCCGCGGACACGCCCATCGTCGCCAGTTGCCTCGCCGCGTTCGCGCTCGGGCTGACGTTCAACGGGACGATGCTCATGCTCAACCGCGGCTTCTTCTCGCTGCAGTCGCCCTGGATCCCGAGCTGGGTCGCGTTCGGGAACCTCGGTCTGAACGCCGCCCTCGACGCCGTCTTCTACCGCTTCGGGATCTGGGGCATCCCGCTTTCGACGTCGCTCGTGAACATCGCCGGGACGGCGGCGCTCCTGGTCCTCTTCCGGCGGCGGATGGGCGGTTTCGAGCTCGGCGAAACGGCCCGGAGCTTCCTCCTCGTGTTCGTCGCATCGGCATTGCTCGCGGCGGTGGCGTGGGGGGGCTGGTACGTGCTCGACTCGGGGCTCGGCCGCTCGCTTCCGGCGCAGATCGTGTCGCTGGGACTCGGCCTCGTGCTCGGCTATGCCGCGTTCTTCGGGGCGTGCCGAGTGCTGGGCGTGCGCGAGCTGGAGACGCTCCTGCGTCTGCGGCGCGCCCGCGCTTGACCCGGCCGGGTGGTGACGGCGAGACTCGCGCGGACAGCGACGAGGGAGGAACGAATGTCCGTGATCATGACGCTCTGGGCCGAAGGCGATCCCGCGGGTGTCGAGCGGTACGCGGCGGAGAACCCCGAGAAGATGCGCGAGATCGTCGACCACGCCGCGGAACACGGCGTGATCGCGCATCGCTTCTACGGGTCAGAGGGCCAGATACTCGTCATCGACGAGTGGCCCGACGAGCAGAGCTTCCAGGCGTTCTTCTCTCACATGGGAGCGCAGATCCAGCCGATCATGGACGCGGCCGGGATCACCGGTCAGCCGTCCCCGGTGTTCTGGCGGAAGCTCGAGACGAACGACGAGTACGGCTGGAGCGGCTAGCAGCGGTACGCGCGGGCTCTTCGATCCCGAGAGACAGCCGGGCGGGCCGGCGCTGAATCGGCACGAAGCCGCTCGCCCGGCGGCACGGATCGACCGATAGCCTCGATCGCGAGGGCGGAGGGAGCCACACACCCCACCCTGGGCGGGGATGTGCGCATGTGGTGGCAGCCGCGGCCGGAACGGCCATCGTCGGCGCGGACGCGCGCCAGTACCATCGCCGCTCGTGGAGCAGAGCCGGATCCACAACTTCTCGATCATCGCGCACATCGACCACGGCAAGTCGACGCTCGCCGACCGCATCCTCGAGCTGACCGAGGCCGTCTCCGCGCGCGAGATGCGCGAGCAGGTCCTCGACTCGATGGAGCTCGAGCGGGAGCGGGGCATCACGATCAAGGCCCAGGCAGTCCGCGTTACATGGAAGGGCCACGAGCTCAACCTCATCGACACGCCCGGCCACGTCGACTTCACCTACGAGGTCTCGCGCTCGCTGCAGGCCTGCGAAGGAGCCCTCCTCGTCGTCGACGCCGCGCAGGGAATCGAGGCGCAGACGCTCGCCAACGCTTACCTCGCGATCGAGAACGGGCTCGAGATCGTCCCGGTCGCCAACAAGATCGACCTCCCGGCCGCGGATCCCGACGGAACGGCCGTCGAGGTCGCCGATCTGCTCGGCGAAGACCCCGCCCGCGTCCTGCGCATCTCGGCCAAGACGGGCGACGGAGTCGCCGACGTCCTCGACGCGATCGTCGAGCGCGTACCCCCGCCCGCAGGCGACCCCCAGTCACCGGCACGAGCTCTCGTCTTCGACTCCTCCTATGACCAGTACCGCGGAGTGGTCGCGTTCGTCCGGGTCGTAGACGGCTCCTTCTCGACGCGCGAGGCGCTGCGGACGATGGCCACCGACACCCGCTTCGACGCGGAGGAGCTCGGCTTCTTCTCTCCCTCCATGACTGCCGTCGAACAGCTTTCCGCCGGGGAGGTCGGCTACGTCGTGACGGGGCTGAAGGATGTCTCGCGCCTGCGGGTCGGAGACACGCTCACCTCGGTGCGCCGGTCGGCGACGGAGGCCCTCCCCGGCTACAAGGACGTCAAGCCGATGGTCTTCGCCGGCCTGTTCCCGACCGACTCCGACGACTACCCGGAGCTGCGGGACGCGCTCGAGCGCCTCAAGCTCAACGATGCCGCGCTTCTCTACGAGCCGGAGTCGTCGAACGCGCTCGGCTTCGGGTTCCGCTGCGGCTTCCTCGGCCTCCTCCACATGGAGATCGTCCGCGAGCGGCTCGAGCGCGAGTTCGACCTCGACCTGCTCGTGACCGCGCCGAACGTGGCCTACCGCGTGAAGGAGAAGAACGGAGACTGGGTCGAGGTGCACAACCCCGCCGAGTTCCCGCGCGAGGTCGAGGAGGTCGAAGAGCCGTACGTCGCGGCGTCGATCATCGTGCCCAAGGAGCACGTCGGAGCCGTGATGGAGCTGAACAACGAGCGGCGCGGCACCTTCGGGAAGCTCGAGTACCTCTCGCCGGAGCGCGTGCACCTCACGCACGAGCTTCCGCTCGCCGAGATCGTGCTCGACTACTACGACCAGCTCAAGTCGCGGACCCGGGGCTACGCGTCGTTCGACTACGACCTCGCCGGCTTCAAGCCGGGCAATCTCGTCCGGGTCGACGTGCTCGTCGGCGGCGAGCCCGTCGACGCGCTGTCGCTCATCGTCCATCGCGACTTCGCCTACGACCGCGGGCGGCTGCTCGTCGACAAGCTGCGGGAGGAGATCCCGAGGCAGATGTTCGACATCCCGATCCAGGCCGCGATCGGCTCGCGCGTGATCGCGCGCGAGACGGTGAAGGCGAAGCGGAAGGACGTGCTCGCCAAGTGCTACGGCGGCGACATCTCGCGTAAGCGGAAGCTGCTCGAGAAGCAGAAGGCGGGCAAGAAGCGGATGAAGCAGGTCGGTGCCGTCGAGGTTCCCCAGGAGGCGTTCCTCGCCGTCCTCAACATCGGCCAGGGGACGAAGAGCTGATGCGCGAGGGATTGGATGCGCCGACGTTCGAGCTGCCGGCCGACAACGTCGAGAGGATCCGCGCTTTCCTCGACGGCCAGTCGCGGATCACGCTCGCCGTGTGGGTGAGGCACGCGCAGCAGGGGGCGGACGGGCCGCTCTACGACCACCACGTAGTGCTCGCCGTCGGGGACGAGGACTGGGCGACCGGCGACATGCGCGCGCTCGACGCCGGAATCCACCTGCCGGCGCTCGACACGCAGGAGAGCACCTGGATCGACCTCGCTCCCGCATCCGAGGTGGACATGCTCCGCTCGTTCGGCACCGTCCTCTGGGAGCAGCGCTCGCCCGGAGCCGATCCCCTGAACTACCGCTTCACGTTCGAGCCGTTCGAGCCGGACCCCGACGCGGTCGAGTGGTTTGCAACTGCCGTCGCCGCACTGCCGGCGGTCCGATGCGTCGGTGCAGACGTGTCACGGCTCTGGCACGGAGAGGAGGAGGTCGAATCGCAGGTTCGCCTCCTCATCGATGCGCCGTTCGGGGCCGACGCGCTGAGGCCCGTGGTCGACGCCGCGCGTGCCTCCGTGCTCGCCGGCCGGCCCAACCACGGCGCAAGTATCGGGCAGCCGGAGGACTCGATGACGATCCTCTACGAGGCTGTCGGATGAGACACCTCTACGTCCATCTGCCCTTCTGCTCGCACCGCTGCGGGTACTGCGACTTCGTCACGGCGACCGGCCGTGACCACCTGCACGGCGCATACGTCGACGCGCTCCTGCGCGAGCTCGCCGCGGAGCACGACGGGTCTCCGGTCGAGACCGTCTTCCTCGGCGGCGGCACGCCGACCTACACGGCGCTGCCCGAGCTGCTGCGGCTGCTGCGCGCGCTGCCGCCGGCGCGTGAGGTGACGGCGGAGGCGAATCCCGAGACCGTCACCCCCGTCCTCGCCAGCGAGCTTCGCGGGGCCGGCGTCAACCGTGTCTCGCTCGGAGCGCAGACGTTCCAGCCGCACCTCCTCCGGGTGCTCGAGCGCCGTGCCGCGGCGGCGGACGTCGAGCGCGCCTTCGGCCGGCTCCGGGACGCCGGATTCGACAACCTCTCGCTCGACCTCATCTACGGCATCCCCGGGCAGACCCCGGCGGACCTCGCCGTGGACCTCGCGCACGCCATAGCTCTCAATCCCGAGCACATCAGCGCGTACGAGCTCGAGGCGAAGCCCGGGACGCGGTTCACGATCGCGCACGGTGCCGAGCTGGAGGTCCAGGCGGAGCGGATGGAGGACTACTTCGAGCGCGTCGTCACCGCGCTCACCGGCGCGGGCTACCGCTGGTACGAGACCGCCAACTTCTGCCGGGACGGGAAGCGCGCCGAGCACAACCTCGGCTACTGGCTCGGCCGCGACTATCTCGGCATCGGCGTGGGCGCCGTCTCGACTCTCGGCGACGAGCGTCGCCGCAACACACCGAAGCTCGCGCGCTACCTGCAGGGGCGCCACGACCGCACCCTCGAGCTCCTGGACGACGAGACGAAGGCCCGCGAGCGCGTGATGCTCGGCCTCCGGCTCGACGAGCCGCTGCCGCTCGCCGGACTGCGACAGGCGCTCGACGCCGAGGGTCTCGCGCGCCTCGAGCAGCTCGGCCTCGCGGTCGACGGCGGGCAGACGCTCGCGCTCACCCGGCGGGGCCGCTTTCTCGGCGGCGGGGTGACGGCCGAGATCCTCGCGTGAGCAGCGGCTAAAATTTCCTGCAAATGCAGGAAACGGTGCAGCTGAGCGAACGGCAGGGGGCGATCCTCCGGCGAGTCGTCGAGGAGTTCGTCGGCACGGGCCAGCCCGTCGGCTCGAAGACGCTCGTCGAGCGGTCCGACCTGCACGTCTCGCCGTCGACCGTCCGTGCCGACCTCGCCGAGCTGGAGCAGCTCGGGCTGCTCACGCATCCGCACACGTCAGCCGGACGCGTGCCGACGGAGCGCGGCTACCGCTACTACGCCGACGAGCTGCTCGGCCGGCTCGAGCCGCATCCGGCCGCGTTCCCGCTCGACCTCAGCTCGACGAGCACCGAGGTCGAGTCGGCGCTGCAGGCGACGACCGAGATGCTCTCGCAGGTGACGCGGCTGCTCGCGCTCGTCTCGGCTCCGCCGCTCGAGGCGACGCACGTGCGGCACGTGGAGGTGCTGCTCCTGCAGCCGCAGCTCGTGATGGTGGTCGTCATCACGTCCGCGGGCGGCGTCTCGAAGAGGCTCTTCCACTTCGAGGAGCCGGTCGACGCCGGTCTCGCGCAATGGGCGAACGACTACCTGAACGAGGCGGTGGCCGGGCTGCAGCTCGGGACGGGTCTGCTGGGGCGGCGCTTCGAGGACGGGGGCCTCAGTCCCGGTGAGCGCGCGTTCCTCGCTGCGCTCCGGCCGGCCTTCACGGAGCTCGTGTCGGCCGAGCAGCGGTTATACGTCGGCGGTGCGGCCGACCTCCTCGGCGAGGTGCGGGCCGAGGAGCTCGACGCCTACCGAAGCCTGTTCGAGCTCGTCGAGCGCCGGGCCGACCTGCTCGACGTGCTCGGGCAGCCGAGCTTGTCGCAGCGTCCGTTCGTCCGCCTCGGCAACGACTTCGCGCACCCGGCTCTCGCCGAGATCGCGCTCGTCGGCGCGTGCTACGGGCTCGTCCATCGCGCCCTCGGCGCGGTCAGCCTCGTCGGGCCGGTTCGCATGGACTACGAGAAGGCGCTCGGAGCGGTGCGCTCCGCGGCCCTCGAGCTGTCTCACTTCGTCGAGTCGATCTACGACGAAGCCTGAGTTCCGGCCGCTGACGCCGAAGCTACATTCCGAGCGATGGCGACGACGGACCGCGATTACTACGAGCTGCTGGGAATCTCGCGGCAGGCGAGCGTGGGGGAGATCAAGGGCGCCTTCCGGCGGCTCGCACGCGAGCTCCATCCCGACGTGTCCGAGGAGCCCGACGCGCAGGAGCGGTTCCGCGAGGTGGTCGAGGCGTACGAGGTGCTGTCGAAGACGGAGACGCGCGACCTGTACGACCGTTACGGCCACGCGGGGTTGCGCAGCGGGGGCTTTCAGACCGGCCATGTCGACTTCGGCAGCCTGTCCGACCTCTTCTCGGCCTTCTTCGGCGACGACGTGCTGCTCGGCGGCCGCGGCCGCGGTGGGCGCTCGCGAGGCGCCGATCTCGCGGCTGTCGTCGAGATCGACCTGGTCGAGGCCGCGCGCGGCGTCACACGCGAGGTGCCGTTCGAGGCGGCCGTCACGTGTTCGCGCTGCGGCGGCGACGGCGCGGAGCCGGGCAGCGGCGTCACGACCTGTCCGACGTGCGACGGAGCTGGACGGCTCCAGCAGGTGACGCGGAGCGTTTTCGGGGAGTTCGTCCGCACGCAGACCTGCCCGACGTGTTCCGGCTCGGGCCGCCGGATCGAGAAGCCTTGTAGCGAGTGCCGCGGCGCCGGGCGCATCGTGGAGGAGCGGGCGGTCGCGGTCGACATCCCGCCCGGTATCCATCACGGCCAGCAGATCCGCCTGAGCGGCGAAGGCCATGCCGGGCTCGTGGGCGGCCGGGCCGGGGATGTCTACGTCGAGGTGCACATCCGGCCCGACGAGCGATTCGTGCGCGAGGGCGACGACATCTACACGACCGTCGATCTCGCGTTCACCCAGGCTGCGCTCGGCGCCACCCTCTCGGTGCCGACGCTCGACGGGGACGAGGAGCTCGAGCTGCCACCGGGGACCCAGCCCGGCGAGATCGTCGTCCTGCACGGGCGTGGCATGCCGGTCCTGCAGCGCCGCGGTCGCGGCGACCAGCGGATCCTCGTCAACGTACGCGTGCCGCGGCGACTGACCGACGACCAGCGCCGCCTCCTGCGCGAATTCGACGAGCACGCCGACGGCGACACCTACGGCAAGGCCGAGGGCGGGCTCTTCGACAAGCTCAAGAGCGCCTTCCGCTGAGACGGTATGTCGTCGTCGGCGGTGAGCCGGAGCTCGCGCTCCTGCTCCACATCTTCCCGGACGGCGTCGAGGAGCTCGACGGCGCGTTCGCCGTGTACGCCGACGAGCCGCCGCTCGGCTTCGACGTCGTCGAGGCGGACGACGTGGCCGAGGGCTGGGAGGACGCCTGGCGCGACTTCCACCATGGCGTCCGGGTCGGCCGCCTCTGGGTCGGCCCGCCCTGGGAGGATCCGCCGGCCGATGCCGTCCCGGTCGTAATCGACCCGGGGCGGGCGTTCGGCACGGGCGCGCACGCGACGACCCGGCTCTGCCTCGAGCTCCTGCAGGAGCTCGAGCCCACGAGCCTCCTCGACGTCGGCTGTGGCTCGGGAGTGCTGTCGATCGCGGCGGCGAAGCTGGGCTTCGCTCCCGTGAGGGCGGTCGACATCGACGAGGTGGCGCTCGAGATCACGCGGTCGAACGCTGCGGAGAATGCCGTCGCCGTCGAGATCATGGCCGAGCCGGCCCCAGCGAAGCTCGCCGTGATGAACATCGCGCTCGATGTCGTCGAGGAGCTGCTCGCCGAGCTTCCGGTCGAGCAGGCGATCACCTCGGGGTACCTCGAACGCGACGCCCCGCGCAGCGAGGGCTTGCGCCGGCTGACTCGCCGCGTGCGCGACGGCTGGGCGGCCGATCTGTTCGAATTGCGCCCGTGACGACGTTCTCGGTCCGCTTCCTGGGCTGCAAGGTGTCGCATGTCGACGCGCACGCGGTGCGCGAGCGGCTGCTCGGCGATGGGCACCAGGAACGGGAGGGCGGCGCCGACGTTGCGGTCGTCAACACCTGCTGCGTCACCCACGAGGCCGTTGCCAAGTCGCGGAAGGAGGCGGCTCGCGCGGCGCGCACGCACCGACGTGTCTACGTCACGGGTTGCGGTGCGAACCTCGCCGGCGGCGCGTTCGCCGGCTTGCCCGGCAACGTCGTCGTCGTCGCGCGACGGAGCGAGGAAACCGCCGCGTTCGTCGCGGGCGACGTCGGAGCGATCGGCTGCGTGCAGGCGGACGCGCGCCTCGACCGCGTTCGCGCGTTCGTCAAGGTGCAGGACGGGTGCTCGTTCGGCTGCCGCTTCTGCGTGATCCCGCTCGTTCGCGGCGCGTCGCGCAGCCGCTCGGCGGAGGCCGTGCTCGGCGAGATGCGCCGCCGGGTCGCGCAGGGCCATCGCGAGGTCGTCCTCACCGGGATCAACCTCGGCTGCTATCGCGACCGCGCCGCCGGCTACCGCCTCCCGCGGCTCGTGCGCGAGGCGGGCGCGACACCCGGCCTCGAGCGGCTCCGGCTGTCCTCGATCGAGATCAACCACGTCGACGACGAGCTCGTCCGCGCGCTGCGCGAGACGCCCACGGCGAGCCGTCACCTGCACGTGCCGCTTCAGTCGGGCGACGACACCGTTCTCCGCGCGATGGGCCGCCGCTACTCCGCCGCCACGTACCTCCGCCGGCTCGAGAACCTGCGGGAGGAGTTCAACCTCACGAGCGACGTCATCGTCGGCTTCCCGGCGGAGGACGAGCGGGCGTTCGAGAGCACGCTGCGCGTCGTCGCCGAAGCGGGCGTGACGAAGGTGCACGTCTTCCCCTACTCGCCGCGCCCCGGCACCGGCACAGCCGCCGAAGACCCGGTGCCACCACAGGTGAAGAAGGAACGGAGCGCGCGCCTGCGCGGGCTGTCCGATGCGGCTTGCCTCGCCCACTGGCGTTCGAAGGTCGACCGTGACGACATCGTGCTCGTCGACCGGCCGGGCCGCGGCTACGGCGACGACTACTCGCCCTGGCTCGTGCCGGAGTCGATCCCCGTCGGCGAGCTCGTCCCCGTGCGCGGTGCCGCGGTCTTGGAGGAGGGGATCCTCGCCGCGTGACCGAGGAGTGCCTCTTCTGCCGCCTCTATCGCGAGGGCGACCACGTCGCCGCGACCGACGGCTTCGTCGCGATTCGTGACATCCAGCCGCAGGCGCCCGTGCACCTGCTCGTCCTGCCCGAGCGCCACGTCGACTCGTTCCGCGAGATCGGCGAGTTTCCGCCCGAGGAGGGGAAGCGGATGCTCGAGTTCGTCGCCGAGGTCGCTGCACGCGAGGGGTTGACCGATTACCGTGTCGCCGTCAACGTGGGCCCGAGCGCGGGCCAGACGGTTTTTCATCTGCACTGGCACATCAAAGGCGGCTGGGAATGAGCCTGATCGAGGAGATCGACGACGAGCTGAAGGACGCGATGCGCGCGCGGGACGCCGAGCGTCGCGACGCGCTGCGCCTGATCCTCAACGCGCTCAAGGGCTCTCAGAAGGAGCTGCAGCGGCCGCTGAGCGAGGACGAGGAGCTGCAGGTGCTGCAACGCGAGCGGAAGCGGCGACTCGAGGCCGCGGAGGCGTTCCGGAGCGGCGGGCGCGAGGAGCAGGCGGCGTCGGAGGAGCGCGAACTCGAGATCCTCGAGGAGTTCATGCCGGACCCGCTCTCCGAGGACGAGGTCGAGGAGATCGTCGACGACGTGATCGCCGAGGTGGGCGCGACGAGCATGGCCGACCTAGGACGGGTCATGGCCGACGTAATGCCGCAAATCGCCGGCCGCGCCGACGGCTCCCAGGTCAGCCAGATAGTGAGAGAGAAGCTGGCCTAGCTGAAACAACGCCGCCGCTTTCGTCATAAGTGGGTAGGTGGCAGCGACCGCTGATCGAGAGACCCGGTTCCGCCGCCTCTGTGAGGCGCATACGGCGGCGGTGCTTGCCTATGCGCTGAGGCGCACGCCGCGGGAAGACGCGGCCGATGTCGTCGCCGAGACATTCCTGGTCGCCTGGCGACGCCTCGACGACATCGACGAGCGAGACGCGCTTCCGTGGCTCTACGCGGTCGCACGCAGAGTGCTGTGGAGCCAGCAGCGCGTGGCAAGACGACAGCTCGCGATCGCCGAGCGCGTCGCCGCGGAACCCGCCGGGCCGTCAGAGGCCGCGGGAGCCCCGACTCGATCGCACCGTCTGCTCGACGCGCTGGCGGAGCTGTCCGAGAGAGAGCGCGAGGTGCTGATGCTCTCGGCCTGGGAAGAGCTCTCCAGCAGCGACGCTGCAGACGCTCTCGGCTGTTCGGCGACCGCCTACCGCATCCGGCTGCATCGCGCTCGCAGACGACTTCGGGAGCGCCTCGCCCAGTTCGACAACCGCGGCTCCGTGCGGCCGTCCGCTCCTTCAGCCCGAGCGGAGGAGAGCCCGTCATGCTGAACGCACCGGAACTGATCGAGCTCCGCCTGGCCAACCCGGTTCCGCTCGCGGAGGCCCGCCGCCTGGCACACACCCTCGAGCTGAGCTCGCGCGTCCTCACGGAGAGCGAGACGGTGCCGTTCACCGCACGGGCCGTGCACTCGGCTAGTCGGCGTGCGCTCCTCATCGGGTTGGCAGCTGCTGCGCTGCTCGCCGCCGTCATGGCTGTGACCCCCGCCTGGGCACTCGTCCGCGATGTCCTGCCCTTCTGGGACCAGCCTTTCGCCCCGCAGTCGGTGCAGCTCCAGTTCTGGTCGCTGGACGTCGGCGCTCCCTCAGGCATGAGCCCGCAGGCAGTCGGCGGCGAGACGCGCAAAGTCGGACGGTTCACCTTCGGCGGGACGACACGAACGCTCTGGGTGGCGCCGGCGAAGAACGGCGGCTTCTGCTCGCTCTGGCTTCCTGCAGGAGGTGGTGGTTGTTCGACGTCCGGGCAGCGCCTCAGCACTGGGTCGCTGCTGCGCCGAGGCGTGCCGGAATGGATCACCGGAGACGTGATGGCGCCCGCCGTCGGGGACGTCGTGATCCGCCTCAGTGACGGCAGGGCTGTCCACCCGCGGATCGTGTGGGTGTCTGCTCCGATTGCCGCTGGCTTCTTCGCCTACGACGTCCCCGCCGGCGAGCAGACGAGCCAAGACCACATCACGGCGGTGGACGCCTACGACCGGAAGGGAGCGCTCGTGAAGCACCAGACCTTCACGGACGGCCCCGCCGGGTGAGGGATGGGCCGCTTTCTCGTTCGCCGTTGCCTCTGGGCCGGGTTCCTCTTCGTCGCGGCCACGATGGTCACGTTCCTGATCTTCTTCGTGATCCCGAGCAACCGCGCTGGTCATAAGGCCGACTACGTCGCCCCACCCGGCCTGGTCGAGCACATCCATCACGTCCTCCACCTCGACCTGCCGCTCTATCAGCAGTATTGGCTGTTCGTCTGGAACATCGTCCGGTACCAGTCGCTCGGCTACTCGTTCGACGACGGGGTGTCGGTGCGGTGGATCATCGGACAGGACGCGCCGGTCACCGCGTCCCTGGTGCTCGGGGGCGCCGTCCTCTGGCTGCTCGTCTCGATCCCGCTGGGCGTGGTCTCGGCCCTGCGGCCACGCTCGCTCGTCGACCGGGCCGGGATGATCTTCGTGCTCGTCGGAGTCTCGGCGCCGTCGGTCTGGATCGGCCTGATCCTCGCCTACGTGTTCGGCTTCAGGCTCGGCTGGACGCCGATCGCGGACTACTGCAACTTCTTCCCGACGCGGCACGTAGGCATCTGCTCGGGCCCGGCCGAGTGGGCGTACCACCTGCTTCTGCCCTGGACGACCTTCATGCTCGTCTTCGCGGCCCTCTACGTCCGGCTGATCCGGGCGAACGTCCTCGAGACGATGTCGCAGGACTACGTCCGTGCGGCGCGCGCGAAAGGGGCTTCTGCCCGCCGCGTCCTCGTCCACCACATCCTCCGGAACAGCATGCTGCCGGTGGTGACGATCCTCGGCATGGACGTCGGCCTCGCCGTCGGCAGTGCGATCTTCATTGAAAGCGTTTTCAACCTCCCGGGCCTCGGTCAGGAGATGGTGACGGCGGCACTCGACGACGACCGGCCGCTCGTGGTCGGCATCGTCGTCTCCACGACGGTCGCGGTGATCGTCTTCAACTTCCTGGTCGACGTCGCCTACGCCTGGCTGGACCCGCGGATCCGTCTGGACGCGTGAGCTAGGGCACGCGCCTGGGCGCCGTCGAAGCCGCCGAAGCTGGAGAGGCTGTCGATGCGGACGACGGAGCCGGTGTGCGGCGCGTCGACGAACTGTCCGCCGCCGATGTAGATCCCGACGTGGCCGAGGCCGTTGAAGAAGACGAGGTCGCCGGGCGCCATCTCCGACGAGGAGATGGGCACCGTCGCGTTCCACTGTGCGACGGTGTAGTGCGGCAGCGAGATGCCGAGCTGCGCGTAGACGTACATCACGAGGCCCGAGCAGTCGAAGCCGCTCGGGCTCGAGCCGCCCCAGACGTACGGGATGCCTAGGTACTGGAGGGCGATCGAGGCCGCCTCTGGATGGCCGACCCCGGGGTTTCCGACCGGCACGACAACCGGCGCCTGCACGACTCCGTCGGACGTAGAGGCCGGCGGCTGCTGCGTCGCCTGCGCCGTGGCGGCCCGCGCGGCCGCCTGGCGCGCCACAAGCTCCTGCCTCAGGCGTGCCTCCGCCTCGGCCTTGAGCCGCTGCTCGCGTGCTGCCTCCTCGGCCTGGAGGTGCTGAATCGTCGTGTGGATCGATGCGAGCAGCTGCTTCTGCTGTGCGAGCTCCGACTCGACCGTCCGCTTCTTCGCCTCGATCTCGGCGACGGCCGCCTCGCGCTTGCTCTTCAGCTGCTGCAGCTGCAGCTCCCGTTGCTGCACCGTGCGCTCGAAGCGAACCGCCTGCTCTCCCAGCGCCGCATCCTGATTGGAGAGCACCTGCGCCGACTCGGCACGGTCGATCATCTCCGAGAGGCTGTGCGCGCCGGCGATCACGTCGAGCGTGCTCGGCGCCCCGTTCACGTAGAGCGAGTAGATGCGCGACATGAGCCGTGTCTGGGCGGCGTGGAGGTTGCCCCGGGCCACGTGGAGCTCGTACTCGTTCCGGCGCAGCTGCGCCTTCACGAGCTGGAGTCGCTGCTGCGCGTTCTGGGCCTGGTCCTCGACTATCTGGAGATCCCGCCCGATCTGGTCGACCTGGGCGACTACCGCTCGCGCGTGCGCCCTTTCGGCGCGAATCTGCGGCGTGGAGTGGGCCCGTGCTGCGGCCGCCGCGAGCGAGGCGAGGGCGAGCGTGCAGAGGAGGGCGAGACCGTAACGACGCATGAGAACGGCGTAGGAAAGACGACCCGAGGCCCGGGACGCTAGCGGACGGAGCCGACGGAGTCACGTTCGTAACCTTCGCCACGAATCCTGTAATGGCCTCCACGGGCCGCTGGGACGAGCCGGAGACCGGCCTACACTGACCGCGTGCAGACCGTTCTGGACGTCTCGAACGAGGTAGCCGCCGAGCTCGCGGGGATCGGCGACGGAGTCCTCGACGCGCTCCGAGACCGGCTCGGCTGCACCGTCAACCTGCGCGGCAACCGGCTCACGCTTGCCGGCGACGACCTGAAGGTCGCTGAGGCGCAGGCAGTCGTCGAGGAGCTCGTCGAGCTCGTCGAGGGCGGCCAGGAGGTCGGCGCCGGCACCGTCGACGCGATCCTGGGCGCGATCGACCAGGCCGAGGACGTGCGCGAGATCTTCGCGGACGTCGTCTGGTCGCACCGTGGCAAGCGGATCACGCCGAAGACGGTGACCCAGAAGCGCTACGTCGACGCGATCCGCGACTGCACCGTCACGTTCGGCATCGGCCCCGCCGGCACCGGCAAGACCTACCTGGCTATCGCGCTCGCGGTCGCGGCGTTGTCGGAGCGGCAGGTCGGCCGGCTGATCCTCACCCGCCCCGCGGTCGAGGCGGGCGAGCGGCTCGGCTTCCTTCCCGGCGACGTGCTGGCGAAGGTCGACCCCTATATGCGGCCGCTCTTCGACGCGCTCTACGACACGATGGACCCGGAGCGGCTGAACAGCTACCTCGAGCGCGGCACGATCGAGGTTGCGCCGCTCGCATACATGCGCGGACGCACCCTCAACGACAGCTTCATCATCCTCGACGAGGCGCAGAACACCTCGCCCGAGCAGATGCAGATGTTCCTGACCCGGCTCGGCTTCGGCTCGAAGGTGGTCGTCACCGGGGACGTCACGCAGGTCGACCTGCCGCGCGAGCAGGCGTCGGGGCTGATCCAGGTGCGCGACATCCTCGCCACCGTGGACGGGATCGCGTTCGTCGAGTTCACACACCAGGACGTCGTGCGCCACAAGCTCGTGCAGCGGATCGTCGAGGCGTACAAGCGGCACGCCGAGCAGACCGGGACGCAGCGGAGCCGGTGATAGAGGTCGAGGTCGCCAACCGGTCGGGCGCGGAGGTGGACGAGACAGCCGCGGTCGAGCTCGCGCGCACCGTGCTCGCGGGTGAGGGCGTCGCGGCGGGCGAGCTGGGGCTCGCCTTCGTGGGGCCGGACGAGAGTCGCGCGCTCAAGCGGGAGCACCTCGGCGTCGACGAGGCGACCGACGCGCTCGCCTTCCCGATCGACGGGCTGGCGGCGCTGCCCGACGGCATGCCTCGCCAGCTCGGAGACGTCGTCGTGTGTCCCGAAGTGGTCGGCGACGAATGGCGCCGTCCGCTCGTACACGCGCTTCTGCACCTGGTGGGCTACGACCACGGCCCCGAGATGGAGGCGCGCGAGGCGGCGTACGAGCGGGAGATGGCCGCGTGACCGTCACGCCGTTGCCGCGCGGGCCCGAGGACGAGCAGCCCGAACGGCCGCCGCGCCGCTCCCCGCCGCCGGCACCGGGCAGGGCGCCGTCCCTGCTGGACAGCTTCAACTACGCGTTCGAGGGGATCATCCACGTCCTCCGCACGCAGCGGAACCTCCGCATCCACTTCCTCGCGGCCGTTCTCGTCTTCGGGGGCGCGATCGCGGTCGGCGTGTCGCGGATCCAGCTGATCTCGCTGGTGCTCGCGATCGCATTCGTCCTCGTCGCGGAGATGCTGAACACCGCGATCGAAGGCGTGATCGACGTCTCGACGACCTCGTTCGACCCCAACGCCAAGCTCGCCAAGGACATCGCAGCCGGCGCCGTCCTGATCGCCTCGATCACCGCTGTCGCGGTCGGCTACCTCGTCTTCGAGAGCGCCGCCGGCAGCCGTGCGACGCACGTGCTCGACCGCGTGCGCAAGGGGCCGGCCGACATCACGCTCGTCGCGCTCGTTCTCGTCGTGCTCCTCGTCATCGCGACCAAGGCGTGGACGGGGCGCGGCACGCCGCTCCGCGGAGGATTGCCGTCGGGCCACGCGGCACTCGCCTTCGCGGGCTGGATCGCGGTCACCTACATCGTCGGCGACGAGCACCGCTTCATCGTGTCCTCGCTGACGCTCATCATGGCGCTCCTCGTCGCGCAGACTCGGGTCGAGTCGGGAATCCACTCCCTGCTCGAGGTCACCTACGGTGCCGCGCTGGGCGCGCTCACAACCCTCGTCGTGTTCCAGCTGATCGGGTGAGCGTGTCCGGGCTGCGGCTCGTCATGTGGGACTTCGACGGGACGCTCGCACACCGGCGGGGCGAGACCGGCTGGAGCATCCTGCTCGCCGAGGCGCTCGACGCCGAGGAGCCTGGACACGGGCACTCGGCCGATGCGTTCCGGCCGCATCTGCGCGACGGCTTTCCCTGGCACCGGCCGGAAGTTGCGCACCCGGAGCTGTGCGAGCCGGAAGCCTGGTGGGGATCGGTTCGGCCCCTGCTCGCGCGGGCCTACGAGGCGACGGGCTACGAGCCGGCGCGGGCCCTCGAGCTCGCCGAGGCGGCGCGGCGGCTCTATGTCGACCCGGACGTCGGCTGGGCGCTCTTCGACGACACGCTCCCCGCGCTCGAGCGCCTTTCCCAGGAGGGCTGGACGCACGCGATCCTCTCGAATCACGTGCCCGAGCTGCGGCAGATCGTCGACGCGCTCGGGCTCGGCGCCGTGGTCGCACACGTCTCGTGCTCGGCCGAGACGGGCTACGAGAAGCCCCATGCGCAGGCGTTCGCGTCGGTGCTCGGCCGGTTGTGCCCCGCGGAGGCGTGGATGGTCGGCGACAACGTCGTCGCGGACGTGCTCGGTGCCGAGGCCGTTGGCATTCCGGCGGTGCTCGTGCGCCGACTCGACGCGCGCGCCGCCCGCTACGCCGACACGCTCGCCGGCGTCGAGGCGTTCCTGTCGGAGGAGGCGGCGGCTGCGTGAGCGATCCGGTGACCGAGCAGAAGCGCTACTACGCCGAGCGAGCGCCCGAGTACGACGACTGGTGGTTCCGGCGGGGCCGGTACGAGCTCGAGCCGGACGCGCTCGCGCGCTGGCAAGCCGACGCGGCCGAGGCGGAGGCGGCGCTAGAGGCGCTCGCACCGGGCGGGACGGTGCTCGAGCTCGCCGCCGGGACGGGGATCTGGACGCGCAAGCTCGTCCGCCTCGCCGAGCGCGTCGTCGCGGTCGACGCGAACGCGGAGACGCTCGCCCTCAACACCTCCGACGCCGAGCTCGTGGAGGCCGATCTGTTCGCCTGGCGGCCGACGCAACAGTTCGATCTCGTCTTCTTCTCCTTCTGGCTCTCGCACGTGCCGGATGACCGTTTCGACGAGTTCTGGGCGCTCGTCCGCTCGGCGCTCGTGCCGGGCGGCCGTGTCTTCCTCGTCGACAGCGGCGCCGGCGACACCGCTCACACAGGCACCGACCAGTCGGACGAGGAAGAGACGCGGTCGCTTTCCGACGGGCGCACGTTCCGCATCGTCAAGCGGCGCTGGCGCCCGGCCGAGCTGACGGAGCGAGTGCGGCCGCTCGGCTTCGTGCTCGACCTCCGAGACAGCGTGAACGGCCACTTCGTGTACGGCGGCGGCGGGCCGGAATGACCGCCGGGGAGCTGCTCGAGCTGGCGGACGCAGCGGCTGCGCACGCGTACGCGCCGTATTCGAAGTACCAGGTCGGTGCAGCCGTCCTGACCCGCGACGGGCGCGTCTTCGCGGCGGCGAACGTCGAGAACGCGGCCTACCCGCTCGGAATCTGCGCGGAACGGGCCGCGATCGCGAAGGCAGCGAGCGAAGGCTTGCGGCCGGGGGACGTGGAGGCGATCGCGATCACGGCCTCACCGTGCGGCGGCTGCCGCCAGTGGCTGCACGAGTGGCGTTTCGAGCGCGTCTGGTTCCGCCGAGCGGACGGCTCGGTCGCCGAGTACGCCGCCGACGACCTCCTGCCCGACACGTGGGATCTGCCGTCGTAACCGTGCGCGCAGCGCGAGCCGCGGACGACGAGCGGCTGCGCGAGCTGACGTTCGAGTCGAAGGCCCAGTGGGGCTACGACCGCGACCTCGTCCGCAGCTGGGCCGACGGTCTCCGCTTCGACGGCGACCAGGAGGGCTGGGTGGCCGAGGTGGAGGACGACATGGTCGCGTGGGCGGCGCTCGCGCCGCCGGCCGACGGGGTCGCCGTTCTCGATCACCTCTGGGTCGCCCCCGCCTGGATGGGCCGTGGGCTCGGCACCCGGCTCTTCCGCCTCGCCGCCGACCGCGCGCGCGAGCTCGGTGCCGAGCGGCTCGAGTGGAGCGCCGAGGTGAACGCCGTCGGCTTCTACGAGAAGCTCGGCGGCGTGAGGCTCCGCGACCACGTCACCGAGTGGGGCCGCCTCGCGCCGTGGATGGGACTCGAGCTGTGAAGTCGGGAATCGTCGCCGTGGCGGGCAGGCCGAACGTCGGCAAGTCGACGCTCGTGAACGCCCTCTGCGGCGGCAAGGTCGCGATCGTCTCGGACAAGCCGCAGACGACCCGGCGCCGGATCTTTGGGATCGCGAACGGCGACGACTACCAGCTCGTCCTCGCCGACCTCCCCGGCTTCCAGCGGCCGCTCGACGCGCTGACCGAGCGGATGCAGAAGACGGTCGACGCTGCCTTCGAGGAGGTGGAGGCGGTCGTGTTCGTCCTCTCGGCCCGGGAACGGATCGGCGCCGGCGATCGCTTCATCGCGTCACGGGTCTACGGGCTCGGCGTGCCCGTCGTGATCGCTCTCAACAAGGTCGACCGCCTCAAGCCCGGCCACGTGGCGCAGCAGATGGAGGCGGCGGCGAGGCTCGGCGCCTTCCACGCGCTCCATCCCGTGAGCGCGAAGACGGGCGACGGCGTCCCCGCATTGCGGGACGAGCTCGTCGGGCTGCTTCCCGAGGGGCCGCTCTACTTCCCGCAGGAGCAGCGCACCGACCTCTCGCTCGAGTTGCAGCTCGCCGAGCTCGTCCGCGAGAAGGCGCTCGGGCTGACGCGCGACGAGGTGCCGCACGCGATCTCGGTCGAGGTGGAGGAGATCGAGGAGAAGGTCGTGCGCGCGTCGATCCTCGTCGAGACCGACTCGCAGAAGCAGATCCTCGTCGGCAAGGGCGGCACGATGGTGAAGGAGATCGGGACGCGCGCCCGCCCCGAGATCGAGGCGCTGCTCGGCCATCCCGTCTTCCTCGAGCTCAAGGTCAAGGTACGGCCGAGGTGGCGCCGCGATGCCGCGACGCTCGAGCGGCTGGGGCTGTGATCGCCTAGACCCGTACGCCGGCGGCCGCGGTGATCGCGAACGCCTCGACGGGCTTGCCGAAGCCCTTGAGCTCGAGCTTCCCCAGCGGCTGCGTCTCGACGTGCTGCTCCACCTCGGCGAGCACCCTCGGGCCGATCACGATCTGCCCGGGTCCGGCCGCGTCGCAGAGTCGCGAGGCGAGGTTGAGGACGCTGCCCACGGCGCCGTAGTCGTAGCGCCCCTCGAACCCGATTCGCCCGATCGTCGCGTAGCCGAGCGAGACGCCGATCGAGAAGTCGAGCTCGTGGCCGCGCTTCCGCCACGCGGTCGTGAGCGCAACCATCGCCTCGCGCATTTCGGCGGCCATCTGCACCGCGCGCAGGGCGGGCTCGTCGCACGGGATCGGGTCGTTGAACCAGACCATGAGCCCGTCACCCGCGAACCACCCGACCGTCGCCTCGTACTTGACGATCAGCTCGCCCATTGCTCCGTGGTACGAGCCGACGACGCTCATCACCTCCTCCGGCTCCGTGCCGGCGCTGAAATCCGTCCAGCCGCGCAGGTCGGCGAAGAGAACGGCGAGCTCCCGCCGGTGGCTCTCGAGGACGCTGTCCCCGCGCTCCATGACCACCTCGGCGAGCGTCGGGGAGAGGAACCGCCGCAGGCGCGCCATCCGCCCGAGCTCCTCGACCTGCTCGGCGACGCGAGCCTCGAGCGTCCGGTTCCACTCGCCGAGCTCGGCCGCCTGTGCGCGGATCGTGTCGTGGTAGCGCTTGATGCGGACGAGCGAGCGGACGCGCAGCAGCAGCTCCTGCTGGTCGAACGGCTTCGTCACGAAGTCGTCGGCACCCGCCCGGATCCCGTCGATCCGGGCCTCGCTGCCGTGCGAGGTGATCATCACGACGGGGAGGAGGGCCGTAGCCTCGTTCTCGCGGATGCGCCGGCAGACCTCGTAGCCGTTCATGCCCGCCATCTGCACGTCGAGCAGGACGAGATCGAGCTGGTCGGCGACCACTCGCTCCAGCGCCTCGGGCCCGGACGAGGCGGAGACCACCGAGAAGCCGGCCGGCTCGAGGATCGCCTCGAGCAGCCGCACATTCGCCGGCGTGTCGTCGACGACGAGGACCTGCGGATCGGGCTCGGTCTCGGTGCTCATCTCACTCGCGCAGGAACCCCCGCACCTGGTCGGGAAACTCGCGCACGCTGATCGGCTTTGCGAGATAGCCGTCGAAGCCCTCTTCGAGGAAGCGCTCCTCGTCACCTCGCATCGTCGACGACGTGAGCGCGACGATCGGGATCTCCGCCGTCCGCGAGTCCTCGCGGAGCAGCTTCAGCGCTTCGGTGCCGTTGATGTCCGGCATCCGGATGTCCATCAGCACGAGGGCCGGCTTGTGCTCCATCGCGAGGGCGACCCCCTCGACGCCGCCCGTCGCCTCGATGGTGGTGAAGCCGGCGAACTCGAGCACGTCGCGGGCGAGCTTCCGGTTGTTCTCGTTGTCGTCGACGATCAGGATCAGCTGGCTCACGACACCTCCTGCGGGACGGGACCATGAACCGGAATCGTGAAGCGGAAGGTGCTGCCCCGGCCGGGCTCGCTGTCGGCCCAGAGGCGGCCGCCGTGAAGCTCGACGAGCCTGCGGGAGAGGGGCAGTCCGAGCCCCGTCCCCTCGGCCTGCTTGCCGTCGCTGGCCTGTTCGAACTCCTCGAAGATCGTCTCGAGGTCCTCGGCCGCGATTCCCGGGCCGGTATCGGCGACCGCGACCTCGACGTGGCCGTTGTCGAGGCGGGCCGAGATGTCGATGCGGCCGTCGGCGGGGGTGAACTTGACTGCGTTGGAGACGAGGTTGAACACGACCTGGCGGACGCGGCGCTCGTCGGCGGTGATCGTGATCTCCTCGGGCTCGGTCTCGAGGGCGAGCTCGATCCCGCCTCGGCCGGCGCGCTCACTGTGCATGGAGACGGCACCGCGCAGCACCTCCGGGAGGGCTACCTCGGAGAGGTTCAGATCCATCCTGCCGGCCTCGATCTTGGCGAGGTCGAGGACGTCGTTGATCAGCGAGAGCAGGTGCTTGCCTGCCGCGAGCACGTCGTCGACGTAGGCGAGCTGCCGCTCGTTCAGCTCGCCGAACATCTGCTCGTGCAGGACCTCCGAGAAGCCGATGATCGCGTTCAGCGGCGTGCGCAGCTCGTGCGACATCGTGGCCAGGAAGTCCGACTTGTGGCGGCTCGCCGTCTCGAGCTCCCGGTACACGCGCTGCAGCTCGTCGCTCATGCGGTTCACCTTGGCGGCGAGATTGCCGATCTCGTCCCTATTCGCTACCTCGAGCCGGCCCGCGAAGTCGCCCGCGGCGATCTCGTCGAGGCGCGCCTCGGTGCGGCGGAGCGGCCCTACGATCGACCCCGATAGGAGGAGCCCAAGCGCGAGCGCGAGCACGAGGCTGCCCCCACCGACCCCGATCAGGAGGTCGCGCGAGCTCCCGAACGAATCATGGTTGGCAGCAACAAGCGCGTTCGCCCGAGCGCGGTCCTTCTGCGCGAGTGCGGCGAGCTTTGCCGTGAACGACGCGGCGAAGCTGCGCGCCTTGTTGAGAATCGCCACGGGTGTGACCCCCGCCGGCACGGATCCCCCTCCTATCGGGTAGAAGACGGGTACGTTCCTCCCGAGCGCCGCGAGCAGCGACGGGGCGACGGCACTGAGCTCGAGCGGCAGAGGGCTGGGCGTCGAAGGGCCGAGGCAGTCGCGGACGCCAGCGTCGTCGCAGAGCTGGTTCATGTCGTTCGCAATCGTCTGATCGAGGCCCGAGCCGAGGTTCTTCGTCGAGATCGTGCTGGCAAGACGGAAGTCGATCGCCTTCTCGAGCTGCGTCGAGTCCGTCAGCAGAAGCTGCTCGTAGACCGCCTGCTCCTGCAGCCGCCGCAGCTCCACGCCTCGCGAGTTCGACTGGCCGAGCGCGACCAGTCCGAGCGCGTAGCCGATCGCGAGCAAGGCGCCCACGACGGCAAACCCGATGAGCAGCTTCGCGCCGAGCGGCAGACGCACCCGTCCCACCGCACGCACGAGCCGATTGTCCGCGGCCCAGCCGAGACGCCGGCGGCCAGGCGCGGGCTCCATCACGTCGTGCGCGACGTCCATCAGGCCGGCGCCTCGACGGGGAGAGTGAAGCGGAAGGTGCTGCCGCGTCCGGGCTCGCTGTCGACCCAGAGCCGGCCGCCGTGCAGCTCGACGAGCTTGCGCGACAGCGGCAGCCCGAGTCCGGTCCCCTCTTCGCCCTGCTTGCCGCCGGTGCTCTGCTCGAACTCCTCGAAGATGATCTCGAGGTCATCGGCGGGTATCCCTGGCCCTGTGTCGGCGACCGCGATCTCGACCCGCCCGTCGTCGAGCCGGGCCGACACGTCCACCCGCCCGTCGGTCGGCGTGAACTTGACCGCGTTCGAGAGGAGGTTGAACACGATCTGGCGGACCCGGCGCTCGTCGGCGGTGATCGTGATCTCGGACGGCTCCGTCGTGAGAGCGAGCTCGATCCCGGCGCGGCCGGCGCGCTCGGAGTGCATCGAGATCGCGCTCTCCAGGAGTCTCGGCAGGGCGACCTGCGAGAGGTCGAGCTCCATCCGGCCGGCCTCGATCTTGGCGAGGTCGAGGACGTCGTTGATCAGCGAGAGCAGGTGCCTGCCGGCTTCGAGCACGTCCTTCACGTAGGCGACCTGGCGCTCGTTGAGCTCGCCGAACATCTGCTCGTGGAGGACCTCCGAGAAGCCGATGATCGCGTTCAGCGGCGTTCGCAGCTCGTGCGACATCGTGGCCAGGAAGTCGGACTTGTGGCGGCTCGCCGTCTCGAGCTCGCGGTAGAGGTGGCCCAGCTCGTCGTTCATCCGGTTGACGTCTGCCGCGAGGGCGCCGATCTCGTCCCGGTTGGGGATGTCGACGTGGCCTCCGAAGTCACCGTGCGCGATCTCCGAGAGGCGCTCCTGCGTGCGGCGGAGAGGGGCGACGACCGACCACGAGAGGACGAGACCGAGCGCGAGGGCGAGCGCAAGGCTTCCCGCGCCCACTCCGATCAGGAGGTTGCGCGAATCCTGGAACGACCGATGATCCTGAGCGACGAGCACGTCGGCACGGGCTTGCGTTCTGGTCGCGAGCGCCTGGATGCCGTTGGCCATCGCTTCGGCGGCGTTCTCCGCAGCCCGCACGGTCGCGGGAGCGGAAGGAGCTGCGACTCCGCCCTGCCCCGGCCCGTAGGAGAGATTGGCAAAGGCTTTGAGGCGAGCGTCGACGGTGGCGGCGAGGGTTGGATCGAGGCGCGCCAGAGACAGCGCTGTAGCGGGTAGCGTGGCCGAATCCGCGCAGCCATGTGCCGCCGCGTCCGTGCAGAGCTGCGAGACGTCTATACCGACCACTCCGTGCAACGGGGTGTCGTCTCGGGCGTAGACCAGCTGGCCGGTCGCGGTCTCGAGTTGCCTCGCGTCCCCGAGCAGCTCCTGCTCGTATACGGCCTGCTGCTGGAGCGTGCGTAGCTGAGTGCCGCGCGAGTTCGACTGGCGAAGCCCCACGAGCCCGAGGACAGCTACGAATGCGAGCAGCGCGCCGACGATGCCGAAGCCGATGAGCAGCTTCGCACCGAGCGGCAGCGGCAGCCGCTCGACCGACCGGACGACAGGGTTGTCGGCTCCCCGCTGCCAACCCTTCCCCTCGCGAGCGGCGGAAGCATCGTGTGCGATCGCCATGCGCGGATGATCCCGCGTCCGGCGGCTGGTGTCTATGGGCGCAAACTAGGCGCCCGGGCAGCCGGCGCCGCCGTGGGCGGCGAGCCATGCCTTCAGCGCCCGGATCCGTGCCGCCGCCTGGGTGAGCCGGGCCCGGAGACCGGGCGAGCCGGGTGCGTCGGCGACGAGCGTGGAATAGCCGCGCTCGCTCGCGCTCTCTGCGCCCCAGATGAGCAGGTCGGAGCCCGCGAGCATCGCCCGTGTGGCGGTGTGCGGGATCCTTTCCGCGGCCGGTGCAGTGAGCGAGTCGGTCACCGTCACGCCCTTGAAACCGAGCGTCTTCCGCAGCAAGCCGCCGATGATCTTGCTCGAGAACGCGGCCGGCCTCTTCGAGGCGTCGAGCTCGGGATAGATCGCGGTCGAGATCATCACGAGCTTCGACGCCCGCGTGGATCGCGCTCTGGAAGGGGAGCAGATCCCGGCGGATCTTCCACGCTGCGGCCGAGATCACGATCTGACCGTTGTCGGTGTTGCCGCTCGCGAGGCCCAGGCCCGGGAAGTGCTTCGCGGTCGCGGCGATCCCGGTCGCCTGCAGCCCACCGACGAAGGCGCGGGCCTGTTTCGCATTCCACGAGCGGGAGCGGGAGAAGGCGCGTGAGCCGAGGAAGTTGCCCGTCGTGCTCGGCGTGTCGACCACCGGCGCGAAGTCGACGTCGATCCCGACCGAGCGGAGAGACGCCGCCGCGCCCGCAGCCTGCTCGTGTGCGGCCGTCGCGTTGGACATGTCGGCGGGAGCCTCGGTCGGAGGCGCCCAGGCGAGGCGGCGGACGATCCCGCCCTCCTGGTCGACGGCGACGAGGAGCGGCTCGCCGCGGGTGCACGCAACCCGCTGCAGCTCCGAGGTGACGGTCGCCGCCGTGCTGCGGGTGAGCCAGCCGTTACCGAGGAGGACGACGCCGCCCATCTTCCCGCTGCGCACCCGCGCGAGGAACCTTCCACTCGGAGGAGCGACGAGCGTGCCCATTACGGTCTCCGCGGCGTCGCTGATCCCTGACGTCGCACGCATCTCCATCGCTGCGCCTGAGCTCGTCGGCCCGGGCCTGACACACGCGGTCACCACTGCGACTGTCGCCGCGACGGCGAGCCCTGCAAATGCCCTCTTCATCGCGAACAGGGTAGTCCTCGGCTCCGGGCGATCTCGTGCGCCGCGATTGTCGGCGCGCGACCCCGGACTAGACTCATTGCATGGCTCAGGCGCCTGTACTTCCGGCAGGGTTCGAGCTGCCGCTCGAGGCCCGGCTTCCTCGGATCGGCGCGGTCGACGCGGTAGCCCTCGAGGAGCGCGCCGCGTCGCTTGCGAAGCGCTCGATCAAGCGCGAGGCAAAGGTCTGGGCCCTCCTGCTCGCCATCCGCACGACCGACCTGACGACGCTCGAGGGCGCAGACACGCCCGGGAAGGCGGCGGCGGTCGCCTCGAAGGCGCGCCGCCCGGATCCCTCCGATCGGTCGGTACCTCCCGTCGCCGCTGTCTGCGTCTACCCCAACCTCGTGCCCGCCGTGCGTGAGCGGTTGGCAGGGAGCGACGTGAAGATCGCGGCGGTCGCGACCGGCTTCCCGTCGGGCCAGTATCCGACGGCGGTCAAGGTCGCGGACGTCCGCGCGACGGTCGAGCTGGGGGCGGACGAGATCGACATGGTGATCGACCGGGGCGCGTTCCTCTCCGGCCGCTACGCGAAGGTCTACGACGAGATCGTCCAGGTGAAGGAGGCGTGCGGCGGCCTGCATCTGAAGGTCATCCTGGAGACGGGCGAGCTCGGCACCTACGACAACGTGCGGCGCGCGACGCTCCTCGCGATCGCCGCCGGGGCGGACTTCGTCAAGACGTCGACGGGAAAGATCTCGCCGGCGGCGACCCTCCCCGTCGCGCTCTGCATGCTCGAAGCGATCCGGGACGTGTACGAGGAGACCGGCCGGCGCGTCGGCTTCAAGGCGGCGGGCGGGATCCGGCAGGCCAAGCAGGCGGTGCAGCACCTCGTCGTCGTGCACGAGACCCTCGGGCCCGAGTGGCTGACGCCGGAGCTCTACCGGCTGGGCGCGTCGTCGCTGCTGAACGACATCCTGATGCAGTTGCGCAAGGAGCGGACCGGCGCATACCAGAGCGGCGACTACTTCACGCTGGATTGAATAGGCACGGTTTCGTGACGCAAACGGCACACCCTCGAGACCCTCTCGGGTCTACGCTTGCCCCCTCCCTCAAGGGTGGGGGGCGGGTTTGGGGTACGCGCGCCCAGCGCAACGCACGTGGCCACAGCCGACCGGCCCGGAGCAGGCGTGGCTGAGCTCGACAAGCCGCGCAGCGAGATCGACGTTCCGACCGACTGGACGTACGCGAGCGCCCCCGAGTCGCGCGACATCGTCCACATCGAAGAGCGCTACGGGTACTTCGTCGGCGGCGAGTGGCTCGAGCCCGCGGAGACGTACGAGACGATCGCCCCCCGCGACGAGGAGCCGCTCGCGGCCGTCGGCCAGGGCACGGCTGCCGACGTCGGCCGCGCCGTTGCGGCCGCCCGGACCGCTTACGCCGACGGCTGGTCGTCGCTCCCGGGCTCCGAGCGTGCGAAGTACCTCTTCCGCATCGCCCGCCTGCTTCAGGAGCGCTCGCGCGAGTTCGCCGTCCTCGAGTCGCTCAACGGCGGCAAGCCGATCAAGGAGTCGCGCGACGTCGACCTCCCGCTCGCCGCGGCGCACTTCTTCTACTACGCCGGCTGGGCCGACAAGCTCGAGTACGCGTTCCCGAACCGGCGCCCGCGCCCGGTCGGCGTCGCCGGCCAGATCATCCCGTGGAACTTCCCGCTCCTGATGCTCGCGTGGAAGGTCGCGCCCGCGCTGGCCTGCGGTAACACCGTCGTGCTCAAGCCCGCGGAGACGACCCCGCTCACCGCCCTCCTCTTCTGCGACGTCCTCCGCCAGGCCGAGCTTCCCGCCGGCGTCGTCAACATCGTCACCGGCGACGGCCGCACCGGCGCCGCCCTCGTCGAGCACGAGGACGTGGACAAGATCGCCTTCACCGGCTCGACCGAGGTGGGGAAGGAGATCCAGCGACGGCTCGCCGGCAGCGGTAAGCGCCTCACGCTCGAGCTCGGCGGCAAGGCCGCGAACATCGTCTTCGACGACGCGGCGCTCGACCAGGCGGTCGAGGGGATCGTCAACGGCATCTACTTCAATCAGGGACACGTCTGCTGCGCGGGCTCGCGCCTCTTCGTCCAGGAGTCGATCTACGAGCCGCTCGTCGCGAAGCTCGAGCGCCGCCTCTCCACGCTCCGCGTCGGCGACCCGCTCGACAAGAACACCGACGTCGGCGCGATCAACTCGGCCGCCCAGCTCGACAGGATCCGCGAGCTCGTCGCCTCCGGCGTGGAGGAAGGCGCGGAGATCTACCAGCCGCCGTGCGTCCTCCCCGAGAAGGGCTACTGGTTCGCGCCGACCGTCTTCACGAACGTCGCGCAGAGCTACCGGATCGCCCAGGAGGAGATCTTCGGCCCCGTCCTCTCCGTCCTCACCTTCCGCACGCCGGAGGAGGCGGTGGAGAAGGCGAACAACACGCCGTACGGGCTGAGCGCCGGCGTCTGGACGGAGAAGGGCTCGCGCATCCTCTGGATGGCGCAGCGGCTCCGCGCCGGGGTCGTCTGGGCGAACACGTTCAACCGCTTCGATCCCGGCTCGCCGTTCGGCGGCTACAAGGAGTCAGGCTTCGGCCGCGAGGGCGGGCGGCACGGGCTCGAGCCGTACCTGCAGTTCGACGAATCGGACGGGGACTCAGGATGACGACCGTCGTCAGTCCCGGCGCTGAAGCGCGCGCGGGCGCGCTGGGCGCGCGCGCCGAGCGCGGGCGAGACTGGCTCGCCGACCAGCTCGCGGCTCCCTTCTCGTTCGATCTCTTCGTCCTCGACGAGGACGAATGGGCGGACCACGCGGAGATCCCCGTGTACGCGATACCCCATGCGCATCCAGACAGCGGCAAGATCGTCCTCGGCTCGCAGGCCGCGACCCTCTTCGACTCGGTGTGCGCGCAGTTCTGGCCGGACCTCAGCGTGGAGTCGCGCGCCGCGATGCACCAGGTCTACGGGGACCCGCCGGTGCTCGAGGCGTTCGCCGACCTGATCCTCGTCCACGAGCTCTTGCATCTCGTGCCGCGAGGGCAGTCGCTGCCGCGGATGTGGCACGAGGAGCTGTTCGCCAATCTCGGCGCCGTCGGCTACTTGGCGAGCGAGGAGCCGGACGAGCTGCCGGTCTACATGACGTTCTGTCGCGCAGGCTGCGACGTCCCTCCGTCGCAAGTCGCCTGCTCGACGCTCGTGGACATGGCCAGCAGCTTCGAGGAGGGAGGCTTTGTGAACTATGTCTGGTACCAGTGCCGGCTCATCGTCGCGGCCGAGCGGCTCTGGAACGCACGCGGTGTCGAGGCGCTGCAGGCGCTGCAAGCGGGCGAAGTCGAAGTCGCCGCCGAGGTCGAGAGGAACTGGCCGTGAGCGAGCGGCTTCCGGTCAAGAAGACGTACAAGCTGTTCATCGGCGGCTCCTTCCCGCGCAGCGAGTCGGGGCGCACGTACGAGGCAGAGGGCCAGAACGTCGCCCGCGGCTCCCGCAAGGACGCCCGCGACGCCGTGCGCGCAGCCCGCGGCGCGCAGCCGGGGTGGGCGGCGGCGACCGCGTACAACCGCGGCCAGGTGCTCTACCGCATCGCCGAGATGGTCGAAGCCCGCGCCGACGAGTTCGCGGAGCTGTGCACCGGGCGCGACGAGGTGGAGCGCTCGATCGATCGCATCGTCTGGTACGCCGGCTGGGCCGACAAGCTCCCGCAGGTGCTCGGGGGCTCGAACCCGGTGGCCGGCCCGTACTTCAACTTCACGGTGCCGGAGCCGACCGGCGTCGTCGCCGTGCTCACGCCCGACGAGCCGCCGCTGCTCGGGCTCGTCACCCGCCTCCTGCCACCGCTCGTCGGCGGAAACGCGGTCGTTGCAGTGGCGTCCGAGACGCGGCCGCTCGCGGCGATCGAGCTCGCGGAGGCGCTCGCGACGAGCGACGTCCCCGGTGGCGTCGTCAACCTCCTGACGGGCCGGCACGGCGAGCTCGCGCCCGTGCTCGCCTCGCACATGGACGTGAACGCGATCGACATCTGCGGGGCAGACGGCGACGCCCCGGAGCTCGAGCGCCTCGCCGCCGACAACGTCAAGCGGGTCGTGCACGGCCGCGCCGACGTCCAGAGCCCCTGGGAGATCGCGTCCTTCCTCGAGCTGAAGACCGTCTGGCACCCGATGGGGCTGTGAGTTGCGAGAATCGCAGCTCGTGAGCGCACGACGCCGCTTCAGCCACGCTATCGCCGAGGGCGACGGCATCTCTGTGATCGCCGCGGTCGTGGACGCCGACACAGCGCGAGCCGCCGAGGCGCAGCGTGCCGAAGCCCTGGTCGTCGCTCGCGACCCGGCGCCGGTGCGTGAGGCGACGACGCTGCCGATCCTCTGGCGCGCCGAGGCGGGCCTCGAGCGGGCCGCCGAGGTGGCCGACGCCGTGACTCTCGCCCTGAGTGACGAGGAAGGAAAGGAGATCGGCGATCAGCAACGGCACCACCAGGCGCTCGCGCTGGGCCTCGACTGCGCCGTCGAGGTGCGGAACGAGGACGAGCTCGTGCGGGCGCTCGAGATCCTCGATCCCGAGATCTTGCTTCTCGCCCCGCCCCCCGGCCCTCCGGACGAACGGCTCGAAGCCGTTCTCGAGCTTCTCGCGGAGGTGCCGGCCGGCAAGCTCGCGATCGCGGACCTCGCGGTGACGACGGAGGACGAGGTGCAGGAGCTCGAGCGGGCAGGCGTCGATGCGGTCATCGTCCACGCGGCTGATGTCTCGCCCCTCGCCGGCGACGCGCCACCCGAAGTGTGACCGGCGGTGCCACCGCGGTCCCGGAGGTGCAGGCGCTTCTCCGGACGTTGGCCGCCGGCCGCGAGGTCGCCGAGATGGGCTCCGCATCCGGCGAGACGGCGGCCGTGATGGCGGAGACGGCTCGTTCGGTCGTGACCGTCGAGCGCGATCCCGAGCGCGCCGCCGTCGCCCGCGAGCGCCTCGCGGGGATCGCCAACGCCGAGCTCCTCGAGGGAGACGCTTTCGAGCAGCTGCAGGGCCGCGGCCCGTTCGGCCTCGTATTCGTCGACGGTGGGCTCCGGCCGGTGACGGAGGCGAAGTGGGAGGCGATCCTCGCTCTCGTCGAGCCGGGCGGCGTCATCGTCAAGGACGACATGAGCCCGGGACGTGCGGTCGAGGGCGACGAGGTGCGCGAGTTCCTCCTCCGCGATCCGCGCCTTGCGGCGACCGAGGTCCTCGTCACGCCGGAGATGGCCGCGATCGTTGCGGTGCGGCTGCCCGACGGCTAACCGAAGAAGGCGCGCGCGACGTCGTACCACTCGCGCGGCACGACCTTCAGCTCGGCGGTGGCCTCAGCGAGGGGGACGGCGACGACGTCGTCCCCCTGCAGGGCCGCCATCTGCCCGAACTCGCCGGCGAGCGCGAGATCGGCTGCCTTGAGCCCGAACCGTGTCGCGAGCACGCGGTCGCGCGCCGTCGGCGTGCCGCCACGCTGGACGTGGCCGAGGACGGTCACACGAGTCTCGAATCCGGTGCGCTGCTCGATCTCCCGCCCGAGCGCGTCGCCGACGCCGCGCTTCGAGAGGATCACGTGACCGAACTGGTCGGTCTCGCCGGCGTCTGCGAGCCCGGGCAGCTCGCAGCCCTCGCTGACGACGACGATCGAGAAGTTCTTGCCGCGCGCGTGGCGCTTGCGGATCGCCTCGGCGACCTCCTCGAAGTCGACCGGAACCTCGGGGACGAGGATCACGTCGGCGCCGCCGGCGATGCCGCTCATCACGGCGATCCAGCCGGTCTGGCGGCCCATCACCTCGACGACCATCACGCGGTTGTGCGACTCGGCGGTCGTGTGGAGACGGTCGATCGCCTCGGTCGCGATGGAGACGGCCGTGTCGAAGCCGAACGTGTAGTCGGTGCCCGAGAGGTCGTTGTCGATCGTCTTCGGGACGCCGACGACCGGGAACTGGTGCTCCGCGTGCAGGCGCGCCGCGACGCCGAGCGTGTCCTCGCCGCCGATCGCGACGAGCGCGTCGAGGCCGCGGTCGGAGAAGTTGCGCAGCACCTTCTCGACGGCGCCCTCGACCTTGAACGGGTTCGTCCGGCTCGTGCCGATGATCGTGCCGCCGCGCGGCAGGATCCCGGAGACCTGCTGCGGGCCGAGATCCTCGAAGATCGGCTCTACGAGGCCGCGCCAGCCTTCGCGCACCGCGACCACGTCCCAGCCGGCGGCATCCGCTCGGCGGACGACGGCGCGGATGACCGCGTTGAGCCCGGGGCAGTCGCCGCCGCCGGTGAGGATTCCGAGGCTCTTCGCCATCCGGCTACGAGCCTAGATGCTTCGCGATGCCGAAGGTGGGACTCGAACCCACACGGCCCGAAGCCCGTGACCTCGCCCCGTCTTGCCCGATCCGGCCGACCCGGCATCGCTGCCCCGATCCGGCCCGAGCGGCGCCCCGCGATCTCGGCCCGTCTCGGCAGGTCCTGTTGCCCCAACGTTGCCCATGACGGAGGTCAGGCGTAAGGACGCTCGCCCAATTGAGCTTGCTCTCGCCTGGTAGGGTGTGTCTAGGGGATATAGACGTGGACTCTCTCGATCAGGTTAAGAAACTCCGCGAGGACTACGAACGTGCGCTCGACGCGGCCGAGTCTCACCGCGTCGCTTACCACGAGGCGGTGCTCAACCTCTACCGCAGCGGCACGCCTCTACGGGAAATCGCCAAGGAGCTTGGACTTTCCCATCAGCGTGTGCATCAGATCGTTAGCGGTGAACCGCCGCGACGGCGCAAACTCGGCCGGGCCGCGACCGCAGGCGGCATAGCGGGCGTCCTCGTCCTGATCGCAGCGACATTCGGTGCACTCCGCATCGAACACGCCCCGCCATTCGTCCAGACCGTCCGGCTGCCTCCCGCGAAATATTGGCACGCAGTCGCGATCGACCCCAAGACGGGCGACATAGTCAGCCGCTACATAGTCCGCCGTCACTGACGCCGCCTCCCTCGGGGTCACTCCGGAACACTGGCCTAGGCAAGCGGTCAATCTCGCGCCTGAGCGGGTGGAGCAGCGTGGGGCTACTGCCGTAGCAGTGTCCGTTCCGCGACCTGATTCCCAGCCGAATCGAAGGCGGCCACTTTGTCCAGTTTCGTCCCCTTGGGAAGCGAGCCGAGGAAGGCGTGCTCGACGACGGGGAGCGTCACCGTTGAGCCGTCGTCGAGTGTGATCTGCACCGTTGCCGCATCGACGTGCACGGTTCCCCAGACGGTCATGAGATCTGGGTGCCCCGCGACCCAGACATCGCCGAAGCTGATCGGCGAAGCAGGCGGCGGCGACGAAGCGGGCGGCGGCGGCGGTGGGCCGCAGCCACCGCCGAAGCCGTACTTGATTCCGTCCTGCGCAGGCGGGTCGTTCGCCCAGTCGATGAAGTAGCACTGGCCGCCCTGATCGTTTGGTGCAGCCCAGAGGTCTTGGGGGCCGTCCGGGGTTTGAATCTCGATCACACCGTGGGCCTTGCTCGCGTCTACCTGTGGCCACGTCGCCGAGATGCCCTGCTGGATCGCGGCGTCGGCCATCTTGTTGAGTTGCGTGAAGTTGGTGGAGACATCCGGGGGTGCCGGTGTGCCCTCGAACGCGCCGACCCCAGCCGCAATCGCGACACCCGCGCCCGCGAGGGCGGCCACCGCGACAGCCGTGACCAAGACCGGCCTCCAGCGCACCGACCGCTGGGATCGGCTTTGCGGTTTGCTCGTCGCGTAGGCATAGATCGTGCGGCGGGTCTCCTCGTCCGGCGCGGGGATCTCGGCCCGGAACTCGCGCAGACGTTGTAGGTCATCGTTCATGGTCGCTCCTCGGCCGTCTTCACGCTGTCTACCTCTACTTGCCCGATGACGTCGAGACGGTTCCGGATCTGTTCCCGCGCGCGACTGAGCCGTGACTTCACCGTTCCGACCGGCAGCGATAGGGACTGGCCGATCTCCGTGTCGCTCAGCTGCGCCCAAGCATGAAGGAGCAGAGCCTCGCGCTCCTCACGGCGCAACTCTGCGAGCGCAGCCGCCAGCGCGGGCCGGGCAGCCTGGGAGTCGAGGCGATCAAGAGAGAGTTCCTCTTCCAGGCTTACTGGATCGAGGCCGCTGCGGGCGTAAGCCCGCAACATGCGGCGCTCCTTGCGCCAGTGATGCCGGATGAGGTTGGAGGCAATCCCAAAGAGCCAGGGTCTCACCGGACGCGAGGGGTCAAGGTCTTCCCAGCGCCGGTAGGCGATCGCGAACGTCTCGGCGGTCAGATCGTCTGCTGCCGAGGAGCCAAGCCTCCTGGCGATGTAGCCATGGAGCGGCTCGACCTCGGCTTCAAAGACCTGACCAAAGGAGCGCCCCATAAACCTAGTTTCCCGCTCCGAGCTAACCGGTTCCGGGTTTCGCCGTCAGGGGTCATTCCGGAACACTGGCCCAGGCGAGTGATCGGGGTTTCAGCGGATCACAGAGCGAGCGTGCCGCAGCCCAGCTCGGCTAGTGCCCGAGCCACCGTTGCGGCGTGAGCTTGGTCGCGGCAAACAGCCGCGACGGCGCCGCCGGAACCGGTGTAGTTCGCCCCAGCGCCAAGCGCCCGGGCGCGCTCGACAAGGTCCACATGCCGGGGATCGAGCACGAGCAGCCGGCGACGGACGTCGAAGCTTTCATCCGCGGTGCGCGCGAGCCGCTCGTGGTCCCCGGCGAGCAAGGCCGCGCGGGCGGCGCGCGCGATCTCTGCGAGCTCCTTCATGCCGGCCACCGCGGTCGCGTCCCCGGCCATGAGCCTCGCGCGAAGCACGGCATGCACCTCGCCCGAGACCTGGGCTGCGTCCGCGCGCCAGGCGACGACAAGGGGAGGCAGCAGCTCCGAGGCCAGTCGCTCATACGCCCCGCCGTCCCCGAACTCCATGAACACCAGCCCGCCGTACGCCTGCACGACGCGGTCCTGTAAGCCTGCAGGGATCCCGAGGTCCTCCGTCTCGATCGCAAGTGCAAGTTCGGCCATCCGCGCCGGATCGAGCGCGGTGCCGTGGAGATCGCAGAGCGCCCGCAGGGCCGCGATCACGATTGCGCTCGATCCACCCAGCCCGACGCCACGCGGGACCGACGTCCGCCACTTCACCTCCGTCGCGAGCGCCCCCGCGTCGAGTTCCAATGCGAAGCGCCGCACCGCCGCCTCCACCAACTCGCTCGCCGGCTCAACGACAAGCGTCTGCGCACGGCGCGCGAACGCCTCGGCGGATAGGCCGTCGAGTGTCACCGCGAGCACAGCGCCCCCATACGCGTCCGACGGGTTTCCCGCTAGCGCCGCGCGCGCGTGCGCCGCGGCGTGTGCCGTGTCAGGGGTCATTCCGGAAGAATGGCCCAGGCAAGCGGCCTGGAGCCTGTGCGAAGGTGGATCGGTGGACAGGACGGCAGCAGGCGTGCTGTACGCGTTCGCGATGGTCGCTGTCGTGGTCGGAGTGGACGTCCTGTCTTTCCGAGGCCACCCCTGGGAGCGGCTGGCGGCCAACGTCGGCATCGTCCTCGTGTTCGGGGCGTTCTACTTCAGGTTCCTGCACCACACATAGGCGCAGCGGACCCACCCCTACTCAGGGGTCATTCCAGAACACTGGCCCAGGCGAGCGCGCCGTCTCCCGACGTTTGTCTTGGCGGGCAGTTCAGTCCGCAAATGACTCGGGGCGCCGGATGAGTCTGACGGCGACGGCAAGTGCGAGGGCGAGGAAACCGAGCAGACCGAGCTCAAGCAAGAAGTTCGTCAGAATGCGGCCCCCAGAGGGGAGGCGTTCGAACTGGGCGGTGACGATAAGGATTCGCCGAACGACCGCGATCAGGCCGATGAAGAGGAACGGCTCGACTGCGATCCTGTGCGTGCGCAGGACGAAGCGGAGTGTGTAGGCGAGCTCGGCAATGATGAGCAGGAGAAGGATCCGGTCGAGCAAAGCAACACCGGTATCAACCGCGCCTGCGCTCGTTGAGACCGCGTGGGCGAGTTCACGCACGGTTCCGACGAGAACGAGCACCGCAGCAGCCGCGAGCAGGAGCGCGACCGCAGCGTAGAGGAACGCCTCGAAGCCGACGAGGCCCCTGAGGAGACTGCGGTCAAGAGCGCGAGACCCCTCTGGCTCTGGCGCAGCATCCTCAGAGGACATAGCTCAGCGTACCGCGGCCACCCGGCCACCACTAGTTTGCGACCTCGCGCCTGTAGTTTCGACCCCCTGCCTGCGGCGCTTCAGGGGTCATTCCAGAATGGCCCAGGCGAGTGTGCTTGGCCCCGGCGGGCGGTGGCCGTACCGCGTTGTCGCGGTCTCTGCAGGAGAGCCGCGCAGTCGCTGACGCGGCCGCCTCAGGCCAGTCTCCCCGTCGACGCCACAGAGATCGATCATGCGACCTGCGCACGGCCTGACGGATATCGAACGTGATGCGAAGATGCTGACAACGTGTCTGGAGTGGGAGACGCTTCATCCGAGCTGGCGCAGCAACTCGAGGACGCGCGGGACCAGCAGCGTGCGATCGGCAGCGTGCTGCGCGCAGTCGCGCGCTCTGCAGGCTTGCAGCCGGTCCTCGACGAGGTGGTTGAAGCAGCCAGGCGCCTGTGCCGGGGCGATAACGCCGAGCTCTATCTCGCCGAGGGTGACCTTCTTCGCCTCTTCTCCCATAGCAGTGCGGCGGAGATCTACGAGTTCAACCGCGAGCACCCTCATCCGCGCGACCGGAGTTCGGTGGTTGGCCGTGTTGCGTTGGCCCGCCAGCCTGTCGAGATCCCAGATGTTGAAGCTGATGCCGAGTACACCTGGGAGGCGATCAAGACCATTGGCAATCGGGCTTTGCTTGGTGTGCCAATCCTCCTAGAAGAGGAACTGATCGGGGCAATCGCCGTCGGGCGGCACGCGCCCGGTCCCTTCTCGGGCGAGCAGATCGAGCTGGTCAAGACCTTCGCCGACCAGGCCGCGATTGCGATCTCGAATGCTCGCCTGATCGACGCGGTGGAGCGCCAGCGGACGGAGTTGGCTCGTTTCGTCTCGCCGCAGGTGGCGGGCCTTGTCTCGTCAGAAGAGGGTGAGAAGCTCTTGGCGGGTCATCGCGCCTTCATCACCTGCCTGTTCTGCGACCTCCGAGGTTTCACTGCCTTCTCCGAGACCGCTGCGCCGGAGGAGTTGTTGGAACTGTTGCGCGAGTACCACCTCCGCGTCGGTGAACTCGTCTCTTGTCACGAGGGAACGCTCGAGCATTTCGCTGGCGACGGGATCATGGTGTTCTTCAACGATCCCCTACCTCTTGAGCGGCACGAACTGCATGCGATTCGGTTTGCTCTCGCCGCTCAGGCGCGCTTCCGCGAGCTGGCTGAGAAGTGGCACAAGCGCGGGATTGAGCTTGGCCTCGGCATTGGGATTTCGTCTGGCTATGCGACGTTGGGGCGGATCGGTTTCGAGGGTCGCTACGACTACGGCGCAATCGGTCCGGCGACAAACCTTGCCTCTCGCCTGAGCACGGAGGCGAGAACCGGGCAGACGCTGATCAGTCAGCGCGTACATGCCGCTGTCGAAGAGGAAGTTCGGGCCGAGCCGATTGGCGAGCTGACGCTGAAGGGGTTCGGGCGACCGGTACTGGCCCATGAAGTACGCGGGCTTCGCGAGGAGCCGGTGACAGATTGACCACGTCTACGATCAAGGGCTGACGGCAGGTAAAGAATCGGCCATTCCGGAACACTGGCCCAGGCGAGCGGACTGTGACCAGCGGCCTGGAAGAGATGGGCTTGCGACGGCGTCGCGCTGATCGGGCTCCCTCTAGATTGTTCCGAGCCGTCAGGACTTGGTGGCGCTCCAGCTGCCGCCACCCTGTGGGCTCGTCCAGGTGCCGGACATCGATGTCCCCTTGACCTTGCCTTTGTACTTGGCGCCGACGCTGACCGCGCCGAACTTGATCTTCCCCTTGTGCACGCTGCCGCCGATGCCGTACGTCCCCTTCGGATTCGAGAGCGTGATGTTCCCGTGCAGCCGCGAGTCTGTCTGCTTCCAGTGAATCGTGAAGTGACCCGAAACGGCGCCGCTGTAGTGGCCCTTCCACTTGCCGGCGAGCTTCGACTTCGTCGCGACGTGGGCGCTTGACCCGCTCGCCGCTGCGAGCGCCGTGCCGCAGCAGGCGAGAGCAAGAAGGGCAGCGATCCAGAGAGCGGGAAGCCTCCGCCTGTTCCTGCGCCCTAGAGGCTGAACGTCCGTCATGCTGAGTCTCCTTCCGTAACCCGAACTCCCCCTCGGCGCATCTTTCACCTCGGCAGCCCATGGTGCAAGCAGGGGCGGAGGCCAGGGTTCACCCCTTCACATCGAGCGGTCATTCCGGAACACTGGCCCAGGCGATGGCTCCGTCACCACGGCCTGGACGGCGATGCCGACGACGAAGCCCCGACTACGCTTGCTGACGATGCCTCCGTGCCGCGATGATTGGTTCCGGCGCTTCCTCCGCTTTGTTCGGCTCGAACACGAGGCGAAACGCTGCGGCGATTTCTGGTTCGACCCACCCCCGGACTCATTCGTCCGAGAACCACGCCGTCCAAGGCCGTGGTCGCCGCCAGCGCGTAGCGCTCTGGCGCTACCCGCCCACGAGAGGGACTGACTCTCCGGGGTCATTCCGGAACACTGGCCCAGGCCAGGGTTCCTTCCTTCGGCCTTCGCCCACCAGGTCCACTACCAGCGGCACGGCAAACGCAGCAAAGGGTCGCCGACGCTCGGGCGCCTCGCTCCGTAGATACTCCGGGCAACTCAGCAAGGAGGGGACACATTGGTATCGAGGGTGAACTTCCTCGAAACGACGCCCGACCGGATCAACGACGTCGCGCGTATCGTGCGCGAAGTCGTCCATCCCGGCATCAGCGACGAGCCAGGCTACGTGGGCTACATCGTCCTCGGAGACCGCGACAGCGGCAACGCGGTTGGCGTCACCCTTTGGGAAACGGACGAGGCATGCAAGAGCAGTGATGCAAAGGCTCGAACGATCAGGCCACGCGTCGAACAGGGCACCGGCGGAACGATGCGGGAAGTCAGGCAGTACGACGTACTCTTCTTCGACGTTCGAACCTGATAGGCGCGGCGATTCGCCCTCTCAGGGCGGCCGCGCCATCCAGCCGCAGCACGGTCAGGGGTCATTCCCGAACGCTGGCCCAGGCGACCGTTACTTCGCCAGGTGGCTCGCGTGGAGGCTGAGACTCGAGCGGCTTGACGCCAAAGCGTCGCGGCGAGCGCGCGGTTGCGTCCGGCCGTATCCGGGAATATCTTCGAGGCGAAACGGATGACAGAGCTCCTGCTAGCCAACCTTGTTTTCTTCATCATCCCCGTCTCCGGCGCCAGTACTTTTGCCTTCCTCGTCTACAAGTTCCTCCGCGGTGGCCAGCCGCCAACTCCGGGCTCCCCGTCCGGAGGCACGAAAACACCCATACCCTCTGCCGGACCAGACGATCTAGCGCGCTCGGCCTAGCTTCCAGGGGTCATTCCAGAACACTCGCCCAGGTCACGGCACCACCGCCAGGCGAGATTTTGAACGAGGGAGATGCCGCGCTCTGCTAGCGAGGCAGCGGTAGCTTCAAACGAGACAGCGCATGCTGTGCCTGCACGCGGAGTGCCTGGTCGAACGAGCCGAAGTAGATCCGGACGATAACCGTGTAAGCGTGATCCGGCCCGCTCCATCCAACTCCGAAACGCCGCCTGCTACCCGTTGGCCGTCACAGCAGGGCAGATGTCATGCTCGGCTGAGGTCGAGCCGAACCGTCTTCTCCCCGCGCAAGAAAACACCGAGCCTGAAGGCGGCTCAAACATGCCGGGCTTCGTCGGAACGCAAGTGTGGCTGGTGCGGAACGCTGGACCGTGCTTTGTTCCTGCAGCGTTGGTGTTGCCCCACACGTTGCCCCACCAGCCGGACTCTCTTTCGCGCACCTGCTCCGCTTAGTTGAGCGATGCCGAAGGTGGGACTCGAACCCACACGGCCCGAAGGCCACCGGATTTTGAGTCCGGCGCGTCTGCCAGTTCCGCCACTTCGGCCTGCCGCGTCATGGTACGCGGCGTCGCGGAGCGATCCCTACCCGCCGACGCGCAGCGGAAAGTAGGGCGGCGCGAGAAGGAAGCCGATGCGCGCGTCGGGACCGCGGTGGCCTCGCGCCATCTGAAGCGCGGCGCCGATTCCACCGATCGGGACGAAGCCGAGCTGCCGCACCGCGGCGGCGTCCCTCGCGCCCGCCACGTAGACGGCACCGAGCCGCTCGAGCGCGGGCCGGCACGCCTCCCAATCGCGGAACGGCAGCAGCGGATGCACGGTGCGTCCGGCGCGGTACTCGTCCACGGCGCGCGCGTCCGCGGCGACCGCCTCTTCGGCGGCGGCCAGCAGTTCCGGGTCCCGGGCGATCGGGTCGGAGCGGAAGAAGACGAAGTACGGCAGCTGCGTCGGCGGGGCGAAATCGCGCCGGAAGCGATGGACGAGGATGACGATGCCGCCGTCCCCGACGGGGAACGAGTCCCGCCACAGCCCGAGCGCGTGGGCCAGTCCGAGGTGGGCGGCGAGCAGCGGGTTCGGGCTTTCCCTGGGCAGGAAGGGCGTGGTGGCGGGGATCCCGATCACCAGTGCGTCAAGGGGCTCGTCGAGCGACGCCCGCCGCAGCTCGATCGCGCGGAGCAGCGCTTCGGCGTGGGCGACCGACGGCGGGCCTGCGAGCACCGCGGCAGCCGTCCGGACTCCCTCCAGCGACCCGAGCATGCGGAGACGGATACGCCCCGGCGCGGCCGCGAAGGGGAACCGCAACGGCGACCGCGCGATCCGCTCGACCGCCTCGGGATCGTAGGGATAGCCGCGGAGCGGCCCCGCGAAGTGCGGGTGGTTGAGGACGAGCGAGACGCCGAACAGCGGGACGCGCCCGGCCAGCGCTCGCTCGACGAGCGTGGCCAGGCGCCAGCCCTCCGAGCCTCCGGTCTCGAGGAGCGACTCGGCCGTCGCGCGACGCTGCGTCTCGGCATCGGCGGCCGCGAGCAGGGTCGCCGGGCCGCCGTGCAGGACGGTTTCCGCCGCGCTCACCACGACGACGAGGTCCGTCTCGACGAGCTCGGGCGCGACCCGCACGCGTGGCGCGTCGGCGGGGATCCCGGCGAGTGCCGGGTCGGCCGCGTCGTGCACCGCGACTCTGCCGTGGAAACCGCGCCTGAACTCCGGCGTGACGAGCGCCGCGATCTCCCGCCTGCTCGCGCGGCGGGCAAGGCCGCCGGCCACGAGGAGCGTCTGGCGCCCGGTCGGCACGCCGAGCTCCTCGAGCGCTTCGCTCACTGCCGCGATCGCCTGCGGGCGCGGGTCTCCCTGCACGCTGCCGATCGGCAACGCGGGCGGCTCGACGACGATCGTCGCCCGCGCCGCACCCGCTGCGAGTGGCTCGAGCGGCTCGCCGTCGAGCGGGAAGCGCAGCGCTTCCCGGGTTGCCGCCTCGACGTCCGTCGGGCGGCCGGGGGGCGGAGGCCGCAGGACGCGCGCGTCGGCGGGCGCCGACGCCACGACGAGGCGCGTGCCGGAGAGGAGCGGAACGCGCGGCATTCGCGGGATTCAACCAGCGGCGCTCGTGGCTAAGTACGGATGCAGCCTGTGCGCCGGAGGTACAGAATGCGCGAATGGCCGACGACGAGCGCTCCCGGCGCGAGGGCGGGGTCCTGTCGGCGGTGATCGCCGCCGGGATCGCGCTCGCGATCGCTGTCGGCGTCGTCGCGTACGCGGCCGGCCACTACGGCGAGCGGACGAAGACCGTCACGACGCAGTCGTCCGCTCCGGCGACGATCTCACAGTCGTCCGGGAGCGTCACGCCGGCCGTTGCGGCAGGAGCGCATACGTTCGTCCAGTTCGGGTGCGTCGACTGTCACGGCATGCAGGGCCGTGGGGGCGTCGACCCCGCAGTCCCCGCGCTGAAAACGGCCGGGCAGAGCCTGACCGCCGCGGAGCTCAGGCACATCATCGACCACGGCCTCGGCGAGTCGGCGAACCCCAAGCAGCCCTACATGCCGGTCTGGGGCGAGGTCATCTCGAAGACGCAGGTCGCGAACCTCGTCGCCTACATCCGGGCCGGGCTGCCGCCGGTCGCCGACACGCAGCCGGTCTCGGTCCCGGTCGGGCAGGGACCCGCGGTCGCGGGCGCGGCGCTCTACGTCCGCTACGGCTGCATCAACTGCCACGGCCCGAACGGCCTCGGCGGCGTACCGAACCCGCTCTCCCCCGACAAGACGATTCCGCCGCTGTCCGGCCAGGGCTTCCGGCATGACTTCCCCACCGACAAGGCGATCCGCGACGTCATCCGCAGCGGCAGCGTGATCGGCCGCGCACCTATCGTGAGCATGCCGCACTGGGGCGGGATCCTCTCCGACCAGCAGATCGCCGCCCTGATCGCCTACCTGAAGACGCTGAAGTAGCGGCGAGCACTACCCGATCCAGCGGTGCAGCCGCAGGAAGGTCGTGCGGAAGCCGCGCCTCGGCCAGAAGCGGGACGAGAGGAGGTTCGTCTCACGCCAGTCCGTCACCATCGTCTCGTAGCCGCGGGTGCGCGCCCAGGCGAACGACGCGTCCGTCAGCGCGACGCCGGCGCCGCTCCCGCGCACCTCGGGCTGCGTGACGGCAAAGCCGAGAAAGGCCGCTCCGGGCGGACGCGCGAGACCGCTGTGGGCCGAGGACAGCTCGACGGGGCAGACGAAGAAGTTCCCCACGATCCTGCCCTCCAACTCGTAGACGAGGTTGACGCCGTCATCCCGCGTGAAGTCGTCGAGGACGTCGGCGCGGACCTCCTCCGGGGTCTGCTCCGACACCGAGGAGAAGACGGGCGACTGACCCTGATGCCGTGAGAGGAACGGGCCGATCTCCACGAGCCCCTCGACGTCGTCCGCCGTCGCCTCGCGCACGCCGGGGGGCCACTCCCGCTCGGGGATCTCCATCAGCCCGTGACCCTGCTGCGCGCCGAAGCCGAGCCGGAACCAGGCATCGAGCAGGGACGCGTCGGTCGCGGGCACGAGTGCGTAGTGCGCTCTCAGACCCGCCTCGACCCAAACGCTCGCCGCCCGCGCCCAGACGTCTCGCAGGAGCTCGGGATCGCTCGCCGCGTGCCCGGCGGCGTCGACCCAGATGTTCGGTCCCCAGGGCTCCGTCGGGCCCGACCGGCCGAGGACGTACGCGCCCTCCGTGAACGTGCCGGTGGCGCCCTGCTCCAGGAGCGAGGCGATCTCGGCGCGATAGTCGGCCTCGGGTAGCTGCGGGAAAGCGCGCCGGTGTGCTTCATGCCGCGCCGCGAGCAGTTCGGCCGCCGCGTCGAGATGCTCTTCTGCGAAGGGGACGATCTCCATGGGGCCGTACACTCGCAGAGATGTCTCCGAAGACGCTCACGGGCGCCGAGCTCGACCTGAACGACGCCCCGGCACGGGACGCCGAGCTCTTCCTCGTCGACGGAAACAACCTCGCGTACCGCGCCTTTTTCGCGCTGCCCGAGGAGCTCGCGACGAGCGAGGGCTTCCCGACCGGCGCGCTGCTCGGCTTCACGAACATGCTTTTCAAGCTCCTCTCCGACTACCGGCCGAAGGGCGTCGCGGTCGCCTGGGACACGCGGCCCGTCCACCGCGCAGCGCAGGCCGAGGCGGCCGACGTCGTCTACAAGGAGGGACGCCGGCCGATGCCCGACCTCCTGCGCGAGCAGTTCCCGCATCTCCGGCCGATCGTCGAGGCGTTCGGCTACCGGAACCTCGAGTTCGAGGGCTGGGAGGCGGACGATGTGATCGCGACGCTCGCGACGCGCGCCGACGAGGAGGGGATCAAGACGTGTGTCGTCTCGACCGACCGCGACGCCTTCCAGCTCGTCTCGGAGAACGTCTGCCTGATGATGACGCCCCGCGGCGTGAGCGACGTCAACGTCTATACGCCGGAGCGAGTCGAGGCGAGGTACGGGATCCGGCCCGAGCAGATTCCGGACTTCATCGGGCTCAAGGGGGACTCGTCCGACAACATCCCCGGCGTTCCCGGGATCGGCGACAAGACAGCGGGGCAGCTCGTTGCGCAGTATGGGTCGCTCGAGGGAGTACTCGAGCACGTCGACGAGCTGTCGCCGGCGCGCCGGAAGAACCTGACCGAGTTCGCGGAGCAGGCTCGCGCGGCGAAGGAGCTTGCGACGATGCGGCGCGACCTCGACCTCGACTGCGACCCGGCCGAGCTCGTCCTCGCGCCGCCCGACCGCGCTCAGCTGCGCGAGACGTTCCGGCAGTTCGAGTTCCGTGCGCTCCTCGGGCGCGTCGACGAGCTCGACGAGGCGGTGCCCGCGCGAGAGCGCATCTCGGCCGGCACGGCAGTCCCTTGGCGGGAAGGCGAGGTGCCCCGGCTCGATTCGATTGCGGGGATTGCGGCCGATGAGGGGCGGATCGCGCTCGCGCTGGGCGACGAGGTCGTCGTCTCGCCGCGGCCCGAGCGGCTCGAGGGGACGTTCGTCGCGCACGACGCGAAGGCCCTCCGTGTCGAGGCGGTGGACGACACGATGATCCTCGCGTACCTGATCGACCCGGCGCGGAGCGAGTACCTCCTCGACGACCTGGCGGCGGAGTACGCGGTCGAGGCGAAGCCCGAGCCCGAGGCGGAGGAGGAGACGGCGCGGCTCGTCAGTCACGCAGCCGTCACGCTGCGCCTGCGCGATCCCCTGCTCGAGCGGGTGCGCGAGCGCGGCGCGGAGCCGCTCTACCGCGACGTCGAGATGCCGCTCGTCGGCGTTCTCGCCCGGATGGAGGAGGCGGGCGTCCGCATCGACACGTATCGGATGGGGGAGATCACGGCCCGCCTCGCCGACCGCGTCGAGGAGCTGGAGTCGCGCGTCTACGAGCTCGCGGGCGAGGAGTTCGTGCTCGGCTCCCCGCAACAGCTCGGGCGCATTCTGTTCGAGAAGCTCGAGCTGACGCCAGGGCGCAAGGGCAAGACCGGCTACTCGACCGACACGAAGGTGCTGCGCTCGATCCGGGAGGAGCACGAGATCGTGGCCGCGATCGAGGAGTGGCGCGAGCTGTCGAAGCTCCTGAACACGTACCTGCGTCCGCTCCCCTTCCTGATCGGCGAGGACGGCCGCCTGCACACGACCTTCAATCAGACCGTCGCCGCCACCGGCCGCCTCTCGACGTCGAATCCGAACCTCCAGTCGATCCCGATCCGCACGGAGCTCGGCCGCGAGATCCGCTCGGCCTTCGTCGCCGAGCAGGGCGCGCGCCTCATCTCGGCCGACTACTCGCAGATCGAGTTGCGCATCCTCGCGCACGTCTCCGGCGAGCCGAAGCTGCGCGAGGCTTTCGAGCGTGGGGAGGACATCCACACCGCGACGGCGGCCGAGGTGCTCGGCGTCGACCCGGCCAAGCTGACGTCGGCGGAGCGCTCGATCGCCAAGATGATCAACTTCGGGATCGTCTACGGGATCTCGGCGTTCGGCCTCTCCGAGAATCTCGAGATCCCGCGCGAGCAGGCGCAGGAGTACATCGACGCGTACCTCGCCCGCTTCCCGCTCGTGCAGGACTTCATCCAGCGCACGATCGAGCAGGCAGAGCGGGACGGCTACGTGACGAGCCTGCTCGGGCGGCGCCGGCCCGTGCCCGAGCTGCGCGTCCGGAACCGCGCGACCCGCGGCTTCGGCGAGCGCGTCGCCGTCAACTTCGTGATGCAGGGCTCGAACGCCGACATCATCAAGGTGGCGATGGTCGCGATCGAACGCCGGCTGCGTGAGGAGGGGAGGAGCGCGCGGCTCGTCCTCCAGGTGCACGACGAGCTGCTGCTCGAGGCGCCCGACGCCGAGACGTCGGTGGTGAAGGAGCTCGTGCGGGAGGAGATGTGCAACGCGTATCCGCTCGACCCGCCGCTCGCCGTGGACGTCGGAGCCGGCGATTCCTGGGCAGACGCGAAGAATTAGGCGCAGGGTGAATCGGGCTCGTCGGGCTCAGCAGCCGTGCCGCCGGCCGTTCAGGCGAAGGTCGAGAAGGTCGTCGCGAGACTGCGCGCGGACGACCAGGGGCGCGACTCGCGCTAGGAGCTTGTGGTTGCTGCGCCCCGGCGGTGCTCAGCCGTGGCGCGGCCCCAGCGTGAGAACGCGTCGGCCGCCGACGAAATGCCCCCGAGCCACAGGAACAAGCCCATCCCCAGCGCGTACAGGGCTGCGATTTCGATCCAATTCATGCGTCGAGCGTAGCGAGAGGCCTGTTAGGTGCGTATGAAGATTTGCGGCCGGCTTCAGGCGTAGCCGAGCTCGGCGAGCAGCGGGCCGGCCTCTGCCTCGACGTCCGCGAGCTGCTCGGGTGTCAGGTCTCGCCGCCAGCGGCCGATCGAGGAGTCGCGGAAGCGGTCGAGGGCTCGATGGGTCGAGGTCGCGTTCGCGCCGAGGAAGGTCGCGAGCCTGTCCGCCACTGTCGCGAGATTCTCGTAGCGCACCTCGAGCAGGCGCTCGCCGGCGCCGGCCCCTTGCACGGCCTCGACGTAGCGCCGCCAGGCCCAGGCGCAGCGGCGGGCGTCGCTGACCCGCGCGAACTCCTCGTGCCGCTCCGGCTCGACCCAGAAGCGCGGCTCCGACCCATATGGCAAGCCCGCGTCGTCCTTTCCTTCCCGGTCTGCGTTCAGCCAGCCGCGTTCGAGGAGCGAGCAGACGACGTCGCGGCCGTCCCGCAGCGCGTGCACGGTGACAGCCTGCGGGTAGGCCTCGAGCGCCGTGTCGAGCACGTGCGCCGTCTCGGGAGTCTGCTCGACGCCGCGCAGCCCCCAGGCGAGCCCGAGGCGACGGATGCGCTCGAGGATCCGCCGCAGCTCCTCGGCCGACGGGCTCGTCGGGAGCGCTGCCTTCCACGGCGTCACCTCGCCGAAGTCGACGAAACCGGGGAGACCGCCGATGGCGCGGCCGAGGAACGTCGTCCCCGAGCGCGGGCACCCGACGACGAACACGAGCCGCTCCTCGTGACCGAGCCTCGGCCGCTGCGTCAGGGACCGCTCGGCGACCCGGGCACCGGCGGTGCAGTAGTCGAGGAGGGAGCTCATTTTCCGCTCCGGCGCCGGCAAAGCCCTCGCCTCCGCTCCTTGGTGAGCTCCGTCAAGCCCACGCTCACAGGGCTTCCGGTAGCGAGTCGGGCACGAGGCCCAGGCCCTGCCGGAGCGTGTCGATCAGCCGCTGCGCCTCGACGAGCAGCGTCGCGAGCTCGTCGACCTCGCCGCGTGGCACCTCGACCGTCACCCGCACCGGCGAGCGCGCCGTGGAGGAGATCGCCAGCGTCTCCACGTCCTCCGTCGCGAGGGCCGTCACGTCGAGATACTCGTCACGCGCGAGCCGCCGGCCGGGCTCGAACCGCTCCGCGGCTGCGCGAAGCCGCTCGGCGAGAACGCCCGCGTAGTGGCCGGGCACGCGGATCGTCGCCTCGCCGCTGCGCAACCCGATCGTCGCCGACCAGCCCGAATAGCCGTCGCCTCCGCCGTCGTGGCGCAGCACGTGCACCGAGCACGAAGGCGTGACGCCGACCGGATAGCGCTCCTCCACGTCGGGCAATCTAGTCTCGGCCGCCGGACGATCGCGGCGGACGGCCGGTATATTGGCTCGCCGCATGGCGAACGAGACGATCAACGACCCGCGGCTCGAGGAAGGCGTCTGGACGACAGACCCCGAGAGCGGCGAGCTCGTCCCCGACTACGAATCGACCTTCCCCACCATCGAGGAGGGGCAGGTCGTGAACGGCACCGTCGTCCGCGTGGACAAGGACGAGGTGCTCGTCGACATCGGCTACAAGTCGGAGGGCGTCATCCCGGTCTCGGAGCTGTCGATCCGGCGCTCGGTCAACCCCGAGGACGAGGTGACGGTCGGCGACGAGGTCGCGGCGCTCGTACTGACCAAGGAGGACGCCGAGGGACGCCTGATCCTCTCCAAGAAGCGGGCGCGCTTCGAGATCGCGTGGAAGGCGATCGAGACCGCTCACGAGAAGGGCGACCCGGTCACCGGCCGCGTGATCGAGGTCGTCAAGGGCGGCCTCATCCTCGACCTCGGTGTGCGCGGCTTCCTGCCGGCGTCGCTCGTCGACATCCGCCGCGTGCAAGACCTCGACGAGTTCCTCGGCCAGGAGCTCGAGTGCAAGGTCATCGAGCTGAACCGCTCGCGCAACAACGTCGTCCTCTCGCGCCGCGCCGTGCTCGAGGAGGAGCGCAAGGAGCAGCGGCAGCGGATCCTCGACCGGCTCAACCCCGGCGATGTGGTGGAGGGCACGATCTCCAACATCGTCGACTTCGGCGCCTTCGTCGATCTCGACGGGATGGACGGGCTCATCCACATCTCCGAGCTTTCGTGGAGCCACGTCAACCACCCGTCCGAGGTGCTCGAGATCGGGCAGACGGTCAAGGTGCAGGTCTTGGACATCGACCGCGAGCGGCAGCGGATCTCTCTCGGCCTGAAGCAGACGCAGAGCGACCCGTGGCAGCAGGTGCTCGAGAGCTACCAGGAGGGCGACGTCGTGCAGGGTACCGTGACGAAGGTCGTCACCTTCGGCGCGTTCGTCGAGATCCTGCCCGGCGTCGAGGGGCTCGTCCACATCTCCGAGCTCGCGCAGCACCACGTCGAGAACCCGCGCGAGGTCGTCTCTCAGGGCGACCAGGTCAACGTCCGCATCCTCGAGGTCGACGCCGACCGGCGGCGCCTCTCGCTCTCGCTCAAGCGCGTCGAGGACGGGATGCCCGTGCAGCCCAAGCCCGGCGAGGAGGCGGAGCCGCCCGCGCTCGGGCTGTCCGACGAGGTCTTCGCCGACGAGGTTCCCGCCGCCGAGACGCTCGAGGTGCCGGCCGCCGAAGCCGCGCCCGCCGAAGCCCCGCCGGAAGCCGAGGCGACGGAGGAGGAGCCCGTGGCCGAGGTGGAGGTCGAAGAGCCCGCCGCCGAGGTCGAAGAGCCCGCCGCCGAGGTCGAGGAGCCGGCCGCCGAGGTGGAAGCCGAGGAGCCGGTCGCGGAGGCCGAGGCGGAAGCCGATGAGCCGGCAGCCGAGGCAGAGGCAGAGGCAAAACGAGGCAGAGGCAGAGGCCGACGCCTCCGACGAGGCCGAGCCGACGGAGTAGTGAAGCGGCCGCTCGCGGTCGCGCTCACAGGCGGCATCGCGGCCGGGAAGAGCGAGGCGCTCCGTGCATTCGGGCGCCACGGTGCGGCCGTCATCTCGAGCGACGACGTCGTCCACCGCCTCTATCGCGAGGACGAAGGACTACAAGCTGCGCTCCGGGAGCGCTGGGGCGAGCGCGTCTTCCGCGACGGTGAGGTCGACCGGGCGGAGATCGGCCGGATCGTCTTCGCCGACCGAGCGGAGCTCGCCTGGCTCGAGGCGCAGCTCCACCCACGGGTTCGGGCGGCCGTCGACGAATGGCTTCCGGCACAAGCGGCCGACGTCGCCGTCGCCGAGATCCCGCTGCTCTTCGAGACCGGCGGCGAGGAGCGCTTCGACCGCGTCGTCGTCGTCACGGCACCGTCCGAGGTGAGAGAGGCGCGGCGCGGCGCCGTCGCCGAGAGGGAGGGGCGGCTGGTGCCCGAAGGGGAGAAGGTGGCGAGGGCCGACTTCTGCTACGTGAACGACGGCTCGCTCGAGGAGCTCGACGCCTTTGTCGCCGGGGTACTGGAGGAGCTACGACGGTCCTGAGGCGCTGGCTGGTCGTCGCCGTCGTCGTCTTCGCGGCGCTCGGCGTGTTCGTCTATCTGCAGCGGACGGAGCCGCCGTGGTACGCGCGGCTCTGGTATCCGCTCCGCTACTCGGCGATCGTCCGCGGTCATGCGGCGAACTACCACCTCCAACCGGCACTTCTTGCCGCCGTCATCGAGGCGGAGAGCAAGTTCAACCCGAACGCCCACTCACGCGCCGGCGCCGTGGGCCTCATGCAGCTGACGCCGAGCACGGCGGAGGGCATCGCGCAGTACACGGGCGGCCACGATTTCCGCCTCTCCGACCTGACGAATCCAGAGCTCAACGTCCGCTACGGCGCGTGGTACCTCCACCACCTCCTCGTCAGGTACCGCAACGAGCGGCTCGCGCTCGCCGCCTACAACGCCGGCGAGGACAACGTCGACCGCTGGCAAGCGGCGCACGAGGGGATCCAGTTCGACGAGACGCGGCACTACGTCTCGCGCGTCGAGCGGCTGAAGAAGATCTATCGCCGCGCCTACGCGAGCCAGCTCGGCTATTAGGAATCGGACGTCAGTGGCAGCGCCAGTGAGCAGTAGCCCTCGACCGCCGTATAGCCGCACTCGGCATAGAGACGGAGGGCTGGGGTGTTGTCGGCCTCCGTCTGCAAGGCCAGACGCAACGCACCCGCTTTGATTGCCGCCGCGCGGACGGAGTCGAGCAGCGCGCGGCCAACGCCGAGGCGACGATGGTTCGGCAAGACGAAGAGGTCTCTGATCTGCCAGTAGTGGCCGAGCCGTAGCGATGCGGGAATGGTCACCGTGATGGCAAAGCCGACGAACGCACCCTCGTCTGCCGCGACGAAGGCTTCGAGGCGGCCGCTGCCCATGTTCCCGTCCAGCCAACTCGCCGTCCGAGACGCGTCAGCCGCTTCGCCATAGTGGATGCGATAACGGTCGAAGATCTCCGCGAGCTGCTCTATCTCGGCTCGCGTCGGCGCGGCCAGCGCGCGGACTTCGACGGAGCCGCTGGATGCGGGAGGCTGGCTGGTTCCGTCCATCACGGTGTCGGCGGAAAGGTTAGGGCGCGCGGGCTTCGAGCTCGTTGCTCTTGCTCGTGAGCGCGGCGAAGCCGGCCTGGAGAAAGTCGTTCAGGCCTGCGGCGCCCAGCGTCCACGTCAGTAGGCGCCCGAAGCGCGGCGCGACGACCTGCGTCGCGCCGAGGCCCGCCGCGACCCAGGCACCCGCGCAGCGGCTGCAGGTCACGAGCTCCCCGATCGCCTGCCGCATCCCGCCGGTCTCGAGCGGCTGCTCCCCGCCGTCGTGAGCGTGGCCCTCGACGAACGGCTCGCGGAGGAAGCTCGTCACCTCGTCTCGGGAGATGGTCCGCGCGGCCTTGTAGGTCGCGAGAGCGAGCGCCGCGAGATCGAGTGCCGTGTGCTCTTCCGGATCGCGGTCGAGTGCGCGCGCGAGCGCACCCGCTCCGGCGAGCCCGCCGCAGAAGACGGCCATGATCGTCGCGTACGCCGCGTAGGGAGGCGACTGCTCGGTGTCCATCAGGGCGTTCTGCGCATCCGCGCCGTTCGAGAAACTGGTATGACCGCCGACGTGAAGATGCGGGCGGCGGTGCTCGAGGAGTTCGGTCGTCCCCTCGAGGTCCAGGAGGTCGATCTGGCCGAGCCGAAGGCGGGCGAGGTTCTCGTGCGGCTCGTCGCCTGCGGCGTCTGCCATACGGACCTGTACACGGCTTCCGGGGCCGACCCGTCCGGCTACGCGCCGACGGTGCTCGGGCACGAAGGCGCGGGCGTCGTCGAGCGGGTCGGGGAGGGCGTCGGCTCGCTTGCGCCCGGCGACCATGTGGTGACGCTCTTCTCGCCGCAGTGCCGGGAGTGCCTCCACTGCCGGGATCCGCGCACGAACCTCTGTCTGGCGATCCGTGAGCAGCAGAATCAGGGCTTCCTGCCCGACGGGACGGCGCGTCTGTCCCGCGGCGGCGAGCCGATCCGGCATTTCATGGGGACCTCGACGTTCGCCGAGTACACGGTCATGCCGGAGATCGCGCTCGCGAGGATCGCTTCCGAAGCTCCCCTCGACCGCGCATGCGTCTTCGCGTGTGGTCTCTCGACCGGGCTGGGCGCCGCCCTGAACACCGCGCGGGTCGAGCCCGGCTCCACGTGCGTCGTCTTCGGGGCGGGCCTCGTCGGGCTCGGCGCGGTCGTCGGCTGCCGGCTGAGCGGGGCGGAACGGATCGTCTGCGTCGATCCGGCCGAGGGGCGGCTCGAGCTCGCCCGCGCGCAGGGCGCCACCGACACGTTTACAGGCGGGCCGCAGGCCGTCGAGCAGATCGTCGAGCTGACCGGCGGCTTCGGCGCGGACTACACCTTCGAGGCGACCGGGCTCGTCGACGTCATGCGCCAGGCCGTGGAGTCGGCACGCATGGGCTGGGGCCTCGCCACGGTGTGCGGGGTGGCCGGGAGGGGGGAGACGCTCGACGTCGTGCCGCGCTTCCTGATCACGGGTCGCCGTGTCGCCGGCTCGTCGTTCGGCGGAGTGAAGGGGCGCGACCAGGTGCCACAGTTCGTCGACCGCTACCTCGCCGGAGACATCGACGTCGATCCGCTCATCTCGCACACGCTCTCGCTCGGCGAGGTCAACCGGGGTTTCGATCTCATGCGCGCCCAGGACGGCATTCGCAGCGTGATCTCGTTCGACAGCTGACTCCCTAGGCGGGGATACCCTGTCCGTAATGGCCGAGCTGCGGACAACCTCTGCCTACCGTCCGACCGGAGACCAGCCGCGGGCGATCGACATCCTCTCCGAGTCGATCCTCGCCGGCGAGCGGTACCAGACGCTCGTCGGCGCGACCGGCACAGGCAAGACGGCGACGATGGCGTGGACGATCGAGAAGACCGGGCGGCCGGCGCTCGTCATCGCCCACAACAAGACACTCGCGGCCCAGCTCTGCAACGAGTTCCGGGAGTTCTTCCCGCACAACGCCGTCGAGTACTTCGTCTCCTACTACGACTACTACCAGCCGGAGGCGTACGTCCCGCAGGCCGATCTCTACATCGAGAAGGACTCCTCGCGGAACGACGACATCGCGCGTCTGCGGCTCAACGCGACGTCGTCGCTGTTCACGCGCCGCGACGTGGTCGTGGTCGCCTCCGTCTCGTGCATCTACGGCCTCGGCTCGCCGGAGGAATGGCGCGAGCGGATGATCTACGTCGAGGTCGGCGCCGACCACGACCGCGATCTCCTGCTGCGGAAGCTGATCGACTCGCAGTACGTCCGCAACGACACGATGCTCGGCCGCGGACGCTTCCGCGTGAAGGGCGACGTCGTCGAGGTGCAGCCGGCGAACCAGGAGACGGCATATCGCATCTCGTTCTTCGGCGACGAGGTGGAGGGGATGACGCATTTCGACCCGCTCACCGGCGAGGTGCTGGCGAAGCTCGACAACCTCTCGATCTGGCCGGCGACGGAGTACGTCACCTCGCAGCCGACCGTCGAGCGTGCGGTCGACGAGATCCGGCACGAGCTCGAGCAGCAGGTCGCGCACTTCGAGGAGGAGGGAAAGCTGCTCGAGGCGCACCGGATCCGGCAGCGGACCGAGTACGACCTCGAGATGCTGCGCGAGCTCGGCTTCTGCAACGGGATCGAGAACTACTCGCGCATCCTCGAGGGCCGAGCGCCGGGGACGCACCCGTTCACCCTGCTCGACTACTTCCCGTCCGACTTCATCGTCTTCGTCGACGAGTCGCACCAGACCGTTCCACAGCTCGGCGGCATGTACGAGGGCGACCGCTCGCGCAAGCAGACGCTCGTCGACTTCGGCTTCCGGCTGCCGTCGGCGCTCGACAACCGGCCGCTCCGCTTCGACGAGTTCCTGCGCAAGGTGCCGCAGCTCGTGTTCGTCTCCGCGACGCCGGGGGCGTTCGAGCTCCGGGAGTCGAAGGTCGTCGCCGAGCAGCTGATCCGTCCGACCGGCATCGTCGACCCGGACGTCGATCTGCGCGCGACGAAGAACCAGATCGACGATCTCCTCGGCGAGATCCGCGCGCGCGAGGCGGCGGGCGAGCGCGTCCTCGTCACGACGCTGACGAAGAAGATGGCCGAGGACCTGACCGACTACCTGCTCGAGTCGGGGGTCAAGGCGCGGTACCTCCACTCCGAGATCGACACGCTCGAGCGGATCCAGATCGTGCGCGAGCTCCGGTTGGGCGAGTTCGACGTCCTCGTCGGTGTCAACCTCCTGCGCGAGGGCCTCGACCTGCCGGAGGTCTCGCTGGTCGCGATCCTCGACGCCGACAAGGAGGGCTTCCTGCGCGGGCGGACGAGCCTGATCCAGACGATCGGCCGCGCGGCGCGGAACGTCCACGGCAAGGTGCTCATGTACGCCGACAAGCAGACGGAGGCCATCAAGGAGGCACTCGACGAGACGAACCGGCGGCGCGCCGTCCAGCTTGCGTACAACGAGGAACACGGGATCATCCCCGAGACGATCGCCAAAGGCGTCTCCGACATCGCCGAGCTGCTCCAGCTCGAGTCTCCCACGGTGCCGTCGAGGCGGCGGCGCGGCGCCACGAAGGTCGAGGGGATGTCGCGCGAGGAGCTCGAGAAGCTCGTCGTCACGCTCGAGGAGGAGATGTACCTCGCCGCCGAGGAGCTGCGTTTCGAGTACGCGGCCAAGCTGCGCGACGAGATCAAGGACCTGCGACGCGAGCTGCAGGCCCTCGAGCAGACCGCTGCCTAGCGGATCCGCGCTACTGCATCTTCACGCCGCCGCGCTACCCTCCGCACATGGTCGGAGCCGTGCTCGGCGCCCTGTTCATCGCGTTCGTCACCGGCGCGCTCGCGCGTTTCGCCCTGCCGGGGCCGGATCCGATGCCGCCCTGGCTCACGATCGCCATCGGCCTGCTGGGGACGGCGATCGGGGCAGGGCTCGTCATCGGCATCGGCGGGCGTGGCGCAGCCTCGTGGTCGGAGCTCGCGAGCTTCGGCGCGGCTGTGGTCCTCGTCGTCATCTACCGGCGCTTCGTCCAGAAGCGCCCGCTCTGGGGGAGAGAGGCCTATCGCTTCCCCGAGCGCGGCTTCGGCATCGAGGGCTATCGGGAGCGCCTCCGGCGGGCGGGTATCGACCCGGACAAGATCGGGATCCAGCCGTTCAGCACACAGTTGATGACGCGGGCGCAGTCGCCGGTGGCGACCGCCGGGGCCGACGCGCAGGCGGGCGGCGATCCGACCGAGAATCCCGCGCACTACCTCGGCCTGCTCGAGGAGCTCCATGACTCGGGCGTCCTCGACGATGACGAGTACACCGCCGCACGGACACGTCTACTCGAGAGCCTCCGGCCCTAGCTGCCATGGTGATCTGGTTCATCCTCGTGCTGGCCGTCGAGGGCCTGATCGTCGGCGCGCTCGCACGGCTCGCGCTGCCCGGGCCCGACCCGATGGGGGTCATCGCCACGATCGGGCTCGGCCTCGCCGGCTCGTTCGTCGGCGGGATCATCTCGTGGCTCTTCCTCGGCCACGTGGGCGGGATCGTCATCTCGATCCTCGCGGCGACGCTGTTGCTCTACCTCCACCGCCGCTTCGTCCAGCACCGTCCGCTGACGGGGCCCGGCGCTCATCAGCTCCCGCCGCGCTAGCGGCTGAAACGCCGCTCGGCGCCGAGTGTCCAGTCGCCGCGCGACCAGCGGAAGGTGCGAACGACGATGCCGTCCGCGTCCGCCTCGTGGAGGTGGAGCCCGCGCGCCTCGCCCAGCCTTCGCGGCCGCGGTTGCCCGAGCCCGGGTGCGATCGCGACGACGGCCGTGCGCGCCTCGTCGCCGACGACCTCGAACTCGTGCCGCTCGCTCACCGCCGCCTGGTGGATGTGACCCGCGAGGATGAGGTCGGCGCCCGCGTCCACCAGGGAACGGAGGACGTGGTTGCGCCGTGCAACCGGCCGCTTGCGCGCCGCCCGCCACGGTGCGCCGATGAGGTGGTGGTGGAGGACGGCGACGCGGAGCGCTCCCGACTCGGCAGCCGCGAGCCGCTCGGCCGCCCGCGCGAGCTGTGCGCTGCTCAGCGCGCCGCCCTGCTGGCGGAACGGCCGCGCCGAGTTCAGGCCCACCACGTGGAGCCCGGGCAGCGTGGCCGTCGGCTCCGTCGTCTCCCAGACTCGCTCGAACTCCGCCCACGGCCGGACGAGGCGGGCCGGGGTGTACGGGAGGTCGTGGTTGCCGGGCACCGCGAGCACCGGCGGCCCGAGGGATCGCAGCAACTCCGCCGCCTGTTCGAGCTGTTGCGGCCGGCCGCGGTTCGCCAGATCGCCCGAGGCGACCACGAGTTGCGGCTCCGTCTGCGCCACCAGCCGCGCGAGCGCCCGTCCTGTCTCGGGCCCCTCGTGTGTACCGACGTGCAGATCGGAAACATGGAGGAGCCGGGCGTTCACAATCGAACGAGGCTATAGATTCCGGTCATGACCGAAGAATCCGCCGAGATCTTCGACGACATGTACGTCGGTCTACGGGCCGGCGGCGCGCTGCGCAAGCAGCGGCGCGGCGAGGAGCTGACGCACGAGGAGAAGGAGGCTCTCGGCCGCTGGCAGCGTCTTTCGACGGCGCGCAAGGCGGCAGCCATCGGCGCGTTCGCCGCCGGCACGTTCGGGCTCGGGTTCACGCTCGGCGGCCTCGTCTTCGGCCGCTGGCGTAAGCCCAGGACGAACTGACGAGGCCGCCTCGCCCTTTTCCGCGCCGCACCGGCAGAGCCGGCACGGCGCTCGCTCGTGCTCCGTCGAGCCCTACGCACGCGCGGCCCGGTGTTCAGCCGCTGGCGCAAGCCCAGGACCGGCTAGCGCTTCCCTTCTCCCGTGCCCGCGAACAGCACGGCCGGCGCGTCCTCCTCTGCGGGATCGCGGTCGCGGATCACGACGTCGACGAGCGTCGCGACCACGCACGCGATCGGGATCGCGATCAACACATAGATCGCCCCGAAGAGATAGCCGACGGTGACGACGGTGATCATCACGACGAGCGGCGACAGCCCGACTGCGTGCCCCATCACGCGTGGGCCGATGGCGTAGTCCTGGAGCTGGCGCTGAATGAGCACGGCGATCCCGGCACCGAGTGCTACGACCCAGCCCACGGTCAGCCCGGCGCCGATGGCGACTACGCCGGCGGCGAGCGGCCCCACGATCGGTATCAGCTCGACGATGCCGGCCCCGGTGCCGATCAGGAGCCAGTACGGCTCGCCGTCGAGCCAGAACGCGAGCGACAGCAGTGTCGCGGAGATGGTCACGAGCACGAACTGGCCGCGCACGAACGCGCCGAGCTTCATGTCGATCAGCACCCACGTGTCCCGCGTCACGCGGCGGTGCCTGCGCGACACCATCGACTGCACGAGCGCGATCGCTCGATCGCGCTCGAAGATCCAGTAGGCGCCGACCGCGAAGACGAACAGGATCCCGACGAGGATCTCGAACAGCGTCTTCGTAACCGTGATCGCGGGGTGGAGGAGCGTCGCCCCGGAGGGAAGCTGCCGTAGCCGCTTGTCGAGCGCGCTGAGGATCTCGTGCCGGATCCCGTGCGAGTGGACGGCGGCGTGATGGAGCGCCTGGGTCGAGGTTGGCACCTGGCCGCCCAGCGCGTTGTCGATCTGGGTGATCGCGACCGGCACGACGAGGTAGAGGAAGAGCGTCAGGGCGGCGATGAAGCACAGGTAGTGAAGGAGCACGCCGAGCGGGCGCGGCACCCGCGCACGGCGGTTGAGCCATTCGACGCTCGGCCGCATCGCGGACGCGATCACGAAGCCGAGGAAGAGCAGCGCGATCACGACCCGGATCTTCCAGAGCGCGAGCGCGGCCACGACGATCGCCAGGGCGACGAGGGTCGCGATCGCAGTCTTGCGTGCGATTCCGGTCATTTGCACAGGGATTCCCTGCCACAACTAGAACGAGGCGGCCGTGGATACGCCCGTCCTCGAGGCGCACCGGCATGGGATCGCGCTCGCGCGGCCGCTTTTGCGTGCGCTCGTCCTCGCGCTCGCCGGCGGCGCATGCTTTCTCGCCCCGTGGACCGCGACGGCGGCAGCCGGTGCGGTGCTGCTTGCCCTCGCCGCGCTGATTGCCGTGATCGGCGTCGCCCGCTGGGACCGAACGCACCTCGTCGTGACCGGCGGCGCGCTCGTCGTCGAGCATGGCTTCCTGCGTCGCAGCAGCGCGTCGGTCTCGCTCAACGGGACGGTGTTCGAGGTGGAGCGGCCGCTGCTCGGCCGGGTCCTGGGCTACAGCACCGTGGTGGCAGGCGAGCTCGAGATCGACTGCGTGCCGCGTCGGCTGACGCGCGCGCTCCAGCAGCGGAGGTAACCCCGAGCAGCGACTGGCCGAACACACGTTCGGCGGATAGAATGACCGCCATATGGCTGCCGACGAGCTTGTCGTCCACGGCGCCCGCGAGCACAACCTGAAGGACCTCACCGTCCGCCTGCCGCGGAACCGCCTCATCTGCATCACCGGCCTGTCCGGGTCCGGCAAGTCCTCGCTCGCCTTCGACACGATCTACGCGGAGGGGCAGCGCCGCTACGTCGAGTCGCTCTCGGCGTACGCGCGCCAGTTCCTCCAGATGATGGAGAAGCCGGACGTCGACCACATCGACGGTCTCAGCCCGGCGATCTCGATCGACCAGAAGACGACCTCGCGCAACCCGCGCTCGACGGTCGGCACCGTGACCGAGATCTACGACTACCTGCGCCTCCTCTACGCACGCGTCGGCCGACCGCACTGCCCGATCTGCGGCAAGCCGATCGCCGGCCAGAGCCTCGACGCGATCGTCGACCAGGTGCTGAGGCTCGAGGAGGGCACGCGCTTCACGGTCAACGCGCCGGTCGTCCGCGACCGCAAGGGCGAGTACAGGGAGGTCTTCGAGGACCTGACGCGGGAGGGCTTCACGCGGGTCAAGGTCGACGGCGAGCAGTACGTGCTCGAAGAGGGCGTGCCCGAGCTCGACAAGAAGTACAAGCACACGATCGAGGTGGTCGTCGACCGGCTCGTGATGCGGGCCGACCTGCGGCTGCGGCTGACGCAGTCGGTCGAGACGGCGGCTGCGCTCGCGGAGGGGCTCGTGGCGGTCGATCTCGTCGAGAGCGGGGAGCAGCTCATCTTCTCCGAGAACTTCGCCTGCCCCGACCACGGCGTCTCGCTGCCGGAGCTCCAGCCGCGGATCTTCTCCTTCAACGCGCCGCACGGCGCGTGTCCGCGCTGTACCGGGCTCGGCTCGCAGCAGGAGATCGACCCGGACCTGCTCGTCCCCGATCCGTCGCTCTCGATCGACGACGGCGCTCTCGTGCCGTGGTCGGTGGGCGGCTCGTCGGGCTTCTACGAGGCCGTGATCCAGGCGATCGCCGACCGCTACGAGATCGACTCCTCGAGGCCGTGGTCCGAGCTGACCGAGGAGGAGCAGAATCGCTTCCTCCACGGGACGGACGGCGAGAAGGTCTACGTCCAGTACCGGAACCGGATGGGGCGCCGGCGCCAGTACATGCTCGCCTTCGACGGGATCGTCGCGAGCCTCCAGCGGCGGTACCGCGAGACCGACTCGTCGCAGCAGCGCGAGCGGATCGAGGAGTACATGTCCCTGCGGCCGTGCCCGGTCTGCAAGGGCGCGCGGCTCAAGCCGGAGGTGCTCGCGGTCACCGTCGGCGAGCGCTCGATCCACGAGTTCACCCAGCTGTCTGTTGCGTCGGCGCTCGTCTTCCTCGACTCGCTCGAGCTGACCGAGACCGAACAGCTGATCGGCCACCGGATCCTGAAGGAGATCCGCGAGCGCCTGACCTTCCTCGACGACGTCGGGGTCGGCTATCTGACGCTCGACCGCGCGGCGGCGACGCTGTCGGGCGGCGAGGCGCAGCGGCTGCGGCTCGCCACGCAGATCGGCTCGCAGCTCGTCGGCGTGCTCTACATCCTCGACGAGCCGTCGATCGGCCTCCACCAGCGCGACAACGCCCGCCTGATCGACACGCTCGAGCGGCTGCGCGACATCGGTAACACCGTCCTCGTCGTCGAGCACGACGAGGAGATGATGCGCCGCTCCGACTGGCTCGTCGACATGGGGCCGGGCGCCGGCCTGCACGGAGGCGAGGTCGTCGCCGAAGGCCCGGCGGCGAAGGTCGAGCGGGTCGGGAAATCGGTCACGGGACAGTTCCTGGCCGGCAAGCGCACGATCGCGGTGCCAGAGCGGCGGGAGGAGGATCGCGGCTCGTTCCTCGTCCGCGGCGCCGCGCAGCACAACCTCAAGGACATCGACGTCGCGTTCCCCGTCGGCAAGTTCATCTGCGTCACCGGCGTGTCCGGCTCCGGCAAGTCGACGCTCGTGAACGAGATCGTGTTCAAGGCGCTCGCGAACCGGCTCAACCGCGCGCGGGTGAAGCCGGGCGCGCACGCCGGCGTGGACGGGATCGAGGTCTTCGACAAGGTGATCGAGATCGACCAGAAGCCGATCGGGCGGACGCCGCGCTCGAACCCCGCGACGTACACCGACCTGTTCACGCACATCCGCGAGCTCTACTCGCTCACGCCGGAGGCGAAGGTGCGCGGCTACAAGCCGGGCCGCTTCTCGTTCAACGTGCGCGGCGGCCGCTGCGAGACGTGCAAGGGCGACGGGCAGATCAAGATCGAGATGCACTTCCTGCCCGACGTCTACGTGCCGTGCGAGACGTGCAAGGGCGCGCGCTACAACCGCGAGACGCTCGAGGTGCGCTTCAAGGGACGCTCGATCGCAGAGGTGCTCGAGATGTCGGTGGAGGAGGCGCTGCGCTTCTTCGCGAAGATCCCGAAGATCCGACGGCGGCTGCAGACGCTCCACGACGTCGGGCTCGACTACATCAAGCTCGGCCAGCCGGCGACGACGCTCTCCGGTGGCGAGGCGCAGCGGGTAAAGCTCGCCGCCGAGCTGTGCAAGGTGGCGACCGGGAAGACGCTCTACATCCTCGACGAGCCCACGACCGGGCTCCACTTCGCGGACATCGAGAAGCTGCTCGAGACACTCCAGCGGCTCGTCGACGGCGGCAACACGATGATCGTCATCGAGCACAACCTCGACGTGATCAAGCAGGC